>CAVOQO010000131.1:0-27311 GCA_963698355.1 uncultured Gammaproteobacteria bacterium | reverse complement strand
CAATACCTCTGTCTGCAGCCTGAGCCGCTGCGGTCGAGGAACAGTGGCGTTGGGCGAGAGGACAGCGCTCCCGCATCGTGAGTGGCCGCAGCTTCGGCGGTCCTCTCTACGAGTACAACAACACCTCGAAACATTACCGTGCTTCCCCCGGGCGCCGCCGCGCCGCTCGTGCATGCGCGGTGGTGTTACCCGGTACCCGACGCCAAGGCGCCAAACTCCCCCAGCTCGCCCCCATCGACCCGACCGATGGGAAGGCGTAGGCCCCCGGGTCGCCCGGTACGCGGGGCTCCCACGCTACGGGAACCGCCCTCGGAAATCATGCAGCCTTGCCGGAAGGACACGATCGGGCCAGCCTACACGGGTCCTTCTCTGGCGCGAGGTCGACGCCCGCCGGTTGGCGAAACCCGTTATTGCTAGGCCCCGGGGCCATTGTTGAAGGCCGTGACCCGGCCGCTCACACACCGCGCGCCAGTTGCACAGCGGCGACGACAACGATGATGCCAAGGACGCCATTGGCCCGCGCCAGCAGCGCCGCCCACCGCCGGAGGGCGAGAGCCCGCAGCGACGTGGCGGCGACGCGCCCCGCGAGCGGGCCAATCCAGAAGTCGTGGATCGCGCTCAGCGCAACCATCGCCGTCACCGCCCCGAGTTTCACGGCCAGTGACTGGCCGACCGCCGTCGTCCAGAAAGCCGGCGACGCGAAAACCCCCGCCCAATGCAGCCATCCCCGGTAGTACAGGTTGACGACTCCCGTAGCGATCAACGTTGCTATGGTCCACCACGCGACCCGGCGAAATCGAAGCCCGAGCTCCTGGAAGAGCTGCCGGCGAACCGCCGGCGCTTCGACGGCTCGAAGGGCCGGCGCACCGACTACGGCGAGAAAGAACATTCCGCCGAGCCAGAGCATGGCAGCGAGGACGTGGATGGTGACGTTCACGTAGTACAGCGCGGGCATGACGAAGTCCGTGTATCCGGGGGCGATGCCCGTGGCGTCGCCCACGTTACCCGGCAGGCGAGCGCCCGTCACCTGGAGACCGCCACCAGCGCCCGCGCCTTGGCCAGACGCTGGCGCACTGCCTCGCCAGAGACGCCGCGCCGCCGGCCGACTCCCGCCCGTAGTCCGAACCTCCACTGGGCGAACTTCTTCAAAGGCCTGTCCAGCATGAGGCGCTGGATCTTGCCCTCAGTCAGATCGTTCACCCATGCCATCCGGACCCTGGGCTTCTCGGGAGGCAAATCGCGGGCGATGATCCCGATAGAAGTCCTCGCCGATCTTGACCAGGCCGCGCCCGCACTGGGCACAGGCGCACGAGGCCGGTTCGTGGCGGTGCTCCATGCGCGGCAGCTACGCGGGCAGGGGGCTGCGCCCGGTGGGCTTGGCGCGGCGTCGTGTCGGGGGCTGCTGCTCGGCCAACTCCGCGGCGATGGCCGCCCCGTCCTCGGTGGCGGTCTCCTCGAAGAGGTCGCGCTGCTCCGGGGAGAGCGCCTCGCTTTTGACACCAAAGCGCAGGCGCTTGTGGTGGGCCAGCTCCAGGGTCCTACATCGCCATTCCTTCAGCCGCTCACGACTGGCACGACATTCGCCGCCACGATCTGAAGCCCCACGGCGTCCCGCTGGGCGATGACGTCCTGCACGCGGTCGAGCGCCCGCTCAACCTCGATCGCCCGGGCTCGCACCTGCCAGGCGGGATCGGGATCGGGTGGGCCGTGTGGCACTTCGCGCTGCGGGATTCGCTTGCGGTTGATCTCGTCCACTGTCTTCTTCGCCTGGGCTTCTGCGGCATGGTAGTCCGCGAAATAGTCGGCGCCGAGCACGACGTACGTCGGCACCAAATGCACGGTCATCGAATCCGCGATGACCTCTTCCGGTTCGCCATTGAACCCGACCCGCTTCTCAAGCACCGAGACATGGAGGATCGCCGCGCCGGGGAATATTTCCGGTTCCAGCGCCGAGATCGTCACCTTTGCCTCGCCGAGGTAGGCCGCGGGATCGCCGTGCAGGAACGGAGTGAAGGTCACATCAACCCGAAACTTTACCCGCCCGTCGCGCTCGTTCAGAAACAGGCGCTCAACCCCATCGATACGGCCGTCGCGTTCGAATTGGTTCTCCCCCGAGGCAGTGAGATGCGCGCTCTGATAGCAGTCGTAGACCTTTGTATCTATCTCGAAATCCCGCTCTATCGCAGCTTCGGGGAAATCGCCGCCTGTGCGGTCGGCCCCCGTCGCAAAGCTCATCAGCGGAATCTCCGCGTCACCAATGTACAGCACGTAGCCCAGCCGAATACCAGACTGGTCGGCTCGCCGCGGCATGCGGAAGCTGAACTCCTTCCAACCGCTCAGGACGAAGCGCGTTCCGGTGTAGGTGCGATTTGGCACGGGTGAGAACAGTCGCAGCCGTCCCAGATCCACCGTCACTGGTGTTCCCGGGGGAATCTTGTTTCCGTTCGCCATTCCCCAGCTCACCAGATCGGCAAGCGGCCGATGAAACACGGCGTCGGGAAGCCTGACGAAATCCGAGCCTAGCGGGGTACTGGCCAGCTCGCGGAATCGCTGCGACAAGCGGAGCATCTTCTCGACCCCACACGCGCGCACCACGCTATCGACGGCTGCGGCATGCGCCGCTTTGATTGCCGCGAGCGCCGCTGCCGGATCAGTCGCGCGCGACTCGTCCCATACGCCGCCCCAAGCCGCCCACGGCACGTCGGTGCGCTTGAACTCAACGGTGAATCCGGACCATTGCGGGTCAAACGACGACAACCCCGTCACCGGGTCGACCGCACCAATGGGAACACCCGGTGGCGCCCCCATCTCAGGGCTGCGCAAAGTGCCGCCGACATTCAGCGCAAAGACAGGATCGGCGACTAGGATCGCGCCGCGCCAGGCATGAGCGAATCCCATCAGCCCATTGGCAATCTGCTGCAACGCCTCACGATCGTAGCCGGTCGACCGGAACGCCGGTTCCAGCGTCATCGCCACGGCTATCCGGTCCTCCAAAGACCGGACCAGCACGTCGAGATAATGACCCGGATCCCAGATCTCTCCCTGCAACTCCTGCCCAGGATCACGGTAGTTGATAGGTTCACCGCCGGCGATCTTCATGTAGGGGGTTTGGGCATAAGGAATCCACCCGCCGTTGCCGTAAACGGACCGCAGAAAGGCGATGCGCCCCTTCCCGATGTCGAGCATCTGCCCGAGCGCCTGGTTCAGATCGCTTGCCCGGTTGGCTAATTGCTCGAGGTTCGCCGCGGAACGCGACGTCTTGACGTTCATCACCGCATTGCGCGCGTCGTCGCCTTTCACGCGCCACGCGAGTGCCTCATTGTAGAGACCGCGACGATCTTGGTTAGCCAGATAGCCGTAGATCTGCTCAACCCGCTGACCGATCTGTTTCAGGGCGGTCTGAACCGGATCCTCGTCAGGGCCCAGGATGCCTAGCTTCTTCATCAGGTCAACTGCTGCCCCGGCGGCGCCGACGATTGAGACGATTCCGGCGGCAATGTTGATGGTCGAGCCGATGACGTTGAACAACACTTCCTGTTCGTCTGGCGTGAACTTGAGAAACGCCAGCGCCTTACTCAGACCCTTGAAGTCGTCCTTCTCGGGCTTGACGAAATCGAGAATGTCCGAGTCGTCGTCGGACACACCACCGCCGTAGACCTTCTGTAGCGGCGGTTCGGTGAGCGCGGCAATGTCGATCCGGGCGCTTTCGAGCATCGCATCTCCGGGCCGCCAGGCACTAAATGCGGGCAGGCCGATAGCCGTGGTACGCATGTTTGGTCACCCTCAAAAAGTCCGTGTAGGGGCGCCGGGCGGGTAAAGGTCGAGACTCTAACCCGACCAGCCCACTCAGATTAGGCCGCCTATAACGATTCGGCAATGGTGTGAACAAGGCGCGATTAACCTACCGACCGGATGCGGCGCGACCCTTGAGCCCTTGCCGCACCTCGGCGAACGGCTGCCAGGCCACCTCCTGCGCTACTGGGTGCTCGATCTGCGGCAACGTCTCGATGTTCGCGGGCACGCGCTCCTTCTCCAACGCCAGCACGTAACCGGCAATCTTGTCGGCGTCCCTGGACGTGCGAAGGATCTCCTCCGGGTCCTCTTTCAGGACCTGGAACCAGCTCTTGACCTAGGCGGCGTGCTGGCCGGGGTCGTGGCCGATGCCGAGTTGGTCGCCGACCATGAGAGAGGCGATCTCGGCGCGGAAGCTCTTCCTTGGCGTACCCGACGCTGACGACAGGGCGGGGGTCCAGGCGGATCGGATGCCCGGTCCAGTGGCCCAGCGCGTTGAGCGCGGTGTCCTAGGGTTCCTTGACGAACGATTTTCTGCACGCGTGAGTCAAGTTTGCGCCGGGGTCAGTTTTGCCTGATCGAACAGGTCGGCGAACGCGTGCTGCAGTCGGCCCATGGCGGTGGCGATAGGTCGGTTGGACGCGTTGGGGCAGCCGTCGAAGAGTTGGGACAATCCCGGTCGCAGGATGCGGCTGTGGACCTTGGTGAAGAACAGGGCGACCCGCAGCCCGAGGTTGGTGACCCGGTAGTGGTAGCTGTGCGGGGTCCGTTCGATCAGCCCATGCAGCCGCAGTCGCCGCAGGTCATAGGTCATACGTCCGGTGGAGTACGCGTCCTCGCGCACCCCCAAGGCTTGGGCCATCCAGGCGCGCAGCGTGGCGTTGCGGAATCCGTCGGGCAAGGTGAGAAATAGACATAGGGCCAGCACCCGCGGATCATCGAAGTGCAGCCCGGGGGCCCGTTGGCCGGCGACCACTTGCGGTTGGGTGACCTGATCGAAGACCCCCTCGGCCAAGAGACAGTCCTGACTGAGCGTCTCGACCTCCAGCAGTCGGCGGTTGGCGGCAAAGCCGATGGCCCGCAAGGCGGGCAGGTTGTTCAGGTTCCGCCCGATGCCGAAGTCATGGGTGTTGTTGATCGTGGTCTCGGTGCGCAGGGCCCGGCCTTCCTTGAAATACTGCTTGATCTTGGAGGACTTGTAGCTGACATGCAGCGAGGGGATGACCCCTTGGGTAATGACGCGGGTGTGGAAGGTCCCCGGCGTGCGTTTGGTGATCCTCCGGTTGAAGATCAGGCTGACCTTCTCGGGTCGTCCCAGGTCGAGGTTCTCGCGGATCACCGCCTCAAAGAGATGGCGCCCGGCCAGGGGCCGGTCGAACACCTGGGTGCGGGAGAACTCCGCTTGCAGGATCGAGAGTTGAACGTTGTAGCCGGCCGCGTGGTCCGCCGCCGTGAAGGGGTCCGGGAGCCGTCCCAGCCACTTAGCGACCAGTGCGGCGATCTTCTCCTCCGTCAGGTCATCCAGGAGCTGTTGCGCGTGGGCCGGATCGGCGCAGGTGAGCAGCCCGTTGTCCAGGGCCTCGAAGGCAATGCCCTCTTTGGCCAACTGCCGCTTGGCGTACTCATGTCCATTGAGACAGACCCGTGCGGTATAAGGGAAGTAGGAGCAGAACTTGATGAACAAGGGGCCGAAGTCCTCATCGACCAGGTAGAAGTAGTAGTGGTTGCACATCACGGTTCCCCGGGTGAACCAGGGGTACGGCTGACCGGTGTGGACGCTGATCTTCTTGATCATGCGGAAGCTGGCAAAGCGCTCTTGGGCCGGCGATGAGAGCTGGGCCGAGAACGCCTTGAGCCGTTCCCGGGTGACCTCGTCTTTGCGCTGCCCCTTGGGGAAACGGACGATGTCGATCCCCTCCCGTTTAGCAAAGACGTGGATCGCCTTGACGAAGTCCCGACTGATCGGAGCCATCAGCACCGTCGAGGCGACCTTGGCCCCGCGATGGGCCTTGAAGAAGGTCGCCACTCCGCCGCCGGTCTGCAGCCGTAGCTGATACAGGTTGAGATACAGCCGGTCGATCCCTTCGAGGTCCAGGGTGACATGGTCCTTCAGCAACTCAGGAGTTATGTGCAAATCTGGTGTATGACCTTGGGGCCAGAGTGTGCTCAGGCGGCTTCCCGTTGCTCCACTTCGGCATCTGGTGGGTCGTCAGGCACCGGAATCCCGTCTTTATAACGCGCCCCAGCGAGCAGCTCGGCCACTTTCTCGGGGGCACGGATGCGTCGCCAGGTCTTGGCCGCCTCCTCGCTCATCTTGAAGGCGAGGCCGAGGAAGGTGGTGCGGTTGACGCAGTTCTTGGTCCGGCTGGTGCGATGGCGCACCGTGGCGAAGGTCGACTCGATGGGGTTGGTGGTGCGTAGGTGCACCCAGTGATCAGCCGGGAAGTCGAAGAAGGCCAGCAGGGTCTCGCGGTCCTTCTCGAGCTTCTCGGTGGCCTTGGGGTACTTGGCCTCATAGCGCTTGATAAAGCGCTTGAAGGCCTGGTTGGCCTCCGTGCGGGTCGCTGCCATCCAGATCGCCTGTAGAGCCGCCTTGGCCTTGCTGTGCAGGGACTTGGGCAAATCGGTGAGGACGTTGCCCAGCTTGTGGAACCAGCAGCGCTGATGCACGGTTTCCGGGTAGACCTGATCGAGCGCCTTCCAGAACCCGAGGGCCCCGTCGCCGACGGCCAGGCGCGGCCCCACCTCCAGGCCACGCTCCTTGAGGTCGCGCAGGACATCGAGCCAGGACTCGGTGGACTCGCGCAGCCCGTCGCTGATGGCGACCCACTCTTTGGTGCCATCGGCGGTGACGCCGATAATCACCAGCAGGCAGAGCTTGGGGTCATCGCTCTGGCGCAGCGGCGTGTAGATGCCGTCGACCCACCAGTAGGCGTGGCGCTGACCCTTGAGGCTGCGTCCCGCCCAGCCCTTGTACTCCTCGCTCCATTGGGCCTTCAGACGCCCCAAGGCGGCCGGGGAGAGCCCCTTGGCCCCCTCTCCCACCAGCACCTCCAGTGCCTCCCCGAGGTCCCCGCTGGAGATCCCTTTGAGGTAGAGCCACGGCAGCGCTGCGGCGATCCGGGCGCTGCGGCGCACGTACGGCGGGGCCAGCGCCGAGTTGAATTTGACCCCGGATCCGGAGCGGTCGCGCACCTTGGGCACCTGCACCTCGACCGGACCCACCGTGGTGAGGATCGCGCGCGCCGGCAGATAGCCGTTGCGCACCACCGCCCGGCGCCCGTCGATCAGCGACACCGAGGCAAACTTATCGAGCTGCACCTGGACCTCCGCCTCGATGGCCCGCTGCAGGATGTCACGTGCCCCTCGGCGCACCAGCTCCTCCAGCGGCAAGCCCAGCTCGGCCAACTGCCCCTGCCAATCCTGATCCCCTCTTGCACCCCGAATCCCCTGCCTCGTATCGTCGCTCATGGCGCACCTCTCGCGTTGCTGCTTTGGGTCTCGACAACCACATTGTCAGCAACGGTGCGCCGCCTTCTCAACCTCTATCAGTCCCCGCTGATACACCAGATTCGAGCATACCTCGCAACTCAGCGACGGTTTGGTCTACCATGATTGCAGGCCCCGGTTGACATCTTGGCCACGAGCCACACGCCGCTACGCGCGGCTACACCGGGAGCATAGCCTCCCGTCTCTCAACCGGGGCCGCCCCACACCGCAGAGCACCCCCCATGCCTCGTCGGTCTGAGGCGAAGCCTCGCTAGTAGGTGTCGGCACTCTTGAAGCTGTCGCGGGACGGCAGGCGAATGCGGTCCGTCGCCGGCCGGTAGAAGGCGCGGTCGGGCTGATCGTGACGGACGTCAGCGCCGGAGGCCTTCAGCGGTCGATCTTGCCCTCAGTCAGATCGTTCACCCATGCCATCCGGACCCTGGGCTGTCCTTGCTGAAGTCGTCACACGCGCGGGCACCGATCTCTATCGCGTGGTCCGCAATCAGCTCGCCCTTCTGGACCTTGCCCCGCAGCTGGCCCTCTGACGCCGAGAGTCCCACCTCCAGATCGGCGACGCTGAGCATATCAATGACCCGGGGACTGCCAGTCGAACATTTCGATCTCCTCAAACCCCTTGGCCAACACGCCCGGGTTCAGCGCCACGGGCAGTGCCTCGCCACATCGATGCCCTTTCTACGCGGGCGGGCTATGCTTGGGCGCCGCGCTCAACGTGCTCGCGTCCAAGTGTTGAGCACTGATTCAACCTCGCGGGCCACCCATATGCGGCAAATTTGGGACCCCTGCGGGTTCGACGAGGGGAACAACCTGTTGATTAGATTCTCAAGACAGTGTCGTGGGCGAGGTCGCTGAGTGCTCAACATCGACTACTACCAGCAGAACGCCGGGACCTATTTCGCCAATACCGTCGAAGTCGATATGACCCCGCTCTATCGCCGCTTCCTGCCACTCTTGCCGGAGCGGGCTCACGTCCTCGACGCCGGCTGCGGCTCCGGCCGCGACGCGCGGGCGTTCGCAAAGCTTGGCCATCACGTAACCGCCTTCGACGCCTCCTTACCCTTGGTCTCGCTGGCTGAGTGCCACCTCGGACAGCCGGTGCACTGCCTGCGTTTCCAGGATGTCGCCTGGCAGGACGAGTTCCACGGTATTTGGGCCTGCGCCAGTCTGCTACATGTTTCCGCCGCGGAGCTCCCGGAGGTGATGCGGCGCCTACGCAGGGCGCTGAAGCAGGCGGGCGTCCTTTATGCCTCCTTCAAGTACGGCAGCGGCGAGCATGAGCGGGATGGCCGGCAGTTCACGGATTTGGACGAGCAGGGCTTGGCGGCACTGCTGCGCCGCGTGTCGGGCCTTGAACCGGTGGAGACCTGGATCACCGGCGATTTGCGCCCCGGCCGCGAGTCGGAGCGCTGGTTGAATACCCTGCTGCGTCGAACGGAGGCGGCTTGGGCCAGTACCTGACCACCGGCGGAGCGTCCGATCCCTTTCTGCCTCGGCTGCTGGGGGCGATTCGCCAAGCCAACCGAATCGACCTTGCGGTCGCCTTCATCAAAACCAGCGGTCTCGCGCTGGTCTATCCGGCCCTGATCGATGCGGTCGAGACCCGCGGCGCGCGGCTCCGTGTGCTGACCAGCGACTATCTGGACGTCACCGATCCCCAGGCCCTGCGGCGGCTGATGCTGCTGGCTGAGCGCGGCGCCGAGATTCGTGTCTTTCAAACAGAGGGTCAGAGTTTCCATCTGAAGGCCTATATCTGCGTTCAAAGCCACGAGGGCGAAACGGTCTGGGGGACGGCCTTCGTCGGTTCCAGCAACCTCAGCCGTACCGCGCTGACCGACGGCTTGGAGTGGAACCTGCGGGTGGATCGGACCGACGACGCCGACGCGCCCGACAGCCGGCGCTTCCGGGAGATCTGTAAGCAGTACGAGACGCTTCTCGCGCATACGAATGTTTGTGCCCTGGAGCACGACTGGATAGAGCAGTACGAGCAACGCCGTCGGCTCGTGCAGTATCTGCCCGTCGGGGCCGGCTGCGAGGTGACGGAAGAGCCGCCGCCGGAGCCGTCTGCGGTCCAGCGGGAGGCATTGGCGGCACTGGCCGCGAGCCGCGCGGCCGGCTATCGGCGAGGCTTGGTGGTGATGGCGACCGGGCTAGGCAAGACCTACCTCGCAGCGTTCGACAGCCAACGCATGCACGCCGGGCGCGTGCTGTTTGTTGCACATAGAGACGAGATCCTGTTGCAGGCGGAGACCAGCTTCCAGCGCGTTCATCCCACCGCGCGGGTCGGCCGGTATACCGGCGCCCGCAAGCAGACCGATGTCGATCTGCTCTTCGCGTCGGTGCAGACGCTGGGGCAGGCGGAGCACCTTGAGCGCTTCGGGCCGGACCACTTCGACTACGTCGTCGTCGACGAATTCCACCACGCCGCGGCCCCCACCTACCGGCGCCTGCTGCAACACCTGCGTCCGCGCTTCCTGCTCGGGCTGACGGCCACGCCGGAGCGCACGGACCAGTCGGACATCCTGAGTCTGTGCGACGACAACCTCGTCTACAGCCGGCACCTGTTTGACGGGATCGAGCTCGGGCTGCTGAGCCCCTTCCACTATTTCGGCATCTTTGATGAGACGGTCGACTACAAAGAGGTCCCTTGGCGCAACGGACGTTTCGACGCCCATGCGTTGGAGCACAAGCTCGCCACTCAGGCCCGCGCCCGCCACGCGCTGCGGCACTGGCGCGAACAGGGCCGGCAACGCACGCTGGCCTTCTGCGTGTCGCGCAGCCATGCGGACTTCATGGCCGAGCGCTTTCGCCGCGAGGGCATCCGCGCCGAGGCCGTCTATCGCGGCTCGGCGCTAGAGCGCAGCGCCGCGCTGGAGCAACTGGAGCAGGGCGGCCTGCAGGTCATCTTCTCGGTGGACCTGTTCAACGAAGGTGTTGACCTGCCCGCCATCGACACCGTGATGATGCTGCGCCCTACGGACTCGAAAGTGCTGTTCCTGCAACAGCTCGGCCGCGGGCTGCGCCGCCACCCGGACAAGGAACGCCTGATCGTGCTGGACTTCATCGGGAACCATCAGGGCTTTTTGAACAAGCCCCAGGCGCTGTTCGAGGTCGGCAGCAGCTACCGCCAGCTTGCGGCGTTCGGCCGTCGCGCCCGCGATGGTGAGCTTGCGCTGCCGCCTGGCTGCTTCGCCAACTACGACCTGGCCATCATCGATTTCCTGATCCGGCTACAGGGCAGGGGGCCGGCCACCGACTACCAGGCCCTGCGCGATTCCCTGAATCGGCGGCCGACCCTGGCGGAGCTCTACCGCAGCGGGTCGAGCCGTCAGGCGCTTCGGAAACATCATGGCCAGTGGTGGTCGCTGGTGGCCGACCAGGGTGACCTGACGCCGGCCGAGAGCGCATGTTTGGAGCGGCATGCGGACTTCTTCCTTGAGGTGGAGACGACCAGCATGACCAAGTGCTTCAAGGCCGTGCTGTTGGAGTCGATGCTGGACCTAGACGGCTTCGATCGGCCGCCGACAGTCGAAGACCTGGCCGCGCAGGCGTTGGAGGTCTTTCGCCGTCGGCGCAGCTTCATCGGCGATATCCGCAGTGAGCTTCAGCAGATCGACGAGGTGGACGCGCGCAAGTGGGTCAGCTACTGGAAGGGCAACCCGATCAACGCCTGGACGGGCGGCAACCGCTCCGGCGACGCCAAGCGCTGGTTCGAGGTGGCAGAAGGCCGGTTCCGGCCGGTGTTCTCCGTCGCAGAGGCGGAGCGCGACACCTTCCAGGCCATGGTCCAGGAGTTGGTCGACTACCGGCTTGCCGCTTACGAACCCCGATTGCCGATGTCAGCGCCGGGCGATGCCGAGCAACCAACCGAAGTCGCCGCCAAGATCCTGCCCTTCCCGCAACGGGCGGCTGCCACCCAGCCAAGGGACTATTGACCCGGACCGCCACTTCGTCGCCCGCGCTACCGGCAACTCCATGAACGGCGGCAAGAACCCGGTGCGGGACGGGGACTACCCGCTGCTGGAGCTGGTGGACCCCAGCAAGGCCGGCTCCATCACCGGCAGCGTGATGGCCATCGAACCACAGGACACGATTGGCGATGACCAGTACGTGCTGCGTCTGATCACCAAGCAGCCGGGCGGCCGCTACGTGCTCAAGGCCGCGAACCCCGACTACCCGGACTTCGAGGCGAATGAGGCGATGCGACCGCTGGCGCGGTTACGGGGAGTGTGGGATGGGGATGGGAGTGGGTGAGCGTTGCTGGTGCGGCAACCGCGAAGCATAGAAGCTTGCTGCAGTTCTGCCGCGTCAACCGGGCATAGCAATCGCTTAACGGGGCTGCTTCACCACGAAACCATCTTGACGGAGAAGCCGCTCGCATCCCGCCCCGCGTGCAAGCCGGTTCAATACGCCGGTGGATGAACCAGGCGCGCGGGGAAAACCCAGAGCCGGTCTACACGTTGTTTGACGGCGTGAAGACAACTCCAGAAGCCAGCGCGGCAACAGGGCAGAAACCACAATGATGGCGCGATTTTTCCCGACGCCAGGGCATCTGCCCATCGGCGACAGCGGCAAGAATACGACCCGATTCATCTATTCGGCGGCCTCGGCCGCGCATGCAATGCGCAACGGCTTTTCCGCCGGCAACTGGTGCGCATGGTTGCCGCCGGGAACTCCGGCCGGCTGGTTCCCAGGGCCACGTCCGTTGAGGTCTTTCTGGAACAGTCATGACAGGGTCGGATGGGGGCCGGTTCCTCGTTCTGTCGCATCCACGGCGCATGGAGAGCCGCAGACGACCGAGTTGACGAGGGCCGCGAGGGCGTTGTCGGGCTGAAGCCCGACCTACTTCGCGATTGGCTACTGAGGTTGCGGTTGACGGGAAGAGCGCCGAGCGAGGAGCCGCATCGGCCTTTGCACGTCACTTGTATTTCAACGGGAAACGCTCGGGATGCTCGATGGACTGAATGCCCAAGTCGACATCGAGGTCAGGCCAATAGAAATGGCCCGGCGTCGACTCCTCGACGTTCAATATGGCCGCGATAGTGGCATCTCGAAACCACGGAAACTCCGTGTATGGCAGAAACAGCTCGCGCCCTGCGGCAAGCAACCAGATGCCATCCCGGGATACGTTGGTCACCTCAACCTCTGAAGTGCTCGTGCCAAGCGTCTTAAAGCTCGTCATGACGGACCTCGATGATTGCCGCGATCTGCTTCGGCTGCATCCGCGAGAGGCGGACGCTCTTCGCCAGCTCGATTCGGCGCTCGAGCCAGAATGGTGCCTCGCCGTCAGGGCAGGATACACGCACATGCATCCGCGACTCTTCGCGGGAGAAGAATGTGGAAGCGTCGACCTTGGTCGGAAACACTGTTGGGCCAACGGGCCTGAATGCTCCAGCAGCCATGCTCGACAGGATGCACCCTAAGACCTCACCCGCCGGCCGACGACCGCCGTCACTCGGGATCGGAGAGGGCCGAGCGCTGAACGCTGCACCCTCCCCGTGAGGTCTGACGGTGGCCCACATCATCCCGGACGACCTGACACGCCTCGCGCTCGCCGGTGCCCACGAGCCCGAGCTGGCCACGCTGGCGCTGCTGCGCGACACCCTGCCGGATCACTACCGGGTCTTCCACGGCGTGCACTGGACCCGCCAGTACAAGGGTCGCACCCTCTTCGGCGAGATTGACTTCGTGGTCCTCAACGGTGCGGGACGCGTGCTCTGCATCGAGCAGAAAAACGGCCCGCTCGAGGAGCGCGAGGGGCAGCTCCTCAAGCATTACGGCGGCGCGGCGAAGAACGTCGGGGATCAGGTGCTGCGCTCGGTCAACTCGATCCGCGAGAAGTTCGCCCATCAGGTGGGCGCCTACCCGGCGCTCGAGGTCGACTACCTGATCTACTGTCCCGATCACACCTTGCGGCGGCTGGCGGCGGCGGGGATTGATGCCGAGCGGGTGGTGGACGCGGGCGCCCGCGATGGACTCGCCAAGCGCATTCGGGCGATCCTCCCGATGGAAGAACCGGGTCCGGGCAATCAGGTCGGGCACATCGCGGACTTCTTCCGCCAGACCTTCGATCTCGTCCCGGACGTGCATGCCCACATCGGGGCCCAGGAGCGCAACTTCGCGCGCCTCTCCCACGGCCTCTTGGAGGTGCTCGCGAACATCGAGATGGCGCCCATGCGCCTACAGGTGATGGCCACCGCGGGCAACGGAAAGACCCTGGTGGCCCGCCATTTCTTCGACCAGTGTCTGGCGCGGGGACGCCGGCCACTGCTCCTGTGTTTCAACCGCCCGCTGGCGGAGCGGCTGAAGCGGTTGGTGGCGGCGGGTGGGCTGGTGGAGACCTGGTATGGCTTCTGCGACCACTTCCTGCGCTCGCGGCGGATCATCCTGGATTTCGATGCCATGCGCGGCGACCCCCAATTCTGGGCGCGGGCGGCCAGCGAGGTGGAGGAGCTCGCGCTCGCCGGCACGCCGTCGGGGGACTGGCGCTTCGACACCCTGATCGTCGACGAGGCCCAGGACTTCGAGGGCGACTGGTTCGAGGCGGTGCGGCTTTTCCTGGCGCCCGACGCGGACATGCTGTGGCTCGAGGATCCGCACCAGAACCTGCGCGGCACCGATCCGGCGGGCCTGCGGTCGCTCGGGTTCGTCGGTTACCGCTCCCTGCTCAATTACCGCTCCCCGGCGCTGATCGCGGAGTTCATCGCCAAGGCCCTGCCGGAGCTCCCCTTTACCTGCGCCAACGATCTGCCGGGTCTCGACGTCGGGATCACCCGCTACTCGGATCCGGAAGAGCAGCCGCGGCTGGTTGGGCGCATCGTCGGGCGCCTGCTGGCCCAGCGGTTCCGTCCCCAGGACATAGCCATCCTGTCCTGCCGCGGGTTGGAACATACCGCCCTGCGAGACGTGGCACGGCTCGGCAATCAGACCGTCGCCCGCTTCAGCGGGGACTACGATCTCTTCGGCAACCAGGTCTATTCGCAGGGCCAGATCCTGTTCGACACGGTGCGCCGGTTCAAGGGCCAGCAGAGCGCGGCCGTGGTGCTGACGGATATCGATCCCGACGAGCGCCATCTGGCGCGGGAGCTGCGGGTGCTCTTCTGCGGCATGACCCGCGCCACGGTGCGGCTCGAGATCCTGTGCAGAGACGGCAATCCCCTGGTCGGGGAGCGGCTGCTCGGGAACCGCTGACGCTGATGGCGCAGCGCCTGACTACCTGGCGACTGCCCGCGCGTCGATCCGCTTGAGCCCACCGGCGCCCGGTGTTCAGGTGTTGGCGCACCGGCGAGCCCCGCCGCCTGTATGCTGGCCAGCCATGCTAGGCTTGGCCGTGTGATGTCAATCGGAACAAGGGTATCCGACGATGGAAGCCCACAATCTTCAAACGGTCGCCGACCTGCTCGCATTCGGCGAGGAGCGGGTGGAGCTCATCGATGGTGAGATCGTGCGCCGGCCGATGGCAAGGGGCGAGCATGCGAGTGTTCAGCTCAGGACCGGTGTCGAGCTGGGTCCGGTGGATCGGATCGCCGGTCCCGGCGGCTGGTGGATCGTCACGGAGATCAGCGTCGCCTACGAGGCGCACCAGTGTCCGAGCCATGACCTCGCCGGCTGGCGCAAGGAGCGCATGCCCAAGCGCCCACGCGGCGTTGTCGAGCTGCCGCCGGATTGGGTCTGCGAGATCGTCTCCCCTGGGCATGAGCGCAAGGACACCTTGACCCTGCTGTTGCTGCTACAGCGCCACCGCGTGCCCTATTACTGGTTGATCTGGCCGGAGAATCGGACTCTGATGGCCTACCAGCTGGACGGCGAGCACTATCGGCTAATTGCGACCATTGCGGAGCCGGCGCGGGTGCGGGTGCCGCCTTTCGACGCGCTGGAGTTGGATCTCGCATACATCCTGGGGGACTGACTTGTCCTCGCCGATCTGCGCTGAGGTAGAAGCAGCGTTTCATCCAGGAGAGTTGGTAGCTCCCCGATCGCCGAACCCCGTTGGACCGGACCAGATCGCCGACCCCCAACGTTGCCGCCTCTCTGGGCCTTCATTATGCCTGGGGCGTGGGCGCACCGGACCCGCGCATTTGAGGCAACGAACATGCCACCCCAATTGACTTCGACGTTTCTCTCCGTCGATGACTACCTCGCGGGGGAGTTGGAGAGCCAGGTTCGTCACGAATACGACCTCCGGCAGGTCGAGGTCTTCCGCCGCTCCGACCAGTGGCGTGCCGCCATCCACATCAAGGGTGAGGTGCCCCTTCAGTCGGTCGATCTCACCGTCAGCATCGACGAGATCTACCGCCGCACCGATCGCTAGCCACAAGCACCCACGCCCCAAGGTCTACCGTCGGCGGAAACCCACAGGGCGATCCGCCGCGCCGAGCGCTTTACTGTTTCGGATCATTTTTGCGGTCTTCTGTTGGTCGCTGCCGATCCGTTTGCGCGAGAATGCCGCGGTGGACATGCCTTCCTCCACTGTCGCTCCGTCATCTCGACTCACCGGCCCGCGGGCCGGTCCCTCGGCCCCTGCGCATGGTTAAGGCCACCTACAACCTCCCGGAAGAGGCGACCGACGACGACCAGGCGATTCGTCACTGGCTCGACAACCTGGCGCCGAGCTATGAGCGCGAGTCACTCAAGCTGATCGCGGGCGCCTGTGCGGCGCTGACCCGCTGCCGTGGCGATCGCCGCATCGAGACCGGCGAGACCCATGTGCGCCACGTCCTCTCCACCGCCGACATCCTGGCGCGTCTCGGCATGGACCACGAGACCCTGATCGCCGCCCTGCTCAACGGCTGCATGGATCAGGGAGATCTGAACGAGGCCCAGTTGCGCGATCGCTTTGGTCCGGGCATTGCCCGCATGGTGGGTGACCTGGCCCGCATCGGCCAGATCGCCAATGTGGAGGCGATCATCGCGGCCAAGGATCAGGATGAGCACGAGGAGAATCTGCGCCGCCTGCTGCTGGGTATCGCGGAGGACGTCCGCGTGGTGCTGGTGGTCCTGGCAGAGCGGGTGCACCTGATGCGCGCCATCAAGGACCTGGAGCCCGAGCGGCGGGCCAAGATCTCCCGCGACACCCAGCGCGTCTATGCGCCGCTCGCCAACCGGCTCGGCATGTGGCAGGTCAAGTGGGAGCTTGAAGACCTGGCGCTGCGCTACCTGGAGCCCGATGAATACCTGGCGATCGCCCGCGCCCTGGCCGAGCGGCGCGAGGAACGCGAGCGCTACATCCATGACGTCATCGCCCTGCTGCAGGGCAGCTTCACCGAGGCCGGAATCCAGGCCGAGGTCACCGGCCGACCCAAGCACATCTACAGCATCTGGCGGAAGATGCAGCGCAAGGGCGTCGACATCGAGCAGATCTTCGACCTGCGCGCCGTGCGCGTGCTGGTGGAGTCGGTCGCCGACTGCTACGCGGCGCTGGGCATCGTCCACGGGCTCTGGAAGCACATCCCCAAGGAATTCGACGACTATATCGCCACGCCCAAGGGCAATCTCTACCAGTCGCTGCACACGGCGGTCGTGGGCCCGGGGGGCAAGCCGCTGGAGGTGCAGATCCGCACCCACGAGATGCACCAGCACGCCGAGCTCGGCGTCGCCGCCCATTGGGCCTACAAGGAGGCGAAGGGCCATGACGCGGAGTTCCAACGTCGGGTGATCTGGATGCGCCAGTGGCTGGAGCTCAGGAACGAGGGCGAAGACGCGAGCGAGATCCTGGAGCGCTTCAAGTCCGAGCTCGAGCCGGTACACATCTACGTGCTGACCCCTCACTCCAAGGTGGTCGAGCTGCCCAAGGGGGCCACGCCCCTGGACTTCGCCTATGCGGTCCATTCAGAGGTCGGCAACCGGTGTCGCGGCGCCCGGGTCAACGGTCGCATCGTGCCGCTCAACTACCGGCTCGCGAGTGGCGAGACGGTCGAGATCCTCACCCAGAAGAACGCCACCCCGAGCCGGGACTGGCTCTCACCCCACCAGGGCTATCTCACCACGGCGCGCGCCCGCAACCGGGTGCGCCAGTGGTTCAAGCAGCAGGATCGCGATCAGCACGAGCAGGAGGGGCGCACCGCCCTGGACAGGGAGCTGACGCGCCTCGGCATCACCGAGAAGCCCCAGCTCGATCAGATCGCGCCGAGGTTCCAATTCAAGCGCGGCGAGGATCTGCTGGCCGCCATCGGGCGCGGTGATCTCTCCGCCGGCCTGGTGGCGCGCCAGGTGGGTGAGCCGCGCGCCCAGGAGCCCCAGCCACGCGAGCACGAGCCGCGCCTGCGGACCCCGTCCAAACCCAGGCCGGGCGCCGGTGAGGTCGTGGTTGAGGGGGTCGACGACCTGCTGACGCAGATCGCAAGCTGCTGCAGGCCGGTTCCCTACGACCCCATCGTTGGCTTCGTCACCCGGGGGCGCGGCGTCACCGTGCACCGCCGCGACTGCGCCAACGTCCGGCACCTGCCCCCCGGCGAGGCCGACCGGCTGGTGCGGGTGCGTTGGGCCGCCCAGCCCGCCGGCGCCACCTATCCGGTCGACGTGCTGGTTATCGCCAGCGACCGCAAGGGCCTGCTGCGCGACATCTCATCGGTCTTCGCAGACGATGACGTGGATGTGGTGGGCGTCAACACCCACTCGGACCGCAGCACCGAGACCGCCGCCATGCGCTTCACGGTGGAGGTGCGCGACATCCAGCAACTGGTGCGGGTGCTCGCCAAGCTCCACCAGGTCCCCGACGTGCTGGACGTGCGGCGGTCCTACTGATCCGCGGCGGCCACGGCGCGCCCCCTTGCCCCAGGCTCAGCGCGGCCTGACCCGTGCGAGGAGCTCCGCGGGGTCGACCTGGCCCGAGTAGCGATAGGGCAAGGTCACGAGGCCGCCGGCGAGGGTGGCAGTCCCCGAGACGGTCCAGTCGAGCGGTCCCGCCTTGAGGGCGAGGGCGGGCAATTGGGCGGCCAGCCCGAGCAGGTTGCCCTCCACCTGCACGTCTACCAGGGCCTCGGCGAAGGCGGGGATCTGCCGATCCAGCCTGCTCGCGCCGGTCGCCAGCTCCCTTCCCTCCAGCTCGAGTCGGTAGGTCATGGCCTTGACCGGCAGGGTGCGGTCGTTCGGGTTCCTGACCGCCAGGGTCACCAGGAAGCTCTGTCGGCTGAGCCCCAGCTCCTTGACCTGGAGCCCCCGCAGGGCGACCTCGGGTGCCTGCCAGGGCCTGGTGAGACCGGCACAGCCGCAGGCCAGGACGGCGCCTAGCGCAACGAGCAGCAGCAGACGAGGAAGCGGCCGCTGTCCCATCGGCCGCACAGCGGCGCCAACCCGGCCGCGCGCGGCGCCGATCAACGCAGCCGTCGCCATAGCAGCAGGGGCAGGCGCCACAGGAATTCGAGGAACAGCCGGCTGTGCATCCAGGTGAGCAGCAGATTGTCGCGCCAGTAGTGAAAGTGCGAGACGCCGCCCTGGTCCTTGCTCAGGTAGGTCACCGGGGCGCCGATGTTGATGGCGCAGACCCCGGCCCAGGCGAGACGGACCACCGCCTCCGGATCGAAGTCGAAGCGGCGCATCCAGCGCTGGCGGCGCATCACGGCGAGCAGCGGTGCGACCGGATAGACCCGGAAGCCGAAGAGCGAGTCACCAATACCGACCCCCAGAGTCTCGAGGTGGACCCAGGCGTTGGATACCCGGCGCCCGCGCACCCGCAGCCGGGGGGCGCTCGAATCGAACACGGGCTTGCCGAGGATCATGCAGTCCGGATGCGCCCGCGAGGCGTCCATGAACCGGGGGATGCACTGGGCCGGGTGCTGGCCGTCCGAGTCCATGGTGAGGACATGGGTGACGCCGACCGAAGACGCGGCCTCGAGCCCGTGCCGCACGGCCGCCCCCTTGCCTTGGTTGCGCCCCAGCACCAGCACCCTGAGCCCGTCGTCGGCGCGCGCGAGAGCCGACAGGCCCTCGGCCGTGCCATCGGTGCTGCCGTCAACCACCACCCAGACCCTTGGCCAGTAACGCCGGGCGCCGGCCACTGTCTCATAGACCTTGGGCCCGGGGTTGAAGCTCGGGATCAGCACCACCCGATCTCCGTCGCCGGTCCTGGCATGGATCGGGTTGGTGGTCTGGACGACCGGCTCAGCATCCATGGGTCGCGGGACGCCGGGGCTCGCCAGCGGGCAGCGTCCAGGGGGCACGCGTCAGCTCGGCGGCGAGGTGTGAGCCCAGCTCCCCGGTCAGCTGGTCCGCGACCAGGGGCGGATCGAAGCGGCGTCCCAACCGGACCCGAAAGTGGATCGGCATGGACGGGCAGCGCCACAAGGGCCAACCCTTGGCGAGAAAGGCCGAGTCGGATTCGATGATCAGCGCCTGAACGGGCACCTGGGCGCGGCGCGCGATCAGTCCGACCACGGGCGACACCGGGTTGAGCGGCGGGCGCAACGTGCGGGTCCCTTCCGGGAAGAGCAGCAACTGCTTGCCGTCGCGAAGCTCGCTGCAGGCCGCCTTGACCATGGCGAATGGATGGGCGTTGGGGATGTAGCCGGCCAGCCGTGCCCCGGCACCGAGGAAGAGGTTGCTCATGAGCTCGGCCTTCATCACGCAGGCGAGATCGGGCAGACGCGAGACCACGAGCACCGCGTCCAGTAGCGAGGGGTGATTGGGCGCCAGGATCAGTGGACCCGAATCGCGCAGCCCATCGAGCGCGGAGAGGTCGAGTCGGCAGGCGCCGAGCTCGCTCAGCAACCAGAGGAGGGCGCGAAAGATCGAGTTGATGACGGACCGACCAATCCGGTGCGCCTGCCGGGCCGGCAGCACCGCTTGGAGCAGCAACGCGAAGGGCAGCCAGCCCAAACAGAGCAGACCCAGCAGCGTGAGCCCGATCCAGAGGCAGAAATAGGCGTAGGCCGCCGGCAGGCGCTGGGCAGAGACGGGCGCTGTCGATGCCTTCTGCATCTAATCGGTCACCGGCACCCGGGTGGATGACTCGCCGAGGATCCACGCGATCCCGATCCCGGCCGCCCAGGCATAGTCCTGCCGCACCAGCGGGCTGTCGGCGTAGACCGCGCCCGCGAGGGTGTCGAAGCGCACGAAGCTACCCACCCAGTAGCGCTCGAAGCGCTTGGAGAGCGCGGCAATGAACTTGGTGCCGCCATAGCCGCCGTCCGCGCTGTAGGCCGGGCGCTGAGGGGTGGCGTAGGCCTCGGGCACGTCATAGAAATAGGCGTTTTGTCGGCGGTCGGCGAAGATGGCGCCGGCCAGCAGGCCCAGGTTCCATCCCTGTGCCCCAAAGGGGCTGTCGACGTCGAGATTGAGTAGTGGGGTGAACACGGCTCCGGCGTCTTGAAGGCCATCACCCACGGCGATGGCCTTCCGCACCGGAAGGCGCAGGTCGACCTGATAGCGCCGGTCAGGTGAGCGCCACAGGTGCAGCTCCAGGGAGGGTCCGATCTCAAAGGTCGGGTCCAGATCGGGCATGCCGCGGCGCGCCTCGTTGCCATCCGAATCGACCGGCAGTGAGGCGCTGGCGCTCAGGTTGAGCTCGGCGACGTCGGTGTTGAAGAAGATGCCACGTACGCCGTCCCGATCCGCCTTGAAGATCCTTCCCCGGTAGACGAAATAGGGTAGCGGCAGCACATAGGCCCGCTGATCGTCCGAGCCCCAGTAATCGGGAAAGGACAGGGTGGTGACACCCAGCCCCGCCTCCCACAGCGGCTCATCACTCTGAGCCAGGAGCGGCAGCGACACCGGGATGCACAGCAGCGCGACCAGGAGTGATCGCGTCATGGCGGCGAGCCCCCCGCCATCGTCGGGGCGGCCGCACTGGCACTAACACTGGAGCTCGCCTCGATCTCGACCAGCAGCTCCCGGCGGCAGATGTCGGCCTCCATGAGGAGCAGCCGCGCGCCGCCGCCCAGCCAGCCGCTCAACTCGGCCACGACCGGGTTTAGATCCTCACCCGAGCGCAGATAGACCACATAATCCAGGTCCTCGCGCCGGAACAGCGGGCGCCCGAGGGCGCCGTTGGCGGCCTCGATCATGGCCTCCAGATTGACGATGGTCTCGCGCGTCTGGGCCACCACGTCGCCGGGGTGCAGGCTGCGGTGACCGACGATTGCCGCGGTCCCGGAGATGAAGAGGAGGGGCCCGCCCGCCGGCTCCGAGATGACCGCCCGGGCGAAGATGGGGCTGCGAGGACCATAGTCCGGGGGATAGCGAAAGGCGCTGACCTGACGGGGGTTCTCGAGGGAGCGCGGGGGCCGGCGGGCGGCGAGAAAGCCGATCCTCAGGTCTCCGTCCCTGGAACCCAGGGCGCAGGCGGCCGGCAGGGCTCCGGTCAGGCTGCGCCCGGCGGCGACAAAGGCCTCCTGGCGGCCGATGTTGAATTGTCGGTAGCGCTCGAGCCCGTCCTCGATCGCATTGATCCTCGGAAGGTAGTTCCACATCCGCAGGAGATGGGGATAACCGGCCCCTTCGATGCATTCGAAGAGCTCGCGGTAGCCCGCATCGGTCGCCGCCCGCAGGGCGGTTGCCATCCCGCGGCACCGACCCCGGAAGGCGTGCTCGTCGATGGCGAGGGCACCGAAGAGCAGGTCCCGACCTGGCCAGCAGTCGACGGCGCCTCGCCGGATGGGCCCGGCGCCCGCGCTCAGCTTGAGGGCCCCTTCCCACGTCAGCTCCGGACGCAGGCGGGTGGGCGCCCGCCGACCCCACAGCAAACGCGGAGCCCGGTCGCGCTCATCCTCGACCCTGGGATTGGCCCGAGTGAGGCTCATGGGCTGGTCACGCCACCCTCGTCCACCGGCAGGATGTTTTGCCGGCGGGCGCGCGCGGACGCGAGGGTGGTGCGCCAATGGCGCAGCGCCGACAGGTAGTAGATGAGCTTGAACAGATACAGGGAGGGCCAGATCGGCGTCTTGCCATAGATGTCGCCCGCCAGCAGCGAGAGCAATGCCTCCTTCACGCGCAGCACATTGCGCGGGGCCATGAAGAGCCCGCGCATGGTTGGATTGGTCATCCGATAGATGAACCAGGAGAACTCCCGCGGTCCGTGGCGCATCTGGCGGTCGAACCGCTTGAGCGCCGCCCCCGCCCGCGCCGGCTCACGCAGACAGCGCTCCACCGCCTCGGCCCCAAAGAAGGCGCCCTGCATCGCCAGCATCACCCCGGACGAGAACACCGGATCGATGAAGGCGTAGGCATCACCGAGCAGGATATAGCGATCGCCGTGGGTGCGATCGCAGGCATAGGAGAAGTTGCCGGTGGCCTCGACCTGATTGGTCAGCCGTGCCTCCTCCAGGCGCTCCGCCAGCGGCGGGCACAGGGCGACGGTGTCCAGCAGGAAGGTCTCGAGGTTGCGGCCATTGCGCTGCCTCATGTAATAGGGCCAGGTGACGGCACCGACACTGGTGGCCCCGTCCGCGAGCGGAATGAACCAAAACCAGCCGTGCTCGAACCAGTAGATGGTGATGTTGCCCTCCGCCTCCCCAGGGTTGCGGTGCGCACCGGTGAAATGGCCGTAGAGCGCTGAGCTGTTGTGATGGGGATTACGGTGCTTGGCGCGCAACCGGTTGGCCATGAAGGTGTCCCGACCCGAGGCATCGATCAGGAACCGTGCCTGCCAGTGCTCGCGAGTACCGTCCTCGCGCTCGGCCTCGACCCGCACGCCGTCGTCCTCGAGCTCGACCCCCCTGACTCGGCAACCCTCGATCAGGTTGGCACCGCAGGTGGCCGCGTTGCGCGCCAGGATGGCGTCGAACTCGGAGCGCCGCACGTGATAGGCGTAGGGGTTGGACTTGTCCCAGGCGTCGGCGAAGAGAAAGCGCTGCCGGTGCTGGTGATGGGGCGAGACGAATTCGGCGGCGTACTTCCGGATGCCGATCTCGCGCACCGCCGGACCGACGCCGAGGCGCTCGATCAATGGCAGGTTGGCCGGCAGCAGCGACTCGCCAATATGGAAACGGGGGTGGCGACCCTTCTCGAGGATGGTCACCGAGAAGCCCTGCCGCGCCAGCAACGCGCCTGCCGTCGCGCCCGCCGGGCCCGAGCCGATGACCAGAACGTCACAGGCGCGGGCGATGGCGTCTTGTCCCTGTTGCATGCGCAGCTCCAAACTCGTTGTAAGCAGGCCCTCGACACCGGCCCTTGACTCAAGCCGCCAATTTAACGCAGAGAGGCGCGGAACGATCAAGGATTGACAGGGCCGGCAGGACCGATCGTTGACGAGCCCCCGGATCTCGGATCAGTCGCGAGACTCTTCCCAGAACGGATAGAAATTGAACCAGTTGTAGGGGGCGTCGCGACAGCAGGCCTCCAGTGCCTCGGCGTAGCGCTGCATGGCCGCCGCAATGGCGACATCCTGCCCGGCTCGGGGGACCTCGTTGAAGTCGGCGATCGGCAGGAATCGAATTGTGTAACGGTTGCCGCCGCGGTACAGCCCGGCCATGAAGATCACCCGCGCCTTCAACATGGCGGCCATCCGGAAGGGCCCGATGGGAAGCGCCGCAGGGCTGCCCAGCACGCAAAGCTGACGGCACTCCTCGTCATGCAGGCTGCGGTCGGCGAGGACGCCGACCATGGCATCGTCGTTCAGCGCGTCGTGGATCCGCAGCATGGCGTCGAGTCTACCCAGGCCGATCACCTCTGGCCGTGCCGCCGGGTTGATGGCCGCGAGTATCGCATTGACCCGCAGCGCGTTCTCCTCGTACATGGCCAGCGCGATGCGCAGTCCGGGTTGGCGGCGCCCGAGTGCGCGCGTCACCTCGAAGCTGCCGAGGTGGGCACCGAACAGCAGAACCCCACGACCCCTGCCCACCTGAGCGGCGATCAATGCCTCGCCATCGACCTCGATGTCGAACAGGTCGAAGCGCCCGTTGAGCAGATAGAGCCGGTCGTGCAAGGCGGCGGCAAAGCTGAAGATGTGGCGATAACGCTGGCTCCAGGTCGGCTCCCGCCCCAGGACCCGGATCAGATAGTCACGCGAGGCACGCCGGGCCGCGGGCGCAAAGGCCAGGTAGTAGGCCGCGATGCCGTAGAGCACCAGGCGCCCGGCCGACCGCCCCAGGCGCAGCGAGATCCAGGTCATGACGCGCAGCATCAGCAGGTTGCTGCGCTCCGGGGTGCGCGTCCAGCTCGCCTGTCGATCAAGCCCCAGGTCGCGACTCATGGGGACAGCTCGATGATCCCCTTCGCCAGGGGCTGTCCCGCGCGCTCGATGCCGAAGCCTAGCTTCGCGCCCGCCAGTGGCTCCCATTCCAGGATGAGTCGGTCACCGGGCAGGGCGGGGCGAAGGAACTTGAGGCGGTCCACCCGCCAGGGTGAATCAACGCCGAGGCCGAGCGCCAGGCCAATGGCGCGGGCCGCCTCGTCGAGCAGCACCACGCCGGGCAGGATGGGCCGCCCCGGAAAGTGGCCGGCGAACGCCGGGTGGTCGGCGGCAATGATGAGCGGACAGCGATGCCTTGGCATTGGAGGCCCTAGACGAGCCGCCGCTGCACGCCTTCCCGGCCCGCGATCGCGGATTCCGGCGCCCTGCCCAACCGCCCATGAAGGTGCGCCAGACTCATGAGCCCACCCGCGTTCCCTGCGTATAGCGCTTAAGCAGCAACTCACAGTCGGCTCGCGGCAGTTTGCCGACGGCGGTGCGCGGCAAGGCATCGACGAAGATCAGCGGGCGCGGCAGGAAGATCGGGTCGAGGCGCTCGCGCAAGGCGGCCATGAGCCGTTCGCTGTCGAGCCCGGGCGCCACCACAAAGGCGGTGAGCCGGGTAACGACCGCGTCCTCGCCCCCATTCGGGCAGTCGGGAAGATAGAAGCCACCGTCCTGGACCCGCGGGATGGACAGCAGCTGTTGGTTGAGCCAGCCGAGCGAGGTGCGCTTGCCGGCAATGTTGATGAGATCGGAGTGGCGGCCCTTGAGCAGGAAGCGGCGCGGGTCCTGCCGCTCGATGACGTCGCCGAGCGGCACCCCGACCTCGACGTGTCCGCCCTCGGCCCAGGTCTGGCCCTCCCGATCAATGAGCTCGACCTCCGGAAACAGGATCCAGGTCTCCTCGCGGCAGGTGCGACGGGTGGCGATCTGTCCGGTTTCGGTGCTGCCATAGATCTCGATCAGGGGCGCGCCGAAGGCGGTCTCGGCGCGCTCGGCCAGTCGGGCGCTCAGGGGCGCCGTTGCGCAGAGCACCAGGGCGATCGGCGGCGGCTGGATCCCGGATTCCAGGATGGCATTGAGATGATAGGGGGTGGTGACCAGCACCGTCGGGGCCGGACTCGCCGCCAGGGTCGCGACGATATCCGCCGGAAAGAAGGGGCGCCCCGCATCGAAGGCGGCCCCGCTCTGCCAGGCGAGCAGCACCGTCGACTCGAACCCGTACATGTGCTGGGGCGGGACCGTTCCGACCAGGGTCGCCGGTCGTTCCGGAGAGAGCCCGAGCACGCGCGCGGCATTGGTGACGTTGCGCTTGATGGCACCCCAATGTTTCGCGTGGGGCTGCGGCGTGCCGGTGGAGCCGGAGGTGAAGACCCAGGCCGCCAGCCGCTCCGACTCGATGAGCGGGACCTCGCACCCATCGGACCCGCGCCCGGGCCCAGGCGCACCGAGCTCGGGGAACTGCATCACCGGGAGCGCCAGCCTGCCGCACGCGCTGTCGCACAGGATCACGGCGTCGGGTGCGAAATCGGCGAGCAGCTCCAGGGTCTTGGCCGCATGGCTGGGGGGCAACAGGCTGACCCGGCCGCTCATCAGGCACGCCGCAAGGCCTAGCGCAAAGCGGTAGCGGTCGCCACACCCATGGATGATGTGCCCGGTATCGGGCAGCGCCGCGGCGAGACGGGCGGCGTCGGCGAGGAAGCGGCGGACGCTGATCTCCTCGCCGTGGCGGCGGGCGACGACCGCGTCCGGATCTGAATGACAGAGTAGCTCGAGCCTGCTCATTCGGAGGGGCGGCGGGACCTCGGATCAGGGGTTCGGCGCGCTGGCGCCACGGGCGCTGTCGATGAAGGCGCGGATCGAATCGAGCAGACCGGTTCGCACCTCCCGCGGCAGCACCAGGAGACGAACCGCGAACTCGATGGCAAACATGAGCCCGACCAGCACCGGGGTGAGCAGATTCACGAACAGTGACCAGGCGGCGAGACTCCGGAAGGCGAACAGGAGGATCGAGGTGGTCGCCATGACGGCGAAAAAGAGGACCCAGGCGAGGGTGACGGCGCGGGTATAGGCCAGCAGCTCAGGCGCCAGATCCACACCGTGCACCAGGCGCGCAAAGCGGGTGATCATCGGCACCTCGCCCGGCGCCAGGGTCCGGGCGAAGGCGATGGCCAGGAGCGAAAACGCGCCCAGGTGCTGTATGAAGTAGAGCCAGGCGAAGCTCGACTCGATCAACGGCCAGGCCAGGAAGAGCGCGACCAGCCCGCCCGCCCACAGCATCAGGGCCACAGCACGCCGGCGCGCCCGCCAGGCCATCGCGAGGGCGATGAGTGTGATCGGCAGGATGGCGAGGATCGCGCCCAGGGTGCTCGGCCCCTCCAGGGCGGTCGTCAGATGGGCGGCGAGCAGATAGAGGCCGGTGGCAAGGGCCAGGAGGACGGGTCGCGCGAGTCGCAGGGTCTTCGCCGTCATTGGGTCCGGTGCGCCACGATGTAGTCGCAGAGGCTGCGCAGCGACCTGAAGATCGCCACATTGTCCTGGTTATCGGCGCGCAGGGCGAAGCCGTAGCGCTTGGAGACCACCAGTGCGACCTCCAGGATGTCGATCGAATCCAGTCCGAGCCCCTCGCCGTAAAGCGGCGCATCCGCATCGATGGCCTGGGGCGGGACCTCGAGATTGAGCGCCGTGACGATCATCTCGGCCACTTCCCGTTGCAGGTCGGCCTCGCCGGCGCGGCTCGACGAATTCAGTTGCGACATGGGTTGAGCTCCTGGGCGATGACGACTTCCTTCAATGGACGCTGACGGGGCCTTCCCGGCCCGGATCGGCTCGTGCTCGGAACGGAGCGACTCCGGGGACAACCCGCGGATCGCATCAAGTGCGCTGAAAAAGGAGGGCCATCGATGGT
>CAVOQO010000130.1:0-24837 GCA_963698355.1 uncultured Gammaproteobacteria bacterium | reverse complement strand
CGCACCTCACTCTTCCTCGACTGCTTCGAGCGCCTCACATCCTCGAGAACGGACGTGCCATGGCACGTCGTTGAACTGGTTCGCGAGGAGCTCGCCGCGGCGATTGCATTACAGGACTGAAGACCGTGCTCTGGAAGCCTCAGAGAATTAAGGGTGTCCAGTCGTGCATCGCAGTCATGCCAGGGGACGAGAGGTCGGCATCTTGGTACTCCAGCAACAGGGGTCCACAGCGCCTGAGGTCTGATTTGGGTTGGATCTGCCGTGCCGCAAGACTGCTTCGGTCGGTCTACGCTGGTTCCGGCAGCCCGGGGCTGGCCTCGTGGCTGACCGCTAAGGACGCGTTGCTGCCTCTCGCACCCTACCCACTGAGCCACCGTGCTCGGCCAGAAGCGGCCGTTTACCAGCGCTGCCCCGGCGACCTGCCTACGCTGGTAGCTGCCGCTGACGGTGGGGCTTCCGGGAGGCCGCTCCTTGAGCGGAACCGACACCGGCGAGGCAGCTGAAATATGCGCAATTCGGGCCAAGCTCAGGTATGGTGAGCAAAGCAAGGGGTCTGCTGGTGAATTCCGGCAGGCAAGAACCAACCTTAACCAAAGTGAAGATCCATTTGGCCCTTCCCCTCAACCTAGCTCCGTACAGAGCTAGTAAACCGGACATTACTGTACGCCATGACTACACGGCTCGCGCAGAAGCATGCGATCAAAGGTTCCCGGGAGTTTGAACTTATCGATGACGAGGTTCGGTACATCATCAAGTCGCCGCTCAGAACGGAGTGTTTGAGCGTAGTCTTGAACGTCTTGGACCCTGAGCCTGTGATATCGGGATCGACGCTTTCGTTTGTCAGTCAGGTGAACAGAGAGCCACTGGTTGAGTTGGGTGATTAGCTCGATGGCTCAGCTGGCCGGAACCTCCGCGCGCCGCAACGAGCGCTCCGGGCAAGGCGCGGTGCGTACGCAAGTGTGTGCGAGCCGCCCGACCAATGAGGCCAGATCGAAGCGGCGGTTGACGCGGAACTGCACCTCGGCAAGATAGCGGTGGCGGTACTTGTCGAAGTCGAAATGATGGTAGGTGCCGGTAATGGCGCTCTTGGCGTTGGAGATGAAAGTGTTGACCCAGCGGAACGGCTCCAACGCGCTGGATTTGTGGTTGCCGACGATGATCGCGCCGTGGGCAGCGACCGCGGCGCCGGCGGCGTTGAAACTGGCACAGCCATCGGTGACCAGATGTGCCTTGGGGTGAAGTGCCGACTTCGCCCAGGCCGAGAAGGTGGTCCCCTTGTAGTCGTCGATCGGGTCGAAGCGCACGTGCCCTGGGTAGCCGTTGTCGTCGAGCTCGACTGCCGCCATGAAGGGCGCTTTGTTCTGCGAGCCACGACCCGGTTTGCCCGGGTGCACCCCGCCGAGCACGGCATCGTCGGCGAACACCACCCCGTGGAGCAAGCGGCGGGACTCGCGCCGACGCATCGCTTCGAGCAACTTGTGCTTGACCCGCCAGGCCGTGGTGTAGGAGACGCCGAGATGGCGCTTCAGGGAGAGGGCGGAGATGTTGTTCTTGTTCTGGGTGACCAGGTAGATCGCCTGGAACCACTTGGTCAGCGGGAGTTTCGAGGCGTGAAACAGGGTGCCGGAGCAGACGCTGCTCTGGCTGCGGCACGTCGAGCACTGCCAGTACCGGCGCCCGTCGGCGAGGAAACGCGAGTGCTCGCGCCCGCCGCACTCGGGACAGACAAATCCGTCCGGCCAGCGCGACTGCTCCAACGCCTTCTCGCACTGCGCTTCGGTTCCGTAGCGCTCGATCAACTCGCTTAACGACATACCGTGTTGAAACTGGATTCTGTTTTGGGGCATCGCTGGCACTCCGCTGGTGGACTTGCCGACCAGTGTGCGCCTGGCGCAGGCTCAGGCCGTGAGCCCGCTAGCTGAGGAATCGAGCTAATCACCTTGAGTTGTTTCTCGATAAGCCGGATAGGGAGACCTTTGATCAGTTCGTGAGTACTATGCAGCGACGGATTATCGAGGAGGATTTCGGCCGGCTTCGCGTCATTGATAAAGGCGTCGATGTAAACGTCGACGGAGTCACTGAATCGATTGATATGCTGCTGAGATACGTGGACCCGCAGGAGATTGAGACCTTGCTCGCTGCGTTGGAGCAACTTAAGCAGAAGCCGGAGGACCCGCAATGCCTGAAACGTGTCGCTGACGCATTCAATGAGCTTGGTTTTGCGCAAGGCCAGGTGCTGCTCTATGCGCCTTACATCAATTTGCTGTTGTCAGGGCCCGGTCCAGAGAGTGACCGGGCAGACAACGAGAAGTAGTGCAATCGACATCTCCTTTCGCGACGCGATAGCTTCTGTAATTCGAGATCAGAATGACTGCAAAAGTAGAGATCTACGGCACAAGCAATTGCAGGAAATGCGTCGACGTTCGGGCATTGTTGGACCGATATGGCATCGAATATGTTGACTATCTGATCGATTTGATGCCGCTTGAGAAAGACGAGATGCTCCGGCGCTGTGGGCTCAAGTACTACCCCCAGATATTCATTAACGATGAACATATCGGAGGAGAAGAAGAGTTGATGATGCTGGAGGCCGACGGCCGGTTGCAGAAGCTACTGGGTGTGTAAGACACTAGGTGCGCCCGTGGCACGAGGCCGCAGAGATACGAGGGCTTGCCAGGTTCGCCACCCGTTCGGGGCGACTGTGCGCGATTCCGCACAACATTCCCTGGTCGACTGCTCGCCGGCGGTTGCGAGCGAGGCGACCCGCGAGCTCGGGTACGCGACCAGGTCGCAGCGGTTCTCAATTCCTGGCAGTGCTCATCACGCAAGACACAGAAAACCGCAAATACAGAACCGCAGACGCGGCACTCCTAGACTTCTTTCGAGATCTCTCGCGCCTGTAGCTCAGATGGAGAGAGCATCGGCCTTCGAAGCCGACGGTCGGGGGTTCGAGTCCCTCCAGGCGCGCCAATCGCGGCAAATGTCCGGTCTCATCCCCTGCGCCTGGCAGCGAACTACCCTCCCAAGATGGGCGCGGCAAACACCCTCGACGACTTCCCGCCTCCCCGATGCGGGCCGCGGGCCGTAAGCTCGTCCACGGTCAGCCTGGGGAAACAAGGGTGGACGGCCCCTCTACGCTGGTTGCGGTCGCCCGAGTCTGGCCCCTGCCTGAGACCGCTCCGGGCGCAATGCAGCCTGTCGCAGTCAACCCTGTGAGCGACTCTGGACGGCTAAGAACGGCCCCTCATATTGCGCTACGCGGGAGCGGAACTGGATCTGAAGGCAGCCCCTGAACTGCCGCTAGCGCACCTGCTCAGGGACCTTCGGAAGCGTCTGGGTACCTCGCCGGATGCACGGTCGCGGGGCTGGGAGTGATTACCTCACAGATGCTCTGCAAGTGTGCGCCTTCCTATCGTTCATGACCGGGATAGGTCCGGTCGTCCCCACAGGTACGGATCTGACTGACGGGCCTGGAATATGAGCGGTCTTTTGCCGACAGGGCAGCATTCGCGGCGTTTGAGCGGCCGGCCCGTGACCAGAATGGGTCGCCCGGCTGAAGGTCAACCCCTCAGGCCCGCCTTTCGCAGACCCACGACCAGATGCTCGAGATCGGACAGGTGCTTGAAGGGGTACATCTGTCGAATGCGCTCCAGGGACAGATCGGGGTTGGACTCCCGGACCTGGACGACTTCCCACGCGGCGTCGGCGGCGCGGCCGGCCTGCGCGTACGCGGCTGCCAGCCAGAGATGGACGCGCTCGGCGGCGGGGTTGGACTCCAGCACCCGGTTGAAGGCGTCGATGGCCTCGGCATACCGCCCCAGGATGAAGTACGCCTGCCCCAGGTGGAAGCCGTAGTTGTAGGGATGCTTGGGATTGAGGGCGATCGCCCGTTTCATCAGGTCGAGCCCCTCCTGCGGCCTCCCGTTGAAATACAGCAGCGTCGCGAGCAGCACATGCGCGCTGGCGTAATTGGGGTCCAGCTCGATCGCCTTCTGCGCGTCGACCTGAGCATGGACCGGGTCTCTCAGCTCACGGTAGGCGAGGCCGCGCACAAAGTACGCAACCGGCATGGAATCGTCGAGCGCGATGGCTTGGCTGGCGAGCGCTTTTGCTCGCTCCAGCGATTTCTCAGGCGCCTCGGCCCAGCCGTTCATGGCGTCGAAGGCGTAGGTCCACCCGAGCATCGCATACGCCAGCGCGAACTTCGGGTCGAGGGCAATCGCCCGGTCGAAGGCGTCACGGGCCTTGCGATTTTCCTCGGCATTCGCGTACTGGAAGAAGCGCTGCCGCCCGTAGAGGAACTGATCGTAAGCCTGCAGATTCTCGGTGCGCGGTCGCCCGAGTTCTTGGCGATCCTGGACATTCATGCGACCCGCGAGCGCGGCAACGGTTCGGTGGGTGATCCGGTCCTGCAGGTCGAAGAGCCGATCGGGGCGGTCGTCAAAGTTCTCAGCCCACAGTGTGCGCCCGGAATAGGCGTCCGTGAGCTGGACCGAGATCCGCAGGTGCTCGGGCGTTCGGCGCACGCTGCCTCTCAGGAGATAGCGGGCGTTGAGCGTGTCGGCAAGCGCACGCGGGTCCGTGGGTGCGCCCGGGTAGAGGGACGAGGAATCGCGCGCGATCACCCGGAGGTTCGAGAATTGGGCGAGCGCGGTGATGAGATCATCGCTCATCCCTTCAGCGAAGTAATCCTCCTGGTGGTCGCCGGTCAGATTCTGGAACGGCAGGACGGCGATGGTCTTCGCCTCGGCGGGCGTGTCGTTGGTGATGGGGGGCGGCCCAAGGTCGCGGAACCAGATGAAGGCACCCGCCGCCGCGCCGATCAGGGCGAAGACCAGCGCGACAGGGACGTCACGCGGCAAACGTCTCGGGGCCGATTTCGAGTCCGCAAGCGGTTGTTCTCCACCCGCTGGCGAGGATCTGGCTGCCCCGGACACTGGCGCGATGCGTCCGGATGCCGTGTTTGACGGCGTCTGGATCGCGCCGGTCAGGACATTAGGCTCCGGCTCCGAGAGGCCTACCACCCCTGGCAGCATGCGATAGCCGCGTTTGGGGACGGTGGCAATGTAACGCGGTTGGCGCGCGTCGTCCTGGAGCGCCTTGCGCAACTTAATGACGGTGCCGGTCACCGCATCGTAGCCGACCAGGGCCCCATGCCAGACGTCGCGTTCGAGGTCCTCGCGCGATACGACCTCGCCCGCGTGCGCGGCCAAGTAGACGAGCACGTCCATCGCTTTGGGCTCGACACGCACGACCGCCTCCCCGCTGGTGATATCACCACTGGCGGGGTTCACCAGCCAATCCCCCAGCCGGAAGCGCTCAGCGTTGGAAGGCCGACGCTGCAGGACGTTCGGATTGGTGGGCGGCATCGGCGTCGAGGCTCTGCTTCCGCAAGGGATGCAGATGAGTTTACAAGGCGCCCGCTCGAAAAGAACGACGGAAATCCGTTTCGCGCCTTGAAGTGGCCGCCCGCTACTTATAGGCCCCGACTCCGCAGAAGAAGCCTTCATCGTTGGTGGCAATATAGCTGGTCTTCGGCCTGACCTCGTCAGTACCCGGATACGGCCACTTATAGTCCACCCAGCCGGCACCAGGGCTCTTGGCCACGGCGATCATGTCTTGGAACAGCAGGTCCCCATATTTGTTGAAGTTGAACATGTTCTTCCCGACCAGCTCGGGCTTGATGGGTTGCGAAAGCAAAACCCCCTCCATATCGATGCAGAACACGTACAGATCCCTGTCGCGAAACTCGCCTTTCGGATCAGCGAATGCGGCAAAGGCCTTGTCGCGGCCCATCGCGTTGACGGCCGCCTGCGCCTTCAGGCTCATGGCCTTGGCCTCCTCGGGCGTTCCCATATCGCCGGCGCATACGGAACCGGCCACCGTAGCGGCAAGCATGGCGAACAATACCGTTCTCATTCTTTGGCTCCTCCATCGGGTTGTCGTGGGCGGCGCGCACGTCTGGCGCCTTCGGTCTGGCCAACTCACACCGGCGGATTGGGTGTTCGCTCGAGACCGGGATGAGCATCTTGCTGGGCTGGCTCGTCGCTGCCTCCAGAGTCTGATGGCCCTGCCATTCCCTTCACGTGGGACCGACGGACGCTGAAAAGGAAGCCATCAATAACAGACGGTTGAACGCATCCTCTCCTTCCTCCGGCAACTTTCGAAGCCGTTCCTCGAGGAACACGTTTGCTACTATTTCTTGCCAGACTCTAGTTTGGTCTCCCAGAAACGCTAATTATTTTTGTCAACTTTACGCGCTGCGGCCATAAGACGGCCTTATTCGCGTGCGTGGTCGGTCGGACGCGGGCTTCCAGCCGATAATGCGACGGAAGGCCGCGTGAAACCAGTCCCAGCACGCGTCGCAACGGCGTCCCGGCGTGCGCCGGGGACGACTCGGTCGTGGCCATGCCAGTCGGAACCTGTCAACGACTTTGAGACACCGGCGGTCGCGATTTACTGAGCAGTCTCTGCGTTCTCGGGTAGAGGGGGTGGATTGATCCAGACCTCTTGGGGAAGGGGGCTGGGTTTGGGGATTCCGTGAACGAAGCGCTCGGGGTGTTTGGTCCAGGCAACGCGGAGCGCGTGCTCGCGCTGTTCGAGCACGGCCTTGGCTCGGCCATGGTGAACGTCGTGCGGGGTGAGCATGGCGATCCCGCCGTGGCGATGCTCGGCGTTGTATCAGGGGAAGAACGCGCGGCAGAAGGCGCTGGCCGCTGCAAGGTCCGCGATGCGATCGGGGAAGCCAGGATGGGTCTTCAGGGTCTTGAATTGCGCCTCGGAGAAGGGATTGTCGTCGGACACCTGGGGACGGCTTAGCGAGCGTGTCACCCCGAGGTCGGCGAGCAGCTGCGCCGTGCACTTGCTGGTCATCGGTGCCCCGCGGTCGGAGTGCAGGGTCAGCACCTGGGGCTTCACGTCTTGCTTGTGATAGGTCTCGGTGATGAGGCGCCCGGCCAGCGCCGAGTTCTCCCGGTCGGCGACCATCCAGCCGACGACGTAGCGGCTGAAGATGTCGAGCAGGACGTAGAGGTAGAAGTCGGTCCACTTCTTGGGCCCGAGCAGCTTGGTCACGTCCCACGACCACACCTGAGACGACAGCCGCGTTGGAGCTCGGTCCCAGGACCCTGATGGTGACCCCCGGGACCACCGCCATCGTCGAGGTCGCCATCGATCACCTCAACCGCATCGTCACCCCGTTTGCCTCGCCCCGGGTGCGCACCGTGTCCCAGGCCACCACCCAGGTGGAGGGCAACGCGGTGTACGTGGCCACCGCCAGCGAGGACCCGGTGAGCCTCTTCATCAGTGACGCGGGCGACAGTGAGACGACCCTGTCGTTGACCCTCGCCCCACGGCGGGTGCCCCCGCGCGAGGTCCGACTCTCGCTGGCCGGCGGCGCCGTGCGCGCCGCGCTGCGCAGCACCGGTGCCACTGAAAGGGGAGAGCCGGATCAGCCCTACGTCGAAGCCATCGCTCGGGCGTTTCGAGAGCTGGCCCAGAACCGGGTGCCGTCCGGCTATGGGCTGCGCCAAGCCGCGCGCGGCGAGCGTGTCAGCTGCGGCCAGTCCGGCATCACCGTGACCCCCGGACAGGTGCTCGAGGGCCACCGCCAGTGGCTCGTGACCGCGCGGGTGCGCAACACCGGCACGGGCCATCTGGAGCTCGAGGAGCGAACCTGCGCCGCCCGCGTTGGGGACGGCACTGCCGCCGTCGCCGCCTGGCCGCGCGTGTGGCTCGCCCCCGGAGAAGATACCGAGCTCTACCTGGCGGTGCGCCCGCGCGACCCGGAGCGGGAGCGCCGCGACCGGCCGTCCCTCATCGCTCCGAGTCCCAACCCATGAGCTGGCAGGCCCGCTGCGAGGGCCTCTCGCCGGGGCTGCGCCGCGGCTTGGTGCTGGCCGGTGGCGCGTTGGGCATCCTCGCCGTGGCCGTGCTGCTGGTCAGCACGCCCGAGCAGAAGGGGACCGCACCCACTGAGCGCCAGCGCCTGGTGCAGAACCTCCTGACCGACGCGGACCCGCGCGCCCTGGGAATGGACGGGCTCGCCGGGCGACTGGGTCAATTGGAGGGCCGCATCGACCAGCTCTCCGCGGGGCTCGACAAGCTCGGCGTGATCAAACAAGACAACCCGGAGCGCGATGCCCTGATCGAAGGGGTGCGTGCCGAGCAGGCACGACAGCTCGAGGCCCTACGTGCCGAGCAACAAGCCCTGCGCGAGCAGCTGGAGACGGTCAGACGCGCACCGGGAGAGAGAGGGCCCGACAAGACCCAGCCCGGGCGTCCCCGCGAGCCTGAGCGCCCGGCGACACCGGTGGAGAGACCGCCGGAGAAGCCGCTCGCCTAACTGTTCGAGGAGGCGCCGCCTGCCGGCGCCGCCCGGACGACTCCGGCGAAGCCGCTGGAGATCCGGCTCGTGGCCGCGGAGACGCCCGAAGGGCAGGGCGCGGCCGCGGCGACCGGGGACGCGGTGCTGATCCCCGCCGGGAGCATCCTGCGCGCGGTGTTCCTCAGCGGCATGGATGCACCCACCGGGCGGGCGGCGCGGCGCGACCCCTATCCAGCGCTCGCGCGCATCAAGCACGACGCGATCCTGCCCAACCGCTTCCGCGCGGACATGCGTGAGTGCTTCCTGATCCTCGCGGGCTACGGGGATCTGGCGAGCGAGCGGGCTTATCTTCGCAGTGAGTCCATCGCCTGCGTGCGCGAGGAGGGCGGCGCCATCGAGGTCGCTGTGGACGGCTACGCGGTAGGCGAGGACGGCAAGGCCGGGGTGCGCGGGCGCCTGGTCAACAAGCAGGGCCAGATCATCGCCAAGTCCATGGAGGTGGCCTTCCTGGAGGGCTTCAGCAAGCTCTTCTCCACCGTTCGTGTCCTTCCGGCAAGGCTGCATGAAGTTCCGTGCGCGGGTCGCTACCGTGGGAGCCCCGTTCCTGGTTTCCCGGAGGCCCCTCGATGGCGCAGTCATTCCCCGCAGCTGCTCTTGAGCCGGAGCTGGGGGAAGCCGCCGCTGCTTTGACCCGCTGGCGCGATACTCGGCCCCTGGGCGGGCGTATTCCCGAAGCACTGTGGTCGCGGGCGGTGGAGCTCGCCGCTCGCCATGGGGTCGCCCAGGTCGCCCGGGCCTTGCGGCTGGACTATGTGCGGTTGAAGCGGCGGGCGAGGGCGCAATCGGAGGCTGCCGCGCCGTTGTCCCCCGGGTTCCTCGACCTGACCCTGGACCTGCCCCCGGCGGGATCGGGTTGCATCCTGGCGCTGTCCGACACCCGCGGGCGGTCCTTACGCATCGAATGGACCCGCCCGCTCGCGGGCGAGGTCGCGGCGGTGGCGCGCAGCCTGTGGGAAGCGACGGCATGATCGCCCTCACCCCGCACCTGCGGGTGTTGGTCGCGGTGGCCCCGGCGGACTTTCGCTGTGGCATCGATGGCCTGGCGCGGCGCGTGCGCCAGGCGTTGGGCGACGACCCCTTCGGCGGCACCGTCTTTGTCTTCCGCAACCGCCGGGGCAGCGCCATCAAGCTCCTGGCCTATGACGGGCAGGGCTTCTGGCTGTGTCACAAGCGCCTCTCGCAGGGGCGTTTCCGGCACTGGCCGACGGGGCAGCCGGGGCAGCGCCTGGCCGCCCAGGAGCTGGCGGTGCTGCTGGCCGGGGGGGACTGGGCGGCGGCCGCCGGGGCGCCCGTATGGCGGGCGGTGGCCTGAGGGGGGGCTTGCGTTCCAGCGCGGGTCCGGGTAGAACGGGGCCCATGAGCCCCGTCATCCTCACCTACCGCGGGCGCAGCGTCACCGCCGCTGACCTGGAAGCCATCCGCGCGCTCCTGGCGGCGCACCCCGAGCTCAGCCGCCGGGCCTTCTCCCAGCGGCTGTGCGCGCACTGGGACTGGCGCCAGCCCAATGGGGCGCTGCGCGATGGGGTATGCCGCAGCCTGCTGCTCGCCCTGCACCGGGGCGGGCACCTCACCTTGCCGCCGGTGCGCCAGCAACCCCTGAACAACGCCATCGCGCGGCGCCGCCCGGCCCCGGTGGCGGTGGACACCGATCCGCTGGCGTGCCCCTTACGGGCGCTGCAACCCTTAGCACTGATGGCAGTGCGCCGCACCCCCCAGGAGGGACTCTACGACCAGCTGATCGCCCAGTATCACTACCTGGGTCCCGCCCACGGGGTGGGCGAGCAGATGAAGTACCTGGCCTTCAGCCAGGGCCGCCCGCTCGCCTGCTTGGGCTTCACCTCCGCCCCCCGCCACCTGGGCCCGCGCGACCGCTTCATCGGCTGGTCGCCCGCGGTGCGTCGGGTGCGGGTGCATCTGCTGGGCTACAACACCCGCTTCCTGATCCTGCCCTGGGTGCGGGTCCCGCACCTGGCCTCGCATCTGCTCGGGGCGGTGGCGCGGCGCATCGCCGCGGATTGGGACGGTCTCTACGGCCATCCGGTGCACTATCTGGAGACCTTCGTCGATCCCGCGCGCTTCGCCGGGACCTGCTACCGCGCTGCCAACTGGTGGGTCCTGGGTCTGACCACCGGACGGGGCAAGGACGACTTGAGCCATCGCCCCAACCGCTCGTGCAAGCAGGTGCTGGGGCTACCACTGCAGGCGGATTTCCGCCGCCGCCTGGGGGTGGCGGCATGAGCCGGCGCAAGAAAAAGCCCACCCGCCGGGTGAAGGTCCCGATCGAGCAGCTCCATGCCATCGTGCAGCGCACGCGCGACGCGCTGTCGCAGGACGAGCACGCGACCCTCCAGGCGGCGGTGGACACCCTGGCGCGTCTGACCGAGGAGCTAGAGACCAAGACCACGACCCTGGAACGGGTGCGCCGTCTGATCTTCGGACCGCGCAGCGAGACCACCGACACGGTCCTGGGCACCGAGCAGACAGACCCGAGCGAGGAGGCCGCAGCGCCGAACCCGAGTGTCGAGGACGCGGGCAGCACACCGCCCAGGCCCCTGCGCCCAGGACACGGGCGCAACGGGGCTGATCAGTATCCCCGCGCCCCGCGCATCCCGGTGACCCACGCCACCCTCAAGCACGGCGACCCCTGTCCCGAGCTCGGCTGCACCGGACGCCTCTACGTCCAACGCCAGGAGCCTGCGGTGCTGGTGCGGGTCACCGGGGTCGCACCCCTGCAGGCGCAGGTCTATGCCCTGGAGCGGCTGCGCTGCGGGTTGTGCGGGACGGTGCTCACCGCCGACCCCCCGCCGGGGGTGGGCGCGGCGAAGTACGATGCGAGCGCCGCGGCCATGATCGCCCTGCTCAAGTACGGCTGTGGGCTGCCGTTTCATCGCATCGCGCGTCTGCAACAGGCCCTGGCCACCCCCTTGCCGGCGACCACCCAATGGGACGTGGTCGCACAGGCGGCGCCCAGCCTCGCCCCGGCGTTTGCGCAGCTCACCCAGCAGGCGGCCGAGGGATCGGTGCTCTACAACGATGACACCCCCATGCGCATCCTGAAATTCACCGCCGCGGCGCGCGCCGAGGCCTTGCCGCCGGGGGCCAAGCCGCAGCGCACCGGGGTCTTTACCTCCGGGGTGGTGGCCGAGACGGCCAACGGCCCTATCGCGCTGTTCAAGACCGGGCCCGGCCATGCCGGGGAGCACCTCGCGGCGGTCCTCGACCGGCGCCAGGACCCGCAGGCGCCGATCCAGATGTCCGATGCCCTGGCCCGCAATCGCCCCGGTGAGCATGAGACCCAGACCGCCTCCTGTATTCCGCACGGGCGGCGCAAGTTCGTTGAGGTCTATGAGGCCTTTCCCGAGGAGGTCGCCTTGGTGCTGGAGACCCTGCGCCCGGTGTTCCGCACCGACCAGCAGGCCAAGCAGGACGGTCTCTCCCCCGAGGCCCGTCTCCTCCTGCATCAGCGCGAGAGCGCATCGCGGATGCAGGCGCTCCATGACTGGATGGCCCGACAGTTCGCCGAGCGCCTGGCGGAGCCCAACTCGGGGCTCGGGCAGGCGATCACTTATCTGCAGAACCACTGGGAGAAGCTCACCCTCTTCTTGCGGGTGCCCGGCGCGCCGCTCAGCAACAACCTCTGTGAGCGGGCGTTGAAGAAGGCGATCCTGCACCGGAAAAACGCGCTCTTCTATCGCACCCTCAACGGCGCCCAGGTCGGGGACCTGTTCATGAGCCTGATCCACACCGCGGAGCTCCATCAGGTGGAGCCCTTCGACTACCTGGTGACGCTGCTGCGCCATGACGCCGCGGTGGCACTCGACCCCGCTGCTTGGATGCCGTGGAACTACACCGCAGCCCTAGCGTGCCTGGCCTTGGAGGCCACCGACCCCGCGCCCAATTGAGTCCGGATCGACTGACCGACGCCGTCCGAGGCCAAATCCCCGCCGCCACCCCAAACCCCCGGCCACCGCCACCGCGGCGCCACTCGTGCGTGCGCGGTGGTATCAGGTGGTACAGGACGCCACGGTGTCAGACTCCCCCAGCTCGCCAGCACCGACCCGACCGATGGGGAGCGCGTAGGCCCCCCGGGGTCGCCCAGTACGCGGGGCTCCCACGCTACCGGACCCGCGCTCGGAAATCATGCAGCTTTGCCGGAAGGACACGATAAACGGCCGAGAACCGGGGTTTACCTGCAGGTCACCACGGCCCCTTCCCGATGCGTGTCATGGACGAGGGGTGCGCGGCCAAGCCGAGCGGGACACCCAACTGGCCGCGCTTTGAATGAGCGATGGAGAACCCCCACCTTAACGCCCTGAGCCGATCGGCCCGCAACATCCGGTCAGTGGCGGTGACACCCTCACGCAGGAAAGCCGCGGACTTTCGGCAATTGACCGGCCCCTAGACTTTTCGCCATGGCAATCGAGCGCAGCAGCGACTCCCCCAAATGAACAAATATCCTGCGATCACCCGCCTGGCCGTCCTGGCAGCGACCCTTTGTGCCGGATCCGCGAGCGCTGGCGATCCGAGTATCGACGCCGCAATCGGCGGCGCCTTGGGTGGCGGCGCGGGGGCCTTCCTCGGCTCTGAGCTCGCCGGGCGCGAGGGCGCCATCCTGGGCGGAGCCCTCGGCGGGGCCACAGGGGCGGCCGTTACGACCCACGGGTCCAGGGCACCCAGGGAAGTCTATGTCCCTTACTACCCCGCGCCCGCTCCCTACCACGCTCCTCCGCGTCACGGTTATTTCTGCCCGCCCGGTCAGGCAAAGAAAGGCCGTTGCTGAACTGAGCGGGGCTCGGATGCGTGTGAGGGCATGGGGTCAGTGCCCGAGGGATCCCCAGCCATCGGCCCCGTCGCGCTCAGTCGGCCAGCCGTGCATCGGGGTTCCTCGGGACCCATTGGTCTGGCGCCCACACCGCCAAGAGCAACTGGCGGAGCACTGACCCAGCGACGCTGCTGCAGGCGCACGTGATCGCGCCCGCGTACCCTGCCAGCACAGGCACGCGACCTCGGTGTAACGGCACCTTGAAGCCGGCGTCGGCCACGACGATCGGCGCCACCTGGGGCGCCAGCAGTTGCGCCAGCCGTTGCAGGCAGCGCGGCGGCGCGATTAGCGAGCGTCTTCTGCGGCTGCACCCCCTCTATCGGTCGCGAGTTCCGCCGCCTCCGGCCTTGGCTTGTCATATGGTGGCCAGCATGACGAACACCCGGCTCCAGCAGGTCTACGCCTACCATGCCGAGAGCAAGCATCGTCCCGAGCGCTACGCGCCCGGACCTGGCGGTCTGGATTGGGCGACCCAGCCCGACCCCTTTCGGGTTTTCGAAGGTGCGCCAGTGGTTGAGCTGCCGCTCAGCGCCGATGCCTGCTGCGCACCCTTCTCAGCCGTGCGGGCCGGACATCGAGCCGCGCCGTCGCCGGTCGATCTGAAGTCTCTCGGCCTCCTGTTGGAGCTTTCCCTCGGCCTGTCGGCATGGAAGTCTTACGGTGGGGCGCGCTGGGCGCTGCGCTGCAATCCCTCGAGCGGCAACCTGCACCCGACGGAATGCTACCTGCTCACTGCCGGGCGCCCGGGCCTGTCGGGCGGTGTCTATCACTATCGCAGCCACGATCATTGCCTGGAGCAACGTGCCCAGGATGATCCTGAGGCCGCGAACGAGCCCGCGCAGGATGGGGTGGTCCTGGCGCTGACGAGCATCTTTTGGCGCGAGGCCTGGAAGTACGGTCTGCGTGCCTATCGCTATTGCCAGCACGATGTCGGCCATGCCATGGCGGCGGTGGCCTATGCCGCCGCAACACTGGGTTGGCACGTCGAGCGCCTGCCGTGGTCCGATGCGGCGCTGGCGGGCGTCCTGGGGCTGGATCGCGAGGGCGACTTCGATCCGGACGAGCGCGAAGCCGCGGATCTGGCCCTGTGGGTCGGGCGCGGGTCGCCAACGACGGATGCCATCGACGCCTTAGGCGGCACGCCCCGACGCTTTTGCGGCAAGGCCAATCGCCTGAGCACAGATCACTTGCGCTGGCCTGGCATCGCGGTCGTCCACCAGGCGTGCGAGCGCGTCTGCACGCAAGCGCCGGTTCCTGAAGCGTTCGCCGCGCTCCCTGCGCTCGCACCCCATGCCTGCGGGTTGACGGCGGCCGATCTCATTCGGCAGCGCCGCAGCGCCGTGGACTTCGACGGGCGCACGCGCATGAGCGCCGCATCCTGGTTTGCGATGCTGGATGCCCTGCAGCCACGGGCTTGCCTGCCCCCGTGGGATGGCTGGCGCCGGCGGCCAAGGGTGAATCTCCTGCTGTTCGTTCATCGCATCGACGACGTGCCGCCGGGCCTCTATGTCCTCGTGAGAGATCCCGGCTCGCTGCTCGGAATGCGCGAGAGTCTTGAACGCGAATGGTGCTGGGAGCCGGTTGACGCGGCGCCCGCGCATCGTGGCCTCTATCGCCTGGTTGAAGGGGATGTGCAGGCGGTGGCGCGCGGCCTCGCTTGTCATCAGGAGATCGCCGCAGACAGTTGCTTCGCCGTCGCCATGCTCGCCGGGCTCGACGCCGCCTTGGCGGAGGGGGCGTGGGGTTATCGCGAGCTGTTCTGGGAATGCGGACTCCTGGGCCAGGTGCTCTACCTGGAAGCCGAGGCGGCCGGACTGCGCGGAACCGGCATCGGCTGCTTCTTCGACGATGCCGTTCATGATCTGCTGGGTATCCGGGGTACGCGCTGGCAGTCGCTCTATCACTTCACCCTTGGCGGGCCACTGGTGGACACTCGACTCCAGAGCGAGCCGCCGTATCGCCATCTGCAAGCAGAGCGCCGGTGAGCGGTGCGCGGGTGTTCGTCGGCACCGGTCGCGTAGGAAACCGGCGCCGCGACGACTGGCCCGCGGTTCTCGATCGGCCCCGGCGTAGACGGTGACGCACCCCGCTGAACGACCTGTGCTTATCGACCAGGCCACGATTGGCAGCCAGGTGGACATGAATCGGCCTGCCGATCGCGGCATGTGAGCGAGGTGGTCCTTCGCGGCAGCTGACCGGCGCGTCTCAGCGTTGTGCTGGCTCGCATGTCGCTGCGTGTGATCACAGTGGAGATGTGCAGGGCGTGCGTGCCCTTGGCGGGCTCGTAGGTTCAGCACTCGTCGCCGGTCGATGTCTGGATCCGCGACCGGCCCGGGGCATTCGGTCCGCCACCATCGAAGATCGCATCTGCTCCCGTATCGAAGCACGCACCATCGAAGAAGCAGCCAAGCTTCGTGGCGCAGGCAGACACTGTTGGGGCTGACATGGTCCGCAACTCGACAAGGGGTACAGAACCAGTCGACGGAGGCCAGAGCCGTCCGTTTCGGCGCGGCGATGGTGCGGCATTTCGCAGTCTGCGCCGAACCGGAAGCGTAAGAATGCCGATGGGTCCATCTCTCAGGGCTCGGCCGCGATGCGGCGCTGGTGATGCCTGGACGCTGGATCGCAGGTGACCGGCAAGAGGCCCGCAAGGAGACGAGCGAATCCTTCGGCAGCGGGAAGTCTTCCGCACTGATCTCCCGCCTTCGGGGTTCGGAGACATGCTGCCCAGTTCTCGCGGCGAACCCGGGAGGCGATCCACTTCCGGAAAAGACGGGCGTGCCGAACAAGGCGTCAATGGAGAACACGCATGTCGATGCCGACACTGTCCTTTGGCTGCACGCATTGCGACTTCTCTGCCTCGAGCATGGACAGCTGGGGGATCTTCAACTACCGGATCTCCGGGAGTCTCATTCCGCTTGAACGCGAGTTCGGTTGGTGCGGCCAATGCGAGGGCCTCTCTCCTGTGGAGGTCCTGCCGTCTGCGGATTCGATCTCCCGGCTGCGAGAGGAGGCCGGGCGCATGGAGTCCGAGCTGGAGACGGAAATGGACCCTCTGCGCAGGCAGCGGTCCTGGCTCGCCAAACTCTTTCGCGTCGAACCTCGGTTGCCACCGCAGCTGAACAGCCTCCATTTCGGCATTACTTCGCGAAACGCGTCTGCGGAACGCCAGCAGCAGGCCCTGCGGGCCCTGGCTGGACGGACTTCGGGGCCGAAGTGCCTCGTGTGCGGATCGCAGGACGTGCAGTATCTCCCGCCATTCGAGACCCCGGGATTCGGCGGGTATGGCGGAGAGGGGGAACGGTCCGTTCCCGATTGCGTTCGTCCACCCAGGGCAATCGCATCAATGCCCTATAATATTCTTCTAGATGTGGCGCGAGGAGAGGCTCATAATACGCGGACAATATAGCGTCTTGCGGAGAAGATGGGTTGACCGTCGAGAACCTGGAGGGCTCCCTGGCGGGCCATTTTTCCACCCTTGAGGATCGGCGTGATCCAGCCAAGCTTCGCCACAAGCTGGTCGACATGGTGGTGATCGCGATTGCGGCGGTGATCTGCGGCGCGGACGACTGGGTGGGTGTTGCAGCGTTCGGGCGCGCCAAGGAGCCGTGGTTTCGGCAATTTCTGGAGCTGCCCAACGGAATCCCTGCGCACGACACCTTCGGGCGGGTCTTCTCGTTGCTGGCGCCGGGGACGTTCGAGGAGTGCTTTCGGGCCTGGGTGGCCGCGATTCGCCAGGTGTTGCCCGGCGAGATTGTGGCCATCGACGGTAAGACGCTGCGTCGCTCCCACGATCGCGCCGCGGGACTCGCCCCGCTGCATCTAGTCAGCGCCTGGGCCACGGCCAACCGCGTGGTGCTCGGACAGATCGCCACCGAGGCCAAGTCCAACGAGATCACGGCCATCCCGCGCCTGCTGGAGTTGCTGCTGCTTAAGGGGTGCATCGTGACCATCGACGCCATGGGCTGTCAGACCAAGATTGCCGAGCAGATCATCGCGCAAGGCGGCGACTACGTGCTGGCGCTCAAGGGCAATCAGGGCACGCTCGCCGCCGAGGTGGAGGAGGCGTTCATCGATGCCGATGCCAGGGATTACGCGGGGGGTGCCACGGAGGTCGTGGAAACCGTCGAGCGCGGGCACGGCCGCCGCGAGACCCGCCGCTACCGCACCCTGGGAGATCTCTCGGGCGTACCGCGCAGCGCCCTGTGGGCAGGCCTCAACATGCTCGGCATGGTCGAATCCCAGCGCGAGTGCGACGGCAAGCTCAGTACCGAGTGCCGCTTCTACATCGGCAGTATTGGCACCGACGCCGCGTGCTTCGCCCGCGCTGTGCGTGCTCACTGGGGGATCGAAAACGATCTGCACTGGAGCCTCGATGTAGCCTTTCGCGAGGACGAGTCACGGATTCGCGACCCCCAGGCCCGCGAGAACTTTGCCGTCCTGCGCCATATCGCACTGACGCGCTTGAAGAATGATTCCACTACCAAGCTCGGCATCAAGAACAAGCGCCTGAAAGCCGGCTGGGACCAACGCTACCTGGAGGCATTGCTGTTCCAACCACCCAAGTCTGTATCCACAAGGGCTCCGTTAGATTCGCCGAATATTCGGAAAGCGTGATGCGATCGCCCTGTTCGTCCACCCAAACTGCGGGGGGACGTTGACGGTGTCCTGCCCGAGCATTCGGGTCTCGATCCAGATGCCGAATCGAATTTACGACCGCGAGGGCAACCTCGTCGCCGAGACATGGGAAGAATGAACAGGTGAGCTAGGGGGCACGATCCCTCCTGCTCGCACCGCTCAAGCTATTCGCCAGGCAAACATGAAGCGATCTATTGAATTCGAGCGGGGCGGTCGCAGCCACATCTGCGGCGTCAAGATCTCGTCATCGGGCGAGTGGAGCGCGGGGCAGCTGCCGGCCCCCGACACCCGGTATCTCGAACCGGTCTGCCGACTGAACGTCGACGCGTACAACTTTCACGGCCGACTCGAAGAGGATCTCGTTGTCATTGCCGACAATGACGACGACCCGTCGGCCTACCTGCTCTGGGCCGCCATGTCGGGCGATCAGTCCCAAGACGGCGTCTCGCGGCTGGCGCTCGTGGGGTTGGTGTATGCCGACGTGGTCTGGGAGATTGCAGACGACGAGGACGAAGACGCGCTCCCACCCGTGCCCGATGTCGCGCGCGTTGGTTGCCGGGTATCTGGCGAACGCCGCGAGAACGGCGAGAACGCGCTCCTTGAGGACACGAAGCCGGGTGACGCGTGGCCCAGCGATCTTGCGCAGTGGGACGCGTTCGTCGAGGAAGTGAAACAGGGGCAGGCGGTCGAGCTGTCGAGTGCCGCCCAGGGCTAAGCCGGGAACGGCAGATGATTCGCAGGAAACCCACACCACCCGCGAGCGCCAGCGCGTCTTTGGGAGGACGGCGCGACACGAAAGCGAGTCAGGGCGGCCCGTCTCGTCGATGCCACCGGGACAGCTGGCGGTGAAACCATGCTCATAACACTCCCTGACGCGAGTTTGATGCATCTCGACGAGGCCACACTCCGGTTCACCGAAGTCGACGGGCCAGACGCCGTCGCTGCCGCTGAGGCTCGGGGCGGTCCCCCGGGCAGATCCGCTTTCGTCGTGAACTGTGAAAAGCTCGCGCAGTTCATGACCGCTCCCGCCTGGAAGTTCGGGGACTGCTTCAGACGCGTCAGCGACATTCCACGCTGGTCGCCAAAGCAATCGGTTCATGAACCCGACGTCAGCTTTCTCACGAGGCTCTACCAGTTCCCCGGAACCTACCAATGCGGCACCTTCTGCCCCTCGTTTAAAGAGTGGAAATTCCTCGACGGCGGGATCGTTGACGTGCAGGGGTGCGGCTGGGGTAGCCACAGCTGGACGGCGGTCGACGGGGCCGAGGCCCTGCGGGCGATTTGCCTGTTCTTCGGCATCGAGCAACCCAGGCGGATCAAGGGCGAAGTCGAGCAACGGCCGTTGGCCCGACTGTTGGAGGAAATGACCGGGGTTCCGTTGCAGGATCCCCAGAGAGCCGTGTGGGGGATTCCCTGGCCCCTCGAAGAGGACGATGCCCGACCCGGCGAGGTCGTTCACTGACTCCGTCCCCCAAGGGACGAACGGGTCGGCCCGCGTGCGACACCGCACAGCTCCCTGAGCTGCTCCGGCCACGGATCGGGCGGTCCCCGACTCGCGCGTGCATCGTTACAGAACGGGAAGCCACGACATGATCGATCAGACAGGCTCGGAAGAGCGCCTCGACGAGTGGACCCCGGAACTGCGCGAGGCCGCCAAAGGGGTCATCGTCGAAGTCCTGGACGAGCTGCCCTCCGGGGACAATTACGAGCTGGCCGTCCGCGTCGTGGAGCGAGTGGCCGCGTCTTGGCCCGTCCCGCTCGACGAGGACGCGCTCACTGACGCGCTGGAGCCGTTCGAGGTGCTCGACTCTGTGGATTCGGTGTACGCCGAAGACGGGTCGGAGGGGTTCATGGGCCCCAGTTGGTGCTCCTTCTCGGCCTATGAAGTGGGCGAGGACAAATACCTCGTGGTGGAGAATCGAATCGAGGCGGGAGGCTACGAGGTCTATGGATCGGCCTCGTCGCTCAGCGAGGCGTCCAGACTGGTGCAGAAAGGGGTGATCGACCGCCTCGGGAGCGACTGCTACATTACACTCGCCGACGAGTCCACGATTGCCCTCGGAAGATTCAAGGAGGGCGAGCCCGACGACGCTTCCTGAGTGCGGATCGTCCGTGGGGACCAGCCAGCGACCGCACGTTCCGGTCCTCACTCGACCGCCTCCCACGGCATCCCCGCCTGCTGATGCGCTCGAACCGGTCATCGGGGACGTCGACGTCGCGGATCGGCAGGTGCATCCAGTCCATACCCCGCCGCTCTACCTCCGCCCCCAAGTCCTCGACCGCCAGGAGACGGAGCTCGTGGTCCTCGATCAGCGTCACGACGGTGGTCGCGCCCCAGTCGCGAACGCCGTCCAGATCCTCCCCGAGGTCGCGGTCCCATTGCCGTGACCGGTCCTTTTTGCCCGGGCAGATCGTGAGCCCGAGGCACGCCTCCCCGGGTCCCAGCCGCAGCTCGGCGATCCCCAGGGGCGAATCTCTGCTGGTCCGAAGGGGCATCGGGGCGCTCACGGTCCGACCCACTGGAACTTCGCCGCATCGAGCAGCGGCTCACCGTCCCAGCGGTACGCCACCAGCTTGCCGCCCTTGGCGATGCTGTAATCGAGACAGGCCACCGTGTCGGAGAGCAGCCGCGGGGTGCCGGTGAGCCAGTAATGGCCGACGAAGAGCGGCTTCTCGCCGTCGTGGCCGAGGCGCACGTGCTCGGGGATCGGCTGGTCCGGCAGCCCCTCCCGTTCCTCGTCCGTGAGCATCGCGGCCTGACGGTAGGTGACGGCCTCGTTGTCCCACCAGCGTACCCGTACCCGGCTGCGCTCGTGGCCGTCCTTGTCCTTGAAGGTATGGGGCGATGGGAGGGGGATCTCGATCCCTTTCAGCAGGGCCTCGACGGCCTTGAAGACGGTTGGCTCGGGGGTGTCCTTCTCCCCTTCGTCCTCGGGTTCCCGGCTGGCCCATACCATCAATTCCTCGGTGAGCTGCCGGTCCGCGGTGAGGCGGGGAGCCAGGTGGTCCATGTAGCGTGGATGCCAGCAGGCGTGGACGAGGCGCAGCTCCGGCAGGTCCAGCCACAGGGGCAGTGTCAGGAACCAGTCGATGACGGTCTTGTGCAGCGGCGTACCGCCGACCGCATCCAGGAACGCCTTGTGCTGGGCGTAGTTCTTCTCGCCGTATTTGGGCGAGTGGTGGGAGCGCAGGTAGTCACCGGGCCGGTCCTCATCGGGCAGGAACCAGGCGATGGCGTTGAGCTCGTGGTTGCCCATGACCGCCTGCGCGCTGCCGGCATCGACCATTGCGCGGACGATCTCGACGGTCTCGAGCTGCCTGGGGCCGCGGTCGATGAAGTCGCCAACGAACAGCGCCTGGCGGTCCGGGTGGCGCCAGGCGCCACCGCGCTCGCGGTAACCGAGGTCCGACAACAGCGCCGCGAGCGCATCCGCGTGGCCGTGGATATCGCCGATGACGTCGTAGTTCATGCGTTGGCGCCTCCGCCGGAGGGTCCGGTCAATGCTTGAGCACGCTCGGAAGCGATTCGATGAACGCGGTCTGGCCGCCGAATTCGCTCTGGAGCAGGCTGTCGATGCCGTCGGCGATCTGGCAGAAATACAGAAAGACACTGGCCACGTGCTCGCTGACGAAGGGCTCGGCGGGAACGTCTGCCAAGGCGTAGACGCCGCCGTTCTGGACGACGAAGTGCAAATGCCTGACATGCGCGTTGATGTCGTTGAGCCGCGCAAGGAGCTCAGGCGTTTCCTCGATATCGGCGAGGATTCGGGAGTGGATGCGCACGTACCAGGGGTGGCCGACCAATCGCACGAAGGCGGCAATGCTTCCGTGGCGGACCCCGATATCGCCGTCTTCGTCGTACTCGAGATCGTTGACGCCGATCGACTCCCGGATGGTCGCGAGGAGCCGCTGCGCCAGGGTGGCTGCATCCGAAGCCTGCGGTGCGCGCGTGGCGCGTTTCAGGCCCAATGAGGGCAGCAGGATCGGGTTTCCTCCCATGTCGAACGCCGCGTACTCCAGAAACCCCGGATGCGGGACGCGCAGGATCTTGGCCAGGGTGTGCACGGCCAACTTCGCAACGTCCTTGAAGGGGACGGGATCGTCGAATTCGACGAAGAAATTGGGCGAGCCGTCCGGATCCTTCTCGGGCGTCGACTCCTCGGGGCCTCCGGTCTGGCCGTGCCAGCCGGCTGTCCCAAGGGCGGCGATCTGCCGCGCGCCGAGGCGTTCCGCTGGGGCGAGATAGTCATTGCTGGTGGTCTCGGCGCGCATGCCGAACGCCCCCTGGGCGGCGAATTGGACGAAGCGGTTGGTGCGCTTGACCGTGAGCACGAGGAACTGGTCTTCCTCCAGCGCCCCGAGGACACCCGTCAACTGCTCCGCGAACGGCGGCCAAGCGACTGAGACGGCCGGACGGGTGTCGGCAACTGCGGGCGGTGATTTTCTGACCATCTCAACTCCGTTCTGACCTGGTTGCCGCGGGCGGGGTAACACTTACTCGATCTAAGGATCTTCGGGTTGCGACCCGGTTGGTGTTTCCAGTGGACGCGCCCAGGCCGAGGTGCGCGCGCTCTACCGGGAGCTTTATGGGCGCTCTGCCCCCAGCGGTCAGCTACCCGCCATCGGCTGCGCGACCATCCAGACGCGGCGCCAGCAGGTCCACGCCTCGCTCCTCGCCCGGCTCTGCGAGCGCCTCGGCGGCGGCGCCGTTCACCCGCGCCTCGACATCCAGACTCTCTTGGCTGCTCAGGATCTGTGCTGTCAACTGATCGCCGAAGCCCCGGAGATCGACTTCAACGGCGCCTGGGTCATCGCCCGGGACCTGCGGGTGGGCACCTCGGCACTGAAGTTCTGCGGACTGTTGCCGAGTGCGTTACCTCGTCTCCAAGAACAGCCGCCCGCCCCCTAACTGTCCGATCTGTGCGCTGACCCCTGCTCAATGCGCATCGGGATGTGCCGGGATCGTCGCTGGTTGCAGGGACCGGGTCCGCAGCAGGCGCCGCCCGAATCCCACCCCTGCTTACGCGAACCGCCTCGCGTACTTCTCAACCCAGCAGAGCGTGTTGACGAGTTCGATCTGATCCACGGTGTGACATTTGATCGCCATGAGCTTCGGGCTGGCGACCAGAAGTGCCGGGCATCGTGCGCGGGATTAGGCCACATCAGAGGCGGTTCTTGCTGTCTGCCGTTCGTCACAGCATCGCGGTCCACGTAGCGCTGCGCCAGAAGGCTCATATAGAGATCCCGAACAAGTGCGACCTCCTCCCGGCTACGCTGGGAGCAGCCATCGTGCTCCACCGATACAAACCGGATTCCGGTGGGCTGCAAGGCGGGACGCACGCGCGGAAAGGACGAGCCGCTGATACGTGTTTCACGGCTCCGGTCGAAGCCGTCCGTCGTAATCCGCCTCGGAAATGAACAAGCACACGTTGCGTGTCTGCGCCAGGTGGTATCGAGAAAAACACCGCGATCGTCAGCCCTGAACTGGGGATGGTTTTCGCGCTGGTGGGGGGCAACGTGCTCCCAGTCTACTTCGCGAGCCGCAGAGAGGTGCCCTTGTTCAGGATGAACTCCACACCGCGCCCCGCGTCGACCTCGATGACCGGGAACATCTGCTCGGCCATGTCCATGTAGTAGTTGGCGAGCCGGTCCATGGCGCCGCCCGCACCCTGGGCCGCCGCGGCACCCATGGCTTGCGGCGTGAGCAGCGACTGGAACTGCGCGTCCGAGCCGTTGCCGGTATTCACCGGGATCGCAGGCAGGCGGTTGAAGAGCTGCGAGAAGGATTGGAGAAAGCCCGCCTGGAGGGCCTTCGCCAGCATGGCGCCCTGCTTGGAGACGACCCGCCCGCGCACGCCGACCTTGCCGTCCTCGCCCACCGCGTAACCGTCCGTGGGGATCTCCACCACGCCGCCGTCGCTACGCACGCACGAGAAGGTTTCGCCCCGGAGCTGCGCGCGTTCCGAGGCCAGATCCCCGAACCCGGCGACGAGCAGGAAGCACTCGCGGACATCGGCGCGCACGCGATTGGGCAGGATCGCCTGATGCTTGACGCGGATGAGGGCCGGTGTGGGGTCCCTTCGCGCGCCCTGCCCCGTCGGCATGTCGAGGCCGTTGAGCAGCACCCCTTTGAGGATGGCTCCCGCGGGGACATAGACGGTGCCCGCTTCCGCCTTCACCGTGGTGTCGGACGTCGGAGACTCGGGCGCGGCGACCGTGCGGATCTGCAGAGTGCGGGACGCCGCTTGCCGGCCGGGTTCCGGGGTGAGTGCCAGTCCCGGCGACGCCGGTGCGGTGGCCGGGGGTCCGAACAGCGCTTCCAGCGGTACTGATCCGCGCGCGAGCGGGGCGGCCCTCATCGGCGCCGCGGGAACTGTGGGCACGGGTGGACCGGAGAGGACGCCTGGCGGTTCGCTCGGCGGCGGCTTGGCCGCCTGCGCCGCGGACAGGGCGGCGCGAAGTTGCGCGACCTCGTCTTGCAGGGACTGCACCTCCGCCGCGCGGCTCATGGCCTGGTCGCGCTCGGCGGTGGACGGTGCGGGCGCCTGTGGGGCGCGGCGCGCGTCGGCATCCATTTGCTGGCGCAGCTCGCCCATGCGCTTTTCCATCCGCTCCAGGCGGTTGACCAGGGCCTCCATGCCCATCTGGCGCGGATCGGCGTCGGTGAGAATGTTGCGCACCAGGGCATCCCTGGGGGACTGCGCCTGTGATCCCAGGGAACGCGGGGGCTCGAACAGGAAGCTCCCCGCGGTCAGCGCGCCCACGGCCAACAGACCGCCGCCGATCACCGCCGCCTGCTTGGCGTTGGGCGAGAGGTTGTCCCACTGCTCGCGCACGCTCATCGCGGGGTGCCGGTCGGATCGCGCATCCGATCGCCCTGGGCGAGGACCAGAAAGACCTCGCTCTCCTGCCCGGGGCGAGCACGTTGCGCGGCCAGGCGGCGACCGCGGCGACGATGCCGTTGTCGATGTCGCACGCGTACTGATCGAGC
>CAVOQO010000129.1:0-115342 GCA_963698355.1 uncultured Gammaproteobacteria bacterium | reverse complement strand
ATTTACGTGGATTGCAGGCCAGTCATGGCGGCGTGAGAAGCCCCCGCCTCCCGGCGCTACTGCTTTCTGCATCGCTCCTCTGGCTCGCCGGGCTGGCGCTCCACAATCGTCCGGTGATTCCGTGGCCGTGGTCGAATCAGGCGGCCGTGCCCCACACGAATGGATTCGCGGCGGTCCTGGCGAACCTGCTGCCAGGTACAACGGCGCCTCCCCGACCCCCGGTGATGGTTCGCTCGGCGCCTCCCCCAGCTAGGCATGCCCCGCGGCGCGACCGATCCGGGAGCAGTCAATTCGGATGATCGTGCCGCAACGATCGAGTGGGCCGCAGGGCGTCGCCCTGGGTCGCATGACGAGGACTGCGCTCTCGCCACGGCGGCCATGCTGATCGACAACACCGCAGAGCAGCGGCGTGCCCGGGATCGGGCGTGTGGTTCCGGGAGTACTCGCTGACCTGGCCCTCCCGCTCCGACACACTGCAAGTACCCAGGCAGAAAACCCCGGCACGGGGCGGGTCGTCTCGCCGCCGCTCGCTCATGCGAGGCCTACGCCGTGGTGGTCACGGTCGTGCGCGGCCTGAACTGTTTCGCCTGGCGCTCTGCCAACTGTGGGCGCACCCGCCGAGCATGGATACCCAGCCCCGTGCCACGCGCGTCCCCAGCAAGGGCTGCCGGTGAGGATCGCCGGTGTGCCGACCGGCTTGGGGCCTCGGCCATTGCCAATGCCAGGACAAACCCGCCGCTGAGCACGGCGGTCACGATGCCAGCGATGGTCAATGCGTCAAATGTCATGGTCGTGTCTCCTGTCTGGTCGAACAGCGCCGCTCATGCCGTGCTTGCAGCCGACTGAGGGCATCACCTCGGAAGGCACCTTCCACCGGCTCTGCCAATGGACGAAATCCATCTTCCCGATGACCGGGTCGGTTAGCAATTAACCATTTTCTAATGGTTGCAACGAGCTGTTACTCGTGGATTCCCGCACCACCGCACGTCCTTGGAAAGACGGCGTTTCCGTACCGTTACATTTCCCATTCCGGCTTCCCACGGCCGGAGTGCCGCAACGTCCATTCAGCCCGCGTTCAGCATGTGCGCTCTAGCCTGAGGCTCAGAAGCACGGCATGGACGCGAGCCGGAAAAGCATCTTCTGAGAACGTGACGAGGTGGTGACATGAAAAGGTTGATTGTTGCTCTGGGAGCTTGCGCGGCTCTCTCCGCGCTTCCCATGGGAACCTTCGCGAACGGGTACGAGAGGGGCGACGCGGCCCTCGGTGGGCTGATCGGCGGTGTCGTGGGTGGCCTTATCGGAACAGCGATTGCGCCCGCACCCGTCGTGGTCGAACCTTATGCATCCGCCCCGGTGGTGGTTGACCGGTACGACGCACCGGTCGTCATCGAGCGGTACGCACCCGCCCCATTACCAGCAGGGCTATGGCGGCTGGCATGGCCACAAAAGGGACAAACACCGCTGGCACCATCGCCACTGGCATGACGATGATTGAGGCCCCTGCCGAACGCGACGCCCAGGGCGCCCTGTCACTCCATCCCTCAACGGCCGCTCCGTCCTGCCATGACGACGTAGTTCCGGCGCGCCTTTCTTGCCGCCAACAGAAACCCCGGCACAGTCGCCGGGGATCGCGTTGGTCACACCAGGGTGTGCTAAGCCCTAGCCGGACAGGGGGGACACCCTCTACAGGGCGGTGCCCGTACCAGCCCCCCGCCCCAGATCTTCGATTTGAGTGCCCAAATTATCCAGGGCCCCACCTGCCAGGACAGGCACGTCCCTAGATCCCGAGCGACCCCGCTTCCTTGACAGCGCCGTCCTCTCCTGCGAGAACCCTGGGAGAGATCAGACAACGACCGCAGGGAATGGACACCGCCTCAGCAATCGAGCGGATTCTCAGTCACGGCAAGAAGAGCAGCACCTACAAGCTGGCTGTTCTTCGAGCCATCGTTGATTTTGTTGTCGAGCATCCTGCCCGCGAGCCGCGCAACGGCTTCCATCTGATTCTGCTGATCGAGCTGGCCCGCAGGGCGCTGGCCTATTACTGGAGACCGGCGCTGGACGCGATCCCCCAAGGCTTGGACGCAGACCGACAGCGCATCCCACGCCTCATCGCAGACCTGAGCCGGTCTAACGTGACTGTGCCCGGACTGGATCTTCAGAGTCCTTCTGCGGGCTACCCCCTCTCCCTGTGGGTCGAGGAGACTCCGGCACTGCCCGATGACCTCGTCGATGTGCTCGTTGAGATCAGAAGGACACTCCTGGAGCAGCCCATCCGCTACATCCACAACGTCGGTGACGACCAATCCGAGATCTTTTCGGTCCTCACAACGACAGGGCTGAGCTTTTCCGCAAGCTACGACGCGCACCGGAAGGCGGCATCGGGATGCGCAGGGGCGCTCAAGGAAGCGAGGACGTGGCTGGATCTAACTGCCGCTGAGACGGGTTACATCGTCCTCTCGGCCCGCAGCTACGAGGAGATTTCGGCGCTCAGGTTCTGGCTTCGAGATGCCATCATCATCCGGTGGGCGCGTGAGTGTGAGCGGTTTTCCCAAGGTCGGATCGCAGTGCCGGTGCACACCTTTGAACTGGAACTTCCGAATCGCGACTCGGAGCGGGTCCGGGAGCTAAAGGTACTGTACTGCAACCTTGGTCTAACACACTGCCTGTACACCGACGCGGCGCTCGGGAACTCTTGGGACCTGGACCACTTGCTTCCGTGGTCACGATTCCCAGTGAACCTGTTCTGGAACCTCGTTCCGGCGTCGCCAAAGGCGAATCGGGGACAAGGCGGGAAGTCCGACGGATTGCCTTCGTGGAATCGGAGCCTCCGTCAACGGTACGTCGGGTTCCTAGAACGGTGTGTGGGCGCAGGCGGTGAGCCGATCCAACGCGATGTCTTCGCAACCTACCAAAGGTATTTTCAGAGACCTTGCCCTTCGGCGGACTCGCCACAGCGTATTGCTGAGGAGATCTTTTCCGTCGTTGAAAACTCCCATGCTCGACTGCTGGCGGCGGGAGCGCAGCTGTGGACCCCGGCCTAGACTGCCCGTTCTGCACACTGCCCTCAAACCGCGTGGTCGCCGAAGACGACCTGGTTGTTGTCATCCGCGACGAGATCACCGCGACAATTCCGCCCGGGGAACTGTAATGCGTGCTCTGATCGGTGATGAACCGACGCACATCGCCTGGTGTGATCGCCGAAATATCGAGGGGTCCCTGGCCGAATTGCTCCAAAAGCAAGCAGTGAACCGAACGGCGATGCTCTCGACGCGTTTTCGCTGCGAGTCCCTGCACATACTCCATGTGCTCATCGAAACGACGCAGTTCCTCATCCACGGGCGTTGCTGTCAGCACCCGTTCCGGGATCACGGCATTGGCTCGCAGGACCACGAGGAGATGGCCGAGTGCGGCCCGAAGATCCTCGCGCCTGTGCACGACCGGAGCCGGACAGCGGCAATGCGGCAGATGCTCGTCGAGAAACTGCGCGACGCCCTCTTCGTCAAGGTCCTCCGCGTTCAGTCCGCACTGGCTCATCCACCGCCCAAAGTGGACAAGGCAGCGGAGGTAGCCTCCCTGGGTCGACGGCGCATAGCCGTGGTCGCCAAGATATCCCTCGTAGATACCCGCATAGGGCGCCAGCGGAGTGGATCGCAGCTGGCCGAGTGGATTTTCAGAAAGCTGTAGGGTCGCAGTCATCGCGGTCTCCTGAAGTTGCTGACACTTCTTCAGAAAACCGGAAAACTATGTGAAGTTCCCGCGCGGCAACTCTCCCCTCAGGTCAGCAACGGCGCGACAGTCACCGAATGCACCTCACCGAACTTCACATAGTTTGGATCTTCACATAGACGCTGATATGTGAAGCTTCACATATCAGCGTTCAGCCGCCGCCGCTGCGGCCTGCCGCGAGAGGCTGCTCTGCGCGTTTAGGAGACGCTCACCGTCTCCCTTCCGACTGTTAGCAGTTGGGGCACAGCAGTGCCTCGATTCCCGCGCTTCAGCGCGTTCCTCTTGTTCGCCCGTCCGCTTGCCACCGGTCCCAGTGGAGCCCAAAAACCCCGATACCAGCGGGTTACGCCGTGAGGCGCTCCCTCGCGTTGTTTGCGATGCCGATCGCCGGGCGAGGCTGGCTGAGTGAATTTCGCGGGAGACTTCAGTTTGGGATCTGTGCCGACCTGGCACGGGGACCGAGCGGTGCCGGATGCGATGCAAGCCGGTGGTGTCGCTTCAGGTCGGGAGGGCGCTGGAGATTATGGGGGACGAGCGACCTTATGCCGCGGATTCCAAGACTGGCTGCTCTACGTCGAGGGCCTGTTGGAAGCACTCGATCAGCCCGGGCGGCAAGGCACCGCACGCGAGCGGCGGCGCGAACTCTGGTGGGTCGTGGCCGACGAGCTGGAAATCGAGGACCACCGCGATTGCGGCACGTCGAGCGTGGACGAGCACCCTTCTAGGGTATGTACCTCCCTCGCGCGGCGTGCCAGCCCGCCTCGCCTGGGTCGCCTGGGTCCCCGTCTCTCTCGCTAGGTCATCGGCCCCGCCTTTTTTATGGGGCAGGTGACACTACAGGTGACACCCAATGCACAAAACTGACGCTTATCCACACGCTCTATGCGAAGGGACGCTAGTCTAAGTTATTGAATTGGCGGAGAGGGTGGGATTCGAACCCACGGTACGCTCGCGCGTACACCTGATTTCGAGTCAGGCCCGTTCGGCCACTCCGGCACCTCTCCGGGGCACCGCCGTGGATGGCGGCGAGTCGCACAGTCTAAGTGGCTGAACCGGGGATGTCCATGGTGGCAGCGTGCCCTCAACGCTTCGCCGGCTTGCTGGCGATGCCCTCAGGCCTCAGCGCCGGGCCCGGAAAAAGGCCCGCAGGAACTCTGCGCAGTCCTCGGCCAGTGTGCCACCCACGCAGGCGGTTCGGTGGTTGAATCGCCCGTCAGAGGGCAGCAGGTCGAAGACACTGCCGCAGGCCCCCGCCTTGGGGTCTGGGGCGCCATAAATCACCCGCTCGACCCGCGCATGGACGATGGCCCCGGCGCACATGACGCAGGGCTCTAGAGTGACATAGAGGGTGGAGCCGGTGAGGCGATAGTTACCGATCCGTCGTGCGGCGTCGCGCAGGGCCTGGATCTCCGCGTGGGCAGTCGGGTCATGGGCCGCGATGGGCCGATTCCAGCCCTCGCCGACTTGCTCGCCGTCCAGCACTACAACGGCGCCGACCGGTACCTCACCCTCGTCGGCCGCCCGGCGCGCGAGCGTTAGGGCATGGGCCATCCACTTGGCGTGGATCAGGTCGATGGCGTCCGGGCCGCCAGATCGGGGCTCGGCGCCTACTCCCACTCGATGGTGCCCGGCGGCTTGCCGGTGATGTCATAGACCACTCGGGAGACATCCGGCACCTCGTTGACGATGCGCCGGCACACCGTGTCCAGGAAGTCGTACGGAAGGTGGGCCCAGCGCGCGGTCATGAAGTCGATGGTCTCCACAGCGCGGAGCGCAATCACGTGGGCGTACTGTCGGTTATCACCCACCACGCCAACGGAGCGCACCGGCAGGAACACGGCGAAGGCCTGGGAGACCTTGTCGTAGAGCCCCGACCGGTAGAGCTCTTCAATATAGATGTGGTCGGCCTGACGCAGGGTCTTGGCGAACTCCTCCCTCACCTCCCCCAGAATGCGCACCCCGAGGCCGGGACCCGGGAAGGGGTGGCGGTACACCATCTCAGAGGGCAGACCGAGCTCAATGCCGATCTTGCGCACCTCGTCCTTGAACAGCTCGCGCAGAGGCTCGACCAGTTGCAGGTTCATTTCCTCCGGCAGCCCGCCCACGTTGTGATGGGACTTGATCACCTTGGCCTTGCCAGTCTTGGCGCCGGCAGACTCGATCACATCAGGGTAGATCGTGCCCTGAGCCAGCCATTTGACGTCCTCCAGCTTCGCCGCCTCGTCGTCGAAGACCTCGATGAAGGTGTTGCCGATGATCTTGCGCTTCTGCTCGGGGTCTGTGACCCCTTTGAGCCGCCCGAGGAAGCGCTCGGTGGCATTCACCCGGATCACCTTGACGCCCATATGGCGGGCGAAGGTCATCATGACCTGATCGCCTTCGTCGAGGCGCAGCAGCCCGTTGTCCACGAAGACGCAGGTGAGCTGCTCGCCGATGGCCCGGTGCAGCAAAGCGGCGACTACGCTGGAGTCCACCCCGCCGGACAGGCCCAGCAGAACCGAGTCCTCGCCCACCTGGTCACGCACCTGCCGGATGCTGTCGTCGATGATCCGACCGGGGGTCCAGAGCCGGCTGCAGCCGCAGATCTCGTGGACGAAGCGGTCCAGGATGCGCGCGCCCTGGCGTGTATGGGTCACTTCCGGGTGGAACTGGAGCCCGTAGAACCCGCGCTCCTCATCCGCGATGCCGGCGAGCGGTGCGTTGTCGGTTTCGGCGATGACGTGGAAACCCGTCGGCAGGGACTCGACTCTGTCCCCATGGCTCATCCACACGTCCAGCAGCCCATAGCCCTCGGGGCTTGCGTGGTCCTCGATGTCGCGCAAGAGCTTCGAGTGGCCGCGCGCCCGAACCTGGGCATAGCCGTATTCGCGGTGGGTGGCCGGGGCCACGGTCCCGCCGAGCTGTGCGGTCATCGTCTGGAGCCCGTAGCAGATTCCGAGCACCGGCACCCCCAGGTCGAAGACCAAGGGGTCGGCGCGGGGGGTCTCGGCCTCGTGTACCGACTCGGGTCCCCCCGAGAGGATGACGCCCTTTGGGGCGAAGTCACGGATCGCCTCGGCGCCGAAGTCCCAAGGGTGGAGCTCGCAGTAGACCCCGGCCTCGCGCACGCGGCGGGCGATGAGCTGGGTGTACTGGGAGCCGAAGTCCAGGATCAGGATGCGGTCGGCGTGGATGTCCATTGGGTGGCGAGTGGCGAGTGGCGAGTGGTTAATGGTCAGCGACGAGCGGCGGATGGCTGGGGCCCAAACTCCTGGGTCCTCGCCACTCAATTGTCGATCCGGTAGTTCGGTGCTTCCTTGGTGATCTGGACGTCGTGAACGTGGGACTCGCGGATGCCAGCACCGCTGACGCGCACGAACTGGGGTTTGGTGCGCATCTCCTCGATGGTGGCGCAGCCCGTGTAGCCCATGCCTGAGCCCAGGCCGCCCACCAGTTGATGAATCACGTTGAGCACGCTGCCCTTGTACGGGACCCGACCCTCGATGCCCTCAGGCACCAGCTTGTCCTTCTCCGCGTTCTCCTGGAAATAGCGGTCGCTGGATCCGTCCCTGGAGCCCATGGCGCCGAGCGACCCCATGCCCCGATAGGATTTGTAGGAACGGCCCTGGTAGATCTCCACCTCGCCGGGGGCCTCGTCAGTGCCAGCGAAGAGTCCGCCGATCATCACACTGTGCGCGCCTGCTGCGATCACCTTGGCGACGTCGCCTGAGTAGCGCAGGCCCCCGTCTGCGATTACCGGTACGCCGGTTCCGTCGAGGGCCTCGGTCACATTGGCCACGGCGGTGATCTGGGGAACTCCGACTCCGGCGACGATGCGCGTGGTGCAGATTGAGCCCGGACCTATGCCCACCTTGACCGCGTCCGCCCCAGCCTCCACCAGGGCGCGGCCGGCATCCGCGGTGGCGATGTTGCCGCCGATGACCTGCACCTCGGGATATCGGCCCTTGACCCAGCTCACCCGGTCCAGCACGCCCTGGGAATGGCCGTGGGCGGTATCGACGATGATGACGTCCACCCCTGCTTCGACCAGGGCTTCAACGCGCTCGTCCGTCCCCTTGCCGACACCGACCGCGGCCCCGCAACGCAGGCGCTCGTGGTGATCCCGGGACGCCTTCGGGAAGTCTTTTGCCTTCTGGATGTCCTTCACGGTGATCAGGCCGCGCAGCTCGAAGGCGTCGTTGACCACCAGCACCTTTTCAATGCGATGCTTGTGCAGCAGGGCCACCACCTCTTCCCGGCTCGCACCCTCCTTGACCGTCACTAGGCGATCTTTGCGCGTCATGATGTTGCGCACGGGGTCGTCGAGACGGGTCTCGAATCGCAGATCGCGCCCGGTGACGATGCCCACCAGCTTGCCGTCCTCGGTCACCGGCACGCCCGAGATGTTGTGGGCATGGGTAATCTGGAGCACCTCGCCGATGCTGGTATAGGGGCCGACCGTGAGCGGATTGCGGATGATGCCGCTCTCGTACTTCTTGACCGTCAGTACCTCACGGGCCTGGCGCTCCGCGGTCATGTTCTTATGGATGATGCCGATGCCCCCCTCCAGGGCCATGGCGATCGCCAGCCGCGCCTCCGTGACCGTGTCCATGGCGGCCGACACCAGGGGAATCTTGAGTGTGATCTCCCGGGTCAGCCGGGTCTCGAACGAGACCTCGCTGGGCAGCACCTGGGAGTGCGCCGGGACCAGCAGCACGTCATCGAAGGTCAGGGCTTCCTGAATCAGGCGCATGGCTTAGGCTCTCCGGAAGGGGCTACGGCATTGGAAAAATAACCCGTGAGTATAGGGGCGCCTCGGTCAAGCTCCAAGGGTTCGGCGCCGACCGCAGGACGGCCACCGGGTCCCTGCCAGGGCCAGGTGTTACCATCCCCGGGGCAGTGACCTACCGGCGAGACACCATGAGCTCCCAGCCCCTAACCGGCGCGCTCGACTTCAACCGCGACATCTACAGCGTTGTGCGCCTTGCGAGCGAGGTGCGGGCCGTGCTGGAGTGCAGCTTCCCTCTGCTGTGGGTGCGCGGGGAGCTCTCCAATCTCGCCCAGCCCGCCTCGGGCCACATCTATTTCACCCTGAAGGACGAGGCGGCCCAGGTACGCTGCGCCATGTTTCGCGCCAAACGTATGCTGCTCGGCTTCCGTCCGGCGAGCGGGCAGCAGGTCCTAGTGCGGGCGCGCGTCACCCTGTTCGAGCCCCGGGGCGACTTCCAGCTGGTGGTGGAGCACATGGAGCCGGGCGGCGAGGGGGCCCTTCGGCTCGAGTTGGAGCGGCTCAAGCGCCGGCTCGCCGCTGAGGGACTGTTTGCCGAGTCCGCCAAGCGCCCGCTGCCGCCCTTCCCTCGCCAGCTTGGGCTCATTACCTCGCCGTCCGGCGCCGCGGTCCACGACCTGCTCACGGTGCTGGGGCGGCGCTTCCCGGCACTGCCGGTGCTGATCTATCCCGCCCAAGTGCAGGGTGCGGGGGCTGTCCCGTCATTGGTCGAGGCCCTCGCCGTCGCCAATGCGCGTGCCGAGTGCGACGTGCTGATCCTGGCGCGGGGCGGCGGCTCCCTGGAGGACCTGGCCGCCTTCAACGACGAGTCCCTGGTGCGGGCGGTCCGCGCCTCGGCGATCCCGGTGGTCACGGGCATCGGGCACGAGGTGGACAACACGATTGCGGATCTCGCCGCCGATCGGCGCGCGGCCACACCTTCCGCGGCCGCCGAGCTCGTGGCGCCCTCTGGCGAGCACGTTACCCAGCGGGTCGCCGCCTTGGGGGCCCGGCTCCTCTTCCTGGAGGGGCGCCTGATCCAAGGGGCGCGCCTTCGCCTTGATGCGGCGATCCGGCACCTGCGTCTACTGCACCCGGCAGCGCGGCTGGATCGCAGCGCGCAACGTCTGGACGAGCTTGAGCGCCGTTTGGGGGAGGTGGCTCGTGCGAGGCTGCGCAGTGCACACTCGCGGCTCGATCCGGTTGCACGTGCCCTGGTGGCGCGCTCGCCCAAGGGCCGTCTGGAGAACGCCGCCGTGATGCTCGATGGCTTTGGGCGTCGGCTTTACTTGGCGCAAACGCGCGCCGCCGAGCAGTGGCGCGAACGGTTGGCCCGCGCCGCGGCGGGGCTGGAAGCCAGGAGCCCGCTGGCCACCCTGGCCCGGGGCTATGCCATTGTCAGCCGAGAAAGCGATGGAGCCATTGTTCGACACCCGGCAGAGGCACCGCCGGGGACCGTCATCGCGGCCCGACTGGCCCAAGGCGGCCTGCGGGCCGTTGTGCAGCAGGAGCAACCCGCATCGGTGCCCAGGCGGCCCCAGCGGGCCGTCCGGGCCAAACATGGGCCGCTCGATTAGACGGCTTCGGAGCCGCAGAACGTGCGGCTCCACGGGTGATACGGCGATTGGTAGTCCTGCGCGCGCTCGACCGCCCATGAGGCTTAGGAAGGGCCAAGGCCATTCGGGTCTTGATCGATCGCTCCCCTTGGAAGCGGGGCCCTGCGCCGCCATTGCGGGTGTTGCACGTGACGATTGTCACCGACGGTTCGGGGCGCGATCGCATAGACTGGCCGCGTTTCCATCGAGTGTATCTTTTATTTCCGCGCTATTTGGAGTGTTCCAATATGACGAAGAATATGGGTCAGACCGATCGCATCGTACGCGCCATTGTGGGCGTCGCCATTGTTGTCTGGGGTCTCATGACCTCCAACTGGCTGGGTGTCATCGGCCTCATACCGATTGCCACCGCGGCCATGGGCTGGTGCCCCGCCTACGTGCCCTTTGGCATCAAGACCCTCAAGACTGGCTCCTGACCATGAAACCGCGGGTCCCCGGGGTCAATTCACCCCGGAGACCTGCGGTCCTCTCGTATCCCGTCCGATCTGCTTCCCCCTTGCCTCAGCACGCCGCCCGCGGGCGCGACGTGTATTTTGAGCTGAAACGCTCGATCTGGCCGCGACCTGAGGCCCCCGATCCGGATTCCTTCTTCGGCACGCAAGGTGACGCTCATCAGCGTCTCCCGCGAGGCAGGCTGCTACGATTTCGGCAGGTGCCAACGTCGGAGAACTTGCCGTGCTCACCCATGCCTTGGACCGCATCGCCGGTATCCTCCAGGTTCGTCCGGAGGGGCCTTTGGAGACCGTGGATTTCGAGAACTTGGCGGCTGAGGTCGACCCCTACATTGAACAGGCCGGCGGACTCAACGGCCTCTTGATCGAGGCACCGACCTTCCCTGGCTGGGAGAACCTGGGGGCCTTGCTGCGCCACCTGACCTTCGTGCGCGAGCACCACCGCGAGATCGCGCGCGTGGCGTTGGTGACGGACTCCAAGCTTGGCGATCTGGCGGAGCGGGTGGCCGGGCACTTTGTATCTGCCGAGATCAAACACTTCCAGGGGGACCAGATGGAGGCGGCCCGCGCCTGGCTGGCAGAGACCTCAGGATGATCCTGTCTGTCGCGGCAATCTCGCGCCACAGATGCTGAGGGGAGCGGCGCGCGCGCCCGGAGCGGTTGCGGACGGCGGCATTTCGCTCAGGTCGCGGTTCCAAACCAGAACGCGGTGCTCGACCCCAGGAACTGGCCGTGGGGCATGTAATGGGAGCCGTCGCACGAGAAGGTAAGGCTCACCATGCCGTTGAAGAGATTGATGGACGACTGGCGCAGGTAAATATTTTCGTCCACCAGTCGAAGGCTCTTTAGACGTTCCAGGACCCGCGCCACGTCCTCTCGCGGGATCAGCGCTTCCGCAGGGTACGGCTGGGGCGGGTAGACCAGACAGATGTCCGGATCGCTCAAGGCCTCCTGGTCCAGTATGCGGTAACGAAAGGGGTCGTCGAGCGTCCAGATCGTGGCCTGACTGCTCGAGAAATGGATTTGGCACTGAAAGACCCCGCGCTCCGTCAGCAGCTCTTCCAGAATCGACAGGGCCCGATCGAGGTTCCGGTCCATGGGGCTTTCCACCCGGCACTGCTGGAACAGCGTGCCGCGGATCGCGGGGTCCCCCTTCACCTGGCGCCAGGCGTCAGGCTCGTCGTAGAGCGCCGAGGTTACGGGCAGATCCCGCAGGTCGAAATCCGCTCCCAGGTAGCCAAGTGCGCCACCCTCTCCCCACACCAACTGGAGGGCGGTCAGGGATGGGCGTTTCTGGCGCAGGCTGATGTAGGCGTCTGACAGCAGGAAACCCCAGGAGGGCATCGGCTCGCACATGTAAGGGCGCTGGGAGCGGTCGCGCCCCACGTGGCCGAGCTCCGCGCCGCTGGTGCCGATGTTGTCCGAGATCTGCACCCCGTCCGTCCCCACGCAATAGAGGTAAGTGCAGTGGGGGATATCGACGAAGCCCTCGGCGAGAACGTCGTTCAAACCCTGCCGATCGCCCCAGACGGGCGCACAGCGCTGGGCGAGCGCGGACAGGGGCTGGTGCAGGATGCTAGCGAGCTGCTCGCGCTGGAGATAGATGCTGTCCTTCCACGAGGTCTGCATGGTCTGGACTCACTCGAATGGGTCGTCAGGGCTCTGGAGTGAGCGAACATGGGGAGCGTACCGGATGGGCTGGACGGTCTGGGCGGCGCGCGGGGTTCACATCAGCGCTTGATGCGCTTTGGCAGGAAATGGGGGCTAAACCTCCCCGGGGAAGAGCTCCCGATAGGCAGAGGCGTCGAACAGGGCCTCGATGCGCACGATGCGACCCTCGTGCACCCGGGCCCAGTGTGCAAAGGCGACCGAGAACTTCTCCGAGATTTGTAACCGGTAAGTCTGAAAGTGACAGACATCGCTGCCGTCCACGAAGACCTTTCGGGTCTCCACCGATTGGACGATGCCGCTCGCGAGGGCTATGTGTTGGATGAAGTCGTCGGCGGATTTGAAGCGCATGATGGGGCTATCGAACTCGAACCCCTCATCCGCGAGATAGGTGCGCGCACGCTCGTAATCGGAGGCGTCACGGGCGGCGAAATAGGCTTCGACGACGGATAGGGGGTCGCTTTCCAAGGGGGTTCCCGACAATGCCAGCTTTGGGGACATGGTGAAGGGTTTTCCCTGATTCGTCCAGTCAGGCGGCCCCGTTGGCGAGGCGGCTTGGCGGGTTACGCCTTGCGCCCCGCCGCATCCCCGTCTGACGTCTCCTCATCTGCGGAATTCGGCTCCACCTGCCCTCGCGGCTGGTCCAAGCTGTAGGTCTTCCGGTAGGCGCGCCAGGCCTGGCGCAGGGTTGGGAAATGGAAGTCCGCCATGGTCTCCTCAGAGATCCCTTGTCGCCGCAGGGAGCGGGCCACCTCTGTCCGGCGGCCCGCGACCACCAGCTTGGCGCCGCGACGCTTCAGTTCCTCGTGCAGCTCATGGATGGCATAGGTGCCCGTCACGTCCACACTGGTCACGGGTAAGGCGTCCACTACGAACCACTTGAGACTGGGCCCCGCCTCGTCGATAAGGCGCATGGCCTCGCGCTTGAAATAGGCGGCGTTGAAGAACACCACGGCGGCATTGAAGCGCCAGAGGACCAGCCCAGGGGTCGTCTCGACTTCAGCGTAATTGCCGACCGAGTGGAACCCGGGGAGCCCCTTCACCCGCCCGAGCTGCTCCGCCTTGGGTCGCGCCACGATTTTCACGAAGCGCATCAAGGCGAGCGCGACGGCCACCAGGATGGCATCGATGGCCCCCACCCAGACGACCCCGAGGGTCGCAAAAAGCGACAGGGCCAGTTCCTTCTTGTCTAACGCGTAGAGTTGCTTCAGGGTCGCGAGGTCCATCAGCGACAGCGACGCCTTGATCAGCACCGCCCCCAGCGCGGCGATGGGGACGTACTTCAGGGGCTCGGTGAGAAACATCAGGACCAAGGCGATGGCCAGGGCCGAGACGATCCCGGTTAACTGGGTGCGCCCACCGGCGGAGTCGCTCATGGCGGTTCGCGAGTCTGCTCCGCTGATTGCGAAGCCCTGGGACAGGGCGGAGGCGATATTGGCGGCCCCGAGTGCCGAGAACTCCCGGTCCACGTCGACGTCATAGTGGTTTTTGGCGGCGAAGCTCCGGGCCGTGAGCATGGCGCTGGTGAAGCTCATGAGTGCGATGCCCGCGGCGGCGCCCAGCAGATCGGCAAGCCGGTCCAGCGGGATGGTTGGCAGAACGAATGCCGGCAGCCCGGCCGGTACCGCGCCTACGGTCGCCACGCCCATTCCGTCCAGTCCGAAGATGGCGACCACTCCCGCCGCGACCGCGATGGCGATCAGGGCCGCCGGCAGGCGCGGAAACCAACGCGGGGCCAGGATCAGGGCCAGCACGGTGGCGGCGCCCACTCCCAGGGTCGGCCAATGGGTCTGCCCCAGCTTCCCGACAAGCTCGACGGCGCGGGGGACGATGCCGGGCGCCGCCAGGTCGAACCCGAAGAGCTTGCCGCTCTGGCCCAGGATGATGTGGAGCGCGATCCCGTTGAGGAAGCCGACCAGGATCGGCCGGGACAGGAAGTCCGCGAGCGCACCCAGGCGCAGAAAGCTGGCGCCGATGCAAACCAGGCCCGCAAGCAGGGCCAGCGCCATTGAGAGCGACAGGTAAAGGGCCGGGTCTCCACCCGCGAGCGGCGCTACCGCCGCCGCCACCAGGGCACAAGTGGCCGCGTCTGGCCCCACCACCAGTTGCTGCGAGGTCCCGAACAGGGCATAGGCCAGCAGCGGCAGCATGCTGGAATAGAGGCCGATCACCGGGTCGAACCCGGCAAGCTGGGCATAGGCCACCCCCACCGGCAGGGCCACCGCCGCCACTGACAGCCCTGCAAGCACATCGTGCGGGAGATCGGCAGCCTTGTAGCGCAAGAGCGCCGGCACCCCAGGCGCGAATCGTCCCAGGCGGTCGATCCAGCTCGTCTCCGGCGCGATTGCTGTGCTCATCTATGTCGTTTACCTGCGGTCGGTCTCGTTAGCGCACCCAATCTTATCGGCAAGCAGAAGCGGGGCAACCGAAATCACAGCACCCTGGCCTCCTCAACCAGCGGGTCGTGACGTCTCGGCCGCCACGTTCCAGCCTCGAAATGCCCGTCAGCGTAAAAGCGGCCAGATAAGCCGGCCCGCGGGCCCGATGTGGACTCGGGCGAGATGTCGGTGTAGACAGAGCGCATTTTCCATGGGAGTGACTGTTCATGGCCTGGGTCTACCTGGTGATCGCGGGGATCTTCGAGTGGGGTTGGCCAGTCGGGCTCAAGCTCGGAATGACCCACGAGGGGCTGCGCTGGGGCTGGGTCGGGTTTGCCGCTGTCTGCATGGTGGCGAGCGGGGCCCTGCTTCTGATCGCCCAGAAGGCCATCCCCATGGGAACAGCCTATGCGGCTTGGACGGGCATCGGGGCGGTGGGGACCTTCCTGCTCGGAATCTTCATCTTCGGTGAGCCGGCGACTCTGGCGCGCTTCTTCTTTGTGGCGTTGATCGTGACTGGGATCGTCGGCCTCAAGCTGGCATCCGCTCAATGACCACGCGTTTCCGACACCCCTGAACCGTCCCGGTCGTGAGCATCGTCGTCATCGCCGAGAAACCCAGCGTGGCGCGGGACATTGCCCGGGTGCTGGGGGCCAACCGAAAGGGCCAGGGGTGCCTGGAGGGCAACGGCTATTGCGTGACCTGGGCCCTGGGACACCTGGTCCAGTTCGCGGAGCCGGACGACTATGGTCCGCCGTGGAAGGGGCGTTGGTCCGCCGGCCAGCTGCCCATGGTCCCGGATCGATGGCGGCTCAAGCTCCAGCCCAAGACCGCGGACCAGTTCAAGGTGGTGAAAGGGCTCATCGATTCCCCGGAGCACGAGCGTCTGGTGTGCGCCACCGATGCGGGGCGCGAAGGCGAGCACATCTTCCGTCTCATCTACGAGCAGGCCCGCTGCAGCAAGCCCGTCGAGCGACTGTGGGTGTCGAGTCTCACGGACGAGGCCATCCGCGCCGGGTTCCGGGTGCTCAAGCCCGGTGCCGCCTACGATGACCTGGCCCATGCCGCCCGCGCCCGCGCCCAGGCCGACTGGCTGGTGGGCATGAACCTCACCCGTGCCTACACGGTTCACAACCGAGTACTGTGCACCATCGGACGAGTCCAGACTCCGACGCTCGCCATGATTGTGGCCCGGGATGAGGAGATCGCCGCCTTCCAGAAGTCCTTTTTTTACGAGCTCGCGGCACACCTGAAGGAGGGATTTCGCGCACTCTACAGCAAGGACGGGGAGACCCGTCTCGCGGACAAGGCCGAGGCGGAGCGTCTGCGCGACTCACTCGCACCCCATGAAACCGGCATCGTGCGGGAGTTGGACCAGCAGGTCCGTCGCGAGCCGCCGCCGCCCCTCTATGACCTGACCAGCCTGCAGCGTGATGCCAACCGGCGCCTAGGGCTGACCGCGGCTCAAGTCCTGGATCTGGCCCAGTCCCTCTACGAGACCCACAAGCTCATCAGCTATCCGCGCACCGAGAGCCGCCACATCTCGGAGGACATGGTGGGCGAGCTGCCGGGGATTCTGCGGGGGCTGGATCACCCCCAGGCCCCTGCTGCCCTGGAGCGCCTCGCAGCCGGTCATCGGCTCGGGCGGGCCTATGTGGACAAGACGAAACTCACCGATCATCACGCCATCCTGCCCACCGGCAAACCGGTCCCCGCGGGTCTGGGCGGTCTCCTGCGCGGGGTCTACGACCTGGTTCAGACCCGTTTCGTATCGGTATTCCTTCCGGACCAGGTGGTGGAAGAGACCCGAGTCCGGCTCGACATCGGCGGCGTGGACTTCGTGGCCCGCGGCAGCCGAGAGCTGGATCCAGGCTGGCGGGTAGCGGTGCGCCGGGACCGTCGCACCGATGCCGCGGACGGCTCGGAGGATAAGGTTCGCGGTCTGGAGGCGGCGCGGGAAGACCAGGCCCTGCCCCTTCTGGAGGCTGGTCAGATCGTGCATGTGGCGCGGCTCGAGGTTTGCGAGCGCGAGACCAGCCCGCCACGGCCCTATACGGACGCGACCCTACTGGCCGCCATGAAGAACGCCGGACGAAGCATCGAGGATAAGGACCTGGCGCGGGCTATGCGAGCCTCGGGGCTGGGCACCCCTGCGACCCGTGCCGAGACCATCGAGAAGCTGATCCGTACCGGTTACGTGGAGCGCCAACGCAAGCAGTTGCGCGCGACGCCGAAAGGCCGGGTCCTGATCGGCGTAGTGGCTGCGCCTCTGAAGAGTCCGGAGCTCACCGCCGAATGGGAACGGCGGCTCAAGGAAGTGGAGGAGGGGACCCGCGCGGTGAGTGAGTTCTATGCGGGGATCGTGGCACTGGTGCGGAACTTGATCCCAAAGGTGTGGGCGGGGATCTCATTCACTGCGGAGCAAGCGGAGGTCGCCCGGGCCGGAGCCGGAGGCCGGGTACGTGGGGCCAAGAGGACGGCACGTGGAGGCAATCGCGCCACTTCGGTGGTACCGCATCCGGCACGCTTGGGTGAGGGGATTCGGTTCTGCCCACTGTGTAGGGAGGGCGAGCTGACCGAGACCGATCGAGCCTACGGCTGCAGCCGCTACCGTGAGGGCTGCGGCTTCACCTTGTGGAAGACCGTCGCAGGGGTTCCGCTCTCGACGGATCAGGTGCGGGCCCTGCTCAAGGACGGCCGTACCGGGCGGATCGAAGGATTCAAGTCCAAGGCGGGTAGTCAGTTCGCGGCGGCACTCCGATTGGACGACGAGGGCCGGCTGCGCTTCGACTTCGATGTCGCACCGGCGGCGGAGGGCAGGTCCGGTTCCGCTCGAACCGTGCCAGAGACCGGCGACCGGGGTGCTGGTGGCGGTGTCGGGCCCGCAGGGCTGTCCTGCCCCAAGTGCGGACGTGGCCGAATCATCCAGGGCCATCGAGGCTTCGGCTGTGACCGCTACCGGGATGGCTGCGATTTCGTGGTATGGCGGGAGATCGCCGGCAAGCGGCTCACGGAGCGTCAGATCGCGGACCTGATCCGGCGCGGGCGGACCCGACCGATCAAAGGGCTTAGAGACGAATCGGGCCGGATTCTAGAAGCCCGGTTGGAGCTTGACCCGGAGTCTCGGGTGCTGATCCGGGAATCCGGTTCATCGGCCACTCAGGTCTAGGCGCACGGTCCGGACCATCTCCAACCCGGTTCCAGCGCGGATTCGCTTGTGACCCGGCCGCCGTGAGGCCCCTTCCTCCCGCGTGATCTGGCTCACCTTGTGGGCGCCCTCACCAGCCGCAAATGGACCCGGGGCGCGGGGCGGCGGAGACGGCTATCGCACGGCCCGCCGGAGTTGATCGAGCGGGTTTTGAGTCGGGCCAGTCGAGCCGATGCGTCCCGACTGGCCCGCACGGCTGTCTGTTACTGACCGGAGGGCGGGGCTGCCGGCGCTGCTGCAGGGGTCGGGGCTGGGGTCGCGGCTGGTGCGGTGGCCGGGGTCAGCACTGGCTCGCCACGGCCCATCATGGCCTCCAGCTTGGCGATCTCCGACTTGACGCTCTCTGGCAGGGTCTCTTTCATCGCTCTGAGCTTGTCCATCGCGCTCTGGGCCATCTCCGGTTTGTTCTCGGCGATATAGTCCTTGATCTGTTGGATCATCTCGCCGGTCTTGTCGCTGGCCACCGCGGCCATCTCCTTGCCCTTATCCATGGCGGATCCCGCCGCCTCCGATGCGCGCTCCGCGGCAGCACCCAATTTCTCGCCGGCGGTCTCGGTGGCCTCCTTGGCGGCACCGACGGCCTTCTCGACCATGGTCTGCTCGGGCTTGGCGGTGGTCTCGGGTTTGGCAGCCTGCTGCTTGGGCGCCTCGCTGGGGCCGCAGGCAGTGAGGCCGATGGCCGCAGCACCGGTCAGCGCGATTAGGGTCAACAGGATTGGTTTCCTCGTGGGGTTCTCCTCGTTGGCGACAGTGGTGTCTTCACGAGACGCTGGGAGCCCAGGTCAGTGGCACGGCTACCCAGCACAAGGACTCAGGAATTATAGGAATACCAGATGACAGTCGGGCCACGGTGCCTGTCGGCTTCCTGCCGGCATGCGCGGTTGGGCGGACAATGGGAGGGAGCCTGTACAATCGCCGCCGAGCCCGAATTCCGGGCCTTTATGAAGACCGGTCCGCCTGCCCTCGAGCATGTCCAATCTCCTTGCGCTCTTACTGCTGCTGCTGGCCGGCTGGTTCTGGCTCGACAGCCTGCGTGCCCGCGAGATCGCGCTCGGGATCTGCAAGGCGGCCTGCGAGCGGCGCGACCTCCAGTTCTTAGACCAGGCGGTGGCCCTGCGCCGACTCGGCGTTAGCTGGCGCGGGGATGGGATGCGCCTCCGCCGGGTTTACCGCTTCGACTTCAGCGAGGAGGGGGTGGGGCGGCGCAGTGGCTATCTGGTGCTTCGCGGGATTGACCTCGAGGAGCTGAGCTTCGGGTTGCCCGCGCAGCCCGCCGATTCCCGATAGGTCCGACCGCTACTTCACGACCTTGAGGCTGGGTCCGCCTTTGCCTTTCCCTTTGCCCTTCGGGTCTGCCGTCTTCGCCTCCCTGCCGTCGCCCGCAATGCGGCGCGGGGTCGGTCTCTGTGCCGGCGCTTGGGAGGCAGCGGACTCGCCCGTCGCCTCCTGCGGGTATTCCGGGGGCGGAAAGACCATGCCCTGCCGGTTCTCACGGCTGAAGATTCCGAGCACCGCTTCGGAGGGCACCATCAGCTCGCGGGCTACGCCGCCGAATCGGGCCCCGAAACTGATCCAGTCGTTGCCCATCACGAGGTCGCGAACCGCGCCGGGTGCGATGTTGAGTACGATTTGTCCGTCCTGGACGAACTCCGCCGGCAGCCGTGCGCCGGGATATTGGGCGTCCACCAGCAGATGTGGGGTGAGCTCGTTGTCGAGGATCCACTCATAAATGGCCCGCACCAGATAGGGCTTGGTGGAGGTCAGCGTGGGTTCTTCAGGGGTCATGGAGGCAGGTCTGAGGGTGCGACGCCGCTCAAGATTCGGCGACCAGCTCCCGCTCGGCCTCGGTAAGGCTGGCGCGGAACGCCTCCCAAGCAAAGATGCGGGTCATGTAGGCGGGCAGGCCCTTGGTCTGCTCAGGAATCTCGATGCCGAGGGCCGGGAGTCGCCATAGCAGGGGCGCTACGCAGCAGTCCACCAGGGAGAACTCGTCGCTCATGAAAAAGGGATGGGCACCGAACACCGGGGCCGTGGCGATCAGGCTTTCGCGCAGCTCCTTGCGCGCCTGGGCGGCCTCCGAGTCATCACCCGTGAAGATGCGGTCCATCGCTCCATACCAATCGCGCTCGATCCGATACATGAACAACCTGGAACTGGCGCGCGAGACCGGGTCCACCGGAAGCAGGGGCGGGTGGGGGAAGCGCTCGTCCAGATATTCCATGATGATCCGCGAGTCGAAGAGCCGCAGGTCGCGGTCGACCAGGGTGGGTACGTTGCCGTAAGGGTTGAAGTCCATCAACTCATCGGGCAGGTTCCGGGCGTCCACATCCACCACGTCGACGGCGATCCCCTTCTCGGCGAGGACCATGCGTACCCGATGGCAATAGGGGCACAGGGGATCGGAGAATAACGTCATCACGGCTCGTCTGCTCGCGGCCACTGCCATTGGTCCCTACTCCAGCACTCAGGCTGAGCCCGGCAGGGCTCGAAGAATTCAAATCGCCGACCCATCCCGGCCGCGCATCTCTTCGTTCCGGCGCTTCGGCGCCCGCGGCCCCTTTTCGTCCTGCCTGGCCCGGGCCAAACCTGCGTGCGGCGCCGCAAGAGCGGAAGTATACCCTGTGCACAGGTACCCACGGGGCTTTTTGGCTGCCTGACCCAGGGCGAGCGCGTATAAATCATCAGCCAAAGACGACCTTAGCGCGGTAGTCATCGTCCCAAGCGGCCTTGCGGCGCTTCTGCGCCAAGCGCAGCTTGGAGGGCTCTTGTTCGAACAGATTCATGCACAGATGGCGAATCGAGGTCAGAATCGCCGGCGCGTTGCCTTTGCGGATGCGGCTGGCGTCTTCACCGAGGACGACATCCAGGCGCCAGTGTAGGCGGTTCTCCACCCCCCAGTGACCGCGCACCGCCTGGGCGAAGCGCTTGGCATCGGCGGGGATGGAGGTGATGAACAAGCGTTGCTCCACGGTGTGGCGATCATCGATCCAGCACTCGCGCTCGACCAGGCCGATGCTGCGCAGCCCCTGCCAACGCTCGGTGTCGGATAAGGTGCCCAACTGCTCGGAAATCCAGTAGCGGCGCACTTCCAGGCGCCCGTGGTCCTTGTCGGTCTCCTCGGTGTAGTCATAGTCGACACCGGCGAAGCCACCCGCGGTCGCGGTGGCGAAGAACTCCTTGACCTCCTCGTGCATCGCATTCTGATTGCCCTTGAGCCCGAGGACGTAGTCGCCGCCCTGATCGACGATCTGCGCGGCGATCTTGGTCTGACAGCCCATCGCATCGATGGTCACGATGCAACCTTTGAGCTCCAGCAGCTCCAGAAGCTTGGGAATGGCCGTGATCTCGTTGGATTTCTCCGCAGTGGCTTCTTGCCCCAGCACCAGACGGTTGCGGCTACCCCAGGCGCTGACCATGTGCAGCGCATGCTTGGCGCGGCGCCGATCACGCGAGCCGCGCGCCGTCTTGCCGTCGACCGCGACGACCTCGCCGTCGGTGACGTCTGCCACCGTACGCGTCCAACTGCAAAAACACGCCTGAAACGTCTTCGGGTTCAGCCGCGAGATCACCGTGGCAATGCGATCGTGTGGGGGCACGCCGTTGGCGAACGGCGCAAACGTGCGCAGCCAATCTAGTTTCGCCTTCCCGAACTCTTCCATCGCCTCCCAGCCTTCCGCTCCGCTGAGCATCGCACAGACTGCCAACAGCAGGATTTCCATCAACGGGTATAGCTTGTTGCGCTCAACCCTAGGATCCCGAAGCTGCGAAAAATATTCGATGAAGCTGGTCGACATGAGAAACTCCTCAGACAGTTTCTCACTATCGTGCCGCAAAAGATTGTCCTTGCGCAATTTTATACGTGCTCGCCCTGCTGCCTGACCCCCGGAGGCTGATTTCTTGGCCCGTCCTTTTGGGGGCGGCGTTCCCGTCGCGCGAGCGGTCAACGAACCCGCACCCCGGGTTCGTCGGAGAGTGGGAGACGCCTTAAGGAGCTGACTAGCGGGTGACGATTCCCCGCATCCCGCCGGCGATCAGGGCAGATAGGTCCAGCAGGACCGTGGGCAGGGTGGCGCCTCGTGGGACGGCGAGGTATTTCGGGTTCCATTGGGGCTGGAATTTTTCCTTATAGGCACGCAGGCCTTGGAAATTGTAAAACTGTTCTCCGTGGCGGAACGTCAGTGTGCCGATTCGGTGCCAGAGCGGCGCCAGGGCATGTGTCTCCAGCCCCGACAAGGGCGCCATGCCCAGGTTAAATCGGCGATAGCCCAGGGCTGCACCCCAAAGCATCAGCTCGACGAACACGAAATCCATCACCCCATTGGGGGCTTGCGGCAGGTGGCGCATCAGATCCACCGACAGCTCCGCCTTTCCCGCCCCAGTCCACAGATTCGCGAACGCTAGCAACTCGCCGTCCTTCCGCGCCAGCGCAATTGGGAAGTGGCGTAGATAGCAGGGATCGAAGCGCCCGACGGAGAAGCCCTTTTCGCGGATTTGCTTCGCTTCGAGCCAGGCATCGGACACCGTCTTCAGCCCATCCATCAGGGTGTCATCCAAGGCATGTGTATCAACTACGTCGAACTGGACTCCGGTCTTGACGACCTTGGTACGCGCTTGGCGGAGCTTTGCCCGGGCACTGCCTTCCAGGGAGAAATTGGTTAGGTCAACGATCCCTTCCTCGCCGATCTTGATCGGGGTGAGACCCAGGTCCAGGTAGAGGGGTAGGTATTCTTGGCTTACCTGGTAAAAGACCGGCCGCCCCCCGTAGCGGTCGCATAAATCCCGGAAGCGCCAGGCCAGTGTCTCCGCCACCTCCGACGGCCCCACCGGATTACCCATGACGATCCAGCTGCGGCCCCGGATCTGGAACATGAGGAATCCTGAATCCCGTTCATCGAACAGGATGCGCTTGTCCCCCAGCAGCACAAGGGCCGCGTCCGCGGCAGCCGAGCCGGTCACCAGCATCTCCGCGCGCCGAAGCTCTTCGGCATTCGGCAGCCCGGGTGGGGGCGGAGCCGGTCGCAGCAGGCGTACCAGTGCCAGCAGGGTGGCTGCGGTGACCACCACCAAGGTGGCCCGCAGGAAACGCGGCGCATCGGCGTCGAACGCAAACTGCCACCATAGATCGTGGACGTATTCGATCCGTTTGAAGGCGAACAGGCCTAGCCACACGCTGCCCCCCATGGCAAGGGCTACCGCGGCGATCCAACCCGGCGTGAGACGTTGCTCTAGCAAGGCGGATTTCCGGTAGAACGCCCCCCGGCCGGCCCATAACGCCGCCGCCGCCAAGCCCGCCAGCAGTGCCTCCTCCCAGTCCAGGCCCTTCAACAGGGAGGCGAAGATACCGACGATGAGCAGCCCGAGCGCCAGGTGATAGGCAGCGTTTACGCGGCGGTAGAGACCGCCCGCCAAGACGGTCAGTCCCAGGCCCACCAAGCTCCCGGTCAGATGCGAAGCCTCCAGCAGCGGCAGGGGAAGCAAGTCGCCCAATATCTCGATCCGGTCGCTCGACCCGGGTGAGGCACCCGAGAACAGCAATACCGCTCCGGAGACGAACACGGCGACTGCCATGACCTGGGGGACGACCCCTTCCAATGCGTCTTGGGTCAATTCCAGGCCCCGGGCGATGTGGCGGTGCTGGAGTTGCAGCTCATGGACGGCGGCGAGCAAGACGGCGATTCCGAGGGGCAGCAGGTAGTAAATGAGTCGATAGACCAGCACTGCCGCTAGAAGGGCGTCCTTCGGCACCGCCGGGAGCCCCAGCACCAGCACCGTTTCGAATACCCCGATCCCACCGGGAACGTGGCTCGCGATCCCGGCCACGATCGCCAGTACATAGACACTCAGGAAGACCGGGAAGGTCGGCGCCATGTCGCTCGGCAGCAAGGTGTACAGCGCCGCGGCCGCGCAGGCCAGATCCGCGGCGGCCAGGGCGATCTGCCCGAGACTGGTGGTTATGCCGGGTACCCGAATCTCCCAGGCCCCAAGCTTGATCGGCGTGCGGCGAAAGGCGCCCCAGAGCAGATAGAAACCAAGTAGGGTCAGCACGACGAGGCCCGCGGCACGCGCCATGTCCTCGGAAACGTGGAGCAGCATCGCGGCCTCATGGGGGGCTAGCGCGAGTACCACTGCCGTCACCAGTGTCACGCCGATTCCGAACGTCAGGCCCACGATAGCCACCACCGCGGTCGCCTCCGTTGCGGACAGCCCCGCGGCCGTGTACATGCGCAGGCGAACGGCTCCCCCGGAGAGCATGGCCACCCCCAGGTTGTGCCCCACGGCGGTGGCGATGAAGGACGTCAAGGCAACCCGGGGAAAGGGCAGGGGGTGCCCCACATGATGCAGGGCCAAGAGGTCGTAACCCGTCAGGGCCAGGTAGCTCGCGGCGGTGAACAGCAGTGCGAGTCCCAGGGCTTGGGGCGGCACGGCCTGAAAGCGGTCCATGACGTCACTGAGATGGATCCCGGCCAACTCACGATGCAGGACCGTCAGGGCCGCTGCGAACAGTAGCAGGCTGAACAGAGCCAAGAGGATTGGGCGCGCGCTCTTCAGGCTGATGCCGAGCCATCGTTCACGAAACTCTTGCATTGGGAATCAGCTCCGAGCTCCGCATTAGTACGACGATTCGATTGGATGTGAAACAGCGGTTAATCTTGAGCAGAATGTAAAGTGATGGCCTGAGCCAAGCCTCGGCATCCGCGCAGCTTCCGCGCGTCCGATTGCCGCCGGCTCCGGTGGTGCCCATACTGGTGGCGGCTTGAGAGCGGTGGGTTCTCCCGTCGCCAGGTGGCGGGAAGCGGTCGCAAGACCCAGCTACCGGCCAACAAATCGCTGGATCCAATGAACGTCGTAGCCGTCCTATGAGGGTATTCCCCAAGCGCTATCATCCGCCGGGCACGTCACCGGGTACACTGTCTGATGTATCTTCCGACGTCCCGCTGGCCATCCGGCTCATCGATTACACGGATACGGAGTACGAGGAAAAGGATCTCAGCGGGGCGGCGGAGTGCCGCCCGTTTTTGCAACGCGACTCCACGACCTGGATACATATTCAGGGCAGCGCGCCACCCGATACTCTGCGCGAGCTCGGCCGCCTGCTTGGTCTGCATCCCCTGGCCCTGGAGGATGTCGTGAACAAGGGGCAGCGGGCCAAGCTGGAAGAATACGACAAGCAGATCTTCGTGGTCATGTACGCGCCGCAAATCGACGGCGGTGGGTCGCTGCGCGCGGAACAGGTCAGTCTGTTCGTGGGTCACGGCTTTCTGGTCAGCTTTTACGGCGCGGCGGGGGACCCTTTCGAGCCTGTCCGCGAGCGTCTGCGGAAACACATCGGGCGCATTCGGCGCCGCAACAGCGACTATCTCCTTTACGCGCTTCTCGATGACATCGTGGACCAAGCGTTTCCTTTGTTGGAGGCGTACGGGGAGCAAATCGAGGCACTCGAGGACGAGGTGTTGGACCGGCCCAGCCAGAACACGCTGGCGCAGATCCACCGGTTGCGCCGCGAGCTGTTGCTGATGCGACGCTTGCTCTGGCCGCAGCGGGAGGTCTTGAACCAGCTGTTCCGGGAGGAATGCGCCTGCATCGAGCAGGACACCCGGCTCTTTCTTCGAGACTGTTACGACCATACGGTACAGATCCTGGACCTGCTGGAAAGCTATCGGGAGATGGCGGCCAGTATGGTGGAGGCGTATCTATCGAGCCTGAGCAACCGACTCAACGAATCCATGCGACTGCTCACCATCATCGCCACCGTGTTCATCCCGTTGACCTTTATCGTTGGGGTCTACGGCATGAACTTCGGCAACGATGTCCAGAGTCCGTGGGCGATGCCCGAGCTGCGCTGGGGTTACGGCTACCCGGCCGTTTGGCTGGTCATGATCGTAGTGGCGGCGGGCATGTTGTACCTCTTTAAGCGCAACAAATGGATGTGACAGCGGTGTCCGGGTGCACGCGCCCCGAGCGGCGTCGTTATGCTGCGCTGCGATGCCAATCACCCTGGGGCTCAAGCTCAATTCGCCGACTTCAAAATGGCATCCTGGATTGGTCCATAGTCGTGGTTGAAGTGATGCCCTCCGGGCGTTGCTAGGACGCGAATATTGGGGCCCTTGAGTTGGGGGCAGATCGACTTCTCGGCCTGGTCCGTGCCATACACGCAAAGCGCCGGCGTTTCCAGGCGTGCGGCCTCGGGGAGCACCTGAAGCGCTCCGGGTCGTACCGTGTCCGTCATCCAGTCGCCCAGCTTGATTTCCACGTTGGCGGAATAACCCGGCGCCAGCAAGACAGCGAGGCGCACGCGCTCCCGCAGGTCAGTCGGTAGTCGGTTTACCAGAAAGGGCAGCCAGTCCGCCCCGAAGGAATAACCGACCAGGAGCAAGCGACGCTTGGACCATGCGTTGAGGTAATAGCGAAGGGCGCCGTCTAAGTCCGCGGCCACCTGGGCCGGCTCCCGGGGAATCCAGAAATACTTGAGGCAGTCGAACCCAAGGGTGGCAATGCCTCGCTCCTGGAAGGCGTAACCGAATTCGCGGTCCAGGTCGGACCATCCGCCGTCGCCGGAGAGGATCACCGCCAGCAGATCGTTGTCGGCTCCGCTCACAGGGAGCTCAACGAGTGGAAGCCGGTCGGAGGGTCGGGCGGCGTCGGGGTCTCCGGTCGGACTCAGAATCATGCGGCATAGGGCGTAGAGGACGATTCCCGCCGCGAGTACAGAGCCTAAGACCTTGAGTCCTAGGCGCATTGTCCCCTAAAACCGTGTACTGCCGAAGCCTGGCGCGTCTTCATGGGGACGTGGCCGCGAAGGCGACACATCGAATTCAGCGCCATGGCCGGTGCCCCGTCGCGGGGACTGAGTCCAAATCACCGTCTGGTTGGCTCATCGACATTTTTTCGAGGCCCAGGTGCGGACCAGCCGGGCAACTGATCGACGAGCTCATAGCCGCTGTTGTGTACCGTAACCAGATAACGCGGGGGGTGGGTGGGGAGCCGGCCAGGAGGCGGGAGTTGGCGGCCCCGGATCACGGGGTCGCCAAGCGGTGCGCATTAGGCGCTCAGTGAACGTCCTTCCAAAACTCCTTCTTCAGGGCATAGGCGAGGATGAAGAGGAGGCCAAGGAAGAGCAGCACGTAGATGCCGAGGCGCTTGCGCACGAGCTGGACGGGCTCGCCGGCGTAGGTCAGGAACGCGGTCAGGTCGCGCACCATGGCGTCGTATTGTTCCGTGGACAAGGAGCCCGGCTGGATCAGCTTGACGCCGGTGACCATCGGCGTACCGCCTCCCTCATGGTGCTCCGCGTACACCGGTTCCTGAACCCCCTGGAGCCCCGCGAGCACATGGGGCATGCCCACCGCCGGGAAGACCACGTTGTTCACCCCCCAGGGGCGGGTCGGGTCCGTATAGAAGCTCTTCAGGTAGGTGTAGACCCAGTCGGGGCTGCGCCAGCGGGTGACCAGGGTCAGGTCCGGAACCGCGACTCCGAACCAATTCTCCCCGTCTTCCGGGCGCATGGCGTTGGTCATCAGGTCGCCTGGTTTGGCGTCACCGAAGATCAGGTTCTTGCGCAGGTTCGCGTCGTCGATCCCCAGGTCCTCGGCCATGCGGTTGTAGCGCATGTACTTGAGCGAGTGGCAGCCCATGCAGTAGTTCACGAAGTACTTGGCGCCGCTCTGCAGAGAGGCCTGATCGGTCAGATCGATGTTGGCGCTTCTCCAGGTGGACATGGCCACTGGAGGCCAACCCAAGGGCGGGTGCCAGAAAGCACAGAAGGCAGCAATGATCGCTTGTTCATTCGGTCACCCTCTCCGGAACCGGCTTGGTCTTTTCCATCTTGGTGTAGATGGGCATCAGCAGGAAGAACGCGAAATACAGGACGGTGAAGATCTGGGCCATCAGGGTCGCGATCGGCGTCGCCGGCTGCAGACCGAGGTAGGCCAGCACCACGAAGGTGACCGCGAAGATGGCCAGCGCGATCTTGAAGATCAGGCCCTTGTAGCGCACCGACTTGACCGGGCTGCGGTCGAGCCAGGGCAGGAAGAACATGATCAGGATGGCCGCGAACATCACCACCACGCCGGGGAACTGGGAGCCGAACATTGGTGGCACGGCGCGCAACATGGCGTAGAAGGGGGTGAAGTACCAGACCGGGGCGATGTGCTCGGGGGTCTGCAAGGGATTGGCCGGCTGGAAGTTCGGGCCCTCCAGGAAGAGACCGCCGAAGTCCGGAGCGAAGAAGACGATCGCCGAGAAGATCGCCAGGAAGACGACCACGCCCACGATGTCCTTGACGGTGTAGTAGGGATGGAAGGGGATGCCGTCCGCCGGGGCTTGGCGTCCCAGCGTTGCCCTTGGGCCCGTACTTGATCTCGACGCCGTCCGGGTTGTTGGAGCCCACCTTGTGCAGGGCGACGATGTGGACGAACACCAGGGCCGCGAGCACGAAGGGCAGCAGGAAGTGGAAGGCGAAGAAGCGGTTCAGCGTCACGTCGGAGATGACGTAGTCGCCGCGCACCCAGACCGACAGGTCCTCGCCGATCCCGGGCACCGCCGAGAACAGGTTCACGATGACCTGGGCGCCCCAGTACGACATCTGGCCCCAGGGCAGCAGATAGCCGAAGAAGGCGGTCGGCCATCATCGCCAGATAGATCACCACGCCGATGATCCACAGCAGCTCCCGCGGCTTGCGGTAGGAGCCGTACATCAGGCCGCGGAACATGTGCAGATAGACGACGATGAAGAAGGCCGAGGCGCCGGTGGAGTGCAGGTAGCGCATCAGCCAGCCCCAGTTCACGTCGCGCATGATGTACTCGACGGAGGCGAAGGCCATCGGTCCGCGGAGGGCTTGTAGCTCATGGCCAGCCAGATCCCGGTGACGATCTGGATGACCAGGACCAGGATCGCCAGTGAGCCGAAGAAGTACCAGAAGTTGAAGTTCTTGGGGGCGTAATACTGGGCCAGATGCTCGTTCCACACCTTGGTGGCGGGAACCGCTTGTCGATCCAGCCCATGAAGCCGGTGGTGGTCTGCTCTTCAGCGCTCATTCAGGCGGCTCCTTGATCCTGCACCCACCAGGATGGTGGTGTCGGTGAGGTAGGTGTGGATCGGGATCACCAGATTGGTGGGTGCGGGACGCCCTTGAAGACGCGCGCCGCCAGGTCGAACCGGGAACCGTGGCAGGGGCAGAAGAATCCGCCCTTCCAATTCGGCCCCAGGTCGTCCGGTGCTACCTCCGGGCGGAAGGTCGGTGAACACCCGAGGTGGGTGCAGATTCCAATGGCCACCAGATACTCGGGCTTGATGGAGCGGGTCGGGTTCTTGCAGTACTCGGGCTGCTGGGGCACCTCGGAATTGGGGTCCGTCAGCTCGGGGTCCAGGGTGGGCAGGGCCGCCAGCATCTCGGGCGTACGGTTCACGATCCAGATCGGCTTGCCGCGCCATTTGACGCGCAGCAGCGCACCAGGTTCCAGCTTTGAGATGTCTGCCTCCACCGGCGCACCGGCGGCACGGGCCTTGGCGCTTGGGTTCATGGAAGCGATGAAAGGGACGGCGGCGAAGCCCGCACCCACGGCGCCGACCACGCTGGTGGCGGCGATGAGTACCCGTCGCCTGTTTTTGTTGACGCCCGCTGAGCTCTCGTTTGCGCTCATATCCGAATAACCCCCGGCTGGCGCGGGTCTTGCCGTCTTACACCGGCAGGCGCAACCCGCGTTCTGGATGGAAGATAAGAATATGCCAATTCACTGCAAAACCGACCGCGCATTCTCCTTGATCCCCGCTGCGAAGGTCAAGGACGAAACCTCAATAGCAGCGCGGAATAATCAGGATTTTGCGCGTGTATGGGTCGGCCCCTCAGGCGGCGGTGGCCGCGGTCCGGGGCGGCGCCTCAGGCAGGGTTGTCGATGTCGATGAATCGATGCTCCAACCCGAATCGCTCGGCAAGATGGGCGCCCAGGCCCTTTACGCCGTAGCGCTCCGTGGCATGGTGCCCGGCCGCCAGATAGCAGAGGCCGAGCTCCCGGGCCGAGTGGGTGGTCCGCTCCGAGATCTCACCGCTGAGGAAGGCATCCACCCCGAGGCCGGCCGCCGCCTCGATGTAGCCCTGGCCGCCGCCGGTGCACCAGGCGACGCGCTCGATGGCGGGCAGACCGGGGTCGATCAGGGTGGCGTTTCGTCCGAGGCGCTGGGAGACCCACAGCGCCCAGGCTTCAGGGGCGAGGGGCCGTTCCAGCCGCCCAGTCCACACCAGACCTTGACCAATCGTGCTCGGCAGAGCGTCGAGGATCCGCAGCTGGGCCGCCAGGGCGGCGTTGTTACCATACAGCGGGTGGGCGTCCAGGGGCAGGTGGTAGGCGACGAGGCTCGCCCCGCTGTCCACCAAGGCGCGGGCGCGCCGGCCCTTGGGTCCGACCAGGCAGGGGTTCTCCCCCTTCCAGAACCAGCCGTGATGGACCAGGATGGCGTCGGCGCCCGCGTCCCGGGCCGCGGCGATGAGTGCGGCGCAGGCGGTGACCCCGGTCACCAGCCGGCGCACCGTCCGCTGGCCCTCCACCTGGAGTCCATTGGGGACATAGTCAGAGAAGGCACCGACGTCGAGAAGGGTATCGCAGTAGGCGCTGAGGGCCGAGGGTTCGATCATGGAGGTTCAACAAGCGGGCGAGAGGGCGGCAGATTAGGGTGGCGTCCGTCGCTCCGTGGGTCAAAAGGAATGAAGGTCATGTTAGCTTAGGGGCATGCTGCACCGAGGCACAACAGCGATCCTGATCACCGCCCTGGCCGCGGGTGCGGCGGGCGCCCTGCTCACCCTCTGGCTGGCCGGGCTCGCGCCCCGCCCAAGCCAAGGGGGTCCCGAGGGCACTGACGCGGGTTCTCCAACGCCCGTCAGCGGCGGGATGGGCTCCCTGGCAGACGCGGTCGGCCGCTCGGCCCCCGCGGTAGTGAGCATCTTCGCCTCCAAGGTGATCCACGGGCGCGATACCAAGGTCGTCGGGCTCTACCCGCACCCGTACGCCCCTCCGCCGACAAGCCTCCGGGAGACGCGGGAGACCGCGCTGGGCTCGGGGGTCATCCTGAGCGCCGACGGGCTCATCCTCACCAACCGCCATGTGGTCAAGGACGCCGAGAGTATTCGTGTGCTGTTGGCGGACGGGCGTCGGCTCGAGGTCGCCGTGCTCGGACTCGATTCCGAGACCGACCTGGCGGTCCTCAAGGCCAACGCCGCCGATCTGCCCACGGCCCCGATCGGTGACCCCAAGGCCCTGCGGGTGGGGGACCTGACGCTGGCCATCGGCAACCCATTCGGCGTCGGTCAGACCGTGACCCAAGGGATCGTCAGCGCCACGGGCCGCGCCGAGCTCGGCATCACCCCGATCGAGAACTTCATCCAGACCGACGCGGCCATCAACCCCGGCAACTCCGGCGGCGCCCTGGTCAACGCCCGGGGTGATCTGGTGGGCATCAATACCGCCATCTATTCCGAATCCGGTGCCGCCGGAGGCATCGGCTTTGCCATTCCGTCGGATTTGGCCCTAAAGGTCGCTCGGGCCATTGTCGAAAAAGGGGGAATTCAACGGGGCTGGATCGGCATGAGCGGTCGCAGCGTCACCCCCGAACTGGCCGAAACCTTTGGGCTGCGCGCGCCCCGTGGGGTGCTGGTCTCGTCCACCCTGAAGAACAGCCCTGCCCAGCAGGCCGGGCTGCGTCCGGGCGATGTCGTGACCCGGGTGGGTGACCGGGAGGTGGCGACGGTTCAGGAATTGCTGGACGCCATCGCCGGTACCGGACCCAACCGGCCCCTCTCGCTGGAAGTCTGGCGCGGCAGCGAGCGCCTGGAGACGAGCGCCGTCACGGCGGAACGGCCGGCCCAGGCGCCCTAGTGCAAGAGGCCGGGTGCGCCCTCGAGCAGATTAGGGCCGGCAGGCTTCGTCTGGCCAGAGACCCAGGAGCGCACCAGATCGGGCCCCCGTGTCCCGGCGCAGTGAGCCAGCTTGCGGTCGAGCCCCACGCGCGACAGGGATGCCGGCCAGATTCCTGATCCTCGTCCCTGTGCGTCAAGCTCGACTAGACCCAGAGACAGAGCGGGGCATGGCCGCGGAGGTCGCCACGACGGCCGGGCGCCGAAAGCTGAGTTTTGATGGATCTGCGTCGCCTGTTGCTTCGAACCGAGCCGCGCACCTAGCCAACTCGACCAGGCGCCCCGGCGGGCCGGGGCAGGCCGGCTAGTCAGCGACCCAGGAGCGCACCAGATCTGGCCCCGGTATCCCGCCGCTGTGAACCAGCTTGCCGTCGACCACGACTCCCGGGGTGGACATGACCCCGTAGCCCATGATCTCGGCGATGTCGGTGACCTTCTTGAGCGTGATCTCCACCCCGGCCTCTCGGGCCGCCTGGGCGATGACGTTGGCGGTGATCTCGCAGTTGCGGCAGCCGCTTCCGAGTACCTTGATGTCTTTCATGATGATGACCCGAACGTTCAGGATTGGCAGCAGCCGTTACGGCGGGATTGCTGCACGGGTGGACAGGGAACGGTCGCAAAGGAACAGTAGACACAGCAGTCGCCGCCCTTGGGCCGGACCGTGACGCGACAGGAGGGGCATTCCCAATAGAACAGGCAGGCGTCAATCGGCATGGTCTCCTGACGGCTGAATCCGCATTCCGGACAGGTGATGACGGATTCCAGCAGGATCCCCAAGATGTTCGACATGACCGCGTCTCAGGTAATGAGATTGAAGCCCCAGCCCACCAGGGTAAAGGCGACCGCCAGCACGGCGGCGAACAGGGCCAGGGCGGGCCAGCGGATCACCTTTCGCAGGATCAGCATCTCCGGAAGGGACAGGGCGGCGACGCTCATCATCAGGGCCAGGGTCGTGCCGATGGCCACGCCCTTGCCGAGCATGGCCTCCGCGACCGGGATCACGCCGGTGGCATTGGAATAGAGCGGAATCCCCAGCACCACGGCGCCGGGCACCGTGTACCACGCATCCCCGCCCAGGTGTGTCGCGACCCAGTCCTCCGGCACGAATCCGTGGAACAGCGCCCCAACCCCGATGCCGAGCAGCACCCAGACCCAGATGCGCCCGACGATCTCCTTCACCTCGCTCACGGCATAGCGATGCCGTGCGAGCAGCCTCCGGTCCCGCTCCAGGGGCGGCGCCTCCCCCACTCGGATCTTCCATACATAGTCTTCGACCCACCGCTCGGGCCGGAACCGCTGCATAGTGATGCCGCCGAACCAGGCCACCGTGAGGCCCGCCAGCACGTAGAGTGCGGCCAGCCTCCAGCCAAGGATGCCGACCAGGATCACGGCCGCCACCTCGTTGATCATTGGGCTGGCGATCAGGAAGGAGAAGGTCACGCCAAGCGGGATCCCGGCCTCCACGAAGCCGATGAACAGGGGAACCGAGGAGCACGAGCAGAAAGGTGTCACGGCCCCCAGGGTTACGGCGATGCTGCGCGCCTGCCAGTCCGGGCGCCCGCGCACGAAGGCGCGCACCCGCTCGGGCGACAGCAGTGCCCGCAGCAGACCCATGATGTAGATCACCAGCACCAGCAGGACGAAGATCTTCGCCACGTCCATAACGAAGAACTGCACCGCTGACCCGGCGCCGGAGGCGGGGTCCAGCCCCAGAACCCGGAAGGCAACCGAACTGCCCAAGGCGTCAAACATGGACGGGTGCCGAATTACCCCGTCCGGTCGCCACCTCCGGCAGCTTGAGCGACAGGAGCAGGGCCGCGACCACGAATCCGGCGGACCACCACAGACAGCCTGTGAGCCCCTGGGTCTGGTAGACGAGGCCGGACAGCACGGTGCCCGTCAGGCGCCCCCCGGCGTTGGCCATGTAATAGAAGCCCACGCTCATGGAGACCTTCTCGAAGTCCGAATAGGCCAGGATGAGATACGAGTGCACCGCGGAGTTGATTGCGAAGACGACACCGAACAGGATCAGTCCCACCACCAGCACAGGCCCGGCGGCCCAGCCTTGCGTCAGAGCGAGGGCGATGCCGGCCGGCGGCAGCACGAGGATGACCGCCCAGAGACGGGCGGTTCCGCCGCCAGGTCCTCGGCCGTGGTGGCTCTGGCGCAGCAGCCGGGGCGCTGCCGCCTGCACGGCGCCGTAGCCGATGACCCAGATCGCCAGGAAGCCGCCGACCTGCATGAAAGACCAGCCCAGCGCCGAATACAGAAACACCGGCAGACCCACCACGAACCACACATCGCGGGCGCCGAACAGGAAGAAGCGCGCCGCCGATAGCCAGTTAACGGCCGGCGTATTGGAGAAGACCTGGGTGAACTTAGGCTTGGACTTCATCCTACCCACGCCGGACGGGAGCATGACGGCGGTGGCGATGAGCACCAGGAGCAGCAGGCCTGCCAGCACCGCCAGGGCGCCGCGGAAGCCGATCCACTGGAGCAAGGCGGCGCCGATGAAGAACCCGGCCCCCTTCAGGGCGTTCTTCGAGCCGGTCAGCACCGCCACGTATTTGAACAGCTTGGATGCACCACCCGCCCCGGTGAGTGTCTTCACCGTCGCCTTGGCAGACATCTTGTTGAGGTCCTTGGCGACGCCGGACAGGGCCTGGGCCGCCATCACATAGGGCACGGACAGCCAGGCGTCGGGGACGGTCAGCATCAGCAGCGCAACCACCTGCATCCCCATGCCGATGTGCATGGTGAGGTTGAGCCCGATACGCGCCCCCAGCCAGCCCCCCACCAGGTTGGTCACGATGCCGAATATCTCGTAGAAGAGAAACAGCATTGCCACCTCGAAGGGCGAATAGCCGAGCTGGTGGAAGTACAGCACCACCAGCATGCGGATGGCGCCGTCGGTGACGGTGAAGGCCCAGTAGCCGCCGGTGACGGTGAGATAGTTGCGGGTGTTGGCGTCCATGGTCCCGGGTGCCTCGCGGTTAGAGGCTCGCGGCGACCAGGCGGGCAATGTCCATCATCCGGTTCACATAGCCCCATTCGTTGTCGTACCAGGCGTAGACCTTCACCTGGGTACCGTCGATCACCATGGTGGAGAGGGCATCGACGATGGACGAGCGCGGGTCGTTCAGATAGTCCACCGAGACCAGCGGCCGCTCCTCGTAACCCAGGATGCCCTTGAGCTCACCCTCGGCAGCCTCCCTGAAGAAGCCGTTGACCTCATCGGCCGTCACCGCCCGCGCGGCCTCGAAGACGAAGTCGGTGAGGGACGCATTGAGCAGCGGTACGCGAACCGCGTGCCCGTTCAGCTTGCCGGTCAGCTCGGGGAAGATCTTGGTGATGGCCTTGGCCGAGCCAGTGGACGTAGGGATCAGGGACTGACCGCAGGCCCGCGCCCGGCGTAGGTCCTTGTGACCCTTGTCCACGATGGTCTGGGTGTTGGTGATGTCGTGGATGGTGGTCATGCAGCCGTGCACGATGCCGATGCGCTGGTGCATGACCTTGACCACCGGCGCCAGACAGTTGGTGGTGCAGGAGGCAGCGGTCACCAGGTGGTGCTGGGCCGGATCGTAGCGGTGGTGATTGACCCCATAGACGATATCCAGCGCGCCCTGGGTCGGTGCCGCGACGATGACCTTCTTCACTCCCTGGTCGCGGTAGCCTTGAAGCAGCTCCGGGTGCTTGTGATGCTTGCCGGTGGCCTCGATGACGATGTCGCAGCCGGACCAGTCGGTGTCGGGGATGGTCTTGTTGCTGCTGTAGCCGATGGCCTGACCGTCGATGGTCAGGGCGCCGCCCGCGCCCGCGCAGTCATGGTCCCAGCGCCCGTGGACGGAGTCGAACTGGAGCAGGTGGGCCGAGCCCTCCGCGTCGCAGGCGATCTCGTTGATGTGGGCGAAGGCAAATTCGGGCGAGCGCCAGGCGGCGCGAAGCCCCAGCCTGCCCATGCGGCCGAAGCCGTTGATGCCGATGCGAATACTCAAGCTCGTTTCTCCCAATTTTGGTGTTGGATAGGGATTCAAAGCGCGAAGGCGTCGTCGAAGGGCGCGGTGCCCGCGACCACGGGCAGCGTCAGGCTGTTGCCCCAGTGGGACCAGCCGCCGTTATAGAGCCGCACGTCCTGATAGCCCAGGTGCTTCAGCTGCATCCAGGCCAGGCTCATGCGGAAGCCGTCGTGGCAATAGACATAGACCGTCTTGTCCTTCGGGATGCCGGCATACATCGCGGCCAGGTGCGCGTCATCGGCCCATCGTTGGGTTTGCCCGTCGGTGCCGTCCAGGCTCACCACGTTGACGGCACCGGGGATGTGGCCGCCCTGGACGGCGTGGCGGATCACCTCGCCGGTATACATGTCGTGGGGTCTGGCATCGAGCAGGACCACGTTCGGGTCCCGCCGCGAGACCACGGCGTCGTAAACGGCGGTCCACTCGACGAACAGGCGCGCGTCGGCGTCCCGCAGGGTCACGGTGCCCGGGCTTGGAGCGACCGGTTCCTTGCTCAGCTCCTCGAACGCGGCCCAGTCGACGGTGCCGCCGTTGAGCACCTTGACCCGATCCATCGGGAAGCCGTAGAGGGCCAACAGGAAGTACAGCCGCGAGGCAAGCGCAGTGCTTGAATCGTCGTACAGGACCAGGGTGGAATCGTCGTCGACGCCCCAGCGGCGCAGTGTCGCTTGAAACACCTCTTTGGACGGGAAGCGCATCAAGGGATCGGCGTTGTTATTGCCGAGGTCCTTAAAGCGCTGGACCTGCACGGCGCGGGGGATATGTCCGACGGTGAAATAGCGATGGGGGTGATAGCGCGCCTCCAGGATCACCAGGCCCAGATCGTCCCGGTGCTCGGAGAGCCAATCCGCGTCGACGAGGAAGGTCGGGGCCGCAAAGGCAGGGCTCGTCGAGAACAGGACCGCGAGGATGAGGCAGTGGAGGTGACGGGGCATGGGATACTCGATGGGGTCAGGGCTCGAAGGGGACCGGAATGGCGCGGACGCAGCAGGCATCGCCCTGTCCGGTGCGGCTGGCAAGCTCGGGCTGCGGCCCATCCCCGAAGGTCGGCACCGTGCCCAGGGTGTGGAAGGTTTCCCAGGCGATTCCCTGGGGGTCCTGAACCCAGTATTTGTCCGAGCGCGCGTAGCAGCAGGCGGTGGCCTGCTGCTCGGTCCCGGCGATATCGGCGGCCTCCAGACGGGCGCGCAGCCCGGCCAGCTCCTCGGCGGTCTCGGCCTGGATGCCGAGGTGGTCGATCCCTGGTCGGCGGCCCCGCTTCGAGATCGCAAAGTTGACCACCGGGTCGCTCAGCTCCCACTTCACATAGTCCGGTTTGACGACGCTCGGCGCGGCGCCGAACAGGGCGGTGTAGAAGCGGGTGTTCTGGTCGCTGTCGTCGACCGCGACGTGCAGATGCAGACGTGCCATGCGGGGCCTCCGTCGATTGACGAGGGTGCGGGGTGGCTCAACTCGCGACCCGGCCGGCCGGTGCTCCGCGCTGGTACCAGCCCTTGGTGCGGCCGACGATGGCGACCACGGAGAGCATGACCGGCACCTCCACCAACACGCCGACGACAGTCGCGAGAGCCGCCCCGGAGTCGAATCCGAACAGACTGATGGCGGCGGCCACCGCCAGCTCGAAGAAGTTGCTGGCCCCGATCAGGGCCGACGGCGCCGCCACGCAATGGGCCTCACCAACCTGGCGATTGAGCCAGTAGGCCAGGCCAGAGTTGAAGTAGACCTGGATCAGGATCGGCACCGCCAGCATGGCGATGATCAGGGGCTGCGCCAGGATCTGCTCGCCCTGGAAGCCGAACAACAGCACCAGGGTCGTCAACAGGGCCACGAGGGAGACCGGGTGCAAAGCCTCGAGCACCCGTCGCAGTGCGTCCTCTCCACCGCTGGCCAACAGCCGCTTGCGCCACCAGTGGGCGAAGGCCACGGGGATGACGATATAGAGCACCACGGACAGGAACAGGGTGTCCCAAGGCACCGTGATGGCGGAGAGCCCCAGCAGAAGACCCACGATCGGCGCGAAGGCGAAGATCATGATGGTGTCGTTCAATGCAACCTGGGTGAGCGTGAAATGGGGCTCGCCGTCAGAGAGGTTGCTCCAGACGAAGACCATGGCGGTACAGGGCGCCGCCGCGAGCAGGATCAGCCCGGCCACATAGGAATCGAGCTGCTCGGCCGGGAGCCAGGGCGCGAAGACGTGACGGATGAATATCCAGGCCAGTAGAGCCATGGAGAACGGCTTTACCGCCCAGTTGACGAACAGGGTCACCCCGACCCCGCGCCAGTGGGCGCGGACCTGGCCGAGGGCCCCAAAATCCACCTTGAGCAGCATCGGCACGATCATCAGCCAGATCAGCGCCGCGACGGGTAGGCTGACCTTGGCCACTTCCAACCCGCCGATGGCCTGGAAGGCACCGGGCAGGAAGTGCCCGAGGGCGATCCCGGCAACGATGCAGAGCGCGACCCAGAGGGTCAGCCAGCGCTCGAAGACGCCCAGCTCCGCGCCCGCGGCCTGCCTCGCCGTGATCTCGCACTGTGCGGTCATGCCTCGCCTCCGTCACGCCGCCCAAGGATGGTCCAGCCAAAGGAGTGCAAGTGCTCCGTTGGCGACTGGCCTTGAACAGGATATTTCCTCCGGAGTATATACGAAATGTCGTATATATCCATCGCCGTATGTCTGCTGCCGCATCAATGCCATGCAACCTTGCAGCCGTGGTGATGCTCGCCGGGTGCCGCGACGGCCGTTGCGGCTCAGGCGCAGCGCGGCGCCCCTGGGCGATTCGGCATGGCCGTAAGGGCTGTCGCGTCCTCGCGGTATGGGGCTTGGCCCGCCAGCCCGCGTGCCGTCTGCTCGAGGACTTGGATGACCCAGGGTGGGAGGTCCGGGCTGATGCGGTAGTAAACCCAGATGCCTTCGCGGCGGTCGCTTACCAGACCGGTTTCCCGCAGTTGTGCCAGGTGACGGGAGACGTGGGGTTGGGAGAGCCCGAGTGCGTGGGTCAGCTCGCAGACGCAGAGCTCCACCTGGGCGCTCAGGAGCAGCAGACAGCGCAGGCGCGACTCGTTTGCCAGGGCCGCGAACAGGCTCGTCGGGGACGTGTTCATGGTTAATAAAGATACGCGGATCGATATATACGGGCAACCGCATGTCCCATGTCCAGAATCCTTCAATCGAGGCCCCTTGGAACACCAACGCCGTTGCACTGCGGCGCATCGACTGGAGCCGGGTCGCGGTTTCGGACTGACCCGGTCTCCGGTCCGCCTTGGTGCGCCTGGCAGCGCCGAGCGCCGTGGCGCCATCGGAAATGGCACCTGGGCCCGTCGCCCAACGCCTACAGGTAGAGCAGGATCACGAAGTAGTGGCAGATGCTGCCGGCCAGGACGAACAGGTGCCAAACCCCGTGACACCAGGGATAGTGGTCATCGAGCGCGTAGAAGATCACCCCGACGGTGTAGAAGACGCCGCCTGCCACCAACCACATGAACCCCGCGGGCGGCAGGGCCGCGATCAACGGACCCAGGGCGAATAGGACCAGCCAGCCCATCGTCAGGTAGATCAGGACGGAGAGCAGCCGGCCCCCCTTGCGGCGTATCGAGTCCTGCACGATACCCACGACTGCGAGGGTCCACACGGTCGCGAACAGCCACCAGCCGGTAGCGCCATCGAGCGCGAGCAGGGTAAAGGGGGTGTAGGTGCCGGCGATCAGCAGGTAGATCGCGTGGTGGTCCAGGAGCCGGAAGATCCGCTTGGCCCGCCCGCGCAGGCTGTGGTAGAGGGTCGAGAAGAGATAGAGCAGGAATAGGGTGACGCCATAGACGGTCAAGGTCAGGATGCGCGTCGCCTCGCCCTTCATGGCGGCGATGGTCACCATCACGGTGACGCCGACAAGGGCGAGGACGGCGCCCACCAGGTGGGTGATGCTGTTGAAGCGCTCGCCTTGGTACATGCAGTTCTCCACGACCGCTGCGCACCCCGAGGGCCGCGCGTGACGCGCCTTGGCACGTGCCTCGGCCACGCGTGCGCAGGCGACCGGATCAGCCCGCCGGGGGCAGTAGGCCACGGGGATGAACGGAAGATCCAAGGCTACGGCAAGCGCCGTGGGCAACGGTGTCCGCGTCGAATTTGCCGGTAGGCGGAAAAGCCGCTGCGTCAGCGGGCTCAGCGGGCACTGGGCGGCGAACGGAGACAGTTCGGATTTTGACTGCCGAGCAATTGGCGCCAGCGTGTGAGGCGTCATGCGCTGCAGCCATTGATTTTACATTTTCTGCAAGAAACCGCTTGACATGGGCTGGCGAAAATGGTCGCGATATGTTGTTAGTAAACAACAACTTATCGAGGCCCTACGATGATCCGCGATCGCTTGACACAACTGATGGTGCACCTGACCGACAACACCGTGCTCGGGGAGTTGCTGACTCCGGTGCAGCATGCGCTTTCCTCAGTGCGTGGGGCCGCCGCGCTTGGGCGGGTGTTGAGCATGGCCGATTTCATTGCGCTGGGGGTGTTGCGTCACCTGCGAGGTATGACGACGCTGCGCGAGCAGGTGCAGACGTTGTTGCATCTCGACCCGGCGCAGGCGGCGCATGTGCCTCTGCCACGCTCGACCTGGTCGGATGCGCTGGCGGCAGGCTCGCGCTTGGCGATCCTCAAGCAGACGGTGGCGGGGCTCAATGCCCAGGCCGGTGCGACGCTGCCCGATCGCTTGGCCGGCATCCCCGGCTTGGGTGCGCGGGCAGTGGGCGCCATCGACGGGACCTATCAGCACGAGAGCGCGCACTTCAAACGGCGCACGCCCAAGCAGGGCGGCGAGGACAACGCCAAGGGACATGCGTTGTTGACCTTCTACAACCTGCGCACGGGCCTGCCCCAGGATGTCTTCGTGGAGACGCGTTCGCGCCACGAGACGCGACTGCTGCGCGATTATGATCGCGGCGCGCAGGCCATGACCCAGGTCAAGGGCATGCTGTGGCTGGTCGATCGCGCCTTCATCGACGCGTCCTTCTGGGATGCGAAGAAGGCCAAGCTCGCGAGCACCATGATCACGCGCATGAAGTCGAGTCTGCGCATCGACTCGACTGAAGGCCTGCCGATTGCCTCCGACCCCGCCAATGCCGGCGTGATGAAGGATCTGCGCATCACGCTCTCCAGCTCCCCCGAGCCGTGGCGCTTGATCACCTACCGCACGCGACGTGGTCATCGGGTGGAGTTCCTCACCAACGACTTCGATCTCCTGCCCGGTGTGATCGCCTTCCTGTACGCGCGGCGCTGGGACGAAGAGAAGTGCTTTGACACCTGGAAAAACGATTTCAGCCAAGCCAAAGCCTGGGGTAAGGGACCGGTGGCGATCGACAATCAGGTACGCCTGGCCATCGTGACCAGTGTCCTGGTCGCCCTGGCGCTGCACGCAACCCTCGGGCTCGACGGCTTCAACGACGTGAAGGCGTTGCGCAAACAGGACAAGCGCCAAGCCGCGCCCACCGATCAACCCGATGGCACCGATCGCCCCGACTGGACCGTGCCGCTGTTTCGCTACACCTCCAAGGTGAGCCGCCAAGTCTTGCGCTTCTTTAAACACTGTTTTCTCAAACCGGCTTCATCAGCGCTCTATGAATGCGAGCTGCGGCCCATGTTGATGGCCTACCTGTGAAATGGACCGGACACCGTTGGCCGTGGGTTTGGTATCCGGTTGTCGACGGCCGGCCCGCGCGTGTCGTTTTCTCACGCGCCTCGATGGCACACGGGAGCCGGTTCAGATGAGCCTCACGGCCGCGCCGAGTCCTGAAACCTGCGGCCCCGTCGGCTGACGGCCCATCGGCGCTGTGGAGGCCCAAGCCTCGAGCTAGAGCAATAGCTGACGGATGTCCCCGAGCAACTGGCCGAGCAGGGAGGTGAAGCGCGCCCCGTCGGCCCCGTCGATGACGCGGTGATCGTAGGACAGGGACAGGGGCAGCATCAGCCTGGGCTGGAACTCTGCGCCGTTCCACACCGGCTTCATCTCGGAGCGGGAGACGCCCAGGATGGCGACCTCGGGTGCGTTGACGATTGGGGTGAACTTGGTGCCGCCGATGCCCCCTAGGCTCGAGATGGAAAAGCAGCCGCCCTGCATGTCCCCGGGCAAGAGCTTGCCGTCCCGGGCCTTCTGGCTGAGCTCCGTCAGCTCCCGGGCCAGATCGTAGACGCCCTTCTTGTCCGCGTCGCGCACGACGGGCACCAGCAACCCGTTCGGCGTGTCCACCGCCACGCCGACGTGGGTGTAATGCTTCATCACCAGCCCCTCGCCGTCGGCGGTCAGGGACGCCTTGACGACGGGCATTTGGTTCAGCGCCGTGGCGACTGCCTTCAGCAGGAAAGGCAGGAAGGTGAGCTTGACGCCCGCCCGTTCGGCGGTGTCTTTCTGGCCCTTTCGGAATGACTCCAGCTCGGTAATATCCGCCTCGTCGAATTGGGTGACGTGAGGTACGGAGAGCCAGCAGCGGTGCAGGTGGCGACCGCTGAGCTTCTTGATGCGTGCGAGCTCCTTGACCTCCACCCGGCCAAATTTGGCGAAGTCCACCTCGGGGGCGGCGGGCAGGGCGAAGGGCAGCCCGGCCCCGGCGGCGGCTGGTGCCCCCTGGGAAAGGGCCTGCTTGACGAATCCCTGGACGTCGTCCTTGAGCACCCGACCCTTGGGGCCCGACCCCTTGACCAGACCCAAGTCCACGCCGAGCTCCCTGGCGAAGCGGCGTACCGCGGGGCTGGCGTGGGGCTTGCGACCCTTGGCGATGGCGGCCATGTCCTCGGGACGGGGCAGCACCGGGGCTTGGCGCGGCTCGGCCTCGCCGGGGGCGCGCCGGGCAGAGGCGGCGGCACGGGACTCGGTGCCGGGCTCGGGCTTGGAGACCGCGGCCGGTGCCTGGGGCGCCTCCGACTCCTCGGGTGAGGTGTCCGTCGAAGCGGCGGCAGCGGCATCCGGGCGCAGGGTGAGGATCAGGGCGCCTTGCTTGAGCTTGTCGCCGATCGCGACGGCGACGGACTCCACCACCCCGGCCTGCGGCGAGGGGATCTCCATGGTGGCCTTGTCGCTCTCCAGGGTGACCAGGGACTGGTCCACGTCGACGCGGTCTCCGGCCGAGACCAGGATCTCGATGACGGGCACGTCGTGGAAGTCGCCGATATCCGGGAGGGTGACGGGGATCGGCTCGCCGCCGGTCTCTGCTGGCTGCGGTTCGTGCACGCCGGCTGCGGCCTCGGTCTGTGCCGGGGCTGGCGACTCGGTCTCCTGAGTCTTCACCGGCTCAGCCGGGGCCAGTTGCGTCTCTCCGGCCCCCTCGGTTTCCTGCCGGAACAGGGGGCTGCCCTGGCTTACCTTGTCCCCGACCTTGACGAGAACCTCCGTGATCACGCCACCCCTGGGGGCAGGGATCTCGATGGTGGCCTTGTCGCTCTCCAGGGTGAGCAGGGATTGCTCGGCCTTGACCCTGTCGCCCGGGGCGACCAGGATCTCGATGATCTCCACATCGGAGAAGTCTCCGATGTCGGGCAGCAGGATTGCTTCGACGGATGCCACGCTAGTTCTCCTGGGCCTGATATGCCGGGGCCTGTATTACCGGGTGCCTCAAACCGTCACCGGGTTTGGCTTCTCCGGGTCGATGCGGTATCGCTTGATGGCCTCTGAGACCGTGGAACTGGGGATCTCGCCCTCATCGGCCAGCGCCTTGAGGGCGGCGACCGCCACGTAGTAGCGGTTGACCTCGAAAAACTTGCGCAGCTGGCTGCGCATGTCGCTGCGGCCGAAGCCGTCGGTGCCGAGTACCAGGTAACGGCGCGGCACATAGGGCCGGATCTGGTCGGCGTAGGTGCGCATGTAGTCGGTGGCGGCGACGATGGGGCCGCGGGTGCCGGCGAGCTGGGCCTCGACATAGGTGGTGCGCTGCTCCTGGTCGGGGTGGAGCATGTTCCAACGCTCCGCGGCGATGCCTTCGCGCCTAAGCTCGTTGAAGCTGGTGACGCTCCAGACGGCGGAGCCTACGTCGAAGTCACGGGCGAGCAGGTCGGCCGCGGCGAGCACCTCCCGCAGGATGGTGCCGGCGCCCAGGAGCTGGACCCGGTGCGATCGCTCCTCGCCCCGATAGACGCGGTACATGCCCTTCAAGATGCCTGCCGCGACCCCTTCCGGCATCGCCGGCTGGAGGTAGTTCTCGTTCATTGCGCTGATGTAGTAGAAGCAGTTCTCCTTCTCCTGATACATCCGACGCAGGCCGTCCTGGACGATCACCGCCAGCTCATAGGCGTAGGCCGGGTCATAGGCAACGCAGTTGGGGATGGTGGACGCTACGATCTGGCTGTGGCCGTCCTGGTGCTGCAGCCCCTCGCCGGCCAGGGTGGTGCGTCCCGCGGTGCCGCCGATCAGGAAGCCCCGGGCCTGCATGTCCCCGGCGGCCCAGGCCAGGTCGCCGATGCGCTGGAAGCCGAACATGGAGTAGTAGATGTAGAAGGGGACCATGCTCTGGCCGTGGTTCGCATAGGCGGTCGCCGCCGCGATCCAGGACGACATGGCCCCGGCCTCGTTGATGCCTTCCTGGAGGATCTGGCCCTTCTTGTCTTCCCGGTAGTACATGACCTGGTCGGCGTCCACGGGCTCGTAGAGCTGACCCACGGAGGAGTAGATACCGAGCTGGCGGAACATGCCTTCCATGCCGAAGGTGCGCGCCTCATCCGGGACGATGGGGACCACGTACTTCCCGATCTCCTTGTCTCGGATGATGATGGTCATCAGCCGCACCAAAGCCATGGTGGTGGACATCTCCTTGTCGCCGCTGCCTTCCAGCAGGGCGTGGAAGGCGTCCAGGCCGGGGACCTTCAGCGCCGGGGCCTCGTCGCGGCGCGCGGGCAGGTAGCCCCCGAGTCGCTCGCGCACCTCGTGCATGTACTGGATCTCAGGACTCTCCGCTGGGGGCTTGTAGAAAGGCGCCGCGCCGATCTGGTCGTCCGAGATCGGGATGTTGAAGCGGTCGCGGAAGGCCTTGAGTGCCGCCTCGCCCATCTTCTTCTGGGAGTGGGTGATGTTCATCCCTTCACCGGCCACGCCCATGCCGTAGCCCTTGACCGTCTTGGCCAGGATCACCGTTGGCTTGCCGGTGGTCTTCACAGCTGCGTCGTAGGCGGCGAAGACCTTTGCCGGGTCGTGGCCGCCGCGGTTGAGGCGCCAGATGTCCTCGTCCGTCATGTTGGCCACCATCTCCTTCAGCTCCGGATACTTGCCGAAGAAGTGCTCGCGGGTATAGGCGCCACCCTTGGCCTTGTAGGCCTGGTAGTCCCCGTCGACGCACTCCTCCATGCGTTTCAGGAGCAGCCCTTGCTTGTCGCGGGCCAGGAGCGGGTCCCAGTAGCTCCCCCAGATCACCTTGATCACGTTCCAGCCGGCCCCGCGGAACACCGCCTCCAGCTCCTGGATGATCTTGCCGTTGCCCCGCACCGGTCCGTCCAAGCGCTGCAGGTTGCAGTTGACCACGAACACCAGGTTGTCCAACCGCTCGCGGGCGGCCAGCGAGATGGCCCCCAGTGACTCGGGCTCGTCCATCTCGCCGTCACCGAGGAAGGCCCAGACCCTGCGGCCCTGGGTGTTGACGATGCCCCGATCGCTGAGATAGCGCATGAAGCGCGCCTGGTAGATGGCCATGATGGGGCCGAGCCCCATCGATACGGTGGGAAACTGCCAGAACCCGGGCATGAGCCAGGGGTGGGGGTAGGACGAGAGCCCGTTGCCGTCCACCTCTTGGCGGAAGTTGTAGAGCTGCTCCTCGCTGATCCGACCCTCGAGGTAGGCGCGCGCATAGATCCCCGGTGCCGAGTGCCCCTGGATGAAGATCAGGTCTCCGCCGTGGTCCTTATTGCGTGCATGAAAAAAGTGGTTGTAGCCCACATCGAACAGCGTCGCGCCCGAGGCAAAGGAGGAGATATGACCCCCGAGCTCAGTGGACAGCCGGTTGGCCTGGACCACCATCGCCATGGCGTTCCAGCGCACGAAGGAGCGAATGCGCCGCTCCATGGCGCGGTCACCCGGGAAGCGCTTCTGCTGTTGCACGGGAATGGTGTTCAGGTAGGCGGTGTTGGCGCTGTAGGGTAGATAGGCCCCGGACCGTCGTGCCTTGTCGATGAGCCGCTCCAGCAGGAAGTGGGCGCGCTCGACGCCTTCGTTTTCCAGGACGGCATCCAGAGCGTCGAGCCATTCCTGAGTCTCTTGGGGATCGATGTCGGGTTTGGTCGTCATGTCGGTTCCCGGAAAGGGGTCGGAGCGAATCGGGTGCGGCCGCTGGGTGGCGACGCATGGGCCAGAGTATATCAGCGGGTCAGTCGGGCAATGCTAAGAATTCGCCTGGCCAATGATGGCCCCGATTGGACCGCAGCGTGTGAATTCCGGGCTGGCTGGCGTTTGGATCTGGCACCTTTGGTGGTCCGGCGCGGCCCCGTCCCCGGTCATGGAAAGAGGGTGTAACGGTCTGTCAGAGAAGCTGGAAATGGCTTAGCGTTGCAGAAGCGACCAGACTGAGTCGGGCTTCAGTCAGGGCACGAGATGAACGATGACTTGTGGGATGTGGAGCAGCTCCTTAGGCGGTATGGCCACGGGGATCGTGCCGACCGGGTGATGCGTGCACGTGAACTCTACGCGCGAGACCCGAAGCGTGCCTTGCGCGTGGTTAGCGGTGACGATTGGTGGGGGGGCAAGGACTCCATCGCCGCCGTGGACCTGGGCCTGGATGGCGGCTTCAGCCCCGAGGCGCGCCGCGACGGACAGCGCCTGCGTGCCACCCTGGTGGCGATTGAGGAGACGCTCGCTTCCGTAGGTGGGTCCAATCCCCAGGCGCAGCTCGTTGCGGCCCAATTTCGCAAGTGGCTGGTATCGCAAGCGTGAATACGGCAGCCGGCGAGGCTTCCGGCGGGACCGCAACGGTAATCTGCGGTCCGCAGGCCGACTCCGATCGCTCCGTCGCCGGCGACTATCTGGACTCCTGGCCGAGTGACCGTGCCGTTTCCAGCGGCGTGGGTTTCGTCGCAGTGGTCCTTTCGGGACGACGCGGGGCGCCGGCGCGACGCCATCGCCGTTCTGTCAGCGCGTAGGACAGAGTGGCGACGGAGACGGCGGCGATGACGGCGAGCGCCAAGGCGGCTCCGGTGTGACCCGTCAGGTGTCCAGCCCCGTCCCCAGCGCCGGTCCAGCGTCTAACCAACCGAAGCACCGGCTCATGCCAAAGGTACAGGCTGTAACTGATAGTCCCCAAGGCCGCTAGCGCCGGGTTGCCGATCAACGGTCCGATGAAGGGGAGGCGCAGGGCCGCCGCCAGCACCAGCAGGGCGCACCCGAGCAGGAACAGCGGCATGCCGAGATAGCGCCAGGGTCCGCCCCCGAGGACCGTCTGGAAATCCAGGTGGGCGAGGCCCCAGGGCGCGGCCACCAGGAAGGCGAGCGCGCTGAGGCTGAGTGTCCGGCGCAGGGCCAGCGGCACCGCCGCGCCGCCGCCCCCGACGCGTCGATAGAGGTTGGCTGCGGCGATCCCCAAGGCGAACGCCAGGAGCTCCCCAGGAAGCTGGCGCTCGACGAACATCGCCATCGACTCAGCCGGAAACGGCATAGGACGCCCGGAGATCGGGTCGAAGAAGACCAGGAGCGCGGGCTGTATGTGGAGATAGATCCAGTCCGTGAGGAGCCCCGGGGCAGACGTCTTCCAGACGAGCGAGAGCGCGATGGCGGCGGGTAGGGCCGCGAGCACCCCGCGGCCGGTGAAGAGTGGCGCGAGCAGCGGCAGCAGGAGATAGAACTGGGCCTCGATGGTTAGGCTCCACAGGGCCATGTTGATTCCCAGCGAACTGGAGGCTCCGGGGTGGGCGAACTGTAGCAGCACGGGATGGAGCAGGAGGTTCGCGTGGCCGATCTGAGTGTTGAGGAGCCCGTATCCGCCCCGCAGCAGGGGCAGAACGACACCGAACAGCAGGGCCAGATGCAGCCAGTAGGCGGGCAGGATGCGGCGCGCGCGGCGTCTGAAGAATGCGCCCACTGGCGGCGCTCCGAGTCCCTCGGCCGCCGCCTGCATCCAGGGCAGGGCGAGCAGGAAGCCGCTGAGCACGAAGAACAGCTGCACCCCGAGCAGGCCCTTCTCCGCCAGGGACTGACCCAGGCTCGTGGGTGGCCCCTGGAGACCGCCCGCCAAGAGCGCGTTGGCGTGGAAGGCAAAGACCCAGAGGATGGCAAGGCCTCGGATCCCGTCCAGGGCCGGAACCCGGCCAATGCGCGCTGGACCACGGGGCAGGACTGGTCCCCGTTGAGTGTCCCGCTCCCCCGGTCCGCGGCGGCTCCTGCGCTCCCGCGGCCGTGGGGTCAAGCCGCTGCCGCTCCGGAGGGCTCACGCGCCTGCCCGGATGCCGTGCTCTGCGCCGTCCAATCCCTCGACAGTGCATCGGCCACGGGCTCCCGCTCCCAGTGGATGGGTTCGGGGCTGAAAAAGGCCTTCTCCAACTCAGTGATGTGCTCGCGCAGCGGCGGCGGAAAGCGCCGGGCGAGCCGGGCGAGATTGCCCGGCGGGTCGTTGGGCCAGCGCAGCCGTCCCCAGGCGAGCAGGGCCTCACGTGCCGCACCGCCGTCGCCATGCCGGTAGGCATCCCTGACCCGCTCAAGCGCCTCGGCCAGCGGGTCAGGAGGCGGCTCCGTGTCCAGCGAAGGCTTCGTTGGACCCGGGGCCGGGGTCCGTTCGGCGCGGCGCCGGCTGAAGAGCAGTCCCAGCAGGGCGGCGGCGAGTCCCAGGCTAACCCAGAACCAGGGGTTGGCAGCGGTGCCTGGGGCGGGCTTAGGTGCAGGGGCCGGTGGGGAGGAGACTTGCGGTGTCTCGGGAAGCGGCGGCGACGCGGTCGCGAGGTCCATTTGCGAGCCGTCGAGGGGCGGCCCGGCGAAGGGATAGGAAAAGGGTGAGAGGCTGGGAGCCGCCGCTGGCGGGACACCCCAAGACCACTCGGGCGGCGGAGCGCTGGGCCCGGTCGCGTCGGGCTGCTCAAAGATTCGTGGGTCGAGATTGACGGTGCCGCGCCCTGTTTGGCCGCTGGCCGGTTCCTGGGCCTCCGATGAGCCGGGCTCGACGGTGAGGGTGAGCGGTTGGCTGCGGGCGCTGCCGAATGGGATCCCCGGAAGCCTCAGAGCCCCCGCGCGCTGCGGCAGGAGCATGAGGCGGAGCCGCAGCTCCTCGCGCCGACGACCGTTAGTGACTGAGACGCGGCGCTCGACCCGCCGGTCCAGCACCTGAAAGTCAGGCTCCAGCACCGACAGGTCGGGAGCGCCGAGGGTTGCGTCTTCGCTTGTGGCGGTCAGTGTCAGCTCCACCGGCTGACCGGCGGGCAGGGACTGCGCGGAGAGCCGCGCCTCGACCCGCTCCTGCGCCGAGATCGGAATCGCCAGGCATACGAGCAACAGCGCTCCAATGCGCCCGAGGGCCGCCTGGGGTGGTCGCGTGGTCATGGTTAGAGCCTTAGGAATTGGTTAGCAATCGGTTACGACTGATCGACCAGATTTTCGGTCGCGGAACGAGGCATTCATGGCCGGCATGCTCGATCCGCCATCGGGGCCCGCGGGAGCTGGCCGATCACGGGTTGGCTCCGGGCTGAGACCGGCGGCTGGGTCTACGCGAGAGCTCGATCTGAAGCGGTCTCCAACAGTCAGTTTAGCCCCGTGGGAGCGCCTCGCCGGGCAGGTGTCCTGGGTGCGTGCACTCATTGCTTTTGACGCCCTCGCCGTTCTCCGTATAATGCGCGGTTTCCCCAATTCGGGGAATACTCCTTGCCTCACCGCCCGGGTGCGCCTTGCGGCCCCGTGTTGGGAGGCTGCCAAACCCGTGAGGAGCAGCATGCGACATTACGAAGTGGTCTTTCTGGTCCACCCCAGCCAGAGCGAACAGGTGGGCTCCATGGTGGAGCGTTACCGCGGCAACCTGGAGAAGCGCGGCGGCGTGGTTCACCGGCTGGAGGACTGGGGCCGGCGTCCCTTGGCGTATCAGATCAATAAAGTTCACAAGGCGCACTACGTGTTGATGAACGTCGAGTGCGACCAGGAGGCCATCGACGAGCTCGAGAGCGCCTTCCGCTTCAACGACGCGGTCCTGCGCAACCTGATCATCCGCCGGGATGCCGCGGTCGTCGAGCCCTCTCCGCTGGCCAAGAGCGGTGACGAGCGCGCCGACGAGCGCGCCGAGCCCTCCAGAGATTCGGACAACGAGTAAAGAGGACCTGCCATCATGGAATCCGGCTCCCGTTTCTTCCGCCGCAAGCGTTACTGCCGTTTCACCGCCGAGGGCATCAAGGAGATCGACTACAAGGATCTCAACCTCCTCAAGGCGTATGTCAGCGAGTCCGGTAAGATCGTCCCCAGCCGCATCACCGGGACTTCAGCCAGGTATCAGCGCCAACTCGCCGATGCGGTCAAGCGCGCCCGTTATCTGGCACTGCTGCCCTATACCGACGGACACTGATCGGGCCCTGATCGGGCCTTGGTCGGGCGCCGGTTACGATGGGCGTGCCCGACCGATGACCGCTTCGGCGGGTGCCGATCGGGTCACCCGGTCCAGGTTCGGACGCGATGAAGGCCCTTGCCGGACTCATCATGCGGGGGCGGTTGCAGGCGGCGCTGGTCGCGGCTGTAACGGCCTTGCTGTCGATGCTGCTGCCCGTGTTTGGGCTATTGAGCAGCGGGGCCGTCGCCCTCGTGACCTTGCGCAACGGGATGCGCGAGGGGGCCCTGGTGAGCGGCCTGTCCGCCCTGGGGGTGGCCGTACTCGGCGCCGTGACCCTGGGAACGGTCTGGCCGGCGCTCGGGCTCCTGCTCATTCTGTGGCTTCCTCTATGGGCGCTGGGCGGACTGCTCCGCCACCTGCGCTCGTTATCGGTCACCGTCCAGGCGGCCGGGCTTGCCGGTGTGGTTCTGGTGCTGCTGGCCCATGCGCTGATTCCGGATCCATCGGCCCGCTGGCTGGAGTTGCTGGTGCCGTTCCGCGAGGCATTGGTGAGCGATGGCGTGGTCGACGCGAGCGCCGCCGATGCGCTGTTTGCCTCGGTGGCGCGCTGGATGACTGGGACCTTTGCCGCGGCGCTGGTGTTGCAGTGGCTGCTCGCCCTCTTCACCGGACGCTGGTGGCAGGCACAGCTCTATCATCCCGGCGGATTCGGGCAGGAGTTTCGGGAGCTGCGGCTGCATCGCGGGTTCGGGATTGCGGGACTGGGCCTGCTTGCCTGGATCGGGCTTGTGAAAGGTCCGGGACTTCTGCCGGACTTGCTGGTCGTCCTGATGCCCCTGTACCTGCTGCAGGGACTCGCGGTGATCCACCAGCTGCACCGAGCCCGCGGTGGCCATGCAGGCTGGTTGGTGGGGCTCTATGCCCTGATGGTGTTTTTCATGCCCCACGCCGAGCTGTTGGTCGCGTGCGTGGGGCTGGTGGATATCTGGGCCGACATCCGCGCCCGCTTTGCCCAGCGCCCTAAGGGCGCTGGCTGATGCCGGTTCCGGCAAGCGCGGCTCGGCTCGCACAAAGAGAGGAAACCCGTAGTGGAAATCATCCTGCTTAAGAATGTCGGCGGTCTCGGCTCCCTGGGCGACAAGGTCAAGGTTCGCTCCGGCTACGGCCGCAATTATCTGGTGCCCCAGGGCTTTGCGGTGTCGGCGACGCCCGCTAACCTGGAGGCCTTCGAGGTCCGCCGCGCCGAGCTGGAGCGAGAAGCCGCCGCCGCCCTGGCCGCTGCCGGGGCCCGCAAGGCGTCTCTCGACGGCATGAGTGTCACCATCGCCCGCCGGGCGGGTGACCAGGGCCGTCTGTTCGGCTCCGTCGGCACTCAGGACATCGCCCAGGCGGTCGCGGCCGCCGGGGGCGCTGTCGACAAGCAGGAGGTGCGCCTGCCCGCCGGTCCCTTCCGCAGCACCGGAGAGTTCGACGTGGCCATCCACCTCCATCCCGAGGTGGATGCGGCCATCAAGGTGACCATCGTCCCCGAATCCTGACCCGCGTCCGCCGCTGACACCCGGCCCGCCCGGCACATGCCGGAGCGGGCTTTCCCGTTTCTCGGCCGCGTCCATCTCCCCCGGGCAGGCGACCCCGAATTGCCCCTTGCCCAGTGCTGGGCCAGGGCTGACAATCGCCCCTCGCACCCGCTCGCGATTCGACTCCGCTCCGTCCGCCGGACGGCGGCGCGGGTGGGTTTTTGCCACCATTCAAGAAGATGTATCCGGGGGGATCATGTACGAAGCAGCCGAGGGGGAAAGCCTCCCCTATCCCGACCGGGGCGTCGACACGCTCCGCGTGCCGCCTCACAACATCCACGCTGAGCAGTCTCTACTCGGCGGCCTGATGCTCGACAATAGCACCTGGGACCGCATCGCCGACCAGGTGGTGGAGCGGGATCTCTACCGCCGCGAGCACCGCCTGATCTTCCGGGCCATCGCCAAGCTCGCGGAGGACGACCAGCCGTTTGACGTGGTCACCCTGGCCGAGACCCTGGAGCGAACCGAGCAGTTGGAGGCCGCCGGCGGACTCGCCTATCTGGGCACCCTGGTGAACGAGACCCCGAGCGCCGCCAACATCAAGGCCTACGCCAAGATCGTTCGCTCGACCTCGGTGCTGCGTCAGATGATCGCCGCCGGAACCGACATCGCGGACAGTGCCTACGAACCGGGCGGTCGGGACGCCGCGGAGCTCCTCGACGAGGCGGAGCGGCGCGTCTTCGAGATCGCTGAGCAGGAGCAGCGCGGCGGTGGCGGCTTCCAGCCGATCAAGGGCCTGCTCACCCGCGCGGTGGAGCGGATCGACGAGCTCTACCAGCGCGACGAGCCCATCACCGGGCTCGCCACCGGCTTCTCCGACTTCGACATGATGACCTCCGGGCTCCAGTCCTCGGACCTGATCGTGGTGGCCGGGCGCCCCTCCATGGGCAAGACCAGCTTCGCCATGAACATCGCCGAGCACGCCGCCATCCAGACCAAGCGCCCGGTGGCCGTCTTCAGCATGGAGATGCCCGGAGACTCGCTGGCCATGCGCCTGATGTCATCCCTTGGGCGCATCGATCAGCACCGGGTGCGCACCGGCAAGCTCGAAGACGACGAATGGCCGCGGCTCACGTCCGCGGTCAACATCCTCTCCACCGCCTCGCTCTTCATCGATGACACCGCGGCCCTGTCCCCCACGGAGCTGCGCGCCCGCACCCGCCGGCTCAAGCGCGAGCAGGGGGATCTCGGGCTGGTGGTAATCGACTATCTGCAGCTCATGCAGGTGCCCGGCAATAACGAGAACCGGGCCACCGAGATCTCCGCCATCTCCCGTTCGCTCAAGGCCCTGGCCAAGGAGCTCGGTGTGCCGGTAATCGCACTCTCCCAGCTCAACCGCAGCCTGGAGCAGCGCCCGAACAAGCGGCCGGTGATGTCCGATTTGCGTGAATCCGGCGCCATCGAGCAGGACGCGGACCTGATCGTCTTCATCTACCGGGATGAGGTCTACAACCAGGAGAGCAAGGAAAAGGGGGTCGCCGAGATCATCATCGGCAAGCAGCGCAACGGCCCCATCGGAACCGTCAAGCTGACCTTCCTGGGCAAATACACCAAGTTCGAGAGCTACATCGACAGCTTCTACGGCGAGGAGCTGCATTGAGCGCCGCATCGGGTGATGCCCCGAGTCGGTGGGGGTAAGGGCGATCCCCATGGCCACCAATCCGAAGCAGTCACGCTCGGCCTACGTCTGCAACGCCTGCGGCGCCATCGCGCCCAAGTGGAGCGGTCAGTGCGCGGACTGCGGGGCCTGGAACAGTCTGGAGGAGCAGGCGCGTCCGCCCAAGTCCGGGGGGCGCAACGGAGGGCGCGGCGGACTTGCCGGGCCGGCCGAGGGCGGGCGTATCGAGCGTCTGGCGGACATCCGGCCGGAGGAGCGGATGCGGTTCAGCACCGGGATCGGGGAGCTGGACCGGGTTCTGGGGGGCGGGCTGGTGACCGGCTCAGTGGTCCTGCTCGGCGGCGACCCGGGGATCGGCAAGTCGACCCTGCTGCTCCAGGCCTGTGAGCACCTGGGGGCGGACGAGCCGGTGCTCTATGTGAGCGGCGAGGAGTCCGCCCAGCAGATCGGTCTGCGGGCCCGGCGTCTCGGGCTCGGGGGCGCCGGCATCCGGCTGCTCGCCGAGACCGGCGTGGAGCGCATCCTGGCCCAGGCGCAGGCCGAGCCCCCTCGGGTGATGGTGGTGGACTCCATCCAGACCCTCTACACGGAGCTGCTCCAGTCCGCCCCCGGCTCGGTCGGCCAGGTGCGGGAGACTGCGGCCCAGCTGGTGCGCTTCGCCAAACAGGCCGACACGGCGGTCTTTCTGGTGGGTCATGTGACCAAGGAAGGCGCCCTGGCCGGCCCGCGGGTGCTGGAGCACATGGTGGACACGGTGCTCTACTTCGAGGGCGAGGCGGGCGGCGCCTTCCGGCTGGTGCGCGCCATCAAGAACCGCTTCGGCGCGGTGAACGAGCTTGGCGTCTTCGCCATGACCGACAAGGGCCTGCGGGAGGTCAAGAACCCCTCCGCGATCTTCCTCTCCCGCCACGACCAGCCGGTGCCCGGGTCAGCCTGGTCATGGTCACCCGGGAGGGCACCCGCCCGCTCCTGGTGGAGGTCCAGGCCCTGGTGGACGAGAGCCCGCTCGCCAACCCCCGCCGGGTCGCCCTGGGCCTCGACCAGAACCGGCTCTCCATGCTGCTGGCCGTGCTGCACCGCCACGGCGGTGTCGGCATGTTCGACCAGGACGTCTTCGTCAACGTGGTCGGCGGGGTGCGCATCGGCGAGACGGCGGCGGACCTGGCGGTCGTGCTCGCCGTGCTCTCCAGCTTCCGGGACCGGCCGATGCCCCTGGACCTGGCCGTCTTCGGCGAGATCGGTCTGTCCGGTGAGATGCGCCCGGTGCCGAACGGCCCGGACCGGCTTCGGGAGGCCGCCAAGCACGGCATCCGTCGGGCCATCGTCCCCGCGGGGAATGTGCCCAAAGAGGGTGTGGATGGTCTGGACATCCTTGCGGTCCGGACGCTGGCCGCGGCTATCGACGGCGTCTGAGCGGAAGGTCTGAAGTTCCCCGGCCCCTGAGCCTTCGTGCCGTAGCGGACCTTGGCCCCCGATCGGCGCCATCCAGGCTAGAATGCACATCGGTCGCCGCTTGCGGCGGCCGACGAACGAGTATCCCGGACGGCGTCCGCCGTGGGGACCTAACGAATCAACGATGCCAAGGAATCACAACACGATGAGACGATTCACCCGATTCATGTCCAAGGCCGGCGTGCTGCTGGCGGCCGCGTCGCTCTCGACCACCGCTCTGGGCGTGGACGAGAGCAATTTTAAATATGAGACCACCGAGGACCTTTATAAGGTCTGCTCGGCTGACGGCGACAGTGAAGGCGCCATCGAGGCGAGGCTCGCGTGCCGCGCATTCATCGAGGCGACCGTTCAGTACCACGACGAGGTAACCGACCGCAAAAAGTTGAAGCGCCTGATTTGCTATCCGAGCACCGCGACTATCGACGATGGCCGTAGCGCCTTTGTTGCCTGGGCGGCCAATAACGCGGGCAATGCGGAGCGCATGAAGGAGTTGCCCGTGGTGGGTCTGGTTCGGTCGCTCGCCGACAAGTACCCCTGCAAGTGAGAGCGGCTTCGGTACCGGAACGGAACCCGTCCAGCCGGATCAGAGTCACTGCGAAACCGTCACGTATTAGGAGTTCATCCATGAAGATCATCGCCATCCCGTTGCTCGCCGCTGCCGTTGCCATGACGGTCGTCGGCTGCGGCACCACCACCGGCTCACGCGTGTCCAGCGGCACGGCCATGGGTGCTGCCACCGGGGCCATCATCGGCTCATTCGGCGCGAACGCCGGCAGGGGAGCCCTTATCGGTGCCGGAGTCGGCGCCCTGGGCGGCGTGCTCTACGACGAGCACCAGCGCGGCAGCTTTCAATAACTGACCCCGGGTCGGCGGTCCGTCCCTGGTCGGATCGCCGCCGGTCCATCGGGTCCCGAATTGTCCGGCCTCCTCGCCGCCTTCTTCGACGCCTTCTGGCGGGTCCTGCTGGAGCTGTCCCCTTCTCTGCTGCTCGGTCTCACGATCGCCGGTCTGATCCACGTCTATCTGCCCACCGGTTTCATCCACCGGGGACTCAGTCGGCCCAACCTGACGAGCGTGATGCGCGCCTCCCTGGTGGGGGTCCCCCTGCCGCTATGCTCCTGCGGGGTCATCCCAACTGCGCTGGGGCTGCGTAACGAGGGGGCCTCCAAGGGCGCCACGACCGCCTTTATGATCAGCACCCCCCAGACCGGGGTGGACTCGATCCTGGTGAGTGCCGCCTTTCTCGGCTGGCCTTTCGCCCTGTTCAAGCTGGCGGCGGCCTTCGTGACGGGGTTGGTCGGCGGGGCCTTGGTGAACCGGCTGACCGACCCGGACCCGCCCCGCGCCCAGGAAGACAGTGACGTGCCGGACGGGGACCGGCCGCGCGGCCCGTGGGCCGTGTTGCGCTACGCGGTCTTCGACCTGCTCGGGGCCATCGACCTGTGGATACTGGCAGGCGTCGTCGTGGCAGCCCTGATCTCGGCCCTGCTGCCCGCGGACTATTTCGCCTCTCAGCCGTGGTCGCAGGGGCTCTGGGGCATGCTGGTGATGCTCGCCATCGCGCTCCCGCTCTATGTCTGCACGACGGGCTCGGTGCCGATTGCCGCATCGCTCATCGCCGCGGGCCTGCCCGCGGGCTCGGCCCTCGTGTTTCTCATGGCGGGACCGGCCACCAACGTGGCCACCTTCGGGGCCGTCTACCGGACCCTTGGGTGGCGCATTCTGGCCATCTATCTAGGTACGGTGGTCACCATGAGTGTCGGCTTCGGACTCTTGTTCGAGGGCGTCCTCCAGGCGCCGGGCGTCTCCGCGCACGGGGCCCATGCGCACGGCCCGGGTTGGATCAACGTGTTCAGCGCACTGGTCCTGATCGCGGTCATGATCTTTCTGTCTGCCCGCCGCCTCCTTGCGCGGTTGGCGCCGCTGCAGGCGCCGCCCGCTGATCTGACCCTGAAGGTCCAGGGTATGACCTGTCCCCATTGCGTCAGCAGTGTCAAGCGTGCCCTGGAGGGCTGCGACGCCGTGGAGGAGGCCACACCGGATCTCGGTGCCGGACTGGTGCGCGTGCGGGGCAAGCACCTTGACGCGACCGCCTTGATCGCCGCGATACGGAAGGCTGGATTCCAGGCGGACGGCAATGCCGAGCTCGCGGTTCGCAATTGATCGCGCCCGCGCCTTGAAGTAACGCAATTGTCACGGTTTTTTTTCGGGGCGCGGTTGACGCCCGGGGTTCCTTCCACTAGCTTTCGCTTTGTTTCCACCGCGGACAGCTTTCAGGGTTCCGATCGACCGACGCAGCACTCTCCCAACGCCACTCCGGACCTCTTCCGGGGCATGCCCTAGGGACCTGATCTGTCCAAGCGCCGCATCTCGCCGTTCGCCCGGGTTGACGACCGGGTACAGCGAGGCCCAATCGGACACCCTCCCGACCCATCCCCTTCAGAGGCCGTCGCCGCTGGTCGCCGCGCGTGTCGTCCCTGTCTCCGCTGATTGGTGCGCCTTCTGGTTCCCCCGAGCGTCGCTCAGGAATCGGTGGCCCAGAAACATCTCCATTTCCGGCGAGCGGACTTGTGTGTTGGACGCTCGTCGGGTTCCGACCGATCAATGCACACGAGCTTGAGAGAGAGCGATGAGGATCTATGTAGGCAACTTGACGTATAGCGTCACTGACGAGGATTTGCGGGAGATCTTTGGCGAATACGGCGACCTGGCGAGTGCCGAGGTGATCAAGGACAAGTTTTCCGGCCAGTCCAAGGGTTTCGGGTTCGTGGACATGCCGGACAACTCCGAGGCGGATGCGGCCATCAAGGAGCTGAACGAATCCATGTTCAAGGGGCGCAAGCTCACGGTCAACGAGGCGCGCCCGCGTTCCGAGCAGCAGCGGCCCCGCGGTGGCGGTGGCGGTGGCTGGGGCGGCGGTGGTGGCCGGGATCGCGATCGGGACAGCGGCGGCCGCTACTGATCCATACGGGGGCCGCTGACCCAGTCAGCGGTCTCCCTCGCCCCGGCCGTCGGTTGAATCGATGCCGAGGCTCTCCCACCGCGCGTCAACCCGCGCCTTGACGGCATCGTCCATGCGGATGGGCCGCCCCCACTCGCGCGCCGTTTCCCCCGGCCACTTGTTGGTCGCGTCGAACCCGATCTTGGAGCCCAGGCCCGACACCGGCGAGGCGAAGTCCAGATAGTCGATCGGGGTGTTCTCGATCATGACCGTGTCCCGCGCCGGATCCATGCGTGTGGTCATGGCCCAGATGACGTCTTTCCAGTCCCGCGTACAGACGTCCTCGTCGACCACGATGACAAATTTCGTATACATGAACTGACGCAGGTACGACCAGACGCCCATCATCACCCGCTTGGCGTGGCCCGGGTACTGCTTCTTCATGCTTACGACCGCCAGCCGGTAGGAGCAGCCCTCGGGGGGCAGATAGAAGTCCTGGATCTCCGGAAACTGCTTCTGCAGGATCGGTACGAAGACCTCGTTCAGTGCGACCCCCAGGATCGCGGGCTCGTCCGGCGGACGGCCCGTGTAGGTGCTGTGGTAGATTGGGTCGCGGCGCTGGGTGATGCGCTCGATGGTAAAGACCGGGAAGCGGTCCACCTCGTTGTAATAGCCCGTGTGATCACCGAACGGGCCCTCCGGGGCCAGGTCGTCCGGGTGGATGTGGCCCTCCAGCACGATCTCGGCGCTGGCGGGGACCTGCAAATCCGATCCCTGGCAGGCCGCGAGCTCCGTGCGGCTGCCCCGCAGCAGACCGGCGAAGGCATATTCGGACAGGCTGTCCGGCACCGGGGTTACCGCCCCCAGGATGGTCGCCGGGTCCGCCCCCAGGGCCACGGCGACCGGGAAAGGCTTGCCCGGGTTGGCCCGTTCGAAGTCCCGGAAATCCAGTGCCCCGCCACGGTGGGCGAGCCAGCGCATGATCACGCGGTTCTTCCCCAGCACCTGCATCCGGTAGATGCCGAGGTTCTGGCGCGGTTTCTCCGGACCCTTGGTGATGACCAGCCCCCAGGTGATGAGCCGCGCCGCGTCCCCCGGCCAGCAGTGCTGAATCGGCAGCTTTCCCAGGTCTACTGCGTCCCCTTCGAAGACCTGCTCCTGGCAGGGCGGGTTGCGTCCCACCTTGGGGGCCATGTCCAGCACCTTCTTGAAGACGGGCAGGGTCTTCCAGGCCTCCTTCATGCCCCGGGGCGGGTCCGGTTCCTTCAGGAACGCCAAGAGCTTGCCCACCTCCCGCAGGGCCCCCACCGACTCCTCCCCCATGCCGAGCGCCACCCGTTTGGGGGTGCCGAACAGGTTTCCGAGCAGCGGGATGTCCGACCCCTTGGGCCGTTCGAACAAGAGTGCTGGACCACCCGCGCGAAGGGTCCGGTCACAGATCTCGGTAACCTCCAGATAGGGGTTCACCGCTACCCGGACGCGTTTGAGCTCACCGCGTTGCTCAAGCTGATCGATGAAGTCCCGCAGGTCGGCGTATTTCATGGCATATGTTCGAAGCTTCAGGGTTCTAGCCAGGGCGTGGGGGTGGCGAGCGCGTCTATCGCGATCGGGTCAGGCGGGCCTTCCACCCAGCAGCCGTTGAATACGCGGGCGGGACGCGATGAGCAGCAGGACGACGGCCAGCTCAATCAGGAAGAACAGGGTGGCGAACAGCACGAGCTTGATCTGACCCAAGGTCATGACCCCCACGATAGCAACCAGCCCCAGGTTGCGGGTTCCAAACTCGATCAGCAGCGTCAAGCGGTCACGGGGGTCCAGTCGCGCCAGGCTGCCCAGGGCCCAGCCAGCCCCCATGGTCAGGAGGCACAAGGGCAGGGCGATCGGGAGCGCGGAGGCGAACGCCTCGGTCAGGTCGCCCCGTTGGTCGAACAGGATCAGCGCCACCAGGCACCCGAGGGCGCCCAGGCTCAGGTTACGCAGGGGCCTCCGGACGGACGCGATCTCGCCGGGGCGCCAGGCGCGCAATGCCATGCCCAGGCCCAGGGGCAGGATCATTACGAGCACCAACTGACCGATCATGCGCCCGAACGGTACCTGGACGGTCTGGGACTGGTTGAGGAACAGGGCGAACCCGGCGGATGTCAGTGCCGGCATGGTCACCAGGGCGAGCAGGGTGGAGATGCCGGTCAGGGTGACTGAGAGGGCCACGCTTCCTTGAGCCAGATAGGTATAAAGGTTCGAGATGGCCCCGCCGGGGCTGGCCGCGAGCAGGATCAGCCCGGTGACTACCCAGGGCTCGGGTCCCTGGGCCCAGATCAGCAAGCCGGCGCACGCGGGGAGCAGGGTCAGCTGGCCCAGGGTCGCAACGGCCACCGCCCGCGGATACACCATGACCCGCCGAATGTCCGACGGGGTCAGCTCCAACCCCACCACCAGCATCAGGAGCCAGACGAGGGTGGGGATGGCGATGTCGGTGACTGGGCCCATGTCGGCTCGATGTCGATCAGGGGGACGGGGAAGGGGTCGGCTGCCGGGGTCTCGCTATCGCGCGGCCGGCAGAGTCCGGTCCGCTTGGCCGTGCGATCCCGAGCTTTTGCATGCGCGAGCGCAGGGTGTTTGGGTTGATCCCCAGCCGTTCCGCCGCGTTGCCCTTGCCGTTGATGCGCCAGCCGCAGCGCTCGCAGACCGCGCGGATGTGGTCACGTTCCACTTCCGCCAGGGTGCGCCAGCACGTGGCATCCGGAGGCGCTTCAGCAGACACCGGTGCGGGCGGCATAGTTCGGGGTAGCCCGTCCACCACCAGGGTAGAGCCGGGGGACAGGATCATCGAGCGTTCGACGACGTTCTCCAGTTCCCGGACGTTGCCAGGCCAGTCGTAGGCCACGAGCTCCGCGATCGCTTGTTCGGGGATGTGGGTCATCCAGCGCCCGAGCTTGGGGCGGAGTTTCTCGACGAAGTAGGCGGTGAGCAGGGCGATGTCCGCTTTGCGCTCGCGCAGTGGAGGCATGCCAATGGGGAAGACGCCGAGCCGATAATACAGATCGGTCCGAAAGGTCCCCTCCCGCGCCATGGCCTCGAGGTCGCGGTTGGTCGCGGCGATTATGCGGGCGTCGGTGCGACGTGTCTCGGTCGAACCCAGGCGCTCGAATTCCCCGCTCTGCAGCACCCGCAACAGCTTGGCCTGCAGCTCCAAGGGCAGCTCGCCGATCTCGTCGAGCACGAGGGTGCCGCCGCTCGCCACCTCGAAGCGCCCGACCTTGCGGACGATGGCCCCGGTGAAGGCCCCCTTCTCGTGACCGAAGAGCTCGCTCTCGATCAGGGTCGCCGGCAGGGCCGCGCAGTTGACCCGGACCAGGGCGCGCTCGGCGCGGTGGCTGCGCCGGTGGATGGCTGTAGCGATCAGGTCCTTGCCGGTGCCGGTCTCGCCCAGGATCAGCACCGTGCTGTCGGTGGTTGCCACCTGATCCACCTGGCGCAGCACCCGCCGAAGGGCCGGACTCTCACCGACCAGCTCGTCGAACTCCCGGCAGTGCAGGACCTCCTCACGCCACACCGCATTCTCGGCCTCGACCCGCTCCCGGAGCGCGAGGTTCTCGGCGAGTGCCCGCTGGAGCTCCTCGTCCCTGCTCCGCCTCAGCAGGGCGTTGGCAAAGACCCCGGCGAGCAGGCGCAGGCGCCTCACCTGATCCTTCGGCCAAGGGTGCTCGCGCTGCACCGACCCGAAGGACAGCCACCCGAGTGCCTGATCTGCCGCCATCAGGGGAAAGGCGGCGATGGAACATAGGCCGAATGCGGTCAGGGCCTGGGCGTCGGGTGCTGCCTCGGGCGGCAGGTCGCTGACCCGGTCGCAGATCACCGGGTCACCGGCGCGCACCCGGGCAGACATATACGGAAATCGGGACTCCGCCAGAGGCGACGGGATGGGTTGGATGCCGGGTAGGGCCCAGGAATGGGTCGTCGTGAGCTGGTCCGGGATCGCGTCATACCGGCCCAGGGTGCTGCGGTCCACCCCGAGGAAGAGCACGATGCGGCGCAGGGCGTCAACGATGAGGTCGTCCAGTGCCTCCGGATCCACGTTGACGACGGAGGCGGCCAGGTCGGTCAGCAGATCCTCGAAGTGGATCTCGGACTGCCCTGAAGCGATCACGATTCCGTCCCCTCGCTGTGTCAAAGCCGTCTCCAATGAACCCCGACGCGCATGAGCCCAGCTCACGAAATCTCATGAATCACGAAATATCGGCACGCAGCATAACTGTATGTCGTGATCTGCCACAAGTCAGCGGAATCCCATCCGCTGGGTTTTGTCCGTTATGAGTCAGATAAATTAATGGGGTAGACCGCGTTCTCAGAGACAGGACCAATTTGGCCCGCTTCCTGCGGATGCAGTCGAATGAGTGTTCGGATCACGCAAACAAACGACGCGGGGCAACGGGTGCTCAAGGTCGACGGGTGGCTGGAATTTGCGGACATCCCCGAACTCGAGCGCGTCTGGGATGAGAACCCGGACGCCCCGACCCTAGACCTCAACGACCTCAGGGACGCGGACGCCGACGCCTTGGCGTTCTTGCGCAGGCTGCGGGCGGGCGGAGCACGACTCGTTCGCTACTCGGCTTACATGGCCCTGCGCCTCGGTTTGCCTGCGGACAACGACGGTCATCGGCTGCACTCACTCCACACGCCGCCGTGATTGCGCCGAAAGCCGCGGATCGGCGGCGATTGCCGAAGCCCCGGAGAGCAGCGGGACGGGCACACGACCATCACCCATCACCAACCAAGAGGACATGAATGATGCAGACGACACCAACTCAGCCGACCGGTCCCGGTCGGCCGCTGGGCTGCGCCTCGGGCGCCCAAGCCTTCGGCTTGGCGCTGGCCGTACTTTGCTCTGGCCTCGCATTCGCTGGTCCGGCAGCCGCCGCCGACAAACCCAACATCCTGGTGGTATGGGGCGACGATGTCGGCCAGTCCAACATCAGCACCTACACCCACGGTCTGGTGGGCTACCAGACCCCCAACATCGACCGTATTGCCAACGAGGGCATGACCTTCACCGACTACTACGCCGAGCAGTCCTGCACCGCCGGTCGCGCCTCCTTCATCATGGGCCAGAGTGTGTTCCGCTCGGGACTCTCCAAGGTCGGCCTGCCCGGGGCCAAGGAGGGGATGAGCGACAAGGACCCGACCATCGCCGGGATGCTCAAGAACATGGGCTACGCCACCGGCCAGTTCGGCAAGAACCACCTGGGGGATCGCGACGAGCACCTGCCCACCAACCACGGCTTCGACGAGTTCTTCGGAAACCTCTACCACCTCAACGCCGAGGAGGAGCCGGAGAACATGGACTATCCCGGCGACCTGAAGCTCCCGAGCGGCAAGACCTTCCGCGAGCAGTTCGGCCCCCGCGGCGTGCTCCACTCCTGGGCCATGCCCGATGGCACCCAGAAGATCGAGGACACGGGGCCGCTGACCAAGAAGCGCATGGAGACCGTCGACGACGAGACCTCCGACCGCGCCATCGCCTTCATCAAGGAGCAGCAGGCCGCCGGAAAGCCCTGGTTCGTGTGGTGGAACGGCACCCGCATGCACTTCCGCACCCATGTGAAGGCCGAGAATCGAGGCATCTCCGGCCAGGACGAGTACGCCGACGGCATGGTCGAGCACGACCGGCACATCGGCAAGTTCCTCAAGGCGCTGGATGATCTGGGCATCGCCGACAACACCATCGTCTTCTACTCCACCGACAACGGTCCGCACATGAACACCTGGCCGGATGCCGGCTGGAACCCCTTCCGCGGCGAGAAGAACACCAACTGGGAAGGCGGCTGGCGGGTGCCCGCCATGGTGCGCTGGCCGGGCCACATCCAGCCGGGTCAATGGACCAACGAGATCGTTCACCACATGGACTGGTTCCCGACCTTCCTGGCCGCCGCAGGCGACCCGAACGTCACGGAGGAGCTCAAGTCCGGTGTCCACAACGACGCGCTGAACCGCGACTACAAGGTGCACCTGGACGGCTACAACATCCTGCCCCTGCTCACCGGTGAGACCGACAAGAGCCCGCGCAAGGAGGTCTTCTACTTCTCTGACGACGGCGACCTGACCGCCCTGCGCTTCGGGGACTGGAAGGTCATGTTCATGGAGCAGCCGGTGGCCGGCACCTTCCGGGTGTGGCAGCAGCCCTTCGTACCCATGCGCGTGCCCTTCATCTACAACCTGCGCCGCGACCCGTACGAGCGCGCCACCATCACCTCCAACTCCTACTACGAGTGGCTGCTCGACCGCGCCTACCTGTTGGTGCCGGCCCAGGCCTATGTGGCCAAGTTCCTCGAGACCTTCAAAGAGTTCCCGCCGCGCCAGAAGGCGGCGAGCTTTAGTCTGGACAAGGTCATGGAGCAGATGAGCGACCCCGGCGCTCACTGATCTCACTGATCTGGACCGTCCCTTTCGGGCGGTTGATTTGAAAGGAACGCCAGGGACGGCAGAATACAACGCGTCAATCGCTTCGGTTGATCAATGAACCGAACGGAGGACCAGTGCTGATGAGGCGGCGGACAAAGATGGCGCTCGGAATTGACCCGTGTCAGTGCATGATCGCGATTGGGCCAGCGACGGTGCCGATGCGCTGGCCGACCGGAGGCGCTGAGGGCAAATGGGTATCGGCGGCCGCGGAGCGCCTGTGATGATCGCTGCCCCCTTCCCTTTGGGCCGAGACCAGGGTGTCGCGATGGCGTTCGCTCTCGAGCGGGAGCGTCGTCGCATTGCAGACGAGCTCCACGACACGGCGGTCCAGCAGCTCGTGCTGGCCCGCATCCTGATCGACCGGGCCTGCGAGGCAGGACCGGACGACCAGCTCGACAGGGTCAGGTGGCTGCTCGATGACGCCCTGGAGCAATTGCGTTCTCTGGTGCTTGGGCTGGCTCCGGCGGTGCTCCATCAGAATGGCCTGTGTTCCGCCATTGAGTGGCTCTGCGAGCAACTCGGTATTCGCTGGCGCCTGGACTATCGCTACCGCCTGGTCGGCGACCCCGTCACATTACCGGACGCGCTCACCGAGACCCTGTTCCAAGGCGCCCGGGAACTCATGACCAACGTAGGTCGCCACGCCCGCGCGGGTAGCTGCGATGTCGTTCTGACGTTCGGCGACGACAGCGCGGAATTGGCGGTGCGTGACGACGGCATCGGGATCAATCCGAAGCGTGCTTCGGGCGGGATCCACGGTGTCAGCGGCGGGTTCGGGCTTCTCAGCCTCCACTCACGCATCGAACAATTGGGCGGGGAGCTCCAGCTCGGCCCGCGAGACGGCGGCGGATCCGAGGCGATCCTTCGCCTGCCGCTGCCCAAGCCAGCCCCTGGCGGCCGTTGACCGGCGGGCAGTCGGGATCAGGCCGAAACAGCGACGCCGGAAACCCCCTGCCGCGTCACATCGGCCCGCCCCGTTCGAGGGTCTAACACAGACCGGAACCGGAAATGAAACGACGAGTCGACCAGTACGCAGTAGGCCCCGTCTTGTGGTACGCCTCCGAGAGGAGTGTCAGCCGATGATCGATGCCCTGCGTGATTTACCGGCTGGCCAGCTCCGCCGCCTCCAAACCTGGATAGTCAACGGCGCGCTCACCCCTTAAACTGCGCGCCTCCCTGCTGGTGTCCAGCGGACGAAACGCGCCTGGGGCGCGCCTTGTACCTCGCGGGCGGGGGCAACCCCCGGTCCATCGTGCCAACCCCTCAAACGGAGAAGAAACCATCGTGTCTCTAATGAAACGTTCCATCGCCGAGTTGATCGGCACCTTCTGGCTGGTGCTCGGCGGCTGCGGTAGCGCCGTGCTGGCGGCGGGTTTCATGACCGACATCGGCGGTGCCCAGGTCCATATCGGTATCGGGCTCTTGGGCGTGGCGTTCGCCTTCGGCCTCACGGTGCTGACCATGGCTTATGCCATCGGCCACATCTCAGGCTGCCACCTGAACCCGGCGGTCACCGTCGGGCTCGCGGTGGGCGGGCGCTTCAGTTTCGCCGAGGCACCCATGTACATCATCTTCCAGACCATCGGGGCCATTCTGGCGGCCTTCCTGATCCTCATAATCGCCAGTGGCACCGAGGGCTTCGCCTTGAGCGCGAACAGCCTGGCGGTGAACGGCTACGGGGAGCTCTCTCCCGGCAAGTACGGCATGATGACCGGCCTCATCACCGAGGTGGCCATGACTGCCATGTTCCTGTTCATCATCCTGGGGGCCACCGACAAGCGCGGCATTGGCACCCACGCGGGTCTGGCCATCGGTCTGACCCTCACCCTGATCCACCTGATCTCCATCCCGGTGACCAACACCTCGGTCAATCCTGCCCGCAGCACAGGCCCGGCCCTGGTGCTGGCCCTGTCCGGCGAGGGCAAGGCCCTGGCTCAGCTGTGGCTCTTCTGGGTCGCGCCCATCGCCGGTGCAGTCATCGCCGGGCTGATCTACCGGCTGTTCGAGGAAGAGGCCTAAAGCCATGTTCAGACCGGGCGGCGACGCTTCAGAGGCAGCCGCCCGGCGTCTCATACACTGGCAAGTCCTGGCAGACCCTTAGTCGCTTCACAACCAAGCGCACAGAAGGGCAGGGGATGAACGACCTGCCCTCAACACGATATCGCGTCGAGACACCATGTGCCTTGGTGCCCCGCGCCCATCCATCGAGTGCAGAACCGGGGCTGTTTTCTGGCTTCCCGTTACCGGGAAGAATTACGAGATCCAACCTGTGTGGCCAGACGCCCCTCGCGGCATATGTTCGGGTGCGTCTCCTCATTGGCACGCTGCGACGGCAACCATCCGGCCGCGGATCTCCTCGGACCCTTGTTGAACATCCATTGAGGTTGAACATGCGCTCGATCCTAGCCCTCCTGCTCGCCATCTCACTGTCCGCGGCGGTCGTCGCGGACCCGCTGCCCTCCTGGAACGACGGTCCGGCCAAGCAGGCCATCACCGCCTTCGTGACCGACGTGACCAATGCCGGCGGCTCGGACTTCGTCGCGCCCGCCCAGCGCATCGCCGTCTTCGACAACGACGGCACCCTGTGGGTGGAGCAGCCCATGTATACCCAGCTCGCCTTTGTCCTGGACCGGGTCAAGGCCCTGGCCGCAGAGCACCCGGAGTGGAAGGATGAGCAGCCGTACAAGGCCGCCATCGAAGGGGACATCAAGACCCTCGGAGAGGCTGGGACTGAGGGCCTTATGCAGCTATTGATGGCCACCCACGCGGGGATGACCAACGAGGAGTTCGAGACCATCGTCTCGGATTGGATCGGCGCCGCTCGTCACCCCCGCTTCGAGCGCCCCTACACGGAGTTGGTTTACCAGCCCATGCTGGAGCTGCTCGACTATCTGCGCGCCAACGGGTTCAAGACCTTCATCGTCTCGGGCGGAGGGGTCGATTTCATGCGACCCTGGGCGGAGCGGGTCTACGGCATACCGCCGGAGCAGGTGGTGGGTTCCCAGATCGAGCTGAAGTTTGAGCTACGGGAAGGCAAGCCGGTGATGGTGCGCGAGCCCAAGGTCAGCTTCATCGACGACAAGGCGGGCAAGCCGGTGGGGATCCAGCGTCAGATCGGACGGCGTCCCATCATCGCCTTCGGCAACTCCGATGGGGATCTGCAGATGCTGCAGTGGACCACGGGGGCGGGCGGGCGTCGGCTCGGCCTGATCCTCCACCACACCGACGGCGAGCGCGAATACGCCTACGACCGGGAGAGCCATTTCGGCAAGCTCGATAGGGCGCTGGACCTTGCGACCGAGAACGGCTGGGTGCTGGTATCCATGAAGGACGACTGGCGGGAGATTTTTCCGCCCGCCAAGCCCTAACGGCATTCCGCGGTGGCGATCTGACCCACTCCACTCATGCGGCGATGCCGGAGTGCCGCAACAGTGCATCGGTGGTCGGCTCGCGACCGCGGAAGTCCACGAACAGTTCCATGGCGTCGCGCGAGCCGCCACGCTCCAGGATGCATTCGCGGAAGGCCCGGCCCCGTGTCCCCATCGAAGATCCCACGCTCCTCGAAGAGCGAGAAGGCGTCCGCGGACAGGACCTCCGCCCACTTGTAGCTGTAGTAGCCCGCCGCGTAGCCCCCTGAGAAGACGTGGGAGAACCCGTGGGCAAAGCGGTTGAAGGCGGGTGGGCGCACCACCGCCACCTGGTCCCTGACCTCTTCCAAGATCTCGTAGATGCGCCCGCCCTTGGCGGGGTCGAACTCCAGGTGGATGCGGAAGTCGAACAGGGCGAACTCCAGCTGCCGCACCATCTGCATGGCGGACTGGAAGTTCTTGGCGGCGATCATGCGCCCGTACAGGTCCTCCGGGATCCGCTCGCCGGTCTGCCAGTGGGCGGCGAATAGGCCCAGGGGCTCGCGCTCCCAGCACCAGTTCTCCATGAACTGGCTGGGCAACTCCACCGCGTCCCAGGCGACCCCATTGATGCCGGCCACCGCCGGGTAGTCCACTCGGGTCAGCATGTGATGGATGCCGTGGCCGAACTCGTGGAACAGGGTCTCCACCTCGTTGTGGGTGAGCAGCGAGGGCTTGTCGCCCACTGGCGGGGCGAAGTTGCACACCAGGTAGGCCACCGGGATCTGATCGCAGCGGGTGGTGTGCATGCGGTTGGTGCAGACGTCCATCCAGGCACCCCCGCGCTTGTTGGAACGGGCGAAGGGGTCGAGATAGAACTGGCCGCGCAGGCTGCCTGAGTCCGCGTCACGGATCTCGAAGAAGCGCACGTCCGGGTGATAGGTCTCGAAAGTGTCGGCCTCCGTGATCCGGACGCTGAAGAGCCGCTGCACCACCTCGAACAGCCCGGTCAGGACCCGGGAAACGGGGAAGTAGGGCCGCAGCTCCTCCTGGCTGATCTGGTAGCGATGGACCCGGAGCTTCTCCGAGTAATAGCCGAGGTCCCAGGGCTCCAGGCCCTCGGCCCCGTGGTGCTCCCGGGCAAACTCGCGCACCTCCTGGAGCTCCCGTCGGGCCTGGTCGACGGAGCGCTCCGCCAGGTCGTTCAGGAAGGCCAGCACCGCGTCGGTCGATGGGGCCATCTTGGTGGCCAGGGAGCGCTCCGCATAGCTCTTGAAATCCAGCAGCTGGGCCACCTCGTGGCGCAGTGACAGGATGCGCTCCATGATCTCGCCGTTGTCCCATTGCCCGGCGTGGGGACCCTGGTCCGAGGCGCGGGTGCCGTAGGCCTGATAGACCTCGAAGCGCAGGTCCCGGTTGTCCGCGTAGGTCATGACCGGCAGGTAAGAGGGCATGTCCAGGGTGAAGAGCCACCCGTCCTGACCCCGCTGCTCCGCCGTCTGGCGGGCGAGACCCAGGGCGGACTCGGGGAGGCCGGCGAGCATGGCCTCGTCGGTCACCAGCTTGCTCCAGGCGTTGGTGGCGTCGAGCAGGTTCTCCGAATACTTACTGGTGATCTGGGACAGCTCCTGGCTGATGGCCTTGTAGCGGGCCTTTTTGTCCGCCGGCAGATCGACGCCGGACAGGTGAAAGTCCCGCAGGGCATTGTCGAGTAGCTTGCGTTGGGTCGCGTCCAGGTGCTCGAGGGAGGCGACCGCTTGGTAGCCGCGGAACAGGTCCTCGTTCTGGCCCACTTCGGTGCCGTAGTCACTCAACTTGGGAAGGCAGGCGTTGTAGGCGGCACGCAGATCGTCGCTGTTCATCACGCCGTTCAGGTGCCCAACCGGCGACCAGGTCCGGCTCAGCGTGTCGTCCATCTCCTCCAGGGGCTCGACAAAGCTCTCCCAGGTGGGGACAGTCACCTCACGGGTGAGGCGCGCGATCTCCGCCCGACAGTCGGCGAGCCGCGCGTCGATGGCGGGCTCCACGTGCTCGGGTCGGATGCGGGAGAAGGCCGGCAGACCGGGATTGTCGAGGAGCGGATTGGACGACATGGATGGACCCTTGGTTGTTCGGCTGAATGAGGGCGACCGCGCGTGCGCGTCAAATTAAGAGAAGTGCGGCGCCGGCGCCGATCTTCAACCGCCGTGCGCAGGTGCCCTCAATCCGCCTGGAAGCCGGTGTTCACGTGCGGCACGCCCCGGCCCTTGAGCGCGCGGACAATCTCCCGGGTGGGCCTGACACGGGTCTCTCTCGGGACACAGAAGCGAGTGCGCCACAAGTCTTCCCTGTAGGCTTCGCTCCCCTCCTTAGGGATCGGCAGCCAGTCCGTCTCCGGAGCGTCCGCGAAGCGCCCGCCCGCCCCATACGCGTAGACCTTGTAGGCCCCCCGGAGGGTGCAGCGGATCCCCTCATAGGAGACGTTGCGGGTGCCGCTGCTGCTCTCGGCGACGACCACATAGCGCACCACGGCCCCCTTGGTGTCCGTGTCCAAATGCCGGGTGTCGATGTAGAAGCGGAAGGGGCTGGGCGGGCCGTCCGGCTCGAACTCCACCAGGTCGCCATCATTCGGCCAGGGGGGGAGGGTGACCGCGCCTTCCTTCCAGGCTTCGCCCTCCTCGATGCTTCTCGGGGATACCGACTCCGGGTCGGGGACGAAGGCGTCGTCCCGCCCGACGTTTCCGCCCCACGTCAGGGAGGGGATGAGAAGCAGGGCGGTCCAGGTGAGGCTGGTTCGGCGGGCGGATCGCATGGGTCGATGGGACTTTGGTTCGGTGAGTCCGATCAGGTTAGCAGAGTGACACCCGTCGCGGCAGTGTGGTCGTGGCACGATCATGCCGACGCTGAAGCCGAACTTGCCTAGCCGATGTCAGGAGACTGTGTTGACCCTTGTCGGCCCGGTACTGAAATTCGGCTTCGGTTTGAGAGACCCCTAAGTTCCAAGCCCAACCGGGGAGGTCGAACCCGAAGGAGTGGGCCGCAAGGAGCTCTTGAGCAGCCTGCTGCGCATGGCTGAAACGGGATCCTATAGCTGCCGCTTTCAGTGCGGGCTTCCGCATCCATCCTTGACAAATTCACATCGCGCTCCTCGAGCGCGAAACGCTAGATTAATAAGGCTGGTTGACCGGACTTCTGCTTGTCTCGACCTTTGGCGCCAGTTTGAAGGACGAGATGTCCCAGCTCGACACAAGGCGTTTTCTTATGGGGGCACGATGGAAGCGAAAGGCGAAACCATGACGCGAACGATAAGTACCGCCGTGATGTTCGCGACCCTTCTGCTGTTCTGGGTCATGTTGATGGGCAGGCTGACGGTCGACGTCCTCGTCGTCGGTGTCCTGGCCTCCCTGGTCATCGCGCTGCTGTACCCCAACGGTCTCTCCTTCTTCACCGAATTCCGCGCCACGCCCGAGGCATTCGTCGCCGGGCTGCGCTACTACGGTTATTTTTTCAAGGAGTTGGTCAAGTCCAACCTCAGACTCGCCGCCGTCGTCCTGTCCCCTTCGCTGCCGATCAAGCCCGGCATCGTCAAGGTGCGCACGCGGCTTAAGAGCCGGATGGGGCGGCTGATGCTCGCCAACTCGATCACCCTCACGCCAGGCACCCTGACCGTCGAGATGGACGGCGAGTGGCTTTACATCCACTGGGTGAGCGTTCAGTCCTCGGACATCGATGCGGCGACCGCCGAGATCGTCGCCGGTTTCGAGCGCTATCTCGAGGTCATCTATGGTTGATTTTCTGATCTATCTGGCCGCGACGCTCGCCGGGGCGGCATTCCTGCTCGCCCTTGTGCGCTTCATCCTGGGCCCGACGTCCGCCGACCGCGTCATCGCCTTCGACGGACTTACGATCGTCAGCATCACCGGGATCGTGCTCGCTGCCCTGGCCGAGGGACGCGGCATCTACCTCGACGTCGCCCTGGTCTATGCCCTGCTCTCATTCCTCGGGGTGATCGTCGTCGCCCGCTACATCGAACGGGGGTTCTGATGCAATCGGTCCTTGCACTCATCGGGGGCATCCTCCTCGTCGGCGGCACCGCCTTCCTCTTCTTCGGCGGGGTCGGACTGGTGCGCATGCCCGACACCTACAACCGGATCCAGGCCGGGACCAAGGCCACGACCCTGGGCACCCTGCTGACCCTCGCCGGGGTCGCCTGCCTGCGCCCGGAGTGGGCCCTGAAGCTGTTGCTGATCGGCGTGTTCCTGCTCTTCACCAATCCACTGTCGTCGCAGGTCCTCGCCCGTGCGGCCCACCGCATCGGCGTGAAGAAGGCCCCGCAGACCGTCGTCGATCGGCTCGAGGAAGACCTGGGAGGAAGATCATGACCCCATTGCTGATCGGGATGACCCTTCTGTTGAGCGTCACGATGGTGGCGGCGGCCCTGCTCGCCACACGAGGGAAAGCAGAGCCTGCCGATCTCGATCCTGGCCGCCGGCCTGGTAGGCCTGCTCGCCTCGGTCCAGTATCTGCTCCTGGCCGCCCCGGACGTGGCCATGACCGAGGCCGCAATCGGCAGTGGGCTCACCACCTTCCTGTTCTTCTTCGTCCTCGGTCGGGTACGTGGAGGCGAACGTGATTAGGCGCTTCTTCGTCATCGCGCTGCTCCTGGGTCTCGGCGCCGTCTTCGCCGGGCTGCTGGCCGGTTACGCCCCCGATGACACACTCAATCTCACCGCCCGCTATTACGCCGAGCACACGGCCCAGGATATCGGCGCGGCCAACATCGTCACCGCGATCGTCGTCACCTACCGCGGGCTCGACACCCTCGGCGAGGTCACGGTCCTGTTCCTCACCGCCGCGATCGTCGGCCTGGTCCTGGCCCGGGGCCGCCGCAAGGGCGACCGGCCGGCGCGTGAGCTGCCGCCCGCCGGCGAGCTCCTGACCACCGGCACCCGCCTGCTGGTGCCGCTGATCCTGCTGCTCGGCGTCTATGTCTTCGTCAACGGTCACCTGACCCCTGGCGGCGGATTCCAGGGCGGCGCCATCCTCGCCTCGGCGATCCTGCTGCTGCTGCTGACCGATCCACTGCTGCGCTTTGGCCACGGCCTGATCGCCGCGATCGAGTCCACGGCGGGTCTGGTCTACATCGGTATCGGTGTCCTGGGCGTCTTCCTGGCGGGCGGATTCCTCGACAACCGCATCCTGCCGATCGGCACCCTGGGCGCGCTCTTCTCGGCCGGGGTGATACCGATCATCTACTCCTTCATCGGTCTCAAGGTCGGCGCCGAGTTCTCATCGATGCTGGTCGATCTGTCCGAGACGGAGGACCTCTGATGGCCTACATCGCGATCACCACCGGCTTCGTCCTGATCCTGATCGGGCTCTACGGTGCACTGATCAACCGCAACATCCTGCGGATGATCGTCGCCTTCAGCGTCGCGGACACCGGCGTCAACCTGGTCATGGTGGCCGTTGGCTACCTGGACGGGCGCACGGCGCCGATCCTGAACGAGGCGGTCCCGGTCTTGGATGCGGCCAAGCGCATCATCGACCCGGTGCCCCAGGCCCTGGTCCTGACTGCGATCGTGATCGGCGTGGGGGTGACGGCCCTGATGCTCGCCTACGCCTACAAGCTCTACGAGACCAAAGGCACCCTGGACATCTCGAAGTACACAGAGTTGAAATGGTAAGCGCCATCTTCATCATCGCGGTCGGCCTGGCGGCCGCCTTCCTGCTGGGACTGCTGCGCGACGAGTGGCGGGCCGCCGCCTATGGCGTGACCCACGCGGCCCTGACCTTCATGGTCCTGGTGTCGGCCAGCTGGGTCTGGGTCATGGCCTCGGGGGATGGCAGCGCGGTGGAGATCGTCACCGCCGGGACGCAGCCGCCCTTCGCGATCAACCTGCGCATGGGGCTGCCCGAGGCGGTGCTGACCCTGTTGATCAACCTGACCGGGCTGTTCTCGGCGATCTACTTGCGGGACACGATGTTCAAGCAGGGCCGCCGCGCGATGGCCGTGCTGCTGATCTTCACGATGGCCGCCTGCGGCATCGTCATGACCCGCGACCTGTTCAATCTGTTCGTCTTCTTCGAGCTGGTCTCGATCGCCACCGGCGGCCTGATCCTGCTCTCGCGGGACAAGCGCGCCCTGGGGGCCGGCTTCAAGTTCCTGGTCGCTTCCGCGGTGATCACGATCCTGCTGCTGGTGGGCATCATCTTCTCCTACCACGCCTCCGGCACCCTGAACATCGATGGCATGGCCGAGGTCTCCCCTCTGGTGCTGAGGGGCGGTGCGCTGGCCTTCTTCCTGATGTTCATCGCCGTCATCGCGGAGCTCAAGCCGTTCCCGGCCAATGGCTGGGCCCTGGACGTCTACGAGTCGGCGCACCCGGCCTTCTCGGCGATGCTCTCGGCGGCGGCGGGGTCGGCGACCTTGTTCGCGGTGGACAAGCTGCTGCTGATCGGCGGCCCGGACTGGGCCTCCGCCGGGACCGGCATCGGCATCCTCGGCTTCGTCGGTGCCAATCTGTTCGCCCTTGCGCAGGACAACGACCGCCGGCTGCTTGGCTACTCCTCGGTGGGGCAGATCGGTCTGATCCTGGCCGTCGTCGGCCAGCGCGACATCCTTGGGGACAGCTACCTCTTCATCGCCGGTGGCCTGCTGCTGGCCCATGCGGTCGCCAAGGCCGGTCTCTTCTGGCTGTCCGGCCTGGTCGAGGGACGAAAGCTCACCGACTGGAGCGCCCTGCAAGGTCACCCGATCCTGATCTTCGCCTTCGCCAGCTTCATCGCCCTGCTGATCGGCCTGCCCCCCTTCCCGGGCTTCTACGCCAAGTGGGAGCTGATCCACGCCCTGGCCGGCGAGGGCCGTCTCGTCCTGCTCGCACTGATCCTGCTCGGAGCCCTGTTCGAGGCCGGCTTCCTGTTCCGCTGGTTCGGCTACACGATCAAGCGCGAGCGCTCGTCCGAGCCCGTCGCCAGCTCACCGTTCAAGCACGCGGTGATCCTGGCCGCCGTGGCCGCCGGCTGGGGCCTGAGCTACCTCTGGGGCGCCATCTCGCCGAACGGCAACCTCCTCCAAGCCCTGCCGTACCTCTTCGCCCTCGCCTTCCTGGCCCTGGAATGGCTGCCGGCCTGGATCAAGAACACCATCGCAATCGCCGGGATGGTCACCTGGTTCGTGCTGAGCCTCCCAGGCTACGACCCGCTTCAGCTCATCTTTGCCGCCGTCATGCTGATCGGCGGTGCCCTGATCCTGCTGGCGAGCTACCAGACCGGGGGCCGGCGCATCGGCTTCTACCCCTCGGCGATGATGATGTACGCGGGCCTGGCGATGCTGGTCGTGGCCAAGGACTCCTTCAACTTCTTCGCCGCCTGGGAATCGCTGACCGTCGGCTCCTACTTCCTGATCCTGCGCGGCAAGCGCTCCGAGCCCCATGCACTCTCCTACGTCCTGTTCTCTCTCGGCGGCGCCTTCCTGATCCTGGCGGGATTCGCCCTCGCGGCCCAGGGCAACCCGCTGTTCACGCTCGAGGGACTGCGGCAGGTGGCCGAGCACCTGGCCCCCTGGGTCTTCCTGCTGCTGGCCATCGGCTTCATGACCAAGACCGCCGCCGTCGGCCTGCACATCTGGCTGCCGGGCGCCCACGCCGAGGCCGAGACCGATGTCTCGCCGATGGTCTCCGGGATCCTGCTGAAGGCCGGCCTGTTCGGACTCTTCGTCCTCTTCATGCACATGGGCCGGCAGCAGCTCTTTGGGCTCGAGCTGACCCACCTGCTGCTCTGGATCGGCGCCCTGTCGGCCCTGATCGGAAACCTGATGGCGGCCTTCCAGGAGGATGCCAAGCGACTGCTGGCCTACTCCTCGATCGGCCAGATGGGCTATGCCCTGTTCGGTCTGGCCCTGATGAACCATCTGGGCTGGCTGATGGCCCTGATGTTCGTCATCAACCACTACATCTACAAGTCGATGCTGTTCCTCTCGGTGGGCGGTGTCGCCAAGCGCACCGGCACCCGCGACATGTACCGGATGGGGGGGCTGATCACCCTGATGCCCCTGTCCTTCATCGCTGTTCTGATCGGCATCATCGCGATGTCGGGCGTGCCGCCGCTCTCGGGCTTCGGCGGGCGCTGGATCTTCTACAACGCCATCATGACCACCGATGACCGGCTGCCGATGATCCTCGTCTTCATCTCTGGTCCCATCGCCTTCCTCTATCTGTTCCGGCTGATCCATACGATGTTCCTGGGCCAGCTGAAGGACGAGCACCGGCGTCTGAAGGAGGCCCCGTTCTGGCTGATCCTGCCGCAGATGATCTTTGTCGCCTGCCTGATGGTCTTCGCCCTGGTGCCCGGGCTCGCCCTGCGTCGGGTCGACGCCTACATCAGCCAGTTCTATCCCCAGGGGGCGCTCGGCTGGGAGGGGCTGACCATCACCAGCGAATTCGGCTACTGGAGCCCGATCTCCATCATGATCGTCGTCGGCGTGATCTTCGCGACCCTTTTCGCCTGGCTCCTCTTCGTCAACCGCAAGGCGCAGAAGGTCAAGCAGTTCAATATCGTCTTCGCGGGTGAGCGGCCCTACCGGCCGGAAACCACTCACTTCGCGTGGAACTTCTTCGCCCCCTATCGCAAGGCACTCGGCTTCCTGACCGAGCCCCTGGTCGAGCGCTTCTGGGCCGCCGTGGTCGATCTGCTCCACGCCACCGCCGACCTGCTGCGCCGGCTCTACAACGGCAACGGGCAGACCTATGCGATCCAGTTGTTGGCCTTCGTCGTGGTCGTCTATCTCCTGAGGACAGGGCTCTAATCATGCAGTTCGAGTGGATCAAGATCCCCTATTCGCTTCTGACCCTGTTCATCGTCGCGAACTACGGGTTCCTGCTGACGGCCGCGATGGCCAAGATCGCGGCCCGGGTCGGGCGCCGGCACGGCGTCCCCATCTGGCAGAACTACGCAGACCTGATCAAGAACTACGGGCTTCGCAGCTCCATCACCCACGGGGTGATGTACTACCTGGGACCAGTGTTCCGGCTCACCGGCGGGGTCGGTCTGTTGCTCTTCGTGCCCACGATCTATGGCTCGGAGATGTTCTCCAACATGTCCTTCGCCGGTGACCTGATCCTGGCCCTGTATTTCGTCTTCTTCGGCTCGCTGGGGATGGCCCTGGGCGCCGGCGAGAGCGGCCACCCCTATTCGGCCATCGGCGTCACCCGCGGGCTGTCCCAGGTGACCGCGTCCGAGCTGCCCCTCGCCCTTGCCGTATACGCCGTGGCCGTGCAGTACCAGACCCTGTCGGTCACCGAGATCGTCGCAGCCCAGCAGGGGGGAATCCTGCATTGGACCCTGTTCACCAATCCACTGGCGGTCGCCGCGGCCATGCTCTCCTTCCTGGGCTCGATGATGCGCCCGCCCTTCGATGTGGTGCTGGCCCCCCAGGAGATCCCGATCGGACCGCCGACGGAGTACCACTCGTCCTATCTCGCCCTGATGCAGACCAATCGCGCGATCTTCCCAATTGCCAAGATCGTGATCTACATGAACCTCTTCTTCGGCGGGGCGGCGAGCTGGCCGGTGTTCTTCGTCAAGGCATTCCTGATCTACCTGTTCTCGGTCTTCGTGGGCGTTGCCTTCCCGCGTTTCCGGGTCGAGCAATCGATCCGCTGGTTCCTGGTCTGGGCGGTACCGCTGGGCGTTGTCGCCATCCTGATCGTGTGAGGCATTACCGCAGATGACGCAGACAAACGAAGATTTCGTGGACGACGAGCCGCTGGCCACCCCGGCGATGAAGCCGGAGCTGCAAAGGCGCGTGGTCAAGGGACCGGACGGCGTCGAGTTCGAGGTCGAGCCCCTGCGCGACTACTACTGCGAGGCGCCGCCGACCGTGATGCCCGCGGCCTACAGCAAGATCGTCGAGGGCCTGTTCAATTGGGCGCGGGCCGAGTCGATCTGGATCCTCGGTTTCGGCACCGGCTGTGGGGCCATCGAGATGCGGCCGCTGATGACGCCGCGCTTCGACGCCTACCGCTTCGGCATCCAGTGGCGCCCGACCCCCCGCCAGGCAAATCTGTTCGTCATCTCCGGGTACCTCTCGGTGAAGACCCTGAAGCGGGTGATCCGCTCCTACGAGCAGATGCAGAACCCCAAATATGTCGTGGGCCTGGGCTCCTGCACCATCAATGGCGGCATGTACTTCGACTCCTACAACACCATCACCCGGCTCGACGAGTATCTGCCGGTCGACGTCTACATCGCCGGCTGCATGCCCCGCCCCGAGGCCCTGCTGGCAGGCTTCGAGGAGCTCAAGCGCATCATCCGTGCGGGCAACGCCGAGGGGGCCAACCAATACGCCGAGCGCTTCGAGTGGTACAAGGCAAACCAGAAGCGCGTGATCCACGACTGGGACATGCCCGATTACAACTGGTAAATGACCGTGCAACAGCTTTATACACAGCTGAAGGACCGATTCCAGCTCGGCGAGATGGACGAGCGGCGGCCGGATCTCGCCTTCATCACCGTGCCGGTGGAACAGCTGCGTTCGCTGCTGCTGCATCTGCGCGACCAGGAGGGATTCACTCACTTGGTGCTCCTGACGGCCGTGGACTGGATCGAAGACGACACCTTCCAGCTCACCTACCTGATCGGTGACCGCAAAGGCGCCCGGGATGTCGGGCTGCGGGTGATGCTGCCTCGAGCCACGGCCTCGATGGAGAGCATCTACGACATCTGGCCGACCGCCGCCACCTACCAGCGGGAGTTGCGCGAGATGTTCGGCATCGCCTTCCCCGACAGCCCCGGGGTCGAAGAAGACTTCATCCTGGAAGGCTGGACGGGAGATCCCACCCTACCGGCGCGACTTCGACACCCTGAAGTACTCGAACGAGACCTTCGCGCCGCGCCCGGGCCGCGAGACCCGCGACCCCGCCCAGCACATGAAAGACAAGCTCTACCCGGACGGGGCCTGAGATGCCGTACCAACCAGACCGCAGTCAATACCCGTCCAAGCGGCCCGACGGCAGCCTGGACATCGATCTGTCCTCAGGCAAGTACCTCAAGCTCTGGCAGGGTCCGCAGCACCCGGGCATCACCGGCAACATGTCGGTGGAGCTGACCGTCTGCGGCGACGAGGTGGTGGAGGGCCGGACCCATGTCGGGTATCTCCATCGCGGCTTCGAGAAGCTGATGGAGCGGCGCACCTTCATCCAATGCTTCCCGATTGTCTGCCGCATCTGCGTCCCCGAGCCCGATTTCAACGAGTATTGCTACGCCGCCGCGGTGGAGGAGCTCGCGGGGATCGAGGTCCCGGAGCGGGCGAAGTGGATCCGCACCCTGATCCTGGAGATGGGCCGTATCAACAGCTACCTGATGTACCTCGGCGGCCAGGCCGGCGCCCTGGGCCAGGGCGTGATCGGGCAGTGGACCACCTATGTCCGCGACCTGATGCTCGACCGCTTCGAGGAGCTGACCGGGGCGCGGATCTACCACATGTTCATCCTCCCCGGCGGCGTGCGCGATGGACTGCCAGACGGCTTCGAGCAGCGCATGGAGGAGACCCTACTGGAGATCGAATCGACCCTCGCTGACGTCAACGACGTCATGTTCAGGAACGCGGTGTTCAAGAAGCGCACCGTGGGCATGGGCTACATCGATCCGGCCATCCTCGACGAGTACGGCGTCACTGGCCCTTGTGCACGCGCCGCCGGGGTGGCCAAGGACGTACGCAAGGACCAGCCCTATCTCGTCTATCCCGAGCTCGACTTCGAGCCGGTGGTGGGCAAGGACTCCGATGTCTTTACGCGAGCCGATGTCCGCCGCCGCGATCTCCTGATGTCGGTGGACCTGATCCGCCAGATCCTGGCGAAGATGCCGCGCACGGGTGCGGTCATGGCCCAGCTCCCCAACGTCCTGTACTGGAAGATCCCCCGCGGCGAGACCTATGTCCGCGGCGAATGCTCACGCGGGGAATACGGCTACTACCTGGTCACCGACGGCAGCGGCTATCCGCGCCGGGTCAATGTTCGCGGGCCGTCCTACACGCACGCGATGGCGCTCCTCGAGCGCCTGATCGTCAACTGCAACATCGCCGACGTGGCGGGGCTGATGGTCTCGCTGCACACCTATCCGCCAGAGATCGAGAGATGAGCCTTAGCGACGTCCTCTCCCCCTTCACCGCCTGGAAGAACGTCTTCCGGGATCCGGTCACCATCCCCGATCCGCTCAACGACCGGCCCGGTGCCCCGCGCTACCGCGGCTTCCACCAAAACGACATCGAGAAGTGCATCGGCTGCGGCACCTGCGAGGCGATCTGCCAGAACGGGGCGATCGACATGCTCTCGGTGGAGGGCATCGCCACCAAACCCGGAGACTCTGGCCTGCGCCCGCGCATCGACTACGGGCGCTGCTGCTGGTGCGCCCTGTGTGTGGACGTGTGCATGACCAGCTCCTTGAGCATGTCCAACGAGTACAAGTGGGTCGACCACGACCCGGAGGTCTTCCGCTTCACCCCCGGCATCGATCCCAAGCCATGGGACGGGGCCGAGCTTGGCTACCATCGCCCCGAGGGTCATCGGCTCACCGGGACCGAGCGGGTGGAGATGGGCGAACTCGAGCCCGAGGCACGCGGCGACTCATTCGTCGAGATCGTCGCCGGCTACAGCGTCGAGCAGGCGAGAATCGAGGCCGACCGTTGTGTCTCCTGCGGCCTCTGTGTCGCCACCTGCCCCACCCACATGGCGGTCCCCGAGTACATCGCCGCCATCCGCGACGGCGACTATGAGCAGGGCTTGAGGCTCCTCTACCAGACCAACCCCTTCTCCAATGTCTGCGGCCGGGTCTGCACCCACAAGTGCGAGACTAGCTGCGCCGCCCGCCACGAGGGCGACCCGATCGCCATCCGCTGGCTCAAGCGCCACATCATGGACCAGGTCCCCCACGAGCGGGTCAAGGAGATCGCCGCCGAGGGCCGGGTCACCGAGCCCAGTGGCCGGCGGGTGTCCATCATCGGGGCCGGACCCGCCGGGCTCACCGCCGCCTTCGATCTGGCCAAGGCCGGTCACGGTGTCACCGTCTTCGAGGCACTGCCCGCCCCCGGCGGCATGATGCGCTACGGCATCCCCGAGTACCGGCTGCCCTACGACAAGCTCGACGAGGACATCGACGTCATCCGATCAATGGGGGTGGAGATCCGCTGCGACACCCGCATCGGGCGCGACATCAGCATCGACCAACTGCGCGCCGAGCACGACACCGTGCTCGTCGCCGTCGGCCTGCACCAGGGCCGCTCCACGCGCATCCCCGGCAGCGACCACCAGGACGTCTTCTCCGCCGTGGACCTGCTGCGCCGGATTACGCTGGGCGAGACCTTCGAGGTGCCCGAGACCGCGGTAGTCATCGGCGGCGGCAACGTCGCCATGGACATCGCCCGCAGCCTCGCGCGGATGCAGCGCCAGCGCTATGGCAAGGTCGGCGTCACCCTGGTCGCCCTGGAGGCCGAAGACACGATGCTGGCCGACCGCGAGGAGATCGACGAGGCCCGCGAGGAGGGGGTCGCGATCCGGCCGAGCCGCGGCCCCCGCCGGTGCGTCATCGAGCGCGACCGGGTCACCGGCCTTGAGACGGTGCACTGCGTCTCGATCTTCGACGCCCAGGGGCGGTTCAACCCCCACTACGACGACAGCGACATCCAGATCCACGGTGCCGCTCTGGTGGTCGAGGCCATCGGCCAGGCAGCGGACCTCTCCTGCCTGGGCGAGCCCCTCACCGAGGACCTGGAGTGGAATCGGCAGCGTATCCGCATCGACGCCGACGGTCGCACCTCCGAGCCCTGGCTGTGGGCCGCAGGGGACGCGGTGGAGGGCCCAGACGTCATCCATGCCGTCGCCGCAGGACACCGGGTCGCCGCCAGTATGATGGCGACCTTTGCTCGCCAAAGCGCCGAGGCCACTTGAGGATAGATACTATGCAGGGCGCCTCGGGCTAACCTCCAGTTGAGGGGGCAACTCAACAAAATCGGAGGTGTGACATGAGACGGCCCGAGACACCCTTTGGGAAACAGGATAGCGCAGGACAGGCGGCGCTTTACCTGGCGATGGAGCTCAGCAACCGGCAGTGGACGCTCGCTTTCACGGATCATTGGCACAACCCGCGGCGGGTGACGGTGGAGGCACGTGACCTGGTGGCCCTTCAGGAACAGATCGGGCAGGCGAAGTCGCGTTTCGGTTTTGCCCGAGGATGCGCCGGTGTTCAGTTGCTACGAAGCCGGTCGAGATGGCTTCTGGCTGCATCACTATCTGGTGAGCCGCGGCATCGTCAATCAGGTGTTGGAGCCCTCCTCGATCAAGGTCGATCGGCGCCGGCGGCGGGCGAAGACCGACCGCCTGGATGTGGAACGGATGCTCGTGCAGCTGCTGCGTTACCTCGATGGGGATCGCGAGGAACTGCACGTGGTGCGGGTACCGACAGCGGAGCAACAGGACGGCAGGCGGCTGCACCGCGAGCAGTTGCGGCTGAAGGAAGAGCGCAGAGGGGCATCGTGGAGCTCAAAAGGGGTCGGTGCGTGGTCTTCGTGGCTTGAGAAACCAATGGAGGAGCTGATGCGGGAAGGAGGGAGGCGGACGGTGGGCAGAAACGACGCATGCCACGACTGCTCCGATTCTCTAGACGGCGGTTGCCAGGAGATGTGCTGGTCAAACTCGAAGCCAAGGTCTGGTTGGGCCATGAGGTTCCAGTCCGGCATCGGCTCGGGATCGTCCTCCCAGGGGGATGGTCCGCGGGCAGGCGCGATCGAGGGAGGTCTTGGGGGCCGATCGATCTGAATTCGGCTGCGTGGAGTTGGACTAGCGTGGGACCTTGCAGAGCGGAGACGAGCTGTGACGTCCGCTGTAGATCCCGGAGCGGCCACTTCCTCGGATTGGTTCAGCGAACCGAGCTGCGTCAAAACCGGCCTGTCCGGAGCTTGACCGCCAGCGTCCGCAAACAGCGTTGAGGGGCCGATGCTCCTGCAGCGATGGGGCCCCGAGGTTGGCCGAAGAGAACCGCTGATGGGATGCCAATCGGCCCTGGGGTGGGCTATTTGTCGTCGCGGGGCGGCCCGTTTGTCGCCCGTGCCGTTTCAGGGTCAAGGTGTGTGGGCGCTGGGGCCGCGTTAGCTGACCAAAAGCGTCTTTCGTTGGGGTAGGGGAAGACATCCTCCAGTCTGCCCTCTCGAATGGCGGCTTGGCGGGCCCGCCACCAGGCGGGGTCGAGCAGGTCCCGGTGCAGATCGAGGAAGGCCCGGCGGATGCGCGGGTCGGTGAGTAGGAAGGTCTCGAACTCCTCGGGGAAGATGTCGTCTGGACCGACCGTGTACCAGGCCTCGGCGGCCATCTCCATCTCCGGGTAGGGGGGCTCGGGGATCTCCCGGAAGTTGCATTCGGTGAGGTAGCAGAGCTCGTCGTAGTCGTAGAAGACGACCCGGCCCTGACGGGTGACGCCGAAGTTCTTGAACAGGAAATCGCCGGGAAAGATGTTGGCCGCGGCGAGTTGTTTGATGGCGTCTCCGTATTCCCGCACTGCATGGCGGATCTCGTCCTCGTCCGCGGTTCGGAGATAGAGGTTCAGAGGCGACATGCGCCGCTCGATGTAGAGGTGCTTGATGATGAGCTGGTCGCCGTTCTGCTCCAGGCTCCCGGCGCATTCGGTCTTGAGCAGGGTAATCAGCTCGGGGTCGAAGCGGCTGGACGGGAAGGCCACGTGGGAGTATTCCCAGGAGTCCGCCATGCGTCCCACCCGGTCGTGCAGCTTGACCAATAGGTATTTGGCCTTGACCGTCTCGCGGGTTATCTCCTTGGGCGGTGGGAAGCGGTCCTTGATGACCTTGAAGACATAGGGGAATGAGGGCAGGGTGAAGACGCACATCACCATGCCGCGGATCCCGGGTGCGATCACGAAGTCGTCCGCCGAATAGCGCAGGTGCTTCAAGAAGTCTCGGTAGAACTCGGCCTTGCCGAACTTCTGGAGTCCGATGGCGGTATAGAGCTCCGCCTTGCCCTTGCGCCGCATTAGGGGGCGCAGAAAGTCGACCACCGCCGCGGGTACCTCGGTGTCCACCATGAAATAGGCGCGGGAGAAGCTGAAGATATCGGAAATCTCGTCCTCGCCCGTGAGCAGGGTGTCCACGTAGAGCCCGCCCTGCTCGTCGTTCAGGACGGGAATGACGAAGGGTATCTGATCGGCGCCGTTGATGGCCTTGCCGATCACATAGGCGGCCTTGTTGCGGTAGAACGGCTCGGTGAGCACCGCGAGTTGGAAATTTTGGTGCCGGGCTCGGTTGGATGGGAAGCGGACCCGGATGGCGCGCATCAGATTGCGGATATCGGTGCGCCTGTCGCGGAAGGGAACTGAGAAGTCAAGCCCCTCAAGGATGGAGCAGATGACCCGCGCGAATCCGTCCCGGCTAGGGTAATAGGGCTTGAAGATGGGGATCTCCGCTTCCAGGTGTTCGGTGGAGATCAATGGCCAGACAAAGATGTTGGCGCTGTTGTAGTAGCGGCGGTCGAACAGGCGGCAGAAGACGGAGTTGTAATAGGTCTCAGCCAACTCGGGTTGGTGGTGCTGGGGCAGTAGACGCAGATACTCTACCTTGACCCGCCGCCACAGACGGTCGTCCCCGTGGCGGAGGTGGAACTCCCGGCGCAGGATGGCCACAGTCTCGCCCACCCGCCGGTCATAAAAGCTGATGCGCTCTCGTGACGCCTTTTGAGCGGCCGGCCAATCCGCCCGCTCGAACCGAGCCTTGGCCCCGGCTGTGATCTCAAGGAATAATCGGTAGTGGCGCTCAAATCCGTCGAGGATGGTCTCGGCGATCTGCTTCGCCTCGGTCCAGGCCATCGGTGCCTCAGGCAGCCGGGTCCAAGGGGCGGTCGGCGACCAGGATGCCGTCGGCATCCGCATAGACCCAGTCACCGGGGGCGAAGCGCACCCCGGCGAAGGTAACGGGGCAATCCCGTTGTCCCTCACCTCGTCGCACACTCTTGCGCGGGTTGGTGGCCAGGGCTTTGACGCCCAGATCCATGGCGGCGATCTCGGTGGAGTCGCGCACGCAGCCGTGGAGGATGACCCCAGCCCAGCCGTTCTTCACCGCGCCGGCGGCGATCAGATTGCCGAGCATGGCGCAACGCAGTGACTCGCCGGCGTCCACCACCAGCACCCGTCCTGCGCCGCGCTCGGCGAGGATGGCCTTGACCTGGGTGTTGTCCTCGAAGCACTTGGCGGTGACGACCGGGCCGTGGAAGGCGGTGCGCCCGCCGAAGTCGCGGTAGAGGGGGGCACAGACCCGGAGCTGTTCCTCGAAGCGGTCGTAGAGGTCGGCGGTCTTAAAGTGCGCGGCGCTGGTCATCGGCAATGGTCGAAACGGCCGGGGGCCGGGCTCGTGGCCGGCAGGGCGGTCAGCCGCGATTCTTTCGGATGGCGCGCCCGAAGAACAATGAAAGGGGGAAATCTGGAGTATTGCGCGCCCAGCTTGGGCCTCAGACGAGGGAAACCGCGGATCCTCACGAGGCCGGGGGCTGGTCCGTCAACCCACCTGGGTCAGCACCTGCCTCTGGAAGCGATGCAGTCCGATGATGAATCGGTTCCGCGCCTCGATCAGCGATTCCTTGCCAGCGGCCGCGGGCTCGCCGCGCTCCCGGGCCTCCAGCAGGGAGCGCCCTTCAGCGTGGACCTGCTCGTGGAGCGGTTCCAGCTCTTTGAAGGTTGAGAAATGGCCGTAGAGCCGCCGGCCATCGCGGTGCTGCCAGCGACCGAAGCCGCATCGCCTCGTATCCAGCTCGGGGCGCCGCAGGCTCGAGCTGTCGGAGGGTGCGCGCAGCATGCGCCCTACCCAATCCCGGTGAACCGATTCCAAGGTGAGGACGTCCAGGATGGGCCCCGACCAGTCGAACTCCGGATTCAGGTCCCACAGGGGCGGTCCCACATAGTGCTCTACCCAGCCAGGGAACTGGTCCGCCGGCATCGGCTCGGCGATCCCGTAGCCTTGGGCGTGGAAGCAGCCCAGGCGCAGCAGCATCAGCCCGTGGGCGGCGGACTCGACGCCCTCGGCGATCACCTTCCGCCGGAAGGCATGCGCTAGGCCCACCACCCCTTCGACGATGTTACGGTCATCGCTGGAGCGCAGCATGTCGCGGACGAAGGTCTGGTCGATCTTAAGCACCTCGGCCGGCAGTCGGCGGAAGTAGGTGAGCGTGGAGTAGCCGGTGCCGAAGTCGTCGAGGGCGAAGGTCACGCCCAGACCGAGGCATCGCTCCATCACCCCTGCCACCGCATCCAGGTCACCCATGGCATCGGACTCCAGGATCTCCAGGGACAGGGCGCCTCGGGGCAGGCTCTGATGCACTTGGAGCCGCTCGCCGAGTCGCTCGACGAATCCATCGCTCTGCACGGAGCGGGCGGAGATGTTCAGGCTGAGCTCCAGCTCCAAGCCCTGGGCATACCAGGTCTCAAGCTGCTTCATGCCGGCTTCCAGTACCCACCAGTCCAGACGCTGCTGAAGGTCGCTGCCTTCGAGCAGCGGGATAAAGACGGCGGGGGGCAGGACACCCTTGTCAGGATGCTGCCAACGCACTAGCCCCTCGGCGCCGATCACCTCGCCGTTGCGCATGTCTACCTTGGGCTGGAAATAGAGCCGCAGCTCGTCGTCCTCGATGGCCTCGCCGATGCGCGTGAGCTGGGACCGCCGTGCATGGGCCCGGCGGTCGCGCAGTGCATCAAAGAAGCGTACCCGGTTGCGCCCGCGCTGTTTCGCCTGATACATGGCGTAGTCCGCGTGGCGCAGCAGGGTGTCGGCGTCATGGGAGTCGCGCGGATAGAGGGTTACGCCTCCGCTGGCGGTGACCCGGAGCTCCTCGCGGTCGATGGTATAGGGCTGGGCCAGCAGCTTGATCACGCGCTCCATGGCGCTGGAGCACTCGCTCAAGGATTCGAATCCACCCGCGAGCAGGACGAACTCGTCACCCCCCAGTCGGGCGACGGTGTCGCCTTCGCGCACCTGCTCACGCAGCCGGCCGGCGGCGCTCACCAGGATGCGGTCGCCGACCGAGTGGCCGTAGATGTCGTTGACGGGCTTGAAGCCGTCCAGGTCCAGGTAGCAGACGGCGAGCTGGGTGCCAGTCTCCATCGCGGTTGTCATCGCCTCGCTCATGCGCTCGGCGAGGAGGCGCCTGTTGGGCAGGCCGGTCAGGGCGTCGTAGAGCGCGATCTCCTCGAGGCGCTGGCGGCTCTCCACTAGCTCTAGCTCGAACTTACGACGCTCGAAGGCGGCGCCGATGAGGTCTCCGAGAAAGCGCAGTGCGCGCAGCTCCGACTCGCGCCAATCCCGTGGTTGGCTCAACATCCACATGGCGACGAAGCCGCTAACCTGCTCGCCCTCGCGCAGGGGCACGGCGGCCACGGCGCGTGCGCCAATCGCATCGAGCAGGGAGCGGTCCTCGCCCCAGCTATCGGGTAGTCGCTGGATGTCGGCGATGCGGATGTCCTCCCCGTGATGGAGCGTCTCCATCCAGCGCGGGAGTTGGTCCACGGCCAGCAGGGCCCAATCGATGGAGCCGTTCTCCCCGCCGGGAGGCTCCCAGGTATGGGCAGGACTCAAGGCCTCGCCCTCCGAGTCGAGCACGAACACCGAGGCCCGCTCCACGTCCATGCGCCGGGCCACTGTCCCCAGTACTCGTTCGACCACCGGTCCCACCGCCTCCCGTTGGGACGTGAGCAGGGTGCGGGAGGATTCCAGCAACACCGTCTCCAGGGTCACCAGGTAGGCCAGGGAGCGCTCGGCCAGCTTACGGTCGGTGATGTCCGCGTGGGTGCCGATCATGCGCAGCCCGCGGCCGCCGGCGTCGCGTTTCGTGATGCGGCCACGGTCCAGGACCCAGCGCCAACCGCCGTCCTTGGCGCGCAGACGGTACTCGCAGGCGTAGGCTGGCGCCTCGCCCGATGTATGACGCTCGATGGCGGCTCGGCGCGTCTCAGTGTCCTCGGGATGGACCCGGGAGACCCATTCGTCGAGCTGATCACCGATCTCGTGGGGTTTGTAGCCCAGCATGGTCTTCCAGCAGGGGGAGAAGTAGACCCGGTCGCTGGTCATGTCCCAGTCCCAGACCCCGTCTCCCGCGCCATCCAGGGCGTCAACCCAACGGGTCTCGGTGTTCTGCTGCTCGGCCTCCGCATTGCGGACACGCTCCGCGGCTTGGCTGAGCCCGGCGGCCGGGGCCGCCAGCTCGCCGCGACCGACAAGACCCGCGTCGGCGCTTAGGTCGCCCTCGGCGATGCGTTGGGCCTGAGCGGTGAGTCGACTCAAGGGCTGTCCCAGCCAGCGCTGGGCCAACAGGGCCGCGATCAGGGCGACCAGGGAGCTTAGGGCGAGCCAGCTGAGGGACGTCCGGGCGGAGAGGCGCCGAGCCCAAGCGGCAGACCGTGCGCGGGTCTGGTCAAGCTCAAGGAACAGGAGCCAAGGGCCGGCCCCCATGGACGCGTCGGTCCCGGCCATGTCCGGCGGCGATTCGGCAGCGAGCGTCGAGTCCGGAACAGGCAGGACAGCGGTCAGGGTCCGGCGCGGTCGGTCCACATGGATGCGTACGCCGCCCTTCACCGCTTGGGCTTGATCAGCGAGCGGGCCGAGAGCGGGGATCAGGGAATCGGCCCGGCGCTCCAGCCAGTCGCCATGGGTCGCTGCGGCTATTTTGCCGCTCGGGTTCACGAGCGCAATCCCGAGGAGGTCCGGGTCGCCGGTTTCGCGTAGCAAGGATGGCTCGGCGAGCCCCGGTTGGCCAGCGGCCAGCGCGTCGAGGACGGGATCCATCTGCCGGGTGAGGATGCGGCGTGCTGTTGCCGATTGGTCCGCAGTGACCTCATCGGGGACGCCCACCAGTGCCTGGTAGGCCAGCTCCGCCAGGGTGGAGAGTACCAAGACCGCCACGGCCAGCAAGACCAGAACGGTGCGCAGTGTCATAACATTGACGGTGCGCATCAATGAGCCGATTCCGGGCCGACGCCGTCAGTGCTCGGTGAATGGAACCGGATCGGCAACGGCGGATTGCCGACGGCGGTGGCCTTGCCCGTATCGGTATGGTTGAGCGATGGGGCGGCGGGAGTCCTGGCCATGGGGTCCGATGCTCTTCTCGGGGGTTGCTGCGGATCGGCGGGCGGATGTCGGGTCGCGCTGAGATAACAAGAATACCCGATCAGGAAGGGGGGTGCGGCCGGACGGTAGCGAACAGCCACATGCGTCACGGACTCGGCTCATGCGCCGGAACAATGATCGACCGCCGAAAGACTTCGGGTCCTGACCGGGCGCGGCGGCAATGGGGGTGGGGTCGTCCACGAGGCCAAGCTGGCAGCGGCAACGGGGCGACACTGGTCTGGGGTCGCCGGGGCGACTGGAATCGGACCCGGGGGGCTCACCGGGTCCCGGGTTGGACAGGGGGCTTGGCTTAGAACTGCGCCTCTTCCGTGGAGCCGTGGAGCGCCGTGACGGACGAGCTGCCGCCCTGGATGGTGGTGGTCACGTCGTCAAAATAGCCGGCGCCAACCTCCTGCTGGTGAGAGACGAAGGTATAGCCCTTCTCGCGGGCCACGAACTCGGGCTCTTGGACCTTCTCCACATAGTGCCGCATGCCCTGTCCGCGCGCGTAGTCGTAGGCGAGGTCAAACATGTTGAACCACATGTTGTGAATGCCCGCCAAGGTAATGAACTGGTATTTGTAGCCCATGTCCGCGAGCTCGTCCTGGAAACGGGCGATGGTCACGTCGTCTAACTTCTTCTTCCAATTGAATGACGGCGAGCAGTTATAGGCCAGGAGCTTGTTGGGGTTCTTTTCCAGCACCGCCTTCGCGAATTCGCGGGCAAAGCCCAGGTCCGGTGTGCCGGTCTCGCACCACACCAGATCCGCGTAGGGTGCGTAGGCGAGACCGCGGCTGATGGCCTGCTCCAGGCCGTTCCTGACCCGCCAGAAGCCCTCGGAGGTGCGCTCTCCGGTGAGGAAGGGCCTGTCGTTGTCGTCCACGTCGTTGGTGAGCAGGTTGGCCGCCTCGGAGTCGGTGCGGGCCAGGACCAGGGTGGGCGCACCCATCACATCCGCGGCGAGTCGCGCGGCAATCAGCTTTTCGACTGCCTCCCGGGTAGGCACCAGCACCTTGCCACCCATGTGGCCGCACTTCTTGACCGCGGCGAGCTGGTCCTCGAAGTGCACGCCTGCGGCACCCGCCGCGATCATGTTCTTCATCAGCTCGAATGCGTTCAGGACACCGCCGAAGCCAGCCTCCGCGTCGGCCACGATGGGCAGGAAGTAGTCGATGTAGCCCTCGTCGCCGGGGCCGATCTCACGAGACCATTGGATCTCGTCGGCGCGCTTGAAGGCGTTGTTGATGCGGCGCACCATGGCGGGAACCGAGTCGTAGGCGTAGAGCGACTGGTCGGGGTACATGGTCTCGGAGGTATTGCCGTCGGCGGCCACCTGCCAGCCGGAGAGATAGATAGCCTCGATGCCGGCCTTGGCCTGCTGCAGCGCCTGTCCGCCGGTAATGGCGCCCATGCAGTTGACGTAGCCTTTCTTGGCGCCGCGGCGCAGCAGGTCCCATAGCTTCTCGGCGCCCAGTCTGGCGAAGGTGTAGTCCGGCTGGACGGAGCCGCGCAGGCGGACCACATCGGCGGCTCCGTAGCCCCGCTGGACGTCCGCCCAGCGGGGACTCTCGGCCCAGTCGGTCTCGAGTGCCTTGATCTGTTCGTCGCGGGTCATTGGGACTCTCCTCAGTTGGAAGCTGAAACGGGCCGCTGTCTTGCCCTGCCGCCGCGTCCTCCAAGACCCCAAAGTGGGATACGCGCTTGGAAGGGGTGTGGCTCAGGCCCCGCGGTTGTCGCCGATGTTCAATTTCGGGCTTGAGGATTTAAATTACCGACGCGAAAAGCATTTGACGAACCAATTCTAGTAATCTTGTCTATTGGCATTGGCAAATATCAATGCGCCGTGATTTCTCCAGAGTCAGAAGGGAGCGCGCGCCGCACCAGCCCGTGCAAATCGATCCATCCGCCGTCGGGCTCCTGCGGGCCTAGGGACGCTCAGATGAACGTGAATCCGCAAGCCTTTCGCGAGGCTGCAATGGCCCAGGGGCTGTCCCGCTCAGAGCTGGACCCGAACCCTTTCCGGCAGTTTCAACGCTGGTTCGAGGAGACCGTCGGACAGGCAATCCCCGAGCCCAACGCCATGAGCCTGGCCACCGTGGACGCGAACGGGCAACCCTACATTCGGACCGTCCTGCTCAAGCTCTACGATGAATCCGGCTTCGTCTTCTTCACCAACTACGAGAGTCGCAAGTCCCGCCAGATGGCTGAGAATCCACGTGTTGCCCTGCTCTTTCCCTGGGTGGCGCTGGCGCGTCAGGTGCAAATCGTCGGCACGGCCCGGCGTATCCCCACCGCCGAATCCCTTGGGTATTTCGCTACCCGTCCTCGAGGCAGCCAGATTGGCGCCTGGGCCTCACCCCAAAGCCAAGTGATCACCACCCGCTCCCTGCTGGAGCAGAAGGTCGCTGAGATTAAGCGGCGCTTCGCAGAGGGTGAGATCCCCCTCCCGGACTTCTGGGGTGGCTACCGGGTGGAACCTGAGATGATCGAGTTCTGGCAAGGCCGGGATAGCCGGCTGCACGACCGGTTCCAGTATGTCCGGGACGATGGAGGCCGCTGGCTCATCCAGCGGCTCGCGCCCTGAAGGATCCGGGCTCAGCTGGGCTGGCATTGGCGCATGCACTCGCGGGGGCCGCAATGCGGCGTCGATCCGGTCCGGGTCGGGTCTTTCGAGGGGCTCCTGGGTCACCAGGGCAAGACAACGCCCCTCGTCGTTCCGCCTTTGATCGTGTCCGCGGTATCCGCCTCACCCGTCCGCCGGGGGCAATGCAACCAATGACTGACCTTCAACCCGTCCTGATTACACCTAGATTTTGCAAGTGCGCTCTGAGCGCGACGACCAGAACAAAGGGGTCTGATTAATGGGCGATAGCGGGGGCGACAATTGCCGGGCGGATGACCGAATCGCCGCCGCAGCCACCTCCCGCGGTCGCTTTGGCGGGCCGGATTGGGGCCGGAAGCGCCAGCGCGGATGCCGCTCCAAACAGGGCCCGCCGACCTGGACGATCAGGCCGGCGATCACTTCGCCTTGGAGCATTGGAAGGACTTAGAGCGGTTGGCTCAATGCCAACCAGTCCTCCCAGACCCGGGCATGCAGGTGCTGGCGCGCGAGCTTGATGCGCAACTGATTGGCGCCGGTCAGGAGTTTCCCCGCCACGCGAATCAGGAACAGACGGATGCTCTGCGGCTCCCAGCGCTTGAGCTGGGCGTTGCCGCTGAGCAGGGCCATCCAGCGCAGGGTGTTATAGGCGAGGACCGCGCACTGGAACAACGCGGCGTTGGCCAGGAAGTGGACGGTCTTCAGGTGGGCCAGGCCCATTTGGCTCTTGGCCTCCTCGATCCAGGTCTCGGAGGTGGCGCGTTGACCATAGGTGCGATGGGCGAGCCACGGGCTCAGCGGCTCGGTGCTCACGTAGCAGAAGCAGTCATAGCACTCCAGCTCGAGCAGCTCGCCTTGGGGGTGATCGGCATCGCGCGCTTGCGGGCAGCGCACCGCGAGGAAGAACCGCTCACGGCTCCACCCGCCGGCTCGGTGAGAGAATTCACATTGCTCCCAGCCGCGGCGCCGGTGGATCGGGGTCCAGCGCTGTTGGCCGAGCAGCTGGGCGAGGTTCCTCATCTTGACCTTGATCAGGTAGCCGTGGCCGCGGGCGTCGAGCAGGTCGAGCAAGGCGCCGTCGAAGAAGCCGCTGTCGGCGCGCAGAATCAGGCGATGATGCGCCGGGAACTGGGCGAGCAGTTGCTGCATGAACGCCACCATGCCATTGCTGGTGTAGGCGCTGCCGGTGCGCAACCACGCCTGTACGATCTCTTTGGTGTCGCTGCAGAAGGCGAGCAACGGATGATAGGAACGCGCGCCGCGTTTGTGGGGGTTGTAGCCCTTGGCCGTCCCTTGCTGGCGACCGTAGACAGTCTTGACCGTGGAGTCGGCATCGATCCATTTTTGGCACTGCGTGGCCAGATGCGAGCGCCCGGCGCGCAGGGCGCGGGCCCACACCCGCTGGCGCAGCGCATGGACCAGCGTCTCCAGGCCGCTGACATGCCGCTCGCGCACCTCCTTAAACACCCGCCCGAGCGTGCTCTGATCGGGCAGGCGCTGCCAACCGGCTACCCGGCGCAGCACCTCGTCGGACCACAGCGCCATGCACTGACTGAGGCTGCGCGCCCCGCCGATCAAGCCCACCACCACCAGGAACGCGGCGTCGCCGAGTTGGTAGAGGGCGTTCGCCGCGCGCGTGTGCTCAACGTGATGACCGAACAGGCCGCCGAAGCCCAGGGCGTCGAGAAACTTGACCACCGGCACCAGCCCGGCTTGGCTGCTCATGCCACGTCCTGCGTCTTCCAGCCGGATCTTCGGCGACGCACCCCGGGCCGATCCGGGTCTCTTTGCGGTCGGTTTGCTCATCGAAACGGTGACTCCTCAAGGCGAACCCAATGCGGCTCTAATGTACTGAGAAGGTTACCATTCTACGCATCCTGTATTCAGCGCTTGCAGCATTTAGGTTACACCTAGATCCTGCAAGCTAAGTGCCTCAGTGAGGCGGAAAAGGTAAACTCCTCAGTGAGTTAAACGCTGATCAGATCAGCCTGAAGAGTCACCCTTTCCATGAGCAAAAATACCATCAAGAAGGCAAGCACGGCGCGCAGATCGTCCCCGAAAATCCGCTACGAAACCGGCGGGCGGAACCTGACTAGCCAGGCCGGGTTGGTTCCGGTGATCAAATTTCTCGACGCGCTGGGATTCAGCGGATTGTTCTGCCAGCAGGTACGCCACGAACGCCGGCACAATGCGCAATACCAGCTTGTCGATGCGGTCTTTCTCGTGCTTGTCGGTGTGATCGGTGGTGCGCGCAACATCAGCCAGTGCGTGCTGCTGTGGTCCGACGGGGTGTTGCGGCGGGTTGCCGGATGGGTGCGGATTCCGGATGAAAGCACGGTGGGGCGGCTGTTCAAAGGGGTCAACGAGCGCCAAGTCAGCGAGTTGGAGAACCTGGTTCACGCCGCGCGCAACCGTCGGGGCCGGTTAACGTGCAAACGCAGGGATAGTGCTCCAGTCCCGCCCAGCTGCAGCGTTTCGGATCCCCGGCCTAGCCGGAGCGGAACAGGGACTCTGCGGCGGTGCGCAGGGCATCTGGACCCGTTCCTGTGTCCGCGGCCTGGGCGTCATTCGCGGGCTCGAACCACTCGCAGAAATTGGACCTGGTCTTGTCGATCACCCGTTCCACCTGGGGCTCCATGCACTCATTGGGGCGCCCGGGCGCAAAATGTCGGCAGTTGCGACAACAATGGGTAGGCTTGTCGCAGCGCGGACAGACCGATTCGCGCCCATAGTCCACCCGGGTCAGCCCGGTCCCGCAATGCCAGCAACGGCCCTTCACCTCGTCGCCCATGACGGTCTCCGCTGGATGATGCTCCGAGCATGATCCCCGATCCGGCCACGAGCCGCAAAGGGGAGCGTCCTGTCCACATAACGACATGCCCTGCGGGAGCGCCTGAACGAACTCCTTCAATCTAGGGAATCCCGTTGGCTTCACCCAAGTTTCGCCAAGCTGAAGCGCCGGGTGGCGGGAGTGAGACGCTGGCTAATGCATTAGGACATCCAGTTCCAACTGACGATTGTGCTCGGCGTTCGGACATAGGCGGCGGATACGTGCGCTTAAACAGCGGCTTCGGGCCAGGAGCCGAGCGACCACCAGATTCTCGCCGCGGGGAAGATAGCCAAGCTTGCGCCCGTTCCAAACGACCGCTACCGCGTCCGGGTCATGGGGGTTGCCCTGCTCGGCTGCGAGAGTAAGCACCGTGCCGGTGCGCAGGGCGGGCCAGAGTCCCGGGGCCCCGTGGTGACGGAACCCCGCCAGTCGGCTGTGCTGAATCACCAGGGGTCTGCCGAGCAGTGGTCCATTCAATGTTAAGGTGGCGGCTGAGTTGATGCGGGTGCTCGTTTTGGCCATGGGGATGTCCTCGGGGCAGGATGGCCGCCAGTCTACGTTCACCGGGGGCTCAGAACTTGAGCCTGCTGCAGGCCCATGCGCCACGGGCGGCGCGCTGTCACAAACCAGAGGCGGGTGCGGCTATGGACGCTGCTCTCCGAAGGTGCTGCTGGGGCGAGGACCAAGTGTCCCAGGTTCCAGCTCCCCGTTTTCGCGTCGGGCAGAAGACTGGTTGCGAGAAGCCAACTTGCGTTCGCCCGCATGAGACTGGCGGGGTAGGGAGCACACCGGTCTCACGCCCCTACTGTCGTGCCTTCCCGCGGTCGACCCGGAAAAGTGCTCAGCCCCTACGGAGAAGGAACCCCAACTTCGTGCACTGGCTCACGCTTCTGCCCTCAACTCAGGCGCTAAGCTGGCATTCGTGAGACCAGGCGACGAATGGCGCGGCTGTGGTGAGCGGCCGTGCCGCCGGCTCGGGGCAGGGCCGCCACTGAGACTGAGGTCAATTGAACGTGTTGTCCGACCCTTTTAACCCTGATTTGACCCGGATCCTCAATCGTGTCTACGGTGCCAATGTCACCGCGGGTGCCCACCGGGAAGAAACCCTGATCGCCGCGGATCAGTCCCGAGTGCGTCGCCAGCGCGATGCCGAGGCGCTCGAAGAGGCCCTCGAAGGGCTTCGCCAATTGCGCGAGCGCTCCCAGGGGAAGTCCGGCGTCAAGGAAGAGATCGATTACCTGCAGGGCCAAATCGAAACGCTGCGAGCACTTGGCGATGAGATCGCCCGGCTGCGCGCGGAGCTCGCGCGGCCGCCCAGCGCCACCCGAGGTGCAACCGCCCATCCCCAAGTCTGGTTGGCCGCCAAACTGGTGGAGTCCAAGACTCCGGCCCACTAGGAGTCTGTCCGACTTACCAGCCGACGGATCGGTTACAATAGGGCCAGATTTCTGAAGGCAGAGAGAGACAGCATGGCGGTTGAATTTGTCCTCCTGGATCGAGACACCCCGCAGCTGTTTCCCCTGAGTGTGCAGGACTACCTGCCCGAGAAGCACCTGGCGCGCTTCGTCGTCGACATCGTCGATCAGCTGGACCTCAGCCACCTAGTGTCGGCCTACGCCGGCACTGGCTCCAAACCCTACCACCCGGCGCTGTTGGTGGCGCTGCTGTTCTACGGCTACTCCACTGGGGTGTTCTCCAGTCGCAAGCTCTCGCAGGCCAGCGACGACTCGATCGCGTTTCGCTTCATCTGCGCCAACACCCATCCGGACCACCGCACCATCGCCGACTTCAGGAAGCGCTTTCTCAAGGAGCTCGAGGGGTTGTTCGTCGAAATCCTGCTGATCGCCCAGACCCTGGGCCTGGTCAAGCTCGGCACCGTCAGTCTGGACGGCACCAAGATCAAAGCCAATGCCAGCAAGCACAAGGCACTGAGCTGGTACTTGGCGAAGTCCGCCTCGGTGCGGGTCGGGCCGAGGCGGTAGCCGACCGCTCCGGTGGCCACATCGAAGTGGGCGATGAGGGTCGTGGTGCCGTGGCGGATGGACTCGAACTCGGTGCGCTCGGGGCGTCCAGAACGCATCGGCTGTGTGGGCGCCGCGCGCTCGAGTGCCTGCACGCCAGTCATCTCATCGATGCGACGCGTCTCGATCCCGGCGGCCGCCCGCGCCGGGGCGAGCTGATAGGTCTGGCAGACATCGTGACACTTGGAGGCGAAGTCGGCGTCGCGGGGGGTATTGATCCAGCCGCGGGTGCGGTGGGGCTTGAGCTTCACCTCGCGCAGGAAACGCCCCACCGAGTGGGCCGAGATGCGCTCCGCGATGCCGCCTTCGCTCGCCGCCGTGGCGAGGGTGGCGTGGGTCCAATGGGTGAAGGGTCGGCCACGCTCGCTCGGCGGCTCACAGGCCAAGGCGATGATCTGGCAGATCTGCTCGGGCTGGAAGGTCGGCGGGGTACCCGGACGCGGGGCATCACACAACCGCTCGGCGAACGGCTGTCCTTCGCTGGCGCGCCAACGTTTGCGCCAGCACTGCACGGTGGCGCGCCCCATATCCAGCATCCTGGCCGTCTCACGTACGCCGACACCGTCGCCGGCCATCAGAATGATCCGCGCTCGCATCACCAGACTCTGCGGCGCGTGACGCTGCCGTACGATGGCTTCAAGACGGCGGCGGTGTTTCGTGGAGACATGGACGGGGGCAGCAGCGCAGCGGGCCATGGCAGGCAGTTGCGAACACATGAAAGTCAACATGTTCCACATGATGCCGCATTGACTTGAGAAACGGTATCAGGAGCACGGCAAATCCGTTCTAGCCGTTGCCGGCTTACAGGGGCAACGGGCGAGGGCGAGAATTTTCGGTCATGCGGAGATAATCGAAGACCAGGCGGACGTTGCGCGCCAACCGCTGGATGGTCGCGGCGACGGTATCGCGGGACTTCGACCTGATAGCGCCGATGGCGAAGCGACGTAGTGCGGTGATGTTCTCGGGGCCGTGGCCGGTACGCAGGGTGCAGCGATCCTCGTCCCAGTTCCAGTCGAGGATGGAGTGGCAGCCGTTTTCGACGGTCCAGTGGCGGCGGTTGAAGGCCAGTACGGCTGCGGCGTCGGCGCTTTCCGGGGTATGGCTGGTGAGGCCGTAGACGGTTTCGGTCGAGGTCTCGCCGGTGGCCTTGTTGATGGTGGGACGCTCGATGACGAAGACCTGGCCGACGCCGGGAAAGTCGAGGTAGTGGTTCAGGCGCGTGGTGGTCCAGATTGAGCGCTGTTCGATGCGACCCTGGGCCAGGGTGGGTGGCTCGCTGAAGTCCGGTTGGCTGCGGCCCTCGAAGATCAGGCGGATATCCTCGCGCAGGGTTGGCTGGTTGTCTTTGACGGTGAAGACGGAGTGGGCGTTGTGCTCGATCAGGTCGGTGGCCAACTTGCGCTGGGTCAGCAGGGCGTCGGCGGTGATCGTCTTGCCGGTGATGTCGAGGGGTTTCAGTAGCGGGATGACCATCCCGATCTCGTTGGTTTGCTTGAGCTCGTCGCTGCCGCCTACGGGCAGGGAGCCGACTTTTTTTGGGTGTGGCAGGTCTGGGTTTGGTGGCCGACGACGCCGAGGATGTGGGCTTGGCGACCTTCGGCGTCGATGGCGTTGCACATCGTCTTGCCGTCGATGGCGAGTCCTTCGTCGGTCGCGGCCTGCTGGGCGTTCCAGCGTTGGAGGGCGCGGTCTAAGGTCTCCGGGTCAACGCGGGTGAGCACCTCGCGGATGACGGTACGACTGGGCACCGCGTAGTGACCGTTGCGGTAGCAACAGCGAAAGCGTGCCCGCGCCTTCTGACCCAGGTCTTGGGCCCACAGGCTGATGGCCTTGTAGCCGCGCATCCCGCACAGGGTGGCACCCGCGGCGATGGCCAGCACCGCGGGCAGGGGATGGCGTCGTCCCTGGCCGCGGCGGGGGTCGGGGATGTCGGCAAAGAACTCGGGCAGAGAGCCCATGTGCTCGGCGCTCAACATGATGTGCGGGGCTCCGTGGCGATACTGGGGGTCGAGGACGGGTGCAGACAGTCGGGCCTGGGCCTGTCGATGCAGGGGCCGGACGAAAACGCGCTTGGCAGCACCGGGCTCTACGCTGTATCCCGCACGGGTCCGGCGAAAGCCGCGGGTCTCTCCCACACAGTGCCAATTGGCCGCGCGGTAGAGCGTGCCGTGAAAGTGTCGCGGATCCACGAAGGTCTCCAGCAACAGCAGCGGATAGCCGAAGCGCGCCCACCAGTCACCCGCCAAGCGCCGCTCGCACAGCGCCAGCACGCGGGAGGCGAGGTTCGGGTAGTGGTGCTCGGGTAGAATGAGAAACCGGCTGTTGTTGGCAACCAAATGCAGTCGATCGTATTGGTGGCGGTAACCCCATCCGATCCAGTCATCGCGCGGCGCGCACTTCCAGGCCGCCGCCGAGAAGCTCAGCAGGGCCAACCACTCGCCGTTCCAGGTGGCGACATACCACAGGGTGTCGCCGATTTTCGGCAGTGCTCCCAGGTAGTGATGGGCATCCATCAGCGCCCGGAAGCGCGCTTCGTCTTGCGCAGCCACAGGTTGGAGGACGATCTCTCGAAGCTTCAAGCGCTCGGTCTCGGACAGGGCGATGTCGAGCCGCTTTATACCCTCGTCGCCGGGCGTTGTCCAGGATCGAGAGTAACTACATGCCGAAGCGATGAATTTCAGTTAGGGCCGTTTCGCCCTGGTATCAGGAGTTTCACTCTGGACCACTAGTCGATTGAGGAGTAGGCCGCTCCCTCTCGCTCGTGGGGTCGTGATTGCGAGCCCGCCAACAAACCGCGAACGTCCTCTCGCGTCTTCAGTTCCTCGGTCTGAAGCATCGCGATTATTGTCCTCGGATGGCAGCGCGCACGGCCTTCAGGCCCACCGCAGGTTTGAATCACGTCCTCCGCTTCAGGCTCATCTGTCATTGGACAAGCGGCAATTCCCGCTCGGGTCGAGCAGGGGCAGGCGAACCCGGCGGAGGCCGCTGGCGAACGATGGCAGACACAGAACGCCTCTCGCCGGCGCACGACGAAGGTGTAACGGTTGGCGTTCAGTCCCCTTGTTGGGCCTCACGTTAATCCGCAATTCCCCGGCACGCTTGGGTCGGAGTGCACCCCCGGTGAACTGGTGTTGGTGGTGAGCCAGAGGGGGCGAGCGTTCAGCCGCAGTTTCCCAAAGCCACCACCGCCAGGCGGGGGTGGCGTCGGTCTGGCAGACTAACGGGACCTCAGAACAGCAGAAGGCCCGCCACGGTTGCACCCGTGCGGGCCGGTGGCCGGTGCAACTCCGCTTCGACTGTGGACTCACCGGCGGGGAGTACGTTAGCCAACGGGGCTGGCGGAGGGCAAGCCTGCCGCGCTGTCCGCTGCATCCGCAGGGGGGTTGCGGCTTTGCCCGCCACGGCACCTACCGGCGCGTCACCCCGCCCGGCACCCGGATTCCCCGCTGGTACTGCCGGGTGGGGCATCGCACCTTCAGTCTGCTGCCGGACTGTCTGGCGGCGCGTCTCTCGGGCACCTTGGCGGAGGTCGAGGCCGTGGTGCGCCAGGTCGAGCAGGCGCCGAGCCTGGAGGCGGCCTGCCGGGAGCTACGTCCGGACATCGAGCTGCCCGGGGTGTTGCGCTGGGTCCGCCGACGGGTCCAGGCGGTGCATGCCGCGCTGCAGGCGCTCAAAGGGCTGTTGCCCGAGCGCTTCCCCTGCGTCCCCACGCTGGCCGCCTTCGCCGTCTGCCTTGGGGGCACCGAGGTGCTGGTGGCATTGCGGCCAATCGGCGAGCCGTTCCTGCAGCACTTGTCCAGCCCGCTCGGATTCCGCCCCCGGCGCACGCCGGGGGGCGGGCGCGGCCGCGCCCGCCAACACGGTGTGGGGCCGGACCCGCCGGGGTGCTTGGCGTAGGGTCGCGGCTGGCAGGCACCTTGGCCTGCGCCACCCGGAGCTCTGGCGATAGAGGGCCTCCCAGTCGGGGATCAGGCAGAGGTCGAAGCGACTGCGCAGCTTGCGCCACAAGCGCCCTTTGCTGCGTGCCGCGCTCAAGGCGGCGTGGAACAGCCGGCAGCAGCGTTGCTGGATCTGATCGATCAGAAACGCCAGCATCATCAGACGCATCAGCACGGTGCTGAGGTGGCGGTTGCCGTGACCGAAGTTGTGCTCGAAGTGATCGCCTTGGTTCTTGAGGGTGTTGAAGGTCTCGTTCTCGATTTTCCAGCGGGCGCGGGCACCTCGCATCAGGGTCATGAGGTTGCTGTCATCGATCGGGATGTCCGTCACCCAGGCGAAGTGGGTCACGCTGCCGTCGGGGGCATGCTCCCAGTACTCGAGGAAATTGACCTCGAGATCGAAGTTGGCGTCGTTGAGCGGCGCACCGTTGAGGTGGCGGAAACGGTGGCGAAATCCCTGCTGGTCGGTGACGGTCGCCTCGGCGGTCTGCGCGCTGGCCTCGACCCAGTCGAACAAAAGGGTGTGATCGCTCTGCTTGGCGCCGAGAATAAACCGTAGATCCAGCCCTTGCAGATGACGGATGTGCGGTGCGTTGGAGGCGAGCGCATCTTCGACGACGATCAGCGTCAGGTGCGGATGCGCGCGGCGCAGATCCGTGAGCAGCCGCTTGGCGGCGTTGCGCTCGCAATCGTTTTTCTTCGACCCATCGGGCTTGAGGATCGGCTCAGGCGTGAGCGCAAAGACCTCCCTGTGATCGGGATGCACCAGCACCGCGCCGAGCATCTGGTGGTAGTAGGTCGTGGTGCCGTTGCGATGATGCTTCTCGGCGCACTGCGCACAGTGCACCCGCTGCGAGGAGAAGTAGCCCGTACCGTCGAGTGAGAGCAAGTAGTGGCCATCGAGGTCGTCAAACCCCTCCAGCCCCTTGCCGCGCTGCAACTGGCCGAACAACGCCTTGTACAACGGATGCAGGCAGCGCGGATCGACCTCGTCGAGGCGCTCGCGAAAGCGCGTGTCGCTCGGCGCGCGCTCGACCCCGTAGAGTGCCTTGAGGTTCGCCCGCGTCGTCGCCTCCCGGCGGTCGTGCTCGAACTGCAACAGCGAGGGATACTTCAGGCCGAACAACGCCAGCCCCGACATCAGATGATCGACCAGCGCGATCTCGTTGCCGGGCTCGTCGGGGATCTGTGCAAACATCCGCCGCGCCTCGCACAGCAGCCCCTCAACACTGAGGTGCTTGCGGCAGAACGGTGCACTCACATCAATACCTGCCTCGCAGCCTTAGATTTGCGCGGCAGTATATTGAGTTAGCGGCGAAAGTTTACGAAGAACTTTTTTCCTGGCCGTTCCAAGTCATTGTTACATGAAGGAATAATTTTTCGGCGGGAATTGCTGTTTGGACAAGGCTACTCGTTGACACGTCGCCTCTTAGGCCGTAGCCTTTTGCGTCCGCCCGGGGCGTAGCGCAGCCTGGTAGCGCACCTGAATGGGGTTCAGGTGGTCGGAGGTTCAAATCCTCTCGCCCCGACCAAGAAAAACAAAGGCCTAGGTCGACAACCTAGGCCTTTTTTCGTTTCCGGCTAAACATCTGGCTAAACTTTTGGGCTGGAGTCTCTTCGCCCCACGCTCAGCCTGTCTAGGCTGGTCGCGCTCGTTGGCTTTCTGATTCTCGCCCAGGGAAAAAGGGAAGGGGTCGAGCTGATCGCTGCGCGCAAGAATAAGACCTCGGGCGTGATCGAAGAGATCTTGGACTCTATGGACAGCAGCTCGAACGACCGGCGGCGGCCAGGCGCATCCAGGATAGAGCTTGGAGCAAGCCTACGCTGCGCTAGCAGCACGAACCCTTCAAGACTTGCGCCGGTGCGACGGCAATTCTCGGTCCCGAACACGGACTTGCCGGCCTATCCGGTTTCGGTGCTTCAAAATCGCGGTCGCCGTCCCGATCGCCGGTGGTCTTCCCGCATCAGTCGGACTGACGCGAGGACGTCAAGACTCACGCTTGGCGATCAGGTTGTCGATGGCCGATGAATTCGTGCCCAGTGACGCCGCCAGGTGCTGGGTCTGAACGGACCCACCCTGGCTCCCCCCGCGTCGTTGCTTGTTCTTCTGCCCGAGCAATCCCTTGAGAAACGTCTGTTCTCCTTTCTTCGGCCACCGGATCGCGAACAGACGCGCAGCCGCATCCAGTGCCTGTTGCAGCGCGTCGGGTTGCTGATCGAGCGAACGTTCCAGATCGCCGACGAGATCCAGCCACCGATCGACGAAGTCCGCCTCGGGATCGTCTTTACGATGCGCCTTCGCCGCGGTCCTTTCGCGTTTCGCACTTTCCCAGAGGTCATCGAACCGCGCCTCTCGCGGGCGGTGCGTGATCCGCAAACCGTCTTTGGACGTCGTGAGCTGATAAGCGGACAAGATTTCCGCGGCTTGTTGAAACACGTGCTCCAGCCGCGGGTCGGGTCGCTTGGCGTGGAACTCGAGCATCTCCTGCTCCCCGGTGTGATCGGCGGATTCCCGGAACAGATCGTCGGCGATGTCGATCAGCTCAGCGTCGAGATCCTCCCTCAGGATGCAGACCGGACCCGCTTTACCCGATAGGCCGATCTCGCCGGCCAGCTCATGCCGCCGACGGGCGCGTTCCACCACCGCAAGGAGCCCGCGAACGTTGAGGGGATGATCGTGCAGCAGCAAAGCCGTCATGGCGGATGGGTCGATGCGTACCGCGCCGCCGGCCAGAAAGGCCAACAATGCGGGAATATCCTCCCGCCGTTCGCGCAACGGCGGGATTTCCAGCGTATGGACGCGCAGGCGCGCGAACAAATCCGAGCGCAGGCGATCCTCGGCGACGAGCCGGGTCGGCTCCACGTTCGTGCAGGCCACCACCATCGCGTTCACGGGAACGGCGGTTGTCGTTCCGACCGGCGTGACCCGATGCGGCGGATCGAGCACGCGCAACAGCGAGGCCTGGTCGCTGGTGCGCATGCTTTCGATCTCGTCCAACAGAACGACCCCTTCTCCCGCCTCCAACAGCGGGCCGCGACGGGCAGCCACCCCGGTGCCGACGTCGGCGCCGAGCCCGAACAGCTCGCTCGCCGACAAAGTCTCCGTCAGCGCCGCACAGTTGACGGCGATGAAGCGAGGCCCCATGACCACAGGGAGAACAGCCCCGTTCTTCATCTCCGCCAGGGAGCGCAGAAGTCGCACGGCGATTGCTTCGAACAGCACACGGGCGGCAATCTCCTTGCCGACACCGGTCTCCCCGACCAGCAGCACCGCCGTCGGCCTGGGCGCCTGGGCGAGCTTGCGGATCTCCTCCAGCACCTTGGCCACTTTCGGGCCGCCCACCATCGCCTGGCCGCCAAGTGATGACGCGTCGTCCTCGGGGTCCATCGATTCGTGGTGGACCGCATCGGCACCCAATCGAAAGCGAAGCGGCGGTCGCTGCGGCGTTCGTAGAGCGGAGCCGTCTCGGCATTCGAGCCGGAAGTATCGATCGTCGGTCTGCAGCCAGCTCCAGGAAGGCCGATGCGGTGGCGGGGACGGGTGGCACCGGACGCACCTCGACGCGGATGCTGCTCGGGGAGAACTCGCTCTTCCACGGGCGGCGCGGCGTGGAGCGCTGCTCGGCCCGCAACAGCAACTCGACGTATTGATGCTTTTCCAGGTACTCGACGGCCCCCACCGAGACGAGCATCTGGTTGAGCTCGGCATCGATCAACGTCTGGGCCGCGGCGAGCGTCCCCAACGAACCCGAGCCATAGGCGAAGACGAAGCTTCGGTAGCGACCTCTGACGATGCGCAGGATGGCGTAGTCCCTGTATTCGCGCAGCGGATCGTCGCGCGGGCCGTCGGCATCGGTAAACACCAGCGACGGGAAGCTGCGGCCGGAATAGGTGTCGCGGATCCTGCGATAGTCATCCTGTGTCCGCGAAGGGATCGTTGCAGGGAAATTCGAAGCGCCCCACGACGCCCTCGGTCCGCCCGGCGTCGCGCAGTTCCGTGTCGATGGCGTTCAGCAGCTCCCTGGCGAACAGTCCGGGGCGACCGAGCAGCAATACCGGGCCACGAGGCGCGAGAGAGGCCGAGCGTTCGCCGGCTGGCGTCTCGGCGATCTGTCTGCGCCGGATGGCGTCCGCCTCCTGAAACAGTCGCAGAATGCGGGCTTCCACCGATTGGCGACTCGACAAGATCTTCTCCGCCTTTTCGCGCATCCGCGGCCTGCTGAAACACCAGCTGCAGCTCGCGGGTATCGAAGGTCGGCGAGTGCTCCGCCAGCAACGGCCTGACGTCCAGATCGACGCCGTTTCTGGCGAAGAACCGCGCGAGCGTGAGCACGGCATGGGCATCGCGGATGCGCGCCTGAGCGTCGCTCAAGAGGTAAAGGGTTCCCCATTTCGCCTCGAGGAACTCATCCACGAAGGGATAGGTGGGCGGAGCGGACATACGCATTCTCTCCCTGCCGCGACGACTCCCTGCAACGGCCGGTGCTTGTGGATCAAAGATTCATTTTAAGGATAGCCCGCTTCATTTTTCGCGGGTCGACGATGGTCCCCATCTCATTGAAAACAGGAATTTTCCCTGCCACGGATCCGCTGGAACTTCTCTTGCTAGGATGATAAGTAGGACCGGCCTTTCGACGGTCCGCGTCGGGGAGAGGGCACATGACCCGCGACCACAGAGCAACGAAAACCTGCCGTTACAGCAACGACGGTAGCGTGTCCGCGTTTGCGGCGGCCGGTCGCCCAGCGCGAAAGGATGGGGAGGTCGGCGATAACCCGTCCAATTTTCAAGCTCGAAAGCGCCCTCCGCCAAGCGTGCTTTCAACCTTAAATCCACGGGTTACGGGGCGTAGGCTGAGAGCCATGAATGGGTACACCAAAGCACAGCCCTCGGACCCGTTGAGCGCCGCGACCTATCCGCACTCTGGCCGAGTCCTCAGGGGCCAACACCTGATCAGACGCCGGGAGCCGGACTCTGGCGGTGGTACTCCGCCGTGCGGCATGTGCGCAACCGCAGGGACGCCGGGCAGGGAGGGCGGATGACGATGTCGCGCACGGCGACCGGAGTCTTGTTCGGTGACGATAGCGCCCGCCGTCGCGGAACGGCCACGGCTACGCGTGCCGCAGGCCACCCATTGCCCGCCCCCGAGTCACGGATCGTCATGGCGGACATCGACTTCTCCCGTGTCAATTGCGAGTACCTGATCTGCGCGCGTGACCTGGCGCGCAGCTATCCGGAGCGCGCCACCGTGTTGCTGGGTGCCACCGACGACCTCGTGCGGCGGCTGGCCGAACTGGATCCCGCGGCGCTGGTGGCGGTGACCGCGGTCAAGGCGCCGCTGCTGATGCTCCGCCAGGAGTTCTGGTGGTGGGACCGCCTCTTCACCGCGCTCCAGAGCGGATGTCCGGACGAGCTGCGGGCCGTTCTCGGGCAGGTCGGTCTGATCGTCCCCCATGGCGGATCGCGTGGGGGCGACGCATGAGCGGGCAAGCCGATCGAGGCGTAAGTCTGGCATCCGCCGTTCCCGCCGCCTGCGACGCCGAGCTCTGCATCCAGACCCGAGCCCTGCAAGAGGCCATTTGTCTCGTCCCGCCACGGTGCCCGCGCCGGTCTCGTGTCCCAGCTCACGGGGCTGGAGAAGGGCGTCGTCAACCGACTTTATCGCCAGCTGCACGGCAGGCCCTCGCCGTCGGGGCAGCTGCCGTTTGCGGACACCTGGTATCTGAAGCAGGACGGACGGATGGCGCAGGCCGCGTTGGTCTGGCAGCTCTCCCAGCGCTTCGCCAAGTCCCGCGCGACGCCCGCGCGGCGGCTCATCGATGTCTACGAATGTTATCTGTGGCTGGTGGCGGAGCCGCTGCTGGACATCATGCGGGTAGCCTTCGTCCCGCACCTGGTGGCGGTGCAGGAGTGGGAGGAACAGACCTGTGGTCAGTGTGGACTCGCATACGTTGCACCGCGGGGCAGCGTCGGCACCACCTGCTGGGGTTGCCGGATCTATCTGCGCCATCGCTGTCGGCATTGCGGCGCACCGTTGACGGTCCGCTCCACCGGCAGGCACCGGGATGTCTGCACCGCCTGTCAGCGCTCCCGTCATCGTCAGTCGTTCCGGACCTGGCCCTGATGCGCCCGGCGCCGCGCTTGTACCGAACCGACGCGCTGTGCGAGCACACCGCACTTCTCAGGAGCGGCGGCCGGCCGTTGCCGACGTCGCTTCCCTCGACCGTCCCGACCCAAGCATGAACACGGGAGACTCCCATCCGGAGTAGCAAGCCAATGAGCACAGAGACCGAACGCATCAACATTGCCGCAAACGTGCGGCGCCTGCGCAGAACCCAGGGCCTGACCCAGGTGGGGCTCGCCGAACGCGCGGGACTGTGCCAGTCGTGGATCTCGCGGCTGGAGCGCAGGGCCGAGAACCCCTCCATCGCGACCCTGCAACGGCTCGCCATGGGCCTGTGCGTCGAGGTCCGGGACTTGCTCGACGGTCCTGCCACGGGAGGATCGCCGCAATGAGTGACCGTGCATGGGATTGGGCCTGGCGCTGCCGCGGCTTGGCATCGACCCGACGCCTCGTGCTGCTCGCCTTGGCGGAGCACGCGGACGACGACGGCGAAACCTGTCTCCCCGCGCTGGGGAGACTGGAGCGCATGACCGGGCTGAGTCGGCGTGGGGTTGCCAAAACGCTGAATGCGCTGGAGGCGGCGCGACTGATCGCCAGGGAACAGGGTGAGCGCGACGGATCGACCACGTACCGGCTGCTTCTCGACCGTCCGGGGTCTGCGCCGGAGAGCCCCGGAAACAACCGTGAGGGAGGGGCTGAACATGGGCCGTAACCCGCAGCGGGACGGGAAGCTCGGACCGAGGCGTTGCGCGGACCTCCGTCGGCCTCCGTGCTGTTCGTCTCGATCCCGTGGCGGGCTTAAAGGTGGTCTCGGATGAGCCTGGCTGCACGCGACTGGGCCTGGAGCTGCCGCGGACTGACGCTCGCCTTGCGCTGCATTCTGCTCGCGCTCGCGGAGCACGCCGATGAGGAGGGCCGCTGCTGGCCCTCCTTGACGAGGCTCGCCGCGCTGACCGAGGCGGACCGGCGAACCGTCACGCGGGGTCTGGCGGAGCTGGAGGCGCGTGGGTTCCTGGCGCGGGTACGCCGACCGGGTAAGGGCACGACCTACACGCTCGCCATAGGTCGACCGAGCGCTGCCGTTCTCCCTGCGGAGCCACCTGATTCCCCGGATAGAGACGCGATGCCCTCGGGCCAGACGGACTCCCCGGCCAGGGGTGTGACGCCCCTCAACCAGGCGGGTGAAGCCACGACCGGCATGACGCTCCCAGGGGCGGGAGACCCGGAGAGCAGGGGCGTGACACCCCTTAACCAGGGGTATGACACCCCCGGGGGCATGACACCCCCAGGGGCGAGAGACCCTCACAGTAGAGGCGTGACACCCCTCCGTCAGGGGTGTGACACCCCGGGAGGCATGACACCCCTAGGGGCGAGAGACCCCCACAGTAGGGGCGAGACACCCCTGGGTGGGGGCGTCAGACCCCCAGATCCAGGGGCGTCAGACCCCCCGAACCGTCATAAGAACCGTCATAGAACCGAAAGTGAACCGTCAGTGTGTGGCGACGACACGGCGCACCGGGAAAAACCCACAGCCAACGATTCGCGAAAGGCGACCCCCATCCCGCCGGACTGGCGCCCTGGCGAACGGGTCTTCGCCTGGGCCGCGACGCGCGGCATGACCCGCACCTGGGTGGAGGCGCAGATCGAGGAGTTCCTCGTCTACTGGGGCGACACCGAGGAGCGCCGCAAGAGCTGGGATGCGACCTTCATCAACCGCCTGCAGGCCCTGCAGGCCAACCAACCGAGAGACCAGGCCCATGAACCCGAACCCCGACTCGCCGACAAGGACTACCTCACCGGAGCCACCCCGCTCGATCAGATCCCCTGGCTCGACCCCGCTGCCTTCCGCTGAGGAGCTGGCCGCGGTCGGCCGACGTGAGGTCGCCCTGCTCGCCGCCGAACGGCGCCGCGCCGCCCAAGCAGACCTCGAACGTGCCGTGGGACGCAGCGGCGTGCCGCGGCGGTTTCTGGACCGGACCTTCGAGAACTATCTGACGACCATGCCGGGGCAGCGGCAGGCGCTGGAGGTCTGCCGCGGCTACGCGGAGCGCTTCGAGCAGATGCGCCGGCGCGGCAGCGGTCTGTTGCTCCTCGGCGGGCCCGGGACCGGGAAGACCCACCTGGCCTGCGCGATCCTGGCGCAGGTGATCCACACCGGTCACACGGGACTCTTCCTGTCCGTCTCCGGCGCATTGCGGATCCTTCGCGACGCCTACTCGCCACGCGGCCAACGCTCGGAGACCGAGGCGCTGGTGCTGCTCACCGCCGTCGACCTGCTTGTGCTCGACGAGGTGGGGGTCGCGATCGGCAACGCCGCCACGCGCCGCGCCATGCTCTTCGACGTGCTCAATGAGCGCTACGGGGAGACGCGCCCCACGATCCTGATCGGCAACCTCACCTCCGCCGAGCTGGAGGCGCTACCTGGGCGAGCGCATCCTGGAACGGCTGATGGACCTCGGCACGGCCATGGTCCCCTTCACCTGGTCGAGCCATCGCCGCCGTGGGTGAGCGTGTCTGGACGAACTCGAGGCGAGGACGACAGCCGAGCTGCTCCTCGCTGGACGTCGCCAGGCGAGGCGAAGCCAGCTCCCCGGGAAAGACGCGATCCTATTCCGGCACCTTTCGCGGCGGCGGTCTGGCCGCACCGGGTGGCACCATCGCCGCCATGCGTACCCCGCTGTTTGCCCTCCTGTGTCTTGCGCTGGCGCTTCCGCTGCGCCCGCAAGCCGCCGGCTTCTATTTCCGCGAGCAGGAGGGCTGGTTCTGGTACGAGCGTGAGCCCGAGCAGCCGCCGGAGCCGCAGCCAGCGCCACCGCCGCCCGCCAGCCGGCTCGCTCCGCAGCCGCCCATCTGTCGGCGACCGCACCCGAAGGACCAAAGCCCCTGTCGGCGCAATGGCTGCGCGAGCGCCTCGGGGAGTACCGCGATGCCGCCATCGACGACCCCACGCCGCAGAACGTGGCGCTGTATCTCTACCTGCAGCGCGTCGCGCTCGACAAGTCCAGCCGCTTTGCCGCCGCCAGCCAGCGCGCGGTGCAGCTCGACCCCTTCCTCGACGAGATCACCCAGCGGCCCACCGCCACCTTCGCCGCGAATCTGGTGAACCGCCAGACCGGCGACAACCGCGATGAGGTCCTGCAGCGCATCGCCCAGACCGCGGGCGTGCTGTTCTTCTTCCGCTCCGACTGCCCCTACTGCGAGGCCCAGGCGCCGCTGCTGAAGCAGCTCGCGGCCCGCTACGGCTTCGCGGTGCTGCCGGTCTCGCTCGACGGGGCGCCGCTGCCGGGCGGTGCGTTCCCGCAGTTCCGGGAGGATCAGGGCCAGGCGCAGGCCCTCGGGGTGGTCTCCACCCCGGCGCTGTTCCTCGCCCGTCCGCCGGACGCGCTGGTGCCCCTCGCGCAGGGGCTCCTGTCGCTCGCGCAGCTGCAGGAGCGCGTGATCGGTGCGGCGCTGCAGGCGGGCTGGATCAGCGAGCGCGAGTACAGCCGCACCCGGCCCGTCACGGCCGACCTGACGCTCGACGCGCGCGAGCTGCCCGCGGCGCTCCCCGAGGACCCCGAGGCGCTGCTGGGGGTCCTGCGCGCGCTCGCCCGAACGCCCATCCACACTGGGGCCGCCTCGGCGGCGGACTGACGAGGGTTCCCATGTCCTTTCCGCCCAAGACCGCTGTTGCCTGGCTGCTGTTGGTCGTCTGGTGCGCCTCCGCGCACGCCGCCGATCCCGCTGGGTCGGGCATCAGCACCCAGATGAGCAACCTGTTCGACACCATGCTCAACTACACCGCCCCCACCGCCCATCTGGGGCAGCGCCGCGGGGTGCTGACCGGCGGCTCGGTCAATGCCCGCAACCGCATCATGAACGAGTCGCTGTGGCACTTCGTGCCGCCGTCGTTCAACGCCGGCTGCGGGGGCATCGATCTCTTCGCCGGCTCCTTCTCCTTCATCTCCGCCGAGCAGTTCCAGACCCTGCTGCGGGCGATCGCGGCCAACGCCGCGGGCTACGCCTTCGAGGTCGCCCTGGGGGCCATGTGCAAGGAATGCCTGGAGACCATGGAGACGCTGCAGAAGAAGATCCAAGCCTTGAACCAGGGCTTCGCCAACTCCTGTCAGCTCGCCAAGGGGCTGGTCAACGACGTGGCCGACGCCTTCGACATGAAGCACAAGGACAACACCTCGCTCCTGGGGATGGTCAAGGGCCTCGGCGACGTGTTCGAGACGCGCTCCTCGACCAGTGGGTCGGACCCCATCGCCCAGGTCAAGGACAACGTGCCCGCCGCGGAGAAGACCCAGGTCGAGGGCAACCTGGTGTGGCAGGCGCTCAAGCGCAAGGGGGCGGCGGGCTGGTTCGTCGCCGGCGAGGACACCCTGCTGGAGGCGATGATGAGCCTCACCGGCAGCGTCATCGTGGGGGCACCGGAGGCGGCTCCGGACGGGCAGGGGGAGAACCACCGCATCACCTACCTGCCGGGGAATCTGCTCAAGGCCAGCGATCTCCTGAACGGCACGCGCGAGCGGGAGGACGCCGCGCAGCTCGACAACGCCTGGCCGCATCGGTTGCGCCTCTACCAGTGCGGCCCGGCCGGCGGGCCGATCGACCGCAGCGAGAACGGCTGCCTGGAGCCCTCGGTCACCGAGGGCACCGTCAACGGCATGATCCAGCGGGTGAAGGACGTGCTGATCGGCGTGCGCCCCTGGGCGGCGGGCACGGAAACGCTCGGCCTGGTGCAGAAGTTCCGCCTCGGCCAGGGCGCGGTCACCGCGGCCGAGCAGGCCTTCATGCAGTACGCGCCCAATGGCCTGGGGGCCGGCATCCGCACCCTGGCGCGCTACGACGAGGGCATGGCGCGGCTCTTCGTCGAGCAGGCCGCCCCGGTCATCGCCATCGAGATGACCCAGGTGATCCTGAACGACCTGCTGTTCGCCGTCGAGCAGGCCGCGGCACTGAATGAGCACGCCTACGCCAAGCAGCTCCAGACCCAGATCGAGCAGGCCCGCACGCAGCTCTATCGCGAGTACGCGGTGCTCGATGACCGCTACGGCAACCCGCAGACGCTGCTCGCCTACTACCAGGGCCTGGTGGAGGAGATCAAGGGGCGGCGCTACTTCGTCGCCGGGCAGGCGCACGCCGCCCCGGCCACCCAGCAGTAAGGGAGGCGCACCGCCATGTGGGAGATCTACTCCATCGGGGACTCGGCCTATCTGGCGGCGATCCTCAATGCCGTGGCCATGATCACCGGCACCGGGGACTTCCGCCAGCTCGCCGGGGTCGGCTTTCTGCTCGGGGTGCTGCTGGTGCTGTTCCAGGGCATTCTCGAGGGCGGGCGCGGCATCCGCTTCCAGAACATCCTGGTCGCCTGGCTCCTCTACGCCCTGATGTTCGGCCCCACCGCGCGCGTGGCCATCGAGGACGCCTACTCGGGGGCGGTGCGGGTGGTGGACAACGTGCCGCTGGGACCGGCCGCCGTGGGCTCGCTGCTCTCCAACGTCGGCTACGGGGTCGCGCGGCTCTTCGAGCAGGCCTTCGCCACCCCGGCGATGACCGACACCGGCTTCGCCGACCCGCTGCAGACCCTGATGAGCGTGCGCAAGGGCACCCTGTCGCGCATTGCGCTGGGGGCCGCCAACAGCCCGACCCCGGGCGCCGACATCGAGCGCTCCTTCATCAACTACGTGGCCGACTGCACCCTCTACGACGTCGACATCGGCCAGCGCTCCATCGACGACGTCCTGCGCGACCCGAGCTGGGACACGGCGCTGCGCAGCGACTTGAACGTCCCCACCACCGAGCTGCTGCTGGGGGGTGCCCCCCAGCTCCTGCCCTGTGACGCGGCCTGGACCGCAGCTCTCGGAGTACACCGCCGTCGAGTTCGCCCCGGCCCTGGTGAGCAACCTCCAGGCCCAGATGCGCCTCGCCGCCCCGGGGGACGTCACCAACAAGGTCCAGTTTGCGCTGGATGCCATCGCCGGTGCCGGGGTGGATGCCCAGAACTACATGGTCATGGCGGCCATGGTCGGGTTCCTCGAGAAGGGCATCGTGCAGACCCACGAGGACATCGGCCAGTGGGCGCTCGCCGCCACCACCGAGCAGGCCGCCCAGCAGCGCAACGCCCAGTGGGCGGCGGAGCAGACGCTCTTCACCCGCATCGTGCGCCCCATGATGACCTTCTTCGAGGGGCTGATCTTCGCCATCACCCCGTTGATGGCCTTCACCATCGCGCTCGGTCCCGCGGGGATCGCCATGACCGGCAAGTACCTGCTGTTCGCGCTGTGGATCCAGCTCTGGATGCCGATCATGGCCATCATCAACCTCTATCTGCACATGGCCATCGCCGGGGACCTGGACGCGCTGCAGCACACGGCCAACCTCACGCTGCCCTCCATCCTCGCCCTCTACAAGCTGGACTTCCTGCTCCAGGACTATCTGGCCACCGGCGGGCTGCTGGCGGCGAGCACCCCGGCGATCAGCCTGATGCTGATCTACGGCAGCGCCATCACCGCCACCCATCTGGCCGGACGGCTGCAGGGCGGCGACTTCGTCGACGAGAAGATCACCTCGCCCGGACGTGCTGCGCCCGGCCGCGGCGCTCGCCATGAGCCCGATCCTGGAGCACGCGCCGCTGCGCGGGACGACCACCACCGGGGCCGACAATGTGCTGTGGCGCGCCGACGTGGGCCAGAGCGTGCAGCGCGACCTGAGCTCCAAGACGCGGGTCGCGGAGGAGGCGAGCCGCCAGTTCACGAGCGGCCTGGCGTCGGTGGCCGCCAACTCGGCCTCGCGCGCGGGCGAGACCTTCGACGGGCGGGCGATGGGCTGGAGCTACGAGAGCTCGGGGAGCCAGACCGACCGGGCGCTGCTCCAGGAGGCCGAGAGCCTGACCCACCGGTACGCCGAGAGCGGCCTGTCCTCCCGACAGTTCGCTGCGGCGCTCTCCGCCGGCATCGGTGCCTCGAACAAGTCGGACCGGGGTGCGCTGACCGAGACGATCAAGGGCGCGCTGCGCGGCGGCGGGACGCTCACCGGCACCTACGCCACCAACGAGCAGCTCCAGGACCAGATCGCCGACGACATCGCGCGGCGTGTCTCCTCCGACCGCGACTTCTCGGCCCGCATGGCCGAAGGGGTCAAGGCCGACCTGCAGTCCGGTGCCCGCAACGTCTTCGCCGAGCGGCTGAGCGAGGAGGAGCGCTCGACCCTGCAGCGCCAGGCGAGCGACACCCTCTCGGCCTCCCGCAGCCTCGAGCGCTCCGAGTCGATGGCCGAGCGCTTCGGGACGCTGCGGCAGCTACCGCGCCGTCGAGATCGGCCATGCCGTCGCCAGCGACCCCGCGCTGATGGACCAGCTGTACGACCGACTCGACCGGTTGGGCCTCACCGGGGATCACCAGCGCCTCGCCAGCTCCTGGAGCTACGCCGACGTCTTCGCCGACCGCGGGCAGGCCAACGCCGCGGCCGGCATGGCGCTGCTCCTGGGCTACGGAGAAGGGGATCGGCAATTCACGCCCCTGGAGCAGCAGACGGCGCGCGAGGCGGGCTTCGGGATTCTTGCCGACGCCTTCGGGGGTTCGCGGCCAGCCGGCATCGAACCGGGGCGCAACGCCGATCTGGATGGGCGGGTCCCGGGCTATGGCGGGTCACGTGCGGAGGTGGACAGCGGCAATCTGCGCGATCCGCGTTCCCAAACGCGATGGGGTACGCCGGGAAATCGCCGGCCACCGGCGCCTGACGGGCGAGCGGTACGATCCGACCGAGGTGGATCGATCCCACGACCGCCACCGCGGCGACGCCGCGGCCTTCGGCGGCGGCGCGCGGGACGGCGTGCGCGCGCAGAAGCGCGACCAGTATGCCCAGATCCTCCGGGAGCAGGCGATGCTGCCGCGTCCTTATCCCCAGATCGCGGCGGACGAGATCGGGGGCTTTCTGACCAAGTTCTCCCAATCCGGTGCTCTGGCGAGGGCTGGTCTCAGTGGCATTGTCGAGAAATTCGGGCAAACGCTCGAACAAACCGGGAGTGAGTTGGAAGCGTTAGAGGGCGGCGGGCAGCGGTTGGCAGGAGGCGCGCGACGCGCTGATCGATACCCGCATGGACCAGGTGCGGGGGTACGGCCTGACGGACGTGCAGATGGCCTTCTTCCGTGCCGCCAGCGAGTCGTTCCTGCCGGCAGGAGTCCATGACCTGCTCGGCACGGACACCGCGCGTGCGACAGAGCAGGCGAGGGAGGCGCTGATTCGGGCGGAAGGCCCGACGGGTGAGCACATCGCCGAGTTGCTGACACGCTCGGCGATCTCCCAGGACGACACCTACCTGCGAACCATCGGCGCCTACAATCGGGCCAACACCGGGACCACCCCGGTTTCCCCCCCTCTGAGCCAGAGCAGTGTCTCCGGAGGATGGTCCGGGGCCTTGCTCGACCTGATCGCCGCGCCGGAATCCCGCGGCAACTACAACGCCTGGTATGGCGATGCAACGCAGGACCGGGTGGACCTCTCTCGCTTCACCGTCGATCAGGTCCGCGACCTCCAGGGCGACCTGGTAAGGGCCAACGGCGGCTCGGCGATCGGGAGGTATCAGCTCCTCGACGACACGCTCGATGGCCTGGTGGACCGGTCGGGGCTGAGCGGGAATGAGCGCTTCAGCCCGGAGCTTCAGGACCGGTTGGCCCTACAGCTTGCCCGCGACGCCGGCATGGACGACTGGATCGGAGGGCGGATCAGCGACGCGCGCTTCGCCGAAAATCTCTCCCAGGTCTGGGCGGGGCTGCCCAGAGACGAGTCAAACGAGAGCTACTACGAGGGCATCCAGGGTAACCGGGCGATGGTGGACTGGAACACCGTGATGGCCTCGCTGCGTGAGATTCGTGCAGGCCGTGGCTCGTGACGCGCCCGGGTAGCGTCAGGAGGCACGGGCTAGATCCGCACCGCGGTGCCGGTGTAGACGGGGCGGGATACCTGCCACCGGGAGCCGTTGGTTTCGTAGGTGCCGGTGGTCAGCCGCGCATCCACCACCGCGTTCGCCCCGAGCTCCAAGGCGTGCTTCAGCATCAAGTACAGGGCCTCTTGTTCGGCAAGCTCGAAGTCCAGTCTTGAGCTGGCCTCGATCGCGGAGATGCCGCGCACGAGGCCGAGCGTCTCCCGG
>CAVOQO010000128.1:0-43253 GCA_963698355.1 uncultured Gammaproteobacteria bacterium | reverse complement strand
ACCCATAGGAGTCATCGGCGCTGCGAACAACTATGGCGGCAATGCAACCCGCAGCAGACATTGCGAGAACGCATAAGCGCTCGACGTTGCTCTGCTGTGCCCGGCGCGTTGGTGGGTGACGAGGATGAAGAAGCTGCCGCCGAGGAGATGGGCGCGACCATAGTCACTCATCGGGGAATGGCGCCCTAATGGTTGGGGTACCCGGTCGCTTGCCGGGTTTGTTGGTGGACCCGCTACGCTCGCTTTACCCAAAACCGTTGTCCACGCAATTCCACCAGCTTGGGCGCCTTGTCGCGCTCGGCGTTGGCCCGGATGATCTGAGGGACAATCTCCCGGCTCTTATTGCGAAGTTCATTGCTCAATGCGTCCTTCTGATTCCACGAGAAGCCAGAGACGACGTTCTTCCTGTCTCCGATCAGGGTCAACCGCCACGCCCGCCGCCTGCTTATAGATCGGTCGATGCTCGGATCGGAGGCTGCTCGGGATACGTGTCAATTATTATCACGTCGAGCCCTTGCGGCTGATCGGTAGCGAATTCAGTGATGTTGCAGGAGTGTCGCGATACCCCTCGTGATACCCGGCAGGAGAATCCTGCCGCCCCTGGGAGTCGGGGAATGGCGACAACCTGTTTCAGCCCAGGTACGCTCCGGTTCGAGGTCCGGATTTGGCTCCGCGCGCCAAAACCAAGCCCGTCATGTTCGTTGACGACCGATCAGCTGATCCAGCGACAGGCGTCCTGGTCCGCGGGCCATGAGGTACAGCAGGACGGCGGCCCAGACCCCATGGGTCGCATAGGCGCCGGGATACACCAAGAACTGGATCACCGCGGTCATGACCAGCAGGCCCAGGGCGGCAAAGCGCGTGCCTAGGCCGAGCAGCAGCAAGACCGGCAGTACGTGCTCGCCGAGGGCCGCGAGCACCGCGCCCAGCTCCGGGGACAGCAGGGGCAGCCGGTACTCATGCTCGAACAGCGCTACCGCGGAGTCCGAGAGTCGCGGCCAACCGAGCTGGACGCTACCCTCGACGAGATCGACGGCGAAGCCCTCGATCTTTGTCTGGCCTGATTTCCAGAACACCGCGGCGATGGAAAAGCGCCCGAGCAGCGCAATCAGGTCTTCCGGGATGCGGGCCATGGCCTGGTTGCCGGCCTTGATCAAGCTCGCCGGGGAAAGACGCCAGGGGGTGCGTCGGTGCGGCTGGGCCGTCAGGGTCGTGTTCATGTTTAAAGGTCTCCGGGTGTGTGCCAAGCGGCGATGCCGCCGTGCTGGATCAAAAGGACGATTGCTTGAGTCAGGTCAAAATCCGGGCCCGCGGCCGCTGCGATCTCGGCGGCCTCGCCCAGCGGCGCCCCCGCCGCAAGCGCCGCCAAAAAGTGGCCGATCGCCAGCGACAGCGGCAAGACCAGCACCTCATCGCCGTCGCGCAGCACCAACGCCGACTCCGCTCGGCGGAGGTCCACGTCCTCGATGCGGCCTTGGCCCTGATGCGCTGCCCACAGGGAGACGATGGCATGCTCGGAGACGAGCACGCTGCAGGCGGGATGTAGTGTCAGGCGGGTCGTGGGCAGCCGTTGCGGATCGGCGAGATACTGGGCCAGGTCCTGCGCCGTCAGCGCGCATGTGTCGGCGGCGTGATAGGCCTTCACGCGTGCCCGTTCCAACCGCGCCAGGTCTGGCAGGTAGTGCAGCCCCTGGGCGGGCGGGAATGCCGCGATAAAGTCCGGCAACGCATCGCCGTATTCGGTCAGGATCGGCGAGACGGGTAAGTGCTCGGCGATGAAGCAGCGCGCCATGGCCGCAAAGAAGGTCTCGCCCACCAGCGCACGGGTGACCGGAAACCCGTCCGCCAGTGCCTCTGTCAGGGACACCACGACGTTGTTGCGGTAGACGTCGAAACGCACCGATGCATCTGAGCCATTCCAGGTGATCACCCCCGGCGGCAGGGGGCGCTTCGGGGCAAGCAAGGCGTTGCAAAATCCGACTTGAATCGGGTCGTGCGCGCTCATTACGCGGCCTCCGGCCAAGCGGCGGTGCCGACCAATGCCGAACGAGCGTGCAGCGCCTCCGCGACCAACACCGCCAGCGGTGGGACCGCCTGGTCGCGCTCGATCAGGGTCGGCCGCGGACCGTGATGCCGCAGCGTGCGCCGATACAGGTCCCAAACCGCTTCGGCCACCGGCGCGCCGTGGGTATCGATGAGGAGCCGATCGCCGGCGCCGTCGCGATCCTCGGCAAAGCCGGCCAGATGGATCTCGCCGACGGCGGCGGCTGGCAGCGCAGCGATCAGATCCCAAGGGTCCCGGCCATGGTTCACGGCGCTGATGTAGGCGTTGTTCACGTCCAGCAGCAGACCACAGCCGGTCCGCGCCGCCACCTCGGCCACGAAGGTTCCCTCTTCCATGCTGGACGCGGCGAACTCGACATAGGTGCTGGGGTTCTCCAGCAGCAGGCGTCGCCCGAGACGTTCCTGCACCTCGTCGATATGGTCGCAAACGCGAACCAGGGTTGCGGTGTTGTAGGGCAGCGGCAGCAGGTCGTTATAGAATGCGCCGCCGTGGCTGGACCAGGCGAGATGCTCCGAGAACCAGGCCGGCTCGAAGCGCTGCAACAGGGCGGCCAGGCGATCCAGGTGTTCTTGATCGAGCGGGGCCGCGCCGCCGATGGATAGCCCCACGCCATGAATCGACAGCGGGAAGCGTTCGCGGATTCGGGCTAGCTGACGGAGCGCGGGGCCGCCGGCAACCAGATAGTTCTCGGCGTGCACCTCGAAGAAATCCAAGGCTGGTGCTTGTTCGTCGATGTCCTGCACATGCTGGGCCTTGAGGCCGATGCCGACGGCAGTCGTCGTGAGAGAAATGGTCGTCACGGTCGTTCCTCGTGGCGTGGCGAGGGTTGGCACTGGGGGGCCGACGTAGCCGCCGGCCCCGGGGCTGCTATTACATGGCCTTGAACGCGGCGAGCTGGCCCTGGCCGGTCGGCGAAGTCGGCGAGGCCGTCTGCTCGCAGGTGCCGGCCGGGACGTACTTCCAGGCGTTGCCCTGGTAGTCCACCTTCGAGGTGCCGGCACAACTGGTACCGGGGCCGGCGGCGCAGTCGTTCTTGCCCTTGAGGGCGACGCCGTAGCACTTCTCCTTGGCGGCGCCTTCGCCGGCAACGGCGGCATTGCCGAGGGTCAGCGCGGCGCCCAATGCCAAGGCGAGTGCGGCGGCGGCGGTGGTCTGAATTGCATGGGATTGAGACATGTTGATTGCTCCGAAATGTAGTGCAGTGGGAGGTTGATGTGAGAACCGGACGATCAGCACGGTGGCGGAGTCCATTCGGTTCGAATGGGCTAGGCCAGCTGGCCTCGACGTTGCGCCCTCGGTTATCCAGTCGCCCGGGTGCCGCTGTTGGTTACAGCCGAGGGATACATTTTTTTCGCAGGGTCGCTCGGCGGCGCTCTGTAACCTTTAATGCCCTAGCAGCGACTGGATTAATAGGGATGCCGGTGCGATGACGACACCAAGCCCGCCCTCGGACGATTTCGAGGCCAAGCTGCATCCACTGTGGCTCCGCGCCCAGGCCGGAGACGAGGTCGCCTATCGAGAGGCCCTTGGCTGCCTTGCCGAGCGCCTACGGGGCTTTTTGCGGCGGCGCATGCAATCCCTGCCCGATGAGTTGGAGGATCTGGTGCAGGAGACCCTGCTCGCGATCCATCTGCAACGCGGTACCTATGACGCGGCCGTCCCAGTCAGCCGCTGGGCGCTGGCCATCGCACGCCACAAGTTGATCGATCTGTGGCGACGCCGCGGTCGCCGCGAAGCCTTGCACGAACCGTTCGATGAGCTGGCGGAGCGCGATCAGCCCGCGGTGCATGAGGAGCCGACGGCGCAGCGAGACCTGACGACGCTGCTGGCGGAGTTGCCGGAGGCACAGCAACAAGCGATTTCCCTGATCAAGCTGGAGGGGTTGTCCGTCGCGGAGGCGTCCCAACGCACCAGCGTCTCCGCCTCGGCCCTGAAGGTACAGGTCCACAGAGGCATCAAACGGCTTGCCGAACTGGTGAGAATGACAACGTGAGGTATACAGCGTGAAGACCAACGACTTGATCGACCTGTTGGCCACCGGCGCTGGTCCGGCCCCGCGCTGGGTCGGGGCGCGTCGGTTGCTGCCGATGGTGGCGCTGGGCGTCGTCGCGAGCGCGACAGGCGCGTTGGCAATCTTTGGCCCGATCCCGACTGAGCTCTTCGCGACCCCGGCGCCCTGGATCAAGTTTGCCTATGCCGGTGGCTTCGCGGCGGCGGCGGCCTGGCTCGCCGCGCGGCTGGGCCGTCCGGTGCCGCGCACCCGTGCGCCGCTGCGCGCTATGCTGCTGGTGTCGATGGCCATGGGGCTGCTGGCGCTGGGAGTATTGCTGGTCAGCCCGGCGGGAGAGCGCCTGGCGTTGGTCCTTGGCCACTCCTGGTCCAGCTGCCCCGTCAACGTGCTCGCCCTGTCGCTGCCGGCCCTGGCGGGCGCGCTCTGGGCGTTGCGCGGGTTGGCGCCCACACGACCAAGGGCCGCCGGCCTGGCGGCTGGGCTGCTGGCCGGCGCTCTCGGCGCGCTCGGCTACAGCCTATCCTGCACCGAGCTGTCACCGGCCTTCGTCGCTGTCTGGTACAGCCTCGGTATCGGTCTGGCAGGCGCCCTCGGTGCCGTCCTCGGACCCTGGGTGCTGCGTTGGTAGCCGCCGAACGGTCAAAGGACTGCGGCGCTTCACCGAGGGGTCCAGATCAACCAGCTCTGAGTGCAAGCGGAATCCGAACATCTTTTGAGGGAGCATGCCGCCTCTCACAGGAGGCGGCTGCGGCCAGGCGATGCGCCGTGGTTTACAAGCCGTTCAGGGCCGCGACGATAGCCTCAGGCTCTACCCGCCGACGGTAGTCCGTGTCCGCGAAGGCGAAGCGCACCAAGCCATCGCGGTCGATCACATAGGTGGCCGGAACCGGCAGCACCTCGCGTCCGGCACCGTTGTACGCCGCCAACTCCAGGTCAAAGTTGCGCCGATAAACGTCGCTCAGCGCAGCGGGCACTTCGAAGTAGAGTCCATAGGCGCGCATGACCGTAGAGTCCAGATCGCTCAGGATGGGGAACGGGAAGCCGTCCTTCCTGACCTGCTCCAGGGATTTGTCCGGCGTCTGCGGGGTGACTGCCACCAACTGACCGCCTGCGGCCTCGATGGCCGGGAGGCTCTGGCTCAAACCGCGCAGTTGCAAGTTGCAGTATGGGCACCAGGCGCCCCGATAGAAGGTCAGCACCACCGGTCCGTTTGCGAGCAGCCCCGCCAGGGTGACGGTCTCACCGCGGGCATCGTTCAGGCTGAAGCCGGGGGCCTGCTCACCCACGGCTAGCCCAGGGCTCCGCATGGACACGGCCAAGTCTGCCTCGGCCTGATCCATCACCGCCCTGTCCTCGGGGCTGACCTTCGGCCCCTTGCCGGCGGCGCGCTCGGCCTGGAATGCCTCCAGGGCCTGCTGGTAGCTGGGTAGGCTAGTTTCATTGGCCGCTGATGCGGCTCCCGCAAGCAGCAGCAAACAGGCGGCGCTTGCGAGACGGGTGCAGGGGCGTGTATTGGTCTGTGTGGGCATGGGAAGGGCTCCGGTCGGGGTCGTGGAAGGTCGGGGTATCGCAGTAATCTGCTTTGCTGGTTTCATGGGTCTCGCGCGTCTCGGGGCGCTGGCGCAGCGGTTGAACTGATCAGCGCACGAAGCACATCGCCTCGAGCCGTGCCGCCGGAGCCATGTTCGCCCCGCCATTGAACGGATCGCGCCTCTTTCGCGCAACCGCACGCCAGCGCCGATCACCTCGGGAAAGCCTCTGCCGCGACGATGCGAAAAGGCGGTATCGGCATGCCGATACCGCCTTTATCGATTTCGATAAAAACGCTCCGTTTGCGTAGATCACTATCCGACAAACGCTAATCAGGCGCGTCGGTGTGGGCGGTGTTGCCGCGGACGACGTCCGCCGCTACCGACAGCGTCTGTAAGCGCTGGCCCGAAAGGCTTCACAGCAAGACTATTAGCGGGTTTGCTCAACCTTTATGATGGCGACCGGATTGCGCCAATCGTAGGCCGCGGCGCTTAGATCAGCGCTGTCGTGGATGCCGTTGTGGACATAGACATAGCCTTCCGCATCGTCAAGTGCGCGATCGTTTCCACTCTCGGCTGGACAGGCCGGACCGGGGATATAGGCGCAGTTTTCATTGTTGGCTTCGCTGCCGGCATCGTATGCCAGGGCTCGGTACACGACACTGCTACGGGGCGTCCTGGGCAGGGGTTCAGAGTCGAGCGCAAAAAAGGCATCGTTGGTGTTCACCAGCATGCCGACAACGCTCAACACATCGGATCTGCGCTTACTGCTGATCTGAAACTCTAACGTTTCTCCTGGCGGGATAGGTACGGAGGTTGCCTGCGCATCGGCAACCCCAGGCAGCGTCGACGCCAACGCCGCAAGCGGTTGCCCGTCACCGTCTTCCGCAACAATCGCCAGTTCGTCAGACGCGGCTTCCCCGAGCGCAAAGAGGGCGACATCTTGCGCATGCGTCACCAGCACCGGCGGACTGAAGACCTGGCCCAGCGTCAGGTTGGTAATGGTCACGGTGTAATCCCTTGTCGCTCCACCGCGCTGATTGTCTGCGTGAGCGGCCGAAATCAGCAGCAGCGCCATCATCCCGGTGCCTGCGGCGATCGATTTGGTGAGTTTCATCATGGTTTGCCTCAAGGTTTAAGATCGAACGACTTTGGGCACCGGCCCTGGCTGGCACCCTCACCGAGCTTGTCGTCGGCCGCTATCGATTGGTTACAGGAGGCTGAGAAGTTTTCTCAGGCGATTGCCGGAGTCTCTCGGACCAGATGTCGACGGTAATCGGAAGTCGCCTCAGACCGGGCGGCGGCGAGGTTGGGCAGAAAGCACCGTAAGCAGACCCTGAAATTTCTTTAGGCGATTGAATTAATTGACCAAAGATAATCCGCGGACCACTGTATACATTCCTGGCAGTTGGCCTGCCGCTGGCGGCGACAGACTGTATCCCTGGACCGATGTCCAGCGATTCGAACGACCTCAGCAGACGCCATTGAGGCCGCCTGTCATGCGGCGTTGGGTGGCCGCTGCTGGCCGAGAGCTGTAAAGTCGGCTCCCTACCGACGAGTGTCTGGTTCCTGTCCCACAGCGGACGCAACGGGTGGAGGCACCACCGTCTGCTGCTGGCCGTTTCCGGACCTACGATGTTACGGCTTGGCTGCGTTACCGAGCTGATGCCATCAGCGCCAGCTGCACCGCTCGTTGGAAGCTGAAGCTTTCCTAGACTCCGACAATCACGCCGCCGCGTCCGCGAGCGCCGAGGGTGTCTTGCAGCCTACAATCGCGGGGGCCTCCTGAATCAGCTCGTCGTTCTCGAGGGCCGCGACCATGAACAGGGCGAAGTCCACGCGGCGGGTGATGTTGCTCGCGAGGATAGGGTCGCCGACGTGCCGGCTCCACACGGGCAGGCCCTGACTCTCCCCCTCTTCCAGATCACTTCCGCGCACGACCGTCCACCGTGTGTCGCTGGCAAACACGCGCCGGCAGGCTTCGACCTGATCGTCGAGGTCGGCGACGCGGAGGAGCCGCGCGAGCCAGCCGAAGGCCGCCACGAACCATTTGAACCTGCGCGAGTACAGGTCCTGCCCATCGCGGGTGATGTGCCATCCGCAGGAGAACACGAGACGCGCACCCGGCGGCGCATAGTCGAGCACCGCCTGCGCCGTCCCCGACGCGTAGTTCTGGACGCCCCAGGGGACCAGGACGGTCAGGACCCCGTCGCATCCCGCAACCGCCTTCTCGATCACCGCGCGGTCGTCCGTCGCTCCCGGAACGATGGTGATGCGCCCCGCGAACGCGTCGAGCTTGCCGACGCTCTGCTCACGGCACACGCCGACGACCTCGTAGCCGCGGTCCAGCGCGTGCCGCACCATGTACTGGCCGAGCTTCCCCGAGGCCCCGACGATACAGACTTTCATGTGCGCCTGATGAACCGCTCGACAGCGCTTCGCCACTGCTCGGCGTTTTTCGACAAGTAGGATTCGTGCCCGCTCTGCTCGAAGGTCAGGAATTCCTTGGTGGCGGGGATGGCCTCGAACACGCGACGCGCCTCGATGAGGCGGACGCGGGGATCGCGGGCACCATGCATGAGCAGCACCGGACAACGAACAGAAGCGGCGTACGCGGACGGGTTGTGCTCGAAGCCATCGAACCCCCACTGCCGCCCACCCCAGAAGACCAGGAGCTCCGCGCTCGGAAACGCCGGAACCTGCAGGGCGCGGAAGCGATGACGAACGGTGTTGAGCAGGGTATCGAACACGGATTCCAGAATCACGCCCTCGGGTTGGATGGCGTGCGCGTGGACGGCCCTCAGTATGGCCGCGGCGCCCATGCTCCGGCCGAAGAGGAAGACGTTGTCATGCGATAGCTTTCCTCGGGCATAGCGCACGGCGGCGGCGACATCTTCCGCCTCGTGTACACCAACGGTCGTGTAGGATTCCGACGATCCGCCCGAGCCCCTGAAATCGACGAGCATCACGGACGCCCCGAGATCGAGGAACGCCCTCGCCTCCCCCAAGAGTGAGGTCTTCTCCGCGGAGTAGCCGTGAAAGAGGATGACCAACGGTGTCCCGCGACCGCGGTTGCAGTACCAGGACGCGAGGGTGACGCCGCCCGGTCCCGGAACGGACAGCGCCCGGCAATCGGGGGCGAGCTCGGAGGGGCGTCGATGGCTTGCGGGCCGCGGGACATTCACCCCGGTGAGGAGCACCTTCACCCTGGCCAGCACGCCGAGCCGTTCCGGCGCCGTGGTGCGCGGGCCGCCATCCGAGAAGCGCAGCATGGCTTCGGCATGGTTGAAGGCCAGGGCGTTCAGCGCGGCGAATCCGGCAACCACGACCAGCGCCCCTACGCCCAGCCAGCGCTTTGCCTTTCTCTTCATCCACAGCAACTCAACGCGGCGCCGCGGCAGGCAGCCCGCTCAGTCTCAGCCTTCCGTTCGCTGCGATGGTTTCGGGGAATCCCATCGGTCTAATACGACACCCCGGGTGCCTGATGAAGGTAGGTATCGTCGGCCAGTTGCTTCAACATGAAGTCGGCAACATCGGCGCGGGAAATCTTTCCCTGGATCCCCGTATCCGCGGTGGGAAAGCCGTGCCGATAGGCTCCCGTGCGCGGACCGTCGTTCAGGTGGGGAGGTCGGACGATGGTCCAGTCCAGGGCGCTTGCCTTGACGACCGCCTCCTGGCGCTCGTGGTCCGCGAAGGCGTGGCGCAGGAAGACCGGGACGATCACGTACTTGGTGAGGAAACCGAGGTTGGCGCGACTGTCACCGACGCCCATGGAGGACTGGCAGATCAGACGCTGCACGCCGGCCTTCTCCATCGCCCGGACGATGTTGCGCGTCCCCTCCTCGCGCAGCGTGCTCCGCCCGGCGCCTGTACCGATGGCGCACAACACGGCGTCGTGCCCGTTAACGTCCTTCTCCACGGCCGCCGGATCCAGCACGTCACCGCGAACCACCTGCAAGCTCGGGTGCGTCAAATCACCGAGCTTGTCCGGGTTGCGGGCGAAGGCCGTGACCTCGTGGCCCTGCTCGAGGGCCTGCTTGACCAGCTCACGTCCTGTGCCGCCTGTTGACCCGAATACCAGTAGCTTCATCGTACCCCCGAACGGTCCTGGCTCCCGTGCAATCGAGACATGCTTACATCGGTCTCGCGGCCCCGAGCTTCATGTTTACTTCTCATCCTGCGTCCGCCCTGCGCTCGCGAGTGCGTCTGCGACACTGTACACCCCCATCTCGACCGGACAACCACACGATAGACGTTCCCATTTGAACTCGCCGAGGGCCGCGCGCAGGATTTCCCGCTCGTGTTCATGAAACCGCGATTCGAAGGCGAATCCTTCTGCGCCATAATCGCACCAACGTTGCGGACATCGAGGCGTCTCGGAGCCAGCCATGTGGTCAACCGTCTTCTGGATTTGCGTCGGCATCCTGATCGGCTGGAACCTGCCGCAGCCGGCCTGGGCCAAGTCTCTGCAGGACAGGGCCGTCGCCACAATCAAAGGGGTGATGAACAAGCGCGATGCATGATTTGAGGAGGTCAACGGATCCGGACCTCTGAGGCCGGACCTTCGACTGGCCGCCTGGCATCCGAGCCGAGTAGTGGTACCCGAGCCAGCGTCTATTCTCGGCGCTTTGGCCTTGCCGCGACGGCGAAGGGGATCGCCAGGGGACCGAACAGCAGCCCCATCACGCCCCAGAAGACCGGGTTGCGCCCACGTCGTTTGGCGATCACGCGACAGGCGGCGACCGAGGCGAGCAGCAGGAGTGCCATCAGGAGGATCGCGGTCATGTCAGCCGCTTTCGGAACGCGGTGACCCTGGCGGCGACTTGGTAGCCGAGGCGCACGTGAGCGGCCTCGCTGACGCGATTGGCGAGCTCCGTGTCCGAGGCCATCTCGGTGCAGCCGCGCGAGCGCGCCCAGTCCTCCGCGGCGGCGACGAGCCCGCCGCCGATCCCCTGCCGCCGGGCATGCTCCGCGACGTACCAGCCTTCCAAGTAACCCACGGGGGAGGACTCACAGCCTTCGGCCCAGGCCCGCAGCGATACCTCCGCGAAGCCGGCCAATTCCCCGCGCGGGTCCTGGCAGCCGAGGACCGCGAACCGTTCGTCATCGGACAGCATCATGGCCATTTCCCTGCGGTGCTGTGGTTCATCCGTCTCGGGCCACAACGCCATGCGCATGACGAGCCAGGACTCGGTGTCTTCCGGTCTGACGTCCCGGATCAACATGTTCGGAGAACACCCGATCGGCGGCCGACAGACGCGCCCGTTGTGCCCGCCACGCTGGCTATGCTGGCGCCCGGCGACGTCAGAGCCGCTTGCACCGCGTCTCATCGAGCGCGGCGCGCAGGATCTCCCGTTCCTGCGCCGGCGTCGGCTGCCACGAACCGCCGCGGGCGACGAAGCGGCTGCCGGCGTCGACCACGGCCGTTTCCTTTGCCCCCAATCGAGGTATCACGCGACTCATGGCCAACTCCGCCAGCGCCGCGTTCTGGCGTATGAACGTGGTGCGGCCCAACCGCCCTTCCGCATCGAATCCGAGCATCTCGTAGATGAGCCGAACGACCGCATAGGGTGCCCGATCGCGAACCTCCACGATGGCCTCGGCCATGCGCACGCGCTGGCCGGCGAAGCGCTCCAAGCGATGGCTCTCCGGATCATCGAACATCCGGGTGAATTTCGCGCTCGCCAGCCGGTAGAGGGTGTCGTCCGGACCGAGGATGAATGTGCGGGGCGAGTAGCTCACGGTGCGCTTCCGTTTTCGCGGTCGCGTCTGCCATTAACGGCGCTGCGATCGTCCTTCTCGCAAACCGCCGTTGGCACTGGTCGGCCTCGACACCTGGCGCCCCGAGTAGAAGCTGGTCTAGCCATGGTGCGCAGCGATCAACCCCGTCCTCTCCAAGGCATCGAGCAGATCTCTCCGCTCTCGAGCCAGGACCTGGAGCCGTCTCTTCTTGAACGGTTTGACCTCCGCAACCTCGATCACGATGGCAGCCAGCTCAGCGATCGTGGGGGCATCCGATGCAGCCAGTGTCCTTAGTCGGGCCGTGTTCTTCGCCGAGATGTGCGACTGATTCAGGTAATTGAAGATTTCGTCTTCCTGCTCAATCGCATCCCTGTTGGGCTTTGGCATCCGAGCGCAGTCCTTGCAGACGTGGGTGCGATGCCCCTTGCCGGAGAACTTCTCGTTCGGCCTTGTCCGTCCGCAGATGCTGCAGTGGTGTCCCATCGTGTTTTCTACGATTGCCCGCCCCCGCAGGTATCCTAAGGTGTTTCTATACCAGAAGCCGCGATCCCGGCGGCGCACTCTGGAGGAGCCTATGTGCGGCCGTTTCGTGCAGTACTCGGACCCGGACATCTACGCTTGCCACTTCGAGTTGGACGCCCTCTGCGAGACCAAACCCCGCTACAACCTCGCCCCGACCCAGCCGGTGCTCGCCATCCGGGCGACCGACGCGGGCAAGCGCGAGCTCGTCGCGCTGCGCTGGGGTCTGGTCCCGGCCTGGTCCAAGGGGCCCGACAACCGCTACAGCATGATCAACGCCCGTGCCGAGACGGTCAAATCCAAGCCGGCCTACCGCAATGCCTTCCGACACCGGCGTTGCCTGATCCCGGCCGAGGGGTTCTACGAGTGGAAGACGGCGCCTGGGGGGAAGACGCCGTTCCTGATCCATCGGCAGGATCGCGAGCCCTTTGCGATGGCCGGGTTATGGGAGCGCTGGCATGGCGAAGACGGCACGGGGATCGAGTCCTGCACCATCATCGTCACCGACGCCAACGCGCTCGTGCAGACGATCCATGACCGGATGCCCGTCATCCTGGCGCGAGAGGACTATGGAGCGTGGCTCGATCCCGGGAACCCGGACGCGGACGCGGACGGGCTGCTGGACCTGCTCAAGCCGACCCCTCCAGCGAATTGGGCGCTGCATCCGGTCTCCCGGCAGGTGAACAGCCCCCGCAACGACGGGCCCGAGTTGCTCGACGCGGTAGATGCCGAGCAGTAAGGGGCGTCTTTTCCGACCTCTGGTTCATAGGCGTTTCTGGGCATTGGCGACGGCGACACCGACCAGGGCCGCCAGGAGCGCCCCGACCACGGGCACGCCGAGCGCCGGCAGCGGCACCGGCAGGAACAGCACCAGGCCCAGCAGAATGATCACGACGGCGATGCCGCGGAGCGCATAGGCATGCGCGAGCGGGCTCGCGTAGGCGAAGCCCGACTGGCGAATGCGCCGGCGCACCCAGCCGTCGCCCCAGGCAGCGGCGAACAGCAGCACGAGAAACGGCCACCAGGCCACGAGCATGGCCAGGCGCTGCAGCGCCTGGTAGAGCGCCGCCCAGATCACCTCCAGGCGGCCCGCCACCCAGGACCACAGCGGCAGGGTGGCGAGCGGCGAGAGCGCCCCGGCGCGTTGGACGTCCGCCTCGCTCGGCAGGGTGATCCGGTAGCTGGTCTCGACCAGCCCCGGCGCGACGAAGAGCGTCCCGTACCAGTGCTCCGTGCGCGCGACGACGGCCTGGGCCGTGGCCGCGCCGAGCCCTGCGTGCAGCCACGCCCGCTCGGTGTCGCGCACCTGCTGCGACCAGGCGGCCGGCACCAGGGCGGCGAACACGACGAACTCCATCACCAGCAGGACGGCACCGACCAGCACCGCCCACAGCCAGTTGCCGGTGCGCGCCGTAGCGTAGCTCCCCGCCTCAGCCAAGGTCCTCCTCCGCCAGGCGCAGTGCACGTTGCTGGAGCGGGCTCAACGCCGCGGTCACCAGTGCCCGCTGAGCGGGGTCGGCCAGCGCCTCGGTGAGACCCGCCACGAAGGCGGCGAAGCGCCCCGGGTCGCCGGTGCGCGCCTTGCGGGCGGCGCGGTAGGCGCTTAAGCCCCCGCAGAGGCACCGGCACAGACAGGCCTCGGCCTCCTGCGGGTTCTGTGCCGCCAGTGCCACGCCCAGTCGCGCCAGGAACGCCCGGCTGCCGGGCCAGTCGAGCTCCAGATCGCGCAGCAGCGCCACCTCGGCGTGGCGCACCTGCGCCAGGGCGGCGGCGAGCATCCCCGCGCCTTCGGGCGGGATGTCCTGGTGCTTGGGCATCAGGCGGTCGCCTTGGGCGTCCCGAGGATCGGCAGGCGCCCCTTGACGATGCGCCCGCCGGCGAGGATCGCCAGATAGTGCAGGTTGGGCAGCTGCCCGAGGAGCGCCGGCGGGAAGAGATCGCCCTCCTCCTCCCCCAGGCGCTCGCCGACGTTGCCGGTGTAGAGCAAGCGGGTTCTGGGAGTGGGTGGTGCTGCCCTGGGTGCGCAGGACGCTCTTGAGCCGCGTCTTGGGCAGGCTGTCGGTGACGTACTGCTGGGTCTCGGCGTCGAGCACGCGCAGCGCGATCAGGTTGTTGATGTTGCCGAGCACCTGGCGGGCCTTGGCTTCGCTGCCGGTGCGGGCGGCGAAGTCGGCGAAGGTCTGGGTGGCCACGGTCAGGCGCAGGCCCGCGCCGCGGCCTTTGTTCAGGAGCTGGATGAAGGGGTCGTTGACCACCTCGGCGGCCTCGTCGATGAAGACGTTGACGGGCGTGAGATTCACCCCGTAGTTGTAGCGGTCCCCCGCCACCGCCGCCAGGTCCGCCACCAGGATGGAGCCGATGGCGCTGCCGACCATGCTGTCGGAGAGGGCATCGAGCCCAAGATACACCACCTGGGCGCGCTCGATGCACTCGGCCATCGAGGTCAGCCGGCGGGGGTCGCCGGTGTCGGCGGCATCGGGCGACAGGAGCGGTCCCAGGTCCGCGGAGGTCAGCATGTTGAGGATCGGCATGAGCGAGGCGATCATCTTGGAGAAGTGCACCCGCTCGTGCTCGAAGAGACTCGCCAGCCCATCGACGACGGTGGAGGGGTGGCGGTTGCTCACCGACTCGCGGTAGTAGCGGACCAGGCCCGCGACGCGGGCGGTGCTGTCGCGGGCCTGGCGCAGGAAGGGCTTGGCTTCGCTTTCCCAGCCCGGCACCTGCTCGCCCAGATAGCGCACCAGGACGCGCTCGACCAGGGACTCGGCACCGCCTTCCAGATAGCGGCGCAGCGTCACCAGGCTCGGGCGCTCGCCGACGGCCAGGAGACCCTGGACCACGTTGGACATGGCCATCTGGCCGAAGGCCTTGAAGGGGTCGTTGCCGGTCTCGCTCGGGATCAGGGCCGCCACGCGGCTCGCCACCTCGGTGGCGCGGTTGAAGCTGTGCAGCGGGTCGATGCGGGCGGAGTCGCGCGGGAAGGCGGGGTGGAAGTGGACGAAGCGCCCCGGCTCCCCGGCCGAGCGGCAGGCGCGCTCGGCGGCGTTCTTAAGGTCCTGATCGCCCTTGGGGTCGATGATGACCACCGCCTCGCCGCGCAGCACCGCCTGGGTGACGAGGAGGTCGAACAGGCGCGTGTTGTGGGTCGCCACATAGCCATCGGTCAGGTACAGGTGATCGGGATGGTCGATAGCGATGCATTGCGCAGGCGCCTCCCCCGCCGGCTCGATCGCGCAGATCCGAAGCTTCAGGCAATTGGCGTACTGGTACTCACCGACGATGCGGTCCCGCTTGGACGCGTCGGCAAACAGATCCCGCGGCCTGGGGTGGCGAATGTGAACCCGATAGGCGCGTCTGCCCAGTCGGCGCTCGCCGCGATAGGTGTATACGGGGATCTTGCTCGTGATCCGCGCGATCCCGCCGAGGGACCACACCAGCTCCTGCACGTCGCGGGCGAGCTGCTCGCTGCTGGTCGCGTAGCTGAGATCCGACAGGCTGCGCCCACCCCACGGTCCCGTCGGTGTCCATGAGCCCCTGCAGGAGGGCGAGGCGCTGCTCGATGCCCGCCTCCTTGTAGCAGTCGGGGATGTGTTTCTCCCAGGATCGGCACGTCGCAAGCCCGAGGGATTCCAATGCCAAGCGCAGCGGGTGCGCTCGCCACGATCCCGCCGGGCAGGCGGCCACCGCCGCCGCAGACGAACCGGTAGTCGAGCGGCCCGACCTGTTTGCAGGTGAGCCCCGGGGGCAGACGGGCGTTCATCCGCTGGGCGATGGACGGCGTGGGGTTGGTGAACTGGAGTCGGGTCCCCTTTCCAATGGTCCCATCGCCCAGGATGCACCCCAGCACATACGGGTCGATTGGGAGCGTCGGCCGTCGGGCTTGGCCACCGGCTGCGACAGCCGCACCGAGAACACGCCCTTGTTGCGCCCGAGGAGCGCCTTGAGCTCAAGGGTGGACAGGATGCGTGGGCGCGCCGCCCCGACCCGCGAGACACCCGGCCGGTACTTCCCGTTCCAGTGCTTGTGATGCACCTCCCACAGGTGCTCGCCGCACGCCTCGACCACCCGCCCATCGACGAAGCGCACGCGATAGATCGGGATGGTGCCCTGGGGGAAGACGCCGGTGATGCGCGCGCTGCCCCCATCCGGGGTGGAGACGGCGTCGCCGACCCGCAGGTCTCCCATCATCCGCCAGCCGCTTGGGGTGTGCACCCGCGATGTCAGGGGCTGGGCTTTGCCTGCCCCCGTCGTCCCCACCACGAGCAGGTGCCCTTCGGTGTGCACCAGGGGCAGCCGCACCGCCCGCTCGCGCTCACCCAGGCCGTGGATCCAGTCCGCGCCGAGGCGCGCCGGTGTCCTTCCCGTCACACGGGCCGGGCCGGTGCGCAGCAGGTCGTGCACGAGCTGGGCATGTCCGCCGTTCCAGTCGAAGCCCCAGCCGAGCCAGAGCTCCCGGCCGCCGCGCACCTGACGCTCCAGGGCGGGCGGGGCGAGGAACGCCAGCGGCTTGCCGCGCAGGCGGTGGTGGCGGCGCCAGACGCGCAGCATCCCGGGGAGCCAGACACCGGCCATGGCCAAGGCGGCGAGGGCCAGATAGCGAAACGGCGCGGCGTGCAGGTCCCAGCGGTCGGCCGTGGCCCAGGCGATCGCGGCCACCGCGAGCCACAGCCCCACGGCGGCGGCCTCGTAGTTGGGGCGCCAGGGGTTCTCGTAGCGGTCCACCTCAGGGCGTCGTCGCGCACGGCGAGACCCCCGTCCGGGGTCACGCGGCAGCCGGGCAGGTGGCCGAGGGTGCGGATCAGCACGTAGATCGGCACGCCGTGCGCCTGCGCCCAGCCGCGCAGGGTCTCGGGTCCGACGCGCAGCCAGCCGTCGGCCTCGCGACACGCCACCGGGCAGGGTGGGGTCGCGGGCCCGGATCCGCTCCACCAGGGCGCGGGCGGCGTCGGGGTCGGCTGGCGGGGGGTTGCGGCGATCCGCAGGTGGCGGCGGTTGGCATGGCCGGCTCCCGGTCGTCCCGCGCCCTTCGCCGGTGGGCTGCAGGCGCGGCTGGCGTCGCTGTCAGCCATCGGCGCTTGCGGCTCGGGCCGTGCGTCCGCGATCAGGGCGAGCACCTGGCGGGAGGCCTCCAGGGTGAGGAGCGCGCCGTGCGTGCCCGTCGATCTCGGTCACCCGGCGCAGCGGTGTCAGCGGGTTGACGTCGAGCAGGCCGGCGCTGCGCCAGGGCGTCGAGCTGCGCCTGCGGTGCGGCGCCGAGACCTGCGAGCCCGTCCGGGAACAGCACGACGAGCTGCTCGCCGTTCCGGCGGATCCGTTGATCCCAGGCGCGCGGGTCGGCGGAGAGGACCTCCGCCAGGGCGAGCAGCGCCTCGCCACCGGCACCGCGGGCGCGCAGCCAGGCGGCGGCCTTGCTTGCCGCTTGCCCACGGTGCTCATCCGGGTCCGTCCCCTGCCCCGCCGGAGACGTCGGCGGGCTGTGCGGCCGCGGCTCCGACTGCGCGGCAGGCACGGGCATCCGCGACGGGATGCCGCTGCGGACCGCTCCTGGCGCAAACGCAGGCTCGGGACCGGCGATGCGCCGCATCCTCCGGGGATGTCCCGTCCTGCCACCGGCTCGCCTCGCTCGTCTCATCTCGCCGACGGCCTCTCCCGGCGGCTCCGAAGCCATCTCCAACGTCACCGGCTCGCGACGCGAGCGCAAGCCCCACCGGCGCGGGCGGTGCCCCCGCGAGCACCAGGTCGGGCGAGGCCAGGCGCAGCATGGAGAGCGTCACGACCTGACCGTCGCGGGCGAGCGGCTCCGGCGCCAGGCGCCAGTAGCGCTGGGCGTGGTTGCCGTCCTGCCGTGGGACCGCGAGCCCCCGCTCCAGGAGGATGTCGGCCAGGGTGTCCGGGTCACGGGGGATGCCGGGCACCCGGTCCGCCGCGAGCAACCCGACCACGTCCTCGGCCCCGGCGGGCCAGACCAGGTGCAGGCCCTCGGCGAGCATCCACAGGCGCGCGCCGGGCACGTTGATCTGCCAGCGTCCGCCGCGCGCCAGGCGGCGCATGGCGTCGAGCAGGTAGCGGTCCACCGGCACGCCCGAGCGACGTCGCCGCGGGGTCGATGTGGTTCTCGCGCAGGTCCCGCTCCACGCTCGCCCGGTCGGCGTCCGTCACCAGGCGCCCGAGCACCGCCCCGTCGTCGATCCCGGCGACAGCGGAGAGCAGCCCCTGCAGGATCTCCGGGTCGGCGTCCACGAGCCAGGCGGTGACCTCGGGGATGAGGATGCGCTCCAGCACCAGCAGCCCGAAGGTCTCGTGGCGGGCATGGCGGCGCTCGCGCCAGCGGATGAAGTAGTGCTCCACGCCGTTGGCCGCCGCCCAGTCGCTGAGGGACCCGAGCAGCGGGCGCCAGGTGGTGCGCCCCTCGCGGTCGGACACCGACAGGTCCGAGACGGGCTTGCCGACATCGTGGCACAGCCCGGCGAGTCCGGCGGCCAGGCGCCAGCGCGGCTCCAGCTCGCGGCGCTCGGCCGGGCTGCGATCGAGGGCGAAGATCCGGCCCTGGCTCGCCTGGGCGGCGTGGAAGGCGACCTCCAGGCCATGGCGGAACAGCCCCCCGGCACCGCGGTGATGGTGCGCCTCGGAGGCCGGGAGCAGGTGGACGAACGCCGCGTAGCGCTCGACCACCGGCCGCACCAGGGTTGCGAAGCGCACGTCGGTGAAGGCCAGCCCGTCCTGCAGCCGGGCGATCAGCTCGCGCTGGGTGGCGACGATGCGCTCAGGTGAAGCGACCGGCAGCCCCTTCAGGAACGGCGGATAGCGCGGTAGCTCGGGGTCGTCGAGAGAAACCGTGCCGCTCCCGACGGGTGCAGGATCGGTAGCGGGCTTGCGGCGGCCCAAGAGTCGCATCCCGACAGGCTGCACCCGACCGAAGGGGCGCCGTGAGCGCGAAAGGTCACGGAAACCGTGCTCTTTCGACGCGTCGCCTTGACCCATCTCCGCGGACGGATGCGGCAACAAGCACTGGGGACAAACGAGGGCTACGGGCGCGGGGACGCGGCATCTCCCTGGTCGCCCGGCAGGCGGCTGCGCTCCGCGGCGGCTGCCGCCAAGGTGCGTTCGAGCTTCGCGTGCTGGCGCAAGGCCATCCGCACCCGCGAGACGCCACGCGCCAGGCGGCGGATCTCGGCGAAGCGCTCCTCCAGCGTATCGGCGAGCGCAAGCTCCCAGGGCTGGGCGACGCCGCGCAGGGTCGAGCGGGCATAGCGGTCGCCTTTACCGCGCGGGAGGTACGTCGTGAAGGTCCGCGCCCGGCTCCCGGTCCGGTTGACCCAGCGCCGCGTGAACCACTCGATGGAGAAGGCCCCGGGGGCGGCACGCTCCGCCCGCACCGCTCGTACCCGCACGCCAAGCCGGCCCCATTCCTCGCGCGGGCGCTCGCCGCGCTGCTGGGCCGCGCGCAGATAGAACTGGGACGCCACCTCGGCGGCCTCCGCAGCCAGCGCCTCCAGGCGCGCCCGCGCCCATGCCTCGACGGCTTCCTCGATCTCCGGCGTCTCCCGGGACATGCTCCGCGACCCCCGTGTTCCCACATATCTAACCAAAGTGAAACCCGCTGCCCGTTTCCGCCCGCACCCCAACGCCTGTCCTGGAGGGGCACTTCGGGGGCTTGCTTTCGCCCGCACCCTGACCGAACGGCCTGTTTTGGCCCGCAGGTTTTCGTGTGCTCAATCAGACGATTAGGTGCGCCCCGGATCCGGCCTGTATTCGCCCGCAGGCTTCGTCCGTCCGCTGCATTCGCCCGCGCCCCCGGCGACGGTGGCGTTTGCGGCCTGTATTCGCCCGCAGCCAGACAGAGGGGTGTGTTTCCGCCCGCACGCGTTCCTGCAACTCGATCAGCGCGTTACGGGGCTTCGGCGCGACGGTGCTTCCGCCCGCCGCCTGGCACCGACACCTGTTTGCGCCCGCACCCCGGCGTCGCCGCGCACTACAGCACGGCCGTGGGAGCGCCACCGCGGCGAAAGCGCCCGGTTTTCGGGCGTCTTTCCCGGCGGTCGTGAGCGGGGATCTCGGGCATGCTCCTCTCGCGGTTGTGTACCGCCAGTGCACCTGGCGTGCACTTGCCGTCACGGGATTGCGGCGGCCGATTGGCTTCCCGGCCCGCTTGTGTACCGCCAGTGCACTTTCTGTGATTGCGAGGACCGGATGACCGTCATTGGCCTGGATGTGGGCTACTCGAACCTGAAGATCGCCGTCGGCGCAGCCGGGGAATCGCCGCGGCTGATCGTCCGGCCCGCCGGTGCGGCGCCCCTGGATCGCCTCGGGGAGCGGGTCGGGAGCGGCCGCCGCCAGGACGCCATCGTCGTCGACATCGACGGGCAGCCGTGGGCCGCCGCCATCGAGCCGATGCGCCTCGAGGGGTGGCAGCGCTCCCTGCACGAGGACTACGCCGCCACCCCCGCCTACCGGGCGCTGGTGAAGGCGGCCCTGGTGCTCGCCAACCGTCCGGTGGTGGATCGACTGGTCACCGGGCTGCCGGTGGCCCAGGCCCAGGACCCCCGGCGCCGGGAGGCGCTGCGCCGCGCCCTGATCGGACGGCATGCCACCGAGGGGGGCGCCGTCGAGGTCGGCGAGGTGCGCATCGTGCCCCAGCCGATCGGCGCCTTCGTCGATCTGTTGTGGACGGAGCTTGGTGCAGACACCTTGGCGTGCATCGAGGAAGGCACCGTTCTGGTGCTCGATGCCGGTTTCTACTCCTTCGATTGGGCGGTCATCGTGGCCGGGGAGCTGCGCCGGGGCGCCTCCGGGACCAGTCTGGAGGCGATGTCGGTGCTCCTGGAGCGCTCGGCCGGGCGCATCGCGGAGCAGCACGGCGGCCGTGCCCAGCCGCTCGCCCTGGAGGCGGCGTTGCGCCAGGGGCGCGAGCACCTGCTGGTGCTCGGAACGCGCGTGGCTTTGCCTCCCGTGGTGGAGCGCGCGGCCCAGGAGATCGCTGGCGTGGCGCTGGAGGCCCTGCGCCAGGCGCTGCGCCGCGAGGCCACCAACGTGGACCTGGTGGTGATGGCCGGTGGCGGCGGGGCGCTCTACGGGCCCACCGTCGCGGCCCTGTTCCCCGGCGCCGAGGTGCGTCTGGCCCGCGATCCGGTCGGCGCCAACGCGCGCGGGTTCTTCCACTATGGCCGGCGCTGAGGCCGGATGGCGCGTCGTCGTGCACATCGGCTCGGGCCAGCCGGAGCTCCAGGCGGCGCTGGCCGAGTTGCCGGCACGCGCGCGGGCCGAGCGGCTGCGCCAGCTCGCGCTGGTGGGGCTCTACAGCCTGCGGTGCGGGCCGGCCTCCGCGATGACCCCGCCGGCGCCGCAGCTCGCCGCAACGCAGACCGTCCTCGACGAGCGCCGGGAACGCCTCCTGCGTTCGCTCGCCGCCGGAAACGAATAAACGAATGACATAACCAAATGATATAACTCGCTATTCGTAAACAAATATTTTCGCCTTCGTATTGCGGAGCCACGGCGGTGTCCTTACGATGTTCATGAGCAGACGTGACGGTATAAGGCGTCGAGCACGACTGATGCTCGTGCTCCTGTTGGGTGCCTTTGTGTCGCCGGCAGCCGCGCTGGATCTATCGGCGACGCTGTGGGAGGCGGTCGCCCGGCGCCACGGCATCGACCCGTTCCTGCTCTATGCGCTCGCCCTGCACGAGACGCAACGGCCGAGCGGCGGTGGCATGGTCTCGCCCTGGCCCTGGACGCTGGGGTCGCCGGCGGGCCCCAGGTTCTACGACAGCCGGGAGGATACGCGCGCCGCGCTCGCTGCCATCACGGAGCAAGACCGTGACATCGACGTCGGGCTCCTGCAGGTCAACCTGAAGCACCACGGGCATCGCGTCGGCGACCCCGCGACCCTGCTCGACCCGGGCGTAAACCTGGGTGTCGCCGCCAGTGTGCTAGCCGATGCCATCGGCGCTGCCCGGGGCGACCTGGCACTCGGGGTCGGGCGCTACCGGTACCCGGACGATGCGCGCGCGGCGCGGGCCTTCGGGCGAAGGGTGCTCGCATTGCGCGAGGCCTTGCGCCGGCCCTCCCCGAGGCCGAAGGCCAAGTCGGTGATCGACCTGTGGCGCATCAGCGCGGTGCTCGACCTGGTAGCCGGTCCCGAATCGCGTGGCAACTACAACGCCTGGTATCGGCAGGCGCACCAAAATGAGTTGCAGCTGGCGGATCTCACGGTCGACGAGGTGCGGGCGCTGCAGAAGCGGCTCGTGCGCCGCAACGGCGGCTCCGCCATTGGGCGCTACCAGATCATCGACGATACCCTCGACGGTCTCGTCGCGCGCATGGGGCTGATCGGGAAGGAACGTTTCACGCCGGCACTGCAGGACCGGATGGCCATGCAGCTCGCCCGCGAGGCGGGGCTGGAGGCATGGCTCGCGGGGACGCTCGACGACGAGCGTTTCGCCGCGAACCTGGCGCGGGTCTGGGCGGGATTGCCCGGGGATCATTCGGATCGGAGCGTGTATGCGGGGATCCAGGGCAACCGGGCGACACTCGGCTGGCGCACCGTGGTGGCCTCGCTGCGCGGCATCCGTTTCGACGCGACCAGGGAACCGTAACAGCGAGGGTTGAACGATGCGGGAGGCAGTACCAGAGCCCGTGGGCGCTCCTCTCCCCGAGGAGATCTTCCAATTGAACCTGTCGTACCTGTTGCTCGCCCAGCGCCTGATCGCGCAGGACGAGCGCCAGGCGGAGATGGTCCTGGGGGTCAGGGAACCCCTGACCTCCTGGTTGCGCGGCGCCACGGTGAGTGCCATCAGCGCGCTCGCCAACTCCCCGGTCGCCATCCATGCGCTTCGCCTCCCGCCCAAGGCGGCGGGCAGCGTGCTGGCCGCCTGCACCGAGGCGCGCTGGTTCGCTCCGGTCCACGTGGCCATTGCGGCCCTGGAGGTGTCCCATGGGCGTCCTCGATGACCTCGCGCGGATCGAACTGGCCGTCGCGCTGCTGCGCCGCCAGGCCCGGGTGTCCATCGCCCATCACGAGACGGGGGTGCCGCGCCCGAAGCTGCGCGCCCTGCACTGGGAGCTGCACGGGCGCGGCGCGTCCTGCGGGCAGCTCCCGGCGATCGGCGGTGCGACCATCCAGACCCGTGCCCAGCAGGTCCATGCCGGACTCTTCGCCGCGCTCTACGGGCGCTACGCGGGGCCCGGCCTGCACCGGCAGCTGGCGATTCGGGCGGTCATCGCGGCCTACGACCTCTACGGCCTCATGGCGCTGCCGCACGCCCTGCTCGACTTCAACGGCGCCTGGGTGATCGCCAGGGATCTGCGCGTGGGCACGTCGGAATTGCGCCACTGCGCGGCCTGCGAGCTGCGCTACCTCGTTGCCAGTGCCAGCCGGCTGGCACCGACCTGCCCCTTCTGTGCCCTGTACGCGCGCCGGGGTGGTCGCACGGCGAAGAGGATCGTCCTGCCGCGAACACTGGACGGGCCTTCGGCGGACCCGGACGACGGACCACCCGCCCCAACCGGGTAGCCGCACCGACCCCGGATGAGCGTCACCGCCCGGTAACCGAAGCGGTCCTGCTGCGGCAGCGCTTCGTCGAACCGAGTGTCAGGTTCCCAGGGCAGGCGGTCGCGGCGCTGCATCCGTGCGCGGCAAACGTTCCGCCAACGACAGGTCGCATACGCTTTGTCGATCTGGCGATTGGTGACCGCGAATGGACGAGCGCGGCGGACCGTGGCAGGGTAGCCTGGTCTGTCGTCCCTCAGCCACGATCAAGAGCGCCGCGGTCTGCATGGACGGTTGCCCTCACCCGGCGCGCTGCCAGAGAGTGAGGGTGACGAGGAGCGCCCGCCGCGTGGGTTGACTCGATAGGAGGTCGCAGTGATGACAGCGCCGATTCGCCTGGGTACTGCTGATTGGCCTGGGACTGGTGGGGGCGGCTGCCGGGGAGACGAGCCGCATCGAGCTGCGCGACGGCAGCGTCATTCCGGTGAGGTCGTGGGCTTCGTGGACGGCCGCTACCTGGTCGAGTCGCCCGCCCTGGGGCCGGGCGAGCATCGACCAGGCGGAGATCCGCTCCCTGCAGCCGGGCGGCGCACCCGGCGGCGGTCCAGAAGGCTACGGCGCGCAGATCAGAGATCTTCAGCAGCGCACTGGGTGGGGTTACAAACGGAGGTCATCCGCGCTGTCCTGACGGTGATCGACTCGCCAGCGGACGCAATTGTCGGATGAAGCAGGATGATGCGAACAACACCAACACAGTTACGCAGGGTACTGATCGGCATCGGCGCGGCGCTGTTGCTGGCGGGAGCGAATGCGGTGGCCATCGAAGAACCCAAGTACGAGGTCGTGAAGACCTACCCCGACTTCGAGCTGCGTCGCTACGCCCCCTACCTCGTGGCTGAGACCGAGGTCACCGGCGCCTTCGACGAGGTCGGAAGCCAGGCCTTCCGCATCCTGGCCGGCTACATCTTCGGCAACAACCGGGCGCAGGAGAAGATGGAGATGACCGCCCCCGTCAACCAGCGCCCGGCAGCCGGGGACAGCGAGAAGATGGAGATGACGGCACCGGTCACCCAACGGCCCAAGGAAGGCGCAAACGCGGACACCTTCGTTCTGAGCTTCGTCATGCCGTCGCGCTACACCCTCGATACCCTGCCCGAGCCTCTGGATCCGCGGATTCGCCTGCGTGAAGAGCCCGCCAAACTCATGGCCGTTCACGGCTACACGGGCCGATGGACCCAGTCCAACTACCGCGAGAACGAGTCCCTGCTCCTGACCGCGGTCCGGAAGGCCGGCCTGACGCCCGTCGCCGCGCCGATCTATGCGCGCTACAACTCACCCTTCTCGCTCTGGTTCCTGCGCAGGAACGAGGTGATGGTCGAGGTCGAGGCATCGCCGTAGCGGGCGCCCTGGCCGGAGGCGGCCCAACTCGAGTAGGCCCCTCGGGCGCAAGCGCTATCCGCCGACCCCAATCCCCCACGCAGCTGACTGGACGCTGCCGGACTGGGCGGCGGTGCCCCGCGACCTGCGACGGCCCCCGCCTCACTGCTCTTTTTAACGTAATCGGTCACCGCACGTTGCGCCGGGGGCCCTTGGGACATTCTGGGCGCCCAGGTGCCTGAGAAGAAGCAATCATGCCTATCCGGTTGCCTCCCAAAGCGACCATCGCTAGTCATGGAGCGCCGCTCCCGCTTCCAGGGTGGGCTCTTGGGGCTCGCCGCCGGCGACGCCCTCGGCACCACCCTCGAATTCAGGTCGCCGAGCACCTTTGAGCCGATCACGGACATGGTCGGCGGCGGACCCTTCTCCCTGGAGCCCGGCCAGTGGACCGACGACACCTCCATGGCGATCTGTCTTGCCGAGAGCCTGGTCGCCTGTCAGGGGTTCGAACCCGCCGACAGATGCGGCGCTACCTGCGCTGGTACCGGCAGGGGTATCTCAGCAGCACCGGCGCCTGCTTCGACATCGGCGTCTCGGCTGGTGCGGCTCTTCGGCGCTTCGAGCGCGACGGCGACCCATTCGCCGGGGAGACCCACCCCAGCGCGGGCGGCAACGGCTCGCTTAGGCGGCTGGCACCCGTCCCCATGGTCTTTGCCCATGACCCGAAGCAGGCGATCCGCCTGGCGCAGGGGATGTCGCGAACCACCCACGCCGCACCCGAAGCCGTGGACGCCTGCCGGTACTAAGCGGGACTCGTCCTGGGTGCCCTACACGGTGACCCGAAGGAAACACGCCTCGCAACTCACCACAGACGGTTCCTCACTCAAGGGAACGCGATCCGCTCAATCGACGCCATCGATTTTGGGTACTGCGCATCCGGGTTAGACGGGTGCTTGATCTTGTACCACCCGCCCGATCCCGCACACCAACGCATCCCGCGTGTCCAAGGCAAGCACGGGATTCCAGACCGGTAGCAGGGCGATGCCGTGAGTTTCCCGTAGCGACCAGAACGTTTTCCAAGCGCGAATTTGGCGTTGGATTTGTTCGGCCGCGAGGCGGCGGTAGGTTTGGCGCAGCGCGTCGAAGTCGGCGGCAGTCGTTGGAACAGCCTCGAGGCCAGCAAATTTGCGCCAGAAATTGACGTCGGCATCCCGTTGCATGGCCAGGGTGTACAGGCGTGCGGCGAGGTCGTCGACATCGGCGAGTGCCCATACCAACGGATCGGCACAGTTCTGTACCGCGTGGGGCAGGTAGTCGGCGTGCAAATGGTTGTGGTGGGCACGTGGCTCCGGGTCGGCGCTGGCGTGGGCTGGGCGGCGCACGTTGAACAGGCTGGTGAGGTGGCGGGTAGCTTCGTGCAGTAACGGTTCGTCACCGTAGAGCAGCGCGCGCACGCCGGCGATGATGTTGGCCTGCACGCCAATCCACATCACCAAGCGATCGATGCCGATCTGGCATGGCGGGCCTGCGTCGCCGCCTTCGAGGGGTTCGTTACGGAACAGGTGCGAGAAAGGCCGGTCGGTTTGTCCTTGGCGCTGTAGCAGGTTCGGCACCCAGTCGCCGGCGAGCCCCAGATCCCAGTCGACGTCGGTGCCTTGCTTGTGAGAACTGTGGGGCGGATGTCTGCCGCCCCAACGGTTGTTGCCGGCGTTAATGCGCAGGTGCACACCTGCCTGGTTGCACAGTGCCGTGACACTGCGCACTTGCGGCCACGCTGCGCGCAGCATCCAGCGCACGTCGTGATCCAAGCCGCTGGCATACATGATGTGCTCGGGAAACGACAGCGACAGCGGATCGGCGCCACTGCGGTTGACCTTTAGTCGCCATGGCTGCGCGGCGGTGAAGGTCACGGGATCGAGTTGAACGCGCCCGCCCCCTTGTTCTTCGACACAGAAGCGCAGCTGCGCGCTCCATTGCGCCAGCACCGCATCCAGGTATTGCAGCGACACTGTGCGCACACCTTCCAGCAACCGTTGCTCAGCATCAAGGAAATCGTCCGAGATGAGACTGGCGCTGCCGTCGCCACGACGCGCGTCATCGGCCGCGCCGCGGACTTGCTCGACCATTTGCCGCTCGACCCACTGGCGCGTCACCGCGAGTCCCTCCAGTTCCGCCGGCAGCAGATCCTCGATCACCGAGGTGCCCCAGTGCAGGCGCCAGTGGCGCCAGTTGGGAATCAGTCCCATGCCGATGAGAAAGTAGAACCAAGCCACCACGGCCTGGGAGACATAGGCGCTGCCGAAGGTGCGGTCAAGTTGCTGCAGCGGCGAAAGATAGGGTTCGATGAACGGTGCGATCTGGCTTAGGAACAAGTTGCTCGGCAGCACACCGCGGTCAATGGGAATGCCGAGCACGGAAATGCGTCGGACGCTCGGCAGCTTTTGCGCCCGTCGCTTCCGAGCGAGGTCGACGCGCGGATCGCGAACCGAGGCTTCGGCTCTCGCGCGTTCGCGCTGCCATTCCTGGCGTGCAGCATCGAAGCGCTTGAAGTCCCGTTGATAGGCGCGGTTCTGTTCATCGAAGCGCTGCAGGCGCGCTCGAAAGCCCGGTGTGCGCTCTTCGCCCGGCGCCGGGTCGGGCGGTTCCGGCGCGACCGGCTCGAGCAGCGGCGCCTTGCGCCGTCTGAAGATTGACGGGCGCATGCTGGACTCGAGCTGCTCCAGGATCCGCCGATCGTTGACGTTCTCCAGATTATCCACGGCTTCGGGGAACTGGAACGTGCCGATGCCGGCGGCGCGGAAGCCCGAGGCGGTAGTGACCAATTGCGGCAGCCAGGGCTTGAGGGTGTTGGCGTCGGTGCAGGGCCAATAGTATTGCAGCAAGTACCCGGCCATGGCCGAACGGGAGACAGAACCGCCCGTCTCGACGATCCGGTTGTCGCGCAGGCCGAGCAGGCGCTCGGGAACGATTGCCGGCGGTGCTTCGAGCGTATTGCCGCCGGCGCGGACGAGAAAGAAGCCGGGAATGTTCTGCAGCAGCAGCCGCACGTAGTCTTCCCATGCTTGGGCCAGCCACCGGTCATGCCGGTCGATGTCGTTGGCATCGGGCGTCTCGGTGCGCGTGGCTTGCTCCTTGCGCCAATCAATCCTGAGCCGCTCCAGCCAATACTTGAGCGCGGCTGGCGGCGGTTGGCTTGCGACCGAAGGCGCGGAAACCGAGAACCGGTCGGGTCCGCAGGCCGCGGTCATTTCTTCAAGTCCACGTCGCTCTGACGCCGGCGCAAATCGGCGGTGCGCACTTCATCAGTCGCCGTGCAGTTGCTCAACGACGGCTCGCAGTGGATGCCGTCGGTGGGCAGCAGGTCGGACCAGTCGGCCAGCACCTGGAATCGGCGCGGCGGTTTCTCCCAACGTTCGTTCCAGTCGCCGGCCCCTTGCGGAGTACCGTGCATGGGCCGCGGTGAGGATATGGTCTCGAAGTCCGGCAAGGGGCGCTCGATGACGCCAAAGTGGTCGTCGCGGAAGCGGCTGAACAAATCAACCACGGTGTCGGTGATGCCGCCGCCGCGGCCGATGGTCTCGAGGGCTTCTCGCTCGGCGGCGGACTTGATTGGCAAGTACACTTTTGCGCGCGCCGACACCAACTCGTCGGCGACCAGTTCATCGATGGCGAAATCCCCCGGCAGCTTGCGCAGCGCCGTGCGCACTTGCTCGTATTTGTCGCGGCTGTAGGGCGTCAACCACCAGGGCAGGTACTCGACCACCGCTTCGTTCCAGTCGAACAGGCTACGGATCTTGTCCAACTGCTCGGGCGAGGCCTGCGCTTGCAGCGGATCGGTCGCCAGCAGATATTCATCGATGAGGCGTCCGTAGACCTGCTTGCGGGCGAGACTGCGCACCCGATCGGCGAGCGCGGTCAAACTCTCCACAGTGAAGCTGTCGCGCAAGCGCGTTTGCTCATCCTGCATGCAGGCGAGATAGGCCGACGCGGTGGTGGGTTCCGGCATCCAGTTGGATTCGATTTCCACCACCGCTTTCTTGGTCACCCAGGCGAAGGGCACCATGCTCAATGGTGCCTCGACGTGCACTTCGTAGCCCGCCTTTCCCGGCAGGTCCAGGCGCAGCGGCGCGATCGGGCCGCCGAAGTACACATCGCCGCCTCCGTCCGTGAATGCGCCCGCGCCGAACTCTTCCTCGTGACCGTCGAGGAACGACACCACCCATTTCGTCACCCGCACCGATGCACTCGCCAGCACCAGGTCCGCGGCCGGGTTGGTGGGCGTTAACGTGACGCTGCCACCGTCAAATTGAAATCCCACCAACCGTGAAAAGGGGTCCCAAATGCCGAAGCCGGTAAAGGATTTGTCCTGGGTTTTGGTGTCCTCGGCAGCCGGTATGACGCAGTTGTAGAGATCCGGGTTGGTCGGGTCCATGCGCGTCAGGCCTTCGAGAAAAATATCGCGGGCCTGTTTGGCGGGGTCCTCGACATACACCGCCAGGCAGAGCTTGGCGTCGTGACGCTCCAGGGTCAGGCGTTCCTTGCGGTAGAGTTTGTAATAGGTAAGGTCGAGCACCCGGGACGGGTTCGGGTTCCAGAGGGTGCGCTGGGTGCCGGTGCCGCGGGTCTCCTCGGTGGTCACCGTCAAAGTGGTCTTGTGCTGCTCACGCATTTTCGCGGTCATTTTGCGCGACACTTCGTTGACCAGCTTGACCACGAACTCCTGAGAATTCTTGCTCGCCACTTCCGGGTCGACGCCGGCGTCCAACTTCACCGGCGTTTCGGGAATGGTGACTTCGCCGCCGAGATGACCGCCGATCTTGGCTTGCAGCTCATTCGCCAATGTCTGCGTGACGTCGGTGGTCCAAGAGCTTTCGAACTCCAGGTTGCGCTCGCCCTCGCGGTCCTTGATGTCTTCCAGGCTGGAGCTGCGCTTGCTGGTGTGTTCCTCGGTGAGGACCACTTCTTCCCCCGGCGCCAGCGAAAGCTGATACAGCGGTTCGCCGGCCACCAGGCCGATGGGGCGAAAGTGCAGCTCGTCATAGAACAGCACGCCGAGGGCGTTGACTTTCGCAATTGCCTTGAGCAGCAATTCCAAGGTCAAGAGAATGCCGGGGAAGCTCCCGTCCAGGGTCCCCGCGCCGGCCTCTGCGGGAGTGGTGATGACGAGGGCGGGCACCTGCGCGGATGTCTTCGCGCCCACCTTGGGTTTGCTGATGGACGCCGCCAGGGCTTGGCGCTGCAAGGCAGCGTGACCCGGTGCCGCCGCCTTGGCCTTCGATTTAGCCTTCTTGCCGGCTGCAGCGCGGGCGCTATCGGTCAATTCTTCCACATAGCGCTGCAAATCGATGCGATAGGTCAAGCGAAAGCCTTGGGGCTCGCCCATGGTGAGCGCCACCGAGTCGCTGATCCGACGGGCGCTCGCGGTGAGCTGACCGGGTTTGCCGGGATCGGCTTGGTAAATGTTCAAGATCGACCAGGCGGTTTTTTTGATGTCGGCTAGCAGCCCCGAATCCACCAGTGAGCTGAACGCCCGCATTTCCACCACCCGACTCGGATGTCCGGCGAGCAGGCCGACCCGGGCGCCGTCGAATCCGGACGGGCAGCCCGGCTCGACCACGGGTTGACCCGTTGCCCCCAGGATTATCAGAGCCTTGTCTGACGCCTGGCAGTTGGTGGCGACGGTGTTGACATCGATGCGCGCCGGCGTTCCCACGTCGACGGCGGCGTCGCTCAAATCGTAGGATGCGCTCCAGTGATTGGACTGCACGTCGGCATCCAAGATGGTGTCGTGATCCGCGCACCGCAGCCGGACTGTCACCTTGTCCGCTCCCCAAGCCAATCCTTTCGCGATCAGCATCGAAGCGGAGGCAGTGCCCAGAGCGGACGCCGGTGCCAATCGAACTTCAGTGACATTGACTTGGCAGGTGGGCGCCGGGTCCGCGGTGAGCAGTGCGTCTTCGTTCGATAGAACAATGATTTCCGGAAGCAATAGGTTCACAGATTGTCCTGCTGCGTTGAATGGAATTGCGTTCCGTATTTATAGTCCAATGCCAAAAAGTGAGGCGCCGGCTAGCGGAAGTGTTTGTAGTTGGAGGAGAACATGCTCGCGCTCGGACTCAGGCGGGGCCCGGGTGGGCGTTGGGCGGGAATTCTGGTGCCCGCCCAGCCTCTGACGACGGTAGAAGGTGGGCCGCGGCATACCCAGCGCCTGGCTGCCGGCGCCACGCCGACGTCCAACGCGAGCGCCAGGGCCTCCATTAGCAGTCCTTCACGCTCTAACCGCAGGGTGTTGGGCCACAGCTCGTGGACTGCCTCAGAGGCGCCGAATGATACGCTCCGCGACCACCGGATTATCTCCGTCGCATAGCAGCTCCAGGCGCACCGCCGCCCGGGTCATCCCACAGAAGAGCAGCTGAAGCTCCCGCGCCAGGTGTCGCTCGTCCGGATCGACGTCCGTGAGCACCACTACCGCGCTCTGCTGGCCCTTGAATCGGCGCACCGTGTCGAACAGGACCTGTCCGGGCGAGCAGACCTGGTTGCCGCAGAGATCATAGGCACCGGTGAAGCGAGCGAGGGTATGATTGCCAACCCTCGTCAGATCACGGAAGACCGTTCACTCGAGCCCGCGGCAGGACAAGATCGCGATGTCCTGGGGGTGGAAACGCTGGGCGAGCGTCCGTGCCACGATGCGCCCGACGAGTTTCGGCTGTTCTGGCGGATCTGTGTAAGAGGTCACGCCGACCCCCAGCCACGGCAGGTCGTTGGCGCAGACGAAGGGCAGTTCCGGCAGGGTCTTGCCGATGAAATCGGCAACCAGTACCGGGGAGCGGTAATCGATCAAGAAGCGGTAGCCTAGCAGGCTGTCGGACTTGATCCTCGCGAATGCGCACATGGGGCCATCAGAGGGCGCATTGTTGCGAAAAGGCCGCATTTTTTGACGAAAAGCGCAGTTTTCCTTGGCTTTACCCTTACTGCAGGCGCAATACGGCCATGCGCTTGAGGTTCCACGCCAGGCACACCAGGGTCCACTCGTTCTGCACGTTGTCCAGACCGCGGGTGAGAAACTGGCGAAACCCCATCACGGATTTGATGATGCCGAAGACCGGCTCGACGGTTTGTTTACGCAGGCCGTAGGTGGCCCGGCCGGTGCGGGTCTTGAGCCGGTGGGCCATCCGCTCAACTGGGGTGGCATCGGCTGGCGGGGCGGCCTCGGGATTGGCGAAGCGCTCCGACCAATGGGGATGGTGTTCATCACGCTTGATCGCGATCGACGGCTCGATACCGGCCGCTTCGCAGGCGCTGACGTTGGTCTCGCTGAAATAGCCGGCGTCGGCCAGCAGCTGCGCAGCCTGGTTGATCTCCTCCGGCAGGCCCTGCAGCTTCTCGAGCATCGGCGCCACCTGTTGCTTGTCGTTGGCCGCCTGCACGACCTGCGGGATGAGCACCAGCATGGTCTCGGTGTCGACCAGCGCTTGGGCGTTGTAACCTTGCTCGAAGCCACCGCCGGCGACGGGCATGATGCGGGATTCTTCGTCGGTGAGGTTGATCTGGTCGGTGGGACGCGGACCCGGGGTGGGCGCCTTGGGCGCTTTGCCACCCGGCTTGCGGCCGGCCGCGGCTTTGGCCGCGCGGGCGGCAAGCTTGGCCTCGTAGTCGGCCTGCTCGCGGGCAAAGCGTTCAGCCGCCCGCGCCTCGATCTTGGCCTTCGCCCCCGCGATGGCTGCCAGTCGGTCCTCGCGGCGCTTGAGCTCTTCGGGCAGGCTCATGCCGTCGGGGACGTTGGCGCCGTCGGCCTCCTCGGCCAACGCCAGCAACTGTTGGACCTCGCCTTGGAGCTGCGCCTCGATGGCCTCGGCGTGCCCATAGGACAGTGCACTGTGGCGGCTGGCGTTGGCGTGGATCTTGGTGCCGTCGAGGCTGACGGTTCCGAAGCGGCTGAGCTGGTTCTCCCGGGCGACCTGCAACACTTGGACGAAGGTCGCCTCGAACTCCTTGGCGAACCGTCGCCGGAAGCTGGCCAGGGTATCGTGGTCGGGGTGGCTGTTGGCGGCGATGAAGCGAAACGCCAGGGAATCGTAGGTGGCCCGCTCGATCTTGCGGCTGGAGTAGCAGCCGGTGGCGTAGCCGTAGATCAGCAGCGACAGCAAAGTGGCCGGGTGGTAGGGCAGGCTGCCCCGCCCGGCGTAAGCCCGCTCCAGCTCGCTGAGGTCCAGCCCCTCGACCACCTCAACGACGTAGCGCGCCAAGTGTCCTTCGGGCAGCCAATCCTGCACCGAGGGCGCCAGCAGAAAGTCGACATCCCGGTTGATCGCACGGAAGTGGCTCATCGGCTCAGGCCCCCAAGTTCGATGTGCCTATTCTACCGGGCGGCTCCGACGCCCGAAACCGGGAAAGTCCGACAGGCTGCTAGGAAGCCGGGCGCCCGCAGCCGCCGCCGAGGATCACCGCCGCTCTCCAAACCATCGTACACTAATCGCTTTGTCGTGGCGACCTTTGCCCCTGCGGTAACGGCCACACAATAGGTTAGTTGAAAAATGGGCGCGAAGAGTCGAAGACGGGTTAGGGCCCTTCCAACCTCAAGCATTGGGAAAGAACCCCCGCGTGGAGCGCCTAGACAGGAGCATTCATACGGTGTTCTGGGTGCTTTGAACGACGCTCGACGCACGAGATCGTAGCGGACGGCATGGTGCACTTGGTTGAGGTGCTGCGCCGGTTGCATGTGACGCCCACCGAGCCAAGGGTAATCGCCGCCTAGACCGGTGATCTCGGGGTCGCGGCGCCTTCGACGCGGCTGCGGGGTCCATCACTTTCGACGCCATTCCCACGGCGGCACGGGCTCCCGGTCTGACCAGAGGCCCCGCCGTTGCTCTCGAGCCTCGCCTTCGGCGTCCGCGTAGAGCACCCGGTCGACGGGACTCTGCTCATGGGCGTACTTCCGATACCACCAGCACATTCCATCCCTGACTAAGGCGAGGTTCACGTCCCGGTCTCCGTGGATCACCTTGCCCACGATCCGCTTGTAGCGGTCGCTCTTGTCCCAGTCCACTACCACCCGATCGTTGAAGACATGGTCGGCCAAGGCGTCCTTGGCCCGAATGCTCCAAGGCTGCTTCCGCTCCGGGCAGTCGATGCCAGCGAGCCGAACCTTGTACTCGTAGTTGCTCTCGTCCAGAAGGACCAGCGTGTCGCCATCATTCAGGGGCGTTTATAACGGTTATGAACGATGTTCGCTTGTCACATCAGGATGTTACGAGTCATAACTCTTTCGTAAACTTTTCGAGGCCAGATCGACCACTTTGGGATCGTTCGGCCGGACTTTCAGCGTGCGGTTTTCCGCCAGCAAGACCTCGTTGACCGAGGCCAACTTCGCGACCTGGGAACGAAGCGTCGCAATCTCGTCCCGCAAGGCGCGGGCCTTCTCGCGCTCGGCCTTCAATTCCTGGTGCTTGGCATCGCGTTGGGCTCGACTCGAACGTCCCTGGGCCTCGCGAATGATCTCGGCGATATCGGGGTGGCAGTTGTGGATCAAAGCCGTGCTGACGCCCGCTTCGCGCGCATGTCCCAAAACTTCGGGCCAGTACAAAGGATCTCCACGTCGCGGCCTGCGACATGGGCATGCCAGCGCGTGGTGTGCGGGTCAGCGCGGGCCGTGAAGGTGAGATCCTTCTTCGCGTAGTCGGCGAGCGCGCCTAAAACTTGCGCGGCGTCCAACGACCGGCAGCGGGCCAACGTACAGTTATCCACAGCTTTCATGAGCCTGCATCCTCCCCCGGCCCCCTCCTGCTACTCGTCTCTAAGAGACAAGAGAGAGGCTACTTCCTTTGTAACTAAGTGCAAGCCCCTGAACCGTCGATGACTCGCACCACACGTCCGGTCAGTTCCTGCGACCCAGCGACAAGGGGCAGCAGGAGCAGGAGGAGGCTAGTGACGCGGCTCGTCCACGAGGTCATCAGCGAGTCCCGTGACTTCAGCAAGGGCCGAAACCAGGTTCTGCATCCCCGCCACCAGGAGTGTGGCGGTCTCCGAGTCCAGGTTTTCCGCCCTGACCATGCGCAGCAGCACGTCCTGCGGCACGTCGCCGAAGCGCGTCTGGTAGTACCCACAGTTGAGGGCAAGCAACCGCGCTACGTCGGCGATCTCTTCCTTCGTGGTGCGCTCGATGAGACTGTCCGCCAGTCGGCTGTAGGCCGCGAAATCGTCCAACTCTGCCATCGCAAACGACTCTCCAGGTTGCTCGTGGCGCGTCCTGGGCACGATACCAGAGCAGATCCACGACAGGGATGTCTTGGGGCAACAGGGTGACCCGCCCCTCTACGCTGAAAGTGGACGCCGATTGCTGGAAGGTACCGGACGGGACACCAACTACCCGCTATCGAATAAGAAGCAGGCGTAACGGGGTATTAACCGGGATAAAGTGGACGCGCACTGCGACGCCTGAATCGAGCGACGACATTGAAGCGCGCCTCGCTTTTGAGCCGAGTGTCAAGGAACCCTAGCCGCGCGCTGCACACGGGCCGGAGCTGTTCAAGGCGGCGTTGCGTCCCCGGTCGCAGAGCATGGGGGTCGGAATGGAGACGAGATCGCCGATCGTGTTGAGCCCCAGGGAGACCTTCCGGCCGGATGACAGAGTGGTGCATCTCCGGGGACAACCCCGCTCCCCTGCCGACAGATGAGGGCCGAACGTCGTTCGTACCGCTAGGAAAGCGGCCATTCACAGGCAGTCATACGGCCCAGTCGCGGCCGACTTCACTCCCTGCCCCGACCCGTCCCCCCCCGATTCACGCGCGATGACGCACCCTGTAGGGTGCGGCAGCGATGCCAAGGCCCCGCAGCTTCATGTGCAGGGCACGGGGAGTGATGCCCATCTCGCGGGCCACCGCGCTGACATTCCCGCGTGCCCTGGCGAGGGCATCGTCGATGATCCGGGCCTCCAACTCCCTCCCGGCGCGCCGTTTGGCCTCGCGCAGCCCACCAGTGGCGCCCAACCCCGGGGCCTGGTGGTCTTCCACCGGCAGCGCCTCGATGACGCTGCCTGAGGCGAACAGGAAGGCGCGCTCCAGCACGTTCTCCAACTCCCGCAGGTTGCCGGGCCAGGGGTAGCGGAAGGCGGTGGCCCAGGCGTGCTCGCCGAGGACCTTGCGCGGCCCGCCGTACTTCTCGGCCAGCCGCCGCAGGAAATGCCCCACCAGGGCGCTGAGGTCGTCCGGGCGCTCGCGCAGGGGCGGGATGTGGATGGGAACCACGTTGATCCGGTAGTAGAGGTCCTGACGGAAACTGCCCTCCGCGACCAGGCGCTCGAGCCCCCGGTTGGAGGCGGCGACGATGCGCACGTCCGTGTGGCGCGTGTGGCGTCCCCCGACCCGCTCGTATTCACCCTCCTGCAGGACCCGCAGCAGCCTGGCCTGGGCGGGCAGCGGCAGGCAGTCGATCTCATCCAGGAACAGGGTGCCGCCGTCGGCCCGCTCGAAGAACCCCTCGCGCGCCTGGTGGGCGTCCGTGAAGGCGCCCTTCTCGTGCCCGAAGAGGGCGCTCTCCACCAGGCTCTCGGGGATGGCCCCACAGTTCACGGGCAGGAAGGTGCGCTCGGCCCGGTGGCTCAGTGCGTGGAGGGCACGGGCGATCACCTCCTTACCCGCGCCCGTCTCGCCGGTGATGAGGACGCTGGCGGTCGTGGGCGCCACCACTTCGACGGCCCGCAGCGCGGCCTGCATGGCCTCGGAGTCGGCCACGATGCGGCGCTTCAGCCGTTGCCGCTTGATCGCATCCGGCGGTGGACTCCACGCCTTGCAGAGCTTCTCCTCCAGCCGGCTGGTCACCGCGGCGGCGGTGGAAACGGCGGTGACGGTGGCGCCCGCGCGACGGTACTCGTCCCCCGGATGCCCGGCCGCGGACTTTTCATCGAGCCAGACCCGCACGTCACAACAGCCGTCGCGGGTGGCGATGCGCTTGTGCAGCTCCACCTTGGCGTAACCGAAGCTGCGGGCGGCGATGGCACCGAAGACGCCGGAGGTCATCCGGCACAGCTCCGGGGCCTCCTCCACCTGGTCGCCGAAGGGGCAGCGGTGGTTGATCACCCGCACGCTCCCGGCCTCGCCGGGCCCCCGCTCGAACTGGCCGCCGATGCGGTTCTTGATCTCGATGATCAGGTCCGCGTACTGGTTGGGGTCGAGCGGCTGCGACAGGCCGAGCTGCTGGCGCGCGACCTTCTCCAAGCAACCGCTCGCGGCCAGACCGACTTGGACCACATGGTCGGTGGCGCCGCCGCATTGGGCGCAACCCACCTCTGCGACCCGCAGGCCCTGGACGATGAAGGCCTGGAGGAAGGAGATCGGGTTGAGGTGCTGGTGGCCTGGCTCGTCCATGGCTGATCCCCTCAGGCTGGGAAAGGGAAAGGGGCCGGCCGGACCGCGCGTGGGTCTGGGCCGGCCAGGGTTTGCTCGATTCGATCCCCGAACAATAGACGATCCCGCGCTACCCGGAATGGCAGCAGGGGCATCCGGGGCCGTGAGCGCGGTGTGTCTCCTGGTGCTCGAAGGTGCGCACGGCGGCCTCCCGGCCGCGCGCCATGTAGCCGTGCACCGCGGGTGCGGCGAGGATGACCCGCTCGGCGGCGGCACCACAGACGGGACAAGGCGGTCCTTTGGCGGTCATCGCGTGGCGCGCCTGGAACTGGGCCCGGCACTGGGTGCAGCGATAGTCATAACTGGGCATGGGGGGCTTCTCCGCAGTGGTCGATCGGCCGCGGGGCGGCGTCGGGCCGACCCCGCGGCACGCGGTTACCGTGTGTTCACCGCCAGCGCGCGGGCTGGGGACTCGTTACCCCGAACTGGGCCGAAGTCACGTCGGTGCGGGCACGCTTTTCCGCATCCAGGGTCGGCGCCCGCAGCCGGCGGGTCTCCACCTCCCAGACCCAGCCGCTGACGGTGACGTCCTTCGGGATCAGCGGATGATTCTTGAAGGCCTCCACGGTGCGCATACAGGTCTGGTCCACGTCATCCATCATGCCGATCCACTTGGCGAAGCCCCCAGGGGCGAGCTTGAGCTCCGGCAGGGTGGGGTCGAGGGTGAGCCCGTCAATATCGACGCCCCGCTCCCGCAGCGCCTTCTCCAGGTCCGCGGCGTTGGCCGAGAGCATGCCGCACTGGGTGTGCTGGACGATCACGATCTCCCGGGTGCCGAAGAAGTTGCAGGTGAGCATGGCCGAGCGAATGGCATCGTCGGTGACGATTCCCCCAGCATTGCGGAAGCAGTGGGCGTCCCCGCCCCCCGCTGGGGTATCCACCCGGATCCCCAGGGCCTCATCGACGGGAAGCCGCTCGTCCATGCAGGCCAGTACCCAGAGACGGCGGTTGTTTGCTCCCTCGGGGCCGTAGCGGCGCCGCGTCGCCCAGTGATCGTATTGCTGAACTCGGGCTTGGATCTCTTCGCTTAACGTGGTCATCGTGGTCTCCTCCAGTGATCATAGGTTTGGTGACACGCCCGCCTTGGACGGGTGCAGGAGACAGTGGCAGCATCCGTGCCAGTGACACGGCTAGGGACATCAGAGACTTAACGGGATGGTAGGAAGGTCACTGCGAAGCGACGGTTCGCGGTTGCTGGGCGCGCCAGCTTCCAGCCGAGCGGTCACGGTTGGAAGGCAACTGGGAAGCCATCCTTCCCGGTTGCGCGGGCGCCTTCCCGGTCACACGCGAAGTCCGCATGATCCGGGGTGTTTATCCGGCCGGGGCGGAACCACCACGACCGCCCCTGGCGGCCGGCCGTTTGAGCCGCGCCACGCCGTGCGTCAGCGAACCCAGCGCTCGAGCAGCGAATGCACCGCTGGCCCGCCGCTGGCCATAGACGCAGGCGGCGGCAGCACCCGCCCGGGATAGGACTGGCGGGAGTCGAGGTCGGGGATCAGCGCCGCCCCCGCCACCGGAAGGTGGGCCGCCACGACGCAGGCTCCGAGATAGGCGGTCTGAGCGGTGATCAGTTGGGTAGGAGTGAGCACGGGCTCACTGGGGTCCTGAGTCAGCACCCAGTTTGACCCCTTCCGGAGCGAGCAACAACGCGGTGGAAGAGTTACCGGATCCAGCCGCCCGCCAGACTGAGAGTCTGTGAAAAAACCTCCCACTCTGTGCCCCGCTGAGGTACTGGGGTAGAATGGCCCTATTGAACAGGGGGCGGGCGATGGGCGACGCGATCCAACTGGGGCTGTTTGGAGACGACCTCGAAGCCGACGCGGCACGGGCGGGGGCAACCCCGGAGCGCGCACCGGTGGCGGGGGTGCGGCGGGTGTTGTGGCCCAACCGGACCCAGATCGAGCTGCGCCCCTGCGATCTGGAGTCGCTGCTGCCCGAGGGGCATCGGGCGCGTCTGGTCTGGGCCTGGGTCGAGCGGGCCGATCTCAGCGCCATCTATGCCAGCATCCGCGCGGTGGAAGGCGGCAGCGGGCGCACCGCCATCGCCCCGGAGATCCTGTTCGCCCTGTGGCTGTATGCCACCCTGCAGGGGGTGGGCAGTGCGCGGGCGCTGGCGCGGCTGACCCAAGAGCACGATGCCTACCGCTGGATCTGCGGCGGGGTATCGGTCAACTACCACACCCTCTCGGACTTTCGCACCGCCCATGGCGAGGCCCTCGATGGGTTGCTCACCGAGAGCGTGGCGCTCTTGCTGGCCGAGGGGGTGGTGAGCCTCAAGCGGGTGGCCCAGGACGGGGTGCGGGTGCGCGCCAGCGCGGGGGCCGCCTCGTTTCGCCGCGGGGAGACCCTCGAGGGGTGGTTGGAGGCGGCGCGCACCCAGGTCGAAGCGCTCAAGCGCCAAGTGGAAGACGACCCCAGTGCGGAAAGCCGGCGCCGCCAAGCGGCGCGCGAGCGCGCGGCCCGGGAACGCCAAGAGCGCCTGGAGCGGGCCCGGGCGCGTCGGTCCGGGAGACGCTCGGCCTGGTGCGCGGCATCTCCGACATCGAAGCCAGCTCAAGACTGGACTTCGAGCTTGCCAACAAGAGGCCCTGTCACTCGATGCTGAAACACGCCTTGGAGCTCGGGGCGAACGCTGTCGTGGATGCGCGGCTGACCACCGGCACCTACGAACCAACGGCTCCCGGTGGCAGGTATCCCGCCCCGTCTACACCGGCACCGCGGTGCGGATCTAGCCCGTGCCTCCTGACGCTACCCGGGCGCGTCACGAGCCATGGCCTCCACGAATCCCACGCAGCGAGGCCATCACGGAGTTCCAGTCCACCATCGCCCGGTTACCCTGGATGCCCTCGTAGTAGCTCTCGTTTGATGCATCTCTCGGCAGCCCCGCCCAGACCTGGGAGAGATTCTCGGCGAAGCGCGCATCGCTGATCCGCCCTCCGATCCAGTCGTCCATGCCGGCGTCGCGGGCAGCGTAGGGCCAACTGGTCCTGAAGCTCCGGGCTGAAGCGCTCATTCCCGCTCAGCCCCAACCGGTCCACCAGGCCATCGAGCGTGTCGTCGAGGAGTTGATACCTCCCGATCGCCGAGCCGCCGTTGGCCCTTACCAGGTCGCCCTGGAGGTCGCGGACCTGATCGACGGTAAAGCGAGAGAGGTCCACCCGTTCCTGCGTTGCATCGCCATACCAGGCGTTGTAGTTGCCCCGGGATTCCGGCGCGGCGATCAGGTCGAGCAAGGCCCCGGACCATCCTCCGGAGACACTGCTCTGGCTCACAGGGGGGGAAACCGGGGTGGTCCCGGTGTTGGCCCGATTGTAGGCGCCGATGGTTCGCAGGTAGGTGTCGTCCTGGGAGATCGCCGAGCGTGTCAGCAACTCGGCGATGTGCTCACCCGTCGGGCCTTCCGCCCGAATCAGCGCCTCCCTCGCCTGCTCTGTCGCACGCGCGGTGTCCGTGCCGAGCAGGTCATGGACTCCTGCCGGCAGGAACGACTCGCTGGCGGCACGGAAGAAGGCCATCTGCACGTCCGTCAGGCCGTACCCGCACCTGGTCCATGCGGGTATCGATCAGCGCGTCGCGCGCCTCCTGCCAACCGCTGCCCGCCCCCTCTAACGCTTCCAACTTACTCCCGGTTTGTTCGAGCGTTTGCCCGAATTTCTCGACAATGCCACTGAGACCAGCCCTCGCCAGAGCACCGGATTGCGGAGAACTTGGTCAGAAAGCCCCCGATCTCGTCCGCCGCGATCTGGGGATAAGGACGCGGCAGCATCGCCTGCTCCCGGAGGATCTGGGCATACTGGTCGCGCTTCTGCGCGCGCACGCCGTCCCGCGTGCCGCCGCCGAAGGCCGCGGCGTCGCCGCGGTGGCGGTCGTGGGACCGATCCACCTCGGTCGGATCGTACCGCTCGCCCGTCAGGCGCCGGTGGCCGGCGATTTCCCGGCGTACCCCATCGGTCTGGGAACGCGGATCGCGCAGATTGCCGCTGTCGACCTCCGCACGTGACCCGCCATAGCCCGGGACCCGCCCATCCAGATCGGCGTTGCGCCCCGGTTCGATGCCGGCTTGCCGCGAACCCCCGAAGGCGTCGGCAAGAATCCCGAAGCCGGCCTCACGCGCCGTCTGCTGCTCCGGGGCGTCGAGCTGCCGATCCCCTTCCCCGTAGCCCAGGAGCAGCGCCATCCCGGCCGCGGCGTTGGCCTGCCCGCGGTCGGCGAAGACGTCGGCGTAGCTCCAGGAGCTGGCGAGCCGCTGGTGATCCCCGGTGAGGCCCAAGCGGTCGAGTCGGTCGTACATTGGTCCATCAGCGCGGGGTCGCCGGCGACGGCATGGCCGATCTCGACGGCGCGGTAGCTGCCGAGCGTGCCGAAGCGCTCGGCCATCGACTCGGAGCGCTCGACGCTGCGGGAGGCCGAGAGCGTGTCGCTCGCCTGGCGCTGCAGGGTCGAGCGCTCCTCCTCGCTCAGCCGCTCGGCGAAGACGTTCCGCGCACCGGACTGCAGGTCAGCCTTGACCCCTTCGGCCACGCGGGCCGAGAAGTCGCGGTCGGAGGAGACACGCCGCGCGATGTCGTCGGCGATCTGGTCCTGGAGCTGCTCATTGGTGGCGTAGGTGCCGGTGAGTGTGCCGCCACCGCGCAGGGCGCCTTTGATCGTCTCGGTCAGCGCACCCCGGTCGGACTTGTTCGAGGCACCAATGCCCGCGGACAGCGCCGCAGCGAACTGTTGGCTGCTCAGCCCGCTCTCCGCATACCGGTGGGTGAGGCTCTCGGCCTCCTGGAGCAGCGCCCGGTCCGTCTGGCTCCCCGAGCTCTCGTAGCTCCAGCCCATCGCCCGCGCGTCGAAGGTCTCGCCCGCGCGCGAGGCGGAAGCTGGCGGCCAGCCGACGCCAGGCCGCTGGTGAACTGGCGGCTCGCTTCCTCCGCGACCCGCGTCTTGGAGCTCAGGTCCCGCTGCACGCTCTGACCCACGTCGGCGCGCCACAGCACGTTGTCGGCCCCGGTGGTGGTCGTCCCGCGCAGAGGCGCGTGCTCCAGGATCGGGCTCATGGCGAGTGCCGCAGCCGGGCGCAGCACGTCCGGCGAGGTGATCTTCTCGTCGATGTGGTCGCCGCCCTGGAGCCGTCCGGCCAGATGGGTAGCGGTGATGGCGCTGCCGTAGATCAGCATCAGGCTGATCGCCGGGGTGCTCGCCGCCAGCAGGCCGCCGGTGGCCAGGTAGTCTTGGAGCAGGAAGTCCGAGCTTGTAGAGGGCGAGGATGGAGGGCAGCGTGAGGTTGGCCGTGTGCTGCAGCGCATCCAGGTCCCCGGCGATGGCCATGTGCAGATACAGGTTGATGATGGCCATGATCGGCATCCAGAGCTGGATCCACAGCGCGAACAGCAGGTACTTGCCGGTCATGGCGATGCCGGCCGGACCCAGCGCAATGGTGAAGGCCATCAACGGGGTGATGGCGAAGATCAGCCCCTCGAAGAAGGTCATCATGGGGCGCACGATGCGGGTGAAGAGCGTCTGCTCCGCCGCCCACTGGGCGTTGCGCTGCTGGGCGGCCTGCTCGGTGGTGGCGGCGAGCGCCCACTGGCCGATGTCCTCGTGGGTCTGCACGATGCCCTTCTCGAGGAACCCGACCATGGCCGCCATGACCATGTAGTTCTGGGCGTCCACCCCGGCACCGGCGATGGCATCGAGCGCAAACTGGACCTTGTTGGTGACATCCCCCGGTGCGGCGAGGCGCATCTGGGCCTGGAGGTTGCTCACCAGGGCCGGGGCGAACTCGACGGCGGTGTACTCCGAGAGCACGGTCCAGGCCGCGTCACAGGGCAGGAGCTGGGGGTCACCCCCCAGCAGCAGCTCGGTGGTGGGGACGTTCAAGTCGCTGCGCAGCGCGGTGTCCCAGCCCGGGTCGCGCAGGACGTCGTCGATGGAGCGCTGGCCGATGTCGACGGCGTAGAGGGTGCAGTCGGCGACGTAGTTGATGAAGGAGCGCTCGATGTCGGCGCCGGGGGTCGGGCTGTTGGCGCGCCCCCAGCGCAATGCGCGACAGGGTGCCCTTGCGCACGCTCATCAGGGTCTGCAGCGGGTCGGCGAAGCCGGTGTCGGTCATCGCCGGGGTGGCGAAGGCCTGCTC
>CAVOQO010000127.1:0-30296 GCA_963698355.1 uncultured Gammaproteobacteria bacterium | reverse complement strand
TCAGGCGAGCCCCCATTTCCTGATCGACGCAAAGCGGTGCACCGAGTGCGAGGGCCACCATGCGCAGGCTCAGTGCGCCAGTATCTGCCCCATCGAGGGCGTCATTCTGGACAGCCTCGGCGTGCCCCTGAACCCGCCAGGCTCGCTCACCGGAATACCCCCGGAGCACATAGCCGTCGCCATGGCCGAGATCCAGGCGCGCTGAGTGTCGGTCCCCATTCCCACCCGCAGGTCGGGCTCCAGCCCGGCGGGCGCCCGAGAGGCCGTCGGCTGAACCGGCCTGCTGGGGAGCCATGATGCAGAGAGCTGAACTCGCCGAAGCCCCGCCAACGGACGTCTCCAGGCACCGGGGGGCGGTCGAGATAGCCCCGGGGGTTCATTGGATCGGCGCCCTGGATCCGACCCTGCGCACCTTCGACATCATCCTGCGCACCGCGAACGGGACCACCTATAACGCCTTCCTGATCCGCGGATCCGAGGGCGTGGCCGTGGTCGACACGGTCAAGGCCGAGTTCGCCGATGAGTTCTTCACCCGCCTGGAGTCGGTGGCGGACTACGCCGAGATACGCGTCATCGTGCTCAACCATCTGGAGCCCGACCATAGCGGGGCCCTGCCGGAGCTCATGCGCCGGGCCCCCCAGGCGCGCCTCTACATCTCAACCCGCGCCACCTCCATGCTCAAGGCGCTCCTGAAGCCCAAGGACGAGGACCGGCCCTTCGAATACGAGACGGTGGGCACCGGTGATGAGGTCTCTCTCGGGGGGCGCACCCTGCGTTTCCTCCATACCCCCTTCCTGCACTGGCCGGATACCCAGTGTACCTATCTGGTGGAGGAGGGCGTCCTGTTTTCGGGTGACGTTTTCGGCTGCCACTATTGCGACAGCCGGCTCTACAACGATCGGGTCGGGGACTTCCGGTTTTCATTCGACTACTACTACGCCCACATCATGCGCCCGTTCAAGGTCCATGTGATGGACGCGCTCAAGCTCATCGAGCCCCTGCGCCTCAACCTGATCGCGCCGACCCATGGGCCGATCCTACGGGACCGACCCCGACGTTATGTGACCCACTATCGGGAGCTCTCCACCTCCAGCCTGGCCGAGCGGATCGGCAACGAGGAGCGCTCGCTGGTCGTCTTCTACATGAGCGCTTATGGCAGCACCGCGCGCATGGCCCAGGCGATCCGCGACGGTGCGGAGGAGCAGGCGGGGGTGCGGGTCTCGCTCTATGACCTCGAGGGAGGCGAGACGGGGCCTTTCGTGGACCTGATCGAGGCCGCGGACGCACTGGCCTTCGGCTCGCCCACCATCAATGGGGACGCGGTCAAGCCGGTGTGGGACCTGCTCTCGTCCCTCGCGGTGGTCAACCTCAAGGGAAAGCTGGGCGCCGCCTTCGGCTCCTATGGCTGGAGCGGGGAGGCAGTGCGCATGATCGAGGACCGCATGCGCGGACTGAAGATGCGGGTCCCGGTAGCAGGGCTGCGGCTGAAGCTGATTCCAACCGATGACGAGCTGCGCGAGTGCCGGGAGTTTGGCCGCAAGCTCGCGGTGGCCCTCACTGGCGGCGAGCAGGGCCGCGTCATCGACTTCGCCGAGCTCGGGTAAGAGCAATGGGGTCCGCGAATGAACGCAAATAGGGAAAGGCGGAGCTTAATTCTTCACGTGGACGCAAGGTTCCTTCGATCTGGGTTCTCGTGTCCAGGTGCGTTCGTTTTGTTCATTTGCGGACAAAAATTCGTCTATCCATAACAGGCCCGGCCAACGGGTGTAGCGGTGGACGGTTCCGGTATTCAACCAGGCAATCAGGAGTCAAAACCATGCCAAAAGCGAAGATCACGTTCGAGGATATCGCGCAGACCGTCAACGTCCCAGCCGGCACCCGGGTCATCGAGGTGTCGGAGAAGATCGGCGCCGGGATCATCTACGGTTGCCGCGAGGGTGACTGCGGCACCTGCATGATGCATGTGCTGGACGGCTGGAACAATCTCACCGAGCCGTCGGTGCTGGAGGAGAAGGTACTGCGCGAGAACATGGCCAGCCGCCACGACCGGCTCGCCTGCCAGGCCCAGATCCTGGGCGACTGCAAGGTCAAGCCCGCCTGACGGCTGGGTGAGAACTGCAACTTGAAATTCGGAGAATCCAAATGGCACTCGTGACCTTTTCAAATCCTGAATACAAGGACAAGACCGTCTATGCCGTGGCTGGAAGCCATACCGAGACAGTGCTCAAACTCGCCAAGGAGCACAAGGTTCCCGTCCACCACGACTGCCAGGACGGCGAGTGCGGCCACTGCGTGGTGCATGTGTCGAGCGTGGATAACAAGGGTCAGCGCATGGGCGGCCCCCTCACGGACAAGGAGAAGCTCGTCCTGCGCCAGCTGGGCAAGATCACCAGGGATGAGATCGAGCAGATGGCGGTGGATGACCTGCCAAGCCAGTGGCGGCTCGCCTGCCAGATGATCGTGCGCGACGAAGACATCCTGGTGGAGTATTGAGATGTCCGTACCGGCCCTGTCACCGACGTCGTCCCCGGGGGGCGACACCGATGGGGTCTATCTCCGGCTCATGGCCCACGCCGCCGGGGCCGGGAACGACGCGCCTTTCGCCGCCATGATTGCCAGCCAGGCGGAGGGAGGCGGCGCCCTGCCGCCCTGGTTGGGACTCGACCCCGCCGCCTTCCGCTGCCTGTTGGCCCACCACTTCCCGGGGCTGGGGCACGAGCCCCTGGCTGGCTTCGAGTGGGCCCGGAGCCCGGCGGCCGCCGCCTCGCCGGAGCGCTCCGATGAGCGCGGCGAGTTGATCCGGCTGATGCTGATGCACAAGGCGGGCGATTCGCCCTCGGAGGTCTGGATGGCCCATGTGGTCGCCACCGGGTGCATGGGCAGCGACCATCTGTGGGAAGACCTGGGCCTGCACAGGCGCCCCCAGCTCACGGAGCTCATGCGCCGCAATTTTCCATCCCTGGCGTCGCGCAATGTGAAGGACATGAAGTGGAAACGCTTCCTGTATAAACAGCTCTGCGAGGCCGAAGGGATCTATACTTGCCGATTCCCGTCGTGCGAGGTTTGCACCGACTACCATGTTTGTTTTAGATCTCCGGACTGACCTGCTTGCCGCTGAAATCCCGGCGGCCAATCTTCAGGCCCGTGCCCAGGGCGCGTATCTGGGTCTCGCCGTGGGCGACGCCCTGGGCGCCACCGTCGAGTTCCTCACCCCCCGGGAGATCCTGGAGACCCACGGGGTCCACCGAGACGTCGTCGGCGGCGGTTGGCTGGGGTTACGAAGGGGCCAGGTCACCGACGACACCGAGATGAGTTTGACGCTCGGCAATGCGATCCTCGCGGCAGGCGGCGTTGAAGCGCAGCCGATCGCCCAGGCGTTCAGCGACTGGATGCGGGGCAAGCCAGTGGATATGGGTCACACGGTCCGCCGTGGGATCGCCCACTATCGGCAGACCGGCGAGACCCAGGTTGCACAGAACACCTACGATGCGGGCAACGGCGCCTGCATGCGTACCCTGCCGATCGCACTCTGCACCCTGGGCGCCGAGGCGGCAGACGTGGCGCAAGCCAGCCGTATGCAGTCGCACATCACCCATCACAGTCCACTGGCGGATGCCGGAACCCACACCGTGGTGCGGATGGTCCAGGCCGCCCTTCTGGGTGGCGACAAGAAGCACCTGAAGGAACTGGCCGACGCCCTGGTCGCCGAGGAGCCCCAGTACCGCTATGACCGTCGCCGGATGGAGAACCCCGGCGGATACATCGTCGAGACCCTGAGGGCCGTCTTCCAGTCCCTGTTTGCAACCGATGGGTTCGAGGGGGCCCTGCTCGACGTGGTCAATCGGGGCGGTGACGCGGACACCACCGGGGCCATCTTGGGCATGATCGCCGGCGCGCTCTATGGTCCGGATGCTATCCCGAAGCGCTGGCTCGGTGCCTTGGAGCGCCCCGTGGCCGACGCCTGCCGGGAACAGGCGATCAGGCTGCTGCGCCTCTCGCCCCACTGCCGCGGCACCCACTGATTCCGGCCACAGCGACCGGCTACGGTTGCGGGTTGCGCCGGTTTCCGCCACGGCCCGGCGGCAGACGAGACGCTCGCCCAGAGCGGCCGCCGCTCGCGGCCCACCGCGATCAGGTCCAAATCGTCCACCTTCGCGACCCTGCGTCAGCGCACCAACCGATACCCAAGAGCTGCGTCTCTCGCGCCACCTTCCTCGGCTTGGCCTTCAAGCTCGCCGAAGAGGCTGCCACGAGCTGGCGGCGCATCCGCTCACCCGAGAAGGTCGCCGAGTTGCTCTCGGGGCCCCGCTACAACGGTGGCATTCCGGTGATTGACGACCCACCGGGGCAGCAACGGGAGGCCGCCTGACTCGACGCTCTGGCCCCAAGGTCATACGCTACCCCACCGCCCGCGCGTCTCAGAACAGGCCGACCCGTTAGCGTACACAGGAGGCCGAGCGCCGCTCACGGGATGGTGGAACGAGCAGCGTCTTGCGGCTCGGGAAGCCTCTTCGGCAAGTCGGCAGGCGGAACCGAGGCATGGCGCGGCGGCACCAATTCGCTGGGGAGGCGGCGGTTATGCGGCGGGGCGCTGGTCGAACCCGCGCTCCGGCAGGCCGCGAAGGCCCCGGTCGGGCATGGGCTCGAGGGCAGCGTCTCAGGCGGGGGTCCGTAGCTATGGTCAAGACTGGTGGTCGGATTTCTTATCCCCCAGGGGCCAGGCAATGACGCATGCGTGATTGCAGAGCTTTACCCCGGACCTACGCCCATCACCATTTGTAGACCCTGAGCAGAACCCGGGTCAGACCCTTCAGCGTGTTGCCCCCTGCCAGGTCCCCCGCCAGGCGGTTGAGGGTGTCACGGAAGCCGTGCTCGGGGATCGCGGCGCTGACGGCATCGACCTCGGCACGCGTCAAACCGTGGCGGATCACCCCGCCGCTGGCGTCCACCCAATCGGCCTTGCGAAATGCGTTCACGATATCCGCATTCTTGCCGCGGAACGGGAAGACCTTGTGGTGCCAGTAGATCAGGTTGCGCAGAAGCTCCGGGTCCAGGTCCGATCACCTGGGTCAGACGGACGAGCTCTGCCATGTCGAAACGGATATAGAGTCCCAGCAGGGGCTCCTTCGCGCTGGCGAAGGTCTCGCAGAGTATCGGGTAGCTGTTGGTCAGGATCAGGAAGCGGTCGCTGCCGGTGCGAAAGGTTCGCCCGCTGACCTGGCCCACCTTGGACCCCTGAAGGATGAAGCTCAGACCGCTGTCGTACTTTTGCGGGCAGCTCGGCTCATGGTGGGATGCCCGGAACAGGGTAACCTCCGGGACGTAGGTCGGACAGAGACCGTGCTGGTCGGAGAATCCGAGCACGTCGCACAGACTTTCGATCGTGGCCGATGGAATGGCGCCTCGCGCTGGGTCCTAGTCGCCAGGAATGGTGCTCCAATCTAGCGAAATCCGATAGCGCCATCGCCGCCTCGCGGATCTGTTGTTCGACTCTCGGGCAGGATTAGGCAGCCATCGAGCAGGATTGGGCATTCTCCGTCCGGTTCTCCGGCGCTAACCTTCTGCGTCCGTCTGGTGCGCCGCGTCGGTTGCACTCGATCCCGGCGCTGTTATCCATGTCGAATCGCACCAACGAGGGCCAAACACAATGACGAGAACCTATCGGGTGCAATGTGGCTGCGGGGCGGTGCAGCTGTCCTTCGGCGGCCGTCCCATCGTTCACGCGTACTGCCACTGCGTCGACTGCCGGGACCTTCTGAACGTCCCTCTGCATGCAGTGACTGCCTGGCGCGACACGGACGTAACCGTCATCGACCCGAACCATCGGCTGACTGAGTACCAGCACCCGGAGCTGGATATGAAGCGGATGTTCTGCGCCGATTGCGGCGAGGTGCTGTTCAACACCAACAGCCCCGGCTGGCGGGTCATCTCCCAGCGTCTGATCGCGAAGTGCAATGACGGGGATCTGCCGGAGGAACTGCGCTCGAACAAGCATTTCTTCTACGAGCAGCGCGTCATCGATATCGACGACGGCCTTCCGAAGTTTGTTCGGGGCAGTGACGGTCCCTTGTTCCAGGAAGCCTGACTCACGGCCGATGATCAGGATTCGCGACGTTCGACCGTACCAACACCCCGGTTCCCTGAAGGAGGCCCCCATGCCCGGCAACATTTTCATCATCAATGCCCACGAGTATTACCCGTTCTCGGAGGGCAAGCTCAATGCCGCCCTGGTGGATCGCGCCAGCTCGATCCTGTCGGACAAGGGCTATGCGGTCCAGGCCACGACGATGCACGACGAATACGAGGTTCCGGCCGAGATCGAGAAGCACCTCTGGGCCGACACGGTCATCATCCAGAGCCCGTGCAACTGGATGGGGATGCCCTGGAGCTTCAAGCGCTACATGGACCAGGTCTATTCCGCCGGAATGTCCGGGCAGCTCTGCGATGGCGACGGCCGCTCCCGCCACGACCCGGCCAGGCAGTACGGCACCGGCGGCCGGCTCAAGGATAAACGCTATATGCTGTCACTGACCTTCAACGCGCCGCGGGCGGCCTTCGACGACCCGGAGCAGTGGTTCTTCGAAGGCAAGGGGTCGACGACCTGTTCCTGCCGATGCACCTGAACTTCCGCTTTTTCGGGATGCAGCCGCTGGAGACTTTCGCCTGCTACGACGTCATGAAAAACCCGGAGATCGAGAACGACTTCCGCCGGTTTGACGCGCACCTGAACAAGTGATTTTGAGCAATCGCAACCCAGGCGGGCGTGACGAACATCGCGTGACCGCAATCGGTAGGCACGGACCGGGGGAATCATGACGCTGCAGGCACAACTGGATGCGATGCATCTCGGCATCCTCAAGGATGCACCGAACGAGGGGGCGGCCTTCGATGCCGACACCGAGCAACTGGTGCTGGCGGGCGTCGGGTCCGATGCCCCGGCGATCGGCGGGATCGCACCGGACTTCACGCTGCCTGACCAACTCGGACGTGAGGTCCACTCCGTGGACCTGCGGACCGATGGTCCACTGGTGATCAGCTTCTACCGCGGGAACTGGTGTCCCTACTGCAACCTGGAGATGCATGCGCTCCAGCAGCAGCTGCCGCAGATCAACGCGCTCGGCGCCGGGCTCGTTGCGATCAGTCCTCAGGTCCCCGATGAGTCCCTGTCAATGGCAGAGAAGCACGAGCTGGCCTTCCCGGTGCTCAGTGATGTCGACCATCGGGTCGCCCGGCATTACGGCCTGGTGTTCACCGTTTCCGCGCACCTGCGGCCCCTGTACGCGGGATTCGGCATCGACCTTCCCAAGGTCAACGGCAGCGACAGCTTCGAGCTGCCGGTTCCGGGAACCTTCGTCGTCGACCGCAACGGCATCGTGCGCGACGCCTTTGTCGACGCGGACTACAAGAAGCGGATGGAGCCGGAGCGGATCATCGAAGCGCTTGCGGGGTTGACGCGCTCGTAGGACTCGAACAACCTTTCCCGCCCCCTGTCGCATCGCCTCCGGGCTCCCGGTGCCGGGCACCGATCGGCGGCCGGCCAATCCGCCTGACGGCATCCAAGAGGGCACCTCGCTCATGCGGCGCATCCTGGTCCTGTTCGCTCACCCGTCCCTCGACCGCTCGGAGGTCAACCGCCCCTTGATGCTGGCCACCGCCGGCGTCGATGGCGTGACCCTGGTCGATCTCTATGCCGAGTATCCGGACTTCCAAATCGACATCGACCGCGAGCAGGGGCGACTGCTGGTCCATGAGGTCATCGTCTTCATGCACCCGCTCTACTGGTACTCGACGCCGGCGATCCTCAAGGAATGGCAGGACCTGGTACTGGAACATGGCTTCGCCTACGGCTCCAAGGGCACGGCCCTGCACGGCAAGATCTTCCTCTCTGCCCTGACCGCAGGTGGCGGCGAGGCGGCCTACCAGGCCGAGGGTTACAACCACTTCACGATCCGCGAGCTGCTCCACCCGCTGGAGCAGACCGCCTCGATGTGCGGGATGCGCTACCTGCCGCCCTTCGTCCTGTTCGGCGCACGCACCGCGGTGGATGAGGCACGGGTCGACGCCCATGTCGCCGACTGGGTGAGCGTCCTGACGGCGTTGCGTGACGAGCGCCTCGACATCGAGGCCGCCAGCGGCCTGCCGCGGCTCAACGCCGACCTCGGCGCCATCATCACGGAGGGCTGAACCATGGGCGGACTCCTGTTCCACGCCTTCGTCTATCTCTGCGCCGCGGTCGTCGCCGTGCCGATCGCCAAGCGGCTCGGGCTCGGCTCGGTGCTCGGCTACCTGATCGCCGGCATCGTCATCGGTCCCGTCATCGGGCTGGTGGGCTCGGAAACCCAGGAGATCCAGCACTTCGCCGAGTTCGGCGTGGTCATGATGCTGTTTCTCGTCGGCCTGGAGCTGGAACCGCGCCTGCTGTGGGAGATGCGCGCCCGGCTGCTCGGCCTCGGGGGGTTGCAGGTCGCGGTCACCGCCGGCCTGATCGCCGCCATCGCCCTTGCCCTGGGCAGCGAGTGGCGGATCGCCGTTGCCATCGGGCTGATCTTCTCTCTGTCCTCCACCGCCATCGTCCTGCAGACCCTGAACGAGAAGGGCCTGACCAAGACCGAGGGGGGACGGGCCAGCTTCTCGGTCCTGCTGTTCCAAGACATCGCCGTGATCCCAATGCTGGCCCTGATCCCGCTACTCGCTGGGCCCGAGCTGGCCGGTCAGGGGCCGGCGGAGGCGGGGGTCCAGGGCCACGGGGATTCCATGAGCCTGGTCGCCGGTCTCCCCGGCTGGGCCCATGCCGGGGTGGTGCTGTGCGCGGTGGCGGTGGTGCTGCTCGGCGGGCATTTCCTCTCCCGACCGTTGTTCCGATTCATCGCCCACGCTCGCCTGCGTGAGATCTTCACCGCCAGCGCGTTGCTGCTGGTGGTGGGGATCGCCCTGTTGATGACCCTGGTGGAGCTTTCGCCGGCGCTGGGCACCTTCCTTGCCGGTGTCGTGCTGGCCAACAGCGAGTTCCGCCACGAGCTCGAATCCGACATCGAGCCGTTCAAGGGGCTGCTGCTCGGACTCTTCTTCATCACCGTCGGCGCCGGTATCGACTTCGGCATCCTGTTCGGCGACCTCGGGATGGTGCTCGGCCTGACCCTGGGCCTGATGGTACTCAAAGGGTTGGTCCTGCTCGGGCTCGCCCGGCTGTTCCGGCTGGACTCGCGTGATGGCTGGCTGTTCACCCTCGGGCTCGCCCAGGCCGGCGAGTTCGGCTTCGTGCTGCTCGGCTTCACGGTACAGACCAGCGTCGTTCCCCAGGACCTGGCCAGGCTGCTATCTCTGGTTGTTGCGCTGTCCATGCTGCTGACCCCGGCGCTGTTCATCCTCTACGACAAGCTGGTCCTGCCGCGGCTTCGCAGCATGGGCGCCGCCCAGCCCGACACCATCGACGAGCAGGGCACCGTGGTGATCGCCGGCAATGGCCGCTTCGGCCAGATCGTCAACCGGCTCCTGGTAGCCGGCGGCGTGCGTACCGTGATCCTGGACCACGAGGCGGCGATGATCGACATGCTGCGCAAGCTTGGTATCAAGAGCTACTACGGCGACGCGTCGCGTCCTGATCTGCTGGAGGCGGCGGGGATCGAAGACGCGGCCGCCTTCGTCATCGCCATCGATGACCGCGACCGTGCCATGGAGATCGTCGAGCACGTGCGCCGGCACTATCCGGGGGTCCGAATCCTTGCCCGCGCGTTTGACGTCAATCATCTGTATCTGCTCCGCAAGGCGGGTGTGGACCTGGCCGAGCGCGAGATGTTCGAGGCCTCGCTGAAGCTGGGCGCCGAGACACTCAAGGTGCTCGGTGTCCATCCGTTCAAGGTCGAGAAGATGGTCCGAGCCTTCCGCCGGCATGACCAGTCCGGCCTCGACCAGCTCTACGAGCTCTGGGACGAGCACCCCGACATCGCGCGCAACCGTGCACTGCTCGCGCGGGCGAGACAGCATGGCGAGACGCTGGCTGGGATGATGGAGTCCGATCGGCTCCAACTGCACGATCGCTCAGAGCGCGGTTGGACACCGCCGCCGAAGGGCTACACCAAGGTCATGGAACCGGCCAGCGGTCCCGGCGCCGAGGCGGCGGGCGACGGGGCCCTTTGAGCGCGTCATCGGCCCCCGGCGTGCTCGGGCACCGACGCCGGGGCCTTCCCTTGCCGGTTCGATCGATGAACCGTCAGCGCCGCACAACCATTCAAACCACGGCCGATATCCCCTTGTGGTCCTTGCCCTCGCGTATCGTCGCTGCCCTGTCCCCGGCAGGAGGGATGTCGGTGCCGGAGAAGTCGTCTCGTAGCATGTCGGCCTTATAGAACATCTCCGCGACCGGCGAACCGCTCACAGGGATGCTGACCCGTCCCTGACTGTCAACACCATCCCGAGAGAACTGCCCTCTATATCAGGGGTTTCGACAACACCCGGAGACGTACCCCACCCTAGCACGGGAAGAAGACCGTGATGGTCAGTCGATGCCAGCCTCGGTGGAACGGGCGCTCCGCTGCTCGCCACCGAATCCGAGATCGGCGCGCGGACCCTCGATTCCATCAGCCGACAAGCTGTCGGGGCTAAGGTATGCTTCGCGGAAGTGCCGCTCTTCGCGCAAAGGCTTATCGCACCGAATCGGGCCAATATTGCGATAGGCCGACGTCAGCCTATCCCGGTTAACACTGACGTCAGTCCATTTCACTGTTGGGCCGACAGACTATTCCGTTAATCCACCATTCTTGGCTAGATTGCACCGGAGAATTATATGGCGACGATCGCGCAAACAATGTTCGAGCTGCTTCAAGCCTTGGGCAGCGTTGGAAGCATGCTTGGTGGCGTCTATGCCGCCAAGCAGCTAACACTCGACCAACAGAATCAGGCAATCAAGCAAATTGAGGAAGCGGAGAATCTGGGGATCATTGACGATTCGCTTCTGAAAAACATCGCCAATAGAGTAAAGAAGTCGGTGAAGCGCTTATCTGATGCTTACAATAATCCGAGTAGCTCTCGCCAGGATATTGATAGGGAGAAGGAGATCGCCAGGCATGAAATCTGCTTGGCGCTTCAGGACATTATGGAATTTAATCGGGGGGCGCTCCCTGGTGATTACCTACAAGGCCAATGGGATTCCTTCAACTGTAGCGAGGCCGTATAGCCAATTCCGATTCTCGACATAGAGTCTGTCCATAATTTCCAGTGCATCTAACCGGTAGGTCAACAACCAAGTGAAGTGGTTACCTGTTCTATTGTCAGTGAATCAGACAAATGCCCAACCATCCCGCCAGCCCGACGCCGAACTGCGGCCGGCGCTTCGCGCGTGGTCGCAGTTCGGCGCGGGCTGCGGTTAACGTTATGTGTAGTAACATCCGAACTGTGAATATGAACTGAGGACATTGAATGGTTGAAGTGCTGGTTTTGGCTGTCGCTCTCAGTATGGATGCTTTTGCAGTATCTGTGGGGCTCGGCTCAAAAAATGTCAAGAAGACAAGTGTGCTTGGCATGACTGCTGCCATTTACTTCGGGCTCTTTCAGGCGTTAATGCCCCTGATCGGCTATTTTGGTGGCAAGGGTGTTTTCAGTTGGGTTGAAAGTTACGCACATTGGATTGCATTTTCCCTTCTTGTATTGATTGGAGGAAAAATGATTTATGAGTCCGTTACAGAGGGAATAGAAGAAGCTATCGCTCAAATTACTCACAAAGTGATGTTTATGCTTGCCATCGCCACGAGCATAGATGCAATGGTTGCAGGGTTTACTTTAACTCTACTTGAAGTTAATCCATTCATTGCCTGCGGCATAATTGGAGTAACAACATTTCTCTTCAGTTGGATGGGGGTGCTTGTAGGTGCCAAGAGTGGAGTTTGGTTGGAGAGCAAAGCAGAGCTATTGGGCGGTGCAATATTGATCGCAATCGGCTTTAAAATTGTACTATTTTGAGTATCTTCCGTGAACCAAACACATAAGGAGATTCGGGGACAGTTTACTTAATTGTCCGAACGGAGCTGGATATGCGACGAGAGCGGACCAACGATTCCACCGGGGGTAAGGCCTCCATATCGGCATGGCAAGACTTCCCAGGGTGGTTGCTCCGGGATTGCCCCACCACGTCACACAGCGGGGCAACCGCCGGCAGCAGACGTTCTTTACGGACGACGATTATGCGGAGTACCGCAAACTGCTCGCCGATTCCTGCCGTAGCTGCGGAACGGACGTGCTTGCCTATTGCCGGATGCCCAATCACGTGCACCTCATTCTCCTGCCCGCAGACGAATTCGGCTTACGGGACGCGCTCGGGGAAGAAAGGGCATCTTTGGCAAGAGCGCTTCCACTCCTACGTGATGGATGAGCGACACTTCTTGCTCGCGGCTGCGCGGTACGTCGAACGCAACCCGGTGCGCGCGTCTTTGCGCCCGCGCCGAGGATTGGGCGTGGTCGAGCGCTGCAGCCCCGGCCGCTGTTGGACTTGGTCCCCGACTGAGAGCACCCCTCCGGATCCGGATATCGTCGAGGTCCGTTACAACCTGTCACTCGACGCAATCACACTGGCCGGTCAGTCAGTCCCACTTGCGCGCAAGAACATTATGTCGTACTGGAATCATGGCGGGCTGGGGCAACTCTCGCACAGCCAGATTGATCGCGTGAGACAGTTGGTGCTTGACCGACGCGCCCGCTATCTCAATGTAACTGTGATTACACCGATTGATTGCGCGGACCTGTTGGCGCAGATAGCAGCCGCGCCAAGGGCGCTTGGCGGAACTGATCGCTGATCGTGATGCCGAAACGGACCCAATACTTCGGCGGCGGTATTACGCGGCAGTTGCGCAACTGCGAAATCAGATACGAACGCTCACAGGCAGAGCGCATGCGGGAGGATGCATCTAATGCATTCTTTGTACATATTGCAATAAATTGCATGACTTGCGCTAACAAGGCCGGCAACACGGACGTGCAAATACGTCCCTTCGCTCTGCTTTTGCACGCCGGTTATGGCGAACGTTATGCATGCCAAGCTAACTCTTTTAAATGCCTGACGAGTATTACGCGGCTGACTCGTTCTCTACATTCCATTTGGCGCAGCTCCTGGCGCTCCCGAAATATTCTTACGGATTCAACAACCGCAACATCTATCAGTCGCTCGGCCTTTCTATATTCGCCCACGTTATTGGCTGCGATAATCATGGGGCGTAACGCTCTCTAGCTGAACGAAAACGCTGTTTCTCTGGGGCTTTTATATGAACCGATACGGAAGATTGAGCCGCGACGATCTGTATCCCCGCCACGCCGGAAACGGCTTCATCAAGCGACCCAGTGACAAGTCTGGTTGCCCGGGGACCATATAGGGAGCCGATGTCCTTCCACTTCTCATATCACTTCTCCACGTCAACAGGTGCCGAGGCAAGACTCTTGGCGACCCGTCTATGCTCATAGATGGTCCACATACCGAAGCCAACATAAGATACCGATTTAGGTATGGCAAGTCATTGAGCGTGGCGCGGCCCCATTGATGTCCTCGAGGGCAAATCCTCGTTCAGTCGTTCGCCAACACTGCGCCTGGGTGTAAGCCGGCTTTTCCCAGCCCCCGTCGAATCGAGCGGTGGCGATTGGCGGGTCGACCCGGGCGCCGCTGATAACGCGGACCGTTTAAAAAGGACAGTGCGTTGACGCGCGAAGTTCAGCAGCCCGACTCGTGATGGGCCGGGATCAGCTGCGCGATCGCATGGCGCGTGGCGTCTGCCGAGTCGGCCTGAAGGCCTGCCGCCGCAATCAATTGCGTGATGTCCTGTTGGATGATCTCGAAGCCGCGAACCTGGCAGAAGCGTCGCTCCTTGTCGGTCGGCTCGGGGATCAGGGCCCAGCCCGTGGGCGCGCCGGCCGCGTGGATGATTTCCGACAGGACCATTCGCTCCGTGTCGCGCAGCAGGCGCAGACCGATCAGGCAATATTGACGGCCCTTGCGGTGGGACTTGAGGAAGTCCGGTATCGCGAAGCCCCCCATGAGCTCGGTGATGTAGTCGACGTAGTCGGCATCGGAGGCGATGTATGTCGCGTCGGGGTGCGGGCTGCCCATGGGCTTGAAGAGCACCGGCAGACGCCTGTCCACGGCCGTCTGGTCGATCTCCTGATATGCGCGGCCGTCGTAGTGGTGGATGCGGAAGCGGTAGTCGGTGCCGCCGACGCGGGAAATGCCGCGCACCAGGGTGTGGGGCCGCTGTTCGTCGAGCACCGAGGTGACCAGGATCTCGGTCTCACCGCCCTTGAGACGCACGCGCACCAGGCGCACCGCGATCGGTTCTGGGGCGACGTCTTGATCGCCGCAGGCGCGGCGCTGCTCGCGCGAAGGGGTCAGCGTGACCACCTGAGATGTCTCGTGACCCTCCCAGAAGGCGTTGGCCGGGGCGAAGCTGCGGCGCGACAGACGCATGCAGAAGTCGATTCCCGCTTTCAGATGCAGTGCGAAGAACCAGAACGCCGGATAGCCGCGATCGTAGAGCAGCAGGTCCCCGGGAGCTGCCGCGGCGAGATGCTCGATGGCCATCTCATGCTCGCCGACACAGGGCGCCGCGACTTGGGCGTCGAGCACCAGATCATGACCGATGTCGTAGAGGATCGATCCACGCGCCAGCGTCGGCCCGTTGTCCTGCTCGCCGAAGGCACTCGCGAGTGCCTTCGCCGGTGGCAATCGGAAGGTGGTCCCATCGACCGCGCGCAACGGTCGGCGTAGGAGTCCTGGAGTTGGGTGTCCCGATTGATGTCCACCACATAGGGCGGCGCCACGGCACTGAGCCAGTCGTGGACAGGGGCGCGGGTCCACGAGCGCTCCGCGTAGGTATGGTCGAGATAGCGGGTCACGGCCCCGCGCCCGCGCTTTAGCTCGACGTCCATGGCCGCCCGGGGGAATTCCCACATCAGACGCGCCGACATGGGTCTGCCGTTGTTGAGCCCGAGGATCAGACTGTCGCCGTCGGTGGGGATCGGCTCCCGGTTGCCTACATCGACCACCCCTGCGAGGGCCCCCGGGCCCAGATAGGGGACGATCTGGCCCCTCTTGATTCCATCCACCAAATCGATCAATGACTCTGACACTCTGTTACCCCTGGGTTGCTGCTGTCGTGCCTCTGTTAAGGCAAGCCAAGTGCCAGATCTCAAGGCGTTGTTATCAAGCGGCGCGGGGCGGAGCAGAGGCGGCCGTTTTCCCCGCTACGTCGCAAAGGCGACAATGGCGCGTGGCCCCGGCGCATCGTCTTTCAGCGAAGCAACCGGACGGGCAGCGGCCTCACGGCTCGGGGATCCCGGCGAGGTCCAGAACGGCGTAACGCACACCGGTCTCGAAGATGCGCGTGCCTCCGCCCTCGGCGACGGTCCCGCGCAGGGCCGACGGGTCGGTGACCTGGATGCCCGCGAGGAAGTCGACGTGGAATGCCGCGAGCTCGCGAAGCCAGGGGGTGGTTGGCCCCATCAGCACCAGGCGGGCATCCCGCGCCAGCTCGGCAAGTCGCGGAAAGGTCTTGTTGGGGATGGACGTGGCGGTCAGGAAGACCCAATCCGCCTCGGGCAGCAGGTACTCGGCCGCCGGGTCGGGCAGATCGGTGGGGCCAGGCTGGCGCTCGAGGACGGTCAGGTTCCAGGGGATCTCCAGGGCGTCGAGGCCTGGATAGCGGCCGATGACGATGACCTTGAGACCGGCGAGCCGGTCGGCGAAGTGCTCGAAGACGGCGAGGTTGGCCGAGCCCGTCGGATAAAGGGGCGTGGCAGCAGCGGCCAGGGCGGAGCCCGGGTTGACGACCGAATTGACCGCGGCCATGGCGACCGCGGCCTCGTACAGGTCCCAGGAGCGCAGCCAGGCCGCCAGCCCCTGAACCGGGCGTCCGGCCAGAGTGCCAGGCCAGGGCAGGGTGCGGGTCGGGTTGCCCGGGCTCATGGCGAGTCCAGCCCCCAGCCGGGACAGGCTGTCGGTCTGGTCCCAGTGGCTGGTGCACAGGGTCCAGGTAAGACCGATGAGGACCTCGGCCACCCTGGGAGCGGGGCCGACCCGCTCGAGCAGCAGATCGTAGAGCTCCCAATCAGGCGCGCCCGGCTTCCTTGGCATGCCGTCGTCCGGGCCGCGCTCAGGCGACCACCGGCAACAGCCGGGGCTCGGCGCGGATGTCCTGGTCGCGGCCCCAGGCGTTTACCGCCTCCACAAACCAGCGGCGGTCCCGCGGGTGGGGACGGATCACATCGTGCTCGACGAAGAAGGTGCCATCCGCGTGGAAGACCAGACTGCCTTGCCTGCGGCCGTCGGCGTCGCGCCACTCTCCCACCAGGCTGTGCTCGCCCGAGGCGGGGTCCCGATCCAGCCGGTACACGGCGGCCAAAGGATCGCCGATGGGGACGGCGCCGGGCGGGAAGCCCATCTTGCCGATCTCGCCCGCCAGTGCGGCGCAGATCGCATAGGCCAGCGGCGAGACCGCGTCGATCCGGGACTGGAGTCCGTTCATGTTGGCGGGCAACCGGGGCCTGTGGGCGCAGCCGGGCCGGTCACCACAGCTCCGGTACGAAAGAGGTGTCGCTTGGGTGTCGGCATCGGAATGTCCAGCTGCGAGTTGGGGGTCGCTCGCGCCCGCGGTCAGGCGGCCGCCGATTGTGGCTCGTGTGACAGGCACTTCTTGGGGCAGACCCGCGCGCAGGCCTGGCAGCCGATGCAGTCGAGCACGTCCTTGAGGCTCATGACCATGCCCGGCGCCTCGTCGAAGTCGTCGTCGTCTTCGTCCATGGTCATATCATCGAGATCCAGGTCGTCGCGGTCCATCAGCTCGAAGACGTCGCGCGGACAGACCTTGAAGCAGCGTCCGCAGCCGATGCAGCGGCCCTGGTCGATATCGATTACGAAGGCGGGAATCCAGGCGACGCCGCCGCGCGTGATGCCGGTGATGGTGCTCATATTGGCGTACCTCTCGAAGTCTGGTTCAGACGGTCTGGCCCCTGGCAGCCTCCAGGGCGGCCTCGGCCTCGGCCCAGGCGCGGCAGGCGTCGTACGTCGCCTGGGCGATCCCCGGGATCTCCTCATAGGCCGCGGGCAGACGGTCCTCGACCAGATCGTGCAGGGCCCCGGCCTGTTCGCTGGCGATGCGCTTGGCCTTCTTCGCGGCCTTCTCGAGCGCTTTGATCTGGTCGTCGTTCATGGACGTGCTATCTCCGTGGCAAAGGAAGTTGCGAGTCGCGAGTGGCAAGTAGCCAGGCGGAGATACATTCCTCGGCCCTCGGCCCTCGGCCCTCGGCCCTCGGCCCTCGCTACTGCGTCATAACCCCGCCACCTTCGGATGCTGACCGATGATCTCCAGCGCCACCGAGAGGATCTTGTCCGCCTCGTCCTTCATCTTCGAAAGGGTCGGAAAGCCGAAGCGGTGCACGTCGCGCAGGGTTCGGTCCATCACGACCAGCTTGCCGACGGTGACCAGGGCGCGGCCGAACCCCTCGTGGGTGAGGTTGATCATGGGCACCGCCATGAGTCCGCATTCCTTCTCGATGAGCGCAGCGATGGCGTTGTAGAAGGCCTTGACCCGCGACATGACGATCTCGTCCGGGTCGCCGATTACCGGGATCTCGCGCTTCTTGTCCTTGGTGAGGATGAAGGGCTCGAAGATGCGGCCCACTGGCCAGCTGTCGTAGGTCCCGTAGCTGTCGATGGCTCGCATCTGGCGCACCATCTCCTTCGCGAAGTCGGTCTCCAGGACCGGGTCGCTTGCCAACATCTCAGCGAGTGCAGCACTCATGTCGTTACCTCGGCTTGGGTTGTGTTCGGTCGCTCCAGGGTCCTGGAACGGGATCAAAGGAGAGCGGCGCGTGAGCCCTGAGGGCGTCCGGGCCCTCGCGACGGAGCAATACCGGCCGGTAACGCACCGCTTCGACCGCCCCGTTGGCGAACCGAGCGCACAGCAGGAGCCCGGCCCCGAGCCCGGCGATGCCGGCCAGGGCGACCACCGCATCCCCGGCGCCAAACCATTCGGCCAGCCCGGCGCCCGCGACGAGAGCGCCGAGGGGCAGGAGGTAGGCGGCCAGCGAGGCGCGCACCAGAACCCCATCGGGGACGCCGACGATCACCCGCTCGCCAAGGGTCACCCCCAGGTCGTTCCGGACCGCGAGCGGGTTGGCCCGGGGAATGAACAGCCGACCAAGGATGGCGGTCCCGCAGGCGGCCTCCTGGTGGCAGGCGCCGCAGGCGCTGGGCCGGGCGGTCTCCACCCAGGCCAGGTCCTTATCGATCGCCACCACGCTGGCCTTGGCCTCAATCACGCCGGGTCCTCCCAATCGATCGCGAACCGATCGAGCCATGAGCACCTATCTCGACGGCGGGTTCCGCGCTGATGCAGGGGCAGCGGGTTGTTCGCCGAAGGCTGCCGACGATCCCGCGGGTCGGGTTCATTCGCTCCAGCCCTCCGCGGCCATGGCGTCGAAACGGCCCGCGTCCCGAGTCCGCTGGCCGTCGATGGCGCGGGCCAACCAGGCGCTCGGCCCCGTGCGCAGTTCCCCCTGGAGGGCCTGAATCAGCTCGCAGACCAGTGCGCCCGGCGACACCTTCACCGGCTGGATCCCCGTCGCCTGCAACTGGTTGATCGCGGAAGCCCCGATCGCCTGACAATAGACGGCGATGCAGCCTTCTAGGGCCTCGATCTTGGCGGCGAGCTTGTCCTCGTTGCCGTCCATGTCGAGCCGGTCGAACTGGATCACTTCGGCCATCGCGTGGTGCCCCGGGTCGACGGTGTAGATGGCGAAGGCCTCCGCCGCTCCGAAGTGCTGGTCCACGTGCCGCATGTCGGTGCTGGCAAAGGCCACCCGTACCGCGTTCTCCACAGCCATGGCGTCGGCTCCGAAGCTCAAGATTTTCAGACGTCTCTGGGTAGTCATTCGGCCATCCTGTCGCGTTCTTGCGGCGGCCCCTCTTCTCGTGGGTCGCGCTTCAGCCCGACAAAGGCGTTTGTGGTCGCCGCGAGGGTGCTGTCGGACTGAAGTCCTACCTACGCCACCGACGCCGCCTTGCGTTCAGCCTGTGGTCTCTCGCTCGCTTCCTCTTGCGGACGCGGCGACAGCCGCGAGCGGTAGGGCGGGATCTCCCCGCGCTCCAGCTTGAGCAGGACGTTGGCCAGCTCGAAGAGGGTGGCGCGGGCGCCCTGATAGCCGATCCAGGTCCGCTGGTAGCCGCCCACCAGGTCGTACTGGGGGAAGCCGGCGCGGATCAGCGGGATGCCCAGCCGCTCGGCGGTGTGCTCGGCGTGGGAGTTGCCGATCAGGATCTCGGCGCCCCCCGCCCGGGCGGCCAGCTCCAGGTCCTCGAGATCGCCGATCTGCACCTGGGCGCAGCGCGCCTCGCGCAGGACCGGCGCGCCCGCGGGCGCGACCGCGGCCACGGTCTCGGTGCCCACGCCTGCGAGCATCTGGCTGAACCCGACCAGCAGGTCCGGGTCAGCGGCGATGGCCACCCGGGTCAGCCCGGTCATGAAGTGACAGTCGAGCATGGCGTCCTGGAGCTGGGCCCGCTGGCGCTCCAGGCGCTCCGGGACCGGGCGGGCGGCGATCTCCGCGAGGGTTGCCACCAGGGCGTCCACCGCCTCCAGGCCCATGAGATGGCCGAAGCGGTGGTCCGGCACCCCGGTGCGCTCGGCCAGGAGGTCGGCGGCGCCGGTCATGGAGGCGCCGATCACCAGGGTGGCGGCCGCGTCGCCGAGGGTCGCGAGCTCCGAGACCAGGGCGCCGCCGATGGTGAGCGGACTGAACTCCTGCTCGGTGAGGTGACCGTCCAGTGAGTCCGAGAGGTCCGGGATCACCACCGGCCGCAAGCCGAAGAGCTCGATCAGGTCCTTGAGATGCTCCAGGTCCCCGGGGGTCAGGTGCGAACCGGCCAGCACGTTGACCTGCCGCCGGCGCCGCCCGGGGCGGGTGCCCGCGTCGGCAGCGGTCGGCACCAGTTCTTCGATGATGGCGCGGGTGGCGGCCGCGAAGCCCGATTCCAGCGAGCCGGTGAAGTCCGGCGTGGACAGGGCCACCACCGGGATGGCGTCGTATTCGGGGTGCTTGGCGCGAAAGGTCTTGACCGCCATGCGGATGTCCGAGCCCTGGGTTTCTGCCAGGCCGGTGGTGGGCACGCCGATGAGGTCCGGGGCGTTCTTTTCGCAGATCACCCGCAGACCCTCCACCACGCTGTCTTCCGAGCCCATGATCGCGCTCACCTGGTCCATGGCCGTGGTCTGCAGCGGGATGGGCTCGCGGAAGTGGCGCACGAAGAAGACCTTGCCGAAGGCCGTGCAGCCCTGGGAGCCGTGCAGCATGGGGATGGCGCGGCGGAATCCGAGAAAGGCGAGTGCGGCCCCAATGGTCGAGGAGGCCTTCAGCGGGCTGACGGACAGGGCCTTGGAGCGTTTGACGATCTTCGGCGAGATGACCTCAGGCATGGGCCACCTCCATGGCGGCCGCCTCGGTCCCGGCCGGCGGTGCCTCGGGTGCGGGCTCGGTGCGCGCGGCGGACGCCGCCGACGCCGCCCAGGGCGCGGGGCGCCGCACGGCCTCCCACACCGGGCTTTCGATGGTCAGGCACAGCTGTTTGGCCAGCTCCAGCATCCCGGTGTAGCCCTCGTAGCCGAAGTCGCGCTCCTGATTGATGTCGAGGAAGGGGATGCGCGCCTTGAGCGCCGTGTACATGTTGCGGCCGCCGGCGATGAGCACGTCCACCCCGTGGTCGCGCACGATCTTGATCAGTGCCCGGGGATTGCCGTCCTCGATCATCACCGCGTCCTGGCCCATGAGCTCGCGGATGCGCGCCTTGTCCTCCTCCGTGGACTTCTTGGTGCCGGTGGCAACCACGGTCATGCCAAGGTCCTGAAGGGCGGAGATGATCGACCAGGATTTGACCCCGCCCGTGTAGAGCAGCACCTTCTTGCCAGTGAGGCGAGCGCGCCAGGGCTCGAGGCGCTCGTGGATGGCCGCCTCCTCCCGGGCGATGAGGGCCTCGGTGCGCGTGGTGAGGTCGGGGTCGTCGATGATGCGGGCGAAGTCCCGGAGCGCCTGGGAGACGTCCGCCACGCCGTAGAAGCTGCCCTCGAACCAGGGCGTGCCGAAGCTCTCCTCGAGCTTGCGGGCCACGTTCACCATGGCCTTGGAGCAGACCATCATGTTGACCTCGGAGCGGTGCATGGTCTGCACGTCGCGGAACCGTGCGTCGCCGGAGAGGGTGCACAGCACCCGCAGGCCCAGCTCGTCGAGCAGGGGCAGCACGTGCCACAGCTCGCCGGCGATGTTGTACTCGCCCACCAGGGTCACGTCGTGGACCTTGAAGCCGTCCCTTTCGATGCCCGGCGGCACCGGGTCGGGCTCGCGGGTGCCGCAGACATGCTTCACCATCGCCTCGCCGGCGATGCGGTTGCCCAGGTTCTTGGTCCCGTAGAAGCCGGCGGCGTCCACCGGCACCACCGGGGTGCCCCAGCGTTTGGCGGCCTCCCTGCACACGGCCTCGACGTCGTCGCCGATCAGCGCCGGGATGCAGGTGTTGTAGACGAACACCGCCGCCGGGCTGTATGAGTCGATGGCCTGCTTGATGGAATGGAAGAGGCGCTTCTCACCCCGGCCCATCACCACGTCCTGCTCCGTGAGGTCCGTGGTCATGCCGATCTTGTAGAGGGTCGGGCCGGAGGAGCGGGTGCCGCGGTTGTCCCAGGAGGAGCCCGCGCAGGCGATGGAGCCGTGGACGATGTGGGCGACGTCCGCGATGGGCAGGAGCGCGATCTGGGCTCCGTCGAAGGCGCAGCCGCCGGCGGTGGCGCCGGGCTTTGGCTTGGCGCAGCCGGACTTCGCCTTCTGGTTGTGGGCGCAGGCCGGCTCGTCGAGCAGGGCCGCGATGTCTTTCTGCTTCATGGGGGCTCCCAGGGTCGCTTTGGGAACCACCTAGCAGGGCCTATGCCAAGCCCTAAGTGTTGATTCTGTCTGCGATCAGGCCCGACAAACCCCTGTCGCAAACCCGACAACCCCCACGGCTTGATGGGACGCCGACAGCGGTGACCAGGCACAGGAGCGCCGGCACGCCTGGCTCGCTGGTTGTTGTCTGCGCCAGTGCCCGTGCCGATGCTAGATGTCTCGGCGATCGGAGGAGACAGCCATGCCCTTGCCGCGGCGGGATGTGCAGCAGCACACCTACGGCGAGTACCTCACCTGGCCCGAGGACGTGCGCTACGAGCTGATCGATGGCGAGGCCTTCTGCATGGCCCCCGCACCCACCAGCGGCTCTTGATGGAGATATCACGCCAAGTTGCTGACGCCCTGGAAGGTGGTCCCTGCGAGGTCAACCTGGCACCTTTCGACGTGCGCCTGCCCGATGGCGACGAGGCGGACGAGGCCATTGCGACCGTGGTCCAGCCTGATCTCCTGGTCGTGTGTGATCCGGCGAAGCCCGACGAGCGGGGCTGCCGTGGGGCGCCGGATTGGATCGTGGAGGTCCTGTCGCCCGCCAGCGCCGGGCATGACCAGATCCGCAAGCTCGCACTCTACGAGCGGCACGGCGTGCGCGAGTGTTGGCTGGCCCATCCGGTCGATCGGGTGGTGACCGTGTATCGCCTGGTGGACGGGGCCTTCGCGCGCCCGCGCGTGCATGAGATGCAAGGGAGTCTGCGGTGTGAGGCGTGCCCCGGCGTGGAGATCGACTGGGACCGCGTCGTCAGGGGTCTCCCCGGGTGATGCCCTGATCCTCGCCTTTGGGAGCGCCATCCGGGTGGGGACGGTGGATGGGCCCGCCGCCGCGTGCAGGGCCCCTGTTCGAGCTGCCGCCAGGCGCGGTCGGGGTCGAGGTAGTCCTGCAGCTGCTCGCGCATGGCCGCGGCGATCGACTTCCGCGAATCGGGTGCCAGCCTACCCAGCAGCCGCTCCACCCCGAGGTTCGGGGGAAGCCCCGCAAGCAGCGGCAGTGAAGCGCGTGTGCCAGCCGAGAGTCAGAATCAGGGTGCCCGTCGCCGATTGTGGCCACCTCAGAGATCCTGAAGCGGAGGCAGGACCGGCGAGGAGGCCGCGCCCGAAGTTGAGCGCGGGATCGAAATGGCGACGGGCAAGACACTGGACGGCATGTGCCCCGGGGGATCGTTCCGGACGCAGAGCCGCCACCCGAAAGGCCTCGGCTGAGCGGCAGGTCAGGACGCTTTGCGGCCTCTCGCAGTTTCCCCTCTGTGCGACTCAGTTCGACCAGGAGCTGCCGGAACGCCAACGAGCGAAGCTCAACCGCAGTGCGACGCTAAGCTGCCGGTGAATGCTTCGCCAGTCATTCGCGCCCGCCCTTGAGTTCCATTGACGCGGCTGGGCATTCTCCACACTCGACCGGCTTTGCGGACTCTTTCATAGGCCGTGCCCGCCGGAGAGTGTATCGTCGTCGCGACTCGATTAGGCAACCGATCATTCGCGGGTGGCGGGGCGTTGCATGACGCTGTTGCCTCCTGGCGATGCGGGGTGTGGCTTCGACGGAGCAAGGCGTGTGCGACGGACGCGCTGAGGTCTCCCACAAACGGCACTGCGCCTGAAGCTCATCGCTCATGTCGTGGTGGCGATTCGCTTCGGCAGCGCTTGACCACCAGAAATCGGACTGTCGGCCAACGGGCCGGAAGCATGGCGGACTTCCTGGCAGGATCTATCGAGTCGTGTCGGCGACGCCACCAGTTATTCCTTGGGAGAACAAGGGCCCCTTGACACCGCAACAAACCTACGGCGCCCTGAGCGCCAACCTGGCGCAAGTTCTGCGCGGCCAATCCGCGGCGATACGTCGGTTGCTGGCCGCACTCACCGCCGGCGGGCATGTCCTGCTGGAGGATGTGCCCGGCACGGGCAAGACCTCTTTGGCTAGAGCGCTGGCGCAGTCGGTGCGCGCGGAGTTCAAGCGCATTCAATTCACACCCGACCTGCTGCCATCGGACATTCTCGGGGTTTCCGTCTTTGACCCGGCAGAGCGGCTGTTTCGATTCCGCCCTGGCCCGATCTTCAGCCAGATACTGCTGGCTGACGAGATTAATCGCGCGTCACCGCGCACCCAGTCGGCCCTGCTGGAGGCGATGGGCGAAGGCCAGGTCAGTGTGGATGGGGAGGTACGCCCGCTGGGGGAGCTGTTCTTCGTAATCGCCACGCAGAACCCGATCGAGTTTCACGGTACCTACCCGCTGCCCGAGGCGCAGATGGACCGCTTCGCGTTGCGCTTCAGCCTGGGGTATCTGTCGGTCGAGGACGAGGCCTCGATACTGGAATCGCAGGTGCTCCGCCATCCCCTCGAAGATCTCCGTCCTTGCGTGGAGGTCGCTGACGTGGTTGCGTTGCGCGCGGCGGCCCGCAAGGTGCGGGTGAGTGAGCCGGTTCGCCGTTATGTTGTGGAGCTGGTGGCTGCCACACGCCAGGTCGACGGCGTTGCCCTGGGGGCCAGCCCGCGGGCGTCCCTGGCCCTCATGAAGGTTGCCCAAGCGCTCGCCCTCTTCGATGGCGAGGACTTCCTCACCCCGGAACCCGTGCAGGAGGCCGCGATCTCCGTCATTGCCCATCGTCTCGCCCTCGATCCGCAGGCCCGATTTGCCGGACGCACTGCCGAGACGATCGTGCGAGAGTGCCTCGAGCGGGTTCCTCCCCCGGCGTGATCGATGGCGGCCTGGTCACAGCGGCTGACCTGGCGAGGCCTGCGGCGGCTGACCGGATTCCAGGAGTGGCTGCGTCGCCGGTTTACGCCTACGGGTCGCGTCATCCTGTCGGGCACCCTGTTGGCGGGGATGTTCGGCGTGGATACTCGGCAAACGCTGGCCTTTCAGGCGTTCAGCCTGGGGCTGGCGTTGCTGCTATCGGCCTGGTTCCTGAGTCTGCGCCGGCCACGGTTGCTGCGCGCCGAACGACGGTTACCGCGCCATGCCACCGTGGGTGTGACGTTGCGGTATGGTGTGGAGGTGAACAACCTCGGCGGGCGAACGCAGCGCGAGCTGCGGCTCGTCGAGCGCTTGCCAGATCCCCGCCCGGAACTGGAGAAGTTCCTGACCCTGCGCGCGCCCGGCGAGCAACGCATCAATCCGTTTGACCGCCTGTTCGCCTATCCCCGCTGGCGCTGGCTGGTGCAGCAGAGTCGCCGCGCGGAGGCGCCAGCCGAGGTTACGCTGCCCGACCTAGCGGCGGGCGAGCGCACGAGCCTGGAGCTCGAGCTCGTGCCTCGGCGCCGGGGCTTCCTGCGCCTGGCGGAACTCGAGGCCAGCCGCAGAGACCCCCTCGGGCTTGCCCGCCGGGCAACAGCGTTGGCGCCCTCCGAGCGACTCCTCGTCCTGCCCCGCCGCTACCCAGTGCCGCCGCAGCGCCCACCCGGACAGCGACGCCTGCAGCCAGGCGGCGTCACTCTGGCATCGTCGGTGGGGGACTCCCAAGAGTTCATGGGGCTGCGCGATTATCGCCCCGGCGATTCCCAACGCCACATCCACTGGGCGGCCTGGGCGCGTTGTGGTGAGCCGGTGGTAAAGGAATATCAGGACGAGTACTTCAGCAGGCAGGCGCTGGTATTGGATACCTCTCCGGCGACGGGTCGTGCCCAGGACTTCGAGATCGCCGTGTCGGTAGCGGCGTCCTTCGTGGAGCCCCTGCACGGTGGCGACGCCCTATTGGATCTGATGTTCGTGGCGGATAGAGCTTACACGCTGACCAGCGGGCGGGGTCTGATGTCGGGCGAGGCCCTGCTGGAGGTACTGGCCTGCGTGGAACCGTCGCCTTCGGCTGATTTTGTCAGGCTGGCCCACGCCGTCCTCGACCACGCTCCGGCGCTCAGCGCCTGCCTTTGCGTGCTGCTCGATTGGGATCGCGCACGGCGCGAGCTCGCCGGGACGCTTCGCGCCCTCGGGGTGCCCGTGCGGGTGCTGGTGGTCGGCGGCCCGGAACAACTGGAGCCGGGCCCCCTCGCCGATCTGCCCGGCAGCCTGTACCGGCTGGACCCAGCGGACCCTGCCCAGGGACTGGCGACCCTGTGAGCGTGCCGCCCTTCCTGCTGGGTAGCGCCCTCACGTTCTGGGGCTGGCATACGGGCCTCTGGTGGTTGGGGCTGCCGCTCGCACTGCTCGCCGAGTTGCCGCATGTCTTCGACTGGCGCTGGGAGCTCCAGCTGCGCGAGCGCCAGCGGACGGCTGACCTGGTGAGCGTGTCGATCGTGCTCACCGCGGTGTATCTCTATCTGACCCAGCCGCGTCTTGGCAGTGCCCTGATCCTGCTAGTTCAGTGGTCACCGGCCCTGCTGTTTCCGGTGCTCGCGCTGCAATTCTACGGTGAGCGCGGCGGGGTAGAGCGATCGGTGCTGATGCCGAGCCTGCGTGGGGGGCGACCTGGCGGCGCGGAGCTGCTCGACGTCGGACCCGCGTTCCTGCTCACTTGCCTGCTTGCATCCGCAATGCTGCCGCCGCCGGGGCGTTATTACTACCCACTCCTGACCCTACTCGCAGCCTGGGGCTTGTGGCGGTACCGACCACGGGGACAGCGCCCTTGGGCATGGGGGATAGCCCTGCTGCTGGCGGGGGGAGTCGGCCACGCCATCGGTGTCGGCCTGCAACGAGCCCAGGCAGGTCTCGAAGATGTCGCCGTGGAGTGGCTGCCCAACTGGTTCGGGAGCGATCTTGACCCGTATCGGGTTACTACCGCTATTGGCGAGGTCGGGTCGCTCAAGCAGTCCGAACGCATCGTTCTGCGGGTGTATTCCGACCGGATGCTGAGCCAGCCACTGCTGCTTCGCGAAGCCACTTATCAACGTTACGTCGATGGCACCTGGTTGGCGGACGCTGCGCCCTTTGAGTCCCTGGCTCTGGAGGGGGCTGGCTGGCGGCTCCCAGGCGACGCCCCAGATCCCGAGGAGATCCGGGTGTTCATGGAGCTTAGAAAGGGTAAGGGGATACTCCCATTGCCGGAGGGCAGCCGTACACTTTACGGCCTACAGGGCGCGCGCGTCAGCCGCAATGCCTCCGGAACGGTCAAGGTACTCGAGGGGCCGGCCGCGGCCGATTACCGCGTGGCCTACGGCGGTTCCTCCCAAGCATCGCAGCCCGGCGAGACCGACTTGCGCATTCCGCCGAAGGAACGCCAGGCCCTACAACAGGTGGTCAACGAGCTCGCCCTGGAGGGGCTGTCGGCAACGGAGGTCCTTGAGCGCCTGGATCGGTGGTTCAACGAGTCCTTTCGTTACACCCTGCGTCTGGAGGGGCCCCCACGGGGGACCACCGCGCTTTCTCACTTCCTGCTCGGGCGCCGCGCCGGGCACTGTGAGTACTTCGCCAGCGCCGCTGTCCTCCTCCTGCGTCAGGCCGGCATTCCGGCGCGTTATGTCCGGGGCTGGTCCGTGCAGGAGTATAGCGATCTGGAGGACGCTTACGTCGCCCGCGTAAGGCACGCTCACGCGTGGGTGAGTGCCTGGGTGAACGGGGCCTGGCGGGACTTCGACCCCACGCCCCCGGACTGGTCCGCACTGGAGGCGGACGAGCGCCCGTGGTGGACGCCCGTCCTGGACCTGTGGGCGCGATTGACATTCGTGCTCACCCGAACGGACGAATCCCCCCAGGGACAGCTCGTTTGGGTCGCACTCCTGGTCCCGCTGACAGCAGCACTTCTGTGGCGCATCGGCAGGCGCGGCCGGCGCCGTTCGAGGCCTCCGCAGCCCCCTTGTAAGACCGGCGATCAAGAGTCCCCGTTCGCTCCCGTGGAACAGGCAATGACCCAACGGGGATTTGGGCGCCAACCCGGGGTAACGCTACGGAACTGGCTGCGTCGGCTCGAGCGTGAGGGGGAAGTAACGGTCGCGGAATTGCTACCCGCCCTGGAGCTTTACTATCGCCGACGTTTCGATCCGGGCACCAACGAAGACTTCCAAGACTTGCACCAATTGATCGACGCTTGGTTGCGCCGACATGGAAGGGGACCACAATCAAGCCATTGGTGGCCTGTCTCGAGAGCCGCACAGGCCGCTCTGCTGAGCAAGAAAAAGCCCGACTAAGCGCAATTCCATAAATCCTAGCTTTGACGCGAAACCTCCTCAGGCATGGAGTTCCCACAAGTCCCCATCCTCGGCGGGACGCTTCCCGCCAACTTGCTGAACGCCAGTCCCTCCTTTCCCATCTGTAGGCTCCTGGGTAGGCGATGAGATCGCTACAGGTCTTCCCGGTCGGCCAGCTGCATCAGAGATCCGTCCGAATGGCTTCATTGACCGGAGCTGTGCTAGCTGCACCGGCCTGTCGGATCGTTCTTCCGTGCCTATCTGGTTGTCAAGCGACACCAGGAATTGACCCCCTGGCGACACGAACAAATGACCCCCGTGGTTTACCTGGTGATGGGTGGATTTCGCTCTCAGGCGCCGGCGGGTCCGAGCCCCGCTTGCTGGCGGGGAATGCCCTGGCGCGAAAATGTTGGGCGCACCGTTCCTGCATATTTGCTGTTCCTCGGCGGAGTTGAACTGGAGGAGATCAACCTCCGACACAGAACCAACTATGCCTTATCTGAAACCGATAGGCTTCGCTCGTTGGTTGAGGAATATTACTTGCTGGAGGGCACTTTTCCACGCGATGCGGCGCCCTTGGCGTTGCCGCCCAAACGCCTTATCCGGATGGGGTCTACTACCGCCTCGACAATAACGGGGCGATCAGGATTGGCTTCACGGTTCTTCCGGCGTTGCGAAACGGAAGCATCATCCTGGAAACAAGTAGTGATGAAAACGGCGTCATTCACTGGGATTGCATCGTACATGGCGACATAGACGAGCTTAGAACGTGAGCGGACCACGGGGGAACGCGTAGACATCGCCGGGATTGGCACCGATGAGAGCGCGCCGTGGCTTCTTGGCCTGCCGCTAATGCCCACTTGTAGAGCAGCAGATCCAGCCGGCGCGATATCTGCGACCGTGCGCGAAGCGCGTGGAGTCGTTACCGGCAACCGACCAATGACGGTCCGGCCCCGGCTCTTCCGCCGGTGAAGAAGGCGACCTGACCATTGGATCTGAGTCCGGCGCTGGTAAGCGATCGCTATTCGCGCCCGGTCTATGCCGGATTCGGTGGTCGGGGCGGGACGCCCCGGCATTTTCGGACGCCGAGTACCCGAAAATGCAGCCTTTCGAGTGTCGTGCCGCTCGCACGGGGGGGCCGATCATGGCCGGGATGGCCATCGATCAGCGTCTTCTTTAGGTTACCGTAATGGGATGGTCCGCCCCGCTCCTCCAACCGGTCCGATGAGGGCACAATCGACGCGTTGAGCAAACGTCGTCGACACGAGGTAGCGGAGCAGACCAATGAAAGAGCTTAGCAAAGAGAGCGTGATCAGGTTCGTGGGCATCGACCTGGCCAAGCGCAGCGTCCATCTGTACGCGGTCGATGGGGAGGGTCGGGCGGTGCGGAGGCGCAAGCTGACCCGGGCGCGTCTGCGTGCGGTGGTGGCCCAGCTGCCGGCGTGCACGATGGCGATGGAGGCGTGCGGCCGTGCGCATCACTGGGCCCGGCTGTTTCGCACCTTTGGCCACGAGGTGCGCCTGATCGCACCGCAGTTCGTCAAGCCGTATGTCAAGTCCAACAAGAACGACGCCGCCGATGCCGAGGCCATCGGCGAGGCCGCCCAGCGCCCGGGGATGCGCTTCGTGGCGGTCAAGACGCTCGAGCAGCAGGACATCCAGGCCATCCACCGCATGCGCAGCCTGGCGGTTCAGCAGCGCCCGCGCAGATCAACCAGATCCGCGGCCTGCTGCTGGAATACGGCATCGAAATTGCGCAAGGACGCCCGGCGATCCACCGGCGCCTGCCGGAGATCCTGGAGGACGCCGACAACGGGCTGAGCGCGCGCTTTCGCGCCGAGCTCTCCGGGCTGGCCGAGGAGCTGCGTCACTTCAATGAGCGGGTCGCCCACTACGATGAACAGATCGAGCAGATCGCCCAAGGCGATGCCCAGGCACGCGCCCTGATGACAATCCCCGGCCTTGGGGCCACGGGCGCCACCGCGCTGCTGGCCGCCTGGCTCGGCCTGGTGCCACGCCAGCACTCCACCGGGGGCCGTGAGCGACTGCTCGGCATCAGCACACGCGGGGATGTGTGCCTGCGCAACCTGCTCATCCCCGGCGCTCGGGCGGTGCTGCGCTGCCTCGAGCGCAAGGAGGACCGGACCAGTCGCTGGGCCACGGCGCTGAAGGCGCGCCGCCACACCCATGTCGCCGTGGTCGCGATGGCCAACCAGATCGCGCGCATCGCCTCGGCGGTGAGGCGCACCGCCACGCCTTACGATCCCACCGCAGGCGCCGTGGCGAGGGCTTG
>CAVOQO010000126.1:0-6759 GCA_963698355.1 uncultured Gammaproteobacteria bacterium | reverse complement strand
GACGGGGTACCTCGACCGTCGCCGCCGTCGGGGCCCGGCAGCTGGCAGTCTGCCCTCTGCACAGACACCGGACCCCATCGATGTCTCGGTTAGGACGGCGGCGGCCGACAGGAGCCGGTTGCGTGTCCACGCCCTGCCGAGATTCAGCATCCAGACCGTCCCGGGCTTCCAATGCGCACGAAGCCCATCGCAACCGTCGACGTGTCCCAAGGGCCGAGGAACCAGGGTGGCCTGCGCGCTGGGAAAATCACCTGGTCCTTGATGCGGCACCCCTGCGGAACCGGCACGAGATCGATCAGCCCCGGATGTTGGCCAGCCGTCAGCAGCGGCAGGCCGGGGAATAGCGGCGCGCATTGTATCCATGGTCCGTCAATCCGCGGTGATTGGACAGAAGCCCGCCAGACTCAACGCGCCCCAGATCGGCACCCCCGGTGATTTAGTGGTAGAAGACTGGCCGATCATCAAGCTCCCGAAGGCGCTGTTGGCAGTAATCGCAGCTCAGAAGGTGCATGGAGATTCGAAACGACGACCACGGATCCTTGAGGCGACTCGCGTTATAGAGACGGAGGACATGCTCGTGGGGGCAGGGCGTTCGCGCGGAGCCCTTCTTCGTGTTCGTCATCCGGGTTCCTCCAGTTATATACGAGCCACCGGCAATGCGAAAAGGGCTAGGGCGAGGGGGCGTTGTCCTCGACCCACCCGTTGGACCAAATCCATTGAATCCTCAACGGCGGGGGCCCCACAGGAATTTTGAAACAAACTTCCTGAATCCCGACTGAACGGCGGCTCATGCCCGACGGCGGTATGCTAGTTCCCAGGTTCTATCAATTTTCGGCCGCCCGAAAAGCGCAGCCCGTAGCGGGCGGGAGGGACTTGGGGGCGCTCCCAGATTTCCGCGGTCAGATCGTCCATAGCCCACTGCCTACTGCTCGGTGAGCCGGTTCGGAGTGGTGGGATGCTCGGCGTTTCCACCAATGCGTGTACTTCTTCCAGCTCTTCACCGGCCCGCACCCTCCGGAGCGCGCAGTTGGTGTTGCCACACGTCTTCCAGATCGACGACGGCGCGCCCCTTCGTGTGGCGGCAGGGCAGACCCTCGACCTGCCCATTGTCTTGGTGGTTGATGCGAATGCCGCCTGTCGGGGCCCGGTGCTTGTTGAGCGCGGTGGATCGGCGCTGCCGGGCGTCTCGGAGCCCAGCGTCAGCGGCAGCCGTGGCCGGCTGGCCGCTGCCGACCCGCGCAGGGCACCCGTGACTCCGTCATGTCCGCCGCGTGTGCGCATCGAGCTATTGAGCCCCCACAAGGCATCGGGCAACGGGCGACGCGACGGGATAAACCTTGCTTGTTTCTCATGAGCTGAAGTTTCCCGTTTTCCCTTACGCCACGAGCCGCATAACGGCGGCGATCAGCGGATTTCGCGTCGTTTTCTCGCTGGCACCGCAATCGATACCGAAACCCGTGCTCGGGAAGTCCTTGGCCAAGGCGCGGCGTAGGTCCGCGAAGGCATATTCGGTGCGCTTGGCGGTGGCATAGCGACGCGGTGGAGCCTTGTCCAGGCGCGCGCCGTAGATCCAAGTCAGGGTGGTGGCGGCCATGCAGAAGTGCAGATGATTGGTCACTGCATCGGGGTTGCGGGTCTGGGTCTCGGCGCTGCCGATCTCCTGCTTGATCTCGCGAAAGCCAGCCTCAACACCCCATCTCTGGTACCGCTGTAAATAGATCTTTGACAACCTCCCAAGTGTTACCCATACTTGGTCGCAACGCTTTGTTGGCGCTGGTGAAATGGCTGGCAAACAGGCATCAAGCAGGGGCTTCCGGTGGATTGGAGCCTGCTCCCTGTAACGCGACGAGTACGCCTGATCACGCTGTTGAGCGGGCTGGTGCAACGCCAGCTCGGTGCGCCCCGCGCGGGGCAGGAGGCCGGCGATGAGTGCGTGCCTGTGCCCCTCCCGTCCAGCGCCCGGCGATCTTCTTGGCGGCAAGATCCAGGCCGCCCACCTGGCGCGGTGCGCGATTGTTTATGTGCGCCAATCGACGATGCAACAGGTTGATCGGCATCAAGAATCGACCCGTCTACAATATGCCCTGGTGGATCGTGCAGTGGCCTTGGGCTGGTCGCCCGCACAGGTCATGGTCATCGATGAGGACCAGGGGCGTTCCGGGAGCAGCGCCGAAGGGCGGCCGGGGTTTCAGCGTCTGGTCGCCGAGGTGGGCTTAGACCACGTTGGGCTGGTGCTCGGCATCGAGATGTCGCGCCTGGCGCGCAGCTCGCGGGACTGGTACCAATTATTGGAAGTCTGCGCGGTGTTCTCCACCCTGCTGGCCGATGCCGACGGCCTGTACGATCCGAGCACCTACAATGATCGGCTGCTGTTGGGCCTGAAGGGGACGATGTCGGAAGCGGAGCTACACATCCTCAAGCAGCGCATGCTCGAGGGCAAGCGGGCCAAGGCGCGGCGGGGCGAGTTGTCCCTGCCCCTGCCGATGGGCTACGTCCGCCATCCTTCGGGGGAGGTGATGAAAGACCCCGATGAGCAGGCACGCAGCGTCATTGCGACGGTCTTCACGCAGTTCGAGCGCCGCGGCACCCTCCATGGCGTGCTGCGTTACCTGGTCGAGCAAGGGCTACGCCTGCCCTATCGCCTCGCCAGTGGGGCGCATAAAGGCGATCTGCAGTGGCGTCGCCCTAACCGCGTCACGCTGAGCAACCTGCTGCACAATCCCATCTATGCCGGGGCCTATGTCTACGGGCGTCGCCCCACCGACGCGCGCCGCAAGCTTCCGGGCCGGCCCGCCACTGGACGCGTGCAGGCGACCCCCGAGCAGTGGCAGGTGTTGCTCAAGGACCGGTTGCCCGCCTACATCGGGTGGACGCAGTACGAGCGCAACCTACGCCAGCTGGCGGCCAATACCGCCCAGGGGATCGGCGTGGTGCGCTCCGGTCCATCGCTGTTGTCGGGACTGCTGATCTGCGGGCGCTGCGGGCGGCGCATGGCCACCCAGTACAGCAACAATGGCACGGGGCTGCGCTACGTCTGCGGGCGCCTGATGAGCGATTATGCCGAGCCGCTGTGTCAGTCCCTGACCGGCACACCGTTGGATGCCGCCATTCGCCGCTTGGTGCTCGAGGCCCTGCAACCGGCTGCCCTGGAGATTAGCTTGCAGGTGGCCGCCGACCTCGAAGCCGAGCGCGCACGCGAGCAGGCCCAGTGGCAGCAACGCCTGGAGCGGGCAGCCTATACGGCGCAACGCGCCGAGCGCCAGTACCAGGCGGTCGAACCGGAGAACCGGCTGGTGGCACGCACGCTCGAACGGCAGTGGGAGGAGGCGCTGGCGGCCCAGGCCACCCTGGCGGCGGACTCTGAGCGCTTTCGCACCAGCGCGCCCAGCCCCCTCTCGGAGGCGGAGCGCGCGGCGATCCGCCGCCTCGCCGCCGACATCCCGGCCCTGTGGGAGGCCCCGACCACCACTGCGGCCGAGCGTCAGGCAATCGTGCGCCAGCTCATCGAGCGGGTCATCGTCACCGTGCGTGATGACACCGAGCAAGTGCCCGTGGAGGTGCACTGGGCCGGCGGTCACCGCACCGCTACCGAAATCGTCCGCCCGGTGGCCCGCTTCGAGCAGTTGAGCTACTACCCCGACCTGCTGGCCCGGGTCGTCGCCCTGCAGGGGCAGGGCCTCACCTGCATCGCCATCGCCGAGCGGCTCAATGCCGAGGGCTGGCATCCGCCCAAACGACGTGACACCTTCAATGCCCCGATGGTGGCCCATCTGCTGGCCCGCCAGGGCCTGCACACCGGCTCGCCCAAGCAGCGTGGCTCTGCCAACCTCGCCCTGGCCCCTGGGGAATGGCCCCTGAGCGACTTGGCCCGCGCGCTGGACATGCCCGCGATCACCCTGTTCAGCTGGATCGGCAAGGGCTGGGTGCGCGCCCGCCAGGTCCAGCAGGCCGGGCGCACCCGCTGGCTGGTGTGGGCCGATGCGCAGGAGTGCGAACGCCTGCGCGCACGCCGCACGGCACCACGCGGCTGGGCCAACCACCAGCGTGTCGCTGCGCCACCACCCCCATCCATGTCCGAGTAATCGCTTTACGGAGGCAGCATGGCTGGTCGATCTCGATCTTCCAGCGCGCCGCGTAGTATTCAATGATCTGCTCCACCGACAAGGTCAGGTCGGTGGTGACCAGGGCAATCCACTGGGTGCGCCGGAACACCCACACCACGCGCACCTGACAGCGCAGCGTCTTGAGCATGACCAGGCGCTCGGCGGCCAATACCTCGCGCATCCCACCGTAGAGGTGCAGGGTATAGGGACGAGCGTCCTTGCGCAGCGCCGCGGCCAATTGGGCGACCGAGCCCAAGCGCGCCCCGTACTTGCGCGGGCGCCCGCACCGCCCCGGGGTCGCGGGCGCGCGATCGAACAGCACGGCGTTGCTGCGCAGGCGCGAGAGCAACTGGGCACGCGGCCCCACCAACGCCCGCAGCGGCTGGAGCAACCCGTTGTTGCCGAACCAACTGTCGGTGACCACCAGGATCGGAACCTCGGCAAAGACCGTAGCCAAGCGACCGATCAACGCGACCGCCTGGGCAAACTTGGTTTCAAACACCAGCGCCTGGCGCCGCACCCGGATGCAGCGCTCGCTCAAGGTCTGACGGCGCAGGTAGAAGGCAAAGGCCAGCGGCACACAACTCCAGCGCCCGTGGATCAGCTTCAGCAGGCCCACCGTCACGATCGTCTGTGCCCACGGGTAGTGGCTCTGATTGGTCTTAGCCGCGTGGTCGAAGCTGCGCTGACAGGCGAACACCTTGCGCCCGGTCTTGGCGTTGATCGAATCGTCCAAGGCCACCAGCAAGCGACCGTCGGTGAGCGGCGTGGGGATCGCCCGCCACAGCAGCTCCCACAACCGCACCCAGGGCAGCTTCACCGAGGCCATGAAGGTGTAGTAGCGCGACTGGGCGATCGGCACCCCGAACAAGGTCTCGATCGCACGCAACAGGTTGGAGGTCCGCGAGGCGGTGATCGGAACCAGAATCGCCTGCAGGGTCAGGATGAACCAACGCCCCCGTTCTTGGCCGTTGTCCGTGGCCGGAAACAGGGATTGGAATTGCGTCGCGAGAGCAGGTAAGCTTGACATCGAATGCGGGCTCGTTTGGATGTGTAATCAATGGGTTAGGCACCTTCGATTATACTCCGAATAGAGTCCGCATTCATTATTAAGTCGCTGTACTTGCACCGCATTCGAATAACCGTATTCCCGATACCACCCAGATCCAACCGACCGATAAACCTTTATAAGCAATCACTAATGTGCGCGGCGTATTCGTGGTTGCTTAATTACTTATCTTATTAAAACCGGGAAACTTCAGTCAGAAAGACATTCTGTTTATCGGCACAACAGCTGTTGGCTATGGGCATTTGATTGTCGGCCTAGTCGTCACATCGTTACCCACAAATCGCGCCTTCTGCATTGCGGTGTACGTCCATCGCGAGAACGAAATCGGCGGCGCGCTGGAGTCCGATCCAGAGGGTTTGGGGGCCAGGGAAGCCGTCGCCCTTGCGGTTGAGGAAGCCGCCGAGGCCGGCGACCATGCGCACCATTCGATCCAGCGTGGGTGGGGTGTCGGGCGGGGGCTTGCGCTCGGTGACGATATAGACGGCTTGCCACTCTGCGGTCTCGAACACCACATCGCAGGGCATCTCCGGGCATTCACGCCCGAGCATGGTGAGGAACAGGACCCGCCAGGCCACGATCATGTAGAAGGCGAGCGCCGGGTCCAGGCGCTGGAGCCTCTCCAGTTGCAGCTTCTCGATGCGGCAGCCGCTTTTGAGGATTCTGAAGTAAACCTGTCGGGTAAGGGACTGGCGCGGTAACGCTTTGCAGGGTCGCCCTTGTCTGTCTCCGGGGTTTCCCCCTTCGTGCCCGTTTAGGGTTCGCCGTCGTCCCGTTTCCAGCCCCTCCCCATAAGAACCGCTCGTGAGGTTTTCCCTCAAGCGGCTCACCCAGCAGGTTTCGTCGCAAGGGTTATGTGTCCTGTCCAGTCGGGCAGCCACTTTCACGAATAGGACTCCGCACCGGGCAGCGGCTGGATTTTCCAATCCCAGAACAGCCCCAGCGCCCCATAGAGATAGTCGTTACTCCACCGCCGCCAGCCGACACTGCGCTTCTTCCGCCGTTTGCGTCGCGTCAGTAGGGTGCGTACCTTCATTTCCAGGTAGTCGCGCACCTCGCTGAAAGCCCGGCTGCTGTTGCCAACCCGAAAGTAGTTCACCCAGCCGGCCACGGCGGCGTTGAGTCGCGCGATCAGGTCCTTGATCGGGGTCGCTCCTGCCGTGGCGGATCAGATCACGGATCTTCGCCTTGATGGCTTTTCGGGCTTTCTTCTTCGGAGTCAACAGGATGAAACAGTCAGACCGATGCCGCTTGGCAACCCGGCGCAGGTCAAATCCGAGGAACCCAAAGGCGTCCCCTTCGAGGGTGTTGACGATCGCGGTCTTCTCCGTGTTGAGCTCGACACCCAGGGGCGCGAGCTGTTCCTGCAACCGTTGCAGAGCCCGTTCGGCCCAGCCGCGTTTGCTGGAGTGGCCGCTGACCGTGATGACAATGTCATCAGCGAAACGGTGGTAGTTCACCGCCTCGAAGGGACCTTCGGCGGTCTTGCTGCGAATCGCCTCGAAGGCCCAGTCCACGTCGTTGAGGTAGATATTCGCCGCCAACGGGCTGACCACTCCCCCCTGCGGGCTGCCCCGCTCGGGATAGGAA
>CAVOQO010000125.1:0-49586 GCA_963698355.1 uncultured Gammaproteobacteria bacterium | reverse complement strand
GTACGAACTTGGTCCGATTGGATGACGATGTCGCGGCGATGTTTCCGACCTCCGAAGAGGTCAATGCGGTTCTGCGTACCCTTGGAGAGCTCATCCAGCGTCGTGAAAGGATGAGTCTGACAAAGACGGCGGGCGAACATACGTAGGGCTTCGTTGGTGGGTAGCTTTGCTTCAAGGGGCGTTCCGGCGCGGATGTAGGAGTTTTTCCCGGGAGATGATGCGTCTTCCAGGGAGGCTTCTGGAAGACGCCCCATCGCGGCGGGGCGCCGCTCCCACTGATCTGCGGCTCCTTGTGGGAGGGCTGCCCCGCACCGCGACTTGCTGAGTGCTGACAGGCGGTCGCGCCGCGGAGCGGCCCTCCCACTTGCGTTTTCGGGAGACTGTCATGACGAGTCTAGCTACGCAAACGGACTTTGATGCCCAGGCCTATCTGGCCTGGGGAGATCGACAGGGAGTGACGCTTACTGCGACGGATGCCGGACCGCGCGGGAGATTGAGCAGGCGGTGTTGCACGATCCTCCCGGCCTGTTCCCGTCTCCCCAGGCGCTCTCACGCTTCCTGGCGCAGGTCTTGGGAAAGGATGTCCATTGAGCCCGTGGGTTGATTGCGGCCGTAGGGCGCGGCTGCAGTAGGTTCGTCCGCCCGCTCCGGTTGGTGTGATCGGGCTTTGCAAGAGGTGCTCGGCGCTATTCGTCAACTCGCCCGCTGCGTAGCTTCACTGGTACTGGGTCCCCGGCATCCTGCCAGGACGACGGTAGTCAAGTGTGGCCACCGCACCCGTCATTCCGGCTGGATGCCGGAATCCAGTGCCAGGGAAGGCAACGCCGCGGCGCTCGCTGAGGTTCGACGGTAATCACCCTGCTGGAAATCGCAATCTGCGATATCGTCAGTCCGTGAGAATCATCGGCAACAAGGCGCTGCGGATCTTTGCTGCTGCCCACCCACAGGCGGAGGCCGTTCTTCAAGGGTGGCGCCGGGTGATGGAGAAAAACAGATTCACGAATTGGGCCGAGCTCAAATCGGCGTTCAACACGGTCGACAAGGTCGGAGAACTGGCGGTATTCGATGTCGGTGGCAACAAGTACCGATTGATTGCATACATCCGGTTTGAGAAGCAAACTGTCTATGTCAAGGCGGTGCTTACCCACCGCGACTACGACAGAGGAGCGTGGAAGTCATGAACGCACCCATTGAGTTGGAACAACTGCTCCCGGCTTGGGAAAGCTTCCGTGCGGCCACGGACATCGCGCCGATTCGGGACGAGGCGCACTATCAGCGCATGGTGGTGATGTTGGAGGCGTTGCTGGACGAGGCCGCTGGTGATGAGCGTCACCCGGGTATGGGTCTGGCGGACATCGTGGGCGATCTGATCGGGGACTACGAGGCTGAACATCAGCCTATACCAGACGCTACGGGACTGCAGGCCTTGCGGTTTCTGATGCAGCAGCACGGGCTGAAACAGGGTGATCTCACCGAGATCGGCAGTCAGGGTGTGGTTTCGGAAATACTCGCCGGCAAACGCGAGCTCAATGTCCGTCAGATTCGGGCGCTCTGTGACCGCTTTGGTGTTTCACCCGCAACCTTTATTTGATACAGACCCGAAGGATGGGTAGAGCGATAGCGAAACCCATCGTTTGGAGTACATGCGAGGATGGGTCTGACAAAGAGGACCGGCGAGCACACGTAGACCGTAGGTCGGCATCCTATGCCGCTGGCGATGCCAGCGTGGGGCACCGATGCCATCATACCGGTCAGTTTTAAGTTTTTAAGTTTTAAGGGTTAAGAAAAGACCTTGAAAACAAAGCTCTTCGTCCTACCGAAAACTGAAAGTCTCCAGGCGATCAGTATAAACCCCGCGTACCTCGGCGCCGGGGTTGACCCAGGGATCGCGGCGGCAAGGGGTTGCCGCCCTACGGCAGGCCTTTCAGGAGACCCTCATGACGCGTCTGGCTACACAAACCGGCTTTGATGCCGATGCCTATCTGGCCTGGGAGGAGGCACAGGCAGAGAAGCACGAGTATCTCCGTGGCGAGGTGTTCGCCATGGTGGGGGCGCGGCGCGAGCATGTGGTGGTGTCTCTGAATCTGGCCGCCGCCTTCAAGCAACGGCTGCGCGGCGGTCCCTGCCAGGCCTATGTCGCTGATTTGAAACTGCGCGTGGAAATGGTGGATGCCTTTTTCTACCCCGATGTGATGGTGTCCTGCGATGCCCGCGATCATGCGGCGGGCCAGTTCATCGAGCACCCGACCTTGATCGTGGAGGTGCTGTCGGAATCCACCGCGGCCTTCGACCGCGGCGACAAGTTTGCGGCTTACCGCATGCTGCCGTCGCTGCAGGAATATGTGTTGGTGGACATCCCTTCGCGCCGGGTGGAGACCTTCCGGCGTACGCCGGAGCACGACTGGCTGTTTCATGAGCATCGGCCCGATCTTGGGGATTGCCACTTTCCGGCCTTGCGGGTGTCGATCCCCTTCGACGAGATCTTCGAGAATGTCGATGCCGAACCACCCGGGTCGAGCGGCGAGCGCTAGTGGTCGAGTTACAGGTCGCCGTGTCGCGCCGGCAGGCGCCTTTAGGTATCAGCCCATTCCACACCTGGGCGTTTCCTGACGGTACCCTTTGGACCGAGTTCTATCGCGCCGACGGCGGCTATCTGCTGCGCTTTCCCGACCTGGCGGATTTTGAGGTCTTGGCGGACGGACTCGACGTCACCTGCTTCCCCGCGCCTGAGGTGTCCGAAGCCACATCCCAGCATCTCTACCTGAACCAGGTCCTGCCGCTGGTCCTGAGCAAACTGGGTAAACTGGTATTTCACGCCAGCGCCGTCGAGGTGGCGGGAGGGGCGGTCGCCTTCGCCGCCGAGTCCGGCCGGGGCAAGTCCACGCTGGCAGCCAGCTTTGCCGTCAGCGGCTCCAGGTTCCTGACCGACGACGGATTGGTGGTGGAGCCGACGGCCAAGGGCTACCAGATCCTGCCCAGTCACCCGTCGATCCGGCTCTGGGCGGACAGCGAGGAGGCGCTCATCGCGCCGGGAGTCGAGACCGCCCCCGCGCTGTCGTTTACCTCCAAGTCGCGTTTTCTGGCAGGCGACGAGGTTCGCTTCTGCGATCAGCCCCGGCCGTTGCGCCGAGTGTATTTCCTCGGCGACGGAAGCGCGGCAGCGCTGCGGTTTGAACGCCTCAGCGCGGCCGAGGCGTTGGTCGAGTGGGTGAAGCATTCGTTCCTGCTCGATGTGGAAGAAAGGCCGCGGCTGGCTTCCCATTTCGACCAGGTGGCGAGGCTGGCTAATGAGCCGATTCATTACCGCCTCGATTATCCGAAGCGTTTCGAGGACCTTGAGCGCGTTCGGCAGGCCATTGTCGAGCACGCCGGCGATGGGGGTGATGCGTCATGAAACTGTCCGACAAGGTCAAGATTCCGCCGGAAGTGATGGCGCGAACAGTGGGTGACGAGACAGTGATCCTCGACCTCACCAGCGGGACCTACTTCGGTCTCGACCCGGTCGGTGCGCGGATGTGGGAGCTCATGGGCGAGGGCAAGACCCTCGGCGAGATCTGCGACCTGATGCTGGATGAATATGACGTGTCGCGCGAGGAGCTTGAGGGCGATACCCTGCGACTGGCGCGGGAGCTTGCGGACCAGGGGCTCATTGCTTTGGCGTGAGTTTGGCCGCCAGTCGAATTGCGCCGCGGAACGGCCTTCCCAGGGGCATTGGCAGGCGCCCGCCCTGAAGTCAGCCGCCCTCCTCCGGCAAGGCACCCCCTGAGATGCGGCCCTTTTCCACCAGCAGCACGCGATCGGCGAGCCCCAGGCTCGCGGGCCGGTGCGTGATCAGGATCACCGTGCGTTGAGCCAGCACTGATTGGCATTCCGCGATGAAGTCGAGCTCCCCTTGGGGATCGAACATGGCGGTCGCCTCGTCCAAGACCAGGATCGGCGGATCCTTCAGCAACGCCCGGGCGAGCGCGACGCGCTGGCGCTGGCCGCCCGAGAGCCGGATGCCCTGATCGCCGATGAGGGTGTCGTAGCCCTGGGGCAGACGGCAGATGAACGCGTCCGCCTGGGCCGACCGAGCGGCCGCCTCGATCTCCGATTGGGCCGCGTCCGGCCGACCATAGGCGATGTTCTCCCTGACGGTCCCGTTGAGCAGCAGCACATGCTGGGCGACCAGGCCGATCTGGCCGCGCAGGCTGGCGATGCTCACGCCATGGATGTCGATTCCGTCGACCAGGACGTGCCCCTCATCCGGGTCCGCGAAGCGCATCAGCAGATGGACGATGGTGCTCTTACCCGAGCCGTTTTCACCCGTAAGGGCGACTGTCTCCCCGGCCCGAATGTCCAGATCAATTCCGTCGAGCACCTTCTGCCGTCCCGGGTAACTGAAATGCACGTTCTCCAGGCGGACGCGGCCCGAAACGCCGTCGAGCGCCGGCGCCCCGGCATCGTCCGGCTCCGGGCGCACGGCGAACACCTCGATCAGGCGCTGTGCCGCGCCGCGCGCGGTCTGCGCGCTGCCGTAGACCCCCGCCAGACCACTCACCGGCCGCGTCAGCAGCATGCCGTAGAGCAGGATGCTCACCATGTCCGATGCCTTCAGCGTCCCACTCTGAACCTGCACCGTGCTTAGATACAGCAGCAGGAGCAGGCCCACCCCGGCCAGCAGGTTGACCGAGGGCGTCAGCAGCGACTCGATCAGGAGCTGGCGCTTGGCGATGCGCAGCAGCCGGGTGTTGCTGCGTTCGAACCGCTCCGACTCATGGGCCTCGCGGGTGAAGGACTTGATGGCGGGGAGCATGCCGATGTTCTCCTCCAGGGTCGCGAACATCTCGGCATGGGTGCGCACCCACTCGGAAGACAAGGGTCGAATGCGGCGCCCGATCAGCTTCATGGCGAGGAAGAACGCCGGGACCAGCACGCCCGCCAGGGCGGCAATGGATGGGCTGATGCGGAACAGGAAGTAGAAGGCGCCGGCGAAGGTGATCAGCAGCGGAAGCAGGCTCACCAGCGTGCCGGTCACAAAATTGCTGATCTGTGCCGCGTCGTTGCCCAGCAGCGCAAGCACCTCGCCGCGGCGCTTCTCATGGAAGTAGCCCAGCGGGAGCGACTGCAAATGATCGTAGAGCCGGGTCCGTAGATTGGCGAGCATGGTCTCGCCGGTGCTGCCGAGAAGGTAACGGTTGCCGAAGCTGAGTGCGCTTTGAGCCGCGAGCAGCAAAACCCAAAGGGCCAACAGCCAACGGAGACCGTCGTCGCCTGAGGGGGCGGGATCAAACACGAGGCCGGTGAATCGGCCGGCGATCCAGGGGTTCGCCAGGGCGATTGCGCTTTCGCCCGCCATGAGGACCACCGCCAGCAGGAGCACCGCCCGGTGAGGGGTCACATAGGCAAGCAGCTTGCTGAACTGAGATCCGGTCACGGCTCCTGGTCGCGCTGCACAGCGGCTATCCTGCCTTCGGTCGGCTCATGTGGCCTGACTGGCCACGTGGGAGGATTGCTCCGCACCGCGACCGTGTGGGCTGGCGGCTGGCTTGCCGTCGCCGCGCGGAGCGAGCCTCCCACAGGCAAACACACGATGCGGCTGAGGGACTATTCGTCGAGAAACGGATTTCGGATCTGATCCGGCGGCGGCGTTGCCAGCCCTGTGCCCGTGGATTGCGGCACAGAGGTCACGATGTCTTCCAGGTAGGGAGTTCGGCGCTGTCTGCGCCTGGCCGGCTCGGGCTCGGTTCCGGGGTCGGCGAAAAAAACACCCGTCAAAAAGGCGAAGTAGACGATGTTCGCGGGGATGTGGAGGTTGAAGTCCACCAGCGAATGGAGCAACAACAGCGAGATCCCGATGCCGGCGCCCACCTGGATGAAGCGGAAGCGCGACCAAACCCCCCCCGTCCACACCTTGGGCCATTGCCGCGCATACAACACGAGCAGCAGGACGATTAGCCCCGCGGCGAGTAGCCCACCCTCGAACAGCCACTCCAGATAATCGTTGTGCGCATGGTTGATGAACCAACGACCGAGCTCAAGCGGCTGGAAGGCCGGGAAGACGTCGGGATAGTTGCCCGGGCCGCTGCCAAGGGGGGCGAATGCCCCGATCCCGCTGATGGTCGCGGAGTAGATGGACCAGCGGGCATCATTGATTGCCCCTTCCACCGAGAAGCGATCGAGCACCGGCACCAGTCCGATCGCAACCCCGGCCCCGATGGCCAGGGCGACCACGGTTCCTGTGGAGCCGTAAACGTTGTCCCCGCCGATGCGCCGGGCGAACATCGAGGTCGACAGCAGAATCCCAGCCACGGCCAGAGCGATGCCCGCACGGGAGCGGGAGAAGATCACGCCCACCAGCAGCAGCAGAGCAATCGCACCGTAAACAACCGCCTTGTGACCACGGACCGACGAGAAGAAGAGAACCCGGCGCCTCCACCCTCGCTTCTGGTCGCCGCGGTCCCGCCCAACGGAAAAAAACAGCAGCGCGAGGGCGACGGGCAACAGCATCTCCAACAGGCCCGCCAGGTGATCCGGGTTCGTGTAAGTGCCAAGGGCGCGGCTGACGCCCGCCAACGACACGCCGAGCAGCGCGGGGCTTCCGTCGCCGGCACCGTATTGAAGGAGGCCGAGAAGGGCCTGGGCGGCACCGATACCCAGCAGCAGTGACACAAGCTGGGCCACGCGCCGGGTATCGAGCGCGCGCGTCCCAAGAAAAACGGCCACCGGCACGAGCAACAATAGGAACGCAGACTCGGTCTCCAGCGGATAGAGTGAAAGCCTCGTCGCATGGGTGGCCGCGCTGCCGCCGAGGAGGGATTGAGCCGCAATGTAGGGCTCCCGTCCGGGCAGCCAGTGGGCCAGCCCCGCTGGCAAGGGGATCAGGTAGAGCACGGGAAGCGCGAGAAGCAACGCGAGAGCCACAGCCTCCCAACCGCTGATGAGCCGCCTGGGCGGCTGCCAGAGGACCACGATCAGGACAAGGACCGCGAGAAGCTCCAGCGCCAGGACGGCCAGGGGGAGCTGGCCCGAGCGAAACAGGGGCGCCACGATCAAGAGAAGGCCAAGCGGCCATTGCACCGCCCCGCCCACCGAAAGGGACCTGTCGTGCAGCACGCTGGGGAGGGGCTTCTTAGGGGACAACGGCTGGATTCCGAGCGTTACATCACAACCGCGCCGCCGCGGTCGGCGAGCAATGTATGACTTGCTTGTGTTGGCGCGCAACCAAAACGATTAAACTGCCCCGCTAAGGATTACGCCATTTAGCCGGCGCGCGGGGGTCACTTGGCTTGCCGTGCAGTAGCAGCAAACCATGAAGTCTTTCTTTCGAGTATTCCCCGTCGCCTTGCTCATCCTCGGCGCGCAGGCCTGCTCCACGTCAGGCGGCACGGCGTCGATACCAGGCGCGGCACTCTCCTCTGATCCAGCCGCAGCCACGGCAACCGCCCAACCGGACCTGAAGGGCGAGTTCGTGCCCGCCGTGGTCGGCATACCGGAAGACCCGGGCCCGGACAGGACCTACCGGATTGGTCCTTACGATCTGCTGCAGATCAAGGTGTTCCAGGTCGATGAGCTCTCCAGCCAGGAGCGCGTCAACGAGGACGGATTCGTCGTCATGCCGCTGATCGGCAACGTGAAGGTCGGCGGCCTCACACCGCGGGAGGCAGAGCAGGCGATCGCCAAGCAGCTTGGCGAGAATTACCTTCAGAACCCCCAGGTGAACATCTTCGTCGCGGAATATGCCAGCCAGAAGGTCACGGTCACCGGTCGGGTCAAGAAGCCCGGGGTGTTTCCGGTTGCGGGCAAGACGACCCTCATGCAGGCCATCGCATTGGCGGGCGGCTTGGACGAGGTGGCCAAGAAGGATGAGATTGTCGTCTTCCGCAAGCAGCCGACCGGGGGCGTCAACGCCTACGTTGTCAACCTCGCATCGATCGAGGAGGGAAAGCTCACGGACCCCGTGATCGTTGGCGATGACCGAATCGTGGTGCCCAAATCAGGTGCTGCCGTGCTGAGCAAGGCGGTGGGCGACATCCTGACCGGTTGGGCTGTACGCGCACCCTGGGTCTACTGACGCCGCGAAGCAATTGCCAGGACTATTGAGGGACAGGACGGAGTGCAATGTCGATCGCAATGGATCCGGAAAACGGAAAGCCTGAAAGCCGCGAAATCCGTGCATTGGAGCTCGCCGCCCAACAGCGAGAGCTACGGCGCCTGGGCGGCCTGGTCCCGGAGCCGCTCCCCGAGTCCTACGACGAGGACGCCATCGACCTTCGCCGCTACTGGAGCATCCTCCTGCGGCGCAAGTGGACCCTGGTTTCAGCGGTCGCGATCGCCCTGTTGGTGGCGCTGGTTGGTACCTACAACGCCACGCCCATCTACCGCAGCACGCTCCTGCTGCAGATCGAGCCGCAGACCGACCAGTTCCTCGAGTTCCAGCAGAAGGTGTCGCTCGGCGAGCCCGCCTCAGACTGGGACTACTACCAGACCCAGTACGAGCTTCTAAAGAGCCGCAGCCTCGCCCGCCGGGTCGTCGACCAACTGGGTTTAGAGGCTGCCCGCGAGCCGGGTGCGGAGCGCTCACCATCCTTCCTCACGGACCTGAAGGCAATGGTCAAGGGGTGGATCGGTGATGCCGGCGCGGCCGGGGACGGCACCGGCCAAGGCCCCGAAACCGCGAAAGCCCAACCTCGAGGGGGCGCTGCTTGGCAGCCTGACGATCGCCCCGGTCCGGGACTCGCGGCTGGTGAACATTCAATACGACAGCCCGAATCCGAAGGAGGCCGCGGCGGTCGCCAACGCGGTCGCCGAGAACTTCATCAACATGTCGCTCGAGCGGCGCTACGAGGCCAGGACCTACGCCAAGAAGTTCCTCGAGGAACGCATCGTCCAGATCCGCGCCAACCTGGAGGATTCCGAGCAGCGCCTCATGGCCTATGCCAAGGAGCGCGAGATCGTCAACCTCGACGACAAGCTCGGCGGCGTCTTGAAGACGCTCGATGCGATGAATCAGTCACTGGTCCAGGCCGAGGCGGCGCGCATCCAGACCGAAGCGGAGTACACCGGCTCGCTTCAAGGGACCGGCCTTTCCACCCTGAAGGTACTGGACAGCGAGGTCATTCAGACGCTGAAGAAGCGCAAGGGCGAGCTCGAGCTGCAGTATCAGGAGAACCTCAAGGTCTACAAACCGGGTTACCCGAAGATGCAGCAGATAGAGCGCCAGATCGAGGAGATCGACCAGCAGATCGGCAAGGAGATCGGAGCCATCCGCCAGGCGGTCAAGTCGGACTACGCCGCGAAGGTGCAGGAGCAGGCGACCCTGCAGGCCCGAATCCGCGAGCTCAAGAGCGAGATCATGGCCATGGAGGACCGCAGCACGGACTACCAGTCGCTCAAGCGGGAGGTGGATAGCAACCGGCAGCTATACGACGGGCTGCTCCAGCGCATGAAGGAGGTCGGCGTCGTCGCGGGCATCACCACCAACAACATCTCCATCGTCGATCGGGCACAGGTCCCCGGTGCCCCTTACAAGCCCAACCTGCGCAAGAATGTCACAATGGCCATCGCCCTCGGACTGATCGCGGGCGTCCTGCTGGCATTCCTCTTCGAGCACATGGACGACACGGTCAAATCCTCCGAGGACGTGGAGAGCCGTGTGCGCGCCCCGGTTCTTGGGGTCATCCCGTTGGTGTCGCTGAAGGCGTACCGGATCACGGAGGACGACGTCCCGCTGCTGGCGGCACGGGACCCAAAGAGCCCCCTCGCCGAGGCTGTGCGGTCGGTGCGGACATCGCTGGTGTTCGCGACCACCGAGGGGGCACCTAAGATCATGCACCTGACCAGTGCAGGCCCGGGCGAGGGAAAGACCACCGCCGCCGCCAGCGTCGCGATCACGTTTGCGCATGCCGGCAGCAAAGTGTTGCTGATCGACGCGGATCTGCGCGCCCCGTCGCTTCACCGCGCCCTCGGTCTCTCCAATTCACTGGGTCTCACCAACTATCTCGCCGGCGACACCCAGCCGGCGGAGATCGCCCAGCCGACCCAGGTCACCCGCCTGTTCGCCATCACCAGCGGTCCGCTTCCCCCGAACCCGGTTGAGCTCTTGTCAAGCGCCAAAATGCTCGACCTGCTCAGCCTCTCCTCGGAGCGTTTCGACTATGTCGTGCTCGACGGGCCACCGGTCATTGGGCTGGCGGATGCCCTTGTGCTCGCCAATCTCGCCAAGGGGACCATCTTCGTGGTGGACGCGGGACGCAGCCGCTATGGCGCCATCGAGGGCGCAATCAAACGGCTGCGGGCAGCGAACGCCTCCATTCTGGGCGCGGTGACGAACCGGCTGCGCCGCCCGGGGCACGGTTACGGTTACGGGTACAACTACGACTATCACTACACCTACAGCTATGGCGATGGAGAAGAGGCGCGCGCGCTTCCCGAGCGCGCCTGACCTTTGTGATCGAAGGTCATGGTGCCCAAGCTCCTCGTCCTTGCGCTTGATTTCCATCGGGCGCCGCTCCGTTATCGCCACCTGACCGACCCGTCGCGCCCCCTGCCCGACGCCTTCGGCGACTGGCTGGTCGAGGCCAGCGCGGCGATTGCCGCCGGCAGAGTGCAGACGACCGCCGCGGCGCTAGGCTCAAGCCCGGACGAGCTCAAGGAATCCTTGCTGTTCCTGTTGCGCCAGATCCTCCTGGTTTCGGGCGCGGATCGCTACCGGGTCCTGGGGCTGTCCAGATCCTGCTCCACGGAGACGGTCAAGCAGCACCACGGGCTCCTGGTGCGGCTGTTCCACCCGGACCGAGATTCGCATGACGATGGTCGCAGCGTCGCCCTGACCGCCCGCATCAATGCCGCTTACCAGACCCTTCGCGACCCTCAGACCCGGCGGCGTTACGACAGCCGCCTGCCGGACGGCGCGCGAGCGAATGAGGATGCCGTCACCTTTTTTTGCCCTCACGATCCGCTAGCGCTGGCCTACACGCACACCCAGAACCCCACCCAGAACCCGTGGGGGCTGCCGTCCCTGGTGCGGCCGGCGCTGCTGTGGGCGCTCTCTGGCATCCTGCTGGCGGCCCTCGTGTACCTCATCATTGGCGAGTCCCGACAGCCGCTGCTCCGGGTCAACCCGGATCTTGCTGGCAGAACCGCAGCCGGTCCCTCCTATCTGCAAGGAGACCGCACCCAGCCGGCCGACAGGCGTTCCAGCCCACAAGCCGGGGGCCAGGTCCGTCCGGCGCAGAGTGCCCCCAGTGTCGAGAGCATTCGCGGCCAGAAGACCGCACCCACCGCCATGGAGCGTCCGCGGAAAAAGGCGACCGACGAGTGAAGAGAAAGCCCGCCGACGGAGAGCGATGCCCTATCTCAGGTCATCAGCCGGCTCGCGCTTTACCTCGCGAACGGCGATCTTGTTGGCCTCGTCAGCCTGTTCACTGCCAATGCCGTCGTCAACGAAGGAGAGGGTTCCGCCGCCATTCGCAGGGCCTATTGGGAACCCTTACACAGGCCGAGCAGCGCCGCATGTCGATCGTCGGGCCTGCGCTGGAGTCCTACCCAATACCAACGGCTGCTCGGACGGGGTGCGATCCGGGTCAGCACCCAATCGGGGTCTCAAGCGTGCTGGCGCGACGCGACCGGTACCCTCGAGATCGAGCTCGTTCCTTGGATGGGTGACCACAAGATCTCCAGGATGATTCACCATCTGTCCCCCAACTAGGCAAACGAGACCGCGTTGATGCTCCGCCGATTCCTGCTCCTGGCCATCGCCGCCCTGCTCGTCTGGCGCATCGCCGCCGTCGGACTGTCCTCACACCATGTCGAGCGGCTCTCGGCGGGTGACACGGAGTCGGCGGGCAAGGCCTTGGCCTGGAGCGCCCGCCAACCCCGGGCCTTGTTTCAGCAGGCCGTGGCGCTGTCCAGTCAAGACCCGACGGCCGCCGAGGTACTCGCGGAGCGGGCGTACGCGGAAAACCCCGCTGACACACGGCCGCTGATCGTCACGGCCCTTTTGGCGCAGTCACAGGGCGACCAAACCCGCGCCGCGGCCCTGGTGAGAGCCGCTGTGCAGTTGGCGCCCTCGGATCCATGGATCCACAAGCAGGCCGCCAACTACTGGGCCTCGCGCGGCGACCTGGAAAATGCCATGCGGCAGTGGTCCCTGGCGCTGGAGGCGAACCCCGCCGCCAAAGATCAACTGTTCCCGGTCCTGCTGACACTCGCGGAGGACACCCGCGCGAGGCCGGCCTTCCAACCAATCGCCGTCGCCCCCCCGTCTTGGTGGGAGCCCTTTTTCGAGCAAGTCGCTCGGCGCGCGCAGAGCGAGGAAACCGTCCACCTGCTCTACGCCTTGCGGCGTGATTCATCACAAGAACCCGTCACCGTGTCCGAACGCCAAGCCTATGTCGCCCGCCTGCAGAAGGACGGAATGATCAACGAAGCCTACATCGAATGGGTCAACGGTCTGGACCGCCAGCAGCGGGCGCAGCTCGGCCTGTTGCATGACGGTGGTTTTGAGCTGGAGCCCACCAACTGGGGATTCGACTGGCACGTCCGCAGCACCCCTAAGGCACTCGTCGACCGGGCGCACACCTACGGGGTCAGCGGCGACAAGGCACTGCACTTGCTGTTCAAAGACCAAAAGGGGCGGTTCTCCGAAGTCTACCAACCACTGTTCCTTGATCCGGGTCCCTATCGGCTCTCGGGGAGAGTCCGCACCGACAGCCTCGAGAGCAAGGGGGGCCTCAAGTGGAGCGCCCGCTGTCTGCAGCCCGAGGTGGCAGAGCTCGGGGAAAGCGAGCGCTTCCTAGGGTCCAACCAATGGCGGGATTTTGCCTTCGAGTTCCAGATACCGGACTCCTGCAGGCTCCAGGAGATCCGGCTCGTCTCAGCAGGAAGGCGCAGCTTCGAGTACAGAATCTCCGGCGGCGCCTGGTTCGACCAAATGGCCATCCGCAGGATTCCGGCGCTGACGCGTGCCGCGGATACAGTGCGGGGCAACCCCCCAGGTGCGGGGGCCGAGACGCCCGACGCGGTCGCTACCAGCCGGAAAGCTCCTTAATCGGGGCGAGTTGCCCCACACGTATCGCGCATCGGCCCTACCCATTCCTGACGCCGAATCGCTTTCTGCAGCGCCGCGTCGCAAACTGGCAATGGCTTTCCCGCCGGATCCTGTGAAATAACCCAGGGAACCCATGACCGATAGACCAGAAGGAGGCTCGGCCATTGTTGAGCAACACCATCATGGTTGTGGCCTTGTCCGCGGCGATTGCTCCGGCGTTTGCCGCGGAACGAGAAGTGGGCCAACTCGTGCTCATCAATGGGGACGCGGTGGTGAGTCACGGCGCACAGTATCTCAATGCGACCGAGGGCATGGCCCTTAAGATCGGCGAGCGCATCATGTCTCTCGCGGCCAGTAGCGCTGTCCTTCAATTCAACGACGGGTGCCGATACGTCCTCGAGCCGAACCAGCTGCTGACCATTGGAGACAAGAGCCCCTGCGCTCTGGGTTATTACTCCAAAATGCAACCAGCCGGGCGCCCACTCCGGCCCCCGTGGTCCCAGTCGCTGCAGCGAGCTCAGTGGGTCTCGGATGGGTTCAACTCGCCGCCGCTGGGGTGATTGCTGTCCCAGGGGCGACATTGGATACGGGGAGCCGGGACACGGGTAGGCGCCAACCCATCAGCCCGGGAGGAGACCCTGCTCAAATTGCCTTATTGGCACATGAGCAGCACGCGGCCTGAAGGCGCAGCCTCCGAGTTGCTCCTCTTTCGGTCATTCTTGTAACTAAAACGGGCCATCCAGCCCACGCGCGGGAAGCGCAATAAGTCAGCGTTTCACGCACGCATTCGGCGGCCCCGCGTTCCCTTCCCGCCATTCGGAAGAGCAAAGGCTCGCGGACCCGCGCGCGTCCTATCGAGATCTATACACTCCCCACTTGATCGTCCCCGGTGACACGTCGCCGGGAGGGTGGTCATTCACCGCGCTCCAGAACGAGCGGCCCGGACGTTGTCGCCTCACCGCGCGTCTCGGCGGTGTGAAGCAGGGGGAGCTGCAGCAAGCGCTTCACTCGCCACGCCCTCATGATCATCCAAAAATGGAGCGCAAACAGTGAGATAAACGCCAGGAACATCCAATACTCCTCGACGCCCAAAAAGTGGCCTGCCAAGCCGACGCCGGCTGCAATCCCGGCAAGAAGCACCGTCAGCGCGAGCGTCTGCTTGGGAGTAAAGCCGGCGGCGAGCAAGATGTGATGAAAATGCTCCCGATCCGCCAAGAAGGGTGAGCGCCCGAGAAGGGCCCGGCGCAGCATCATTGAGACCGTGTCAATCAGCGGCAGCGCAAAGATCCAAAGCGCTGTGACGGGTGCCATGAGCCGGTCGACACCCTGCGACACCTTGACGAGCAGCCAGGCGAGAACGAAGCCCAGAAACATGCTGCCCGCGTCCCCCATGAACACCAACGCGGTGCCGTGAAAACGCAAATTGAAGGTAAGGAAGGCGATCAGCACACCTGCCAGCAAGATCAGGATAGCCAGGGCGCCCAGATGTCCATTCACCCACGTAATCACGGCGAGAGCGCTCACCGCAACCAACACCAGCGAAGCGGCCTGCCCGTCGATTCCGTCGCTCATGTTGACGGCGTTGGTCACACCCACTATCGCAAACACCGTCAAAGGAACCGCCATGATCCCCAGCGACACCGGATGGCCCGTCGGAACCAGATAACCAAGGTCCTTGAGCACCACCTCCGCGCCCAGCGTCATGATCAACCCCGCGACAATCTGCGCGCCGAAGCGAGCCCGCGCGGTGAGCTCGCTAAGATCGTCGAGCACGCCAACGGTGACCAGAATCAGGATTCCCGCGAAGAGCAGCCGATAGTCCGAAATGGAAACGTCGAGCCAAAGCACGGAGAACGAAGCCAAGGGACATCGCGATGCCACCGATCAAAGGCGTGGGGTTAGCGTGGGTCTTGCGGCCGCCGGGTTGGTCGACCAAGCCGATGTGACGCGCGACTGGCTCCAGGAGCCAGAGGAGGAGCGATGCGATGACGTAAGCAGCCCGTCCAATTACCAACAAACGTTGATCCATGGCGACACTCCTCCCTTAAGCTGACTCAATACTCCCGTCACGATCGAGTTGGCAGGAGTCTAACCCTAGAATTGGTATCGTTCCACAAGCAATTTTCCCCCGCGCTTGGCGCTGGTGTATCAGTGGGGACTGATCCAAAGCAGTGAGGAGAGGTGCGCCACACGACCTTGCGCGAGCACGATACCCTTGGTATGTGCCTGCTCGTCATCATTGGGGTCGCGCCCGAAGGCAAGAAGGAGTGGGTCACCATCGCCGACGGTCTGCGCGAGTCCACCGAGTCCTGGCTGGATGTGCTGCGCGACCTCAAGGCGCGCGGGCTGGCGGTGGGTGCACGCCTGGCTGTGCGCGACGGAGCCCTAGGGTTCTGGGGCGCCCTGGAACAGGTGTTCCCCGAGACGACCCACCAGTGCTGCTGGTTCCACAAGATGGGTAACGTCTTGGCGGCGCTGCCGAAGTCCTTGCAAGGCAAGGCCGAGGCCACGGACGCCCTGCAACGCTTCCTCGCCCGTTACCGACCCAACTACCCGAAGGCCGCCGAGAAGCTGGAGAAGGACCGCAACGCCCTGCTGGCCTTTTACGCCGCCGAGCACTGGCTGCACCTGCGCACCACCAACCCCATCGAGTCGACCTTCGCGACCGTGCGCCATCGCACCCGCCGCACGAAGAACTGCGTCTCGCACACCACCTTCCTCAGCCTGGCGTTCAAGCTTGCCGAGGACGCCGCCAAGTCCTGGCGACGCATTCGCTCCCCAGAGAAGCTCGCGAGCTTCTCGCCGGCACACGCTACCAAGACGGAATTCCGGTGACTGACAACCCACCGGCGGAGCAACAGGACGTCGCCTGAACTAACTCTGACCCCAAGGTCATACACCAGAATTGACCATCGTTCAAAACCTGGGTCATCTTGCGGTCATCTTGCAAACGGGAGGAGTCCATAGAAACCGCCTGTTAGAGAACACATTCCCTCCATACGAGCTCAAGCGATGGTTGGCAAAGACGGCAACTTTCGCCCGCACCTGGGATAACCGGATAACGCCAAAAGGGTGTTTGCACGGGAGGCCGATGCGAGAAAACGACACCGTGCTCGACATCCCATTCTGCCGCGCGACCCAGTGCTAGCCTAATTCGCACGGGGCCATACCAGGGACCGAAGCGCCAAATGTCCAGTCCGGCTCCCGCAATTCGTTGTTGAGGGAGGTCGTGAGGTGAAGGCTATCGCAATTGCACTGTTCGTGTCCGCTGCAGGCCTGAGCGCATGCGCAGGGCTTCCGGAGTCCCAAAATGACGCGCGCGTCGCACTCACGCCGTCATCGGCACAGGGGAATCCGGCTGTTGCAGACCTGATAGCGAGGGGCCCGTCGGGAAGCGGCCCGGATCAGAGTGAGCAGGCATTGTATAAGCGCATCATGGACTACCGAAAGGAGCATGGCCTGCCCCCTATACCGCTCTCTCAGTCACTCTCATTTGTCGCCAAGCTTCATGTCCGCGACCTGGAGGGGAACGTCATACCCGCGTCGGCCAATTACCATAGCTGGTCAACCAAGGGTCCGTGGCGAGCCGTAAGCTATTCGCCGGATCATCGCTATGCCAAATTGATGTGGGGCAAACCCAGGGAGCTCACGGACTACCGAGGCAACGGCTATGAGATTGTCTACATGAACTCGGAAGCGGCTACCTCTCAAGGAGCATTTGCCGCATGGAAGTCCAGCGAGCCGCATAACGCCGTGCTGCTGAACGAAAGGGGCTGGAGCCGGATGGGCTGGAAAGCAATCGGAATCGGCGTGTTTGGTAGCTATGCGGCCGTGTGGTTCGGCGAGGACCCCGATCCGGCCACGCGGTTCTTGGATGATGGCCACCCGAGAGTCCAGGTCGCCGACAGCCGGTAGTGCACGGGGATCGATGCGCCCAAACAACACGCCGCGCTTGCCAACTAACCCGCAACGGTTGCCTCGTCCGGACGAGACAAGCGAACGGTAATTCGCTCACCGCGTGCCGACGCCCTCAGTTGCCCAGGAACTTGCGGCGTCGGCATAGGCTCCTATTCCACTTGAAGAAGTTTCGATCAGCGAGCCCCGCCCCGGCCCTTAAGCTAGGGGCTGATCGGCAGGCGCACTTCATCGTCATCAGGCACGAGTGCACCGGCACCGATGACGCCGGCGGCCGCAAGCGGCACCCAGGCGAGATTTGTCGCCGGAACCACAACAGGAACTACAACCTGAGACGGAGGAGCTGGAGGCAGGACAGCCACGCTGAGGCGATCACTGGGTCCCTTGGTGAACACGCAGGGACTCATACTTGGGACCGTGATTAGCTCATTTTCCTTCATGGTGTATCTGCAGCCGTCATTGAACTGCAGGACCGCCGTGCTTTCTGCGAGCGACATGACGCGATCACCTGTGGAGAGCGGCATGCCCTCAGTTCCATCGACGTATCGCTCGCCCTTGTTCACCAACGCACTGCCAGTGATGCGGTCGATATAGCCAATCTCCTGCGCCGGGGCGGCGGAATTCTCCGCAGCAGCCATCGATCCGATAGCCGTTGACATGGCTGCCGCCAGGATTGTCTGTCTAAGCAATGCGTCGGCGTGCATGAAGCCCCCCGGATTGACCCGCTGAACAAGAACAAGGTTATCCTGCGGCCACCGCTTAGGCGTTGTCAACATGGCAACCCAGCTGCAGCGGCGTCTCTTGCCTCAAACGTGGGTTATGTCCGTCAAGTTGTGAAAAAAGGTGATCATCGCGGAAATCAGTGATCAGTCGGCCTGACGGAGGGCCTCTTTCTTCTACGCCTCGAGCAAATCCATTTTGAGGTAGCGATGATCTTCCAGCCACGCCTCGTGGGTCTCGACGCAAAGGGCGAGCACCAGTCGTAAGCAGGAGGCGGCATTGGGAAAGCATCGCACGACACGGGTGCGGCGCTCGATCTCCTCGGTGAGCCGCTCGAGCATGTTGGTGCTTTTCAGATGCTTGTGGCGCTGGCGCGGCAGGCGATAGAAGGTCAGCGTCTCATCGATGCGCGCCTCCACCCAGTCGGTGAGCCGTGGATATCGGCCCTCCCAGCGCTTGAGCCAGGCTGAGAGGTTGGTTTGGTCCTCGGCGAGGTTACGCCGGTCATAGCGCCAGCGCAGCTTCTGGAGGTAGTCGTCATCGCCCTTGCGCGGCAGATGATCGGGCGCATTGCGCAGGAAGTGCACCTAGCAGAGCTGCCAGGCCGCCTCGGGGAGCACCTCGCGCAGCGCCGACTTGATGCCATGGTGGTTGTCGGAGACGACGAGCTCCACGCCATTCAGGCCCCGTTGATGAGCGTCGATGGTGCCGGACCTTTGATCGCGACGGCCCTAATTGCTACCGTCGACGATACCCGGTTGTTCAAGAACGGCCGCCAGTTCGCCGCCTGGCTCGGCCTAGTCCCCCGACAGTATTTCAGTGGGGGCAAGGCGCGCCATGGGCGCATCACGAAACGAGGCGATGTCTATCTGCGCAAACTGCTCGTTCATGGCGCGCGCTCGATCATGTTTCGATTGAACGGGAACACCGACCGCAAGAGCCCCTGTCGCCCACCCCCGCAGTTGATAAACCCAGAGGCCCAGATACTCTTTGAACGCCCGCGTGCTTCCCTCCAGCGCCGAAGCATCCGGCAGGTAATCAAGCAAAGTCGGTTCCGGCTCCGGGAGCGCCTCATAGTCCGTCGGTGCTGGCACGATTCGGATCCCCGCGGCCCGGAAAGTCGCCGCGGCGCGCCGCATATGCAGGGCGGACGTCACCAGAAGCACCTCCTCGATTCCTCTGTCCGCAAGCACATGCTTCGACTCCCGGGCATTTTCGTAGGTCGTTCGGCTGCGCGGCTCGCACAGAATCCGGTCCCCGGGTACGCCGAGATCGACCAGGAACCGGGCCATCGCGTCCGCTTCCGGACCCTGGCTCCCGGCCCAGGGCAGATGGCCGCCGCTCACCACCACCAGGGGCGCTTTTCCCGCATGGTATAGACGTGCCGCGTGCCACACCCTGTCGGCCGCGGCACCGAGATCCGGATACAGGCGCGTGCCGGTCGCTCCCCGCATAGTCCCGCCGAGCACGACGATGGCGTCGGCGTTTGGAAGCGACTCGACAGCGGAAGGGGGGTAGCGCCCCTCCAGAGACAGGCGCACCCAGTTCGAGAACACGGGCGTCGACCAGAGCCAGATCCAAGACAGCCCGACGAGCGAAAGCCCGAGGCCAAGTCTGCGACGCCGGAGCGCCAGCACCCCGATGCCCATCAAGATCAACAAGCCCCCGATTCCGAGCGGCATGACAAGGCAAGTCAAAACTTTGGAGAACAGGTACTGCACGAACCCCTCCCGCCTCCATCAAATGTATACTGATCGCCTGGAGACTTTCAGTTTTCGGTAGGACGAAGAGCTCTGTTTTCAAGGTCTTTTCCATGCCTATCCGGTTGTCTCCCACGACGTCTCCTGCGTTAGCGCCGAGCTGGCGGGGTGGGCCCAGGTGCCTTGGTAGATTCCGGCATAGGTCGGCCCGGCGGTCCGCGTTCCAATTCTCAGCACTGCGTCAAACGCGGCCGTCGGCCAGAACCGACGATTGAACCGGAAGACGAACTCGTTGAGGTAAGCCTGAAGATGCTTGGAGCTGACCCCATGATGAGTTCCGAGGAGCCATGCATCCAGGTTGCCAAAGACAATGTGGATCATCGGGAGGTGCGCGTCGGTAATCGCGTGGTCGCCGCGAACGGCGACACGGTCGTGGGTATAGCCGGCGGCCTCGAGTGGATCGTACCCAGTCCAACCGTCAGTACGCACAATCGCCCCGGGCTGCACGGTCGCCAGAACAAACGGTACCAGCGTTTCCTGCTTCCGGTTCGCGACAACCTGAAGCCTGAGCCGCCCCGCAACAACACTCCGGCCATGCCCGCCTTTGGCGGACTTCGGTTTTGCCTTCCGCCGGATGCCCTTTCGCGCAGCGCCTTTCGCTTCCTCGCACGCTTGTCCTCTGATCAGGTTCGGGTCTTCGCCCGCGAACGGAATGGCTTGACGTGGATGAACTTCGACGGCGCCGATGACCAGCGTCTTATGGTGAACGCCTTTCCCTTCACCCTGCGTCGCGCCGCCAACCAGAGTCTCGTCCACCTCAACGGGGTACTCACGGCCGATCAAGTCCCGGTTGGGGCGCACCATCGCAGCGCGCAGCTTGTGGAGCATTTGGAAGGCCGTTTCATAGCGAGACAGGCCCAGCCACTTCTGGAACTGGAGGGCGCTCATTCCGGGAGGACCATGCGTCACAAGATAGGCGCCCCAAAACCAGGTGGATATGGGAACCTTGCTACGGTGGATTACGGTGTTCGCGGTCAAGCTTGTGTCGCGCCTACAGGTCCGGCAGCGAACAACCCCAGCTCGATTACCAAAGCGAAAAGGCTCGCCCGTGACGCCGCAGCGAGGGCAATCGAAGCCGTTGGGAAAGCGGTGTGCGTACAGGTAGTCGATACAGGCAGCTTCGTTCGGGAAGATGCGCTGGAAGTCGGGAAGGGACTTCGGCGTCCTCAAGTCGGGTGGTACAGCGGCTGGCATACGCACAGGCTACGCCGGATGGCTGTGGGAGCCAACCGGATAGGCATGGTCTTTTCTTAACCCTTAAAACTTAAAAACTCAAAACTGACCGGTATATTTCCGCGCCCGTCCCGCCCCAGCCACAACTTTCCTTGTGGGAGGCCCGCTCCGTGGGGCGACAGAACCTGGGCGGTGCAGAAAGTCGCGGCGCAGAGCGCCCCTTCCACCGAGAGACGCACCCAAAAATGACAACCTCCGCGCCAGCCCTACCCGCCACCTATTCCTTGTGGGAGGCCCGCTCCACGAAGCGACCGGACCCGGCATCCACCAACACCTGCTCCCAAAGCTCCAGTGCCGCTCGCCGCGAAAACCGCCTTTCGCACAACCGACGAGCGCTCGCACCCATCCGGTCGCGCAGTTCCGGTTCGTCCCGCAGCCTCAACACCGCCCGCGCCAGCCGGGCACCGTCACCCTGGGCGACCGAAACGCCCGCCTCACCCGCCGCCAGCAGCCCCGCGATCTCCCCGCCCAGACTCCCCACAAAGAGGGTCGGCCGACCCGCCGCGGCGATCCCGTAGAACTTGCTCGGGACGATCAGCCCCTCCATCTCCGGCCGCAACACCACGAGATGAACATCCGGTACGGCCAGGCTCTCCGCGAGTCGCTCCGCCGGCTGGTACGGGCGAAACATCAGGTTCCCGATCCCGCGCTCCTCAGCCTCGACCCGCAGCCCGTCCATCGAAGCCCCGCCCCCAATGAACAGAAACACCACATCGTCCTGGTCCCGCAGCCGATCCGCGGCCGCCAGCAGCGTCTCGTACTCGTGCGCGCGGCCCAGGTTCCCCGAATAGCCCACCACGAACTTGCCATCGAGCCCCCATTCGTGCCGCATTGGGCTCGGTCCCGCGGGCAGCGGGCGAATCCGCGCGTCATCCGACCAGTTGTGAACCACGCGCACCCGACTTGCATCCACACCAAGCTCCACGAGCCGCTCGCGCATCCCCTCGCCGATGGCCACATTCATCGCTGCCCGATGCAGAGAGCGGTCCCGAAGCGAAGCGATCACACGACCCGTCGCACCCCGCGCCAGGCGGATACCCAGGGCGCCCGCCACCTCCGGAAACAGGTCCTGCAGCCAATTCACCAACCGCGCCCCGCGCAGCCCGGCCACCCAACCGGCGACCACCGAAATCAGCGGCGGGTCCGTCTTCGCGACCACCAGATCGTCCGCCTCCGCAAGCCGGAACAGACCCCACGCAGCGCTCAGGTAAAACGTCAGATAATCAACCGCCCGGCCCGGAAGAAACCCGCGTCCGAAACGTGAGGTCCATACCCGGTGGACCTCGACACCATTAACTTGCTCCTTCGCATCCAATCGCGCATGCGGTGCATCATAGCGCTGCCGGCTGGTAATCACGTCCACCGCATGCCCGCGCTCCGCCAGATAAAATGCAAGATCCGACACCATCTGACTGGTCGCGGAGTGGTCCGGACTGAAAAAGCGGTTGATGAAGATAATGCGCATCCAAGCCTTCCAGCGCCGATTAGGCACCTGTAACCCAATGCCGTTAAGTCAAGGGGAAAGCGTCGTTCCGGCAGGGATTGCCGGAATCCAGGGCCAGGGATGGCAACCTCGCCGGGACTAGCTATGCTATGCAGCTAATCGCCTAACCTGTTGCGAGCGGGAAAGGCCACAGAGGTTGCCAATGGCTCCGGTCTACACGCGACTCGCCGACAGCCGAGCGCTACTCACAAAGGGCTCCTCATGCGACCCCTTGAAGTCCCGCCTCTTCACCCGCCAACCCGCCAGAGGCGGCAATCGCTATTTGCGGTCATTATCGGCATCTGGGTCCAGCCCGTGCCACAACACCTGGCCAACTTCGTTCCAACCGTAGACATTGATCCCCCGGTGCGTGCGGGATTCGGTACCGCCGTAGATCAGCGTCGGCGAAACAGCCAAATCGCCAGCCAGTGACTGCCAGCGCTCCAAGCCGGTAAAAAAGTCCCGATTCAGAGTCTGTCCCGACTTGATCTCAATCGGCATCAGTTTCGTGCCCGCTTCCGCAATGACATCCACCTCGTTGCCGTTACTGTCTCGCCAATAATGGAGGGCCGCTCGCTCCCCCAGATTGAAGCGCGACTTTACCAGTTCCGACACGATCAGCGATTCGAAAATGTTTCCACGCAAGGGGTGCACTGCAAGCTGATCCGGTGACTGAATGCCAAGCAGCCAACACAGTAGGCCCGTATCGTAAAAATAGATCTTCGGCGCCTTGATCAGCCGCTTGTTGAAATTCGCATGATGCGGACGCAGCTGAAACAGGACGTAGCTCGCCTCCAGCACGGAAATCCATGCCTTGGCCGTGTTGTGCGTGATGCCGGAATCCGTTGCCAGCGAGGTGAGGTTCAGTATTTGACCGCTACGCCCGGCGCAAAGGCGTACAAAACGCTGAAACGCATCCAGATCCAGCACCTTGAGAAATTGGCGGACATCGCGCTCAACATAAGCCGTGACATAGGCCGACAGCCAGGGACGCGGCTTCAGATTGCGATCGTAGAGGGGAGGATAACCCCCGGTGAAAAGCATCTCGTCAAGACTGGCCGGCCTGACCCCGGCCTGTTCCAGTTCATGCATAGAGAAAGGCAGCAATTCGATGAAAGCCGTGCGGCCGGCCAGCGACTGGGTAACGCCGGACAAGAGCCCGAACTGCTGGGAACCCGTCAACAGAAACAGCCCCATGCGGCCATCCGCGTCGACCCGCGTCTGCAGGTAGGACAACAGCTCCGGCGCGCGCTGTACTTCATCGAGCACCGCACCATCTGGAAAGCCCCCCAAAAAACCGCGGGGGTCGTCCAGGGCTAAGCGGCGAACATCCGGGTCTTCCAGCGACGCATAAGGCTTGCCGGCAAAAACAGCGCGGGCGAGTGTCGTCTTGCCGGACTGCCGAGGGCCGGTCAGGGTAACGACGGGAAATCCCTCAAGAAGCTTGTCTAGCGTGGTCTCGATATCGCGCCGGATCATCAGGTAACTCGCCCCAGGTTATGCAATCGGTGAACGCAATATACAGATTACATAACTCTTGTGGCAGACCCGTTTGCCTGACCCACCCGGCCCCTCAGTTTGCAACCGCCAGCGGCGGCAAGAGGTTGCGCCATAGGCTGGCGTGCCCGCCGCATCCGGGTCACCCGAGCCGCGACGACCGAGATCACCGGCCCGGGTCAGGAAAAACGCCAGATCCGAGGGCGTCTGTCTCGTGGCAGCATGGCCCGGGATAGGTCGGGACCCCTCCGCGGCCCAGACCCCCCTCTGTTCACCGGCCGACGGGTTAGGATGTCCAGCGTCAGGGTGCATAGTCAAGCACCGACCCCGTTGGCTAAACCTAACGGCATTGCCACCCAACCCCGGCCTACCCGGTTTGCAGAGACCTGTATAGGTCAACTACCCTCGTCTTCACATAGTCCGCATGAAAAAGCTGCCCGCGCAAGGGGTTGTCGGGCATGGACACCTGACTGATCGCCTGAATCAAACGAAGGATTTGCCGACTCATTGCCGATCTACATCCGCGCTCACGACCACGCCCATCCTGAAATGCCCGAGAAAGCTGACCACCCGCCCCTGACTGCGACCGCCGAGCGCCTCGCCCTGGCCGATTGGGCCGCGCAGATCATCATGGGGAATCCAAGCCCTTGGCCTTTGGGGGACGGCACCGCGGACCCGGAGACGGCAAGCGCCTTCTTCACCGCCGAGGGGATTGGCCCACTGTGCCATCACGCCCTGCAAACGGCCGGTGCTGAGAAGACGATACCGGGACCGGTCTGGGAGCTCCTGTGCGAGCAAAGGCGCTCCCAAGCGGCGATGGAGCTCATCCAGTCACATCAGGACGCACAGGTGGTCCGGTGCCTGGCGGAGACCGGCCTTCGGCCCCTGGTGCTCAAAGGCGCAGCCTATGCCAACGCGATCTACCCCCAAGCCGATCTGCGGCCCCGCTGCGACACAGATTTGTTGTTCCCAGACAAGGAGTCCGCGCAGAAGGCGTGGAAACGGCTTGAGCGGGAGGGATACAGGCTCACCCCGAACGTCGTGGAAGGCCGCTTCGTCAGCCGGCAGCGAACCTGCATCAAGCCAACCCACGGCGGTCACGCGCTGGACATGCACTGGGCCATCAGCAACACGCACACCTTCGTGCGAGCGCTCCCCTACCCCGAGCTCGACCAGGACGCCGTTCCACTACCGAACCTCCACGAGCAGGCCAGGACCCTGGGATCGGTCCACAGCCTGATGTTCGCGTGCCTGCACCTGTTCGGTCACGAGCAATTCGAGCAGTTGCCGCGCCTGCTTTGGCTCTACGACATCTTTCTGCTCAGCCGGCGGCTCTCCGGTTCCGATTGGGACGACTTCAGCCGCAAGGTCATCGAGAAGCGGGTATCGGGAATCTGCCGACACATCCTCGACGGAGCGAAAGAGCGGTTTCCAATGCCGGGCTTCGAGGCCATCCGGCCGGCGCTTGCCGCGGCCGAGACGCGGGAGTCATTCCGGCCGGATCGCCTCAAGACCGCATTCTCCTATCACCTTCACGACTTGAAAGGCCTGGACAACTGGGGGGACAGACTCCAATGGATTGGCGAGACCTTGTTCCCGTCCCCCATCTACATGCTGGAGAAATACCAGCGGACCAATCGCGCCTGGCTGCCGTTGCTCTACGCGCACCGCTCGTTCTCCGGCTTGGCCAAGCGCCTGGGCATGAATCCCGGACCGAGCCAGCAGGAGTAGGAGCCCGCTGCGCCGTAAACCTACCCTCTGCCCTGTGGGGAGGACCGCTCCGTACCGCGACTCCCCCAGGCGCCGGCCCCGACCTCCATGCCTTCCGCCATCCCTGCCCTAGGCGGTCAACAGCTTCTCGAGTGCCGCGACGATGCGCTCACCGGCGCGGCCGTCCCACAACTCGGGGACGCCGCCCCGCGGCCAGTCACCCGCGAACAACCGCTCCAGTGCCGGGGCCAGCTTGGCCGGGGCCGTGCCGATCAGCGCATTGGTGCCGATGCTCACCGTCTCCGGGCGCTCGGTGGTGTCGCGTAAGGTCATGCAGGGCACGCCCAACACGGTCGTCTCCTCCGTGATGCCGCCGGAGTCTGTGATCACCGCCTTGGCGTGTTTGACCAGGTAGTTGAACTCCAGATAGGGCTGGGGCTCGACAAGGTGCAGGGCCGCCGGCAGATCGGCGAGCCCCTGCAGCGTCCTCGCCGTTCGCGGATGCACCGGAAAGATCACGGGCAGCCTGCGGGTCCCCTCCCCGATCGCCGCCAGCATCCGCGCCAGCGAGCCCGCCCCGTCCACGTTCGCCGGCCGGTGGAGGGTCACGACAAAATACCCCCCCGGCCGCAACCCCAGCTCGTCCCAGAACGCCGGGGGGCGCAGCCGCTCGAGATGGGCCAGCAGGGTGTCGATCATGGTGTTGCCGACGAAGAAGATTCGCTCCTCCCCCACCCCGGCGCGGCGGAGGTTCTCGTTGGCAAAGGTGCTGGTGGTGAAGAACCAGTTGGTGATGGCATCCGTCACCATCCGGTTGATCTCCTCGGGCATGGTCCAGTCACCCGAGCGGATGCCGCCCTCCACGTGCGCCACCGGCACGCACAGCTTCTGCGCCGCGATCGCGCACGCCATGGTCGAGGTAACGTCGCCCACCACCAGACACAGCGCCGAGGGCGCATCCAGCAGCAGCCGCTCGTAACGCGTCATGATCGCCGCGGTCTGCTCCGCCTGGGTCCCGGAGCCGACCTCGAGGTTCACATCGGGCTCGGGAATCCCGAGCTGGGAAAAGAAATCGCCCGAGAGGCGGGCGTCATAATGCTGGCCGGTGTGCACCAGACGGTACCGCAATGGACCGCCCGCCGCCTCGCAGGCCTCGAGCGCCCGGATGATGGGCGCGATCTTCATAAAATTGGGCCGCGCCCCGGCGATGATGTCGATCAGCATCTGCGTCGATTGGTCAAAGGACTGGACACCGAACTAAGCCTGTAGCACCGAGGCCGTCCGCACAAACATCTCGATTATGCCGCGGGACGGACTCTCCGTGTCGCGACCAGCGTCCCGCCTGTGGGGGGGCGCTCCGCGCCTCGTCCTACGGCTACAGCGGAAAGCGAAGACGCGAAAAGCTTCGGCCGTTCGCTATTGCCGCCCGTTCTATCTCGGCGGCCGAATCAATCCAGCCCTTCCCCTCCAGGAACAGCAGCCAGGCTCGGGTGCTCACCTTGCGGCAATTGTCCGGCAACAAAAAGCCGGTACGCGCAATCTTGTGGTCCTCGAACAAGAAAACACCCGTCGTGCCGGGAGCGGCCAGTGCCAGCGCATTCATGGCCTCCTGCACCGCGATCTCACCGAGATTCGATTTACGCACCTCTGCACGGGCATCAGTCCGAGCGGCCTGATAATGCGCAAATGTCCGGGTCGCCTCTACCGTAATCGAATGCCCGTCTGCCCAGGCCGCGATCTTTGCGCTGGTCGGTGTCGCGTTGCGCGTGACCTCATGCCGCACCATGTCCACCAAACGAACCGGCCACCCCGGTTTGAGTAGCAGGTCCAACGCATCGGCATACGCCAAGGTTATCAGCGGCCCGGCATCCGGCAGCACCACCGGCCCTGCGGCGGGGGCACCGCCATTCATTCCGCCAACGCGTTCAGCGCAGCGACCATCCCCCGCGTCACCGAATCCGGCAGACGTGGCATGGGCAAATGTGCCTGGGCCATTAACAAGAACAGATCCTCATCGCTGTCAATGCCGAGCGCCGCCATCGTCTCCCGGTCATCGCGGCGTCCCAGGGAAAAATCGAGCAAGATGCAAAAATTCTGGTTGCCGGCCGCCTCGGCTGCCTCGAATGTCTCCACCAGGTAACGCAGCTCGGCGTTGAACAACGCGTTGACAGATGTATCCGCCTTCGCGGCAAGCACCTTGGCCCGCTTCAGCAAATCGCGGTCGATTGCGGCAGTGAAATTGACACTGGCCATACCCTGCTCCCGATAAAAGACACACAAATCAGTGTTGCACTGGATGATGTGTTCGTCAACGGCTTCGCCCCAAGGCCCGGCGAGCGTGTAAGAAGGCACCGGGTGTGATCCCAAGGACAGACGGCGGAGGCCGATCTGATCGTGTCTAGCGCCATCGATCCCCGTGCTACACTTGGACCAACTTCTTAGCTAAGAAATCGGTGGCCAAGTCAGCAGTTCCAGCGGCACACCGAGGTACCACCAGTTTCCAGCCGCCAAAGCGGCCAAAAAAATCCATCCCTCCAAGAACTACTGCTTGCCGGAGGGTGTGCTGATCTTCGCCAAATTGGCCAATCCTCAGCGTCTCACTACGGAACCAGATCCATGACCCAGCAAATCAACATCCACGAGGCCAAGAGTCAGCTCTCGCGCCTCGTGGCCTTGGCCGAGGCCGGCGAAGAAATCATCATCGCACGTGCGAATAAACCCGTGGCTCGGCTGATCCCCATCGAGCGCGCGCCGACTCAAAGGCGTCTTGGTGAGGCCAAAGGGCTCGTCAGCATCGCCCCGGACTTCGACACCCTGCCCGATGACTTCATGGAGCACTTTCGGTGAGGATCCTGTTGGACACGCACGCCTTCCTCTGGCTCGTCACCGACAGCCCGCTACTCAGTCCGGGAGCACGGGATCTGTTCCTGAATAGTGACAACGAACTGCTGCTCAGTGCCGTCACCGGATTCGAGATCGCGGTCAAGTACACCCTCGGCAAGCTGCAGCTGGCGGAACGGCCGGCAGACTTCATCGACAATCGTATTCGCAACAATGCACTGACCCCATTGCCGATCACGCTTGCGCATACCTATGGCCTCGCCGATCTCCCCGCGATTCACCGCGACCCTTTCGACCGACTGCTCGTCGCACAAGCCCGGTTCGAGCAAGTCCCCCTGCTCAGCGCCGACACCATCCTGTCGGAGTACCCCATAGAACGTCTGTGGTGAGCATCCTGCACCGACCCCCAATAAGATCCCCGGCGCCGCTTTCGGTAAGGACCCGCCTACCGAAACGGATCGACAAGCTCCAGGCCGCACTCCTGGAAATCGCTCAGGTTGCGCGTTGCCACGGCAAACCCGCGGTCCAGCGCAATCGCAGCGATCTCCCCGTCCGGCACGCTCATAGGCCGTCCGATCTCTTTGCGTCGCCCCATGATCTCCGCATAGGCACGTGCCGCTGGGACATCGAAAGCAAGGGTCCGCTCCGCGAACCCGCGAGCCACAAACTCCTGAAACCGGTGTTGAAGCGCTTGGCGGCGCTTGCCGGCCGGCAGGATACGGATGCCGTAACCGATCTCCGCGACCGTTATCGTGGAAAGAAACAGGCTTTCAGTTCGTTGCGCATCGAGCCAAGACAACACCGTCTCCGGCGGTGACGGCGCCATGATTGCGGATACTACATTGGTGTCGAGCAAAATCACGATGACAGATCCACCGGCTCGTGTGGCTCACGCTTCGGCAGCTCTAATGCGACCCCGAGACCAGGCCCGAACAGCGCGCGTGCCAGGTCTGTCAGTTTTTCAGGCGCGGCTACCGCCCGCCTTAAGATACGACGGGCCTCCTCCTCCAACGAGACCCCCTCGTTCGCGGCGCGAACGCGTAAGCGCTCGTATGTTTCCGCGTCGAGTTTACGGACACTGAGGCTTGGCATTCCTGATCACCTCCACCGGGGCACAGCTAGCACCACCAATTGCTGGCAGATGCCAGCATTGCTCTCGCCATGCTAGCATCCCTCCAATATCGAGGCCAACAGCTTCGCTAGGCGGGTGGTCCTGGACACGGGCGTTCTGGTAAGCGCCGCGATTCGCCCGGATTCCGTCCCGGCGTTGGCGTTGGCGTTGGAGAAGGCGCTGCTCAACTTTAATGTGCGCGTCAGCCGAGATACCCTCGCGGAGTTGGCGACGGTGCTGGGCCGGTCGAAGTCCGACCGATACGCACCGCCACAGCGGCGCGATGACTTCGTGGCAGGGTTTCGCGCTCGGGCTGTGGTCGTCGAGGTCACCTCAACTGTCTCGGATTGCATTGATCCCAAGGACAACATGTTCCTGGCACTGGCGGAGACGGCGGAGGCCGATCCGATCGTATCCAGTGATCCACATCTAACAAACCTGCATCCTTGGCATGGGATGCCCATACTGCCGCCAGCCGCATTCCTTGTCGGCATTCGCTAATTCGGCTCGATGCCTCGCTGGAAAACGCCTCGGGATTCGCTCCCTTGGGAGGCCCGGTCCGCGGGCTGAGGGGACCTAAGGCGGGGTGCAAAGCCTACGGCGAAGAGCGCCCCCTTGTAGTCGGACTTCAGTCCGACAAGTGTCGCGGCCCCACCACCATCGCGTCGGGCTGAAGCCCGACTACCGGGGTGTGGGAGGCCCCGACCTCCAGTGCCTCAGATGGTCGTTGCCCAACGATTCCGATCACAGCACCGCGTCGAGCCCCTTGCGCTCCACCAGGTTGAGAAGCTTCAGGAAAGGGCCGCTCGGCTTCTTGTCGCCGATCTCCCACTTCTGGACGGTGGACAGACTGGTATTGAGCACAGCGGCGAAGGCTATTCGAACTTTGCGCTCACTGTGGATTCAATCTGGCGCGCGCTCGCGGAGCCTCTGCACATTGACGTCGTAGCTGGCAACCTGGGGATCGTCGGTCATAAGGGTCAGCGGCTCGGTCTGGGCCTGGGCCTGGGCCTGGCCTGGCGAGGAGAATACGATCGAATGGGTCGCCGTGCAGGTGGGGGAGGTGACGCACCCGGGCGGCGTGCAGGCTATTGATGCTCAATTCCTCAAACCCAGTCTGAAGTGCCGAAGTCCGGATCAGCTCCGGCTCGATGTCGAAGTCCGGCCGTTCCAGCGCACGCTTGATGGCGATTTCCCAGATGCTGGCGGCGCTGAAGTAGATCAGGTTATCGGGTGCTTCCAGCGCGGCTCTGGCATCCGGAGAGGCAGCCGTGGAGGTTCGATGAGCGCCCAGAGCAGGACATGGGTGTCCAACAGGAAGCGCATCACTTGCCCTCGAAGGCGTCAAGTTCCTCTGGCGGGAGCGGGCGATTGAAATCATTGGGCAATCGAACCCGACCAGCCAGCGCACCCAGAATTCGCGTCGGTCGCTCGGCGACCACGGGGACCAAACGCACCACCGGATGCCCGGCCCGCGCGATCACCACGGCCTCCCCGGCTTCCGCGCGCTCGATCAGGTTGGACAGGTGCGTCTTGGCCTCATGGATATTGACTTGTGTTGACACGGCCCTTGCCTCCGGTTAGCTAAGACTAGACTAACTTGCTGCGGCGCGCTGCGCTATGCGGTCACGCCGAGTTATCTCGATCGGCTCCCGCTGTGCCCGATCGATCAGCTCCCCGAAACGGCTCTGGGCTTCGACAGAAGTCACCGGCCTTCCGAGGTCGCAGCTGTCGGCTACACTAGCCCCGAACCAAAATCAGGTACCCCAACCCGGAGCAGACCCATGAACTGGCAGGATCAAATTGCGAGCAACCCAAACGTCTGCCATGGGCAAGCGTGCATCAAGGGCACGCGCATACCGGTCTCAGTTGTGCTCGATAATCTGGCGGCCGGCCTCTCAGAAGAAGAAATTCTCCAGAGCTATCCAACCTTGCAACTACAGGGCATAAGGGCAGCGATCGCTCACGCCGCTGAGCTCGCCCGGGAGACCGTGGTTGATCTGGGACGGCGCAGCGCCGCATGAAGTTCAAGATTGACGAGAACCTTCCCCAAGAGGTTGCTGCAGTCCTCCGCGGGTCAGGCCACGACGCCGTGAGCGTCTTTGATCAAGCGCTGAGTGGGAAAGCGACCCCGGCGTATTTGCCGTTTGTCAATCAGAAAGGCGCATCCTAATAACGCTGGATTTGGACTTCGCGAATATCCAGCTGTACCCGCCGGCCGAGTCCGCCGGAATACTCGTTTTGCGCCTTGCGCGACAGGACAAGCTCCGGGTGCTCGACGTGGTCAAAATGCTGTTGCCAGTCTTGGCAGAGCAGACGCCTGTTGGGAAGCTCTGGATTGTGGAGGAAGAGCGGCTAAGGATTCGGGGCTAGAGAGCCGCCGGTCCAGGCCCCACCCGGCAACCCCAATCCCCCAACCCCGTAAAACCTAAAACTTAAGACTTCCCCTCCTCGGAACGGCGTTTCACTTCCTGCAGGGGTTCTGGTATCGCTATCTGGTGGACGCGAAGGTGGCGGAGGTGCGGCAGTACATGGCGGAGCAGGGTTGTGATGTCACCGGAGGAGGCAGGCGGGCGGCTTCTCCTGCGGGAGGCGTGCCCCGTGGCGACCCCCGGGACCCCACCGGATGCATAGTGCCCGCCCGACGCTCCCACGCCGGAGCATGGGAGCGAGAAGAGCGGGCAACGCTGGCTTCCGATGCTCGAGCGTCGGAGCAAGGGCAGACGCTCCGCGTCCCAGACCGCTGCATCCCCAGACCAAGCAGCACGGCCCCAAATCAGGCGCAGCCATGGGGAGCTCCTGGATGATTGAGGGCCCCTACAGCCGCCGTTTCAAAAATATGCAAACCGCTGCGGTCAAGCCATTTTTGCTTGACAATGTCCATTTATGGACAAATGCTGGCTAAAGATACGTAAGTAGACAAGAAAGGCGATCACCATGTCATCCACCGCACCCAGCATCATGGCGGACGATCGTGCCGTCGCCGGGGCCGCCTTGCGGACCTTCTTCAATATCGCCAGCGCCTGGTCCCTGAGCACCGAGCAAGCGATGACCTTGCTGGGCCTGACCTCGAAGAGCACCTTCTTCAAATGGAAAGCCGACCCGGAAAGTGCCCGGCTGTCCAGGGATGTGATCGAGCGCCTTTCCTACATCTTCGGCATCTACAAGGCCCTCCAGACCTTGCTGCCGAAACCGGAATCAGCCGATGCCTGGGTGCATCGGCCCAACACGGCCATGCCCTTCCAGGGCAGTTCGGCCCTTGATCGCATGCTATCGGGGAACGTGGCCGATCTCTACGTGGTGCGCAAGTATCTGGATGCCCAGCGCGGCTGGGCATGACCGCCGCTCTGAGCCCGGTCCGCTGGAAACCCTGCTGGCGACTGGTCTCCAGCCGCTTTCCGCCGCAGGGCCTGTTCGACAGAGTCGCACGATCCGAGGACCTGGAGATCGTCCTCGAGGTCGAGGGATTGACCGATGAACGCCTGCGCCAGGAAGCCGGCGAAATCAATCTGGTCCCGCCCGAGGACCGGGTTTCGGGGCCAGGCACCACGCCCATCATGGCCGCCTTCACCCACCTGAATCCCGAAGGAAGCCGTTTTACCAACGGCAAATATGGGGTCTACTACGCGGCCAAGACCATCCATACAGCGATCGCCGAGACGACCTTTCACCGAGCGCGCTTCCTCGCTGCGACCGAAGAGCCGCCGATCGAGATCGATATGCGCAGCTACGCCTCCGATCTGGACGCGCAACTGCACGATATCCGCGGGCATAAGGAAGCCTCGCCAGAACTCTACGACCCCGATCCCGCGCACGACGATGCGCCCCAGTCATTCGCTGAAAGCCTGCGCGCCCAAGGCTCCAACGGCGTCGTCTACGACAGCGTGCGTGACCCTGGAGGAGAGTGCGTGGCGATCTTTCGCCCCCCAGTCATTTCACCTGTGCGCCAGGGTTCGCATTACTGTTACGTCTGGGACGGTCAGGCGATCAGCAACGTCTACGAGAAACGGCTCTACACCCAGGACTACGCGGACTACCACTAGCGAACAGCGGTGGGAAAGGCTGTAGGAGGGGCGCACCGCGCCGCGACCCGACGCTGCGGCAGCCCACCGCCCCAGTCGCCCCGCGGGGCAGGCCTCCCACAAGGGCTAGGCCTCCCACGAGGGTTGTGAGGGAAGATCAAGGCCCTACGGGACGGGCGCTCCTGTGGGAGGGGGGCTCTGCGCCGCGACGCTCAGCCAAAACCGAGAAACAGCGCCAACCCACGGTTCACGGCGACCAGCGTGTCATCGTCGAGCCGGCCGAACGGAGCGCCGAGCTTCTCCCGTCGCACCGTAATCGCCTTGTCGATCATCACCTGAGACGACGTGCGCAGACCATTCTCCGGCGTTGGCTCCACGGTCAGGCGGATGAGCGGGGCATCAATCAGGGTCGACGAGACCAACAACACCGTCACGGTTACCGTGGCATTGAACTGATCCGATTGGATGATCAAGGCAGGCCGCGGTTTGCCCAAATCGCCTTGGAGAGCGACTGTCACCAAGTCCCCACGCCTCATTCCGACCAGGCACCGGTATCCGCGAGGGCCGCGTCCAAGTCATCCAAGAGCTCTCGATCCACCGCATCCGCCCGCGCGACCACAAGCGACTGGCGGCGACACTCTTCCGCAAAACCCGGTCGTCTGGTATCCGGCACCCAGATTTGCACCGGTCGCAACCCAGCCGCGCGCAGCGCGTCGCGGCGCTTCTGGACCCGTTCATTCACGGACATCGGCATGTGGCTCTCCTCAGGAACGTTACATGTAGCTTATGCCGGGCCGACAGGATGTCAACGCCCGCTCCTCACGTCTGGGGGGAGGGCCGCTCCGCGCCGCGACCTTTGCGGCCAGCTGCTAGGTTTAGGTCGTAGCCTGTAGGATGCGGTGAGGAACGAACCGCATCCTACGCGCGCTTCTGTGAGGGGGGCGCCCTGTGGGAGGGGCGCTCCGCGCCGCGACTCCCACGGGGCGACACCTCGCCTGACCCAGGGGATCCCCGCGGCGCCGCTTTTCCCCCCCGACTCGGCGGCTCCCTTTCAGAGCTCGGCCAGGCGATCAGCGCCTATGACGAGCGACATCCTCCGCCAGCCATGCCTTGATCAGGGATTGATAAGGCATATCCCGCTTGTTTGCTTCGATCTTGATGCGCTCCAGGAGCGCCAACGGCAGACGCAGCGAGATGGCCTTGGTCGTGGGTTTCAGGTTCGGCAAGCGCCCATGCTCCGCCTGGCTCCAATCCAAAAAATCAGTGGAGTCGTGGCTTTCCAAAAAGACGCGTTCCTCCGCCTCCGTACTGAGCTCAGGTGCTACCTTTCTTGGCGTCGTCATAAACCATCTTCTCCTTTCGGTGCATGGCCCGGGCGGAGATAATCCAAATCAAGGTTTCGGTCGCGCGCAGTGTGAAGGTAACGTGCAGGCGCCGGCCTTCGTCTGCCTCTCCCAGAGCATGGAAGCGCGGTTCTTGCTGGCTGTGCCTGGGATCGCGAACAAGCAAAAGCCCCTCGCTCAGGAAGATTTGTTCTGCTTCTGTTTGGCTTACGCCGTGCTTTTCGGCGCTCTTGCGACTATTACCGGTGTCCCAGTCGAATCCGACTACGAGATTCCAGTCGATCATCGAACGTATATTTTAACGATATACGTAACGAAACAAGCGTTCGCAAGTCCGGAGATCGCCGTGACGAGGCGGGGAATAGGCGACGTTCGCACTCGCTTTCGCTCCGGCAGCCAGTAGGATGCGGTGAGGAACGAACCGCATCCTACGCGCTCAGACCAGGTCAATGAGGGCGGCAACTTGTGGAGGGCCGTCCCGCGCCGGCTCCTCCCATTTGGTGGGAGGGGCACTCTGCCGGGGCCCCTCGGTGGGAGGGGCGCTCCGCGCCGCGACCTTCGCGACGTCAGCTACCGGTCGCCCCGGTCTGCCCCCGGCGCACCGAGGGGCGAGCACCGCCCACCAAGGGCTCCACATGGGGACCCTTGAAGATCCGGCTCTTCAGCTGTCAACGCGCGAACCGCGACAGGTTGGCAGCACGGCGCCCACGGCTGAGCGGGTGGTTCCAGATAAACGAAATCGTCTGTGCGATCGACATCCGTCCTCACCTCGCACCAACCCCATTGGACTGCCCGCGCCCCCAAGCCACAGGGAGGGGCATCCCTGCGGGAGCAGCGCTCCGCGCCGCGAGCCCTATTCTTGGGAGGGTTATCCAGACCGAAGCTTCGATCCTAACCTATGATCACCGTCACCCGATGCCCCGCCCGTACCCACTCCCGGCAATGCTCATAAGTGCGCGAGGCTGGGGCGTTAACCTCCGGCGGAAAATTGTCCTTCAGAAACAATATGTCCACAGGGAGACCGGCCATGCTTGGTGTGGAGCGTCACCACGAAATAGTGCGATTAACGGATACGCAGGAACTGATCCGACGTGATGTCGGCCTGCTTCAAAATGGCGCGCAGCGTACCCTCGGGTAGATCACCAGGGTGATTCGGTATTGTGGTATACAGCCCTTTGTCAGGATTGAACCAGATTTCGTGACTTCCAGCAGCCTACCTGTCGAATACGAAGCCGAAGCTCCGCAGACGTCGCACGATTTCACGGTAGCGAAACCCGGCTAACCGACCCATCGGCTCAGGAGCCGATGATCAACGGAAAATCAAACGAAGGGTCGATTCCTTTCAGGGGGACCGCGATCTGACTCTCCGCCCGTGCCTCGAGCAAACGCCGTGCGACATCCTTTGCAATATCCAGGGTTTCCTGAACGGTGCGTCCCTGGGCGACTAAGCCCTGCACATCCTCGGAAGTCGCGAGATAGCCCCCTTCCTCCAGTGCTTCGATATGAAGATTGATCACACTCTCCATCGGAGTCTCCACGATGCTTAGGCAGCGGCGAGACATTCAGGCTTCGACCGAGCCAATTCAATCACTCCTTCCCAACACGATCGCCACCCGACTGACCTCAAGGATTTGATCCAACGGAATCGGCGCCGGCCCGCCCGAGCGCAGTGCCTGCACGAATGCCGCCGCGCAGGCGCGCTGGCCCTTATCCTGCCGCCAAAGATTCATCTTCCGGAACTCCGGCCAGCCGAAGCCGCGCAGCCGGCGGAAGTCGTCCAACTGCAGCACCCGCCCGGCGGCGAATACCTCCAGCCGTTCCTTCGGAAATGCCTTGCTGCCGTTTGCGAGGTAGTGGACCGTCCCGAAGGAGCCGTCGGCGAAGCTGAGCTGCAAAGTCACCGTATCGCCGGTTGCCGAACAGATTCACCGGCACGCTCGCCAGCTCCGCATGCCTGCCGTTGGACGCCACCCGGTCCCCGACCGAAAACCCCGACACCCCCGTGCCCAGCTCGGCCACCCTGCCGACATTGCAATAGCCCAGCGGTAAGTACTTGCTTCACGGCAACCGCCCGACAGTGATCGGATCAAGAAACGAAAGTGGGAAGTGTGTGGGAGAGGCGCTCAGCGCCGCGAGCGAGGGAGGGGTTACTACATACTGGTGGGGGGACGCTCGGCGCCGCGACCGAGCGTCTTGGATGACCTCACCTGGTCAGCAAGGTCATCCCGGCCGTCGCAGCGGCCTTCTGGTCGAAGGTCATGGTCTCGGTGCATCCGGTCGCTTCCGCCGTACGCTCAATCACACAGTCAGAAAACTCCGCCTTGCCTGATTCAAACAAGCGCAAAGCCTTCCAGACCAGCTCCGCTTCCTGAACCACCAGTTGGCGAATGCTCAAGATCCGCCTCAGGATCTCCACCACCTCGGCCCGCGTGGCTCCGTAGCAGCTCTCGCTGACCCAAACCAACTCCATGAGCACCACGACTCCAATAAAGCCAGGGGCTTGGGCACTGCACGCCTGCTCAATCAGCTCGGTCGCCCGCGCCGACTGTGCTGCGTCGTCCTGGGCGATATACCGCACCAGCACATTGGTATCGATTCCGATCACTGGGCCGACCCCACAGCGGCGCGTCGGCGAATCGCTGCGTCCATCTCTTCAACGCTGATAGGCTTGTCCGGCTTCTTCAGCAAGCCTTTGAGCGATCGAACATCGTCAACGGCAGGCTTGATGACGAAACCACCGCCTTCCACTTCGACGAACTCGATCCGGTCTCCCGTATCGATCCCCATGCGGCGGCGCACTTCGGCAGGAATTGTGACCTGTCCTTTGCTTGTGAGCACAGCAGTGGACATCCGGCGAACTCCTTACAATCCGATGTTCTCCTTACATTATGACAAGGCATGCAAGCTGTCAACGAATCGCCGTGTCAGTGAGTGGTGCACGGACCGAGCCGAAGGCTTGCCGGAGCCGACGATCCCCTAAAGCCGGCGACTCCAAGTCGGCCAGCTCGGTGCGGCCGTCCAAGACGCGCCACAGGCGCATCCCTCCCCCCGGGCAGGGGGGAGGCCAGGTGGGGGGTCGAAACTCCCGTTCAGCACCCACGCTTGCTTCTTCCACAACCCTTCGACCCCCTCCCCAACCCTCCCCCTGCCCGGCTGAGCTTGTCCCATATCTCTGCTGGACACCGCGCCGCGCGGGCGCTAGAGTGTCGCCGCCATGGAGGTGTGCGGCCAAGTGTTTACCCCGAGCATCCTCGCGCGCCTCAGCGAGGCGGTGGCGCGTGTGCCGGGGTTGAGCCGCAGCGCGCTCTCGCGCAAGGTCTGCGAGTGGCTCGACTGGCGCGATGCGCGCGGGCGCCTCAAGCAGATGAGCGCGCGGGTGGCGCTGGGGCGCTTGGAGCAGCAGGGGCTCATCGAACTGCCCGCGGCACAGGGCGCGGTACCGGCGGCGGAGCCGCTGGAGGCGCCCGTGGACGAGCCTTCGGCGCTGTCGCTGTCGCTCGCTGAGCTGGGGACGGTGGAGCTGGTGCTCATCGGTGAGGGCGAGCGTGACCTCAGTCGCCTCTGGCGGGGGCTGTTCGAGCGCCATCACCCGCTCGGCGCCGGTCCCTTGTGCGGGGCCCAGCTGCGCTATCTCATCCGCAGCCCTCGCTATGGCTGGCTCGGCGGCCTGGCCTTCAGCGCCCCGGCGCTGCGCCTTGGCGCGCGGGATCGCTTCATCGGCTGGAGCGAGGCGACGCGGCGCGCGCACCTCGATCAGGTGGTGGCCAACACGCGCTTTCTGATCCTGCCCCAGGTCACGGTTCCGCATCTGGCCTCCCATGTGCTCGGGCGCTGCCTGCGCCGCCTGCCGCGCGACTGGCAGGGGCGCTATGGGCTCACCCCGGTGCTGGTGGAGACCTTCGTCGATTCCAGCCGCCACGCCGGCACCTGCTACCGGGCGGCCAACTGGCGCTATCTCGGCGACACCCAGGGGCGCGGGCGCAATGATCGCAGCCACAGCGCTGCGGCCACTGCCAAGGCGGTCTATGTCTATCCCGTGTGCCGACAGTGGCGCGAGCGCCTGGGCGCCCAGGCGCCTGAGGCACCTATCCCCGACTGGGCCGAGGCGGAGCTCGGCGCCGCCGAACTTGGCGACCGTCGCCTCACCGAGCGCCTGCTCACGCTCACGCGTGACTGCTATGCTCGCCCCCAGGCCCAGCTGCCCCAGGCATGCGGGACGCGGGCCAAGACCAAGGCCGCCTACCGCTTCTTCGACCACGCGCGCGTGCGTATGGACACTCTGCTCGCCCCCCATTACCAGGCCACCGCCGAGCGCGCCGCCGAGCAGCCGGTCGTGCTGGCGGTGCAGGACTCCAGCTCCCTGAACTACACCGCGCACCCCGACACCGAGGGCCTCGGTCCGCTCAACACCACCCGCGACGGTAGCCTCGGGCTGTGGCTGCACGACACGCTGGCCTTCACCCCCGCGGGGCTGCCCCTGGGGCTGCTCGACGTGCAGCTGTGGGCCCGCGATGCCGAGACCCACGGCAAGCGCGCGACCCGCTACGCGCGCGCCATCGAGGACAAGGAGAGCGCCAAGTGGCTGAAAAGCTATGCGGCCGCCTCGGCCCTCGCCCAGCGCTGCCCGCACAGCCTCGTGGTCAGCGTCGGTGACCGTGAGGCCGATGTCTACGAGCTGTTCGTCGCCGCCGCCGAGCAGCCCAAGGGCGCACACCTGCTGGTGCGCGCCGAGCGGACCCGGCGCATGACCCGCGACCACGGTAGCCTGTGGGACTTCATGGCCGCCCAGCCGCTCGCCGCCACCCAGGCGCTCGCCGTGCCGCGGTGCCACAACCGCCCGGCGCGCACCGCCACCCTGGAACTGCGCTTCGCCGCGGTGACCCTCAAGGCACCCAAGCGCAAGCGCGCGCTGCCCGACCTCGGCCTGTGGGCGGTGTGGGCGCGCGAGGTGAACGCCCCGCCCGGTGTCGAGCCGGTGGAGTGGATGCTGCTCACCGACGTGCCCGTGGAGACCCCCGAGCAGGCCGCCGAGCGCCTGGCCTGGTACGCCACGCGCTGGCAGATCGAGGTCTATCACCGCACTTTGAAAAGCGGCTGCCGCATCGAGGAGCGCCAGCTTGGGACCGCCAAGCGCCTGGAGGCGGCCCTGGCCATCGACCTGGTGGTGGCTTGGCGTATCTTTCATCTGGCCAAGCTCGGGCGCGAGACCCCCGAGCTGCCCTGCACCGTCTTCTTCGAGGACGACGAGTGGAAGGCGCTGTGGCTGCGCGTCAACCTGACCACCACGCTGCCCCACACCCCCCCGACCCTACGCCAGGCCACGCGCATGCTCGCCTCCCTCGGCGGCTTCCTCGGACGCAAGTGCGACGGCGAGCCCGGCACCCAGACCCTGTGGCTCGGCCTGCAACGCCTCGACGACCTCACCCACATGTACCGCGTGCTCACCGCCGCCACCGGTCCACCCGGTGTCCAGCGAAGATATGGGGCATGATCAGCCCTGCCCGGGGGAGGGAGTTGTGCAGCGAACTGATCCGATTGAATGACCAACGCAGGCCGTGGAATCGCCCTGGAGAGCGACTGTCACCAAGTCCCCGCGCCTCATTCAGGCCACGCGCCAGTATCCGCGAGGGCCGCGTCCAAGACATCCATGAGGTCTCGATCTGACAACGGCCCGTGCCCGAAACCCTGCCACAACGTCATCACGTTGCCGTGCGGGCGCATAGCGGTCGAACGTTGATCGGCTCAGCACCGTCGTCAGCTCCGCGAGGGTTTCCCGGCTGACGCAGACATCAAAGTTGAGGAAGGCCTTCTCCAAGGCCAACGCCCGGACGGAATCCGGGCGAATCGCGGCGCTCACCAGAACACCAGTGTCCCGGACAATTCGCCTAGCGAAGCTCATGGACGAGTTGATCGACATCATCGTCCGCCAGGGCGGCTGCTTCAGGAGAGGCGGCGGTGGCGCGCCGATAGCTCGCGTACCACTGCACCGCCTCTTCCCGACGCCTTCGCACGTCACCGAGCTCTATGAGGTCGTGCTCCGACACAACATAGGCCACCGGCCGCCCACGTCGAGTGATCTCGACCGGCTCACGCTGTGCCCGATCGATCAACTCCCCAAAACGACTTTGGGCTTCGACAGACGTAACCACGATCATGTTGTCGCGCTCCGAAATGGGTGGTTTGGCTAGTACGGCTAATTTATGGAAGAGCCGTCACGGCCTCAACACCGGGGCACGTCACATCAGACCAGGTCAATGAGGGCGGTAACTTGTGGAGGGCCGCCCCGCGCCGGCACCTCCCATTTGGTGGGAGGGGCACTCTGCCGGGGCCCCTCTGTGGGAGGGGCGCTCCGCGCCGCGACCTTCGCGACGTCAGCTCCAGCCGCGAGACCGCAGTCGATCAACGGCCCACCCACACCGCAACCTCCCGCACATCCACCGTCCGGGCGCTCTTGACCCGCCGCTGCACAAACGGCAGATCGCGCAGGAACAGCGTATTGCCGCCGTCGCGATTCGGCCCCTCCAACGGATCCAGGCGCCGGCTGAACGGCTCATACCGATAGGGAGCGAAACCCGCCGCCACGATCGCTGAAAACACCGCCGCGTCCGAATGCCCGTAACGCTCCCCGCTCCCGTTCAGCTCCATGATCAGCCCACGCAACGCCGGATTCGCCAGCCGTGCATCGAAGGTGTCCGGCACTGGCTCGACGGCGACCACCGATGCCCCGGCCACCTTCGCCGCCAGCACCGTGTAGCTGCCCTCGTTGGCGCCGATGTCGAAGCCCGTAGCCCGCAGGATACGATGAGGAACGAACCGTCTCGATGGCGCGCCCCAACCGCAGGGCATGAACCGCTACCCCAGCCCGTAGGATGAGCTAGCGGGAAAAACGGCAGGGGGCAAAGGTCATCGCTTCTGGTATCTTTTTGCATATCCCTTGATCAACCCCCTGTCTCGAGGAGCGAGGTCATGATCGCCATATCACTGAAGTTGCCAGACGAGCTCGTCGAGGAAAGCACACGCCTCGCCGATCGGCTCGGCATCACACGTACCGAATTGATCCGCCAGGCCCTTCGGCACGAGCTCGCGCGCGTCCAACGGGAGCAGGAGCTTACGGCTATGGCGGCGAGCTTCCGCGCCATGCGCGGCAGCGAGACCTACCTTGCGGAAACGTGCGAGCTGGATAACGGACTTGCCGAAGCTCTGCCGGACCACGCGGAGGATTGGTGGACAACCAGCGCCCGCTGACCCGCGGGGGCGTCTACCTGGCCCGACTTGATCCCGCTCGGGGCGCGGAGGTCGGTAAACTGCGTCCAGTCGTCATTCTCACTGCCCAGGCCTTACTGGACGTGGATCCACCCGTCGTATTCATCTGCCCGCTCAGCAGCCAGTCGGCCCCAGCCTTTGAACCCCTTCATCTCGCCGTGTCAGCGCGCGACGGCTTGCGGCAGCAGAGCTACGCCCTGGTGGAGCACTGCCGTGCCATCTCCCGCCAGCGTATCCGATCGGATCGCTTGGCCATGCTGACACCTGACGAGACCGACCAGATACTCCACCGCTTGCAGCGGCTCACGGAGCGGTAGTTCAGCCCCGTGGCCGGCCGTGCCTTGTCGCTTCTGTGGGCCTTCTTGAAGTCGACCAGCCTGTAGGATGCGGTTCGTTCCTCACCGCATCCTACGCGGGCTGGGTCCAGTCGCCTCGCGGAGCGGACCTCCCACAAGCGCGGCCGAGCCATTGGGGCTCGACCGATGCGGTTCGTTCCTCACCGCATCCTACCGGCGGTGCAGCCAACCGCAGAACTGCACGGGGCGCAGATGGCGCAGCGTGTGCTAATAGCGGGTCAGCATCAAAGAGCCGGATCGACCCCTGGATCAGGGTCGATAGATCTCGCGACGGTGGCCAACAAAGACCCTCGGGCGGTGGCAGAAACCGGATTATCTCTACGGCGGGTTCTCCGGAACTTCCGTGGCAAACTGTTGCACTAAGTGATATGTTCTCGCCGTGAGAAGAATATTCCGAACCCGGACCTTCAGCCGCTGGATGCGAAAGGCGGGCTTGGTTGACGATTCCCTGTGCCAGGCGGTGAGCGAGATGGCCCAAGGGCTTGTCGACGCTGACCTTGGCGGTAACGTGGTGAAAAAGCGCGTTGCGCTGACGGGCCGAGGAAAACGTGGCGGCGCACGGACGATTGTCGCCACCAATTCGGCCGATCGCTGGTTCTTTCTGTACGGCTTCGGCAAAAACGAGCGCGCCAATATCCACAAAGACGAGCTGAAGCTTTTCCAGGAAGTGGCGAAAGATCTATTGGGGTTCGATGACCGGCAGATTGCGAAGGCCCTGTCTGCTGGCGAGATTGCGGAGGTGTTTCATGGCAACAATGAAGCCTAAGAGCCGAATTATCGAGGAGATGCACGAAACCGCCCTCGGCTTGCATGGGGCCGGGTTGATCAATAAGCGCCGCATGCGCGAATTCGACGCATTGTGCCATCTCAACGTCGAAGAGCTGTCCCCGCAGAAGATCAAGTCCCTGCGCGAACAGGCGCGTGTCAGCCAGGCCGTATTCGCCGCTGTGCTGAATACCAGTCTTTCTACCATCCAGAAGTGGGAGATCGGTGACAAGAAGCCGAGCGGGCCGTCCCTGAAGCTACTCAACCTGATCGAGCGCAAGGGACTCGAAGCGGTACTGTGAGCTGAAGCAATGGGCACGCCCTTCTTCGGCATCCAGACTCCCCCTCCCTGTGGGAGGCGCACTTCGCGTCGCGACTCCTGTCTCTACCTTTGGGAGCGCGGCGACCGCAAACCCCAGGGGGGCCGCGCTGGTCCTGCTCAACGTTATCCAACGCAACCCCAAGGCCGTTCTCGAGGCCCTGGTCGCCGGACGAGGTGACGGGTAGGGCTGCTAGCTGACGGTGTCAGAGGGGTTACCAGGTCCCAGCCCGTAGGATGCGGTTCGTTCCTCACCGCATCCTACGCGGGCTGCCGGCCTCGGAGCCTCAAAGCGGACTAAGGCTGAAGTATCCCCAAAATCTCCTTCTACAAAACAGTAGGATATACGATATTTTTGAGGCCGAATAGCGCATGCATGGGGAGTTGTGGTACCTGGAAAGTGACCAAACCCACCAGGAACCGCCCCATGCACGCGATCGCGATCTTACAACGATGCTTGGTCCCACTGTTGCCGAACATGCACGCCCGACGCCTGGCGACCCTACTGGAAGCGGTTGCCTCCTGCGTCACTGGCCCGGCGCTGTCGCTGACGGACGTCGGGCGGCGCTTCGCGGGCGGTGCGTTACTGCGCAACAAGATCAAGCGCGCCGACCGCTTGCTGGGCAACCGGCGCCTGCAAAGCGATGCGCGCTGGATCTATGGGGCGCTGTGCCGGATCACGCTGGCACGCATCGCCGCGCCGGTGATCTTGATCGACTGGTCGGACCTCAAGGCCGACCAGTCGCTGCATCTGTTGCGCGCCTCCCTGCCGCTCGGTGGGCGGGCGCTGACGCTCTACGAGGAGGTCCACCCGCAAAAGAAGCTGGCCAACCGCGATGTGCAGCACCGCTTTCTGCGACGCTTGGCGCAACTGCTACCTCCGGGGGCGGCGCCGATCATCGTGGCCGATTCCGGCTTCAAGGTGCCGTTCTATCGCGAGGTCGAGCGCCTGGGCTGGCGCTGGGTCGGACGGGTTCGCGGTCGCGACTTCGTACGCCTGAAGCGGCGCTGGGCGAGTTGCCAGACAATCTTCCGCCGCGCGACAGCAACCCCGACAGGTCTTGGCGAGGGCGAGTGGGTGCGCAGCAATCCATTGCGAGCGATCTTCGTGCTGGTGCGCCAAGCCGACAAAGGCCGCCGCGGCAAAAACGCCGACGGCAAACGATCGCGCTCGAAGAAAAGCCAGCAGGCGGCGCGCAGTGCGCGCGAGCCATGGCTGCTGGTGGCCTCAACGCGCTTTGCCGATGACCAACCCAAGTACTTGGTCAGACTCTATCGTCAACGGATGCAAATCGAGGAGGCGTTCCGCGACATGAAGAGCCAGCACTTCGGCGAGGGGCTGGAGCGCAGTCGCTCCAGCGGTACAGGGCGATTCACCGTATTGGTGCTCATTGCGTCCCTGGCGGCCTTCCTCTTGTGGCTGCTCGGCACGGCAGCCGAGTCCTTGGGTTTCGAGAAGCGCATGCGCCCCGGGTCGCCCAAGCGCCGGGCCTACTCACGGTTGTTTCTGGCCCGTTTGATTCTAACCATCGAGAGCTGGCGTCCCGCGCTCAGCGAGATTCTCGCCGCTGTCGGCGACCCTGACCTATGGGTTGCGAGCCATCACGATGCGCTCGTACTCGATTGATTATCAGGGGCCGGTTGTGGGGATACCTCAGGGACTAAGGCGTCTTGAGCCGCTCGGCCATGCGGGTCTGCCACCCTGGACCGGTTGCCTTCCAGCGCGCCAACACATCGGCGGGCAGCCGAATCGTGACCTGCTTGCGAGGGTTCTTGGAGACGGGTCTACCCGCCTTCTTGACAACGGCCCGTTCGAGCATCTCGTCGGTCAGCTCCGGTAGCTCCTCGTACTCGGAATCCATGACCGAATGCGCATCCACCCGCTCCAGGTCAGATCCCAAGGAATGGTCCGAGTCGTTTCGTTTCCCGGTCATTGGCTTTCCTCATGCTAAAGACATGGCGCGCCGCGCCATGCAGCGTATAGCCAACCACGACCACGCGACCCGCCAGTAGCCATCACAGATCATGCGCCGCTCGCCGTAGTCCCGGCGGATGTCTTCCATAGCGCCGCTCACCGCCAGCGTCAGGTTCTTCCAATAGCCGTGATAGGGCGTCGAGAGGATTGCCGCCCCCCAGCCAGCAGGTCGAACACCGTGCGGGCGTAATCCCTCGGCGCGTAGACGTGCTCCACCACCTCCAGGCTCAGCACCACGGGAAAACGCCCATACTGGCCGGCGAGATCGTCGTAGGCCGATCCGCACTCGAGCCGCAACTCGGGATAGGCCACGCGGGCCTGAGCAATCCCCTCCACCGACGGATCGACACCCGTGACATCCCAGCCGCGCTGGGCGAGCACGTTCGCCACGCTCCCGTTGCCGCAACCCAGCTCGAATAGCCGGCGCGGCCCACCCGGCAGCCCCAACCCATCCAGCAGCCGATACACGGTGGGCAAGAGGTAGGCGTGCTGGTGGCCCAGCTCCGCGCGCGAATAGCAGTAGCCGGAGATGGCGTTGTCAGCCATTGTGCCCTCCAGGCAGCGGCGCCCAGGCGCGAGTCGTCACCGGGGGAGCGGGATACCCGGACTCTCCCGCCCGGGGTTCGCTGTCGTGGAGCATGCTTGGTCGCACGGAGATGACATCCCCTCGCGGATAGCCCCCGTTGGCGCAGCGAACAGACCCGTCTGGGCTACCTAGGGCGGACTGGTCATCCGACATCAAGCCAGTAACCCAGTAGGAGCGGCGCCCTCGCCGCGATTGCGCGTCTTCCAGAGACCCCTCTGGAAGACGCTGCATCGGGCCGAGGGCGGCCCGCCCACGCATGCACCGCCCAAACCCCCACTCGGGTCTGGTCCCGGCCCACCCAAGCTGGTTATACGGCCTGCAGGCCCAACACCTGGGCCGCCTTGCGCAGACGCACGTCGAAACAGGCGAACTGCACCGGCTCGCCGGCTGCATTCTGCAGGGTGCGCGCCGCGGCAAGCTGAACGCTATCGTAGCCGCGCAGCCCAAAGGTATCTGCGTAATCCCCTGCCAACTCCACCAGCGACTGCGTGACCTCGACGATGGCGTAATCGCCCCAGTTGCTTCGCAATCGATCGCGGACCCCATCGATCGCGCCGGAATCCGCCGGGCACTCGCGAGTCCGTCGTGCAAACGCGGCCATGGCCTCGGCCCAGGCAATGCGACAAACCGCGACCACCGCGGCCGCATCCGCCGCCGCACGGACGGCGTCGGTGAAGTCCTCCCGAACATACAACTTGACCAGCGCGGACGTGTCACAGAACAGGATCAACCCCTGTCCTCCAAGACCAACTGGCTGAGGGAGGTTCCCTGGGCGGCCAGAGTCACAGGCGGTTCCAAGCGGGGTTTACCGCCCTTCCACGAGAGATCTCCGCGCCCGATCAGGCCCCGTAAGTTGGCATCTGCGCTCGATGGGATGCCCACGATGCGCGCAATCAGCCTTTTGTGCGATGTCACCTCGATGACCTCGCCGGCCTGGGCACGGGCAAGTACCTGAGAAAGCCTGGATTTAAGTTCCCGGATTGCAACCTGCATGACGTAGGTCCCACACACAATTGAGCCTACATGTTAACCGAACCTGACACAAAAGTGGTCACCAATCTGCACCCATCAGCCCGCGCCCTTGACCAGCACATACCGCCCCAGGCACAGCGCATCCATATCCGTGCGCCGGAAGCAGTCGAGGACCTGCTACGGCGTATCGACGATGGGCTCGTTCTCGTTGAAGCTGGTGTTCAGCACTACGTCCACACCAGTCCTGCGCCGGAAGGCATCGATCAGGTCGTAGTAGAGGGGATTGTTTCCCCGCTCCACGCTCGTTACGGTGACAGTTTACTTATTGCATCCGTCGATAAAGGGCCTTGTTTGCGAGCCCGAATGTTGACTCGGCCGGTCTCGTGTCCGTCGCGCCGAGTTAAGTAAACCGTCACCGAAACTCGCCGTCCAGGCTCGCCAGGCAGCGCGGCAAATGCCGGGCGTCATTCAGCGTCAGGACAATCGTGACCAGTTTCAATGTTGGCAGAGCACTCTGTGGGAGGGGCGCTCCGCGCGGCGACCCGACGCGGGCGCTACACCGCAGCCCCCCGCACATCCACCGTCCGGGCGCTCCTGACCCGCCCCTGCACAAACGGAAGATCGCGCAAGAACAACGTATTGCCGCCATCGCGATTCGGCCCCTCCAACGGATCCAGGCGCCGGCTGAACGGCTCATACCGATAGGGAGCGAAACCCGCCGCCACGATCGCTGAAAACACCGCCGCGTCCGCATGCCCATAGTGCTCCCCGCTCCCGTTCAGCTCCATGATCAGCCCACGCAGCGCCGGGTTTGCCAGCGACTCGCCCGCCCCCGCGAGCACCTCCGTCTCATAGCCCTCCACGTCGATCTTGGCCAGCAACGGCCAAGCCCCCGCGGCCAGCACGTCGAAGGTCGTCACCGGCACCGTCACGCACTCGGCCGATCCCGCCTCCGCCGCCGCCGCGACGTGGTTCGTGGTGTCCTGCCCGCTGGTGAAACTGAGCACGCCCGGCTCCGCTGCCAGCCCGCAATTGCGCGCATCCACCAGGGCGCCGATGGCATTGATCTGCACGTTTGCCAGCAGTGCATCGTAGGTCGCAGGAACCGGCTCAACCGCGACCACCGAGGCCCCGGCCACCTTCGCCGCCAGCACCGTGTAGCTGCCCACGTTGGCGCCGATGTCGAAGAACAGGTCCTCGGGCCGCAGCAGGTGCAGCGCAAATGCCATGTCCTCCAGCTCATGGAGCCCGACATACAGGTTGCCGGTGGCCCCGGTCTGCCCCCGTCGTACCGAGAGGCGAGCACCGCCCACAAAGGGCTCCACATGGGGCCCCTTGAAGACCCGGCTTTTCACCTGCCAGCGCGCGAACCGCGACAGGTTGGCAGCACGGCGCCCTCGGCTGAGCGGGTGGTTCCAGATGAACGAGACTGTTTGAGTGATCGACATCCGTCCTAACCTCGCACCAACCCCATTGGACTGCCCGCGAACCTCAAGCCGCCGGGGGGCGCATCCCTGTGGGAGGGGGCCCCGCACTGCGACTCTGACCTCTGCTTGTGGGAGGGGCGCTCCGCGCCGCGACTTTAGGGGCTCGCCCTCGCCCGCGCGCCCCTGGGGCTAGGACCCAGCCCACGCCCCCATCCGGTCCCGCAGTTGCAGCTCGTAAATTTTCGCCCGGGTCTGGGCGATGTAACTTGCCCGGATCTGGCTGGCGAGAAAGCCAGGGCGGCCTTCGAGAAACCCAAGTCGGAAAACGTAGTGATAGAGAAACCAGAGTTGCGGCTCGAATGGTAGGCGGATGATCAGCGCCTTGAGAAAGCGCCGACGCTCTTCGGAGTTACCAAAAGAACCGCGGGATGATGGTGTCCCCGCCGTAGCGGCCGGTGGTCAGATACTGATAACGGACCCCGGCCTCCCAGGTCGAGCACTGGTTGTGGCGGGATGGATAGGCTACCAAAATGTTTCGGTACCGAAATCGGCAAAGGCGGGGTCACGCGTCACCAGGGGCAGCGACTCAAGCTCACTCTGAGCGGCGAGCATGCGGTCAAAAGGATCCCGATGGGCCGCGTCGTAACCCCCCGCTCGCAAGCTGTGGAGATAGTTGACGGCCAGGTGCGCAAAACCATCCGCGGCCACCAATTCCGCAAAACGGGTCGTCACACCCGGCAACTCAGAGAGCTTGCCCAGCCGTTGCTTGGTAGAAATTTCCCAGGCACTGGCGGCACTTACAAAGAACTCGTTGTCCGTATCCTGAATCGCCTCACGGACCGCCGGCGATAATCGCGGGTCGTCGGTGAACCACCACAGCAGGGCATGCGTGTCGAGGAGAAACTTCACAGAGCCTCCCACGCATCCAACTCCTCGTCGGGCAGGGGCTCAAAAAAGGCATCTCCCACCCGACCTGGCAAGCGGCCGGGTCGACGCCGCGCCATCTCTGGGGCCAGTGGCATCAACCGGGCGTAGGGCTTGCCAGCCTTGGCCAAGATAATCTCCTGCCCGGCGTGAGCCTTTTCGAGCAAACGCGACAATTGGGTCTTGGCCTCGTGCACGTTGACAATCATCGGCATCATTGGGCGCCTCAGTCGGACTAAGTCAGAGGACTAAGTCTAAATAATCGCGGCGAGCGCCGCAACCGATTCCCATCCCATCACAGGTCTCCGCCGTCAACAGCCCGTAGGATGCGGTG
>CAVOQO010000124.1:0-16083 GCA_963698355.1 uncultured Gammaproteobacteria bacterium | reverse complement strand
CGCGCGGCTCTCAACGTGAGCGACTCAGTTCGCCCGATGGGGACGATGCATCCCGACGAATTCCGCTGGATGGGGCGATCTTGGGAAGCGGCTCGCCGCAGGGCGATCAGAGTTCCAAGGCGTCCAATGTGGAAATTAGGTGGCTCCGTTGCACCACGTCCGTCATCGGATAAGTCTCCAGCCAGGTCCGGGTCGAGAAATCGGCACTAATCGCACGTATTTCCTCGGCTTCCCACTCGGCAGCGGTGTGGTCACCGCTACGTTGCAACGCCGCCGCGAGGTAGACGTGCACCTCTAGGCTTTCGGGGTTACGGGCGGCCGCCTCGCGGAGGTTGATCAGGGCCTGAACCTGATCGTCGAGGAAGAAGTAGGCCCGGCCGATCACCATGTAGTAGAGATACCCCGCCGAGGGATTCTGCCGCATGGCGCTGCGTAGAAGGGGAATCGTTGCGGCGGGCTCGCCGATGTACGTCTGGATGCCCCCCTTGAGCGCGAGAGCGTCCGCAAAGGATGGCTCGAGGGCTAGCGCCCGGTCGAGATGGGTCAAGGCCTCCCGGTGTTGACGTTGTTGCACCTCCACGTAACCGAGAACCCAGGAAATCTCCGGGTGATCCGGATCGATCTGCAGGGCGGTTCGAGCCAGCTCCAGTGCGCGGATGAGGGCGGCATCCGCGTCGTTCCCCCATTGGTTGCGGTAATCGGCGGCGTAGGTTAAGGCCAAGCCGGCGTAGGCACGGCCAAATGTTGGATCCTGCGCAATGGCGGCTTGGTAAAGCGCGCGAGCGCGTTCGTTTTCCGCTTGGCCCCTCGCCAACAGGAGTGCCTGCCCTTGGAGAAAGAGGTCGTAGGCATCAACAGAGCGGGTGTAGCGATGCGCACGTCGTTGCTGCTCGGCCTCTGTCACCTTGACCGACAAGGCCTCAGCGAGCCGAGTCCCAATCGCCTCTTGGATATCGAAAAGGTCGCGGAACGGCCGGTCATAGCGCTCCACCGACACCTGCCGATGTGTGTCCGTTTCTGTCAGGCGCACCTCGACTTTGATCCGTTGACCCACCCGTTGGACGGCGCCCCAAACCTCGTAGCGCCCATGCAAGGCGTCGGTTCCATGAGGCCCGGATGCGACCTGCCCCGCATCGGCGCCTGCCACGGAGACGCCGGACAACCGAGACAGGTCAGCAATCAGATCAGCAGTGAGACCGCGCGCGAGGTAGAGCTGCGCCGGATCTGCGTCCAGGACCTCGAACGGGAGTACCGTGACTGCGGGCGGAGCTGCGGCTTGGGGCTCCACAGCTACAACGGAATCGGGCACGGCGCTGGGCGCCGACCAGTCTGTGGGGTTTGGCCGGTTCAGAAACATCAGCATCGCGATGAGGGCGGCAACACTGACTGCGGCGAGCGCGACGACCCGGAAGCGAGTGTGGACCCTGCGCGGACTCCTTCTTGCCGCCAAGATCGGGTTGATCCTCGCTTCTTCCGCCACGCCGATCGGGGCCAAAAGTTGGTACCCACGCTTAGGGACGGTTGATATGTAGCTTGGTTGGCGGGGGTCGTCCCTCAGTGCCTTGCGCAGCTTGATGACCGTGTTGGTCACCGCGTCGTAGCCCACGAGGGCGCCGTGCCAGACGTTCCGCTCGAGGTCCTGACGCGACACCACCTCTCCCGGGTGCGCAGCGAGATACACCAGCACGTCCATCGCCTTGGGCTCGATGCGCACCACCGATCGCCCATCGGTGATTTCACCGCTGCCGGGGCTGACCAGCCACTCGCCCAACCGAAACGGCTGGGGGGCGGTGGGCGGGTGTTCAAGGAAGTCCGGACTGCTGGGCGACATCGGCAGCGAAGCCTCCAGATTCCGTCACAGGTGCTGACAACTCTAGTCGGCGTAGGCCCGAGAAGACGACGGAAGCACGCCGGTCGCCGTTTCGGCGTGGTTCAGTCGGGACTTCGGGTGCGCCCCGGGCTAAAGCTTGAATTCAACCGCAGCGGTGGGGGGCCTCCTCCGGCCGCGCGGGCCTTCCGACCTGAATGAAAGAGGGTAGCCCGATGATCAAGCCGACACTTACGCTCGCCCTGCTGCCGCTGGCGTTCGCCACCCAGGCCGCCTGCCTGACCGACCCGCCCGAGATGGGCGACATCGGCCCCAGCTCCAACCTGGTCTGCGCCGAGCTTGAGCGGCAATTCCCCGGGGCTGCGCTGGCAGTCACGGGGCGTGCCATTCACTCCCCGACCGCGGTTTCCGTGGGAGTCTCGGTAGACAGCCAACCGATGGAGCTTCGCTATGACTTGTCCGGCTACCGGTGGCGGCTCGACCAGGCCGGTGCGGGCGTTGCGGATGTTCCTGCTCTGAAGGCGGGTGTGGCGATGGACAAGTAGCCGCCGTCGCCACGTGGCGGGAAGGGCCACTCTTCGCCCTTCCCGCCAAGAACGGGGTCCGGCCGCCCGTCGCTGTTGTGCCTTGACAATGCAGATGAGCCGCCCATCGCGACTTGTCGTCAGGGGCGACCGTGTCGCAGTAGGGAGAGTCGTTGAATTTCAGAGCGACACGGCTGGAACCGGCTCAGCGCCCTGCGGACCAGCCCCCCGGGCTTCCAACACGGCGGTCCCACCAGGAAATTGCGGCTGCCAGATCAGTGCAGGCTAGCCAGCCCCGTGAAATTCACCATTGCCGGGAGCTGAAACAGGAGCATTGCGATTACGCCGACGGCGAGAGCGAAGGTTGCGGTGCCGAGGACATTTACGAGCATACTTGTCTGCGGACCCTGCGATGCCATGGCGTAGGCCAGATCGGACAGTTTGACCAGCCCGAGGAACCCTTCGCCGCGATACACAAAGAGCCGCTGGCATCGTTGGGACTGCATCGTCGTTACTGCTTCGTGACACGTGCTGTTGTGGGCCACCGAAACGAGATTGCGCGAGCAGACGTCGCCCAGGGTCAGCACCGAGGGATCACGCCCATCGGCTACGACACGGGTAAGTAGATCCCGCTCCGTGAACAAGCCAACTATCACACCGTGACGGGTGACGACGCAGGATCCGACGTTACGGGTCGCCATCAGCCGAGCGGCCTCGCCAACGGTCGCCCGCTCTTCCAGTGATGGGATCTCCTGACGAATCAGCTGTTCGACCCTGCAACTCATACCCGCAACCTCCAACGCTGACAAACACTCCTCACACAAGAATCAAGTCACTGTCTCTCTGTGCCTTTCCTGGAGAGGGGAGCGAGACCTGCCTCCAAAGCGACAGGCCCGCAGGTTGCTCGCGCACCTTCCGAAAAACCTGCCCCCCAAGGAGTGCAGTTCGTGTTGAGCACCTCCAGGCAGCGGCCAGATCCGAGGCACCTGCATAGTTGACTAGTCTACTAGGTTTGTGCGCAAGGCGCTTGCTCGAGTCGGGGTCGATTCCCCCCCGGCAGGTTCTGATTGCGGAGGCAAGCGCCCAGGGAATGGCTAGGAACGATGGGCCGACCGGGTTGTGGAGAATCCTGACAGCCCGCTTCGCGCGTCGAGGAGACTCTCGACGGGCTGAGGTTGAGCGGCAGGTCAGGACGCATTGCGGACTCCCGCGGTCAACCCTCTCGGCGGGCAGATCCGCACCCAAACGCCGCCCACGCGATCCAAGCCCGCCGCATATGACAACGCGACGAGCCCGAGGAAAGTCGTGCCATCCCGTTGATCCGAGCGCGATGTGGGTATAGTGTTGGCGCTCTTCGTTGCCGTTTTAGGCGGCCAAGATGCGCCATTAGTGGTTTAGGCGGCAACATGGCCGCCTAAACCACTATTAGGCTCTCCAAGATCGGATCCTTCTACTACCTTTTCAGGAGGCTTCCATGAAAGATATTCGCATCCACATCATTCCAACCGCTAATGATGATGGCTCAATGGCGGTAACAGACACAGCGGTACACATTCAAGACGTTTTTAAGGATGTAAACCAACTATATAAACAAGCCGATGTCTGCTTCATATTCGATCCGGACTCAGATTTTGACTTAATCCGGCGAAGCACGCTTCTGAATCTTGACATGCTTCCGCAACCACAAGATGTTATAGATACCTGGCCGAAGGTTAGAGATTCTGACCTTAGCAAATATTCAAAGCCCTTGGATGATGAAAAAGAACGAGTAGGCAAAGAATACAATGGCAAACTTGTTTTTTTTGTGGGAAGTGGAGATAGGTATTGCTTTGATGACAACGCGCAATCTCCAACATATAATACATGGAAATTTGGGCCTTGTATAGACTGGTGCCCCGGTGCTTTCTTTGTGAGGATGGTAAATCAGCAGCCGTGGGGTAAATTTGCTCATGAGATTAGTCACTATCTTCAGTTCGGCGATAACAATACTACGTTTCAAGGTCAAGTCGCTGGCTACCTTGAACCTTATGACACCATTACTACAGAACAGGTTGAAACCATACGTAAAGCTCTAGAACCAGGTGGACAAGCGTATCACCTATCTTCGCCAAGAGTGCTTTATGATGCTATCTGGGAGCCGTCTAACCCAGGTCAGACTCACGTTTTATGTTGGGCTAGAGATGACTTTGCAGTTCGCTTCGATAAAGAAGTGGCCCTGCATCGACATATTAAATATATGCAGGCTTACGATATTGGCGGTAATCAAATCCGATGGGACGGAGTTTGGGAAGACGGCAGTAGGGGGCAAACTCGGGCAATATGCTGGGCTAAGGAAGATTTTGCCCAAAGGTTCAACGACGAAATCGCAAACGACAAGCATCTCGTCCACATGCAGGCGTATGACATCGGCGGTAATCAAATCCGATGGGACGGAGTTTGGGAAGACGGCAGTAGGGGGCAAACTCGGGCAATATGCTGGGCTAAGGAAGATTTTGCCCAAAGGTTCAACGACGAAATCGCAAACGACAAGCATCTCGTCCACATGCAGGCGTATGACATCGGCGGTAATCAAATCCGATGGGACGGAGTTTGGGAAGACGGCAGTAGGGCGCAAACTCGGACAATATGCTGGGCTAAGGAAGATTTTGCCCAAAGGTTCAACGACGAAATCGCAAACGACAAGCATCTCGTCCACATGCAGGCGTATGACATCGGCGGCAATCAAATCCGATGGGACGGAGTTTGGGAAGACGGCAGCAGGGGGCAAACTCGGGCAATATGCTGGGCGTTCAACGACTTCGTTTCCAGATTTAATGACGAATTAGCAAACAAAAAGCATCTCGTCCACATGCAGGCGTATGACATCGGCGATGGTCAAATTCGATATGATGGAGTTTGGGAGGATGGACCCATTAAACAGACAAGGGCTTTAGGTCTAGGTATCAGCGACTTTGCTGTGAGGCTAGATAATCAATTAGCGAAGGGTAACAACATCGTTCATAGGCAAGCGTATATGCGTAAATGATAGTAAGGTAGGATAGGTAGAGCGGCCATGGTACAACGCTGATATTCGGCGTTGAACCCGATTGGCCGCGCAACCCATCAACAGCCTGACATCGCCTAATCGGGTAAGGGCGGGTGTTTAGCCCGCCCTCCCCACACCACCTAGCATGCGGGTCCGCACTAGGCGGTTCACGAGAAGGGAGCACACGAGGGTCTCAGGCATAGCCATGCGCTTTCATCCAGAGATCACGCACGGAGATCAAGCCCTGGCGTTTGAGCCAGTCGTTCGTCATCCCGGTCTGGGTGGCCAGCGTCCGCGACAGGTGCCAGTAGCTCTTGGAGCTCAGCGCCGTCAAGATTGCGTGCCGTTTGCCCGTGCCCAGGGCCAACAGGTTGCGTACCTTGGTGCGCACCTTGCGCCACTGTTTCCAGTAGCACATGCGCACCCGTCGGCGCAGCCAGTGGTCGAGTTCAGGGATCGGGCGGTAGTAGTCCGAGATGCCGAAGTAACCCATCCACCCGCGGACATACTGGGCGAGCTTGTGGAACCGGTAGACCATCGAGACCCCCCAACTTCGTCCGGTCAGTCGCCGGATGGTGTGGCGGAAGTCCTCGTAGGCATGGTCCGACCAACGCAGCTTGGTTCCCCGAAAGGTGAAGCCGAGGAATACGCAGTCGTTGATCTTGGCCACCCGGCTCTTGTGCTCGTTGACCACCAGCTTGAGCTTGCCGGTCAGGAAGCGCGTAACGCTTGCCATGACCCGCTCGCCCGCCCTGGGGCTTTTCACCAGGATCAGCAGGTCGTCCGCGTAACGGACGAACCGGTGCCCCCGGCGTTCCAGTTCCTTGTCCAGGTCGTCCAACAGAATGTTGGCGAGCAACGGAGACAGTGGCCCGCCCTGCGGCGTTCCGATCTCCGTTGCCTGAAGGGTCTCTCCAACCAGAACACCCGCCCGCAGGTACTTACCGACCAGCGCCAGCAGCCGCTTGTCGCGCACCTTCCGGCCCACGCGGGCCATCAGGACGTCGTGCCGGACGTTGTCGAAAAATTTCGCCAGGTCCAGATCGACGGCGATGCGGTAGCCTTCGCCCAGATCGGCTTGTACCCGCCGCAATGCTCCATGGGCGGAACGTCCTGGTCGGAAGCCGAAGCTCGCATCCGAAAACCCCGGATCGAACAACGGCCCCAGGACTTGCGCAATGGCCTGCTGGATCACCCGGTCCACCACGGTGGGGATGCCCAGCAACCGCTCTCCCCCGCTGGGCTTCGGGATTGTCACCCGTCGCACCGGCTGGGGCTGGTAGGTGCCATCACGCAGGGCTTGGCGGATTGCCGGCCAGTGCGAACAGGCGAACTCGGCGAAGTCCTCGATGCGCATCCCGTCAATGCCGGGCGCACCTTTGTTGGCCTTCACCCGCTTCCATGCCCGTCGCATGTTCTCACTTGCCAGGACCCGCTCCATCAGATCGTCGTGCAAGGCTGGCTGCGCGGCATCACGCCGCAGCGCATCTCCCCCGGTCGGGTTCAACGATGGCTGCGAGTGACCCACGGCTCCGCCTTGGCTTCTCATGTTCGGCCCTTCACCGCGACACCGTCCCCGGTGCCGCGGCTACTATGGCCTCTGCTGACTTCTGCCCGATCACGCCGCGGATTGCTCCGCAACGCGCTCCGCCCGCCGGTCGTCTCGCTGCCTGTTTCGCTCGCACCGGGCGGCAGCCCTCCAGTGCGCCTGGACTTGGTGAACCAGTGGTCCGGCTGGTACTTTGACGGTCCGGCGCCACAGCGCCACGTCGGGCAGACCTCCCCGAATAAGGACATGAACTTTCAGCGCACAACCGCCGCATTTACCCTATCCCCTGCACCTGGCGGGCTTCGTCATCTTGTGCTGACTCGCCCGGGGACCAAGCCTTCTATGCGGTTTCTGTCCGTCGGCTCGCACCTTTGCGCTCGGGCTTCCTCCAGACAGCCCCTCGCGAGACTGCCCTTGCCGTCGGCTAGTAGTTACATCTGTCCCGAAGGACATTACAGGTACTCCTACAGGGGACTTTCACCCCATCAGTTCATGCCCATGTCGGGCGTACACCAATCGCTGCACCGGACCCGCGCCGAACGGCGGTGCTTTCGTCCTCAGCCTCATCGTGCGCGGGCCGGTGAGCTTGGTCGTTATCCCTGACACACAATGTCCGAGACGGGTCATGGCCGGCCTATCCGGAGCATGACCGCCAGCGTCCGCAAAGCGCGTGTTCCGGCCGCCGCTGACCCGAACGGCCGGAGGTGGCTTCGGACGCATTGCGGCCTCCCCCAGTCAACCCCGAGTGCGACTCCTATCGGCCGAAAACCGGGCAATCGACGCCAGAAAACAGAACACGGGATTAGCCGCCTCTGGACCGTCCGTGTGCTTCCGCCCAGATGCCCAAACCCCGCGGGACGCTCTTCGCCCGCCTGTTGCCGCCGTGCCTATGCCAATGCCGCGCGGCAAGCCACCACACGGTGCGCAATCCCTTGCACTCCCACCGCTCCTGACTCCGAGAAAAACCGCCGAACGCTCGTCGATGGTCGCGCCGAAGGCCCGCTCTTCACTGCATCGCCTTTGCCCTGCGCGCTCACCCTTGCTTACACGCTCCGCGGGTGGCAGCGGCTCGCCCAATCTACCACCCAATCCATCGGTCATTGGGCCCGCCGAAGTGCGGCACCGATCTGTGAGCACGGTCCCGGATACCAGCCAGCCGGCTTGACTAGAAGGTTGCTCGGGCCAAACCTACACCGAGTCGCGCGATGTCAGCACCTTACCCACTAATATGAATCGACACTCTGCAACGTTCAGTTTTTCCTTCCGATATTTGCTGTATGGGCTTTGTATCACATTGGCCGATCTAGTCAGCCCTGAAATCAACGCCCAAATCTTTGCAACTGAAGGGGCGCAGAACGTGGCTGCAACGCTCAATCAAGTCGGGAGTCCAAGCAACATGAACCAAATCATCGGGGCCGTCTTCGGATTCTTGCTTCTGCTTCTCCTCCCGCTAGTTGCCTGGGTTCTCATACACAACAGCTTGGTAAGCAAAGAAGAAGCCGTCTTGACAGCATGGAGCCAGGTCGAGAGCAATTATCAGCGGCGTAACGACCTGGTCCCGAGATTGACCGAATCAATTTCCCGTTTCATCAAGCATGAAGCAACCACTTTATCCGCCGTCACCAACCAGCGAAGTGCATCTTATGCCGCACTTCAAGAGGCTGCGTCTAAGCTGCAAGCAGCTGAAGCAGAATCTTCAGGCACGATAAAATCTTTGGGTGGAAAGCCGCCTGCGGAGGAAGATCACCTCAACAAGATCGCCGACAGTCAGGAGAAGGTCCTGTTGGGAATGAAGAACCTGCTCGCCGTCGTGGAAGGCTATCCTGAACTGCGCTCATCCGACCAATTCCTGACATTGCAAGCGCAACTGGAAGGGACGGAAAACCGCATCAATGTTGCCCGGATGCGGTTCAACGAGGCTGCACAGGAATTCAACGCTGCGATCCGAAAGATGCCCAATAGTCTGGTCGCCTCAGCCAACAGCATGCAGCGGAAAGCTTATTTCGCCGCGGTCGAAGGGGCTTCGCATGCGAACAACCTCAATTTGGATTAGCCTTAGCATTACCGCGCTGCTGATCGCCGCGGGCGCGCTGCTGCGCCATTCCCACAATATTGAGACTGCTCGTGTCGATGATGATCTGGGACTCTTTACGCCGGAACAGTCAGCCCGCATCACCGACCATCATGCATTCCTGCTTCAGGATCACGGGATCGATTATCGAGTGGTGACCAGACCTGCTGGCGGTGATATCAACAGGTTTGCGGTCGAGTATTTCGATGACAGTCGCATTGGCAGTGAGAGTCCCTATGGCCACGGTCTGCTCCTCGTGATTGACCCCGAGCAGGACCAAGTTAGGCTGGAAGTCAGCCGTAGCCTTGAGGGCATTTTCCCTGATGCTTTCATTGCTTACGTTGAACAACGGCAGATGGCTCCCTTCTTCGGCAAGAACCGTGTTGCCGATGGTATTCTTGCTACCACAGAGATGATTATCACGCGTGTTCAGAACGCAAAGTCGAACGCCGGCTTTAGTACCGAATCTTGGACAGCAGCAACCTCGGGCGCGGGTGCGACTTCGAAAGCCGGTATCGGCAAAGATGGGGATCAAACATTTCGCGGAGGCGTTGATCATGAAGCTGCCGAGTCACCACTCGCCACCCTAGAGCAGTACCAATTAGCGATGTCACAGCGCAATCTACGATCCGATCTGGACATCTACTCAAGTGACACCAAGAAGATGCTCTCGGGCTGGGTGATGACGGCGGCCCAGGCCGACAATCAGGCAACAGCGTTGAATCAGTGCGATCCCCTTGGCGTCCAGTTCTCCGATGATGGCCAACTGGCCGTTATTCGGTATCCAATTGGGAATCGGCAATGTAATCCTTGGTTCATGGTGCGGGAGCATGGTGTCTGGCGGTTAGACCTGACGATGATGCAGAGGGCCATCCGATTCGGTCGAAGTAATGCATGGCATTTCGCGAAGGGCATTCGGCATCCCTACCAGTTTGCATTTACAGATTGGGAGTTCGATGATAACGGCTTTCCGGTTGGGTCGTACCGGTAGAAGTGGCACTTCCATCCTCAGAAGGCGCGTAGTTCTCCCATTACGCCTATGGTCGCACCGTTTCTCCAACGCAAAGGATTGCGCCGGTCAGCCAGTGTTACGGAGTATCCGGATGGGTTCGGGACCTGCAGTTCTCTTGGGACCTGCATCAGGGGAATGCCAAGTTGCTGACACTCTGCGGGGAAGTCTCGACTCCCTCCGCTCTGGGTCGGAACCTGCAGGTTCTGCCACTCCGCTCATCCGGACAGTGTGACAAGTCCTCACAACCTCTATAAGCAATCCGTCCTGGACGGCATGTGGTCTTTTACCGGCCTATCTCGAGCGTGACCGCCAGCGTCGGCAAAGCGTAGACCCGTCACTCGACAGGCCGACGGTGGGCGGCAGCTCCTAGCCATGTTGACCCTGGCACGCGACCCTGGCGGGCCCCGTCGGTCGCGAGCATCTGCCCGACGGGACGCTTGCCTCCTCACGCGGGCGTCGTCGCCTCGCCGTGCATGCTGCGCGACCGGCTCTAACCCACACGCTCGGTGCGCTCAAGCCAGGCGATCCCGAGGCCCATGCCGAGCACAATGCCGATCACGGCGAGGAGCGAGCCAACGGACAGGGTCGACATCCCGCTGAGGCCCTGCCCGATGTTGCAGCCACCGGCGAGGATCGCGCCCACGCCCATTAGGGTGCCGCCGGCCAACGCGTGCAGTACATGTCCGGGGTCGGGAGGCACCCAGCGATAGCGCCGGGAGAGCAGGCTGCTGAGCAACGCTCCGCCCAGGACCCCCGCCGCCAGTGACACATCGAACCCGCTCCCTGAGCCCCGGCCTGCCATCAGGTATTCGCTAGCCCGGGCCACCGGACCGGAGAAGGTGAGCGAGGCCGGTCGCACGGCCGAGAACTCGTCCTGCGCCAGATAGCCGGTGATCCACCAGCCGGCCACCACCAGCGTGCCGACGATTGCGCCCGCGGCAAGCAGCCCGCGATTGCGGTGGTGGCCACGCCGCAACACGAAGACGAGCCAAAGACAGAGGCCTGCCACCGCGGCGGCGAGGATCCAGGGCGGCATCCCCAGCAAAGCGGCGAGGGATGATGACCCGGCCGGAGACTCGATGGCGGACGCTGACAGGGCCCAGACCCGCACCGGTTCGAACGCGCCAAACTGCGTCGCCGTCGCCGCCAGGGCGAACGCCAACAGGGCGAGCAAGGCGCTCCCGCTGCCCTCGGCCGCACCGACCAGGATGCGCGCCGCGCAGCCACCCGCCAGGGTGGTGCCGAAGCCGAACATCAGGCCTCCCAGGCTCGTGCCCAGCCAGTCGATGCGCGCGCTGCGGTAGGAGGACTCGGCGATGGCAACCCAGCCCCCGGACTCGAGCGCCTGGGTGCCCAAGATCGCGACGGCGACCGCAACCAGGTAGGCGTCGATCTGCCGGCGGTCACCCATCAGCACCTGGTTGCTCACCGCGGCCATCATGCAGAGGCGGGAGCGCTGGACGACGGCGCCAAAGACGAGTCCCAGTGTCAGGCCCCCCGTCACCAGGGTCAGATTCAATGCGTCGTCCATGCTTTCACCATTTTACATCGGGTCAGGTGGCACTCTCCTGGCTCGCGTAGCCCGGCCCGGTCCGTGGCCCCAGTCGATTCCGGACCTTGCCCGCCTCCCTCAACGGCGCGATCGAATGGCCGGCCGCGTTCTTCACCTTGGCGGCCTGGGGGACGTACCACCAGTCACTCGCTCGACCCGGGCGCTTAGCTGGTCTTCGACCGACACCGACCGACACCGACCGACACCCGGAGCCAGGATACCGAGTGCATGGGGAAACCCAACGTCGGCTTAGGATTTCACTGTGGTCACTGTACCCAGTGTCGCGCTAACGAGGCGCTTCGGCCCTCCGAGACCCGGCTCGCAAGCACAAACCCGGGCGTGGTGTGACCTCGCGTGGACTTTCGGTAATCAAAAGGACGCTTGGGGTTCGTATCCGGATCAGGTTTTGGCGATCTCCAGAACGATCTTCCCGCGCCCGTGCCCTGAATCGAGGCGCTCATGGGCGTGGCGGACTTCTTCCAAGGGCAGGACCTGGTCAATGATCGGCCGCGCCTGGCCCCGCTCGAACAGCGGGCGCATCTCTTCCAGCCGGCGCCTTTCCCGAGTCAGGAACACACCGTGCAGGGCGACGTTGCGTTGGTACAGCAGGGTCAGGTCGCCCTGAGGCGGGAGTATGCAGGCGACCCGCCCCGCCGGGCGCAGCGCGGGCAGACAACGGGCCACCCGATCCGTGCCCTCGATGTCGAAGGCCGCATCGGCACCTTTCCCGCCGGTCTCCGCCAAGACGATCTCCGTGACGTTCTCCGACCGGTAGTCGATGGCGAGGTCGGCCCCCAGCTCCCGGAGCAAATCCAGGTTCCCGGCGCTCGCCGTCGCCAACACCCGTGCGCCGGCGGCGCGGGCGAACTGCACGGCAAAGGAGCCGACCCCGCCGGCCCCGCCATGGATGAGCACCGTCTCGCCCGGGCGTAAGGCCAGGCGCCGGATCACGGCCTCCCAAGCCGTCCCCCCGGCCAGCGGCACGGCAGCAGCCTCGACGAAGGAAAGCCCCCTCGGTTTGGGCGCCGCCAGCTGCGCCGATACCACCTGGTACTCCGCGTAGCTGCCGTGGGGATTGCCGAAGATCTCCGGGGTGTACCAGACCTCGTCGCCCGCCGCGAGGTCATGCACGCCGGGGCCGACCTCATCGACGATTCCCGCCACGTCGTAGCCGAGCACCACGGGGGGGACCAGGCTGGCCCAGCTTCCGTTCGCCCGCAGCTTGGCGTCCACCGGGTTGGTACCGGAGGCGATCACCCGCACCAGGATCTCACCCGGTCCCGGCGAGGGACGCTCGACCTCCCGTAGCTCGAAGAGATCGGGGCCACCGAATCGGGGAATGACCATCGCGCGCATGTTGCTCTCCTGTCTCGTTGTCGACCCCCTCCCGGTGGAGACCGCGCCTGCAACGCTCAAGCCTGCGGTGTGGCGGGTCGTTCTCGGATCGTTGGGGTGACGCCTGACTCGTCAGCCATCCCGCGCGTCGGGCTCGCGGTCTTGCGGCCGTGGATCTTGCCGCCGTAGCAGGCCCGGTGCCAGGTTCTCCCGGGGCCCCGACAGTTTCCCCGGCAGGAGGTTTGTCGGTGCTGCCACTCCCCCTGTTTCCCCAGTTTCCGCTCCGAATGGCGCCGCACATGAAGCCCGAAAAATCCGCGCTTGCCGCCATGGAATGGGTCAAGCTCGAGGACGGTCTAATTCAGCGCTGCTAGGTCGCGGAGGGCGACGCGAGTCAGCGTCGACAACCGCGCTTGCTGCTCGGGTGATGCGGGCGGCAATTTCCTTTCAAGTGGAGGCTGGTGCCATGATCGAACCACTACCGATGAGCTCGGCGAACATACTCGGTTTCAAGCTGAGCGGAAAACTGCACGACGAAGACTATCAAACCTTCGTACCCCTGTTGGAAGCCGCCATTGCGGCACATGATCAGGTCCGCTTGTTCGCGCAGTTCGAGGACTTTCAGGGGTGGGACCTGCACGCCGCCTGGGACGATTTCAAGTTTGGCGTGCAGCATTACGCGGACTTCGAGCGGATCGCCATGGTCGGTGACAGGCAATGGGAAGCGTGGATGTCCCGTCTGTGCAAGCCGTTTACGCGGGCGGCTGTCAGATATTTCGATGTCTCCGAGGCGGATGCCGCCAGAGCCTGGATAAGCGAAGGGGTTTGAGTCGGCCCACGTGGTCTCATACGTCCACGTGCGACCCTTTTCGTGGCGCCTTGTGTGCCGAAGACGCTCCGTCTAGGCACCGTTGGCGCGGTCATTGGCCGCCGACGAAGCCATTGTGACGGATCCCGAACGCGGCGCCTGGCAGCGCCGCACGTCAACCGGCAAAATGGACGCCTCCTCGAATCGCGAAATGGGCAGTGCCGGGAGAGGCAGATGTGGTCGCGGTTGAAGCCCGGCGCGCCGCGTTCGACTTCGTCATGCCAACCATGTGCGGGTGCGGGCCGACTGATCATGCGCAACATCCTCCATCTGGCGACCGATGCGCGTGAGACCCTGCTCGATATCACCGAGCAGGTGACGGCGGTGGTGACCGCATCCGGGGTGCGCAACGGACTGGTGTCCGTCTACGCCCAAGGTGCGACCGCGGCGATCATGATCCAGGAGAACTGGGACGAGAGTGTGCAGACCGACGTGGTGAACTTCCTGCGTCGGCTCATCCCCAAGGGCGCGTGGCTGCACGATGCCCAGGACGGTAACGGCGATGCACACCTCAAGTCGGGACTGGTGGGTCCGTCGGAAACAATCCCGTTGATCGAGGGTGAGCTGGGCCTATCGCGCTGGCAGAACATCTTCTTCTGCGAATTCGACGGGCCACGGGCGGACAGGCGGGCCGTCGTCACTGTCCTTTCCGACGACTAGCCGGGCATCGTGCCCGCCACGCCCAGGCGTGGGCATCACGTCACCGCGGGCGTCCTGTTTCCCCCAGATCGTGAGGTAGGCATGCGTCTCGTAGGGCGACTTCTCTGGGCGTTGGTCATCGTTGTTCTCGACACCGCGGCCTTCGCGATTCCTCTCGCGGCACCGTTCCTCGCCTGCGTCCTGCTCGCCCGCCCACCCTGGCTCCGGGAGTGGGTGGAGCAACTCTACCGCGAGCTTCCTCGGTAGGCGCCCTGCGAGAGACGGGACAATGACGACGCTGACATTCTTTCCAACCGCGCACGCATCTGGTGCGGGACCCGGCGACCGTCTCGCCCGGGTTGACAACTTGGTCTCACACGCGAAAGCCCAAAAACCAAAATTTCCCAAGTGATTTCTTTGTGGGGCCTTCGGTCGATCGTCTGGCTGAGCCGTCTCGACCGGCGAAAACGAGCGTTTCGAAGCCCTCCATCCTCGACGTAAGCGGCGGCTCAACGAACGACCGAGGAAGACCTTAGACTACGAGACACCAGCCCAACGATTTTCCGCTTGTGTTGCGTCGATCGGTTGAATCGGCAACCGATCACAGTCGCTCAGAGGGTAGGCTGCTAGAGGCTGCGTAGCGCGTGGACCCGTCACTGGGCAGACCCCTGTTGAGGGGCAGTTCCTGGGACAAAGCGAGCGATCGGTGGGCGAGACAGTGCACCGGCAAAGGGGGTGAATCGGAGCGAACGACAATAGGGGGCTCGGTGTGGGTGTGCACCGCATCCTCCTCACCCCGACGCTCCAGGCTTACCGCCCCCCACCCGCTTAGCAAGGAACACTGGTATTCAGAACAGGCTGGAGCCCGCGCCCGCGCACGCGAGGACCATGAGCTCTTGGAGTCCGGCGCCACGGCCGAAATAGCGCAGGGCCGTGAAAGCGGCCACGACGATCGCGGGCATCGGGGGCAGGGCAAGGTGGATGACCCCCCCTCCTGGGATGCGGCCGCCAGCCTCCCCCTCCAACGCCGCCGGGCCGCCGACTTCTGGTATCGTCAGATTCGTCATGGACCCCTTCGCACCCATCGTCGAGCGCCTGCACGCGAAGGGGTGCCAGAGCCCGGCAAATCAGCACCGCCTGGTGACCGTCTTCCGGCTTCACGGCGAGGGCGTATTGCCCGAGCGGTTGCTGCGTGGCGCCTTCGACGCCTTTCGCCCCGGCGACGAGGCACACGCCGCGCGCATCGCCCAGTGGTGGGCAAATGGCCGGCTCCAGGTCCATCGCCTGCAGCTCTGGGAGGGCGGCGAGCCGGACGCAGGCGGCGTCTACACCTGGCGCGGTCCCCAGGCCAAGACTCGGGTGCACCACTATGCGCTCACCACCCCCTTCGGCCCAGTGCGCTTCGCCGGGGCGGTGGAGCGGGCCACGGACCCGGCGCTCGCCGAGGGAGACCTGGAGACCGTGGTGCGCATGGGCGACCCACGTGACCCGACCCTCTACGGGCCGGGAGGCACGGTCCCGCCAGCCGCGCTGAGCCTGACGAGCGACTTCGAGGGCACGCAGTCCTGGCGCTTCAGCCGGATCAGCGACGGCGTGCGCATCGCACACGTCTCCGAAGGCCGGCGTCTGGCCCGGGACGCAGCCCTCTTCGCCCTGTTCGGCCCCGCCGCCGCTTGGTTC
>CAVOQO010000123.1:0-39621 GCA_963698355.1 uncultured Gammaproteobacteria bacterium | reverse complement strand
GCGTCGCCCGCTCCCCATTCTTCGCCCCTTCGCGCAGCAGGTCGCCGCACTGGTGGCGGAGGTCGAGGCCCCCGGGGAACTGGACGGCTGGACCTGGTGGCGAGCAACCACGAAGTCCGCTTGACTGGTTGCTCTTTGGTTGCTCAATGAAAAAGGGCCCACCGGAGTTTTCCAGTAAGCCCCCGTTTTTTTTTTGGCGCGCCCGGAGAGATTCGAACTCCCGACCACCTGGTTCGGAGCTCGGCGCGCAATCGTAACTGGTTGTTTTAACAAGGCCTGAAACGACGCCCATTGCTTCATTTTGTCGGAAAACGTCGTACCGAGGCGGACTGTTGTCGGAAATTTGTCGGAAGCCGTTCGATGCAAGGTGCTCGGTCCATACCCTCAACCGCAGCCTGATCCAAGCACCTCGCTCCAGGTTCTGGCCACCTCTCCCCCAAAAAATGGGAGACCATCGAATATCGCCATATACCAACCGCCTCGAACCCCTGCACCTCGCACAAGGTCCAAAGCTCTTGCCCCATCGATCCCAGCTCAACGTCTAAGGCGATTAGCGCCATGTCTCAGCCAGCTCTGACCACGCCGAGGCGCAGCCAGGATTCCGAGCAGGGGTCGGTTCTGGCGCAGGTCCACGGCAGGCGGTCCACCAGGGAACGCAGCTCGAAGCGCCGATTGACGCGATATTGCGCCTCGGCGAGGTAGCGTGCTCCGTACTTCTTGAAGTCGAAGTGATGGTAGGTTCCGCGGATCGCGGTCTTGAGATTGGCAATGAAGGTGTTGACCCATTCGAAGACGTCCAGGTCGCTGGATTGGCGCGGGCTGACGATGATGGCGCCATGCGCGGCCACGACCGCCCCGGCGGCGGAGAAGCTCGCCAGGCCGTCGGTGACCAGATGAACGCCCTCGTGCAGCGCCGTGCGGGCCCAGTCGGCGAGTGTCGATCCCTTGAGATCGGTGATCGGGTCGAAGCGCACATGCAGCGGATGGCCCTCGTCGTTGAGCTCAACGGCGGCCACGAACGCGCCTTGCTTCTCCGATCCGCGCCCCGGCTTGCCCGCGTGCGCCCCGCCGAGATAGGCGTCATCGGCCAGGACCACCCCGGTCAGCAGGCGGTACGACTCACGCTCGGCCATGGCCTCCAGGAGCTTGTGCTTGACGCGCCAGGCGGTGCGGTAGCAGACGCCCAGGTATCGCTTGAGCGAGAGGGCAGAGATGTTGCTCTTGTTCTGCGTGACCAGATAGATGGCCTGGAACCACTTGGTCAAGGGCAGCCTGGAGGCATGAAACAAGGTCCCCGAACGGAGCGTCGTCTGCGCTCGACAGCGCGCGCACTGCCAGTATCGGCGCCCGTCGGCCAGGAACCTCGAGTGCGCCGACTCACCACACTCCGGGCAGACGAATCCAATGGGCCAGCGCGCCCGCTTCAGCGCCACCTCGCACTGCGCCTCGGTCCCGAATCGCTCAATTAGGTTCGAGCCTCTGGACCCCTCGCTCTAGGTCCCTCGATCCAGGCTCTAGGTTCAGGGCTCTAGTGCTGCTCTGTGGAAGTTCTAATACCATTTCTGAAGAATAAGGCGTAACCTCATGCTTTGCATACCAGCACAGGTGTACGCCTATGCCCTTGATCGAAGCCGCGCCGGTTGTGGTGAGCGAGCGCGAGCGCAGCCAGCTCGAAACCTTGGTGCGCCAACACAGGTGCCCGCAGCAGGTGGCGCTGCGGGCGCGGGTCGTGCTGGCTGCCGCAGCGGGGGAAGGGGTCCGCGAGAGCGTTCGTCGGCTGGGCGCAGCGCGCTCGACCGCTGCGCGCCAAGGAGAGCGAAGCGAAGGCGCGTAGTCCCCGGTAGGCGTCGGCGCGGGCGTGTTGCCGGAGTGGCGAAGGGGCGAGAGACCCGAAGCCGGCGGAGGCAACATGCAGAGCGCATCCGACACGCCGTCAAGCCATTCGCGCAGGGAGTGGCGAAGCCCGAGCAGCTGCGTCGCAGCGAGCTCGTGGCGAAGCCGCTCCCGGAGCGGGGCGTACCGGGGCAACAAAGGCTGTCGCCAAGGAGCGAGTCCGTCCGGCGGCAGGAGCCCCCGGACGGATTCACGAGCGACACGCGACACTCCTGGGTGCAGCACTGGCGGCGACGCTGGTCGCAGAGCAGCGGGCCGGTGGCCGAGCGCCTGGCCGATGCCCCGCGCCCGGGCACCCCGGCCACCTTCAGCGCCGAGCAGATCTGCGCGATCGTGGCGATGGCCTGCGAGGCTCCGGGCGAGAGCGCGCGTCCGATTACGCACTGGACCCACCAAGAATTAGCCGACGAAGCGCTCAAGCGCGGCATCGTCGCCTCGATCTCGCCCGACTCGGTCGGGCGCTTTTTAAAAAAGAGGCCGACCTCAAGCCGCACCGCACGCGCGCCTGGCTGAACGCCAAGCGCGATGAGCGCTTCACCGAGCGCTGCCACGACGTGTGCGAGGTCTATCGCTTGGCGCCCGAGCGTGCCGAAGCCGGCATCGAGACTGTCTCGATCGATGAGAAGACGGGCATCCAGGCCCTCGAGCGCAAGGCGCCGACGCGACTGGCGGCGCCTGGTCATGTCGAACAGCGCGAGCCCGAGTACATCCGCCATGGTACCCGCGTGCTCGTCGCGGCCTTGCGCGTCGCCTGCGGCGCGGTGCTCGGACAGCTCGGCGCCACCCGCACCGAGACGGACTTCGCCGCCTTCCTGGGCTGGCTCCTCGCCCAGAATCCCGACGCCCGCGGCTGGCACTTGGTCATGGATAACCTCAACACCCACAGCTCCGAGGCGGTTGTGCGGCTCGTCGCCGAACAGATCGGCTTCGCCGGCGATCTCGGCGTCAAAGGCAAGTGCGGGATACTCGCATCCGTCGCGAGCCGCCAAGCCTTCCTCTGCGACCCAAGCCATCCGATCGTCTTTCACTTCACGCCCAAGCACTGCTCATGGCTCAATCAGATCGAGATCTGGTTTGGCGTCCTGACCCGTAAGGTCATTCGCCGCGGCGACTTTTCCTCGCTCGAGGATCTCGCCGCCAAGATCGAGCGGTTCATCGAGTACTTCAACGCTACCATGGCCAGACCGTATCGCTGGACCTATGAGGGCAAACCGCTGGCCGCATAAGCCCAAAGGAGTCCGAGCATTTCCACAGTGAGGCACTAGGTTCCAGAAACTGGGTCCTTCGATCCAGGCTCACGGTTCCAGCCTCGGCCTTTCGGTCCTGGGTTCCAGATCCTACCCCATCGATCCAGGTTCAAGGTTCTGGGTGCTGGCAGCGGGGCGCGTTGAGCCTAGTGGCTGGGCTTCGACCACTCTTTGAGGCGCAGCCGTTGCGGGTGAGGTCTGCTTCACGCGCTTTGCGGTCACCGACCGACGTGAGGAGAGCATGGACAGTACCGCAGGAAACGGACACCGACCTACGGTCGCGGTCTGGGCTACCATCCACCAGTGGGAGAACCGAGCCGTATGGATGGCGAGCGGCCGGACCCGGCCAATACCTGCCGCTGAGCCCAGTCGCGCCACCGGCAGGAACACGCGCAAAGCGTTGTCCTGGGATTGACGAAGGCGACGGATGCTGCCTGCAGAACAGGGAGTGTCAGCTAAGCTTATCTACTCTTGCCTAGGGAAACACTGATTTAATCCTCGACCCCACCGAAAGGGCGCGAGTGGTAGAATCGTGCATCGTCTGCCAGCCACAGCGAGTCTCCCGATGAAGCAGATCTCCTTTGCCGATGCTGAGTTTGCCGCCAAGAAGCGGGTGACGCGCCGGGAGCGCTGTTTGGGCGAGATGGAGCAGGTGGTGCCGTGGGCGGCGCTGCTGGCGGTGCTGGCACCGCACGACTTTCCTGGGGCTGAGGGACGGCGCGGGCGCCCCCCGATCGGCCTGGAGCGGATGCTGCGCATGTACTTTCTGCAGCAGTGGTTCGGGCTCTCCGACGAGGGGTTGGAAGATGCGATCTACGACTCGCAGGCCCTGCGTGGCTTCTTGGGGCTGGATCTGGGGCGCGAGGCGGTACCGGATGCCACCACGCTGCTGGGGTTTCGCCATCTGCTGGAGGCGCAGGGGCTGACCGAGCGGATCTTTGAGACCGTCAACGCGGGGCTGCGTGCGCGCGGGTTGATGCTCGCCAAGGGCACCGTGACCGACGCCACGATCATCGCGGCGCCCCCCTCGACGAAGAACCGGGACAAGGCCCGCGATCCCGAGATGCACCAGACCAAGAAGGGCAACCAGTGGCACTTCGGGATGAAGGCCCACATCGGTGCGGATGCCGACTCGGGGCTGGTGCACAGTCTCACCTGCACCGCGGCCAACGTGGCCGACGTCAACGAGACCGAGCACCTGCTGCACGGCGCGGAGGAGGTGGTGTTTGCCGACGCCCCATCGACACCAACCACCTCGAGCGCGCCCTGCGCCCGATACCTTTAGGTCGGAAAAATTGGATGTTCTGCTGGATCCTTGAGCGCCTCGCGCTTCTCGGCGCCAATGTAACCGGCGGGTCTGGGTGTCCTTGCGCTTGATCAGGGGACGCACGTACTTGAGGATGACGTAGCTGCCGGGGCGCTGGGCGAGGCGGTGGGTGACCTTCTCGCCGATGACCTCGTAGGCGTCGGCGGGCAGATCGGCGATCTGCGGGTTGGGGACGGCGATGACTTCCACCGGGATCCGCGTCTCGTCGAAGAACAGCCGACCCTCCTCGGCATCGGGCGTGCCATTGGCGGAGAGACGCCGCTCATGGGCGGCCACCGTGCGGCGCGCCGGTTCGCTCCCGGGGGCTGGGGCAAGGACCTCCCCCAGGCTCATCTGCTCGGGTGGCGGCGCGAGGTGAACGGCGCTCGGACTTCTCCCCGAAGAGCTGGCGTTGGAACCAGGCCACCTGCTGCTCGAGCTGGGCGATGCGTTCCTTGAGCTCGGCACGCTCGGCGGCCCAGTCGGGCGGCGGATGAGCGGCTGCGGCGGCGGGGGATGACATGCGTCGATATTACCCCGATACCGATGGAGTCGCAGCACTTTGATAGCGCAGCCGTCGGCGTGCCGGCTCGATGCCCTCGAGCAGCAGCTTCAGCCCGGTGACGTCGAGCTCCAGGTCCCGGGCCTGGTGCCAGTTGCGGATGAAACGTCCCCGCTCCAGGCGCTTGGCCCACAGACAGAAGCCGCTGCGGTCCCAGTACAGCGCCTTGCGGTAGTCACCGCGGCGGTTGACGTAAATGTAGAGGTGACCCGAGAGCGGATCCTGCTCGAGGGTGTGCTTGGTCAGCGCGATCAGGCCAGTGAAGGATTTGCGCATGTCCACCGGGCGCCCGTGCACGAACACCCGCACCCCGCCCTCGGGAAAGAACATCAGCGCCGCCGCAGGCGCAGGACCATGCCCGCGCCCAGCTCCAGCTCGATGTCCCAGGGTGCAGGGCCGGCGGCCTCGTTGCCGAGCATGCCGAGCTCGAGGAATGTGCCGTCCTCGGCGGGTGGCTCTGCCAGGTTGGCACCCGGCATCGGCGCCCCCAGGCGCTTGCGCCAGCTGTAGAAGCTTGCCGTGCTGACGTCTTCAGCTCGGCAGAACGCCGCAATACTCCGCGGGCTACGCGCGGCCTGCTCTACCAGCCTCTGCCACTGCGCGCGGCCGCGCCGCGCCCGTCGTTTGGTCGTTGCCATCGAGAATCCCCACCGGACTGGTGAATGATGGGGACTATTGTCCGGGTCTCGCGCGTGGCGGGAAGAACGCCACTGAATTGTCGGTTACGTTGGAAAGGTCCTGCATGGGCAGCAGGATGTGAATCTCTCCCTGGTCAGGGACGGCCTGTGCTGGTGGTACCGCAAGTACGCCGATGAGCAGAGCGCCGTGGATCGGGTGTTGTACGAGGATGCGGAAGACGGGGCTCGGAGGGAGCGCAGAGGGTTGTGGTCAGAGCCGGAGCCGGTGCCGCCATGGGAGTGGCGCCATTCGCCAAAAATGCGCCAAATAGGACTGGGTTCTCACGATTAGATACGCAGGTCGCGGCGAGAAATATTTTTCATGGAGGTGAGCCATCAACGGCAGTCTCTTTCGCCTACACTGGAGTCGTTTCCGACTCTTTTGCTGTAGTATCTCCCATAAGAACACCGCGGTCTTTTCGTGGGTTCTCTGGGACAGTAATCCTATGCCGTATCTTTTAACATGGGGCAAAGGGCATGAGTACGCGAGCGATTCATTGCTGCAAGAGGTTGAAACTTTGGCTCCTATCATTGGTTATGGCGGTACTCGGCTTGCCGGTTTGCGCGGCCAATAAAGACAACAAGCCCGCATACACGTGGCATGACGACTACTGCTTTACCTATGAGGACAACACCATTTGTTACGAGAATAGAGGGGTCGTGGTAGGCGTCACCACACCCGATGGAGACATGCGCTCTAGTAACGTTGTCTTCGTGGGAAACGGTACTAGTTCTTACCAAGAGATGGACCCTTCGGGGAACACGTACTACTCAGATGCTCTGCGATATCACACGCAAGGTGTTAGTATCGGAGACGTTCTCAGGGAAATGGGCCAGTCGTTCACAACAACCCTTGCGGTTGGCGATGCGAGCTGCACCACCACTTACCAATACCAATTCGCGAACGGGCGGATCGTGGTCGATCGAAGCACCTCCTGTTACTGATACGCGGCCCGGGCAATTCCGAGACCCCTCTCGCCCATTGTCAGAGGCATGAAGGCCCGACTGTGCTGTTGTGGCCGCCATACCGGAATCCGCCCGCCCCCGTGTAAGCGATGCGGACCGACCCGCCCTGTTGACCGCAGGCGGAGCAGCGAAGCCGCTGGCGGAGCGCCTTGACGGTTATACCCAGCGGGAACCGGTCTCGCTCCAGCGGGGCCGAGTGGTCACAGGTGTCGCAGAACGCCAGGATTGCGAACGAGTCAGCAGGAAAGTCATCCGGTAGGTTACTGGCAGTGTCCATCGCCAGACAGCATGGGACCTGGCAGGCTCAGAACGTGCGCCTCGGCCTTTTTCAGCGCGAGACGGATCAGAGTCCCCGAAACGCGGCCCGAAACGCGACCACTGCCACCCGCAGGATGATCCACAGGAACCAGAGCACCGCCAGAACGGCGGCTCCAACCAAGATCTGTATCGGAAGCGGCTGAGCCAGGACCCATGCAGAGGCGGTCGAGAACAGGTCGAAGGCCCTATCGATGAATTCGAGCGTGCTCATGTCGCCGTATCCCCTCGCCATCCGACGCCCGTCGATCACGACGGTCTCCCTTGGCGGTCCGATTCGCCTCGGCCTCTGCCGTCTTAAGCACCAGCGCCCGCCCCTGGGCATCCGTCTCCCGGTATTTCTGCAGCAGGGCGATCTCGTCGGCGTTTAGGGTCAATGGATCGTCAACACAAAGCAGATACGCGGGCGTGCAGGTTCCGAGGGCGTTGGCAAGCACACGCGCGGCCTCGATGCTCAGACGGCGGATGCCTCGCTCGTAGTTGTTGAGGCGACTCACGGAGACCTCGCCTCCGGTGAGTTCAGATAGTCCATGGAGAGACAGACCCTTGGATTTCCTGGCGTCGCGCAGGGTGATTAGCTCGATGGCTCAGCTGGCCGGAACCTCCGCGCGCCGCAACGAGCGCTCCGGGCAAGGCGCGGTGCGTACGCAAGTGTGTGCGAGCCGCCCGACCAATGAGGCCAGATCGAAGCGGCGGTTGACGCGGAACTGCACCTCGGCAAGATAGCGGTGGCGGTACTTGTCGAAGTCGAAATGATGGTAGGTGCCGGTAATGGCGCTCTTGGCGTTGGAGATGAAAGTGTTGACCCAGCGGAACGGCTCCAACGCGCTGGATTTGTGGTTGCCGACGATGATCGCGCCGTGGGCAGCGACCGCGGCGCCGGCGGCGTTGAAACTGGCACAGCCATCGGTGACCAGATGTGCCTTGGGGTGAAGTGCCGACTTCGCCCAGGCCGAGAAGGTGGTCCCCTTGTAGTCGTCGATCGGGTCGAAGCGCACGTGCCCTGGGTAGCCGTTGTCGTCGAGCTCGACTGCCGCCATGAAGGGCGCTTTGTTCTGCGAGCCACGACCCGGTTTGCCCGGGTGCACCCCGCCGAGCACGGCATCGTCGGCGAACACCACCCCGTGGAGCAAGCGGCGGGACTCGCGCCGACGCATCGCTTCGAGCAACTTGTGCTTGACCCGCCAGGCCGTGGTGTAGGAGACGCCGAGATGGCGCTTCAGGGAGAGGGCGGAGATGTTGTTCTTGTTCTGGGTGACCAGGTAGATCGCCTGGAACCACTTGGTCAGCGGGAGTTTCGAGGCGTGAAACAGGGTGCCGGAGCAGACGCTGCTCTGGCTGCGGCACGTCGAGCACTGCCAGTACCGGCGCCCGTCGGCGAGGAAACGGGAGTGCTCGCGCCCGCCGCACTCGGGACAGACAAATCCGTCCGGCCAGCGCGACTGCTCCAACGCCTTCTCGCACTGCGCTTCGGTTCCGTAGCGCTCGATCAACTCGCTTAACGACATACCGTGTTGAAACTGGATTCTGTTTTGGGGCATCGCTGGCACTCCGCTGGTGGACTTGCCGACCAGTGTGCGCCTGGCGCAGGCTCAGGCCGTGAGCCCGCTAGCTGAGGAATCGAGCTAATCACCTCGCGCAGTCGTTGGCCAATCTCCTGATTCAGGGTCGGGTCATTCCCAGCGTCGCTCTGCATCACGTGGTGTCTTAAGCGTTCCAGTTGTGGCGAAGGCTAGCCGAGCGAAGCGGCTCGTGTCCGAAGTCACTGGCGATCGCCCCGGTCACCCAGCTCATGGCGGCGAGGATGCTCAACAGGAAGAGTGTGTTGCGTCAGCCAAACTCGCCCCGGTGACGCGCCGTCCGCCAGCTTTGTTCTGTCTGTCACGGCCGGAGAAGGCTGTAAAAGCGTATCGGCGATACGTTTTTGAAAACAAAATGTATCGGCCTAAACCCTCGTGGTTGCTGGGCTCAGAGCCTATTGGATACGAAGTTACACTTTTTTAGAGAGTTTACAGACGAAGACTCTGAGAAGGAGTGGATCACGCCAACAACACTCCCCTGGGAAGCCAGCCAAAGAGTGTATCGTCGTATCGGCCGCCGTGAACACGGGATGGGGCGGGACAGGCTCAGGGTCAGACGCGGGCCGCTCGATCTACGAGGTCCAGCGCATCTTGGGCCATTCAGCCCCGAGTGTGACCCAGAGGTACGCCCATCTGAGCCAGCAGACCCTCTTGGACGCTGTGGATAGCGCCGCCGAGGTCTCGGGGATCACGGCACCGGGCCGGTGACGGAAGCTCGCAGACTCAGGGAGGAGGACGCGAGCAAGATCCGTAGTGCCGTAAGGCAGGCCAGGAACCTGAAGACCGGACGCTCAGTCGTGAACGGTGGGTGGCGGCTACACGAGCAAAGCTGCCGCCGGGTGCGAGGGGTCTGAGGCCCGCTTTCGCCGATTGCTGCTGTACTGCTGCCCGACGCGACAAGCGCGCCGGAGAGAATGGCGATTCCGGCCGGACCTCGCTTCAGGTGCGGAGCGCCGCCGACCTCTCCGTCGCGGCCAAATCCATGCTGCCGCCGGTGGTCCCCTTGGGGTTTCCATGGCTGTTCGGTGCCGCGGGCGAGCCTGGAGGGGGAAGACCCACTGGCTCGCCGGGGTCTCGGGTGAAGACACCGGCTACGGCGCTGCTCAGCCCGCCAACGTGGGGTAGTCCGTGTAGCCCTGGGCACCGCCGCCGTAGAAGGTCGCCGGATCGGGGCTGTTATAGGGGCCGCCGGCACGGATGCGCTCGGGCAGGTCGGGGTTGGCCAGATAGAGCCGGCCGAAGGCCACCAGATCGGCGTCGCCCTCGGTGATCTCGGCCGCGGCCCGCTCCGGGTCATAGGCGCCGTTGAGCATCAGCGGGCCGCGAAAGCGGGGGCGGATGAAGGGCAGGATGGCCTCCATTTGGGGTGCGGCCCCGCGCATCACGTCCGTGTCGGCGGCGTGGAGATAGGCGATGCCGAGATCATTCAGGCGCGCCGCCACGTGGCCCTGGGTCTCCGCCGGGTCGGCGTCGGCGATCCCATTGAGGCCGAACAGGGGGGCCAGACGGACTCCGACCCGGCCGACGGGAATCTCGCCGAGCACCGCCTCCATCACCTCGAACAGGAAGCGGCAGCGGTTCTCCAGGCTGCCGCCGTATCGGTCCGTGCGCTGGTTGGTGTTGCTCGCCAGGAACTGGTGGATGAGATAGCCGTTGGCGGCGTGGATCTCCACCCCATCGAAGCCCGCCGCCAGCGCGTTGCGGGTGGCGCTGGCGTAATCCTGCACCGTGGCACGGATCTCATCCACCGTCAGCTCCCGGGGCGGCGACACCGGGGTGGGGCCACCCCTGCCGTCGGCGCCCACCACGAACACCTGGCACTGGTCGCAGTGGATGGCCGAGGGCGCCACCGGGGCCTCACCCGGGTGCAGGGACTCGTGGGACATGCGCCCGCAGTGCCACAGCTGCAGGAACATGCGCCCTCCCGCGGCGTGGACCGACTCGGTGACCCGACGCCAACCGTCGGTCTGCTCCGGGGTGAAGATGCCCGGGGTGAGCGCGTAGCCCATGGCGATCTGGGAGATGTTGGTGGCCTCGGAGATGATCAGTCCGGCGCCGGCGCGCTGGGTGTAGTACTCCGCCATCAAAGGCGTCGGGACGTTGCCGGGCTGGCCGGCACGCGAGCGGGTCAGGGGGGCGAGGACGATGCGGTTGGGCAGGGTCAGCTCGCCCACCTGGACGGGGGTGAAGAGTACATCGGTGTTGGACATGGGGCAGGGCCTCGGTTGCGAATAGATGACTCCTGCCAAATCGGGCCACGCCCGGGGAATTACCAACCTCCCCCCGCGGCGTCGGGTTTCCATCAGGGAGAGGGCGCAGGCGGGGCGCAGCCGGGCCGCGGTGTGCGTTGTCGCCTCTATGCGGGCGCTACCCCGCTGACGGCCGAGGGCGACTCCGCGCCCAGACCTGCCAATCAGGTCCGTGCCGTCAGCGGGACCAATGGGTATATACCGGCTGTCGGGGCTCGCCGATCCGCTCAGGAGCTCGCAGGTGTCGGTCCGGCGGCGCTGCAGAAGAGTCGGCAGGACCGCATCACGCCGGAGGCTGCCACCGACGCCCGTGAGAATCACTCGGCCGCCGTTATAGGAAGCGGACACCGGATCTACGGCTGCGGGCGCGGGCTAGATCAACCTCGCCCTGTCCAGGGGCCGCACTACGCGCTTTGCGGTCACCCAGGGTTGCTTACGCCAGCGATCCCTTCACGCGCACAGCGGACTCCCGGGATTGCTTCCATCGCTGCGCGCCATGGAGAGCGAAGCGAAGGCGCGTAGTCCCCGGTAGGCGTCGGCGCGGGCGTGTTGCCGGAGTGGCGAAGGGGCGAGAGACCCGAAGCCGGCGGAGGCAACATGCAGAGCGCATCCGACACGCCGTCAAGCCATTCGCGAAGGGAGTGGCGAAGCCCGAGCAGCTGCGTCGCAGCGAGCTCGTGGCGAAGCCGCTCCCGGAGCGGGGCGTACCGGGGCGACAAAGGCTGTCGCCAAGGAGCGAGTCCGTCCGGCGGCAGGAGTCCCCGGACGGATTCACGAGCGACACGCGACACTCCTGCAGTGGATAGGTGATGCTAACTCCGATCACCGGTAACACGCGGGCCTACTTGCAATTTATTGTGGTGTATTGGTCCGCTGGCCGGTGGCGGCGGGTCACTACCGTCTGATCTTCCAGCCCTCATAGTTTCGGCGAATGTCCCCTAAGACGTCGCCGTCGATCTGGTCGTCGTCGCGGATGCGCACGTCGTAGTTTTCCCGGCCCATTAAGTCCTGCAGCGCCTTCTAGGTCCTGGCATCGAAAATCCCGTTGACGGGACCGTCGTAGAAAGTCACGCCCTTGTACGCCCCTGTGGCTCAGGATTCTCTGAAGTTCGCCGCACAAAGGGGCGTCGATTGGGAACAGGTTCTTCGCCTCTGTGCGGAAGTAGTTGAGCTTGTGGAGCTTATAGAGGCGCTGTAGCTCCTCCAGGGGATGGGGATGGTCGTAGACACTGATGCCCACCAGGTCGTCGGTGGTGCCGTCGTAGCCGGCTCCCATGCGCTTGACCAGCAGCGCCGCCGATTCCTCGCCGCGCCGATCCCCGCCGGCCTTGGCTGCGGCCAAGATGGCGCCCACCCGCACCGCGGCTGAGCAGGCCTTCGAGCGTTTTCTCAGCCGCTACGGGGCCAAGTACCCGAAGGCGACTGAGAAGCTGGTGAAGGACCGCGAGGCCCTTGCTCGCCTTCTTCGCCTTCCCGGGCGAACACTGGGTGCACCTGCGCACCACCAGCCCGATCGAGTCCACGTTCGCGACCGTACGTCACCGCACCACGCGAACCAAGAACTGCGTCTCGCGCGGCACCTTCCTCGGCTTGGCCTTCAAGCTCGCCGAGGAAGCGGCGAAGTCCTGGCGGCGCATCCGCGCCCCGGAGAAGGTCGCCGAATGCTCGCGGGAACCCGCTACGGAGATGGTACTCCGGTGACCGACGACCCACCGGAGCAACAACGGGAGGCCGCCTGACTCGACGCTCTGGCCCCAAGGTCATACACCAGTCTTGACCATAGCTCGCTGTTTGCGCTTCCGAGCCAGGTGCATGTTGTCATCTGCAATCTCAATCGTGCCTAGCGCGAGACCGACCAAGGCGCGGCGCGGACCGGCGATTTTCGGAAACCCGGGTCCCGACCGGCTCCTTAGTGTGTGGATCGAGCTCCGACCCGTCGCGCTGCGTGGACCGTGAGCCAGGAACAGACCCATCGCCCGCTAATCAGCGCCCTTCGGCAAAGTCAAGTTTAAAACATAAGCATTTAATGATTGACCTCAGTTTCAGGCCAGGCGACGGTTCCGAGATTGTCCATACTTTCTCTGTGGACAAAAGGTAGAGGTAGGAAGTGCACCTCGTCCGAACGTCCCTTCGGCGGCTGAGGTGTGAACGCCGGTCCGCGTACTAGAGGCAGGCCGACTCGATAGGAGGGTCAGACAACACGCTCGGGAGGAATTTGCCGTGACTCGCTATTTGCGACAAAGCCGAAAGCTGCTGAGACCAGCCATCCTTGCGCTCTTGATCACACCACTCGCTCTCGCGCAGCAAGCAGGCCAAGGGCCGGGAGGCCCCGGGGCCGGAGGAGACGGCCCGCCCGACGGAAGCGGGCCGTCCAGGAGTCACGACAGATTCATCCAGTACGTCTACGACGCCGCGACCGGCAAGGGCGAGTACGTGCTGCGGGGCGCGGGGGGCGGGGTTCGGCGTGTACCCGAGGCCGAAGTGGAACGTAACCTCTCCACCGTCCTCTGCGGCGAGTGTCACAAGGACGCGGTCGCCCAGCTCAAGAACTCGATTCACTTCAGCGCGCAGGGCCCGAATCCGCGGATCCTGTTCCCGGGCGGGGGCGCCCATGGTGCCCTTGACCGCGCCTGCGGACTGCCGGGGACCTCAGCGCTGATCAACTACACCAGCAATATCAACCTGGGCGAGTGCGGAAAGTGCCACGTTGGGCGTTTCATCCCGCCGATGCAGAATGCCTTTACCAGCGTGTTCATGCAGATGGGGATGTCCCCGGAGCTGGCGGCGACCAACGCCACCAACATCGTCGACGGTGGCCTGGACTGCCTGATCTGCCATGCGGATCACTATCTCTCGGTGCGCGAAGACATCGACTGGAACTTGCCGACGCTGGAGATCGCAGGCTACGCCGAGCCGGGCGAGCAGTCGCCCTCACCCCAGGGTTACGCGAATCTTGCGCGTGACAACACGGACTTCGATCACGACGGAGAACTTGACCTGCTGATCGATATGGATGGCGACGGGGTGGGTGACATGCCGCTGGCGGTCGGTGTCGATGGCGAAGGCAATCCGATCGGTTGGCCAACCCTGATGCAGGACCGCTCTGCGGAGGCGGTGTTGTCGGTGGGCAAGACCGATGAGCACGCTTGCCTGCGTTGCCATGAGCACGCCCGGACCGGCTACAAGCGCGGCACCCTGTTCCGCATCGGCTACGACGCGCACGCGAACGTCTGCTTCCCTGACCCGAGCCTGACCGCGGGCGACCCGAACTGCCCGGAGCACAACACCTGCACTGCCTGCCACGTGACGCTGAACAAGGACTACGACGGCGACGGGTTGAAAGACGTGCACAAGTTCGTGCGCGGGCACCTGGTCGGGGGCGACCTGGCCGCGGCCGACTATCCGCCGCCACCCCCGGGCGAGCCGGCCGACCCGGACGACCCGACGCACCTGACCTGCGTGCAGTGCCACAGCAAGGACTCGCTGCCCGAGCGTGACAGCAACGGGGTTCACGCCGACACGCACCTGGAGAAGATCGCCTGCGAGACCTGCCACATCACCAAGCAGCGGCGGCATCACCTATTCGGTGTACGGCCCCGGTGGTCACGTCTCGTTCGGCCGCAACGAGGAGGGCAAGGACACCAAGCTGATCAACCTGGATCACATGGTCGCCGAAGAGGGCACACCGGGCGACGTCGACGCTGACTTCGCGGCCTACAAGCTCACGCCGGTGTTGATGTGGTTCAACGGCTCGACCTCGTTCCTGGCCCAGTCGCTCGCGATCCGTGGCGCCCCGAACGCCAAGATCACCCCCTTCAAGCCCATGGCCAACGGCATGGTGATGGACGGGCGCTTCTTCAAAGGTGAGTACCTCACGAACGAGGCGGGCGTCCCGTACAACGCCCACTCCATGTATCGCTTCTACGCCAACGCGCTCGATTGCACTCAGCTCCAGCTGCCCGGGATGGAGCCCTTCGTCTGCAGTGACGACGGCAAGTACGGCAACGCGGAGGTCTTCTCCGCCCTTGGTCTGCTCGGCACCGTCAAGGACAACTTCGGCAAAGTCATCGTGCAGGGGCAGACGCCGGAGGAGGTCCGCCTCACCACACTGATGGATCTGATGGCCATGGACCGTCCGGACGTGCAGACCATGGCCATGATGCAGGCCTTCCCGAACCTGATGAACTTCAGCAAGACGGCCTACGGCTACGAGCACTACCTGGTGAGCTCCGCATTGGCTGGATCCTCGGCTGACGCGGACGGCAACGGCGTCATCGACGCCGGCTCCTCGTACCTGTTCGACATGAAGAATGCCGTTAACGCGGGCCTGATGGAGTTCGGCGGCTTCAACCAACCGATGTTCCTGCCGTCCGACTACAGTTGGTACCCGTCCTTTGACGACGTCTCCAACGTGGCCACCATGAAGCTGCCCGACGGCAAGTTCATGAAGCTCTTCCTGGCGATGCAACTGCAGATGCAGCTCGCCGAGCAGGGCCTGTCTCCGGAACAGATGCAGCCGATCATCGCGCAGCTTATTGGCAACTACCCGGCTTTCTCGAACGGCGTGACCCTCGGCGGTCACGGCGTCACGCCCGAACCGCATCAGTACGCCTTGGGTGCCGGCGGCCGTGAAGGTGGGTGCCAGCAGTGCCACATAGCAGGCGGTGTGCTCGAGAGCCGGGTCCCCGTGAGCAAGGAGAAGTACGTGGTCGTCGACGGCTTCGGGACCGATCCCCTGCCCCTGCCCGTCTACAAGTGGAAGTACTACAAGGTCCACGCCCTGATCGACCTCGGTCTGACCACGAGCAGCGAGGCCGTGGTCGACCCGGACGATCCTGCCGATATCGACATTGACGGTGATCCCACCTACGTCAAGGAGAGTGGCCAAGAGATGGTGCTGAATTGGTTCGGACCGGCGCCCTGCCCGGGGGACCAGGCGAGCCAGCCCGAGCCGGTGGTCTGCTACCTGAAGGCGGACAGCGGGGCTGCGCTCGCGGCCACGGGACTGACAACGGCCGACCTGACCTGGTCGGGTGATGGCCAGTGGATGCCGGTCCTGGAGCCGGTGACCAAGGGGGTCAAGAACTGGGAGGTACTCGGCTATGCCCCGGGCGAGGTGATCTGGGCCCCGGACGACCCGCGGATCGCGCCCGACGACGAGGGGGTCACGACGGCCTCTTGGACGGCAAAGAACGCAAAAAGCGGCTCCCTCGCGATCTCCGGCAAGGCGAACCCCGGCGACCGCGTCGAGGTCGTCAACGGCGTAACCGATGACCGTATCCTCCAGGTGCGTGCGGACGCTGACGGCGCCTTTGCCGCCGAACGGTCGATGACCGCACGCAAGGCGCCCTGCACCGTCGCCGCCAAGGTCGGCGGTGATCTCATCGGCGCAGCGGTAGAGGTTGAGCCCGCGCCTGCGGAGTGCGTCGGCGCACGCTAGCCGTCCTGCTCCACCGGCCCGCGGGCCGGTGGATTTCGCTTCCCTCATCCACCCTACGGTCGCTATCCCGTCTCCGTAGGATGGATTAGCCCGGAAATCTCACCGGGGGATTGAAGGAGGGCGACGTTCTCTGGCATAAGGGTTGTGCGATCAACTGCTTAAGCCACCAAGGGAGCGCCGCCCTCCGATGACAGAGTGTAACTGCGAACAGCTTGAGTTTCACGACCTTGGTCGCCGCGCAGTGATTGCCCGTTTCGACGGCGGCGCCATCAGCACCGATGGGGGCGCGTTGTTGCTGCGTGCGGTCGAGGAGAAGACCGGGTTGCTGGCGGCGATCGCCGATCACTTCACTGATCATCGCGATCCGGAGTTGATCGAGCATCAGGTCGGTGAACTCGTCTCGCAGCGGATCATCGCGCTGGCGCTCGGCTATGCGGACCTGAACGATCACGACCGACTGCGTGTCGATCCGCTGTTGGCCGTGGCGGCCGGCAAGCCGGACCCGACGGGCGAGAAGCGTCGCCGCGAGCAAGACCGGGGCAAGGCACTGGCCAGTTCCAGCACGCTGAACCGCTTGGAGCTGACGCCGGCGGACGCCAACAGCGATGCGCGCTACAAGAAAATCGTCGCCGACCAGGCGGGACTGGATCGCGAGCTGGTGGAGCACTTCATCCGTTCCCACGACACGCCACCCGCGACACTCTGGCTGGATCTGGACGCCACCGACGATCCGCTGCATGGCCATCAGGAAGGACGCTTCTTCCACGGCTACTACGGCCACTATTGCTATCTGCCGCTGTACATCACCAGTGGCGAGCATGTGCTCTGCGCGCGGCTGCGCAAATCCGACATCGATGCCGCCGAGGGCAGCGTGGAGGAGCTCAAGCGCATCGTCACCATGCTCTGCGCAGCCTGGCCGAAGGTGCGCCTCATCATCCGCGGCGACAGCGGCTTCTGCCGTGAGGACATCATGGCCTGGTGTGAGGCCGAAGGCGTCGATTTCGTGCTCGGCCTGGCCAAGAACGACCGGCTCAATGCCTTGAGTCTGCGTTGGCGCCTCGACGCACAGCAGGCGTTCCTCGACACCTGCGAGCCGAGCCGGGTATTCGGCGAGCTCCAGTACCGCACGCGCAAGACCTGGAGCCGCGCGCGGCGCGTCGTGGTCAAGGCCGAGCATCTGGCCAAGGGCGCCAACCCGCGCTACGTCGTCACCTCCCTGAGTCCGCAAGAGGCCGACGCCCGCAGCCTGTACGAGGATCTGTACTGCGCGCGCGGCGACATGGAAAATCGGATCAAGGAGCAACAGCTGGAGCTGTTCGCTGACCGCACCAGCACGCAGACGATGCGCGCCAATCAGCTGCGGCTCACCCTCTCCACCTTCGCCTATACGCTGCTCGTCGCGCTGCGCCGTCTCGGGCTTCAGGACACCGAACTCGAACGCGCCACCCCGGGCAACATCCGCACCCGCCTGCTGAAGGTCGGCGCGCAGGTGCGCGTGAGCGTGCGCCGGGTCGTGGTGGCGCTCTCCGAAGCCTTCCCCGCACAGGACATCTTTATGCAGGCGGCGCGAAACCTCGCCGCCATACCGGCGTACCCCCGCCCCGGCTGATCTGCGGGTGCCTGCGAACCGCCGCAGCACTCCAACACCGCCCGATCTTGAGTGCCGCGCCCCGCCCGGCGCCGACGGGCGGCTTTGGCCTGCGGCGGCCGATCGCCCGCTGAAACACCGGAAAATACCGCTGTGAGCGCCGTGGCGCCGACCTGGTGCCGCCCGAGCAGCGACCGAAGCCCGCTGTGCGCCGGACTCAGTGCCCCCACGGCCGCGCAGCTCTTCTGCCCCCATCGCTACCTGGTGAGCTGCGGCATCGACAATCCTCGATCAAGATCGACCGGCGCCAACGCCGAGCCAAGACCGATCGCCTGGATGTGGAGCGGATGCTCATACAGCGGCTGCGCTACCTCGATGGCGATACCGAGGAGCGGCACGTGGTGCGGGTGCCCACGCCGGACCAAGAAGACGCCAGGCGGCTGCATCGCGAGCAGTTGCGGCTGAAGGACGAGCGCAAAGCCCATCGGACGCGGATCACCGCGCTGCTCATCACGCAGGGCATTGCGCTGAACGTACGCAGCGATTTTCGCCAGCGCTTGGAGCAGCTCACCGGCTGGGATGGCAATCCGTTGGGTAGCGACTTGAAGGCCGAGCTCGAGCTCGAGCGCGAGTGCAGCCGTCTGGAGCTGGTGGAGGCGCAGTTGCGCATGCTCGAGGACGAGCAGCAGCGGCGCCTTGAACAGGGGCAGGTCCCACAGATGCAGGCGATCTTGCACCTCATGGGGCTGCGCGGGATTGGACGCACCGGCGCCTGGATCCTGGTGATGGAGTTCTTTGGCTGGCGCGACTTCCACAACCGGCGCGAAGTCGGCTGCGCGGCGGGCCTCACGGGCGCCCCCGATGACAGCGGCGACAGTGAGCACGAGCAAGGCATCAGCAAGGCCGGGAACGTGGGTATCCGCTGGTTGATCGTGCAGCTTGCCTGGGATTGGCTGCGTTACGAGCCCGAGAGCGAGCTGAGCCGCTGGATTCGCGAGCGCTTTGGTGAAGGTAAGCGCCTGCGGCGGATCGGCATCGTCGCCCTGGCGCGTCGCCTCCTGATCGCGTTGTGGCGCTATGTCGACCAGGGCGTGGTCCCGGAAGGCGCACAATTGAAGCCGAGCTAAGGGAGACTTCTTCAACGGCGAGCAAGCCGGTTGGTGGCAGTGCCCGTGAATTTCCTGGGTTGCCGCGCAAGGCATACCGTGCCTATAGAGGGGGTCCACTGCCCGAGCGGTTCTCTCATGCTCAGGCGCATGCAGAATTGGGTGCTCGGCTCCTACAGAGCCGGCACGGATAGAAGGTGGTTACAGGCAGATTCGCCTGAATGCCTCACAGAACCGGCCAGCTGATCCCGCATCGAGGCAGTAGATGCAGAAGGCAGGATCGCAAATCGAGAGCAAGCAATAAGTCGACTAGTCAGGTCCATCGCTGGGGGTTGACGACGAATCCCTCATAGAAGGCAATCCAACGGCCTCTGAGCGTCTGGCGACACCTGGGTGTTGAAGCGACCGGTGGATTGACGATCGGTCAAGGCGCCATCTGGGCGCTCAGCGGCCTCACGATGGAGCAGACATGCCGTGTCGCCGAGCGCTGGAACGCGACCCCGGGGCCCGGCGGACAGGGGGGCACACAGGGGCGGTTGCAGCCTCGCTTGCAGGAGGAAGCGGCTACCAGGCGATGCGCTGATCAAACGCGACGTCGGGCTCGGGCTGGCCGAGGAGGTTCCAGTCGGGCACCGGCCCGAGATCATCGTCTCAGGCGGGCGGTCCGCGCGCGGGGGCGATCGGCGGCGGGCGTGGCGACTCACCGAGAGCCACGAGAATCCGCTCGACGGGCGCGGCATCGGTGATAAGAGCGATGATGCATCTGCGATCCGCACTGTTGTTGCCGCCATCCTCGTTCAATGCTCGAACGTCTCTTTTGGCTCGGGAACAGCCTATCGCCGACGCGGAGAGGTCTCTGGGCTGGAGAGCGACCGCACCAGAGGTGAAGCCACTCGGGCAGCGTCCGCTTTCTGGACTCTCTCTGGCATTTCCGCCTCGACAGCGGACAGCTTCGGGGACATCGGCGGCATCCTCGACCGGCTCGAACACCCCGTCGATGACCTGGCAGTGGTAATGGAAGTGGCGGTTGAGGGAGGCACCGAAGCGATGGATGAAGCTCACCGCGCCGAGGCGCGCGTGCGAGCCGGCGCCGCTGCCCTGGCGCAGATAGGCCGCGATGGCGCGCAGCAGGATGTGCAGCACGGCGCTGATCGCCCGCGGCTCGCGCTCCAAGAAAAACGCCGCTGTGTCACCGCCGAGGTCTGGAACCGTCCTTGGTGCCGGAGCCCAGTCCGGACATCCTGTCCGGCCGTTCGGAGCGCTGCGATTGTCCACGGGACCATCGGTCGCTCCTCACCCCACTGGCGCACCGGCAATGGGGGAAAGACGTGATCGACCAGGTGCGCGGCGGTCTTTGCCATCAGCCGGGCGTTGCGCGACGGACAGAGTCCGCGTCCCTTGCATGAGGCGCCCTGGTGCGCCTGCCCTGCCGCGGCGCCGCGTCGATCCGCCCCGGTCCCTACCACTATACTTCGAAGTTGCCGTCCGGCAGCGATGCCGCGACAGCCACCGCAATCAGAGGGCCGCATGTGGCGGATTCAGCTCGAGATCCCGATCGACCGCCGGAGCCCGCGGGGCCCGGAGAGCGGCCGGTCGTGTTCCGCTGCCGCGGCGTGACGAAGGTCTACGTGATGGGCGAGATCCAGGTCCAGGCCCTGCGCGGCGTGGACCTGGATTTCTATGCGGGCGAGCTGGCCGTGCTGCTCGGCGTCTCCGGCAGCGGCAAGTCGACGCTGCTGAACATCCTCGGCGGCCTGGACACGCCCACCGAGGGCCAGGTGCTCTACGGCACCCGGGACCTGACCCAGGCCAGCGACGGCGAGCTGACCGCCTACCGGCGCGACCACGTCGGCTTCGTCTTCCAGTTCTACAACCTGATCCCGAGCCTGACCGCGCGCGAGAATGTCGCCGTCGTCACCGAGATCGCCCGCGACCCGATGACACCGCAGGCGGCGCTGGAGTTGGTCGGGCTCGGCAAGCGCCTGGACCACTTCCCGGCCCAGCTGTCCGGCGGCGAGCAGCAGCGGGTCGCGATCGCCCGCGCCGTCGCCAAGCGCCCGGACGTGCTGCTGTGCGACGAGCCGACCGGGGCGCTGGACTCCAAGACTGGCATCCTGGTGCTGGAGGTGCTGCAGCGGGTCAACCAGGAGCTGGGCACGACGACCGCCGTGATCACGCACAACGCCGGCATCGCGCGGATCGCCGACCGGGTGATCCACGTCGCCGACGGGCGCATCACCGAGGTCGCGCGCAACGCCTCCAAGCTCGCGCCGCGGGACCTGAGCTGGTGAGCCGGCGATGAGGGCCATCGACCGCAAGCTGTGGCGGGACCTCTGGGCGATGCGCGGCCAGGCGCTGGCGATCGCGCTCGTCATCGTCAGCGGCATCGCGATCTTCGTGATGGCCCTCAGCACGCTGAGCTCCCTGGACCGGACCCTGGAGACCTACTACCGCGAGAACCACTTCGCCGACGTCTTCGCGACCCTGAAGCGCGCACCGGAGTCGCTGGCCGTGCGCATCCGGGACCTGCCCGGGGTCGACCGGGTGCAGACGCGGGTCCTGGCCTACGTGAACCTCGACATCGCCGGCTTTCCCGAGCCGGTCAGCGCGCATCTTGTGTCCTTGCCGGAGAGCGGACCGGCGCTGCTGAACCGCGTCTTCCTGCACACCGGCCGGCTGCCGGAGCCCGGCCGCGACGACGAGGTTCTGATCTCGATCGAGCTGGCGGCCACCCACGGTCTGGAGCCCGGCGACTCATTGCACGCGGCCATCAACGGCCGGCGCGAGCGCCTGCGGATCGTCGGGCTGGCCCAGTCGCCGGAGTACATCTACCAGATCGCACCGGGGGCCATGTTCCCGGACTACGCGCGCTACGGCGTGCTCTGGATGGGCCGCGAGCCGCTCGGCGTCGCCTACGACATGGACGGCGCCTTCAACGACGTGACGCTGACGATCACCCGCGACGCCCATGCGCAGGACGTCATCGACCGGCTCGACTCGCTGCTCGCGCCCTATGGCGGCACCGGCGCCTATGCCCGCGAGGACCAGCTCTCGCACCGCTTCCTGTCGGAGGAGCTGAAGCAGCAGCGCACCATCGCGACGGTGTTCCCGGTGATCTTCCTCGGGGTCGCGGCCTTCCTGCTGAACGTCGTCGTCAGCCGGCTGATCGGCCTGGAGCGGGAGCAGATCGCCGCGCTGAAGGCCTTCGGCTACGGCAACCTGGCCATCGGCCTGCACTACGCGAAGCTGGTGCTGATGATCGTGCTGCTCGGCATCGGCGGCGGCATCGGGCTGGGCGTGCTGCTCGGCCAGGGCATGAGCCACATCTACCGGGAGTTCTACAGCTTCCCGTACATGATCTACGTGCTGAAGCCCGGCGTCGTCGCCGCCGGCGCGGCCATCAGCATCGCGGTCGCGCTGCTCGGGACCCTGCACGCGGTGCGCGGCGCGGCGCGGCTGCCGCCGGCCCAGGCGATGCGCCCGGAGCCGCCGCCTGTCTACCACGCGACCATCGTCGAGCGGCTCGGGCTGCAGCGCTGGTTCTCGCAGCCGAGCCGGATGGTGCTGCGCCACATCGAGCGCCGGCCGCTGAAGTCGCTGCTGACGACGCTGGGCATCGCGATGGCCTGCGGCACCATGATGATCGGCGGCTTCCAGAAGGGCTCGATCGACTACATGGTGGACGTCCAGTTCAACCTGAGCCAGCGCGGCGACCTGATCGCGACCTTTACCGAGCCGACGTCGGCGCGATCCCTGTACTCGCTGCGCAGCCTGCCGGGTGTCGAGCACGTCGAGGGCTTTCGCAGCGTGCCGGTTCGGCTGCGCTTCGAGCACCGCTCCTACCGCACCGCGCTGGATGGCATCACGCCGGACGGCAGCCTGATGCGGCTGCTCGACACGGATCTGGAGACCATCCGGATGCCGCCGGACGGCATCGTGCTGACCGGCTACCTGGCGGAGCTGCTGCGCGCGCGGCCGGGGGACCAGCTGACCATCGAGGTGCTGGAGGGCGAGCGGCGGACGCTGCAGGTGCCGCTGGTCGCGACCGCCGAGCAGTACCTGGGCGTCGGCGCCTACATGGACCGCGCGGCGCTGGGCCGCCTGCTGCGGGAGGGAGACGCCATCTCCGGGGCCTATCTGACCGTCGACGGCCGCTTCCGGGCGGAGGTCTTCGCCGAGCTGAAGGGCATGCCGCGGATCGCCGGCATCGTCGAGCAGCGCTCCGCGATCCGCGCCTTCTACGACACCCTGGCCCAGAGCGTGCTCTTCTTCACGCTGATCGCGACGCTGCTCGGCGCGACCATCTCCTTCGGAGTCGTCTACAACAGCATGCGCATCGCCCTGTCCGAGCGAAACCGCGAGCTGGCCAGCCTGCGCGTGCTCGGCTTCCGGCGGGGCGAGGTCGCCTACATCCTGCTCGGCGAGCTGGCCCTGCTGACGCTGGCGGCGATCCCGGTGGGCCTGCTGTTCGGCTACGGCCTGTGCGCGTACCTGGCGCGGCAGTTCGAGACCGATCTGTACCGGATCGCGTTGGTCCTGAACCGGGACGTCTATGCCCTGGCGGCCCTGGTGGTCTTGCTGTCGGCGGTCGCCTCCGGGCTGATGATCTGGCGCAACCTGGGCCGGCTCGATATGGTCGCGGTCCTCAAGAGCAAGGAGTGATGCCGATGGCCGGCGCGGCGCCATTCAAGCGCCCGGGAATCCTGATCCTGACCCTGGCCGTGGCCGGGCTGCTGACCTGGGGCTTCTGGCCGCGGCCGGTCGCGGTCGAGACGGTCATGGCGGCACGGGCCCCGATGACGGTGACCATCGAGGAGGACGGCCGCACCCGGGTCATCGACCGCTATGACATCAGCGCCCCGGTCGACGGTGTCGCCTGCCGCGTCGACCTGGACGTCGGGGACCCGGTGAAGGAGGGCGAGGTGCTGTTCGGCATCACGCCCCGCCAGTCGCGGGTGCTGGACCCGCGCAGCCGGGCCGAGGCCGAGGCGCGGGTCGAGTCCGCCCGGGCGGCCCTCGAGTCGACGCGCCACGAGGCCGAGGCGGCCGAGGCCGAGGCCGACTTCTACGCCGCCGAGCGCGGCCGCATCGAGCCGCTGGCGGCGCAGGGCGTCGTCGCCCGCGAGGCCCTGGACAAGGCACGGATGGACGTCACCGCGGCCCAGGCCCGGCTGCGCTCGGCGCGCTTCGGCGTCGACGTCGTCCGCTTCGAGCTCGAGGCCGCCGAGACGGCGCTGAAGTACTCCGCCGCCAGCGAGCACGGCGAGGCCGCCGAGCGGGTGCCGGTGCGCTCGCCGATCGATGGCCGGGTGCTCGCGGTAGAGCACGAGTGCGAGGGGCCGGTCACGACCGGCGACGTGCTGCTGACGGTCGGCGACCCGTCGCGGCTGGAGGTCGAGGTGGACTTGCTGTCGGCCGATGCCGTCAAGGTCAGGCCCGGCGGCAAGGTCCTGTTCGACCGCTGGGGTGGCGACGAGCCGCTGGAGGGCGTCGTCCGCACGGTCGAGCCGGTCGGCTTCACGAAGATCTCGGCCCTCGGCGTCGAGGAGCAGCGGGTGCTGGTCATCGCCGACTTCACGTCACCGCCGGAGCGCTGGCAGCGGCTCGGCGATGGCTACCGGGTCGAGGCCCGGTTCGTGCTGTGGCAGCAGGACGATGTCCTCCAGGTGCCGGCCAGCAGCCTGTTCCGGCATGGCGACGGCTGGGCGGTGTTCGGCGTCGAGGATGGGCGGGCGCGGCTGCGGGAGGTCGAGGTCGGGCAGCGCACGGGTCTGACGGCGCAGATCCTGAAGGGAGTGGCCGAAGGGGAGGTCGTCATCGTGCACCCGAGTGACGAGGTCGAGGACGGGGCGCGAGTGGCGCCGAGGAGCTGATCGCCGGGGTTCGTGTCCGCCACTTCCGGTCAGAACGCGCTTGGAGTCCCCCAAGGTTGCTTCGTACACGGCTGCGCGTTAGCCTCGATCGCCATAGAGGACGTCGCACCGCCCACGACGCCTTCTTCCGCAAGAGCTTCGGCTGGCGCGAGATCGCCGTCGATTTCCTGCGCTGCCAGTTACCCGCCGCGCTACTGGGTGCGATCGACCTGGGGACACTGGAGATCTCGAAGGACACCTATGTCGTCTCGGACCTCCGCTCGGCGTACTCGGACCTCGTCTACCGGGTTCGCCACCGCGATGGCCCGCTGTCGATCTATGTGCTCTTCGAGCACAAGAGCGGCCCGAGCACTGGACCCTGCTGCAGCTGCCGCGTTCCTGGAATCCCTGCTGCGCTACTGTGTCCAAGGCGCGCAGAGGGTGGACGAGGGCGACGTGCGTGCGCTGCTACAGCAGACTTCGACCGGGGAGCCGGTCATGCAGACCCTTATCGATCGCTACATCGAGCAGGGCGGGCAGAAAACTTGAACGTAAACGGTGCCTACGCGGCGTAGTTGATCAGCGGCGTCAGCTGTGCAAATCAGACCGAAGGGGGTTGTCGGCGAAGCGCTGCTTCCACAACCGGGGGGTGAGCAGGTGGACCTCGGCGGCGGGGTGACGGTCGATCCGCTGCAGGACATCGACCAGGTAGTCATAGGGGTCGATGTCGTGGAGCCGGCAGGTAACGATCAGGCTCTGCAGAGTGGCCACCGCCTCGGCGCCGACCTCGCTCCAGCAGAACATCCAATTTTTCCGACCTAAAGGTATCGGGCGCAGGGCGCGCTCGAGGTGGTTGGTGTCGATGGGTACGTCGGGATCTGAGAGGTAGACGCTCAAACCCTCGCGGCGCTCCAGCGCATAGTGCAGCGCCTTGGTCAGCGGGTTACTCGGCAGCAGGGCGGCGTGTGTGAGCTGCTGCTCGGCCCAGTCGAAGAAGGCCTCCACCACGGGCTTGGCGTGGGTGAGGCGGTAGTCGCGCTTGGCCTCGCCGGTGAGGTTGTGCTCGCGGATCGCCGCCTCGCAGGCGTAGAGCTCACCGATACGCGCGAGCGCCTCGGCCACCGCCGCGGGCTCGATGTCCTTGGCACGTTCAACACCACGGCGTGTGTGGGCCCAGCATTGGGCGTGGGTGATGCCGGTGCGCTCGGCGTAGCGTTCATAGGCCGCGTAGCCGTCGGTGACGAGCACCGCACCGTCTTGCACGTTCTCCCCGAGCCCCTCGCGTACATGGATGGCCGCACGCGAGGGTCGGTAGAGGAAGACAATGTCACCCCCGCCCTCGTCGGTGTTGCCCCACACCGGCCAGAAATAGCCGGTCTTGAGCTTGCCCTTACGCCCGGCCTTGATTGGGGTCTCGTCCATGGCCTTCACCCGGCAGAGGCGGATCGCCGCCAATTGCGCCTCGGCAATGGGGGCGAGCAGCAGGGCCACGGCCAGGACTTGTTGGGTCAGCCACTGGCGGCTGACATCGATTCCGGCAGCCGCCAGGCGCTGGTGCTGGCGGTACAGCGGCAGATGGTAGAGGAACTTGTCGATGATCAGCCCGGCGAGGAAGCTCACGTCCGCGCGCCCACCCTCGAGGACCGCGACCGGGGCTGGCGGGCAGTGCAGGGTCTGGGTGTCCTTGCGCTTGATCAGGGGACGCACGTACTTGAGGATGACGTAGCTGCCGGGGCGCTGGGCGAGGCGGTGGGTGACCTTCTCGCCGATGACCTCGTAGGCGTCGGCGGGCAGATCGGCGATCTGCGGGTTGGGGACGGCGATGACTTCCACCGGGATCCGCGTCTCGTCGAAGAACAGCCGACCCTCCTCGGCATCGGGCGTGCCATTGGCGGAGAGACGCCGCTCATGGGCGGCCACCGTGCGGCGCGCCGGTTCGCTCCCGGGGGCTGGGGCAAGGACCTCCCCCAGGCTCATCTGCTCGGGTGGCGGCGCGAGGTGAACGGCGCTCGGACTTCTCCCCGAAGAGCTGGCGTTGGAACCAGGCCACCTGCTGCTCGAGCTGGGCGATGCGTTCCTTGAGCTCGGCACGCTCGGCGGCCCAGTCGGGCGGCGGATGAGCGGCTGCGGCGGCGGGGGATGACATGCGTCGATATTACCCCGATACCGATGGAGTCGCAGCACTTTGATAGCGCAGCCGTCGGCGTGCCGGCTCGATGCCCTCGAGCAGCAGCTTCAGCCCGGTGACGTCGAGCTCCAGGTCCCGGGCCTGGTGCCAGTTGCGGATGAAACGTCCCCGCTCCAGGCGCTTGGCCCACAGACAGAAGCCGCTGCGGTCCCAGTACAGCGCCTTGCGGTAGTCACCGCGGCGGTTGACGTAAATGTAGAGGTGACCCGAGAGCGGATCCTGCTCGAGGGTGTGCTTGGTCAGCGCGATCAGGCCAGTGAAGGATTTGCGCATGTCCACCGGGCGCCCGTGCACGAACACCCGCACCCCGCCCTCGGGAAAGAACATCAGCGCCGCCGCAGGCGCAGGACCATGCCCGCGCCCAGCTCCAGCTCGATGTCCCAGGGTGCAGGGCCGGCGGCCTCGTTGCCGAGCATGCCGAGCTCGAGGAATGTGCCGTCCTCGGCGGGTGGCTCTGCCAGGTTGGCACCCGGCATCGGCGCCCCCAGGCGCTTGCGCCAGCTGTAGAAGCTTGCCGTGCTGACGTCTTCAGCTCGGCAGAACGCCGCAATACTCCGCGGGCTACGCGCGGCCTGCTCTACCAGCCTCTGCCACTGCGCGCGGCCGCGCCGCGCCCGTCGTTTGGTCGTTGCCATCGCAGATCCCCACCGGACTGGTGAATGATGGGGACTATTGTCCGGGTCTCGCGCGTGGCGGGAAGAACGCCACTGAGTTGTCGGTTACACTTGAACACCAGCCATTACACACGCTTGATGCTTGCGGCCGGCTGCATACTGCTGTCGCTGGCAGCCTGACGGATAGGCAATCCAACGGCCTCTGGGCGCCTGGCGACGCCCGGGGCGACACCTGGGCGTTGAAGCGAGCGGTGGATTGGCGATCGGTCAAGGCGCCATCTGGGTGCTCAGCGGCCTCACGATGGAGCAGACATGCCGTGTTGCCGAGCGCTGGAACGCGACCCCGGGGCCCAGCGGACAGGCGGCACACAGGGGCGGTTGCAGCCTCGCTTGCAGGAGGAAGCGGCGACCAGGCGATGCGCTGATCAAACGCGACGTCGGGCTCGTGCTGGCCGAGGAGGTTCCAGTCGGGCATCGGCCCGAGATCATCGTCCCAGCCGGGCGGTCCGCGCGCGGGGGCGATCGGCGGAGGTCGTGACGGCTCACCGAGAACCACGAGAATCCGCTCGACGGGCGCGGCATCGGTGACAAAAGCGACGATACACCTGCTATCCGCACTGTTTTTGCCGCCATCCTCGTTCAATGCTCGAACGTCTCTTTTGGCTCGGGAACAGCCTATCGCCGACGCGGAGAGGTCTCTGGGCTGGAGAGCGACCGCACCAGAGGTGAAGCCACTCGGGCAGCGTCCGCTTTCTGGACTCTCTCTCGTATTTCCGCCTCCAAAAGCTAGCCCGACTTCCGCTATTCGGCCCCCAGGGCGACCGTAAGTCACTGACCTGTCGTTGGTTGGACGACAAAGGTCGGCACTACAGAGCGACTTGGGCGCGGCGGGTCTGGGTGGCGGCGGAGATCCTCGGGGGTGGTTGTGGGGGCAGCTCCAAGCGCAATTGGTCGAGGAGGATTTGCTGCTCCGGCTCGGGCTGGGTGTAGCGACTGAGCACCAGGTGGCGGCCATCGGTGGTCGGCAGATGCACGTCGACCATCTGGATGGCCGCAAGGTTTTCGATCGCCGCCCGTGGCGTGAGTCCCGGTGCCAGAGGCCGCAGGCGGGCCTTGAGGGTGACCTGCAGGCAGTAGGCGAGGAAGGCGACGAAGATGTGCGCCGCGATGCGCTCATCACGCTGGTGATAGATGGGGCGGACACCCAGATCGTTCTTGAGCTCCTTGAATGCCTGCTCGACCTCGGTCAATTGGATGTAGTAGGTCCAAAGCTTGGCCGGATCCTCGTCGCCGAGATTGGAGCGCAGCAGGTAGCGACCCTCGCGGCGGCGTACCTGGCGGAGCTTCTTGCGGTCGAGCGCAAAGGTGAAGGTCTCGGGCGTGACCGCTTCGTCGCGATTGGGCAGGTGAATCTTCACCAGGGAGAAGGCACGTCCGGCCTCCTTCTTGGCCGCGCCGATCTTCAACAGAAGTTGATCGCGGGTCGGCGCCTGGGCTTGCAGCTCGTGCAGACGCTTGCACAGGCGAGGGCGCGTTGGCGCATCGACTGCTCCTTCATGCGTCGCCTGGCACTGGAGGCGAGGACATAGGTCTCGGCGTCTTCGGCCAGGAGCTTGACCTCGACCTCGTCGCGGACCTGCGCCCAGGGCTTGGCGAGAAATGCCTTCTCCAGCTTGGTCAGCCGGCCCTTGGGGGTGCCGACCAGGTAGTGCACCGGTGGGGTGCTCTCACGCATCAGCGCCAGGGTCGCCTCGGTGGGGATGCCGCGATCCATCACCCACACCCGCTCGGCCTTGCCGTAGCGGGTCTCGATCTTGGTCAGGGCGTCCTTCAGGGTCTGGTTGTCCAGGGTGTTGCCGGGGAGCACCTCGTAGCCGAGTGGAAACCCCTCGGGGGTGACGATCAGTGCAATGATCACCTGGACGCAATCGAAGCGCTTGTCGCGGCTGTAGCCGAATCGGCGCTTGCCGGAGTCGGGCGGATCGCACTCGAAGTAGGTGCTGGTGAGATCGTAGAGCAGCACCTCGAAACGGGCATCGAAGAGCTCAACCCAGCGGCTGCGCAGGTACGAGAAGAGTGCCTCCTTGTGCGCGACGAGCTTGTCGAGACAGCGATAGAGGGTGTCGCTCGCGGCAACCGAAAAATCCTCCCCGAGCAGGTCCCCCATCGCGCTGCGGTCATACCATTGCCGATGCAGCCGCCATTCGCTGCCGGGGTCGATCAGGCGATAGCCCACGAGGACCTTGAGCACATTGAGCCATCGCGTCCCCTTGCGGCTCGGCAGCAGGCGCGGCAACCAGAAGGAATCCAGACCCAAGAGATCCCACAGTGTGCAGGCCAGCCAACACGCGCCCCATTGACGCGGCCGGCGCAGCGCCAGCGCGTCGAGCCGAACCTGCACCACCTCGCAGGCGAGCGGCGGTGTGACCCGATCTTCGGGAAACAGCGCTATCTGCGCCGCCGCGGCCCGGTCCTCGTCGAACACCTCGATACAGCGCCACCACGCGGTTCGCTGTGCATCGTTGATCTCCCCGAGATACAGCACCTGGCGCTGCACCACCCGATCGTCGGCGACACGCCGGTTCTCCACCACGCTCCAATAGCGGTGGACTTTGCCGTCTTTCTTGCGTGTCTTCGCTCGCAGGAACATGGCGAAAGTGTCCGCCCGCAACGCCAGGGAATTCAACAACCAAGGTCGGCACTACAGCCGTTTTTCGTAATCCCACCGTCGGCTAATCAAGAGCTTGCGAGCCATCAGGGGGTCAAAACCGGGCGAAAATGGCCCTGCGCGAGGGCGAATAGCGGAAGTCGGGCTAGCGACCGCAAAGCGCGTCTATGTGTAGTTGCAGACTATGTAGAGTTTGGAACCGTCAGGAGCAGGAACTCGGCATGGTTGCTGGGCTACAGCTGATCGGAAAGCCGGGAAGCTCCACATAGTATCCCCGTCTTCGGGCGAGCCTTGGCCTCCGACGGAGTCCTGGATCAAGGGGCCATGGCGACCTGTCCGTGAGCCGGGAGATCAGCTTCGTAAGAGCCTGTGCGGGAGGCGCTCGTACAGCTCGAAAAAGTCGCTGTGACGGTCCCCGAGCCACGGGTCGTCTGACGCGCTGGAGCAGTTCCCGGAAGCCCGCGAACTATGTGAAGTAACAGTCAGCCTAAGCCCACGGGAGCCTTGGGATCGGCACCGGACATTCACATAGTCGGCAACTACACATAGACGCGCCTATGTGAAGCTTCACATAGGCGCGTATAGGCGTCACTCGCCAGGTCGAGTTTGAGCGGCAGCTCCAGGGACAATGGGGCCGCCCAACCCGTCGCGTCGTGACTCCCATCGATCCACACCCTTGGCAGTCCCAGACGGCCACTCACGCCTTCTATTCGGCGACCGTCCTCGGTGCCATGGAGCTACGCGTCGCGCCGTGCCGCTGGCTGACTAGACCCTGACCCCCCATAGCAGGGGCCAAGGCTCAGTCGCGCACTCCGGGAAGGGTGCAGCCCCGCCTTGTGGCCACAGACGCCTGAGACGTGACTTCGGGGTCTGACGCTCCAGGTCTTGAGGTAGACACTCCGCCCGGACCGGACCGTCGACATGGAGACTGGGCGCACGGCGCTCGGCCAAGCGGTCGCATAAATTGCAGGCCTCTTGAACCGCGCCTGGCCTGTAACCGGCAACTGAGCGACGTTCTTCCCGGCTCGCGCGAGGTGCGGAGAATGGGTCCCGTCATGCATCACGACGGGAGTCACCCATGGTCACGAGTCCGAGAGCGCGGGTGCGGCGCAGCCGCGCGCAGTGGCGGCGCCTGATCGAGCGCGCCGAGCGCAGCGCGCTCAGTACCGCCGCATTCTGCCGTGCCGAGTCCATCAGCACGGCCAGCTTCCATCTGTGGCGTCGGCGCCTGCGCGAGGATATCGAGGCGGCATCCGCGGCGCCCCCCGCCGCGGCCGCGTTCCTCGATCTTGGGATCCTGGAGAGCAGCGGCGCACCGGCGCCCAGCTGGGACATCGAGCTCGAACTAGGCGCGGGCGTGGTGCTGCGCCTGAGGCGGGACTGATGTTCTTCCCCGAGGCGCGGGTGCGGGTGTTCGTGCACGGTTGTCCCGTGGACATGCGCAAGTCCTTCGATGGCCTGATCGTCCTGACCAAGCGGGCCCTGGGGCAGGATCCCTTGTCCGGGCATCTGTTCGTCTTCGTCAACCGCCGCGGTGACTATCTCAAGGCGCTCTACTGGGACCGCAGCGGCTTCTGCATCTGGGCCAAGCGCCTGGAGCGCGGGCGGTTCGTGAGCGACTGGCGTGGCGGGCGCCACCGCGAGCTCGATGTCACCGGGTTGAAGCTGCTGCTCGAAGGGATCGAGCCGGCGCGCCGGCGCCTGCGCTATCAAAGCGCTGCGACTCCCTCGAACGAGCTGGGGTAAAATCAGCCCATGCCGTCACCGGGTGCCTACCTCGATCCACCGCCCGATTGGGCCGCCGAGCGGGCCCGCTACGAGGCGCGAATCGCCGAGTTGCAACACCAGTTGGAGTGGTTCAAGCGCCAGCTGTTCGGCGAGAAGTCCGAGCGGCGTCTCATCGACACACCGCCCGAGCAGCTGAGTCTGGGGGAAGGCTTCGAGGCACCCGACGGGGCCGATGGGCCCGTCCGTGAGGTCGCCACCCACCAACGGCGCACCCGTGCCCAGACCCCCAGGGAAGACGAGACGCCCTTCTTCGATCCCGCCCAGGTGCCGGTGGAGCGCATCGAGGTGCCCAATCCCGCGCTGCAGGGCCTGGATGCGGACCACTTCGAGGTCATTGGGGAGAAGTCTACCTACCGCCTGGCGCAGCGTCCGGCCAGCTATGTGATCCTCGAGTACGTGCGCCGCACGATCAAGCGCAAGGACTCAGGCGCGATCTCCTGCCCCAGCGCCCCGCCCGCGGTGCTGGAGGGCTCACGCGCCGATGTCAGCTTCCTCGCCGGGCTGATCGTGGAGAAGTTCCAGTACCACCTGCCGTTGTACCGCCAGCATCAGCGTCTCACGGCGGCCGGCATTGATGTCAGCCGGCAATGGCTGACCCAGCTGGTGCTCGCCTGTGCCGCGCTGCTCGCCCCGATCGTCGCCGCCCAGTGGGCGGGGATCCGCGCCGCCCGGGTGCGGGCCATGGACGAGACGCCCATCAAGGCGGGTCGCAAGGGCAAGGGCAAGCTCAAAACTGGCTACTTCTGGCCCATCTGGGGGGATACCGACGACGGCGGCGGGGGCGATCTGGTGTTCCTCTACCGGCCCTCGCGTGCGGCCATTCATGTGCGCGAGGGGCTCGGGGAGAAGGCAGGCGACGACCAGGTGCTGATCAGTGACGGCTACAGTGCCTATGCCCGCTATGCCGAGCAGACCGGCATTACCCATGCCCAATGCTGGGCGCATGCCCGCCGCCACTTCGAGTACGCCAAGGACATCGAGCCCGAGGCGGTCGCCGTGGCCCTGGAGCACATCGGCGCGCTCTACACCTGCGAGAAGCACATCCGTACCGAGGCTCTCAGCGGCCAGGCCAAAGCCGAGTATCGCGCCACCCAGGCCCGTCCGGTGGTCGATGCCTTCTTCGACTGGGCCGAGCAGCAGCTCCAACAGGCCGCACTGCTGCCCAGCAATCCCCTCACCAAGGCACTGAACTATGCCCTGGAGCGGCGTGCGGGCCTGAGGGTCTACCTCGAGGACCCCGCTGTCCCCATCGACACCAACCACCTCGAGCGCGCCCTGCGCCCCATCCCCATGGGTCGGAAGGCCTGGCTGTTTTGCTGGAGCGAGGTCGGCGCCGAGGCGGTGGCCACCTTCCAGAGCCTGATCGTGTCCTGCCGCCTGCACGACATCGATCCCTCCACCTACCTGGTCGATGTCCTGCAGCGCATCGACCGTCATCCGGCAAGCCAGGTCGAGCAGCTCATCCCCAGGCTGTGGAAGCAGCGCTTCGCCGACTCTCCCCTGCGCTCCGACCTGCACAACCTGGGTCCCTGAGCAACTACGTCGCGTAGTTGCCGGTTACCCTGGCCTAGCAAAGTGATGATGAGGTTACGGCGCCCAGGTCGGGGACCTGTTCATGAGCCTGATCCACACCGCGGAGCTCCATCAGGTGGAGCCCTTCGACTACCTGGTGACGCTGCTGCGCCATGACGCCGCGGTGGCACTCGACCCCGCTGCTTGGATGCCGTGGAACTACACCGCAGCCCTAGCGTGCCTGGCCTTGGAGGCCACCGACCCCGCGCCCAATTGAGTCCGGATCGACTGACCGACGCCGTCCGAGGCCAAATCCCCGCCGCCACCCCAAACCCCCGGCCACCGCCACCGCGGCGCCACTCGTGCGTGCGCGGTGGTATCAGGTGGTACAGGACGCCACGGTGTCAGACTCCCCCAGCTCGCCAGCACCGACCCGACCGATGGGGAGCGCGTAGGCCCCCCGGGGTCGCCCAGTACGCGGGGCTCCCACGCTACCGGACCCGCGCTCGGAAATCATGCAGCTTTGCCGGAAGGACACAGAAGGTGTGCAGCTATCTCAATGGGTTGGCGATCGAGCGGTTCTGCGCCGGCTGGTCGACACCGTTGTGGCATGGATTTCGGTTGCGCGCGGTCGATGGGACCACCTTCCGATTGCCACCGGCGAAGGCACTCGCGAGTGCCTTCGGCGAGCAGGACAACGGGCCGACGCTGGCGCGTGGATCGATCCTCTACGACATCGGTCATGATCTGGTGCTCGACGCCCAAGTCGCGGCGCCCTGTGTCGGCGAGCATGAGATGGCCATCGAGCATCTCGCCGCGGCAGCTCCCGGGGACCTGCTGCTCTACGATCGCGGCTATCCGGCGTTCTGGTTCTTCGCACTGCATCTGAAAGCGGGAATCGACTTCTGCATGCGTCTGTCGCGCCGCAGCTTCGCCCCGGCCAACGCCTTCTGGGAGGGTCACGAGACATCTCAGGTGGTCACGCTGACCCCTTCGCGCGAGCAGCGCCGCGCCTGCGGCGATCAAGACGTCGCCCCAGAACCGATCGCGGTGCGCCTGGTGCGCGTGCGTCTCAAGGGCGGTGAGACCGAGATCCTGGTCACCTCGGTGCTCGACGAACAGCGCCTGCCCTCGCGCCTGTTTGCCCAGCTCTACCACAAACGCTGGGGTGTGGAGGAGCATATCAAGCGCCAGAAGCGCTGGGCCGAGATCGAGAATTTCTCCGGGCGCTCGCTGCTCGCGGTGCGCCAGGACATCCAGGCCAAAATCCTGGCGATGAATCTCGCCGCCATGGTGCGCAACGTCGCCCAACTGATCGCCTCTCGGCGCTTTGCCGATCGCAAGCTCGCCTACCAGGTGCGCGCTTGCAGCGCGCTCTCGGTCATGAAGGACAATCTCGTGCGACTCCTCATCGCCGAGCCCCGCGAGCAACGCTCCCTTCTGGAAACCTTGATTCAGTACCTGAGCGGCGCCGTTGAGGCGGCTCGGCCAGACCGAAGTTTCCCACGCAATCATCCGGGACAGCTCAAACCCGGATTCCACCCCGCGTACAAGCGGGCGGCTTAAGTTGACGACATTGCCCTGGCCCCTGGGGCGGTGGGAGACCAGGGCCTATCCGAGCCCGGCACGTTCCAGGATCCCCTCCGCCGCCATCAACCCATTGACCGCGGCCCCGATGATCCCCCGTGACTTTCCCGCCCCGTCGCCGGCGACGAAGAGACCGGGAACGCCGGTCTCCAGGCCCAGACTGGTGGGATAACGGACGTCGTAGAACTTGATCTCGGGGACATAGATCACGGTCGAGGGGTGGGCGACACCGGGGATCACCCGGGCCAGGAGCTCCAGGCTCTCCTGGAGGTTGCGCACGATCCGCCCCGGATAGGCGAAGGAGATGTCCCCCGGCGTCACACCGGGGCCGGGGGGCAGGGTGGGGGTCAGCTTGTCGAACCCTAGGCTCGCCGAATAGAAGCTCTCCCGCTTGGAGCGGCGTCCCGCCATCAGGTCCCCCCAGCGCTGGCAGATCAGGCTCTCGCCGCCGCCCCAGAAGTTTGCGAACCGGGCCACCTGCTGGCCCATGGCGGTGGTGTCCTGGAGTGGCTCAGTCATGGTGACGGTATTCAGCAGGGCGAAGTTGGTGTTGGCGGTCTTGCTGGCCTTGAGCGCGTCGCCGTTCACCAGCCGGAAACCCTGGTGCTCCTCCACCCGCACCCGTCCACCCGGGTTGGTGCAGAAGGTGCGGGTGCGGTCCTGGTAGGTCGGGGTGGTGAAGATGAGCTTGGGGTCATAGAGCACGGCGGTGATCTCGTTATAGACCGCCGAGGTCACCTCCACCCGGCAGCCGATGTCGATGGCACCGTGGCCGGTCTCGACCCCCAGGGCCCTGGCCTTCTCCCGGAACCAATAGGCCCCCTCGCGCCCCGGGGCGGCCAGCAGGAAGCGCCCATGGAAGGGGCCCCGGGTGGTGTCGACCAGCAGGTCCCCGCCCTCCCTCCGCCGCAGGTCCAGGACCTCGGTTCCCAAGAGCAGGGTCCCACCGCGGTGCTGGATGGCCCCGGCCAGGGCCGTCGTAACCTGGTGGGCGAAGTCACTGCCCATATGACGCTGACGCACCGGGACCAGGGTGATGTCCCAGCCGCCCTTGGGGGTCTGCCTTCGCACCCAGGAGACCCGCTCCAGCCACCCCTGGATGCGCCCCTCATCCATGCCGTGCAGGGTCGGGTCCGCCCCGTGCTCCAGGAAGACCCGGTCCACGGTCGCGATGTAGCTCTCGGCGGCCTCCTCGCTGAGCCGCAGCTCCTCCAGGTCCAGGCCGATATGGGGCGAGAGGTTGAGCTTTCCGTCCGTGGCCCCGCCGGCCCCACCGGGGCGCTCCTTGCGGTCGATCACCAGGACCCGCAGGTGCGGCGCGAGGGTCAGGGCGGCGAAGAGCCCCGTGGGACCGGCCCCGATGATGACGACGTCGAAGTGCCGCTCGGTTGGGGTCATGCGCACTCCGCCGGCTTGGGGCTGAAGCCCGCTCTGGGGATGGCGGCCATGATACGCGAGCCCCGGCCTTGGGCTATGTTTCTCTGAGCCGGATCGCCGGCCCTTGGGGTGGGCGGTCAGTTTGCAATGTCACGTGGGAGAAGCCATGAAGGCGATGGTGATCAACCGCATCGGTTCCCTGGAGGCAGGCGTAGGGCCCCTCGAGGCCGTCGAGCTGCCCGAGCCCGTGCCCGGGGAGGGCGAGATCCGGATTCGCGTCTCGGCGTGCGGCGTCTGCCACACGGAGCTCGATGAGATCGAGGGTCGGACCCCGCCGCCGAGGCTCCCGGTGGTGCCGGGCCACGAGGTGGTGGGGCGCGTGGACCGTCTGGGGGCCGGCGCGACCCGCTTCCGTCTCGGCGAGCGGGTGGGGGTGGGCTGGATCCACGGCTCCTCCGGCACCCCAGACGAGAATCTGAGCCCCCAGTTTCGCGCCACGGGACGCGACGTGAACGGCGGCTACGCGGAGCTGATGACGGTGTCCGGAGGCGTACGCGTACCCGATCCCGAAGGTCTTTTCCGACATCGAGGCCGCGCCGCTCCTCTGCGCCGGGGCCGTCGGCTATCGCTCCCTGAAGTTGACCGGAATCGCCGATGGCCAGGCCCTGGGCCTCACCGGCTTCGGCGGATCCGCCCATCTGGTGCTCCAGCTATGCCGCCGACTTTACCCGCACACCCGGATCTTCGTGTTCGCCCGCGACCTCGAGGCCCGCGCCTTCGCCCTGGAGCTGGGCGCCGTCTGGGCGGGTGGGACCACGGAGCGGGCCCCCGAGGCCCTGGATGCCATCATCGACACCACCCCCGCTTGGCTGCCCGTGGTGGAGGCCCTGGGCAATCTGAGGCCCGGGGGTCGGCTGGTGATCAACGCCATCCGCAAGGAGGAGCGCGACAAGGAGGCCCTGCTCCGGCTCAGCTACCAGGACCACCTGTGGCTGGAGAAGGAGATTAAGACTGTAGCCAACGTGACCCACCTGGACATCGCCGAGCTCCTGCCGCTCGCGGCCCAGGTGCCGCTGCGGCCCCAGGTCCAGGCCTATCCCCTGGCGGAGGCCAACCGCGCCCTCCTGGAGCTGAAGCAGGGGCCTGTGCGCGGGGCCAAGGTGCTGCTGATCGGTTAGGGTGTCGGCCCGGCGCCGCCGATAGGACCAGGCGGGATCCCCGCCATCCGAGGGCCCAACCTCTGGCGACAGCAAGAGCCCATCGGCAGGCGGACCACCAGCACATCGCGGCCCGAATCGGACATTGGTACCTGAACGCATCGATGACGGCAGCACGCGCGACAACGGCAAGTGACGTGCCTTGTACGTCCAGCGGAGCGCAGCGAATGTCGCGACGCCTGGAGGGGATCCCCGGCTTCGTGCGCCGCGTCCTCGGCCGGGCGATGGCGCAGTCCCTCGCCCACCCGCCGGGTGAGGCTGTGCACGGCCTCGTCGGTATGGTCTGGCCGAGCAAGAATGTCCCCGAACCCTTCGGATCGATCCTCGATCCCTGTTGTGATGATTCAGCGTGGAGCACATCGTGGACCCGGCAAATTACCAGCGATTCACCGAGACCCTGACCAACCAGCTGAGCCAGTACGGGGACGTCCTGGGGCTGGTCGCGCTCGGGTCGATGGCGACCCGCGACCATCTCCCCGATCGCTTCTCCGATCACGACTTCTTCGTGATCGTGCGGCCGGGCACCCAGTCCTGGTACCGCGAGAACCGGCAGTGGCTTCCCGAGCACGAGCGCATTGTCTTTACGTTCCAGGAGACCGCTCACGGCATGAAGATGCTTTACGATGACCGGCACCTATTGGAATTCGCGGTGTTCGACCCGGACGAGCTGCAACTGGCGCGAATCAACCGGTACCGAGTCCTGTTCGATCGCGCCAACCTCACCGCCACCCTGGAGCAGCTCGCGGCGCGCGAGGCCTCTTCGCCACCCGTTGACGTCCCGTACCAGAGCGCTCAGTTCCTGACCCACCTGCTCGTGGGCCTGTGGCGCTATCAGCGTGGCGAACGTTTGAGCGCCTTCCGGTTTCTTCGCGAATTCGCCCTGCAGGAGCTGGTCCAGTTGACCCACGCCCTTGCAACGCCGAACCGTCCTGACCTGCGCGACAACCTCGATCCGACGCGCCGCCTCGAAAGGGTGTACCCCACCGTCGGCGAAGTGCTCGCAACCGCATCGGAACAGTCGCTCCTCGCCGGCACCTCACTCTTCCTCGACTGCTTCGAGCGCCTCACATCCTCGAGAACGGACGTGCCATGGCACGTCGTTGAACTGGTTCGCGAGGAGCTCGCCGCGGCGATTGCATTACAGGACTGAAGACCGTGCTCTGGAAGCCTCAGAGAATTAAGGGTGTCCAGTCGTGCATCGCAGTCATGCCAGGGGACGAGAGGTCGGCATCTTGGTACTCCAGCAACAGGGGTCCACAGCGCCTGAGGTCTGATTTGGGTTGGATCTGCCGTGCCGCAAGACTGCTTCGGTCGGTCTACGCTGGTTCCGGCAGCCCGGGGCTGGCCTCGTGGCTGACCGCTAAGGACGCGTTGCTGCCTCTCGCACCCTACCCACTGAGCCACCGTGCTCGGCCAGAAGCGGCCGTTTACCAGCGCTGCCCCGGCGACCTGCCTACGCTGGTAGCTGCCGCTGACGGTGGGGCTTCCGGGAGGCCGCTCCTTGAGCGGAACCGACACCGGCGAGGCAGCTGAAATATGCGCAATTCGGGCCAAGCTCAGGTATGGTGAGCAAAGCAAGGGGTCTGCTGGTGAATTCCGGCAGGCAAGAACCAACCTTAACCAAAGTGAAGATCCATTTGGCCCTTCCCCTCAACCTAGCTCCGTACAGAGCTAGTAAACCGGACATTACTGTACGCCATGACTACACGGCTCGCGCAGAAGCATGCGATCAAAGGTTCCCGGGAGTTTGAACTTATCGATGACGAGGTTCGGTACATCATCAAGTCGCCGCTCAGAACGGAGTGTTTGAGCGTAGTCTTGAACGTCTTGGACCCTGAGCCTGTGATATCGGGATCGACGCTTTCGTTTGTCAGTCAGGTGAACAGAGA
>CAVOQO010000122.1:0-13149 GCA_963698355.1 uncultured Gammaproteobacteria bacterium | reverse complement strand
AGGTCGCTCAAGTTGCTGGCGTTGCGCACGGCGAAACGGTAATGCCGAAGATCCTCCCAGCCCGTTGGATCGCCTCGTCCAATCCGCCTGGCTCGGCAGCGCCTGCTCGCGGAGCTCCAGCTCATCGAGGAAGATCCTCCAGCTTTGGCTGATAGGGTCCGCCGTGCAGGAGAAGGAGCGGTTGGCCTGATCCGCGTAGACGATCATCACCAGGTTCTGCGCTTGCGACGGCAGCCCCATGGGGTTCGGCTCGTCCATGGCCGCCCGCAGCTTGCGCCACCGTGATCTGGCCCTGTACCCGCTTGCTGAAGTGGTCGTACCAGTGGCGACCCAGTGCGAAATGGGTCTCCCCCATGTCGCCCAGCTTGAGCGGCACGGCCACCTGCAGCATCAAGGGCCGCAGGGTCTTGTCCACCGCAATGCGCCCGTCCGGGACCTGGGCTGCCCCTCCACCTCCACCTGCACCTTGCGTAGGGCGCTCAGCTTGATCTCGGCCCCGAACTGGGGATGCGCCGGGTACTGGCTCTCCAGCATCTGGAACAGCAGATGCTCCAAAGCATGCCGCAGGTTCGCGCCGACTGGCGCCTGGGGCGTGAACGAAGGATCGAGCGAGTGGAAATGGCTGTCGGGGGTGCAAGCCGCATCCACGACCCCGGCGCCGGTGTGTCCACCCCGTAGGCCCCTTCCAGGTAGCGGATGAGCCGCTGGCGCAGCGAGCTTCGCTGGTTGCGCAGCAACTCCCGAGCCTGGGCCTGTTCGATGGCCGCGAGGTGCGGCGCATAGCGTCGGAAGGTCTCGTCGCTCTTCAGGATGTCGTCCAGCTTGACCAGGGTCCCCAAGTCCTTCTGCGCCTGCACGCTCAGGAACGCAGGGAGCCAGACCAGGGTCCGCGCGGGTTTCCCGTCCTGACGAAAGTCATCCAGCCGCGCCTGGTCCTCCGTCGGGCCGTGACCGGGGTCGTCGAAAGGAAAATCGATGACCACCTTGCGGCTCCCGCCCTTGGTCGCCAGGGATTCAGCCGGTCAGCTCGCGCACGTTGCTGAAGATCACCTGGAAGTCGCGCCGCGTTCCGCGCCAGAGGACCTCGTGCTCCAGGAACAGGTCATCCCGGTCCTCGATGCCGAGCTGCTCGAACAGCAGCTCCCGCACCTTGCGGCGCCGGTTGCCGGGGTTGTCGACTGCCGGGCCTTGGCGAGGATGCTCTCGGTATCCACCCCGGACAGGTGCAGCGGTCACGGTCGGGTCGGCCTCCTCGCCGATCTTGATCTCGCCGACCTGGGCTGCCCAGCTTGCGCACCCGGCGCAGCACCTCCTGCCCCTCCCGTCCCGGGATGGGTGCGTTGATCGTGCCGTGGTTCAGCGCCGCGAGCCGCGCCGCGGTGAGTCCCTTCAGCGATCGACCTCCGGTACCAGGGCGGCGAGCAGCAGGGTCTTGATCAGGCGGTCGTCGTTGCGGAAGGCGCGCGCCTTGGGATCGTCGTAGCGGCAGCGCCTTCACCTCGGCGGCCGCTGACGCCGTGCTCCTTCTCCAGCATCGGCAGCAGCTTCTGGTGGTAGAGCCGCTTGGCGTTCTCGAAGTGGATGCGCATGCCCTCGGTGAACGGCTCGTCGCCCTCGGCGATCACGTCGAACAGGTCGCCCACCGGCACGATCTCGCCCAGCTCCAGCGTGTCGCGCTGGTCGACCAGGAGCTGCAGCATCACCTTGAGCGCCGTGCGCTCCCGCTGCAGCACGCGACGAGACGGCGACCAGGGTCTCGCACCAGCGCGGGGCTGAACGGGTAGACCTTGCGGAACATCGCCGCGGTCGGCCTTGCGCGGTCAGCAGCGATGCTCAGCACCTCCTGGCGGATCTTCGCGGTCTGCTGCGAAGGCCGCGTCGATCTGCTGGCGGGCCGCCTCGCTCTTCGGCTTCAGGACGCGCCGCTCCGCGATCTCCGGCAGGTTGCGGTCCTCCAGGGTGATGGTGTCGAAGCGGCGCCTCCCACCAGCGCAGCACGTCGCGCGAAGCCGAGCTGCTCGGCGCCCGTGACCTCCTCGCCGACCAGCTCGCGCAGGTCCCGCTGGCGGGCGACGAAGCTCACGATGCGGGATCGGGCGGTCGGCGCTCTCCGCCTCGACCAGCTTGGAGACCTTCTGGCCCTTCCTGCATTCAGAAACTTCTGATCCGCCGCGTGGCTGGCGAGCCACAGGATCAGCTCGTCCAGGAACAGGATCAGGGCGTCATAGCCAAGCGACTGGGCATGGCGGCTGATGATCGAGAGCCCGTCATCGAGGGAGACGAACGCCTCCGGCTGCCGCGGGCGACCTCCTTGTAGGACTGGAAAAACTCCTCGACCAGCGCACCGATCAGCCGGCTGCGGTCGTCCGAGCCCGGCGGTGCCTCCAGGGCCAGCTCGAAGCTCGTGGCATCCCAGTCCGCCTCCAGCTCACCCCAACCGCCGCCGACGCCGGCCGCGCGTCGGTTCAGCCGGTCGAAGAAGGCCTCATCCCCCAGGGTCTTGCGCAGCTCCGCCGCATCGCGGAACAGCCCGTCGGCCACGGTAGACGCCGGGGATCGGCGCACCAGGATGCAGATCTGCGAACGCCGCTTCGACGTAGCCGCCCGAGCACGGCGGCCTCCATGCTCGGTTGCCCGATCATGTGGTAGGGGACGAGTAGGAAGCTGCTTGCCCTCCAGCCAGGCGTTGTGCCTGGTGACGACCTCCGCCAGCCCCTCCTTCGATTTCGCCGCCGGGTTCTGCTGGAGCAGCAAGTGCAGCACGGCCATGAAATGGCTCTTACCGGTGCCGAAGCTCCCGTGCAGGTAGGCGGCCTTGCTGCTGTTGGACTGGATCGCGCCCTTGATGAAATCCAGGGCCTCGTCGAAGTTCCGGGCGAGCTCCGGGGTCACCACGTAGGGGCGCAGGGTCTCTTCCGGGTGTTCCACACCCTCGGTGAGCTTGAGGACGAAGTCGCCGCCGTGGACCTTTTCCGGGAGGTCGATGAGGTCCTTGATGTAAGTGGTCATGCGCTGTCCGGCGTTATCGTTATCGAGACCGGGGTTCACCACGAAGGCACGAAGGACACGAAGCGAAGCGATGCAATCTCTGCATTACCCTTCTTCCGCCTGCCTTAAAACGGAACCCACAAGACGCTCCGACAACCAGATTCCGCGTTGAGTCATTCGGTCGATTGCCGTTCTCAGCACCACCGGGTAACCCTCGCGCTTCGCCCGCAGCAGGAATCCAAGGGAGCCAGTCAGTTCCAGACCACTCAGGCGCGCGATCCGCCGTCCGGCGGCCTCATCGATGCAGACCGTGGGGACCTTCTGATCCAGCGCGTACTGGATGACCGACGCTTCACCAAGATCCAGGCTACTGCGCAAGAGCGGCGGAAACTCTCTAATCGGAACATCCACGACCCTCAGATAGGCCGCCGCATTGAACTGCTCGACCGCAAAGGCGGCGGTACCCTTCGCGCGGATCTCCGCGGCGACCTCGTAGGGCACGTGCACCGCGCCGTACAGACCGTCTAGAAGCGTCAGATCGTCCAGGGCAGCCGCTAATGCGATGATCGGCCCCGTATTGATGACGATCTCCTTCTTGTCAGGCGTTTTCGGCATCCGCCGCAAGCTCCTCCTCGCTGATGTCGATCATCGGCACGCCGTACCGGTGCAGCTCCAAGAGGAACTCCGTCCGACCCATGCCCGCGAGCTGGGCCGCTATGCCGGAGGAGAGGCGCTTGCGCTCGAATAATTTCGCTGCCATCGCCATACGAGCCTCATGCTCGAACTCTTCCCGCGTCTCCTGGAGTAGATCGGGCAGGTTATCGGGCAACGAGATGACTAGATCCATTTTCGGAACCTCTTGAATGAGCTCACAGCAAGGGCGCCAATGTTTGGTGCGCTAGGCCGCGTCCAACTCCCGCAGCGGCAGGCGCGAGACCGAGAGCCGCTCGAGATCCGCCCGCTGGCTGACATGCTGCACATCGATCCGAACCAATGCTCCGGCCGCGTCGTAGTCAAGAACCACGCCGTCGGTTACCTCGTCGGAATCGGCAGCGGGGCGCTCGACCAAATGGATGTAAAGCGAATCCGTCGTTGGATCATAGGAGAGTCTCATGGTTTGAATCTCCGGTCTGGAAAAGCATTGTGAAGGGTCACGCCATCGGCGAGCGTGACAACGCGCAGGAGGCGTCCAAGCTCGGGAACGAAGATCCAGTGCCGCACGCGCCCGTCGTCCGGATGCACCTCACGTCGAACGGGATTGGCGAGTGCGTCGAGGCACCACTGCAACTGAATGTACGGCGGCTTCAATCGAACATCGTTCCGAAAGTGATCGGCCATCTGCGGCTCGGGCGTCATGGGGCTCGATCCTATTGGGTCAGAGGGGCCGCAGCCCCGTCTGCCCACAGAACCGTGCGTACGGGTCCGTACACGGCTCCTCACGTAAGACGTATCCACCGATCGACGTCAAACCAATGCGGTAGCTGCTTGTCGGAACGAATGACCTGCCCCATTTCCCCGATGAACCAGCCGTTCGGGTATGCCTTCGTCACCGCCCTGGTGTTGGAAAGCGCCCAGCGACCCTGATGGGAAAACGCGGCCCCTGCCGCCTGGTGGCGAGGAACGCCCCGCTTGACCAGTTTGTTGAAGAGATTGCGTCGACTCTTTTGTTGGTCCACCAATCGGGACCGCAGTCGTCGCCGGATATGCGCTTCGATCTTGCGCAACTGGGCCGGGTAGTAGGTCAGCGCAAAGTAGCTCGACCATCCGGTGTACCAGCCGTTGATCCGCTCGAGGCTCGTCTCCAGCGTCAGGTGGGTTCCCCTCGGGGTCAATTCCTTGACCTTGGCCATGGCCCCTTGCAGGGCCTTGCGCGAGATCGCAATGGTCGCGCCCACAACCGTCAGGCCGAGAAACTTGACCCGATCCGAACGCGCCACTTGGCTTTTCTCTCGGTTTACCACCAGTTTCAGTCTCTTCTCGATGTATCCGCCGACGCTTCGCATTACCCGTTCGGCCGCCTTCGGCGTCCTCACGAAAATGTTGCAGTCGTCGGCGAACCGGCAGAATTCAAGGCCCCGTCGCTCCAGTTCCTTATCCAGCTCGTCGAGGACGATGTTGCTGAGCAGGGGACTCAACGGGCTTCCTTGAACGGCTCCTTCCGTGGAGGGGGTCACCAGGCCGTTGGCCATGATGCCGCTGCGCAGGATCATCCCGATCAGACGCAGGATGCGCTTGTCGGGAATCGTTCGACCCACGCGTGCGATCAGCCGGTCGTGATGAATTCGATCGAAGAATTTCGACAAATCAAGATCCACCACGTAGGGCTTTCCCCCGGCCACGATCTTGCGCGCCGCCTCCACCGCTTGGCCTTGGTTCCGCCCGGGGCGAAAACCGTAGCTGTGCGCCGAGAACAACGGCTCGAAGATCGGTTCCAGCAGCAGTTTCAGGGTGGCGTGAACCACCCTGTCCCGCACCGTCGGCACTCCGAGTAAGCGAATGCCTTTCCCACCGGGCTTCGGGATCTCCACCCGCCGCACCGGTGAGGGTTTGTAGCTCCAGCTCTCAAGGTCCCCTTGAAGCCGAGCCAGCTCTTCGTCCAGTCGCGTCTCGAACTGCTCGATGCTCACGCCGTCGACGCCGGGCGATCCTTTGTTCTTCTTCACACGCCGGAATCCCGCGTCCAACCAGGCGGTCGTACACAGGTCCTCGAAAAGTCTGCTCTCGTCGGTCAATAGGTCTCTTTCGTTCATTTCACCCCGATCTTTGCACGGGCCTTTCCGCGACCATCGCACCCACGATCAAACCGATGTCTACGTCTCGGTCACTCGCCGGCTCCCGCTCGGGCTGGTCTCAGACCCACGGTCTTTAACAAACGTCCAAAACCGCTTACGTGTTCCGCCCTTCACCTCCGCCTTCCTTGGCCCTGACCCGATGGTTTACCCTCACCGACGTCACCGCCGGATCACAGGCACCGAGCTTTACGATTACTACGGCTTCGTCTGCAGGCCCCCGTCCCATCACGGATCACGTCTCCGCGTCGCTTAGGGCTTAAGGTGTCGTAGTTACACCGACCCGGAATCGGCGGCCTTTCACCGGGTAAGTCAGTCGCCTCTGTCTTCGCCCACCTGCCTTCTATACCTACAGGGACTTACGGGAAGAGTTTCGGGCTTCGGTGGTCCAGGGCACCTCGCCCGCCCCTGTCTGCCTAACCAAAGGTTCGCTCTCGCTCAGGTGGCGAATTTGGACTCCGGCTTCTTTCAGATCCCTCATTGGCTCCCGTCCAGTAGCGGCCTTGCCAGCTTCCTCTTCCTTAAGGCGCGGGGGGAGTTTCTTCGGCACCCTTGCCTTCGCCTACATGTTCCCCTCTTCCAGGGGCCATGACTGGATTTGCACCAGTTAGCCGACGAACATGCCGGTCACACCCGTCAGCGCCTTGCGGCGCTGCGTCGTCCGCGCTGGACCAGGGGTGGTGTCCAACGACGTATCTGGTCCGGCGGAAAACCCAGCTCGCGCCTTCCTCCGAGACAAAGCTCTCGAAATAGTCGCCCATGCGGGCGCCGCTGAGGTTGGGGTCGGGGTCGTTGTGCCATTGCTTGATCCAGGGGATCAGCTCCAGCAGGCCGGCGAGCAGCGGCGTTAGGCGCTCGGGGGTCAAGCCTTCCTGCTCCTTCAGGTTCAGGTAGTAGGCGGCGAGGGCTTGGGCTTGCTGGAGATGATCCCAGCCGGCCCAGGCGATGACCAGGGAGGGGTCGGCGGCCTTGGAGCAATGGGGGTAGCTGACGAAGCGCTCCTTGGGGACGTCCAGTGCGCCGCGCAGGCGCCAGTAGGTGGTGTTGAGGAAGTCGGCGGATTGGTACTTGGGCGGCGGGGGAATGTCGCCGATCTCCTGCTGCTTGCGCCGCTTCTGCTCCTGCTCGATGGCTTTGGAATTTTCTCCACGAAGGCACGAAGGACACGAAGAATTGCTTGAGTGATCTTCCTTCGTGCTCTTCGTGCCTTCGTGGTGCATCTCTCTTTGGACTTCCAGGTCGATGGCGTCCTCGCGGTGCTGCAGCGCCCAGGTGCGCTCCCAGAGCTCGCGTTTGCGCAGGCCCGTGGGCTTGTAGCGGAGCACCAGGAGGAATGGGACGGCCTCGCCCTCGACCAGCTCGGCGACGAGGGCGTGCACGTCGAAGTCGGGATGACCGCGGTAGAGCTCGGCGACCTGCATGAAATCGGTGTCCCGCCCGGCGCGGTCGGCCAGGCGGCGGGTGGTCTGAAGCTCCAGGTCGGGCCAGTAGGCCTGGGTCTCCAGGCGGTCCAGCAACCAATCGCGCAGCGCCCGCTGCTCCTGCGCCTCCCAGGGCTCCGTATTCCAGCGGCGCTTGTACTCTGGGCGCTCGATGAGACCGACGTTGCGGTCCCGCTCGATCAAAGCGATGCGCCGCTCCACCAGCCGCCGGTAGTCCTCGGGCCAGTGCGCGGGGATCTCGGTGACGGGCTTGGATCGGTGGCGCTCGAACCAGGTGGTCGTAAGCTCCCCGGAGGCCATCTGGCGGGCCATGAGGATCTCGAAGGCGCGCTCACCGAGGTTGATCTCGGGCACCGATGAGGGATCCAGGGTCAGCTCGTCCTCCGTGATCCCGTAGAGCCGGTAACAGCGCCAGTCCAGCTCCTCCTGCAGGGCGATCATGCGGCGCCGGATGGACTCCGACCTGCGGCGTGCGCCATCGAGCTCGTTGCGGGTGGGTATGGACATCCCAATCAGCCGTGGACGATCAACTTGTCGCGGCTCAGCTCGACGAAGCGATTCGCCTGCAATGCCGACGCGATGGCGGGGAAGTTGCGCTCCAGCAGCCGCTCGAGCTCGGCGTTGCCCATATTGCCGGTGGCGATCAGCAACAACCTCGGGGGTCGTCCGGTCAGCAGGTGCGAATCGACGAAATCGCCGTCCTTGGTCACGACAACGCGATCTTCCCGGCACGCGAGCTCCACGATCTCGGCATCGGGCGTTCGATTGCCCGGCTCGAGATCGAGGGTATGCAGCGCATCGAAACCGCGCGTCGCAAACCAGCGCGCCAACCGCTTCGGGAGCTGGGCGTCCACGACGAGTCTCATGCGGCCAGGGGCTCGATGCGCTTGGTATGCGCCACCTTCGCCGCGAAGGCCAACGCAGCCAGGATGTCCTCCCGCTCCAGGTCCTCGTAATCAGCGAGAATTTCGTCGATGGTCATGCCGCCCGCGAGCCACTCCAGCACATTCTCCACGGGATAGCGCAGGCCGCGAATACAGGGCTTACCGTGACACACCGCCGGGTCGATCGTAATCCTGTCGTTCATCTGCAGGCTCCAGGTTCGTCGTCATCGCGAATTGCATTGCACCACGGAGGCACGAAGGACACGAAGTTTATTCTGTCGGCCCGTCCTTCGTGCTCTTCGTGCCTTCGTGGTGGATCTTCTCTTCCGAGAGCAGCGCCGCCGGCGAGCAGGCGGCCAGCTCTTGTGCCAATCGGTCCAGCTCCCGGGCGAGGTCGAGGGGCTTCTCGTCGGTGACCGGGAACTGCTTGAGCCCGGTACCGGTGAAATCGTAACGCGGCTCCCAGCCTTCGTCACCGATTCCACCACCGATACCCCCGACGCCCTTGTTGTGGAACATCTGCTTCATCCAGAAACAGGCGGTGGAGCTGTTGAGCAGGCCGATCAGGGCCAGGTGGTCATCCTCGGTCGCCCCCGCCGGCAGCTTGATGACCGGCGCGGACCGGTTGAACACCTTCCCGCCCCGGTCGAGGACGAAGTGGTTGTGGGTGGCGACGAAGGCGAAGGGGATGGACACCGGAACCCTGGCCCGGTCCTTCGGGAACTGATGAAAATCAAACCAAGGTCGGCCATCAGATCGATACGTTGAGCCGCCGAACGTACTGCGCAACCAGAGACCCGCGCGAAGGGCATGTAACCAAGCCCACCTCGGCTCCAGCGGTATCTCGATCCATTGATCGAGTGACTGGTGATGGTAGGGAAAAAGTATCGACTCGGCGGATTCGGCAACCCAATCACGTACCTCGTCACCTCGAACTTGGTGACGAAATCCATCAGTAAGTTGATGTCTCCGTACGAAGTCATGGGGTTGCACAAAGATTTCGTCTGCGTGAGTGTCTTGATAGAACCCGATTGAGGAGACAAGGCTTTGAAAGCGGGCAGAAGCCTTGCCTTCCAGAAACTCCTTAAGCTCGGCAGCTCCGCCGCCTCCTACATTCCAAGGATGGGTACCGAAGCTAGAACGCGGCGCGTCGGCCACACTCACCCACTCGCTTTCGCTCCCCGCCCGATCCACCTGAGAGACAATCGCACTCCAGACGAGACCCTTCGAAGCATCGTCAGGTGTTGAGGGCTCCCCCTTGATCCCCATGACCGTCCGCACCGTATCCGCCACCGGCGCCCGGTCGCGCCCGAGCAGAATCACCGTCGGCGTCCCGTGCCCCGGGATATAGGCCCCCGAGGTATCGATGACATGGGTCAGATCCACCCGCGGAAAAAACTCCTCGATCAGCTTCTTCCCGAACTCCCGCTTCATAAAGCTGTTGGCGGTGATCATGCCCACGAACCCGGCACTTTCAGCCTCAAAACCCTTCGTGCCCTTCGTGCATTCGTGGTGCAAATTCTTCAAAGCAAGCTGGAAGAAGCGCTCCGTAAACGGCACCGCCAGCGAATACTGCCGGTGACAGGTCCGATACCGGTCCCGATAGAGCTGATTCAGCGCCTTGTCCTTGACCGTGATATACGGCGGGTTGCCCACCACAGCGTGGTACTGCTGCCCGAGGATACGGTCCAACGCCTCCAGGTCCTCGGCAAAAAAGGCATGCCCGATCCCTGCCCGCCCCGCGAGCTGCTCGGCCCCGCTGCCGATGTCCGGTGGCGATCAGCAGCGCCTTGGTCGGCGACCCGACCACCACCGTTCGGCGCCCCTACTTCTTCTGCTGCAGCTCCACCAGCTGGCGCAGGAGGTCCTCCATATTGGCCATGTGCGCCTCCATCCGCTGCATATGCTCCTGCATCATGGCGGGGTTCATCATCATGCCCATGCCGCCGGGCTGACCGCCCATCGGCATCATGCCTGGGCACATCATGCCGGGTTGTCCTTGCATGCAGGGCATCCCTCCGGGTTGCATCACGCCAGGTTGGCCCTGCAGCATCGGCATGTCGCCCATGGGCATCGCGCCCGGTTGCATGGCACCTGGCGCCTGCCCCTGCATCGTCGGCATATTCCCGAGGGGTGTGGAACCCGATTCTTGCCCCTGCACGGGCATGGACCCCATCGGCATCATCCCGCCACCGGTCTGACCCACGGGTCCGGGCATCGGCATGGCGCCCGGGGCCGACACGCTTTGAGGTGGCTTGGTTTGGTCCTGTGTTGGCGCCTGGGCGAAAGCGGGATACGAAACGACCAAAAAGATCGATGCGGCCGAGATACTCGGGATGGATTTCATGTCTGTGTCTCCGGTTAACTAAAGCGTCGAGTCACCTCAGGCCGCCGTGAGGACGTCGCGTACCCGCTCCAACCGCCCCCGTACCTCCGAGGCGATCTCGGCGACCTCCGGCCTGTCCACCAGCTGCAGGACTGCCTCAGGGTCCATGAAGGCGACGACGATGGTGCCGTCGGCCTCTTCGCGCACGACCACATTGCAGGGCAACAGCAATCCGATGTCGGGCTCCGCCTCCAGGGCCCGATTGGCCAGGGGTGGATTGCAGGCGCCGAGGATGCGGTAGGGCCGTTTCTCGACCCCCAGTTTGGCCTTCAGCGTGGCCTGGACGTCGATGTCGCTCAGAACGCCGAAACCCTCTCCCTTCAGGGCCTCGGTGACGCGGGCGACGGCCTGATCGAAGGGGACGTTCAGTGTTGTGGAAAATCCGTACATCGCATGGAGCTCCTCTGTCGGTTGTGAAATAGGGACGCCAGCCTCAGGCCGGCGCCGACGCAGGCACCCGGGTTATCTTGGGTCCGCAACCACTTGACCTTCGCCGCCCTGTCGGCGGGGCGCACAGCCTCCGGCAACTGCGGGAGCGTCGCCGACTCACCCCCGGGCTGGCGGTGATATGGGGGCGTCCCGCCTATTCATGCGCCGGTGTCTTGGACGCTGGCCCTGATGGCAATCGAGGATTGTTCTGATCCATTTTCAAGAAGTCATGTTTGTCGTCTTGCCCTCGGGCCCATTACCCGTTTCTCTCGAACCCCGCTCCAGCATGAGGATTCGATCCGGACACGAAGTGATTCAGGCAGAACCGCGAGCAGAAATGATGCGCAACGCCGTCGAGATGCAGCACATAAGGGGTGTCGCGAATGTGCACTACCATGCCGCAAACCGGGTCCAGCGCGTCGCCTTCGCTCAACGTCGGACTCCCGGCATCGCCTCTGGAGGTCCGCCCCAGCAGGGTGCGCACGTCCTCCACGGAATCTGCTCGCACACACTGCTTGGCGAGGTCGCGGCACCCTGCTCCCGTCCAACGACGCCAGCGTCCGTCGCAGCTGATCTGCCCGCACTCGCAACCACACTGATGTCCGTCACGCCCAATCCTACCAGCACGGGCAACACGGCGGGGTCGGCTGCCATCTCCCCGCAAATGGATAACGGCTTGCCGGCCGCCGCGGCCTGCTCGGCGAGCGTCTGGATGACTTGCAGCATGACCGGGTGCTCGGGCTGGTAGAGGTCGGCCACGTTCGCCGCGTTGCGCTCCACGGCGAATAGGTACTGCACCAGATCGTTGGTGCCGACGCTGGCGAAGTCCACCGCTTCCAGCAGGCGCGCGAAGCTCCAGGCGGCGCTCGGCGTCTCGATCAGCACGCCCTGGCGAAAGTCGCGCTGAAACGGCAGTCCTTCCTCCGCCAGGGACTGCATCGCCGTGCCGACCAGACCCCGAACGAAGCGCAGCTGCTCGATGCTCTCGATCATCGGATACATCAGCCTGAGCCCGTGTCCGCCGTGGGCCGCCCGCAGCAGCGCGCGGATCTGGGTGACCAGAATCTCTGGATGAAAGCGGAACAACCGGTGGGCGCGCAGCCCCAGGCAAGGATTCTCCTGGGGACCGAAACGCATGTGCTCGACCGGCTTGTCCGCTCCCAGATCGAGGGTGCGAAACACCACCGGCCTATTCCCGGCCAGCCCGAACAGCCTGCGGTATACCCCAAACTGCTCCTGTTCGGTCGGAAAGTCCTCCCGGTAGCGCAGGAACAGGGCCTCGCTGCGGTACAGCCCGACGCCTTCGATCCCCGTCCAGTCGACCGTTTCCAGCTGATCAGGATCGACGATACTGACCCAAACCCGGATCAGCGTAGCCCCGGACATCCGTGCGGCAGGGACACTGTCCCCCGAAGGCCGACGCGCCGCCAGCTCGGTTTCGGTGGGCTCCACCAGGACCTCTCCGCCACCCCACACCAGGACCTTGCGCCCCGCAAATTGGGCCTCACAGACTCGAGAGAGTCGACGCGAACCACCGGTATGCCGAACGACTTGGCCAGGATGGCCGCGTGCGATACCGTGGTGCCGTACTCCACGACAAAGCCAGCCACGCCCAGCTCCCGAGCCTCGAGCACGACGCTGGGCATCAGCTCCGGCAAGGCAAGAACGGCGCCCTTGACGACGCCCTCTGCAATTCCGTCAGCGTTGGCGTGCCTACCGGACAATCCGGCGGCAAGACGCATGGCCAGGTCCCGCAGATCCGCGGCGCGCTCCGCCAGGACCGGATCCTCCGCATACCCGATCATCGCCGCCATGGTTTCCAGAACCTGTTCCACCGCAGTCTCCGCCCGGTGGTGGCTGTCCTCGATCACATCGAGCACCTGACGGTGCAGCTCCGGGTCGCGCAGCATGTCCAAATGCGTGCGCATGATCTGCGCCTCGGCGTGCAATGCCTCCGACTCGAGCCGTTGCACCGCCCCTTCGATGTCCCGCTCAAGGGCATCGACCTCACGGCGAAAACGGTCGAACGGTCGAGTTCGTGCATTGGCTCGCCGGTGACAACCGCCCGTGGCGCTACCCAGGAGCCGCGCACCGCGACCTGCAGTGACCCTACGGCAAATCCGGGGGCGATCGGATCGCCTCGAAACGTCTCGACGCTCATGATCGGACTGCCCCTAACACCTGACGGCGGGCCGAGTCTCGCGGTTTGGAGGGCGTGCCCATGTGCAGAT
>CAVOQO010000121.1:0-32854 GCA_963698355.1 uncultured Gammaproteobacteria bacterium | reverse complement strand
CAGTTCTACAACCTCATCCCCAGCCTCACCGCGCGGGAGAACGTCGCCCTGGTCACCGAGATCGCCCGACAACCCGATGGCACCGGAGGAGGCCTGAACGCTGGTCGGCCTGGGCGACCGCATGGATCACTTTCCGGCGCAGATGTCGGGCGGCGAACAGCAGCGGGTGGCCATCGCCCGCGCCGTCGCCAAGCGGCCGGACGTGCTGTTGTGCGATGAGCCCACCGGGGCCCTGGACGTGACGACCGGCATCGTTGGTGCTGGAGGTTTTGCCATCGCGCGGGTCAACCATGAATTGGCCACCACCCACCGCCGTGATCACCCACAACGCCGAGCATTGCGCGAGATCGCGGACCGCGTGATCCACCTGACGGACGGCCGCATCACCCGGGTGGAGCTGAACGAGCCCAAGCAGGCGCCGCGCGAACTGATATGGTGGAGCCACCGATGAAGACCATCGACCGAAAACTCTGGCGGGACCTGTGGCGGCTGCGCGCCCAGGCGCTGGCCATCGCGCTGGTGATCGCCTGCGGCGTGGCCATGTTCGTGATGTCGTTGAGTACGCTCGACTCGATGTACCAGACCCGCGAGACCTATTATCGCGATCATGGTTTCGCCGACGTGTTTGGGGCCCTCAAGCGTGCGCCGGAGACGCTGGTCCAGCGCATCCGGAATTCCGGGGTGGCCGGGTGGAAACCCGCGTGGTGGCGCTACGTGAACATCGATATCGCGGGCTTTGCCGAGCCGATCACGCCCCCTGGTGTCCCTCCCCGACCAGGGCCCCGGCCTGCTCAATCCCGTCTACCTGCGTGGCGGCCGGGTCCCCGAGCCCGGCAGCGGCGACTAGGTGGTTTGTCACCGGAGTCGCCGCCGCCGACGGACTACAGCCGGGAGACCGCTGCGTGTCACCATCAATGGGCGCAACGAGCGCGTCGCCATCGTCGGTAGCGGCGTGTCGCCCGAGTACATGTACCAGATCGACCCCGGGGCCGTGTTCCCCGACCACGCGCGCCACGGGCCGACCCCGTGGATGGCGCGCACGCCGCTGGGCACCGCCTACGACATGGACCGTGCCTTCAACGGCGTGGTACTACCCTTGCCCGGGGACGGCCAACGCCGAGGATGCCATCGACCGCCTCGATGAGATGCTCAAAGTCTCTGGCGGTACCGGTGCGATAGCCCGCAAGGATCAACTCTCGCACCAGTTCCTGACGGAAGAGATCAAGCAGCAAGAGACGAACGCGACTGTGTTCCCGTGCATCTTCCTCGGCGTGGCGGCGTTTCTCCTGAACGTGGTGGCGACCCGTCTGATGGGCCCGCAGCGGGAGCAGATCGCCGCCCTCAAGGCCTTCGGTTACAGCGACCTCGCCGTTGGCCTGCACTATGCCAAGCTGGTGCTCCTGATCGAAACGCCGGGCGTCGCCGGTGGGATTGGTCTAGGCATCCTCCTCGGCAAGGGCATGAGCAACATTTACAGGGAGTTCTACAGCCTGCCCTACATGATCTACGTGCTCAGGCCCGGGGTGATCGCCGCAGCGGCCCTGATCAGCATCGGCGTCGCTCGCGGGGACCTTGCATGCGGTGCGCACCGCCGCCCGCCTGCCACCGGCGCAGGCCATGCAGCCCGAGCCCCCGCCCGTCTATCGTGCCACCATCGTGGAGCGCCTTGGCCTGCAGCGCTGGTTCTCCCAGCCGACCCGGATGGCGCTGCGCCGCATCGAGCGCCGGCCCCTCAAGTCTCTACTGACCACCCTGGGCATCGCCATGGCCTGTGGCATCATGATGATCGGTGGGTTCCAGAGGCGCGCCATCGACGACAACATGGTGGGCGTGCAGTTGCGGGATCAGCCAGCGCGGGGACCTCACCGCCGCCGACCGAGCCCACCCTGGCCCGTTCACTCTACTCGCTGCGCAGCCTGCAGGGCGTCGAGCACGCCGAGGGTTTTCGCAGCGTGCCAGTGCGTCTGCGCTTCGGCCACCGCTCCTACCGGACCACGCTCGAGGGCATCGAACCCGCCGGCACCCTGTTGCGCCTGCTCGATACCGATCTGGCGGGCAATTGAGTCCGCCCGAGGGGTCGTCGCTACCCCGACCATCTGGCTGAGTTGCCGCATATCCGGCCGGGCGAACACGCTGACCGTCTAGGTGCTGGAAGGTCGGCGCCGCACCGTGCGGGTACCGGTGGTCGCCACCGCTGAGCAATACCTGGGGGTCAGCGCCGATGCAGCGACCGGCGCTCAACCGGCTGTTGCGCGAGGGCGACGCCGTCTCCGGTGCCTACCTGGCGGGGGCGGCGTTACCAGGACCGCGGGGAGGTCTATGCCGAAGTCCTAAGGGAATGCCGCGGATCGCGGGTGTCGTGGAGCAGGCCTCCGCCATCCGGGCCTTTCACGATACCCTGGCCCAGAGCGTGCTGTTCTTCACTTTCATCGCTACCTGATTGGGGGCCACCATCGCCTTTGGGGTCGTGTACAACAGCATGCGCATCGCACTGTCCGAACGAAACCGGGAGCTGGCCAGTCTGCGGGTGCTCGGATTCGAGCGCGGCGAGGTGGCCTATATCCTCCTCGGCGAGCTGGCGCTGCTCACCCTGGAGGTGATCCCGCTGGACGCTGCTGATCGGCTACGGTCTGTGCGGCTTCCTGGCGTATCGGTTCGACACCGACCTCTACCGCATTCCCCTGGTGCTGCACCGCGATGTCTACGCTTTGGCCGCGTTGACGGTGATCCTCTCCGCTGGCGTCTCGGGGCTCATGATCGGCGCAATCTGGGGCGACTGGACATGGTGGCGGTCTTGAAGAGCAAGGAGTAGTCGCGATGCGTCGGCCGCGCTTCAAGTATCCGGGGTTCGCGATCGTCTTGGATTGGTCGCCGGCCTTGCGCGAGGGCTTTGGCCCCGGCCGGTCCTGGTGGAGACGGTCGCGGCGAAGCGCTCCCCGATGACCGTCACCATCGAGGAAGAAGGTCGTACCCGCGTCATTGACCGCTACGCGATCAGCACCCCGGTCGACGGCGTGGCTTGCCGCCTGCAACTGGACGTCGGAGACCCGGTACGAAGGCCAGGTTCTGTTCGGGATCACGCCCCTGCAGTCGCAGGTGCTGGATCCGCGCAGCCGTGCCGAGGCCCAGGCGCGGGTCGCCGCCGCCCGGGCAGCGCTGGAGTCCGCCCGGCAGGACGCCGAGGCCGCAAAGGCCAAGGCGGATTTCTTTGCCGCCGAGCTGGAGCGCGTCGAGCCGCTGTCGGCGAAAGGCGTCGTATCGCGCGAGGCGCTGGACAGGGCACGGATGGATGTCATCGCCGCCAATGCCAACCTGCGCTCGGCGCAGCATTCCGTGGACGTCGCTCGCTACGAGCTGGAGGCCGCTCAAACGGCGTTGGAATACTCTGCCGCCAGCCATCGGGGCGAGCCTGCCGAACGGGTGCTGGTGCGCTCGCCCATCGACGGCCGCGTGCTCAAGGTGCAACGCGATTGCGAGGGCCCCGTGCGCACCGGCGACGTGCTGCTGGAGCTGGGTGACCCCTCCCGGCTGGAAGTCGAAGTGGATCTGCTGTCCGCCGATGCCGTGAAGGTTAGGTCTGGCGGCCGCGTGCTGTTCGATCGCTGGGGCGGCGACCAACCGTTGGAGGGCCTCGTGCGTACCGTGGAGCCCGCCGGCTTCACCAAGATCTCCGCGCTGGGCGTGGAGGAGACGGGTGCTGGTGATAGCCGATTTCACGTCGCCGCCCGCGCTCTGCAGCGGCTCGGGGACGGCTACCGCGTCGAGGCCCGCTTCGTCCTCTGGCAGGAGGATAACGTGCTCCAGGTGCCCGCGCAGCCTGTCCGCCGCGGCGGCGGCTGGGCGGTATTCTCTGTCAACGACGGGCGCGCGGCCCTGCGCGAGGTGCAGGTCGGCCCGACGCACGGGGCTGACCGCACAGATCCTGGGCGGCCTCACCGAGGACGAGATCGTCATCAATCACCCCAGCGACGAGGTCGATGACGGGGTGCGGGTGGCACCGCAGCCGTGAACCAGACTGAACCCGGTCCACGCGGAAGGCGCGGTCGCTGGTCCGCGCGTCTAATCCGGGTCGTGGCGGCTCCGAGGTGAGGCCGACGGGGTGTGCCCGCTGAGTCGAAGAACTCTGCGTGGATAACGTCCTAGCTGCTCCTCGCCTCCGCGACAAACCAGACCCCGGATCTAGTCCCGCAAGCTCCCCCTACCCTTAGGCCGCGAATCCCAGTCCACGGCTCGACGGCAGCGAGTTTCGGAGGACGAACCCCCACCCAACGGTCTGAGGCCCCGACCTTCGGGTGTCCATTTCGGGCGCAGTGCCGCCCATGGCCGATCCGCACCGCCGTTCCCTGGAACGTCGCATGGCTATAGTTCTAATAAATACTTGGCATGTTTGGCTAAGGACGCTTTGGCATGGCAATCGATCATCGAACGCTGGAGCAAAACTTCTGGCACGCGCTGAATCCGGCCGATGCCGCCATGGCGCTCAGGGTCGACCCCGGAAAAGGGCTCCAAGGTGACGAGACCACGCGCCGGCTGGAGACCTTCGGGGCGAACGCGCTGCCCGAGAAACAGCGGCCGTCTTCACTCGGCGTATTTCTGCACCAGTTCCAGAGCCCGTTGATCTGCATCCTGTTCGTGGCCGCCGTCCTTGCGTTCGCGCTGGGGCACCGGGGAGATGCGGGTGTCATCCTGGTGGTGGTGGTCATTAACGCCCTCATCGGCTGTGGACCCAGGAGGGTCGCGCCGCACGCTCCATGGAGGCGCTGCGCCGGCTTTCGGCCCTCCAGGTGCGGGTGCTGCGCGACCGCCGGGAACACCTGATCGACGCTGGCGAGCTGGTCCCTGGGGACGTCCTGCTCCTCGCGGCCGGAGACGCCGTCGGTGCCGACGCACGGCTGGTAGAGGCGCGGCGCGCTAAAGACGGCCGAGGCCGCGCTCACCGGAGAATCCCTGCCGGTAGACAAGGTGGTCGACAGGCTGCCGCGAGAGACCCTGCTCGCCGATCGCACCAACATGGTCTACGCCGGCACCCACGTCACGTCTGGACGGGGCAAGGCGCTGGTGGTAGCCACCGGTGGTGCCACGGAGGTCGGCCGGATCGCCGAGATGACCGAGGCGGCGCAGACGCCGAAGACTCCGCTGGAGCTGCGCATCGCCCAGTTCGGTCGCTTCCTGGTGGTGGCGGCCATCGCATTGTTTGCCGCGGTGATGGGGATCGGTCTGCTGCGTGGCATCCCGGTCGTGGACATCTTCATGGTTGCCATCAGCCAGATGGTGTCGATGGTGCCGGAAGGACTGCCGGTGGCCATGACCATCGCACTGGCGGTCGGCATGCAGCGCATGGCCGCGCGTGGCGCGATCGTGCGCCGGCTGGCGGCAGTGGAGACACTGGGCTCGACCACGGTCATCTGCTCAGACAAGACTGGCACCCTGACGCGCAACGAGATGACCGTGCTTGCGCTGTGGCTGCCAGACGGGCACGAGATCGCGGTCTCCGGTGTTGGTTATGCGCCCGAAGGGTCGCTCAACAGTGCCGACATGCCCCAGGACGGCGCCGGCGCGACGCGCCTTATGGAGGCTGCCGCGCTGTGCAACGACGCGCAGCTGCTCGCGCCGGACGCGGAGGACTCGCGCTGGCGCGCGCTCGGCGATCCCACCGAGGCGGCACTGCTGACACTGGCCCGCAAGGCCCACCTCGACGTCGATGCCCTGCGTGATCAGTGGCCGCGCCGCGCCGAGATCCCCTTCACCGCGACCACGAAGATGATGGCGACCCAGCACGGCCCGCCGGACAGCGCGGGCCGTGTGCTGCTGAAGGGGGCGCCAGAGGCCATCCTCGGCCTGTGCGGCACCACCGAGGAAGCCGATGGCGCCCCATGCCAGCGCGCGGTGGCGGTGGCCGAAGGGTTCGCCGATCGGGCGTTGCGGGTGTTGGCCGTGGCCGAGGTCGCGGACGGTGTCATCGATGAGAATGCGGATTTCCGGCAGTTTCACGGCAAGGCCGTCCTGCTGGGCCTGATTGCGCAGATGGATCCACCGCGCGACGAGGTCCGCACGGCGGTATCCGAGTGCCGGGTCGCCGGCGTGCGCCCGGTGATGGTGACCGGGGATCACAAGGCGACGGGCCTCGCCATCGCCCAGTCCCTAGGCATGGCCGGCCCAGGGGATCGGGCGGTTGACGGACTGGAGCTGGAGCGGATGGCCGAGTCGGAGCTGCGCGCCGGACTCGATCACATCGCCGTGTTCGCCCGAGTGCACCCAAGTCAGAAGCTGCGCATCGTCGAGGCCTTTCAGTCGCGCGGCGACGTGGTGGCCATGACCGGTGACGGCGTCAACGACGCGCCGGCACTGGCGCGGTCCGACGTCGGCGTCGCGATGGGCATCACCGGGACAGAGGTCGCCAAGGGCGCCTCGGCGATCGTCATCACGGACGACAACTTCGCGACCATCGTCAATGCGGTTGAGGAGGGGCGGCGCGTCTATCGCAACCTGAAAAAGGTGATCCTCTACCTGTTCGCGACCTCGATGGCGGAGATCGCCGTGCTGCTGTCGGCCCTGCTGTTCGGTTATCCGCTGCCGCTGGCAGCGGTTCAGATCCTGTGGATCAACATCGTGACGGAAGGCACCGTGACCGTGAATCTCATCATGGAGCCGCTTGAGGGCGATGAGATGCGCATTCCGCCGATCCCGCCCGGGGAGGCGCTGCTGAACGCGGCGCTGTTGAAGCGCGTCGCGCTGATGACGCCGGTGATGGCCTTGACCACCTTCGTCTATTTCGCCTGGCGCTTAGCGCAGGGCGTTCCCTACCCGCAGGTGCAGACGGAGACCTTCACGCTGCTGGCCGCCTGCCAATGGTTCAACGTGCTGAACTGCCAGTCCGCAACGCGATCGGCGCTGGGGCTCCGGCTATTCAAAAACCTTTGGCTGCTGGGGGGGCTGATTATCGCCGTGCTGTTGCAGCTGTCGGTGATCTACTGGCCGGCGCTGAACGCGCTGTTCCACACGGTGCCACTCCCGGCCGCGGACTTCGCCGTGATCATGGCCGCGGCCAGTTCGGTCCTGTGGGCGGAGGAGGTGCGCAAGCTGCTGGCCCGCCGCAAGGGCTCACCCGCCTCTTGACGCGCAATTGCCGTCGCGGGTCTGGCCACCCGGCGATCGCCGCGGAAGCGCGGAATTGCCTCCATGATCTGCGACTTGTCCCCGGCCTGCGCGACCGAGCCGCACGATCCGCTCAAGAACCTAAAGAGGAGACGTCAGCCGTCTTCCGGAAGCTGCACCGGGGTCACGAATCCGCGGGGCTTGATTGCCAGCACGTCGCAGCCCACGTGATCGAGCGTGGTCTCCGCCGTGTTGCCGATGAAAAGCCCAGGAATCCCGACCCGCCCGACGGTCCCCATAACAATCAAATCGATCCGTTCGCGCTCCGCCACTGCGGCAATTACGTCCCCGGCCCGCCCTTCCTCCATGTGCACCCTCCCATTACCGACCGGAAAGCCGGCCAGCAGCGCGTCCAGCCGCTCACGACGCAGGCCGACGATGGCCTTGGTACGGGTCTCCGCATCGGCGCCCGGCGAAAACAAGACCGAACTGATCGGGCCGTAAGCGTGGACCACGTGAAGCTCGGCACCGCTTCGTGCCGACTGGGAGCTGGCCAGCTCCAGGATGCGTTGGTTCAGGTCCCTGTTGATCTCGTCGTCGGAGAGCCCGTCCACCGCGGCCAGAATGCGCTGGTAGGCGGTGTGGCGCTCCGGGCGAATCATCCAGACGGGGCAGGGGCATTTGCGCAGCAGATGGCGGTCGGTCGGATGAAACAGGATCGCGCGGGGACCGGTCACGCCGTGTGCCTCCTTGATCAGCAGGTCATGCCCGTGACGCAGTACGTGCTGGATGATGGCCAAGAAGGGCGTCGGGCTGGACTCCACGCAGGTCCTCACCTCAAGATCGTCAACAGCGAGCGCCAAGAGCTGGTTCTGCAGTCGCACCCGATGCCGCTGCTCGGCCATGTCGCGCACCTGGTCGCGATCCAGCAGGCCAATCATGGTGCGAGTCCCCAGCGGTAGCTCATCGAGGGGCGGATGCTCGATGACGGTGAGCACGCCCAAACTTGCGCCGTTCTCGCGCGCGAGTGTGAGCGCCTGCACCAGAGTCGCCAACTCGTCGCTCTCCGGGTCCAGGGCCAGCAGGATGTTCTTGAAGCGCTGCATAACTCAAGAATAGTGAATGCGGGCGCGTCGAGCGAAATGTTCGGCGCAGAAAAACGGACGCTGGAACCCACCGTCAGTCCCGGATCGGCGGCGGATGCGGCAGCCTAGGCAGTTGACCCGGTCGCGATCAAGGGGGCCCGCCTAAATGCGTCAAAGGTTGACGCGCCGAGCGTATATTAGAAACTCGCGATGTACTGAAGCATCCCGAGACGTAGCAGTCATGAGCCTGTCCCTTGGACGCCATGGAGTTCGAAGTAGTGCTCCAGAGGAGAGTCCCTTTGCAGATCTGCGTTGCCGACCGGTGGATCCCCTTGTCACCAAGTCGTGCACCGACTCGATTGACTAGGCTGCGGTCAGTTCCGCGAACAGGTCTCGCGGGCGGAGTCGTCAATTGCGGAGAGCACGAGAGCTCGTCCCTGAGCCCTGCCGTGCTGCTGAGTCATACCCCTATGGGACGCAATTCTTAGGCGCGTTCTGCACGGGCACCGCTTGCCCGACCCGATCGTCCACCTTGGCGGCGACGGTACAGGGTGCGATCGAGACTGCCGTATTTCGCTCACCCTCGAAGGTTCCATCCTTGCCGGCACGCAGCGAGAACAGCGAGTCCTTGGTCACACCGTTGATGATCTCGACGCGGTCCTGCGCACCTGAGGTGCCCCCGACGGCGAGCTTGCCCAACTTGGCGTTACGCGAAGACCACATAGCCTCCTGGATGACGGGAACCTCGCCCCCGCCCGGGGGACCGGGGTTGATGCGCGGGTCGTCGGGATCCCAGATCACCTCTTCTTTGGCATAACCGAGCACCTTCCAGTTCTCGACCCCGTTGGTCACTGGCTCGAGGACCGGCATCCATTTCCCGCCCGACCAGGTCAGGTCGGCCGTCGTCAGCTTCGTGGCCGCGAGCGCTAGCGGGGTGTTGGCCTGGAGGAAGCACACCACCGGCTCGGGCTGGCTCGTCTGGTCCTCCGGACAGGGCTCCGGTCCGAACCAATTCAGCACCATCTCCTGGCCGCTCTCCAGCACGTAGGTGGGATCGCCGTCGATGTCGATATCGGCAGGATCGTCCGGGTCGACCACGGCCTCGCTGCTCGTGGTCAGACCGAGATCGATCAGGGCGTGGACCTTGTAGTACTTCCACTTGTAGACGGGCAGGGGCAGGGGATCGGTCCCGAAGCCGTCGACTACCACGTACTGCTCCTTGCTCACCGGGACCCGGCTCTCGAGCACGCCGCCTGGCACGTGGCACTGCTGGCAGCCGCCGTTCCGGCCGCCGGCGCCGAGGGCGTAATGCTGCGGATCGGGCGTTACGCCGTGACCGCCGAGGGTCACGCCGTTCGAGAAAGCCGGGTAGTTGCCAATAAGCTGCGCGATGATCGGCTGCATCTGTTCCGGAGACAGGCCCTGCTCGGCGAGCTGCATCTGCAGTTGCATCGCCAGGAAGAGCTTCATGAACTTGCCGTCGGGCAGCTTCATGGTGGCCACGTTGGAGACGTCGTCAAAGGACGGGTACCAACTGTAGTCGGACGGCAGGAACATAGGTTGGTTGAAGCCGCCGAACTCCATCAGGCCCGCGTTAACGGCATTCTTCATGTCGAACAGGTACGAGAAGCCGGCGTCGATGACGCCGTTGCGGTCCGCGTCAGCCGAGGATCCAGCCAATGCGGAGCTCACCAGGTAGTGCTCGTAGCCATAGGCCGTCTTACTGAAGTTCATCAGATTCGGGAAGGCCTGCATCATGGCCATGGTCTGCCGGCTCGGGTTCTTCGGGTCCGTGGGGTCCGTTGGCATCAGATCGAAGAGCGTCGTCGTGCGCACTTCCTTCGGTGTCAGGCCGTAAACGATGGTGTTGCCGAAGTTGTCCTTGACGTCACCGAGCAGCCCCAGGGCCGTGAAGACCTCGGCGTTGCCGTAGAGGCCGTCGCCGTCTTCGGGCTCGTCGCCTTCCGGGGGGCATACTTCAGGGTTGGCTAGGGTGGAACAGTCAACCGCGTTGGCGTAGAAGCGGTACATCGAGTGCGCGTTGTACGGGAAATTTGCCTTATTGAGCAGATATTCCTGATCGGTGAAGAACTGCCCGTCCATCACCATGCCGTTGGCCATGGGCTTGAAGGGCGTGATCTTTGCGTTCGGGGCGCCGCGGATGGCCAGCGACTGGGCCAGGAACGAGGTCGAGCCGTTGAACCACATCATCACCGGCGTGAGCTTGTAGGCCGCGAAGTCAGCGTCGACGTCGCCCGGTGTGCCCTCTTCGGCGACCATGTGATCCAGGTTGATCAGCTTGGTGTCCTTGCCCTCCTCGTTGCGGCCGAACGAGACGTGACCACCGTGGCCGTACACCGAATAGGTGATGCCGCCGCTCTTGGTGATGTGGCAGGTCTCGCAGGCGATCTTCTCCAGGTGCGTGTCGGCGTGAACCCCGTCGCTGTTACGCTCGGGCAGCGAGTCCTTGCTGTGGCACTGCACGCAGGTCAGGTGCGTCGGGTCGTCCGGGTCGGCCGGCTCGCCCGGGGGTGGCGGCGGATAGTCGGCCGCGGCCAGGTCGCCCCCGACCAGGTGCCCGCGCACGAACTTGTGCACGTCTTTCAACCCGTCGCCGTCGTAGTCCTTGTTCAGCGTCACGTGGCAGGCAGTGCAGGTGTTGTGCTCCGGGCAGTTCGGGTCGCCCGCGGTCAGGCTCGGGTCAGGGAAGCAGACGTTCGCGTGCGCGTCGTAGCCGATGCGGAACAGGGTGCCGCGCTTGTAGCCGGTCCGGGCGTGCTCGTGGCAGCGCAGGCAGCCGTGCTCGTCGGTCGGGCCGACGGAGAGCACCGCGTCGACGGAGCGGTCCTGCGCGACGGTGGGCCAGAGAATCGGGTTGCCATCGCCATCGACTCCCGCGTAGAGGGGCATATCAGGACCCGGTATCTCCGGATCGGAGTCGATCAGCAGATCCGGGTAGCCGTCGTGATCGAAGTCGGTGTTGTCGCGGGACAGTTTGGCGTAGCCCTGGGGCGATGGCGCGGGCTCGCCTGGCAGTCCGTACCCGGCGATCTCCAATGTCCCCATGATATCGCCCAGGGACCAATTGATGTCTTCGCGCACGGACAAGTAGTGCTCCGCGTGGCAGATCAGGCAGTCGAGGCCGCCGTTGACGATGTTGGCGGCATTGGTCGCGGCCAGCTCTTGGGGCATGCCCTGTTGCATGAAGATGCTCGTGAACGCGCCCTCCATCGGCGGGATAAAACGCCCGACGTGGCACTTGCCGCACTCGCCCAGGTTGACGTTGCTGTTGTAGTTGATCAGCGCCGTGGTGCCGGGCAGGCCGCAGGCGCGGTCAAGGGCGCCGTGGGCGCCGCCGCCCGGGAACAGAATCCGCGGGTTGCCGCCCTGCACGCTGAAGTGAACCGAGTTCTTGAGCTGTGCGACCGCGTCCTTGTGGCACTCGCCGCAGAGGACGGTGGAGAGGCTACGTTCCACTTCGGCCTCGGGTACACGCCGCCCCCCGCCCCCCGCGCCCCGCAGCACGTACTCGCCCTTGCCGGTCGCGGCGTCGTAGACGTACTGGATGAATCTGTCGTGACTCCTGGACGGCCCGCTACCGTCGGGCGGGCCGTCTCCTCCGGCCCCGGGGCCTCCCGGCCCTTGGCCTGCTTGCTGCGCGAGAGCGAGTGGTGTGATCAAGAGCGCAAGGATGGCTGGTCTCAGCAGCTTTCGGCTTTGTCGCAAATAGCGAGTCACGGCAAATTCCTCCCGAGCGTGTTGTCTGACCCTCCTATCGAGTCGGCCTGCCTCTAGTACGCGGACCGGCGTTCACACCTCAGCCGCCGAAGGGACGTTCGGACGAGGTGCACTTCCTACCTCTACCTTTTGTCCATAGCGTAAGTATGGAAACTCTCGGAACCGTCGCCTGGCCTGAAACTGAGGTACATCATTAAATTCTTATGTTTTAAACTTGACTTTGCCGAAGGGCGCTGATTTGCGGGCGATGGGTCTGTTCCTGGCTCACGGTCCACGCAGCGCGACAGACCGGCGCTCGATGCACACGCGAAAGAGGCCGGTCGGCATCTGGGTTTCCACGTATCGCCGTCCGCATCGCGCCATGGTTGGTCCCGAGCAAAAAGCGCTTGGGGTTGCAGATGACAATATGCACCTGGCTCGGGAGCGCAAACATCTGAGTAAGAACATGAGGAGTGCGCGACGAGCGCGAAGGTGACCGCGTCCAGCTGCGGGAAGCCGGTCCCCTTGGACACCCAGCCGAAATCAATCACCCAGGGTGCGCTTGGCGTTGGGGTCGATCGAGTGCTCCAGGGCAGCCTGGTAGATGGTGATCTCGCTGGCCTCGATCTTGGCCTTGATCTCCTCCGCCTGCTCCTTGCTCGGCAGCACCACCATCTGGATCTTGCGCTGCTCCTTGACCAGGATCCGGTCCCGGTTCGCCTCGTAATAGGGGCGCAGTTCCTCTTCGCTGGGCTCCATGCGCGGGCCAGGTTCTCCCGGTGAGTCGGGTGCAATACCCTGACCTGGAATGCATAGTCTCTCCCAAGCTTGGCTACACCATCCCGGCCGACGACCTATTCAACTACGTGCAGCCGTCGTCGAGGTCGGGGGCGATGCGCTGGTCGGCGTAGTGGCGGAGCTGCTCGTCGAAGCGGCGCAGCTCTTCCAGTTGCTTGGTGAGCTTGTCGCGCTCCTTCGCTGCCGGCCAGGGAGAGCGAACGCGAAGGCCGGGTCGGGATAGAAGTACGGCGCGCGCAACTTTAGGTCCGGGCTTGGCTGTTTCAGCGTTTCCGCGGTATGTGCCCGAATAGCCCCAACCATCGTCCACGTTTCCGTAAGCCCCCCTACGATCCCGCACGGTCGGATTTCCCGAGTGCGGTTCTGACCCTGGCAATCCTCCTGCGGCCTTCCCGGAATCGAGGAGGCTGAAATGCTGGCGCATATGCACCCCTCTCGATTGCGGTTTACCGACAGGGCTAGGCCTGGCTGCTGAGCTCCTCCCATCGCTGGTTGGCTCAACCAGACCGCCAGGTGCCCAGAGCCCCTTTGCCCGCCGGCTGGTGTTACCACCGGCGGCGTGGCGTCGCGCGCCACGTCAGAGAGCGTTACCCCTCTGTCATCGCTCATACGGGCTCATGCGTCAGACCAAATCCCTCCCTCCGGCTTTGGATTGACCTCCTCCGGTGGGTCTTTGCAGGTTGTCGCCAGTCCCTGCTGGGAGATGGCCCTTCCCGACGTTATCTCTGCAATCCTTACGCAGGTGCCTGGACCTCTACCCCGTGGGGTTCTGCCGGTGCCTGTGCTCGTTTCTTCCCGGCAGACGACGGCCTCACGTCAGGACTAAGACGTTCGGCACCCCAATCGCCCCTGCGATGCAATTTCAACAGGGCCTACCTTTCGAGGCTGCAGTCAGTTCGTGATGTTCAAGCTCCCGCGTTTGCTAGGCCCCCAGAGTGCACCCACCGCTGAGAACTGAGCCTCAGGGCGGCCGGGCCGTTTACACCACGCAGAACTCGGTTGGTTACCTGCCCCGAGCAGTGGTATCGCTACGTGTCCGTCACGAGCAACTGACACGGCTGGACTTTCACCAGCTGGATTGCAGCCTTGTCGGCTGCTCCTAGTCCCCGGTAGCCGTCGGCGCGGGCGTGGGCCCGGAGTGGCGAAGGGGCGCGAGACCCGAAGCTGCGTAGGGAACATGCAAAGCGCATCCGACACGGCGTCAAGCCACCGTCGAAGGGCTGTGGCGTAGGCCGACCGCCCCCGCAGGGGGCAGGTCGTGCCGAAGCCGCGGCCCGGAGCGGGGCGCACCGGGGCACCAAAGGCTGTCGCCAAGGAGCGAGTCCGTCCGGCGGCAGGAGCCCCCGGACGGATTCACGAGCGACACGCGACACTCCTATTCCCGTCTTTCCCGGACGCTTCCGCCCATACGAACGGACCATCAAGCGTCCCCGAATGGCGCCTCGCAGCAGAGAAACTCCGCCAACGATGACGATTGACATAAATGCCGCGATTGGCGCTCCAAAGAAATTGCCACTCAAGACCCGTCGCAAGCCATCGGGAAAAGAGAGCCATGGGTCAAGAGCCAAGTCTTGCAATCACGCATTTCTTCTGATGGACAATGGGGGCAGGGTCAAATACTTTTCGCACGGTCGACCGGCGGCTTCGTGTTCCGTTGCAGCCGCCCGCCAATCTTAAGTGACCGGCCGGTTGTGGCCGATCACAGTCGCTCAGAGGGTAGGCTGCGAGAGGCTGCAATGCGTCCAAAGCGGTCGCCACCTGCCCTTGTTGTCACCTCAGCGGTCAGCTCGGCAGCAACGATCGCTCAACGCGCGGGGGGGGTGTTGGGGGTCGTTCCTCAACCCAGCCTAAACCCTTGCCTTTGTGGTGGTTGGTGTAGACCAGCAGAACCCGGTCCAAGGCCCCAGCGCCCTGCCTGGCGACCCTATTGCCGGAGTTCGCCAGACTCTCCCTCCTCCTCCGGGGGCAGAAGCCCCAGGGCCTGAGCTTCCTGCCTGACCGCTTTTGCCCTGGCCGCGATGCGGGCGGCGCGACGCCGGGCCTTCTCCGCCTGTGCCTCAAGCTCCTGTAACCGTGCGTTCAGTCGGGCGATGGCGTCGGGGTCTGCTTCCTGCGCGGTCTCTGCCTCTAGCTTGGCGCGCCCTTCCTGCTCTGCCGCCTCGGCCTTGCGGGCGTCTTGGGCGGTCAGCTCGGCGAGCCGTTCGGCATCGCTCAGGGCGTCCAGGACCTGGGCAGTCTCGGCCGCTGCGCCCTCCTCCGGCTCGGCGTCCAGGTCCATGTCCTCGGCCGCCAGCACCAGGGCGGTCACGGGCAGCGGTGCGAGCAAACCCTCTAGCGGACCATCGAAGGGCCCCAGGGGCTGGTTGCCGCGCAGGCGAAACGGGAGGAACACCAGCGACGCGTCGGCCGAGTACTTTCCGACTGCGCCTGCTTCGGCCGGCTCGACGAGCACGGCCTCGGCCTGGATGCGTACCTCATCCAGAGTTTTGCGCAGCGCTTCGGCGCTCTCCGTGGATGCCCCGCTGCAGCACATGCCGAGCAGGCGGATGCGGGCACCTTCCCAGTCCTCGGTGCGGGTCATCAGGTGTGCAAGCAGGAGCATGAGGCGGCTACTGGCATCGCCCCGCCACCAGACGTCGATGCGCCGCGTGGCGGGTGCTGTCTGGCGCAAGGCCGCCCATTCCGGGTCCTCGCCATCGAGCACGACCAGGTTGCAGCCCAGTCGGAAGGCGGTGCGCAGGTGTCGGCCTATCATCAGCTCTCGATCGGTTCCGGCGGCCCCCGGGACGCGTTCGAGCCAGTTGAGCAGGATGATATTGGCACGCAACGGCCCGATGCCGAACCCTTGCACCAGGGTCTGAACGCCAACGTCGAGGGAGGGCGCCACCAGGGAGCGCGCAAATGCCTGCACCTCGGCCTGGCGGATGTCTTCCTCCAGCGCGGCTTCGGTTTCCCGCTTGCGCTTGAGCATGCCGGCACCCCGACCCACCAGGATCTTGACCAGGGTGGCGAAGCCGCTGTCCCCCCCCAGCCAGGAGGCGAACCTCAACAACTGGGCACGGCGCTTCGCGTCGTCGGAGAAAAGCAGCATGTTGGGCCGCCAGTCCCTGGGGTGCTCGGCCTCCCCCGCCGCGGCCAGCAGATGGGTGCGGACCCGCTGTGTGTGGTAGGAACGCCGGCCGTCGGCCCAGCGGGACTGGGGCGCAGTGCGGCGCAGGTATTCGTAAATCGCAAACAGCAGCGCCACCGCGACCAGGCCCGCCGCCAGGTCGATGGCGAGCATGGCCCCCAGGCAGGCCACCGCGCCCAGTAGACTCAGGTGGCGGTGAAAGAAGCGAAACCGCGGGCGGAACGACGGGCTGGCGGCGCTGGCCTCGAAGAAGGTCGCATAGTTGATCAGCCCGTAGGAGATCAGGAAGAACATGGACACGACCGGCGCGATTAGGTCGAGCTGGCCCAGACTGATGGTGGCCAGCGCGATCGCCCCCGAGAGCAGCACGCCGCGGCGCGGGTTGTTCATGGGGCCCGCACCCTTGGCGAAGGGCAGCAGGATGCTGAACAGGCGATCTGCGGCGAGGGATTGCAGGATGCGGGGAGCGCCCATGAACGAGGCCATGGCCGACGACAGGGTGGCGGCAAAGACCCCCGCCAGGATGAGCGGCTGAACCAGCGCCACCCGGTCCATGGCCGTGTAGTCGCGCACCAGGTCCGCCTGAGACAGTGTCCCGGCGAAGACCACAGCGGCGAGCAGGTAGACCAGAATCGACAACCCCACCGCCAGCAGCGTACCCAAGGGCAGGCTGCGAGCCGGGTCCTTGAGCTCTCCGGACATGCTCACGCCCTGGGTGAAGCCGGTTACGGCGGGGAAGAACAGGGCGAACAGCACCCAGAACCCGATCTGCGGGGTCGGCGCCGACCAGTTTTGTGCGAGCAGCGCCCCATCCCAATGTGCCAGACCCCCAGCGAAGAACGAGGCGAAAGCGGCCATCAGGGTCGCCATGACGACATATTGAAAGCGTGTCGCCCAGTCGGCTCCCAACCAGGCCAAGACGAACAGCAGGCCCGCCGCCCCGGCCGCGATGAAGTGCGAATGGGCCGAGAGGGGCGGCGGGAGCATACCGGCCAGGACCTCGGCGAAGCCGATGCAGTAAAAGCCGATGGAGATGGACTGGGCGAGGAAGAGCACCAGACCGATGGCGCCGCCGAACTCGTGCCCCAGGGTGCGGGAGATGAGGTAGTAGTCGCCGCCGCGCTTGATGCGCAGATTGGTCGCCACCGCCGACAGCGACAGGCTGGTCAGCACCGAGATGCCGTTCGCCAGTGCCAGGATCGCCAGCGCCCGACCCAACCCCCCCGCGCCGACCACATAGCCCAGGCGCATGAACAGGATGATGCCGAGGATCGTCAGAATGCTCGGGGTGAAGACCCCTGCGAAGGTGCCCAGGGTGCCCTGGGGCGGGGCGGCGGGTGCAGCTGTCAGGGGCTTGTCCATGGAGCGCGTGTCCATCACGGATGTCCTCGGTTCTGCCGTGTGAAATGTGAGACCCCACTGCGCTGTGCGAGCGGCGCATCCGGTCCGTGAGGATAGCTGGCCACTGAGACTCTCAGTGCCCATGGCCGGCACCCTACAGCGCGATGGCGCCGAAGATGCCGTCGATCAACATCTGAACCCCGATCACCGCCAGGATCAGCCCCATGATGCGCGTGATGACGTTCAGTCCGGCCTGGCCCAGAAACGACACCAGGCGCTCGCCGGAAATGAAAAACAGGTCGGTGATCAGGCACAGAACCGCGTAGGCGGCAAGGGTGACGATCACTTCCAGGATGCCCCCGTTGGAGGCGAAGCTCATCGCCGTCGCGATGGTGCCTGGACCGCCGAGGATGGGGATCGCCAGGGGCGTGACGGCGACCTCTTCCTCGTCAACCTCAGCCGAATCCTACAGAATGGCGCCCTCAAGCGCCGCATCCCGCCAATGGGCGGCGAGCGCATCGCACACCCCTTCGCCGCGGAACACCATGCCCAGGCAAGCCAAGACCGCCTCAAGCTCTACCTCGAACGATAGGGACACGAATGCGGCGGCCCGCGGCCGACGCTCAAGAAAGCCTTTGCCGAGAATCTCATCGCCACGCCCGAGAAGGCCGATGCCTGGCTGCGGATGCTCGAAGACCGCAACCTCACCAGCCACGCCTACAACCAGGCGCTCGCCAACCGCATCTACCAACACATCCGGAGGGACCATGCTGCATTGCATCGCGCCATGGCCGACAAGATCCAGGCCCCGACCTGGGACTGACGTCATGAAGCCCCTCGCCCTTCGTGACCAGGAACTCGCCGTGCTCCATCGCGCCTTCCGCCGCTTCCCTTGCGTGCGCGAAGTGCGCCTCTTCGGCTCCCGCGCCACCGGCCACGCCGGCCGCGCCTCGGACATCGATCTGGCGATTTCGGCCCCCGATGCCACCTCCGACCTATGCGGGGGACGGCCCGGCTGATGAAGGGCCTCGGTTTCCGCTGCGTTCAGTGCGTCAACCGCGCCTATGGGCGAACCGGCACGCTGTTCGAGGGGCGTTTCCGTTCCTCCCTCATCGAGGGGGACGGATACCTCCTCACCTGTCAGCGCTGCATCGAGCTCAACCCGGTGCGAGCGGGCCTCGGTGGCGATCCCGGCGAGGACCCTTGGTCGAGTTACCGTGCCAATGCCCTCGGCATACCGACCCCGTTGCTGACCCCGCACCCGCTGTATGCAGGCCTGGGAGAAACCGATGAAGCGCGTCGAGCCTCGACAGTGCCTCGTTGACCGGCAGTTCCAGGCCGATCACAGTCGCTCAGGGGGCAGCCTGCGAGAGGCTGCAGCGCAGAGCGGACTCCCAGATTTCCATACAGCAGCGGCTGTTCAACGCAGCTGTTTGCAGACAGTCGGTCTTGGTTGAGGTGGCGAACAGCTTATGAGCCACTTGCGTTGCGAAGCCTTTCCTCGCGAGCGTCTGGAGTCGCGCAGACAGCGGTCAGGCAAAGCCTTGTTTAGCCCGACAGCGCAACGGCCCTGTCCGGGAGGATTCTCACGCACATTGTGAGCCGTCACACGCGCAGTGAGCTCTCAGATGCGAATCGATTTCCGTTCCCTCGATTTCAGCTCCACTCCTTTGTTAGCCTCATGCCCGGACCACCTACCAACTAGGCTCGAACTTTATGAATGACATGGCGGAAAACGCACGCGAGGTCACCCTGCACAACGGGGTGACCATGCCCACCCTCGCCTTTGGTTGCGCTTTTGGCGACTGGGTGGGTACCACCGAGTTCCAGGGTTTCCTGCCCGAACAGGCCTGGCGGGCTGTCTCACTGGCCCTTGACAACGGCTACCGGGCCTTTGACGGTGCCCGCGCCTATGGTACCGAGCGTATCGTCGGTACGTTGCTCGGTCAGCGCTTCGCCAGCGGCGAGCTGACCCGCAACGAGCTGTTCATCACCACCAAGCTTGCGCATCCCGCGGCGCCGCCACACATCAACATTTCACACCGCCGCACCTGGGACGCCGACAAGGTCGATAACATCGCCCAGAAGGTCCGCGACGACATGGTGGACACTTTGGACGACTTGGGTCTCGGCTACGTCGACCTGCTGCTGATGCACTGGCCCGGTGGCTTCGGGCAACACACCAGCAGAGACCCGGACTTCCCGCGCAAGGCCCGCGCCACTATCTGGCACGCCTTCTGTGAGCTCGCCGACAAGGGTGCCGCGCGCGCTATTGGTGTGTCCAACTTCACGATCACCCACCTGCGACAGCTTATGGAGGACGTTCCTGAGCCAGAGCGTCGTCCAACCGTCAATCAGGTGGAGATTCACCCCTACTGCCGGAATCCCGAGTTGGAGTCCTTCTGCCGCGACCAAGGCATCGTAGTCACCGCTTATGCCCCGTTCGCCAGCGGCGCATTCGGCATGCTGAAGGACCCCGCACTCGCCAGCATCGCGGAGCGTCACGGCAAGACCCCAGGGCAGGTGGTACTGCGTTGGCACGTGCAGAGCGGGCGCACCGCCCTACCGAAGACCTCAAAGGCGGCGCGCATGGTCGAGAACCGCGACATCTACGACTTCGAGCTCAGCGACGGTGAGATGCGGAGCATCGACGCCCTGGGTGCCGGACAGGCTCGCCGCACCTGTCCGGACCCGTCGACTGTCGCCTAAGAACAACCCCGCCCAGCGTCTCTGTTACGCTGATTTCAGACGCAAAAGTTCCGAGCATCGACAGCTCGGATACGGTTGCCGCCGACGGTGTCGGGGCAACGCTGCAAACAGTCGTTTCGATCCCGAGCGGTAGTCTCCGGGGTTGCTGAAGGCACATCATGAGCACGATCGACTTCCTGAGACACGGCGAGCCCCGAGGCGGTGTGCGCTACCGCGGGGACGGCGTCGACGATCCCCTTAGTGAACGGGGTCGGGATCAGATGTGGGCCGCCGTCGCGGAGACATCGGATTGGACCCATGTGGTGACCTCGCCCCTGCGCCGCTGCCGGGAGTTCGCGGAGATGCTCGCGAAGCGTTTGGACCTCTCGCTGGTCGTGGACCCGCGCCTACGAGAGGTAGGCTTCGGAGCGTGGGAGGGGCGCCGCCACGACGAGATTCGTGATGCCGATCCGGAGGGCTATCTGGCCTTCTTCCGAGACGCCGTCAATCACCGCCCGCCGGGCTCTGAGCCTCTGGACAAGTTCTACGCACGGGCACGGGAGGGAATCCTGGCGATCTTCGACGAACACCCGGAGGGTCACGTGCTCCTGGTTTGCCATTTGGGCGTTATCCGGGCCGCGACAGCCCTGGCCCTGGAGATGCCCCTTGCGGCGTTCTACCGTATGCACACGCCCTATGCTGGCCGCATTCGGCTTCGCCGCACGATTCGGGGCATCGAGCTCTGGCTCGGTCAGTGATCCGCGGCAAGACCCATCAGGCCCTTGACCTCCCGTGCCGAGTCTGCGGCGGTCACGGCCTCGGCAAGCGCGCGGTCTTGGGTGCACGTGCGAGTCGCCGCTGTTTGGGCCAGATAGGGAGCATGGGCCACGTCCACCGAAAACGTCCGGTAGCCCAGGCCTAGAAGAACCGGAAGCACTCCCGGCAGCTGCGGCAGGATGCCGCAGAGCTGAACTCGCCCCAAGTCGGCGCCGGCGATGCGGGCAACATGGGCCAGGAATCGATACACGCCCGGTGCGTAGGGGTCCAACTCATCACGCACCTGCGGCACATCCCGGTCGGCCCCGTAGAGGGACTGCATGAGATCGTTCAGGCCGATTCCGACCACTGCGGACTCCGCTAGGAAGCAATCCACCAATAGAGCGGCTCCCACCGTCTCTAGCATCGGCCCGACGACCGGGTTGCAGGGTCGCGTGGCATCTTTTGCAGTCCTACGCCAGTGCGTTAGCGCCGCTACGGTGGCGAGGTTCGGAATCAATACCCGCACTGGATAACGTGGGCAGAGCTCTGCGAGGGCAGCGAGCTGAGCGTCGAGCACGGAACGCACCAGCGGATCATCATAGAGCCGAGAACCGTGCCGTCCGAGGGTGCCGGTTTTGGGAAGGGCGGCTGCCCAAGCTGGATGTTTGTCGGGAGCCAGGTCTAGCAGCCGAATGGTCACCGACAAGGGCGCGGCCGCCGCGAGGATGTCTTCGAAGGCCCGCACATAGAAGTCCTTGTCCGGGACGCGGTCATCCGCCGGCAACAGGAATTCGCTACGCACCAAGCCCACGGCGGCCGCGCCCTGCTCCCGCGCAAATCGGGCGGCTTCGGCCGTGCGTACGCTCACCCGCAGTGCTACAGGCTCACCATCGCGTGTCTGAAGGGACGGGGGCACCGGCGGTGGCGCTGGGGTCAAGGCATCAGGACGGATTGAGGCGGGCAGCACCCGTCCCGCCGCACCGTCCAGCACCGCCGCCGTGCCCTCAACCAGGCGATTGCTCTGATCGGCATCGAGTATGACGGTGGGTACGCCCCGGCTTAGCAGCGCGATGCTCGCGTGGGAGAAAGGCGCTGCCTTCGTAACTAGCTTCCGGCATAAACATGTCCAGTCTCGTTGTCCTGATCGGCGTCCTGTTGCTTGGCATCGACCTGGGCATGATGCTGTCTCCGGCTGTGCTTCGGAGGACGCCGGTATCGGACCCTCCCGGCGGAGTCTACAGGGCAGGCCCTATCGGCCGTGACCCGAGAACGCGGTCGACCAGCGGCACCGGCGCAGGCATCCGTAGCAGACGCCCCTCACATTCTCAACAAGATTGCTGCTGCCCCGGATCCAGCGATTTCGCAGCCATATCCGTGAGTCCGCGGGGGGCCGCTGCCGGCGAGGGATGACGCGTTCTTGGCAATCCTGGTAGGGGAAGCGATCGCCCAGCGGAGTACCACGCCCGCAACCTTCCCAACGCGCGTCATTGGAAACGCGGAAGCCCACCTCCTCCGCGAGTAAGCCGCTAGGCGGGAACGCAAATTTCGCCCCGCCGCCACGACTTGTAGCTGCGCACACGGCCTTGCCTCAGCACTCCTTGCAATGCTAGCGTTCCGGCGCCCCGGGGCCGAACGGCGGGCGGGCTTTATTTCCGACTTTGCCGACGTGGCTAGGGGTTTGGACACCGCTCCGGATGCCCCGCGTCACTTCGACCGCGTCCCCGCTGGCGCACAGGCCGCCAGCGCGCGTGGACGATCGTGGGTGAGTGGAGGACGGAAGGGCCCTCGCGGCTCCTTGGTATAGGCTCGGCCGCGGCCCTCGGGCTGGCCTGGTGAGGCGATGCAAGAAGTGACGCAAGATCGGCTCGGTCAGATTGCCCTCGGGATCATGTGCAAGGTCCCCCGTAGCGGGACGAGCAAGACGCGCCTGTCTCCGCCGCTGACAGCAGACGAGGCGGCCGAGATCTCCCGTTGCTTCATCGCCGATGTGGCTCACACCATCGCCGCACTCCCCGAGGCCCTACAAGCTCAAGGGGTGGCCGTGTACACGCCCGAGGGCGAGGAGGAAGGGCTCGCAGGGCTGCTGCCGGAGGGGTTCGCGCGTCTGGCCCAGCGCGGCCAGGATCTGGGGGAGCGTCTGCACAACGCGATGGCTGACCTCCTGCGGGCCGGGTTCGAGGGAGTCTGTCTCATCAACTCCGACAGCCCCACCCTCCCGCCCCGACTCCTCGCCGATGCCCTCGAGGCGTTGCGCCGGCCCGGCGAGCGGGTCGTATTGGGCCCTGCCATCGACGGCGGCTACACGCTGATCGGGCTGATGCACCCGCGCGCCGCTCTGTTCGAGGACATCGCCTGGAGCACCAGCCAGGTGCTGACGCAGACCCTCGGCCGTGCCGCCGCGGAGCGGTTGGACGTCGCGCTCCTTCCGCTCTGGTACGACGTGGACGATGCAACGTCCCTTCAGCTGCTCATCGAAGAGCTGTTCGGCCGGGGTATGGGCCTCGACCGCGGATTCTCTCTGGTCCCGGCCGCGCGCACCCGTGCCTATCTGGGCGAGCTCCTCGCCGTCGGGCATCCGGAGCTCGGGGGGCACCCGGCCCGGGAGCCGGGCTGAGATGACGGCCCGCGCGGCTAGCGCTGCCGGTGACCATCGCTGGCGACTGGTGGCGCTGGGATTGGGGCTGCTACTCCTGCAATTGCTCGCCCTGGCCCTCCATGATCGCTGGGATGCGGACTACGCCTTCGTTGCCGCAGTCCTGGCGGGCAGTGGGCTCTATCTGCTTGCGGCGCGCATCGTCACGCGCGTCGCACCCCGGCCCGGGGCGCTCGCCATCGTCGTCGGGGTCGCCCTGGTCCTGCGGCTGGTGCTCCTCGCGGAGCCGCCCCTGCATTCAACGGACGCCTACCGATATGTCTGGGACGGGCGCGTTCAGGCCGCCGGTATCAATCCCTATCGGTTCGTGCCGGCCGACCCGGCACTGGAGCCCCTGCGCGACGAGGCGGTGTATCCCCGGATCAACCGTGCGGATTACGCCGTGACCATCTATCCGCCGGTCGCCCAGATGGCGTTCCTGCTCTTCCACATGGTGGGGGACTCCCTGATCGCGCTGAAGCTCGGGCTCCTCGCCCTCGAGGCCCTTGCGATGTGGGCGCTGGTGCGTCTGTTGGTGGCCGTCGGCAGGCCGCCGGAGCAGCTGCTGCTCTATGCCTGGCACCCCCTGCCAATCTGGGAGATCGCGGGCGACGCCCATTTGGACGGGGGCATGATGGCGCTGCTCGTCTTCGCGCTCTGGGCGGCCAGGTCCCGCGGGCCATTCACCACAGGTGCGCTGCTCGCGGGGTCGGTGCTGTTCAAGCCATTGACCGTGGCAGCCCTGCCCGCGTTCTGGCGGCCCTGGGAGTGGCGAGCGCCGCTGGCCTTTGTCCTGGTGGTCGTGCTGGCGTATCTGCCCTACCTCGGGGTGGGCAGCGGCGTGCTGGGCTTCCTCGGAACCTACGCCGCGGAGGAGGGAATCTCCAACGGTGGGGGGTTCTTCCTGCTCGCGCTGCTGGGGCGTCTGTTCGGGTCCCTCCCGCCCTATGCCAACCCTGCCTATCTCGCAGCGTCCGGCCTGGTGCTCGGCGGGCTCGCACTCGCGGTCGTCCGCGACCCGCGCAGCGATCCGGCAACCATGGCTCGGCACGCCCAATGGCTTCTGCTGGCCTTTCTGCTATTGCTCTCGCCGAATTACCCCTGGTATTTCCTGGTGCTCGTCCCCCTGGGATGTCTATCATTCTGGCCGCCCGCCATGGCGTTGACGCTCACCGCTCCGGTCCTCTACGCGGCGCCCCCGATCAATGCCAACCCCCAAACCTTTGCGGTCCATGCGGCTTTGTATGCAGTCGTACTGGTCGCCTTCGCCGTCGCGCTGTACCAACGTCGGAGTCGGGCCGATCATACGCCCCAGCCCAGGAGTGAAAGCCAGCCACCATGAGCGCCGACGAAACCAACACCGCGACTCCGGTCGATCCGCGCCGCTATTTCGAGCAGGCGGGGTCCGGCCTCGACGCCCAGGCCCTGATCGATCCGGTCTGTCTCTACATCGAGACCACGAACCGCTGCAATCTCCGCTGTAACACCTGCCCGCGGACCTTCGAGGACCTGGAGCCCGAGGCGGATATGAACTGGGAACTCTTCAGGCGCATCGTAGACCAGTTCCCCAAGGTCCCCAGGGCGGTGCTCCACGGGATCGGGGAGCCCATGCTGGTGCGCTCGCTGCCCAAGATGATCCGCTATCTCAAGGACCGCGGCAGCTACGTGCTGTTCAACACCAACGGGGCCGCGCTGACGCGCAAGAAGGGGCAGGAGCTCATCGACGCCGGTCTCGACGAGCTGCGCGTCTCCCTGGACGCCGCCGATCCAGTCACCTTCGCGCGGGTGCGTGGGCGCGACTATTTCAACCGCATCGTGCGCCAGCTCCGGGCCTTCACCGCGCACCAGCGGGAGCTCGGGATCGAGCGGCCGCGGGTGTCCCTATGGCTGACCGGATTGAAGCAAACCCTCGACCAGCTGGTGGACTTCGTCGAGCTGGCGCACAGCCTGGGCGTGGGCGAGGTCTATCTTCAGCGCCTCGTGTACTTTCCCGAAGGCCAGGGCATGGCCCGACCGGACTCCGCCCTGTTCGAGAGCCTGACGGCCGCGGAGGCCGGCCTGCTGCGGGCGGCCGAGGAGCGCGCCCAGGCCCTGGGGATCCGCTTCGACGCCTCCGGGGCGACAGAGCCCGGCACGAGCCTCACGCGGAATCCGGGTGACCAGCCCTGGTCCCTGTGCCGGCGCCCCCGGACCGTGATGTACTTCACCGCACACGGCCGCGCGCTGCCCTGCTGCATCGCCCCGTTTGCGGTCCGCGGCTACGAGCACATCACCCTCGGCGACGCGACCCAGGAGACCTTGCCGGAGATCTGGAACGGCGAGCGCTACCAGGAGCTACGACGGGCGCTGCAGAGCGACCAGCCCCTGGAGTCCTGTGCCAACTGCGGTCTGCGATGGAGCCTTTGAGCGCCGGCGCGGATGGGGCCCGCCACCCGGGCGTCACGGCCGTCATCCCGGGCCTGAACGAAGAGGAGCCGATCGCGGACGTGGTTCGGGACGTGCTCCGGGAGGGCGTCGGCGAGGTCATCGTCGTCGACAACGGCAGCACCGATCGCACCGCCGAGCGTGCCCGCGAGGCGGGCGCGCGGGTGGTGAGCGAGTCGCGCCGGGGTTACGGACGGGCATGCGCCGCGGGGGTCGCGGCGGTGCGGGACGGCTGTGAGATCGTGATGTTCCTCGACGGCGACGGTAGCGATTGTCCCGAGCTGATCCCCGACCTGCTTGCCCCCATCGAAGCCGCCACCCACGACTTCGTCATCGGCTCCCGCACCCGCGGCCGGCGCGAGTCCGGCAGCATGGGCCCTCAGCAGGTCCTCGCCGGCCATCTCGCGGGCCTCCTGTGCCGGCTGGTCTACGGCGTCCGCTACACGGACATGGGCCCCTTCCGGGCGATCCGCCGCGACCAGCTCTCCCAGCTCGGCATGCGCGAGGAGACCTACGGCTGGAACCTGGAGATGCAGATGCGCGCGGCGGCGAGCCGGCTACGCATCCTGGAGATCCCGGTGGACCACCGGCGCCGCGCCGGGGGACGCTCCAAGGTCTCCGGCAACCTGGTCGCAGGTGTGCACGCCGCCGCACGCATCCTGTGGACATTCCTCAAGGTGGCAGGAGCGCGACCACGGGGGGCCAGCGCGCCCTCTCGCTAAGCCCCGGGAGGTCCTGCGTAGGGCCCCGCGAGCCTCGGTTGCGCCGGACGTCGCGTGACCAAGGCTCAAGCGCACTGCCCAGCCTCCACCCGTCATGTGATCCAGCGCAGCAGCCATCCGCGCAGCCCGGTCGCGCGTGAGACCAAGCCGCCCGGCCGCCGAAGGATCGCATCGACACCCAGGCTGCGGCCCGCGGCGGTGGCAATGAACAGGCCGTGGACCGTGGCGAGGAAGATGTAGTTCCAGGGCCATTCCGCTTTGGCGTGGTAGAGCCCGAGCCAGAGGAACAAGGCCTGGCCCATGGCGAGCAGGGCCCCGAGGCGGGTGAATACCCCGAGCATCAGGCTCACGGCGAAGGCGAGCTCGGCGAAATAGATCAGGGTGCCGACCACGTGGATGTTGGGCAGCATGACGTTGTTGACCAAGTCGCTGATGAAGGGGAAGGCGGCCTCCTCCCCGGTCTTCTTCAGCCAGAATTGGAATGCCCCCGAGTAGGGGAGCGGCAGCTTCCAGGTGGTCCCCTCGTACCACATGGCACCGATCAGGACCCGGAACATCCAGATGGTGGCGTCGCGGGGCGAGCGTTGGGCTGGGTCTGAGCGCAGGTTGATCGCCGCGATGACGATGCTGGCAATCAGCAGGGCCCAGAACAGGAGAACCTCCCAGCGCGCGTCGGCGAGCCAGGAGAAGGTGTCAGAAAATGGATTTGTGCGCATCGTGTCCTTCCACTCGGTGTCCCCCGGGATGGGGGACTTGCACCGTTGACCGGAGTCCGTCCCCGCCTTCTTTCAAGGCCGCCTCGAAAACCTGGAGGCGGCCTGCGCAGGCCACGAACGGCTTGCCATTCTCCAACACCCAGGTGCCGGAAAATTCAGCAAGGCGGAAACCGCGTTTTCCCTTTGCGACTCGAAGAATTGCCCGCGAGGCGACCTTTCGAGGTCCCCTCAATAGGAGATGCAGGACGCCCCCTGGGACAGGGCCTCGACCACCTTGGCGCCGCCCACCAGGAGCGCGTTGCGGATCAGCTGGTCTTGCGAGAGCTGGCGCTTGGCGAAGCAGGGCGCGCACACCCACACGGTGCCGCCGTTGCCGGTGAAGCTGTCCAGCAGCTCCTTGAGCGGCTTGAAGCCTTCTTCATGGATGCCGTCCGCATAGCCCTCGCTCGCGAGATAGGCGCCCTCGGAGCTGAGGAATACAACGGTCTCCTGCCCGGAGGCCATACCGGCGTTCGCCACCACGAAGCCGAGGGTCGCCTTGTCCGGGTTGTCCGCCGAGTGGGTGATGCTGACGATGATCTTGGCCATGGCCTTCTATTGACTCCGCTTTTGGATGAAGAAATGGGCCGGGCGCTCGTCGATCAGCGCCAGCAGGCTGTGTCCGGTCATGCGGCACCAGGCCGGTATGTCCTGGATGGCCCCGCGGTCGTGCCCCACCACGTGCAGGACCTGGTCCTCCTGCAAGTCGCGCATCTGGATGTGGATCAGCACCAGCAGCTCGCCGCAGGCGCTTTGTCCCGCATCCAGGTGCCGATGGGCGACGGGGAGCCCCGCGCGATCCGGCGGCCCGTCACTCATGCGGGCCGGCCGCGCCGGATGTAGTAATTGCTATAGCCCTCGGCCTTGGTGCGGCCGAGAAGCTCGTTGCCGGTCATCCGGCACCAGGCCGCCAGGTCCTCGTTCGCGGCCAGGTCGTCGGTGGCGACCCGCAGCACCCCGCCCACCTCCAGCCCGCGCACGTGCTCCGCCATGGGCAGCAGCAGCTCGATACAGGCCTGGCCGATGGCGTCGAAGGCGGCGGTCGGCTGGTAGGGGTCCTCCTGCGCGGGTGCCTGAAGGCTGGCGGCCAGGGCGGGGACCACCGCGCCCTCGGGGACCTCGCTCTCGAGCACGCAGACGCAGTGATAGGAGCCCACCTCGTGGGCGCGATCGATGGCCACGGTGTTGGGGCGCGCGCACACGGCGCCGGCGCCCTCCATGGCGCCGTATAGCTGCGGCGGCTGATAACCGCTCCCCGCGGTGCCCTCGGGCATCCCGGCGGTGCCCAGCTCCCAGAGCATGTCGTGGGTGAGATCGAGGAAGGTCTCGCAATAGGGCTCAGCGGCGTGCAGGTCGCTCTTGCCGCGGGTAGCCAGGCTGGCGAAGTGGGAGGAGCACGGCGAGCCGCCGGCGCACAGGAACTTGAGATTGCAGTCACTGCACTTCTCCCGGTTCTGCACGGATACGCCGCGGACCTGGTCGAGCACGGGCGACTCGCGCCAGATGGTCTCCAGGGGCTGCTCCAGCACGCTGCCGCATTCTATGCCCGGCGCCCCGGCCAGCCACACGCAGGGGTAGACCTGCCCGTCGCTGAACACGGCGAGGGAGTCCCAGCCACAGCTGCACAGGTCCGTCTTGCGGCCGCGCTTGCCCTTGACCCGCACCCGCAGGGAGGCGTCGTTGTCGATGGTGACGCCGAGCTGGTCGCCCACCTTGCGGCACTCGCGCATCACCTCCACCACCCGCGCCGGGGGGGTCATCAGCTCCAGCCGGTGATCCAGGGCGCGCCCCCATTCCTGCATCCACAGGATGTGATGGGTGGGGACCCCCAGGCTGGCCACCAGCCTGGTCGTGTCCGTCATGTGCGCCAGGGTGCGCTCGCTGACCGCGGTGGAGATGGACAGCTCCAGCCCGGCGGCAACCGCCCGGCGGATGGCGCGCAGAGTCTTGTCGAAGGTCCCCTTGCCCCGGATCGCGTCATGCAGGTCGGCGGTGGGGCCATCCAGGCTGATCTGAAAGGAGATCCGCCCGCGGCCGACAACCTCGGCCAGGCGGGCCAGGTACTTGTCGCTGAAGAAGAGCCCGTTGGTGAGCACGACCAGGTCGCTCTCGGCGGTGATGTAGCGGATGATTTCGAAGATGTCCCGCACCATGAAGGGCTCGCCCCCGGTGACGAGAAAGCGCCCCACGCCCAGATCCCGGGCCTGGTCGATGAGCCGGAAGACCTCCTGGGTGGTCATCTCACGCGGCGGCACGTAGTCGCCGCTGGAGACGTAGCAGTGACTGCAGCGCAGGTTGCAGTCGTTGGTCAGGAACAGGTACAGGTCCGCCAGGCGGCCGAGGCGCACGGAGCTTCCGCGGTCGCGATAGGCCGGGGCAAGGCGGGGGGACTGCCGGACGTATTCGATTCCTTCCAGGCGTTCGAGGAACGCGAGGGTGTCGTCGAACGCCTCCTCGTGGGGGATGCCGTAACGGCTCGCCAGCCGCAGCGCCAAGTCCCCGACCGTGTGCTCACCGTTGCAACCACGGAGCAGCATGGCCCCAGTCGGGTTGGTGGTCACCCAGTGGGGCCTTTCCCCGTCAATGGCCAGCGTCACCCCGTCGCGGGTCCGGTAGGTGGCGGCGGGGGCGTAGTAGACCTGGTCGGCGCGCTGGTCACCGGCGAAGGGCGGGGCAGCAACCTCCGCGGGCGTCGAATCCCTGGCACTGGTTACCGAACGGTCCTGCGTCGCGGCGGCGAGATCGCCCAGCAGGTCCTGCATCTGCTCAATCAGCCGGCGGACGTCGGTGGTCATGCGACCGGTTCCTCCTCGCGAAAACCTTGTGCTCGCTGCCGGAAAGGGCGAGAACCGCGCCAGGCGCGAAGGATGTCTGCGCCCCCGTCCCCTCGTCAAGGCAAGCGTGAGGGAAGGTACGATGGAGTGGGTACTGACAGCACGCGACTTCGGGAGCTCAGGTTATCTGTTGAACCCTCAATCCTCAACGGCCAACCGCCCGTATCTGGCTCAAGGACATCTTGGGAGTTTCGTGCGGGCGAAGAGTCGCGAACTAAAGGTCCGTCGCTTTCGACGCGCCCCTTCGTGCCACCCGCCAGAGATCGATGTCCGCTTCCAGAGTTGACTCCTCACCCGACAGGCCCGCGTTGACCGGCGGCTCCTGTCCGAGACCTGATTCCCAACTGGCCGAGTCTGAGCGCGGCATACGACCCACTGCAGCCGCTCGGGGCGCGCATCTTGAACGACCGCAAAGGACGCTTAGCAGACTGTCGCGGTCAAGCCTCTCGGGGGCCAGCTCCGGACATTGGTGCTTTGCCGCCCGAGGTCCACAATCGCGTGGACAGCAGACATTCGCCAGGTCCACGAATCACACGTACCGTCCCCGGAATTCCTGCCCGCAAGTCCTATCCCCGAAAGTCCTCGCCGCCTTGGCTTCGCCCGGTCGATTGGGTGAACATTGCCGACACGTCCGCGCACCCCCGAACACTTGGTCATGAGCAACACCCTGACCGTCGATTACCCCGAGACCTTCCCCGATGCCCTGCACATGTCGCGCGCGGAGTTTGAGCGCGAGGCGCGTCTGGCCATGGCCGCCAAATTGTTCGAGACCGGGAGGCTCAGCTCCGGGCAGGCTGCCGGCCTTATCGGGATGGGGCGGGTGGCCTTTCTCGCCGAGCTTGGCCGCCTGGGCGTATCCACCATCCAGGTAGGCGCTGAGGAGTTGGACGGGGACCTCGCCGCCGCCGAGGCCGCCGGTGATCATCCTCAATAGCAGCCCGGTCATTCACCTGACCGTCGCCTTGGGTGGGCTCGACGCCCTACCGGCGCTGTATGGCGGGGTGTTGGTGCCAGAGCCCGTGCTCAGGGAGCTGGAGGCCGGCGCCGAACTGGACGACACCGCCCGGAGGTTGCGAACCGTCCCCGGTATCGAGGTGTATGCCCTGGCGACCGGGGTTTCGCCGCTCCTGGCCGGCGAGCTGGATCTCGGCGAGGCGGCGGTGATCCAACTCGCACTGGACCTTCCGGGCGCCACCGTGGTGTTGGACGACCTCAAGGCGAGGCGCGTCGCCCGCCGCAGCTCCATCCCGATGACAGGCTCCCTTGGCGTGCTCCTCTACGCTAAGCGGCGCGGGAAGCTGGACTCCATGACCCAGGCCGTCGAGCGTATCCGCCGGCATGGGGGTTGGCTCGCCGACGACGTCGTCGAGCGCGCGCTGGCCCTGGCCGGGGAGTGACCCTGACCCATCGGCCGCCCCCGGAACGCGTTTACCACCGACCGAGCCCCTGAGGCACACCGCTCGTCGCCGTGCGGCACAACCCGGGAGCATCTCCTCCTCTGCCGCACACTTACGCGGTGCACGCTGGAAGCTGCCGCTCGTTACCGCCCCCGCGGTTGACGGAAATGGACGCAGAGCCGCCACCCGAAAGGCCTCGGCTGAGCGGCAGGTGAGGACGCATTGCTGCCTCTCGCAACCTACCCCCTGAGCCACTGTGATCGGCCAAAAGCTGGCATGGTGGGTGCCGCGTCGTTTGAGCTGGTGTAAAGTCTTGTGGGATTGGGCGTGAAGTTGGGAGGATCGACCGGCATCCGACACGTGCGCGCCTTGCCGCACCAGGTTGTCACGCGGCGATTGAACTCAATCAGGAGCATAGAACTATGTGTCAAGTCCCGCCTGATTGTAAGGCCGTTTATGGAACAAGTCGGGGCGCTCGCGATACCATTCCTTGATCTTTTCAATGGGAGTCGAGTGCTTCAGAGCGCGTTGAGGGATGTGGTAGTTGTAGACGCGGACATAGCGGGTGATGGTGTCGCGCAGATGTTCGCCTGAGCGGAATCGGGTGGTATGGAGCACCTCGCTGATGCGCCCGTTGAAGCGCTCGACCATGCCGTTGGTTTGGGGGTGGCGGGGCTTGATGAGGCGATGGTCGATGGCGTGCTCGGTGCAGACCTTGTCGAAGGCATGGTTGCCGGTGGGGTCGCGTTGTCCGGTGGCGCAGAAGCGGTCGGAGAACTCCTTACCGTTATCGGTGAGCACCTTGGAGAGCTTAAACGGTGCGGCCTTGATGAGGCGTTTGAGGAAGGCGCTGGCGTGGTTGGCGCTTTTCGTTGGCAGGATCTCCACGTAGACCCAGCGCGTGGCGCGGTCGATGGCGGCGAACAGATACTGTCGGGCGTCCTCGTCGGGCATCTGTGGCAAGTACTTCACGTCCACGTGCACGAAGCCTGGCTCGTAGTCCTTGAACGCCTTGGAGGACCGCGTCTCAGGCGCTTCACGGGGCACCAGGTCCGAGAGCCTGGAGACCCCGTAGCGTCGCAAGCAGCGGTCCAGGCCCGAGCGCGAGACCTTGTCATTGATGAACTCATGGGTCACCACGAGCAAGTCATCCAGTGGCAGCAGCAACAGCTTGCGCAACTCCACCACCAGGAATTCCTGGGCCGGGAAGAGATTCGCGTGCAGGGTATTGGGCCGATGCGAGGCATCCTCGGTGCCATCGCGCTCGCGCCACTTGCGCACGGTGATCGGGCTGAGGTTGTAGCGCCTGGCGAGCACACTTTCGTGGGCTCCGTCGAGGCTTGGAGTTCGCGACGGATCGCCGGGGTCGTGCGTGCGTTCTTGTGCAGGCTGACTTGCATCGGCTGTGCGCTCCTCGGATCAGTTCGGCGGGATTGGGCCTGGGATGTGCCGCCGCGCTCGCCACGGGGCCAGACTA
>CAVOQO010000120.1:0-8578 GCA_963698355.1 uncultured Gammaproteobacteria bacterium | reverse complement strand
CTTGTTGCCGGCCCCCACGCCAGGGGTGGTGGAGCGGACCTGGACCTTTGGCAGATACTTGAAGGCGACCTTTGCGGTATCCGCATCGCCCATGGCGAGCAGGGCCATGCCCACCTGGAAGAAGTCCCGTACCCACACGGCGCGGTAGCCGGTGGCGAAGTCATCCGCCGACACCGACTCGCCCCAGGGCACGCACAGGCAGGCGATCAGAGCGCCGGCGTGGGTCTTGTCTTCCATGGATTTCAACATCAGGGCGCTGCTGTGCAGCAGGCGCCCGTTGTCTCCGGTGGCCGGGATCAGGGAGCCGAGCTCGGACAGACCGGCCAGGTAGTCCTCCCAGCCGGTGACGGCGCCGACGCCGTTGAAGCGGTCCAGCAGGACCTGGTAGCCGTCACCCAGGGAGCCCTGGGCGTTCGCATCGGCCTCGTTGAGGCTGTCGCCGAATCCGATCACGATGTCGAAAGTCACGGTCGCGGTATTGACGCCGGCCAACTGCCCCGTTAGGCCACGTTGCTGCTTACCTGGGGGGATGTCCCTCGGTGAAGTCGGAACTCGACATGCCATGGCCCGGTCGGCATGCAGGTCGCTCCGACCGTTCATTCTCTTCACCCCAACGTCCCAGGCCGAGGTCTTGACCGAGGCGCTGCTTGTGCGGACCACCAGGTGGTTGCCGCCACGTTTCAGCACCCAGGAAGTCGCCGCCGGTAAAGCCCACATCCTGGTTGCCCGTGTTGGCCACGTGGGGGTTCACCAGCGGAGTTCGGCGTGATGCCGTTCTCGAAGGCCTGAAAGCTGACCCGCATGAACAGGCTCTGCCGACCCGGATCGGTGAAATTCCTCCCTCATGGATAGGATCAGGTTCTGAGACATCGGTGTTTGTCACGATCCGATAGGCCGGAGACGGGGGCGTCCCGCCGCGTCGGTGTGCCACGAATGAGACACCGAGTGATTGGTGTGCAGTCGCTCCTCGTCGAACCAGCCCCCGCCGGAGGCGCCGGTGAATAAAAAGCCCATGTCCTTCAGCTGGGCCTCGTGGATCAAGCCGTAGGCGGTTTCCGTGACGATGCCTTCGGCCGCGAGAACCAGACCCTGGACACGGTGCCGGTGTCGGCATGCCCGAACACGCTCAAGGCCGGGTAGATCTTACATTGGAGCTGGCAATCCTGTTCGTGAGAGTGGCCCACACCGATGGGGCGCCATATTGGTTGCCTCCCGCGCCCGGGGGCGCTCTACCGCCGCCGGCGGTGGCGTTGATGGAAGCGGCGGTCGCAACCGCTGCCAGCAATCGTCCTGCGATCTGGGCCGATGGGTGTTCATGAATGCTCCTTACGATTCCGGGTCCGTGAAATGCCCAGCCCGTCAGGACTGACGACAGCGCACTGGAGATTCTCCAGGAAGCTGCTGTTCGAAGAGCGTACCCTTCCGGTTGAACGGACAGAAGGTCAGCCCGTCGCTTTGCCGTAGCCCCGCCCCCGGGCGTCTCTAGGGTGAGAGGGTCTCCCGGCCCCAGTTCCAGGACCACCTTTCCCGCCGCCGGCTCGCCGTTGAGCAGGTTGCGGCCCGACTGGCCGCTCCCGCCGCCCGAAACCCCCAGGGAGCATGCAGACGGCGCTCGGTGAGCAGGGAGGCCTGGGCCGGTGCCAGAAACTGGTACTCACGGATCAGGCCGTCGTCGCCGCTCCGCAGAATCCGCGCCTGCGGAGCCGCGCCGCAAAGCGTAGCAGGTGACACGCAGAGGATACTGGGTCTCCAGCACTTCGATGGGGGTGTTCAGAGTGTTGGTCATGTGGGTCTGAACGCCGGAATGGCCGCCGCCCCAGGCTCCCGCCCCCATGCCGCCACCGATTGGGCGAGGCGTTTGAAGCACTGCCGAGGACGGCGTGGACCTACTTCCTATCTCCCGAGAAAAATCCCTTCCTGGGATTTTTCAGAGCGACGTCAAAAACCACAGTCGTTCACAACCATGGAGCCCGATGCCGGCGTCGTCGTGACATTGTTCGAGCCCGGTTCCCAGATCACCTCGGGATTGTTCGGGTAGTTCTCCCCGCGCTTGATGCCCTTCCATTCGAAAGTGGTACCCGCCGGCATGGCATAGGTCTCGCGCCAGGTGGGATAGGAAGTGGGCTTGAGGATTCGGCCGGCGCCCGGGTCCCAGTTACCCAGTTCCGGGATGTTGCCAACCAGGTAGACGCTTTCTCCCCAGGTGGTGTGGCCCTGGGAGCATTCGAAGGTCACCGGGACGGTGCCGCCACCGTCGGACAGCGGATAGCGCTGGTCCACCACGGGCAGCTTGCTGAAGTTCTCCCCGTCGCGCACCGACCGTACCAGCTTGATGTATTCGGCGTGGGGCCAGGCCAGGGGAGTGGCGCTGTTGGTGCCTTCGCCCACCCTGAACCGGCTGCCGCCGCCGGCGCACACGCCGTCGTAGACCTGCTCGGGCAGCAGGTAGCTATCGTTGGCGAACTGCTCCATGCCCCGCACGTAGGTGTCTCTCACCGCTTGCAGATCGCCGGCCGGGATGGAGCCGGGATGGGTCTTGTGCAGTTGGTCGATCACGTAGCTTCCGTACTCTCCGGTGAAAAACGGCCAGACCCGGCCCCGGTTTTCGAAGTTGTCGCCCGCGAAGTTCGCGCAGTTGTCGCGCCGCTCGCCGTAGCGGTCCTGGGAGTATCGTCTCCACCCCGGATAGCTTGCGCCGCCGAAGTTGAAGTCGTATCGGACGCGGTCCACATGGGCCAGCCCGGTATCGTCATATTCCTCCAGAGTTTCCAGCACCCGGCTGTCGTCCGGCTCCAGCACGCCGTAGCGGACCAGTTCGAGAAAGCCGCCGTCCAGCACCGCCTTGTCGTCCACGCAGGTTCCGCCGTTGTTGATGCAGGTTTTGTCACTGCCGTCTTCGATCCGGTACAGATATTCCCCGTCACCGAAATGGCCCGATGTGGTGTACATGTCGCCCAGGGCCCGGTAGATCGCATCGGCCTGCAGCCGATACCAGGCAGCGGCGCCGCCCTCCGGCCCGCCGATGAAGTCGGCGATATCCGCGGCCGCTACCAGGCCCGCGATGACCGCAGCATTGGTGGAAGGCGACTTGCCGAACTCTTCCTCCCAACGCTCTTGCTGGGTCTCCTCGATGGCGTATTCGCCGGTGTTGTGATGGGTGGGTCCGACGATGTCCACGGCACTCCTGTTGGACAGGAATTCGGCGGCCGGCTTCAGCATAGAGTGGTAGTAGGACGTCATCTCCGCATCGCTCAACACCCCCGCCTTCCACAGCTTGTGGGCATACATGATCGGCATGGCGGCTTGGTCTTTCTGCAGGCCGATCCACTCGAGGGTCCCATCCACATGGGTCTTCTGCAGGAACCAACCCGGCTTGTTGCCGGCCCCCACGCCAGGGGTGGTGGAGCGGACCTGGACCTTTGGCAGATACTTGAAGGCGACCTTTGCGGTATCCGCATCGCCCATGGCGAGCAGGGCCATGCCCACCTGGAAGAAGTCCCGTACCCACACGGCGCGGTAGCCGGTGGCGAAGTCATCCGCCGACACCGACTCGCCCCAGGGCACGCACAGGCAGGCGATCAGAGCGCCGGCGTGGGTCTTGTCTTCCATGGATTTCAACATCAGGGCGCTGCTGTGCAGCAGGCGCCCGTTGTCTCCGGTGGCCGGGATCAAGGAGCCGAGCTGGGACAGACCGGCCAGGTAGTCCTCCCAGCCGGTGACGGCGCCGACGCCGTTGAAGCGGTCCAGCAGGACCTGGTAGCCGTCACCCAGGGAGCCCTGGGCGTTCGCATCGGCCTCGTTGAGGCTGTCGCCGAATCCGATCACGATGTCGAAAGTCACGGTCGCGGTATTGACGCCGGCCAACTGCCCCGTTAGGGCCACGTTGCCTCTTCCCTGGGGGGGATGTCCCTCGGTGAAGTCGAACTCGAAGTCCATGGCCCGGTCGGCATGCAGGTCGCTCCAACCGTCGTTCACCCCAACGTAGCCGGCCGAGGTCTTGACGAAGCCGCTGCTGCTGCGGACCACCAGGTAGCGGTTGTCCGCCACGTTTCTGGCGCCCAGGAAGTCGCCGCCGGTAAAGCCCACATCCTGGTTGCCCGTGTTGGCCACGTGGGGGTTCACCAGCAGATAGGGCGTGATGCCGTTCTCGAAGGCCTGAAAGCTGACCCGCATGAACAGGCTCTGCCGACCCGGATCGGTGAATACATCCTTGGTGATGCGGTAGCGGTTCTCGACATCGGTGTTCACGATCCGATAGGCCGGAGACAGGGGGCGTCCCGCCGCGTCGGTGTGCAGATAGGACACCGAGTGATTGGTGTGCAGTCGCTCCTCGTCGAACCAGCCCCCGCCGGAGGTGCCGGTGATCAAAAAGCCCATGTCCTTCAGCTGGGCCTCGTGGATCAAGCCGTAGGCGGTTTCCGTGACGATGCCTTCGGCCAGCGAGAACCAGACCCTGGACACGGTGCCGGTGTCGGCATGCCCGAACACGCTCAAGGCCGGGTCGTATTTTTCATACGAGGTGCCGATCCCCTGCTTCATCGAGCTGGCCCACACCGATGGGGCGCCATATTGGTTGCCTCCCGCGCCCGGGGGCGCTGCTCCGCCGCCCGCGGCGGTGGCGTTGATCGAAGCGGCGGTCGCAACCGCTGCCAGCAATCGTCCTGCGAATATCAGCCGATGGGTGTTCATGAATGCTCCTTACGATTCCGGGTCCGTGAAATGCCCAAGCCGTCAGGACTGACGACAGCGCACTGGAGATTATTCCGGAACTCTATTTCGAAAGGCTTCGTCCCTTCCGGTTGAACGGGCAGAAGGTCAGCCCATCGCTTTGCCGTAGCCCCCGCCCCCGGGCGTCTCTAGGGTGAGAGGGTCTCCCGGCCCCAGTTCCAGGACCACCTTTCCCGCCGCCGGCTCGCCGTTGAGCAGGTTGCGGCCCGACTGGCCGCTCCCGCCGCCCGAAACCCCCAGGGAGCATGCAGACGGCGCTCGGTGAGCAGGGAGGCCTGGGCCGGTGCCAGAAACTGGTACTCACGGATCAGGCCGTCGTCGCCGCTCCGCAAAATCCGGCGCCTGCGGAGCCGCGCCGCAAAGCGTAGCGGGTGACACGCAGAGGATACTGGGTCTCCAGCACTTCGATGGGGGTGTTCAGAGTGTTGGTCATGTGGGTCTGAACGCCGGAATGGCCGCCGCCCCGGGCTCCCGCCCCCATGCCGCCACCGATGCTCTTGTAGTAGTCCCAACGGAAGGACATCCAAGCAGCCCTGTGAGTCTAGGACGATCTGATTTAAGAGGCTAACGAGGGAACGTCGGCAACACGCAACGAGGATGCTTGCGGAGCGATCGAGAGGCCTAAGCGCCAGTTTCGGTGCATGTGTTGGGAGATGTCGCGGCGCAACGGGCAGAGCGGAGATACAGGGCAGGTGCGCCACCGATCGTCGATGATGGCGGTTACCAAGAGATGCGCTGGTCAAACTCGAAATCGGGCTCGGACTAACCGCGGAGGTCGCAGTCCGACACTAGCACGGGCGCGACCCCCAGGCGGGCAGCCTCGGGCAGGGGTAACCATGAGCGGCCGTGACGGGTCACTGGTGCGCGCCAGGTTATTCGAGCGCCAAGCCCGCGTCTCGCCGACAATGGCATGACGCCATAAACGCCCGCTGTGGATCGCTGAGCAACCTCCCTCGCTCTTCTCGCCAGCGGGAGCCTTGGGTCAAGACTTGCCTATCAGGCCATCGCCGCGGGCTGCCTGCAACCAAGTGTGCTTCCGGCCCGACGCGAGTTCGCGCGAGCGGCCGCTTCTCAACGGGACCCGCCCTGCCCGGAAGCGGACACCAAGTCCGACGCCGTCAGAGGCTCCGTCCCACGACCAGAGGCTCGACATGGTCCTGTCGAGGGGCGGCTCCACGCCCACTGCGGTCACCCAAGCCTGCTTAAGCCAGCGATCACTTCACGCGCGGAGCGGATGCCAAGGATTGCTTGCTGCAGCCGAGGCGACAGTTCCACAGCAGTTCGGGCGAAATCGAGCTGGCCGAGCAACGACTGGAGTAAGCTTCGCAGGGGGCGGTCGCATCCGTCCACTTTTTGGAAACTGATAAACACCAGGAGATAGAGCATGAAAGCCACTCGACGGGGAATCTCGGTTCGAAGAGGTGCATTGAAATGAAGACACTACGAATGCTCATGAAACGATCTGCGCGCAGCGTGCCCGCCATGGCGATGTTCATGATCGTTTCATTGGGGACATCCATGGGTGTGAGTGCTGATGAGGCAGATGCCAAGCGACTACTCAAAGCCATGTCCAATTATTTGGTGGCACAGCAGGCCATCTCATTCGAGTATGACGCCACCCTCGAGGCCATCACCAAGGACGGACAGAAACTTGCGCTGGCAAGCTCGGGGACGCTGATACTCAATCGGCCCGACAAGATCCGCGCCACACGCTCCAGCGGGTTTGCGGATGTCGAGATGTCGTTTGACGGGAAGACGCTGACGTTGCTGGGCAAAAACCTGAACATCTATGCGCAGCAGGACGTGCCTGGCACGGTCGACAATCTGGTCGATGAGTTGCGGAAGCACAACCGGCCTCTCCCTGCTGCGGATTTACTGTTGACGGACCCCTACGAGGCGTTGATGCAGGACGTCGTCGACGTCAAGGACCTTGGTAGCGGCGTGATCGGCGGCGTCGAATGCGATTACCTTGCGTTTCGGGCAAAGGAAGTCGACTGGCAGATCTGGATTGCTCAAGGAGAGCGCCCCTATCCGTGCCGATACGTCATCACCTCCAAGTTCATGAAAGGGGAACCTCAGTACAGCATTCAAATCAGAGACTGGAAGGCTGGCGCTGAGGTTACCGCAACTGATTTCAGCTTCAAGAACCCGACGGATGCTAAGAAGGTGGACTTGAAGAATGTTGCAGATGAATTACCGGAACATTTCAAGATAGGAGAAGCTCAATGAAGGTGTCACAACGAATTGGTGTCATGCTGATTGCCGGGATCACCGTGATCGGCGGCGCTGAACTTGGGGAGCGACTTTCGGTCCCCGGTTTTCACAGTTTGATTCCGACGGCCGAAGCCAGAGTCGGGCGTCCACTCACACCAGTGAGTGTTGCCGGGGTGGGGCGTCGCACGGTGCGCCGTTGCGCGGTAGGTGTTTATAACTGTTAGTCCTTCCGGGCCCCAGCCTTTGACCAGCTTGCTTGGGGAGGCAAGCGCTGCCGCCGGTTCGGTTCAAGCGACAGCAGGCGGACGCCTCTCCGGGCAAGATCTGGTTCCTCAGCTTCAGAACGTAGGCCCACTGTAACCTTGGACCGAGTAGGCCTGGCGGTCGGGCAAAGCCGAGCTGGTGGAATTGATTGGACCCTGTGGCGCGAGAAACTAAAAAAACCGTGTCTCAGGGAAAGCAAGAATCTGCCGTGGATAACGGCGAAACCCCAGGCTAACCAGGGGCAGGCTAAATCGGTTCTGGGCTAGTCGAGAGTCGGCTTGGTGTCGTCGTGCGGCCGTCACCGAAAGTCTCCGCGAGGTCACACCACGCCCGGGTTTGTGCTTGCGAGCCGGGTCTCCCAGGGCCGAAGCGCCTCGTTAGCGCGACACTGTGTACACCGACCACAGTGAAATCCTAAGCCGACGTTGGGTTTCCCCATGCACTCGGTATCCTGGCTCCGGGTGTCGGTCGGTGTCGGTCGAAGACCAGCTAAGCGCCCGGGTCGAGCGAGTGACTGGTGGTACGTCCCCCAGGCCGCCAAGGTGAAGAACGCGGCCGGCCATTCGATCGCGCCGTTGAGGGAGGCGGGCAAGGTCCGGAATCGACTGTGGCCACGGACCGGGCCGGGCTACGCGAGCCAGGAGAGTGCCACCTGACCCGATGTAAAATGGTGAAAGCATGGACGACGCATTGAATCTGACCCTGGTGACGGGGGGCCTGACACTGGGACTCGTCTTTGGCGCCGTCGTCCAGCGCTCCCGCCTCTGCATGATGGCCGCGGTGAGCAACCAGGTGCTGATGGGTGACCGCCGGCAGATCGACGCCTACCTGGTTGCGGTCGCCGTCGCGATCTTGGGCACCCAGGCGCTCGAGTCCGGGGGCTGGGTTGCCATCGCCGAGTCCTCCTACCGCAGCGCGCGCATCGACTGGCTGGGCACGAGCCTGGGAGGCCTGATGTTCGGCTTCGGCACCACCCTGGCGGGTGGCTGCGCGGCGCGCATCCTGGTCGGTGCGGCCGAGGGCAGCGGGAGCGCCTTGCTCGCCCTGTTGGCGTTCGCCCTGGCGGCGACGGCGACGCAGTTTGGCGCGTTCGAACCGGTGCGGGTCTGGGCCCTGTCAGCGTCCGCCATCGAGTCTCCGGCCGGGTCATCATCCCTCGCCGCTTTGCTGGGGATGCCGCCCTGGATCCTCGCCGCCGCGGTGGCAGGCCTCTGTCTTTGGCTCGTCTTCGTGTTGCGGCGTGGCCACCACCGCAATCGCGGGCTGCTTGCCGCGGGCGCAATCGTCGGCACGCTGGTGGTGGCCGGCTGGTGGATCACCGGCTATCTGGCGCAGGACGAGTTCTCGGCCGTGCGACCGGCCTCGCTCACCT
>CAVOQO010000119.1:0-33368 GCA_963698355.1 uncultured Gammaproteobacteria bacterium | reverse complement strand
GTTCGCCCCGGCCTCGGTGGCCACGCTCAGTACCTCGCCCCAGCGGATGACGCCGGGGCGGCGCAACGCCTGGATCAGGGCCGCACCGCACTCCCGGAAGAAGCCCAGCATCCGCTTGACGTAGGCGATCTCCTGGGATGCGGCCCGACCGATGTGCTCGATGATGCCGAGCGCGGGCGCCCTCCGGAAGGCCCGGGAAAAATGCTCGCGCTCGTAATCCGGGATCAGGGCCGCCAGGTTCGGCGCCAGGCCGCGGATCTCCATCTCGGCGCCCGGCGGGCGCTCGCGGCGCTTGAGGTCGAACACCAGGGCGATGCCAGTGGCGTCGATGTACTCCAGTCGGGACGCGTCCACCACGATCCGTCGCTGGGGATTCCGCTCCAGTGTTTGCACCGCCTCCGCCCAGACTGGCGCGATATTCAACGCGGTGAGGCGACCCTCCAAGGCGAATGAAACGTCGCGCTGGCTGTTCGGGTCGGCGCTGGTCGCGGTCAAGCAGCGGTCTCCTAGCTGGTGCCGCACAGATTGTACCAGGATGGACGGATCAGACCGAGTGAACGGCGTCGGCACCGCAACGAGGGGGTTTTCGGAGGCGCGACTAATCTAGGCGACCTGCGTTCGCCAGCGGCGAACTTTTTGGGATCAAATCTAGCACTCTGATCCGGTCCGGCGGTGAATTCTTGGAGATCACCTCCTACCATTCGCCCAGGTTTCGGCCTTTGGGAAGACATTGGGGAGATCGATATGCCAAGAGCCGCCATGTTGGCTGGGATGATCGCTGCCGCGCTGGCGGCAGTTCTGGTAAGCCACTCCGCGATCGCGGTGCAGGATGAGGATCTCGATCTCGACACGACCGAGGACCTCTACCAAGTGTGCTCAGTTCAGCCCGGCGCAGCCGAGTACGTGGCCGCGTCCTTCGCCTGCCGAGGGTTTATCGAGGGCGCGGTGCAGTACCACGATGCCGTCAGCGATCGCAAGCACCTCAAGCGTCTGATCTGCTATCCAAAGACGGCGACGGTTGCCGATGGGCGGGCCGCCTTCGTCGCCTGGGCGGAGCGCAACCTGGGCAGCGCCAGGCTGATGGACGAGTTGCCCGTCATCGGTCTCGTCCGCGCCCTGGCTGACAAGTACCCATGCAAGTAGCGCGGCGAGACCGATACGCAACCTCGTAAGATTGAACCGTTGACTTTCCTTGGAGCTTGTGTGATGACAAGACTGACGCTTCCTCTCTTGTTCGTCGCGGCGGCCGCGATCGCCGGCTGTGGCACCACGACCGGCGAGCGGGCTGGTAGCGGCGCGCTCATGGGCGCCGCTGGCGGTGCCCTGATCGGCTCCCTGAGCGGCGACGCCGGAGCAGGTGCGCTGATCGGCGCCGGCGCCGGTGCTCTGGGCGGCTACCTGTATGACCAGCACAGGAAGGGCAACATCGACTGACCGTCAGAGGGTGGGGATCGTGTCCGGCGGGGTGATGCTCCTGATCCCGCGCTTTCTCACCGGACCCTTGGCCTAGGCATTGGCGATTCCTATGAATACAACCCCCGCGGTGCGTGCGTGCTCCATGCGCTCGACCCCGCTGGCCATCAGCCTGACAATGGCGGTTCTGCTCGGGCTATTGCCGCCCAGGCTCGAGGCGCAAGGCGCCGCCGCAACCAATGTGCAGCCTCAAGCGGCGCGGGTCGGCGAGGTGATCTACATCCCGGTCTACTCTCACATCGTTCAGGGAGACAAGGGGTCGAAACAACCCCTGTCATCCACCCTTGTCATTCACAATGTCAACCCCTCGAAATCGATTCTCATCACCAGTGTCCGGTACTACGACCACTCCGGTACGCAGCTCAAGGACTACATCGACGGCCCGCTTTCGCTCGGACCCTTCGCATCCGCCAGCTTCGTCGTCGATATCGGGGAAGACCGCGGCGGCGTGGGTGCGAATTTCATCGTCGAGTGGCAGGCAAACGAAACGGTGGTGAGCCCAATCGCCGAAGCAATCATGAGTGGGGGAATGGGTACGCAGGGCCTATCGTTCGTGACGGAAGGCAGGGTGATCGAGCGCCGCCCATGACCAGCGGTCACCCATCAACGGGAATCGACCAGTCAGTATGCACCGGTATCAACACCCCCCTGGACTCTTTCGCTATGCCTGAGCAGCGCGTCGAGGCGAAGAAGACGATACTGGATCCCGTCGATCGCGCCTCCGAGATCCTGTTCGGCCTCATCATGGCGCTCACCTTCACCTGCTCACTCAGCGTCGCCCAGGCCGGCGAGGCCGAAGTGCGCACCATGCTGATTGGCGCCCTCGGCTGCAACCTGGCCTGGGGCGTCATCGACGGTGTGTTCTACCTGATGGCGCGCCTGGCCGAACGGGGCGAGGGACTGATGACGCTACGCGCGGTCCGCCAGACGACGGACCGAAGCAAGGCCGGTGACCTGATCGCCGGGGCGTTGCCGGCGATCGTTGCCCAACTGCTCAGCCCCGGTGAGATCGATACCATCCGGGCGCGCCTGCAGGCAGCCCCGGAGCCGCCCGCCGCCGCCCGTCTGGGCCGTGACGAGTGGGTCGCTGCATCCTATGTGGCGCTGCTCGTGTTTCTGTCGACCATCCCGGTCGTGCTCCCCTTCGTGCTCATCCATGATGCGGCCCTGGCCCTGCGTGTTTCCAACGGCATCGCCATGGGACTACTGTTCTTTGCCGGTTACCGTCTTGGCCAGGTGTCGGGCCGCCGCCCTTGGCTGCTCGGCATGGTCAACGTCGCGGTCGGCGCCGGCATGGTGAGCCTGTGCATCGCTTGCGGCTGGCGCCGGGCTGAGCGCCGCACGATAAGGACGTTGCCGTGAAAATGCGCCTAAGCGCTCCTTGCCCCTCGCCCTATTGGGGGGGTCGGGGTGAGGCTCAACCGTTCAGAAGCGGGTGTCACGGGTTAGGGCCGCCTAGCTCCCTCGAACTGGGCATAGGCAGCGCGGATAGGGGCATAGCCGTCTTCCCGGAGCGCGCCCACCAATTCGCTGACGTCGGTTTCCGCGACCCCGAGGTCTTTCAACAGTCCCCCGCCCAGAGTCAGCGTGCTCTCGATATAGCCCGTGCCCGCCTGCTTGATGCCCTTGGCGACCAGCTCCTCCTGATCGCCGAGGGTGCGTACGCGCACGTAGACGTCCAGGTTCGGATAGAGGCGATGCAGGGTGACGGCAAGCGCCTTGGCCGCGTCCGAATCGCGCGAGGTCACGAACACTGCGGCCGCCTTGCCGAGCCCGGCGGCCTCTTGGGCAGTGGAGCTGTACAGGTCCCCGAAGTAGACCTGGCGCCCGGCGCGCCTGGCCCGCTGCACGATGGCGAGATCCCGCTCGACGGCGACGTGGGGGATGTTCGCCCGCTCCAGCATCAGATTGATGAGACGCCCGACCTCGTCGTAGCCGATGATGACCACATGCCGATCCAGGTCGGCGGACAGCTCCGTATCCGCGCGCCTGTGCGCCACCCCGAGCCGGTCGGCCACCGCGGCGCCCGCTTTGACCATCAGCGGTGTCGCGATCATGCTGACCGCTACGACCAGCATGGCCAGGGTGTGCGCGCCGCTGCCCAGCAGTCCGGCCACGGATGCCGCGCCCAGGAGGACGAAGGCGAACTCGCCGACCTGGGACAGATAGAACCCGGTGCGGATCGCCACTGCGCGGCCGATACCGAAGGCGAGGACGAGAGCGACCAGCACCACGGCCTTGAGCACCAGCACGACGGGGACATGGACCAGCAGTGCCTCCCAGTCGCGGACCACGGCGCCCACGTCGATGGACATGCCCACCGCGATGAAGAACAGGCCCATCAGGGTCTGCTTGAAGGGAGCGACGGTCGCTTCGATCTGGTACCGCAGGTCCGAGGCCGAGAGCAGCATCCCGAGGAGAAAGGCCCCCAAGGTCATGGAAATGCCCGCCCGGTCCACGGACCAGGCGGCCAGGAGCACGGCCAGAAAGAGCGTCAGACTGAAGGCGGCCATCTGCCGTCGGCTCGCGCAATAGCCGAGCGCGGCCGGCAGCAGCCAGCGCCCGACGACGAGGATGCCCGCGATCACCCCGACCACAAGCACCAGCGTCTGCCACAGCGGTGTCGCGGCGCCCTGACTCGTGGTGTGGGCCAGGATCGGGACCAAGGCCATGACGGGCACAACCCACATGTCCTGAGCCATCAGGATTGCGAAGCTGGTCCGCCCATGCTCGGTGGCCAGCTCGCCGCGCTCCCCCAGCGTGGCCATGACGATGGCCGTCGACGACATGGCGAAGGCCAGGCCGATGAGGATCGCGGTCTCCCAGGACGCGTGCGCAACCAGGATCAGATACGCGGCCAGGGCACCCGCGGTCACCACCATCTGGAGGGAGCCCAGTCCGAAGATCAGCCGACGCATCGACCAGACCTTCTCCGGGCGTAGCTCCAGGCCGACGGTGAACATGAACAACACCACGCCCAGCTGGGCGATGCTCTGCAGCTCGTCGACCGCGTGCACGGGGGTCGGGCCAGGGGTATACGGCCCGATGAGGATACCGGCGACGATGAAGCCCAGAATCGCTCCGAAGCCGAGTCGCTCGAACAGGACGACGCAAATGGCCGTCGCGGCAAGGATCACGACGATACCGAGAAGAACGGCAGAGAGGTCCATGGCGACTCCGGTTGTCAGAGGCCCGAGGGGAAGACGGACTCCACCTGCTCGGTCACCGCGCGAACGCCGGGCCTTGCCCTGCGAAGGGGGCGATGGGGCTCGATCGGATGCTCATCCGGGTGCGGCCGAACAGGCTCACCCAGTGGCTTCAGCCGGCTGGGGGGGTTGGTCGCTTTGCCGCGTCAACCCGTCAAGTCCAGGCAACCGAGCGCCTTGACGACCCGCCTTGTCGCACTGCTGGCTGAACGGGTGAACGATCGACGATCGTCCCCCAAGGCTTGTGCCCGTTCACAATCGCCACAGACGATAACGGAAAGGCGCTCGGTCGCAGGCGACCTTTTGGGATCAATTCCTGCACCCGGGGGCCGTCGTGAAACCGTCGCCGGGATCGACGACCGCACTCAGAGTTTCCCTCTGTCGGGGACCTCGAAAAATCCCATCCTTGGGATTTTTCGAGACGCGAAGCGAAAATTGCGATTTCCGCTTCGCTTCATTTTCAAGCAATTAGGCGCTTGAAAATGGCGGGGCATCCTTGCCCCGCACGGGCACCTCGAATTTTTCGAGGTGCCCTGTCAAGGCTCCGTTGGCGCCTGGCTCGATGCGCTTTCTACCATTTGGAATCGAGTGATCCGTCGCGAACGTAAGATCGATCAAAAGGCCGAAAAGGCCCATGCTGAGGATGTACGCATAGGCCTCTTCCAGCCGATAGCGTTCCGAGAAGTCCAAGACTGCCGCGCCAACCCCGGTCCGTCCACCAATGATCATCTCTCCTGCAACGCAGACGACGAATGCAATGGTGGCGGATACCCGGCTCGATACGAGTGCGTGAACAGCAGCTCCAGGCGCAACGAAATGACGGAGGAACTCGAAGTTGTTCGCCGACAAGATGGAAGCGAGCTCCCGAAACCGGGATGCGCTCTCGCGAGCGGCCTCCGCGGTGCCCGGGAACACGTAGAGCGCCGAGGCCAGGCCGGCGACGATGCCGATGGAAAGGCCTCCAGGGCCCATTGCGATGAGGGCGATCGGGAACAGGGCGATCGGGGGGATCGCACGCAGATAGCTCAGCAGCGGTAGCAGCACCTGCCATATCCGCTCACTGACGCCTGCGGCGAAGCCTAACGACAAGCCGACCCCGGTTCCCGCGGCGAACGCCGTGAGCCAAACGGCGAGCGTCCGGCCCCAGTTGCTCCAGAACTCTGAAGTAAGCGCCAGCTGCGCGCCTCGTTGCAGCACGCTGGTTGGAAGCGGCAGAGCCAGCTGCGAGACCCAATCCATTCGCACCGAAAGCTCCCAGGCGGCAAGAATCAGCCCGATCAGGAGCATCCCGACTGCGGTATCGCGAAGACCCGTCGTGCGCATTCCCATAGGGCGTCTACCCGGTCTGCAAGGGTGGATCTCTTTGTCAGGTCTATTTCGTACGCAATCTTTGCCGGCGGGCCACTCATCACCAAGGCGCGATCGGCGACCCCGGCGAGCTCGCCGATATTGTGGCTGACCAAGCAAACGCTTCGCTGTCCGTGCGCACGAAAACTTCGCAGATACCCGTAAATTCGCTCGCGCTGCACGAAGTCCAGCATGGACCATCCTTCGTCGATGAGGAGCGCGCTGGGCGGATTTGCGAGCCACCGAGCGAGCGCGAGCAACTGTTGCTGACCGCCACTGAGCTGGTGTGGATATTGATCGGTCAAGTGACTCAGCCCCAAGGCGTTCAGTGACTCGACCGCCTCGTCGCGACTCCGCCGTGCGTTGCGCCCCTTGACGAGACACGGCAAGGCGACGTTGTCGACGCCGGTGAGCCACGGCAATAGGTTCGAATGGACGTGCTGACTGATCATCCCCAGGGAGACATCAGGACCGCCCCGGATGACTGCCCCGTCACTCGGCTGCAAAACCCCGGCAAGGATGCGGAGCAGCGACGTCTTGCCACACCCGTTCGGACCCAGCAGTCCAAGGATCTCCCCGGCATTCAGAGTCAAGCTGATCCCCTCGACGATCCGTGCGGAGCCCGTATCGGAGTCGATTCGGAACGACAGGTCTTCGGCGCGGAGCAGGAAGCCCCGGTGGACTCGTATCGCCTCGACGACCGAGCGACTCTTCCTCCATGTCATTCCAGATCGCTACCCACAAAAAGCGTATGGACGTCTACGGGCGCATCGATCATGTTCTCTCGATGCAGAAGGTCGACGGCGTCTTGGATTTGATCAAGCTGGTCGGTATTCGGGTAGGCGACCCAATTGTAAAGGGCAGAGCGCTTGGCAACGGCGTCGACCGTGCCGGTACGTCGGGCGAGTACCTCGCGGGATTCGGCGTCATTCGCACCGATGTACCGTACCGCATCGTCCAAGGCACGCAGCAGCTTTCGGTATCAAGCTGGGTTGGGCGTTCGCGACGCCGGAGGGTACGGCTGCCGCGCCGAGCCAAAACGGATCGCTGATGAGCGCTGTCCGAACACCGGTCGCAATGGATCTTGCGCCCTGTTCGAGGGCGATCGAGGCATAGGGCTCGACGGTAAACAGGGCATCATAGGCGCCGCCGAATAGGCCCTGTACCTGGGCAGCGGTCGCGACCTGAACGAGGCGAACGTCCTCGGGTTCCCGGTAGCCGAGCTTCTCGAGCACGATGAGTGCGTAGGCCTTTTGACTCGGACCGCTGTAGGTACCCAGCGTCCTTCCGCCAAGGTCGGCCAGGGATTTGATGGTCGAGTCTGGGCGGACCAGGATGTAGCTGACCGGGTCCGAGCGCGTTTCGCTGGCAGGGAACAGCAACCGCAACGAGCCTGGCTTCCGCGCTTCGACGGGTAGGATGTTCGCGAAAGTCGTCATGATGAGATCGGCTTGCCCGGCAATCAGAAGCTTCGTCCCCTGGCCGGGGTCACGGACGTCAATCCACTGCGCCTCGAGGCCGTTTTCCTCGAGTATGCCTTTCTCTTCGGCAATGTACATGGGCAGTATGCCCGTGAAACGGGTATCGGGAATCCTGATTCGGATCGGTGACTCGCTGGGGCGCTCCGCATTGTGTCCCGTGTCGGCGCTGTCGGTTTGCGGGCTGCACGCCGATGCCAGGCAGGAAAGCAGGGCGACAGAGACGATCGAAAGGCGCATAAGAATACCGCGTGTTGGAATCGTTGTGTGGATGCCTAACGCAAAAGCCAGCACGGGGGCCACCACCTTCCAGCTCAGGTCGGAAAGCGGCGCGCCGACACGCGAAGAGGACGTCACCAATACGCGGGAGGTCGTGGCGAAGATTCTTGGGATCAATTCTAGCACTCCGGTTGCGTGGGGTAGTTTTTGGACCAGTTTATGCCTTAACCTCAAGGTAGAAGCTTACGGACCACACGCTTGCAGAGGTCAAGATGAACAGACCCCTACAGGAACTCAGGCCCCAAGACGTCGGGATCGACCGGCATACGAGTGCGGGGGCAGGGTACGTAAAGCGGCTCGACCGGCGTCGCCCCGAGTTCGTCTCGGGCCTCCCCCTGGTTGAATCCGAGAGCGTACAGCTGGGGCGGGGAACGGCGAGGTACCTGTCGCGACGCATTTGGGGTCGCGACCTCGCCGTCCTCGACTACAGCGTGACGCCCAAGCTCGCGGTGCATTCGGTGCCGAGGCGGGACTGGGTCGTCCTGCTGATGCCGATGAACGAGCGGGCCGACTATGTCTTCAACGGACGTGCGGCCCGGCCGTTCGATCTGTTCCTGTCGGCGGGGCCCAACGGCTACACGACCACCGGCCAGGACCGCCGCAATCTCGCGATCGGTGTCCGCAGGACGCGCCTGGTCTCGGCCTGCTCGGCCTTGGCTGGCGTCGGCCCGGAGGATGTCGAACTGACGGACGTCGTCCTTCCACCGGAACAGGATACCGGCCAGCGCCTGCGCCGAAAGCTGATCGGTGTCGCCAGACCAGGTGGCGGCGAGCCCGTGTCGCCGGGTCATTTTGCGATGCCGGAAGCCGTGGAGAACGACCTCATCTCCATGCTCGCGGCACAGCTCTTGCCGGCTCTGCGCCGGGTTCCCGACGCGAATCCATTCCGGGTGGATGCGCTGCGCGTGGTGCGCGCGGCCACTGATGCGGCGACGGCGCTGCCAGCGCCGAGCCTTGCTGAGCTTTGCGCCGCCGTGGGCGTCAGCCAGCGTTGGCTCCACAAGTGTTTCGTCGACACGCTTGGCGTGTCGCCTTACCGCTACCTACGGCTTGCACGGCTGTCGAAGGCGCGCGACGCGTTGCTGGCGCCCGAGGCCAGGCCGGCCTTGGTCAAGTGCCTCGCGCTCTCCCTCGGATACCGCTTGAGCGGTCGCTTTGCCGCAGAATATCGGTCGGTTTTCGGAGAGAACCCCACCGACACGCTTAGGGGGTCTCGGAAAGACTGAGCGGGCTGCTTCGTCCGCCCCGGGGTCTTGCGTGGAGCAGCCTATCGGCAGCGCTTCCGCTCAGCAATCCAGCTCGACCACGACGATCTGCTGAAGCGCCTGATCGAAGGGGCTTGAGCCGACACGGGAGCTCAAACAATCAATGCCTTGCGAGCGTCGCGCTGTTGGGCTCCGTTCCTCGGCGCAAACCGACGCGGAATGCGTTCACGGTCTGACGGGGTGATGGCGGCGACCGACGAACGCGAGGAGGTTTTGGAAGTGGCGTTCTTCCTTGCGTCGGGCCCAGAGGCCCGAGGATTCCCGGCCTACCGGGGAGGGATCATCTAGGAGCCGGCTATGACGACGGAGCAAACCAAAACCGGAGGGTGGACGTTTCCGGTCCTCCAGGGCGTGCTGCCCATCAAGGCATCGCAGATCCCGGCCGAGGTCATCGCCGGCCTGACCCTGGCGGCACTCGCCATCCCCGAGGTCATGGGCTACACGAAGATCTCCGGCACGCCGGTGATCACTGGCCTCTACACCATCCTGATTCCCATGGCCCTGTTTGCCATCTTCGGCTCCTCGCGGCACCTGGTGGTGGGGGCGGACTCGGCGACGGCCGCCATCCTCGCCGCCGGCCTGGTGGGCATCGCCTCGGTCGGTTCCGAAGAGTATCTGGCCCTCGCCGCGGTCCTCGCCTTCATGGCGGCGGGATTCCTGATCCTGGCGCGCAGCATCGGCCTCGGTTTCCTGGCCGACTTTCTCTCGCGCACGGTGCTGGTGGGTTTCTTGACCGGGGTCGGCGTGCAGGTCGCGCTCGGGCAGGTCTCCGGCATGCTTGGTCTTCAGGGCGGCGGACACGGCACCCTGGGCAAGATCTGGACCGACCTGCAGCAGCTCGAGCAGATCAATTTCTACGCCCTGGCCATCGCGATCGCGGTTTTGATGGTCATCGTCGGCTCGAAACGGGTCTCGAAGAAGATCCCCGGGGCGCTGATCGCCGTCATCGGGGCCATTGCCCTGAGCTGGGCCCTGGACCTCGGCCGGCACGTCCACGTCCTGGGCGCCGTGCCCAGCGGGCTGCCCCACATCGGTCTGCCGCAGGTCGCCTGGAGCTGGGAGCTGATCGGCAAGCTGGTGCCGACCGCGTTCGCCATGTTCGTGGTCATCCTGGCCCAGAGCGCGGCGACCTCCCGCGCGTACGCCTCGCGCTATAACGAGCGCTTCAGCGAGGATACCGATCTCGTCGGGCTGGGGCTGGCCAACATCGGCGCCGGGCTCTCGGGCACCTTCGTCGTCAACGGCAGCCCTACCAAGACCCAGATGGTGGACAGCGCTGGCGGACGCACCCAGCTCTCGCTCCTGGTGACGACGGCGATCGTGCTCGTGGTGCTGCTGTTTCTGACCGCCCCGCTGGCCTACATGCCGGAGGCCGTCTTGTCGGCCGTCGTCTTCCTGATCGGCATCGACCTGATCGATCTCGAGGGCATGCGGAGGATCTACCGCGAGCGGCGCTCGGAGTTCTGGGTGGCCCTGATCACGGCGCTGATGGTGATCTTCGTCGGCGTCGAGGAGGGAATCATCCTCGCGATCGTGCTGTCGCTGATCGACCACACCCGCCGCGGTTACCGGCCGAAGAACGCCCTGCTCCAGCCCGCCGGGTCCGGCACCTGGCACGCGCAGCCGGTGTCGTCGAGGGTCCAGGCCCTGCCGGGTCTCGCCGTCTACCGCTTCACCCACAGCATGTACTACGCCAATGCCGAGCAGTTCTCCGAGGAGGTGATGGCGCTGGTCAACAGCGCCGATCCGCCGCTCCGCTGGCTGTGTCTGGACGCCTCCGCCATCGACGACGTCGATTTCTCGGCCGCCGAGACCCTGCGCTCGGTCTTCGGTATCCTGAAGGAGAAGGGCATCCGTCTGGTCGTTGCCCAGGTCATGGAGGACGTCGGGGAGAAGAGCCGTTACCAACTCGACCGGTTGTTCGGAAAGGACGCCTTCTACGAGACGCTGGAGGATGCCGTCAACGCGTACCGGCAGGAGGCAGGGGGGCGATAACGCAATGCCGACGCCGACTACGGGCCGTCTCATCGGACTCGACGGGGATGACCCGCGATGACGGGGCAAGAGCGACCCCGAAAGCGCAGCGCAATGGCGTCGGACGATCGGCGTTGAGAACGACACAATGCAGGAACTGACCACGCTGCACCCGGGAATCGTCCTGACCGGCATCGGGTTGGTCGTTTCCACGGTGCTGGCGCACGCGCTGGGGACCCATGCCCTGATCCGATTTCTCTCTCGGCACTATGCGAATGCCAGCGGCCTGATCCCGTCGCACAAGGCCCTGCCGGCGGTGATCTGGACCGCCATGGCCCTGATGGTGCTGCATGTGATCGAGATCCAGTTGTGGGCGCTGACGTACCTGTTTATCGTGCCGGGAGACACCCTCGATACCTACGAGAAGGCGGCCTACTTCTCCTTCGTCACCTACACCACTGTGGGCTATGGGGACGTGACGCTGTCCACGCAGGAGTGGCGGCTCCTGAGCGGCATCGAGGCGATGAACGGGATCCTCCTGGCCGGCTGGTCGACGGCGTTGCTGTTCGTCGTCGTTCAGCGCAGCTGGAAGGGTCTCGGGCGTGAAGGCCGGAAGAACTGAATCACCCATGCTGAGCGCAAGCCGATGAAGACTCGGAAATCCCCTCTAAGAGCGGTACGATCCCGATTGCGATTCGCCTCGGGCATTACGCGATGATCGCCCTCTCTGACCGCTTTAAAGACGCCTTCAAGATGGCCCTGGCGATGGTCATCGCCTACGCCATCGCCTTGTCCCAGGGCTGGGGCACGCCCTTCTGGGCCGGCTTCGCGGTGGCCTTCTGCGGCCTGACCGGTGTCGGCGAATCCCTGAACAAGGGCATGCTGCGCGTGTTCGGCACCCTGTTCGGCGCCATCATGGGCCTGGTGCTGCTGTCCCTATTTCCGGAGAACCGCTGGACCTTCATGCTCGCGATCAGTCTGTTCGTCGCCTTCTGCACCTACATGATGGGCGGGACGACGCGCTGGTATTTCTGGTTCATGGCAGGGATCACCGTGCCCATCGTCGCGGTCACCGCCGAGCCCAATGCCGTCTACGACTTCAACCGGGCGGTGCTGCGCAGCCAGCAGACGACGCTGGGCATCGTCGTCTACACCCTGGTGTCGATCCTGATCTGGCCGGTGAACTCCCGCCGCGGCTTCGAGGGCGCGGTGCGCGGCGTGGTCGACGATCAGCGCCGGTTGCTCTCGCTCTATATGGAGCACTTGACAGGCACCTCGCGGCAAGGCCGCATCCGGCCAGGACGCCGCCCAAGAAGCCACAAAGCTCCGCGCGGACCTGACCCGCACCCTCGCCAGCCTGCCGACAAAGCTCGACCAAGCCGAGCTGGACACCTACGAGATCTGGGAGGTCCGCCGTACCTGGCACGGCTTCATCGGGCAGCTCGGCGCGCTGCAGGGCACCCTGGAGGCATGGCGGCAGCTCTTCCACGAGCTGGACGCGGTGGACGCCGAGCGCCTGATCCCGGCGCTGCCGGCCCTGCGCGCCGAGCTCGATGCCAGGCTCAAGGCCATCGCGGACATGCTGAGCGGCGAGATGACCACGCAACCGACCCTGCACGCGGGCTTAGCCTGCGAGGTCGACCGCGACCAGCTCGCGACGCTGCCGCACTTCCATCAAAGCGCGGTGCTGCTGGCGACGTCCTATCTGACGCGGCTGGAGCAGGAGACCCGCGCGCTGTTCGACGCCGCAAGCGACATCCGCGGTTTGTCCACCAAGCACGCGGCCCGTCCCGCCCTCGGCGAACCGGTGCGCCCCTCACCGCTGGACCCGGACCGCCTCATCGGCGTGCTGCGGCAGACCACGGTGCTCTGGCTGACACTGCTGCTCTACATCTACGTGCCGGACCTGCCGGTGGCCAGCGGCCTGGTGATCGTCAGCGCCGTGTTCGTGATGCTGCTGGCCTTGCATCCGCAGATCCACGCCCGCGTCTTCCTCTGGCCCATGGCCTTCGGCATCGTGCTCGGCACCGTTGCGCACATCTTCGTCATGCCGCACCTGTCGGGCTTTCTCGGTCTCGGCACGATGCTCTTCGTGACCGTCTTCTCCCTGGTCTACCTGCTGTATTCCCCGCGACACATGCTGAAGCGCTACTTCGGGCTCGCCTTCTTCATGGTGCTGGTGTCCATCGATGTGCACCAGCACTACAGCTTCCTGACCGCCGTCAACCTGGCATTGGTCTGCTTGATGATCCTGGGCAGTCTCGCGATCACGCAGTACTTCCCCGTGTCGCTGCGCCCCGAGGACCGCTTCCAGGCGATCCTGCGCCGGTTCCTGCGCAGCAGCGCCTTTTTGATGTCCACCACCGGCTGGTCGCGCGATCGGGCGCCCTCGCTCACGCAACGCTGGCGCAAGGCGCATCACCTGAGCAACGTCGCGACGGCGCCCGGCAAGCTCGCGGCCTGGGCGCATGCCCTGCCGCCGGCGGCCCTCGGGGGAACAACACCGGCACAGGTGCAGGACCTGGTCACCAGCGTGCAGGCCATCAGCGACCGCCTGCAGACGTTGATGCGCGCCCGCGACGCGCGCCAATCCGAGGCCATGGTGCGGGCGCTGCGCGAGGACGTGCGCGGCTGGCGCCTGAGTGTGCAGGGCATCTTCGACCAGCTTGCGAGCGCGCCGGAGGCGGCGGACGGCGCGGACTACCGCAGACGCCTCGACGCCAAGCTGGCGCAGCTGGAGACGCAGATCGAAGCCTCGCTTGCCGGCACCGAGGGCAGCCGCCTGTCCGTCGAAGACGGCGAGAACATGTACCGCCTGCTGGGCGCCCATCGCGGTGTGTCCGAGGCGCTGGTGGCATTCGCAAGCCAGGTGCCGACCATCGACTGGTCGCGGCTGCGCGAGGCGCGTTTCTGACATGACAGGGCTAGGCATGAACCTGATCCCGAGCGAATTCGCCATCGGCGACGTCTACTTCCCGCCAATGCTCATCGCGGCCCTGCTGGGGCTGGTGCTGGCCTGGCTCACGGCGCACCTGCTGAACCGCTTCCGGCTCTCGCGCTTCTTCTTCTATCCGCCGCTGGTGCTGCTCGCGCTGGTGGTGATCTACACCGTACTCATCGGAACCTTCGTCATCCCGTCATGAACAAAACGCCTGCGTTGCTGCGCTATGGCCTAACCGGCGCCGTGGTCCTGGTGGCCGTGCTGTTGGTCGCCTGGAAATACTGGGACTATGTCGTCAACCCCTGGACCCGCGACGGCCAGGTGCGCGCCAACGTCATCCGCGTGGCACCGCGGGTCTCCGGCCCCATCGTGGCCCTGCCGATCAAGGACAACCAGTTCGTCAAGGCCGGCGACCTGCTGTTCGAGATCGACCCGCGCACCTATCAGGCGGACCTGGACCAGGCCCGGGCCAGCCTGGACGAGACCCTGGATCGGCTCGACAACCTGGGCGCCCAGGTCGAGGCGGCCGAGGCCGCCGTGGAGCAGTCCAAGACCGGTCTGCCGCAGGCGGATTCGCTGGTGGCCAGCGCCGAGGCGACCTTGGAGAAGGCCGGCAAGGACTTCGAGCGCGCCAAGCAGCTCATCGCCAAGGGCGATGTGGCCAAGCGCACCTTCGACGAGGCCGAGGCCGCCTTCAACGTCGCCCAGGCCGATCTGGCCAAGGCCCAGGCCCAGCGCACCCAGGCCACCGCCGCGCTGCTGCAGGCCAAGGCTGAGCTGGCCCGTGCCAAGGCCGATCGCGGCGCCTCCGGCGACGACAACGCCCAACTGCGCGGCGCCAAGGCGGCGCTGGAGACCGCCGAGCTGAACCTGGACTTCACCCGGGTGGAGGCCTCCGTGGACGGCTACGTCACCAACCTCAACCTGCGCCTCGGCAGCCAGGCGGTGGCCAACCAGCCGGCCCTGGCGCTGGTGGACACCGCCAGCTTCTGGGTGCACGGCTACTTCCGCGAGACCATGATCGAGCGCGTCGCCCCCGGCGACCGCGCCGTCATCACCCTGATGAGCTACCCGGACCGGCCGCTTGCAGGGCCGCGTGGACAGCATCGGCTGGGGCATCTCCCAGAGCGACGGCGGCACCGGCAGCGACCTCTTGCCCACCGTCAGCCCCACCTTCGAGTGGATCCGCCTCGCCCAGCGCATCCCGGTGCGGGTGCACCTCGAGGAGATCCCCGACGGCGTGGACCTGCGCGTCGGCACTACCGGCTCGGTGCTGGTGATGACGGGTACTGCCGGCGCCGACGCCCGGCCAGTGCCGCCGGTTCCGCGGCCGCTTCAGTAGCTTGCTTGCGCGATGGACGCGGCCAGGCGCTTATTGCGGATTTCGGGATCGGGCACTCGTGACAAGCGGTCGACCCCACGGTGTGCGTCGACCCGGGATCCTGGTAGCTGTTGCGCTTGCCAATGTCCGGAAAAGATGAATTATCATACCTAAATGCTGCAAGCGCTGAATACAGGATGCGTAGAATGGTAACCTTCTCAGTACATTAGAGCCGCATTGGGTTCGCCTTGAGGAGTCACCGTTTCGATGAGCAAACCGACCGCAAAGAGACCCGGATCGGCCCGGGGTGCGTCGCCGAAGATCCGGCTGGAAGACGCAGGACGTGGCATGAGCAGCCAAGCCGGGCTGGTGCCGGTGGTCAAGTTTCTCGACGCCCTGGGCTTCGGCGGCCTGTTCGGTCATCACGTTGAGCACACGCGCGCGGCGAACGCCCTCTACCAACTCGGCGACGCCGCGTTCCTGGTGGTGGTGGGCTTGATCGGCGGGGCGCGCAGCCTCAGTCAGTGCATGGCGCTGTGGTCCGACGAGGTGCTGCGCCGGGTAGCCGGTTGGCAGCGCCTGCCCGATCAGAGCACGCTCGGGCGGGTGTTTAAGGAGGTGCGCGAGCGGCATGTCAGCGGCCTGGAGACGCTGGTCCATGCGCTGCGCCAGCGGGTGTGGGCCCGCGCCCTGCGCGCCGGGCGCTCGCATCTGGCCACGCAGTGCCAAAAATGGATCGATGCCGACTCCACGGTCAAGACTGTCTACGGTCGCCAGCAAGGGACGGCCAAGGGCTACAACCCCCACAAACGCGGCGCGCGTTCCTATCATCCGTTGCTCGCCTTCTGCAGCGACACCAAAGAGATCGTACAGGCGTGGTTGCGCACCGGCAGCGCCTACACCAGCAATGGCATGGTGGCGTTCATGCAGCAACTGCTCGCCCAGTTCCCGGCGCATCATCGCCTGATTCTGCGCGCCGACAGCGGCTTCTTCGACGGCGCCTTGCTCGACCTGCTCGACGCCCGCGGCCACGGCTACCTGATCAAGGTCAAGATGAGGAACCTCGCCCAGCTGCTCGGCCAACAGCGCTGGACCCCGATCCACCGGCGCCGCGGCTGGGAGCAATGTGAATTCTCTCACCGAGCCGGCGGGTGGAGCCGTGAGCGGTTCTTCCTCGCGGTGCGCTGCCCGCAAGCGCGCGATGCCGATCACCCCCAAGGCGAGCTGCTCGAGCTGGAGTGCTATGACTGCTTCTGCTACGTGAGCACCGAGCCGCTGAGCCCGTGGCTCGCCCATCGCACCTATGGTCAACGCGCCACCTCCGAGACCTGGATCGAGGAGGCCAAGAGCCAAATGGGCCTGGCCCACCTGAAGACCGTCCACTTCCTGGCCAACGCCGCGTTGTTCCAGTGCGCGGTCCTCGCCTATAACACCCTGCGCTGGATGGCCCTGCTCAGCGGCAACGCCCAGCTCAAGCGCTGGGAGCCGCAGAGCATCCGTCTGTTCCTGATTCGCGTGGCGGGGAAACTCCTGACCGGCGCCAATCAGTTGCGCATCAAGCTCGCGCGCCAGCACCTGCATGCCCGGGTCTGGGAGGACTGGTTGGCATTGAGCCAACCGCTCTAAGTCCTTCCAATGCTCCAAGGCGAAGTGATCGCCGGCCTGATCGTCCAGGTCGGCGGGCCCTGTTTGGAGCGGCATCCGCGCTGGCGCTTCCGGCCCCAATCCGGCCCGCCAAAGCGACCGCGGGAGGTGGCTGCGGCGGCGATTCGGTCATCCGCCCGGCAATTGTCGCCCCCGCTATCGCCCATTAATCAGACCCCTTTGTTCTGGTCGTCGCGCTCAGAGCGCACTTGCAAAATCTAGGTCATACTTGGTAAATCGCGCGCAGCGTTTTCGGGGTGTCGACCACGCGGCACCTCGATTCATCCCCTGTTCCTCTCCTCAACCGTACGCACATGGCCGTGAAGAAAAATGCCGGTTTCCGATGACCGTGGTATCGAATTTCAATTCGGGCTACCGGCGAACAGGCGCTGTCTTGCTCTGCGTTCTGGGTGCGACGCTGCAAATCGGCTGCGCCACCAAAGTCCGCGAGCTGATGCCGACACCGGCGGAGTTTCATCTCCCGACGGCGCGGGCGATCTTCGACGATGTGCCGGTCGAGCGGCGGACCGACTACATCGACCTGCTCTACGTGACCGACCGAGCTCCGGACAACAGTCCGGAGGCCGAGCTGCCTTACGGGCAGGAACGCGCCCGTTCGATCCGGTTCGGGTCGGCACATGTCACGCTGCACCCGCCAATGACTTGGGACGAGTTGCGGCGCCACAGTCTGTCAGATCCGCGGAGTCTTGAGATCGCGATGGAGCTCGGCACCGTCAAGGAGCTGGGGCGCTATCCGGCGGGACCATACCCGGTCGAGACGACCAAGCGCGGCGTCAGGCGCGATCCGACCGTCCTGCAGGACCATCGGCGCGCCAACGCCGCGCTTCAATCGGAGGTCCAGAGGCGGCTGAGAACGGCGCCCTCGGGGGAGGTTGTCCTCTACGTGCATGGTTTCAACGAGACGTTCGCCACCGCCGCCTACACGGCGGCCGAGCTTTGCCATTTCTTCGGCCGTACGCATGTGTGCACCTTTTTCACCTGGCCCGCGTCGAGCACGGGAAACCCGCTGATATCCTTCACCAGCACCACGGAGTCGGCAACCTACTCGGTCGGCCACCTGAAAAAGGCCATTCGCACCTTGGCGCGGACACCCGGAGTCAAAGGCCTGCACCTGCTGGCCCACAGCCGCGGTAGTGCCCTTTTGCTCAACGCGATTCGGGAGCTGTGCATCGAGGCGATTGCCGCTGGCAAAAGCCCCAGCGAGGCGCTGAAGTTCGAAAATTGGGTGCTGATGTCGCCGGACATCGATGCGGACGTGGCCCGCACCCAGCTCGAGATCTTTGCCTCCGACCCGGACCTGATGTCGAGTTGGCGTTCCCCAGAACTGCCCAAGTTCCTCCGGGGAAGGTTCACGATTTACGCGTCGCCTGAAGACCGGGCCTTGCTCCTGTCGAAGATCCTGTTCCGCAGCAAGGAGCGCGTCGGGGAGCTGACAGCGGAGGACATCTCAGACGTCACACAGGACTACTTCGCGAAATTCGGTAACGTCGACATCGTCGTCTTCGAGGGTAAACGCACCGACCCCTTCGGCCATTCCTACTTCGCAAGTAACCCTCGGGTGAGCGCGGATCTGGTCGAGCTCATTCGCAACGGCACGCCGCCAGGGGACCCAAGGCGCCCGCTGATTCGCAGCGGCAGGATCACTTGGGAGTTTCCGGATAAGCGGGCACGTTGAAGGGCACCCGGCCATCGACGGGCCTTTCGGAAGAAACCCCACGGAGAGCGCGGCTACGCAGATCCGAAGCCTGCCGCGATCGCCCGTCTGCAGCGTCCCGCTCTCCGTAGCAGACCGGGCACTTCGGTCGCCACGCTCGACAGGCAGGCGTCATGGTCCGACCATCCTGCGCATGCGCCGGGGGTCACGGTCGGCGTCCGTGCGCGGGCAGTGCCGTCGGAGGCGCCTGAAAGAGGGCACGGGCCAAGCAAGGTTGGTGTCTCCATACGGGGGGTGCCAGAGGACCACTGGTGAGCGAAGATCATGAGTTTTCGATTGAGCAGATTGGTGCGCCGCATCCTTTTGGCTGCGACCTATGGCGCGGCTGGCGCCCTGGCGGTGCTCGTCATCGGTTTCGTCGCCTACCTGGACAGCCGTCCCGACTTGGCCGTCTGGCACCTGGCCGATCTCGACGAGGAGTTCACCGCGGCTTCCGCGGTGGCGACCTTCGAGGACTATCTGGAGCTCGAGGAGCGTCTGTTCGCCCAACTCGACGAGCAGGTCTACGCGAAGATTCCCGCGGAGGGGCGGCGTCTCATCAACCGCTACGATCGGAACAGCCTCTCCGATCCCGCCCGTTGGTCGCCGAACTGGAACCGCAGCTTCGAGCTCCCGGCTGAGAAGCCGAAGGCCGGCGTCCTGCTGCTGCACGGCATGTCCGACTCCCCCTACAGCCTGCGCAACCTGGGACAGCGCCTGAATGCTGCGGGCGCCCTGGTGGTGGGGCTCCGATTGCCGGGGCACGGGACCGCGCCGTCCGGGCTGGTCGAGATCACCTGGCAGGACATGGCCGCGGCCGTGCGTCTGGCCATGCACCACCTCGCCGAGCGCGCGAGGGGTGTCCCTCTAGTGATCGTGGGCTACTCCAATGGAGCCGCCCTCGCGGTGCACTACGCGCTGTCCGCCATCGAGGACGAGCGCCTGCCGAAGGTCGAGCGACTGGTGCTGCTCTCCCCGGCCATCGGGGTAAGCCCCGCCGCTGCACTTGCCGTCTGGCAGGCACGGCTCGGCCATCTGCTGGGGCTCGAGAAGCTCGCCTGGAACGCCATCCTTCCCGAGTACGACCCCTTCAAATACGGCTCGTTCGCGGTGAACGCGGGGGATGTCGTCTACCGCATGACCGGTCAGATCCAGGAACGTCTCGGCGAGCTTGGCCGCACCGGAGCCCTCGAGCGCTTCCCCCGCCTGCTCGCCTTCTCTTCCGTGGTCGACGCCACCGTCTCGACCCCTGCCCTGGTGGAGGGGCTGTTCGAGCGGCTTCCCGCCGGCGATCACGAGCTGGTGCTGTTCGACATCAACCGCATGGCGGAGATCGAACCGATCATGAGGTCCGACCCGATCGGAGAGATCCAGGCGCTCTGGGACGATCAGGAGCGGACTTTCACCTTGAGTCTGGTCACCAACAAGGACGCCAGCCACCGTGAGGTGGTCGTGCGCCGCAAGGGACGCGGCATGACCCCTGTCAGCGAATCGGAACTGGGCCTTGCCTGGCCGCAGGACGTCTACTCCCTTGCGCACGTCGCATTGCCGTTCCCGCCCGATGATCCCCTCTACGGCGGTCGCCCGACGGTAAAGAGCCCGGGGATCAGGCTCGGCAACATCGCACTTCGGGGTGAGCGGGGTGTGCTGCAGATCCCCGCATCGGAAATCTTGCGCCTGCGCTGGAACCCTTTCTACCCTTACGTCGAGGGGCGGACACTGTCGTTTCTCGGGCTGGGCAGTGGTTAGTCCGAGCGCCGCTAGGCTCATGGGATTGATCGCATGAGCTGGCGGATCGCTCGACGAGTGCTCACCGCTCTCGCGGCCCTGCTCATCCTCATCGTCGGGGCCGGTTTTGCGCTCCTGCACCTTCCCGCGCTCGAGGACGCACGGAGCCGGATCGCCGCGAACCTCCTGTCGTCCTATCTCGGGGAGACCGTCGTCGTCGACGGTGGCGTCGACCTGACCCTCGGGCCGACGATCGACGTCGTCATGCAGGGCGTCAGCCCGGTCGGCCCCGCCTCGGGAACGCCTGCGCCGGTGGGCACGGTGCGGATGTCCTTCTCGCGCGGCGCCGCGCTGCGAGGACGCCTGGCGCTCACTGCGCTGAATCTCTCCAGCATGCGCGTGATCGTCGACGCAGCCGAGCCGTCGACGGAAACACTCGGCCGGAGCATCTCGAAGGCGGTGCAAGGGGCACTGTCCTCGCCGCTGGTCCGTAATCTGACGCTGAGAGATGTGCGGATCCTGCGCATCAACGATCCGGCCGGCTGGAACGGCACGCTGTCGTTGGATACCGTCACCTCCCGCGAGACCGATCGCACGGGCACGGTTTCGATCGAGGCGAAGGGTAGCCTCAACGGACAGGCGTTCGTGCTGTCCGGGAAGGTCCCAGACCTCTCCCTGGCCCCCGGACCGGCGAGCGACGGCGCCACCTCACTGACGCTGACTTTCCAGGGGGTCGAGGCCGCTCTGGAAGGAGAACTGACCCGGGATGCCGGGGAGCTCGGTCTCACTGCTCGCCTGAAGGTCAGGTCGCCGTCCCTCGGCGAGGTAGAGGACGTGCTCAGTCTGGCGCGGGTTGTCGAGGGGACCGGAACACTCGACCTGGCGCTGGACGGTGCGCTTGCGAGGCTTGCGGTCGGCTCGGCCAAACTGCGGATCGAGACTGCCGAGGGCCGCGTCTACGAGGTCAACGGCGAGGTGGCGGACCTGTGGGCAGCCGACGGCATCGACCTGGCTATTGCCGCGACGCTCGTCCCGCCCGGCGCAGCGGCGGGCCAATCGCCTCTCGCGCTGGCGCCGCGCTCCATCCGCGGCCGCGTCTCGAGCCGCGAAGGCGGATTCGAGATCGACGACGTGGTCGTGGAGACGGGCCTTGCTGCGCTCGAGTTGCAGGAGATCGGCCCGATCCGGATCGCGCGGATCGCGCGTGACGAGGAAGGACGACTTCGGTTTGAAGGCATCCGGCTGGTGCAGGGCGATGCGAGGGACCCGACGCTCGACCTGAGCGGTCACCTGAACGATGTCCTCGCGCTGCGGGACTTCGCCCTCAGAGGCAAGTTTCGGCTGCAGATGGCCCCCCTGCTGAGCGGGCGCTCCGACGCGACCGGCCTCGGCTTGCTCAGGGGCGAAGCGGCGATCTCGGACGCCCGCGGACACCTGCGCCTGGAGAGGCTGGACGCGAAGCTGCAGGGAACGGACCTGATGTCGCTCTCCCTGCAGCTGGAGAAAGCCGGCAAGAACCCCGAGGAGGTCGGCCTGAGACTCGCGGTCCCCGATTCGGCCCCTCTCGCCGCAGCCCTGGGGCGCAAGGCCTCGGGCGGCACCCGGATCGCCTTCGACGGCGCGTTCGGCGCGGCCGACGGTACCGCCGTGGTGCACGGCGCCCTTGGCATCGGCAGGACGGATCTGCAGGGGCGCCTGCGGATCGACGCTGCCAGAGGCAGGCCCGAGATCCGGGGAAAAATCCGCGCAAAAGACCTGCACCTCGAGGATCTCGTTGCGGCGCGCGACGTGACCGATCTGTTCTCGCATCGAAAGAGCGATGCGGTCAGGCTGCGCAAGGACGTTCGGGAAGAAACGGCGCTGTACCTCGACATCGCCGCGGACGCACTCGAGGGCGGCGACGCAGGGGCCAGCGGCCTGAATGCGAGCCTGGTCTATGCCAGGTCCCGCCTGCAATTTTCGCTCGACGAGCTCCGGTATCTCGGTGGCCGCATCCATGGTGCGCTCGACGCGCGCTTTGCTCCTCCGACGCCAGCGCTCAAGCTGACGGCGACTGCGCGCCGGCTCCGCCTCGAGCAGGCGTTCGCGCGACTCGATCACGCGCCCGCGGCGTCCGGGCCGCTCGATCTCGACCTCGACGTGACGGCGAGCGGTGACGAGCCCCGCGCGCTGCTGGCCTCCCTGACCGGCGAGGTCGCCGCGTCCATCCGGGGGGAAGTCTCGCCGACAGGACGATCAATCTGGCCGGACAGACCATCATCGAATGGATCTTCACGCCCAGCGCCGACGGCAGCGCGCCTCTCGTCTGCTTCGTCGCCCGCTTCGACTTCAAGGACGGGGTCGGGAAGGCCCGCACGCTGGTGCTGGAGACGGACAAGGTACAGGCCCCCGGCGCCGGGACCCTCGATCTGCGCACCGAGACGATGGACTTCGCCTTCGCTCCCCGCCCCAAGCGCCCGAACCTGGTCGGGCGGGTCGGACCCGTCGATGTCCGCGGACCGCTGTCGAGCCCGGAGGTCGAGCTGGCGGACGGCGCGGTTGCCGCGAAGGTGCTCGGCGAAACCATCGGCCTGCCCCTGCATTTGCTCGGCTCGCTCGTTGGCGCGAACGGCCGGCTGCCGCCCGGTCACGAGCCATGCGTCGTTGTCCCTGTTCAGGAATAGCCAAGTCTTCGGCGGCCAGCTGCGCCAGGCTCGAACCCGGCGACGTGGTCACGTCATCGTCACGCCAGAGGAGCGCAAGGACGAGATCGGTGGACTGATCGCGGAGTCTTGCGCCAAGAGGAAGCCCTGGTCCGTGCCCGCGGAAGGCCAGTACCGCCACTACAGGACCATCCGCAAGCTCTCGCGAATGGAGTTGACGCGCGCCAAGCGGGCGGAGCGGCTGATCGACGGTGAAGCCACATTCGACACCCGTTCCTTTCGCCTGAACTTGAGGTCACGGCCGTCATCGCGGAGGGAGACTTTTCCGGGGAGATGGAGCAGATGTTCGAGCGAGACTTCGCCCATGCCGAGCGAATCGATCCCGATGTCCCGAAGACAAGCGCTTTTTGGTGGAGCCTCGGTGAGAACCTGTCACGGCTGGCCGCGCCGATGCTGTGATCGACGGGCGAGCGCGGATGTTGTCGTAGGGTCGCGACTGCCGTGGCGAAGGGTTTACACGTGCGTGCCGCAGCCCCGAGTTCGTTTCCATTCCGTCAACTCCTTACGGATCGTGTCGGCCGTCGCACGGCCTATGATCTTGTCCGGGAGCCGGGGCGCAACGTCTGCGGAAACGTGCCGCCATCACCGACCTCGTCCCCGATGCCCCGGAGGCGTCGGTCAATTCGCTCGCGTTGCACTTACCGTGTGTGGGGCAAGTCGCCGCCGGCGTCGCCAGGGGCAGGATCGGGAGCACCGCGTTCCTCGGGGAGGCGACGGTCGAGGCGGACGCCCTCGACAGTTCGAGCAGAGAGCAGCTGGCCGATTACATCGAGGAGCAACCCCTTTGGCCATTCCTACTTGGCGAATAAGGCGCGGGTCTGCATGGCTTTGGTCGAGTTCGGTCATATGGGCAACGGTTCATTGGATCCGAGTTGGCGAATGATCTGCGACGAGAGGATCACCAGGGTGTTTACAGATCGGTGAGCGCGGCTAAAGCTGCTCCTGGCAGCCAGGGGCTTCCCAGGAGAACGGCTGTCGGAGAGTGGGGCTGCGGATACGCGCCCCGCGCGATGGCAGCCTCCCGCGTCCGCTCTATATGGCAGACCGGGCGCTCGCGCCGACGATGGCGAAGGACCGCAACTTTGGGACGGAACGGAAGCTCAGCGCGTCCGAGCCGAGTGGCGGCTTTGGGTCGGAGCGGAGGTACCGGGAAGTCCATCTTCGATGGCGGGTTTGACGAATCTGACATCTGTTCCGCCGGGAGCTGCGACTTCTGCTTTTGCTGGAGCGCTAGAAGAAGACCGGTACTCCCCGACCGTCGTTTAGGTCCTTGAGCATGGTGCGCAGGGCCGCGATGGCACGTTCCCGATCGGCGTTCAGATCCCAGACCTGGCCGGCCCAACGCAGTGGATCGCGCAGCTGGCCCGCCAACCGGTCGGCGCAGAGCAGCTCGTAAATGCGGCGCCAATCACCTTCGACACGCACCGCAAGCTGCGGATTGATCAGGTACTGCCCGTGGCGCACGCGCAGGAAGAGCTTGCGGTTGTATGGGCCCTGCCGTGATACCTCGTTTTTCGACAGGATCGAGGAGATGTAAGCGCGGTTCTTGCGCCGCGCGGGCACGACCGATTCGGGGAAATGGGCGAGGACCTCTGCGAAGTCGATCGCCGAGAGCAACCGCCCGCGCGATGCCCAGTTCTCTCCGAGACGCTGATAGAACAACACCATCGCGATGCAGAGCATCAGATACTCCATCAGCCGCCGATCCAGCTTGACCAGCCGTCCGTCGATTTGCAGGTCCAGGCTGGCCGGGGCCAGTCGCTCGAAGACTGCCGGCAGCTTGGTACGCGCAAACCGTTCATCGGCGCAGGCGCGCTCCAGGCTGATCTGAAAGGCATTGAGCCCATTGCCGTCGACCAGGCTGGTGTCCGCGTCCCGGTCCAACAGCGCCTCGGCAAGCTCGGCATTGCCCATGCGACTGGCGATCATCAGCGGGGTCTGATCGAAGACATTGCGGAAGTCGACACCGTATTTGTCCGTCTCGCGCAGCACCGCGGCCGGATTCTTGAAGCCGTAGTGCTCGAAGTGCTTCTTCTCCAGCACCGACATGGCCTTGTCCGGTTGCCTGGCGGTCTTAAATCCGGCCTGGACCTGAAGTGGACCCATCGACCGCTGCCGGCCAGGGAGAGCGAACGCGAAGGTCGGTAGTCCCCGGTAGCCGTCGGCGCGGGCGTGGGCCCGGAGTGGCGGAGGGGCGCGAGACCCGAAGCTGCGTAGGGAACATGCAAAGCGCATCCGACACGGCGTCAAGCCACCGTCGAAGGGCTGTGGCGCAGGCCGACCGCCCCCGCGGGGGGCAGGTCGTGCCGAAGCCGCGGCCCGGAGCGGGGCGCACCGGGGCACCAAAGGCTGTCGCCAAGGAGCGAGTCCGTCCGGCGGCAGGAGCCCCCGGACGGATTCACGAGCGACACGCGACACTCCTAATTCTTACGCTTCCGGTTCGGCGCAGACTGCGAAACGCCGCACCATCGCCGCGCCGAAACGGACGGCTCTGGCCTCCGTCGACTGGTTCTGTGCCCCTTGTCGAGTTGCGGACCATGTCAGCCCCAACAGTGTCTGCCTAGAGTAGGAGTACTGTCTTGCGAATTCGCCAATTCCTTCGTCGTAAAAGCAAGCCGATGCGAGAGTACGAACACCGGCACCTCTTACATCGGCTCGAACGTGCCCAACTCGAACTGGACGCCGCGCAGCACAGCGGACCCTATGAGACGATCGAATTTTGGGCGGCGGAGGTGCAACGCGCTCAACAGGCTCTGGCGGAATTTTCGGCGTTGGAGCGACAAGAATGAGCAAAGTCATCCAACCTCTGAGAATCGCCGCGGCGCTCGAAAATCTTGAGTCGCGTTGCCCGTCGAGTAGCTCGTCAGGAACCGGTGCGAAGTGACGTTAGAGAACTAATCGATCCGAACTGGGCGGGCGAGAGACGATCGACGATCTCCGGTCGGGTAGCAGGGTGGCGTTACCGCCACCCCGCCCCCTAAGAACCGTGCAAGCGACTTTCACCGCACACGGCTCAAGCCTCGAAAAGGCGCCGTGAAGCACCCGGTGGCCAAGGGCGAAAACCCGCCCTGACCATCTTCACGATAGAGGATTGTAATTGGCTTACATGTGCGCCCCACGGGCCTTCAATGACGCCAAAGGCGTTCATCGTCTAAGTAACCACATGGGTTGAGCCTTTCCGCACCTTTCTCGTGATTCGAGACCAGTCGGAAGTCAGCCCCCTTTCGGGGTGGGGCAAAGTTCGAACCCCTATCGGCTCGATTACCGAGCGGCATTCGCTTCCTCCGACCTCCGTTACCCGCTCGCCCATCGGTGAGCCCTTGCGGGCCACTTGCCGCTATCCCTGCGGGAACAAACGGGCTTACCACGTTCCGCACGCACACCAATCCAGAAGGGGGTAGGTCTCGCCTCGGCGCCGGCAGCGCAACATCTGCGCGAGGAGAAGAACTGCCCCCTCGACCTGGCTGCCCACCTTTTGGTTCATGCCTCTCAGCCTCTTAGGCATGTTTGTCCTCACGACGGATAGCGATTCACCTATGTTGACCTTGCCCTCCAACCCCAGCTCCCGACCGTCTTGAGGCTGACAGTCACGGACTCCCCTCGCGGTTCGCCCGCCCGTTGTGAAACGGAGGCTACAGTGTCCCAGACGCTTCGCACCCCGCAGTTGCCCACGGCGCACGGTCTGGTAGGGTACCGGTGGCAGAACACCGGATCATATTCCTTGATAAATGCACGTGCGACTTCGTGTCGCACAATTCCGGGGACAGTATTTTTAACTCTTGGGCGCGGCGAGTGTCGGCCATCCTGTCGACAGCGGACTTCGGTCCGTGGCCAGGGGCCGAGGCGGGATCGGCTGCACGGCCGCAGGTAACGCAGTGCGACGTGTTCAGGGCTCCGAGGAAGCAGTGCGCGCGCTCTCGGCTTCCTGGGCTTCCTGACATTTGATGAAGTCGCGGATCTCTTCCAGCTTGGTAACTGAAGGCCCGTTCAGACCGTTACCGTAGTGCGGGTCGTAGTGCTCGCAGTAGGCCGCGGCCAGCTTGTAGCCGTGGGGCGGCGAGCGCGGATGCCACAGGTAAACCGCGAGGCCCTCTTCGACTAGCAGCAGATCCCGCTGCTTGACGATTCGGACGGATCCCCATTTCAGCCTCTGGTACGTGTCTTGGAACTCCCTCAGCCGACGGTGCAGATCCTCCGCGGCGGCCCGGTTCGGCTCACTGCGTGCTCCCTGGCCCGGGAGTAGCGCGTGGGCCTCGCGAAACAGGTCGCGGGCGGGTCCCGTCGCCTCGCCACCGCGGGATGCGGAGCGAGACGCGACCCAGAGCGCAAAGGGCGCCAGTCTTCCCGGGCGCTCAAACCAACGCTTCAGCACCGTGAGACGCGTCAGCTCGGCGTTTCCGGCCCGGTTTATCTGGTGGATGATCGCGTTCAGCTTTTCTATAACCGTGGCTGGCATGCGGGGACTGCGCCCAGAGATTTCGTCGATGAAAGAATTGGCGTGCGCACCGAACCACGCGCCCGACGCCCTCTGCTTCGACGCACAGCAGTCGTAAGGTGGCGCTTCTGCGTCAGCTGGCGCCCAGTGTAATCGAGGCAGCTCCTATTGGAAGGGAACTGCCCAGTTTCGACGTGCGCAGGTTGGCTGGTTCGATCAGGTCAGCACTTGGTCCCTTCCGCTCCCGTTAGGGCGTCGCCCCGCCTCGATGCTCCGGGAGTGCGTTGTGCTTTCGCGCTTTCTCCTCCCCAAGAGCAACTGCACCCAGTGTAGGTTCATCGCCCGCCGGTCGATCAGCTTTGGGTTGTCCCGACCGAGCGGGTCGTGTCGGTACTCCTGGGAGTTGCCGCCGATCAGGGTGGTCCCGGGCGGGACCACCTGCGCAAACTGACGACTCGGGAGATGCGGCGGCTGGGCGCCGCCAAATGGGGAGTGGGAAATTTTCGGAAGACAGCTTCGTCTTCAACCGCACGACCGGGAATTTTATGGGCTGATTCACCCCCAGAGCGGTCCCGACCTTTCGCCCATGCCCTGCGTCCAGGGGCGACGACCTGCAAGTAAACCCCCGTTTACGGCCGTTTATCCCCGTGGCGGCGCCATGCTGCCCGTCGCAATCTGTTCCCACGTTCACCAACAGATTGCCGGCATGCGACACGCCGCCTTTGCTCCCCTCCATCGCTGTCCTCGCCCTGTGCCGCGGCGTCGTGCCGTCGCCGACGACGCCGATCCGTTGCAGTCGCCCGGCATCGCGCGGATGGCACGGCTTCCGGTCGCCGGTCTGCAGGCCGTCGAGACGCGCGACGGCGCGCTGATGTTCTTCTCCGACAACGGGCGCTACGTGCTGCGCGGCGCGGCGCTGGATCTGTGGCACGGCGCCAAGCTCACCTCCTTCGATCAGGTCCAGCGGCTCGCCGGGCGGATCGACCTGGCGCGGCTCAAGCTCGACGTGAAGGAGCTGGGCGCGATCGACCTCGGGGAGGGGCCCGAAGTCGTGGTCTTTGTCGATCCATTCTGTCCCCACTGCGCCGAGCTCTACGGTGACATCGAGGCGCTCGCCGGGACCTACCGCTTCCGCCTGGTCCCGATCCCTGTGCTCGGCGAGCCCTCGCAGCGCGCGGTCCTCGCCCTCGCCTGCCTGTCCGCGAGCGACCCCGCCAAGGCCCGCGAGGCGCTCCTCGGCGCGCACGCCAGCGCGCTACCCACGCCGGCCGATGGTTGCGGCGCGGGCACCGCCCAACGGGCGCTGATCGCCGCCCAGATCCTCGGGATCCAGGGCACCCCCTTTCTGATCGCCCCGGACGGGCGCATGCGCCCGGGTCGCCCCGGGGACCTGGCGGCCTGGCTCGCGCAGGAAGGGGAGGGCGCCCCATGATCCGCGCTGTCTCGCGTCGGACTTGTGTGTGCCGCACTGATCGGAGGCTGCGCGGGCGGCACCACCAAATACGCCTGCCCGGGCTACCCCAGCCGGCCGCTCTGCCTCCCCCCGAGCGACATCTACCGCCTGAGCGACGGGTTGGGCCCGCCGCCCGCCGCGGAGGTCCGGCCGTCGCTGATCGCGACCCAAAGCGGGCCTGCCGCCGGGTCCGGCTGGGCCTGGGTGTCCCGGATCTGGAACTAGGAGACCGCCATGCGTTTGCGTACCCCACTGCTCGCCCTGCTGGGGGCCGCCGTCAGCGGCTGTGCGACCACGCCGCCGGCCGCGTCCGCCATCGGTGGCCCAGGACCAGCGGCCCGGCGAGTACCAACCCAAGCGGGTTGCACCCGCGGCGATGCGAGCCTGGATCGCCCCCTGGGAGGACGCGACCGGCGACCTGTACCCGCCGTCCACCGTCTACATCGAGGTGGACCCCGAGCACTGGCAATACAGCGGGTCCTCCAGCGGGCGGCTCACGGTCCTGCGCCCGCTGCAGGTCCAGCATCGGGCGCCGCCGCGAGGCGGCCACGCTTGGCCCGGCGATGACCCCGAGCCCCGCCGCGTCGGACGCCCAAGCGCCGCCCTTCTTCGCACCGCCCCCCGGCCAACGGGGGGCATGAACACCGTGGTCCGGCGCCACGCCGGACAGATCGTCAAGCCGAGCGCTCGCGCTCTTTTACCTTGTCGTTCCCTGGAGAAGCCCGCCATGCACCTGTCCGCCCAACTGTCCCCCATGGACCGCCGCACCCTCGGCGTCCTGGCCCTGATCGCCCTGCTGGCCCTCCTGGTGGCCGCCGGCACCGCGCTGGCCGGCACCACCGGCACCGAGTTCCAGACCCTCTACACCCTGCTCACGGGCTGGATGACCGGCTTCCTGGGCCGCAGCGTGGCGGTGATCTTCATCATCATCGGCGTCATCGCCGGTGCCGCGCGCCAGTCGATCATGGGCTTCGTCCTGGGTATCTCGGCCGGTGTGGGCATGTTCCTGGCCCCGGCGATCGTCGATAACGTGGTCACCGCGACCCTGCCCGTTCTGTGATCGGGAAGCGCCGTGGCCGCGTCGCCTGGGTGTGCGGCGAGCCGCCGACGATCCGACTGAGCGAAACGCCATGAGCCAGCATCGCCAATTGACCGGAGCGCGCGCCAACGCGCTGTTCCCGACCCTCGCCTACGACTCGGACAGCCACCTGTTCCTGCTGGACGACCAGTCGCTGGCCTTCGGCTACGTCTGCGAGCCACTCGCCGCGGGCGACCAGTCCACCGCCGACCGCCTGCTGGTGCTCGCCAACCTCGACTGGCCCCCCGAGACGCTGGTCCAGGTCGCGCTGTGGTCCTCCCCCGATGTGGAGGAAGCCGTCGCCCGCCTGGAGGGCCTGCGCATCGATTCCGCCACGCGCCGTGCTGCGCGAGTCCACGCGCCGCACGGCCGCGTTCCTGCGCGCGGGCAGCGCCGGGGCGATCGCGCCGGGGAGCGACCTGCGCCTGCGCGAGCTGCAGGTGCTGGTGACGGCGAAGATCCCGCTGGCCGGGCCGCAACCGGGCGAGCACGAGCGCCGCGAGGCGCGGGAGCTGCAGGCCACGGCGCTGCAGATCCTCGCGACCGCCGGGATGCGCCCGCAGCCGCTCAGCGCCGACCGCCACGTGCGCATCATGACGGCGATGCTCAATTGGGGTCCGCACGCCGGGTGGCGCGATCGCATCGTCCCGGAGTGCGACCCGCGCCTCCTGATCCGCGAGCAGTACCTCGACTATGACGTGGGCATCGACGTGGACGCCAAGGGCATCACGCTCGGCGAGCAGCGGATCCAGACCTTCTCGATCAAGCGCTTTCCCGACCGCGCCGGCTTCGGTCTGGCCGCCCGCTACCTGGGCGACCCCTTCTCGGGGTCGCGCGGCCTGCGCCACAACGCGCTCATCACACTCAACCTGTATTTCCCGGATGCCGAGGCGGCGCGGGTGAAGCTCACCTCCCGCTCCCAGTGGGCCGCGCATCAGGTCACCGGCAACCTCGCGCACTACATGCCGCGCCTGGCGCAGCACAAGCGCGACTTCGATGCGCTGTTCGCGCGGCTCGACCACGGCGACCGCCCGCTGCAGGCGTACCTCGGCATCGTGTTGTTCACCGCCCCTGCGGAGGCCGCCGCCGCGGCCTCGAACCTGCGCACCTATTGGCGCGAGCTGGGGTTTCAGGTCCTGCCCGACCGCTTCTTCGTGCTGCCGCTGTTTCTCAATTGCCTGCCCTTCGGTGCCGACCGCGGGGCCATCCGTAGCAGCTTCCGCTACCGCACCCTCTCCGCCTCCCATGCGGTGTCGCTGTTCCCGGTCTTCGGCGACTGGAAGGGCACCGGCACCCCGGTGCTGAACCTGGTGGGACGCACCGGCCAGCTCATGGATCTGAGCCTGTTCGACTCCGCGACCAACTACAACGCGGTGATCGCCGCCTCCTCGGGCTCGGGCAAGTCATTCCTCGCCAACGAGCTCATCGCCACCAGCCTCAGCGTCGGTGGGCGCTGCTGGGTGATCGACGTGGGGCGCAGCTATGCCAACCTGTGCGAGGCCCTGGGCGGTCAGTTCGTGGCCTTTACCACCGCCTCGACGATCGTGCTGAACCCCTTCGAGCTGGTGCAGTCGTGGGAGGAAGAGGCGGACGTGATCGCCGCCCTGGTCACCGCCATGGCCGCCCCCACCGAGCCCTTGGGCGACTACCGCACCGCCGGATTGAAGCGCGTGCTTCGCGAGCTGTGGGATGTTCACGGGAGCGCGATGAGCGTGGACATGATCGCGCAGGCGATGCTCGCCTGTGAGGACGAGCGCCTCCAGGACGTGGGCGTGCAGCTCTACCCCTTCACCCCTCAGGGGGAATACGGACGCTGGTTCCACGGCCCCAACACCATGGACTTTGGCGCGGAGCTGGTGGTCCTGGAGCTCGAGGAGCTCAAAGGGCGCAAGCACCTCCAGCAGGTGATCCTGCTCCAGCTCATCTTCCAGATTCAGCAGGCGATGTATCTGGGCGAGCGCAGCCGCCAGAAGCTGGTCCTGATCGACGAGGCGTGGGACCTCCTCACCCAGGGCGATGTCGCGACCTTCATCGAGCACGGCTACCGGCGCTTTCGCAAGTACAACGGGGCGGCCATCACCGTCACCCAGTCCCTCGCCGACCTCTACAGCAACCCCACCGGTCGCGCGATCGCCGACAACAGCGCCCACACCCTGCTGCTGGCGCAACCCGCCCATGCCATCGAGCAGCTGAAGGCCGAGCACCGCCTGCCGATGAGCGATGGGGGGGCGGAGTTGCTCAAGACCGTCCATACCGTCCCCGGCGTCTACTCCGAGATCCTGACCCTCACCGATGTCGGCGCGGGCATCGGACGGCTGATGGTCGACCCGTTCCGCCAGCTGCTCTACTCCACCAAGCCCGCGGACGTGGCGGCGATCCGCCGCCTGCGCGAGCAGGGGCTCTCGGTGGAGGAGGCCATCAAGCGCCTGCTCGGTGATGCGCAGAAGCAGGGGGCGTGCGATGCCGCCTGACGCCGTTACGGCGCCCCGACGGGAGCCGAACGCCATCCTGATCCTCGTCGCGTCCTGGTGGGGCTCGCGAGCGGCTACCTGGGCGCCGCAATCGCCGTGCGTCCGCTGCGCGACGCGCTCGCGACCCGCCCGCCGGTCCTAATCGCGGACCTCGCGGCGGCGCTCGACGGCGTCGCGCCGCAGCGGGCGGGCGCGGTGATCGCCCGCCACCGGGAGGCGGCCGAACGGCTGGCCGACGGGGGCGTCCTGGTGCTCGACGCCCAGGCGGTGCTCGCGGCGCCTGCAGATGCGTATCTCAAGCTCGGGGACGTGGAGTGAGCGCCGCCACCGCGGCCAGCGCCGAGACCGCCTCGGGCCAACTGGCGCGCACGCTGCGCCGCGGCCTGCCGATCCTGCTCGGCGTCATCGCGCTCCTGGTGTACCTGGGCACGCGCTTTCACGTTGCGATCGACGATCAGGTCGACAAGTGCCTGCCGCCCTACACCGTGTTCCTGGTGGACCGCCACGACCGGGCCGTGCGGCGCGGCGGAGCTCTACGCCTTCTTCGCCGGGGATCGGATGGCCCCGTTCTTCCCGCCCGAGAGGATCGTCATCAAGCGCGTCGTCGGCGGACCTGGGGACCATGTGACGGTCGGCGAAGCGGCCACCAGGGTCAACGGCGAGACGGTGGGCGAGGGGCTGGCCCTGGCGGGGACGCTGGGGCAGCCCAAGGACCATTATGCGCGCGCGCTGGAGGTGTCGCAGGACGCCCTGTGGATCATGGGCGCCACCCGCGACAGCTTCGACTCGCGCTACTGGGGTCCGTTGCCGACCCACCAGGTCATCGGGCGCGCCTATGCGCTGTTCTGACTGCCCGCGT
>CAVOQO010000118.1:0-24709 GCA_963698355.1 uncultured Gammaproteobacteria bacterium | reverse complement strand
GGGGTGCCATCAAGCGCAACGTCACCAATGCCGCGCGCGTGCTCGGGCTCTCTCCGCAACGACCGGCGACCCTGGTCGGAACGGTCCCGCCCCAGCACATGTACGGGTTCGAGTCGACGGTGCTGCTCGCCTGGCAGAGCGGGGCCGCCTTCGATGCGGGGCGCCCCTTCTTTCCGGCGGATATCGTCGCGACCCTGGCGGCGAGTCCGGCCCCGACGGTGCTGGTCACCACCCCCTATCATCTCAATGCCATCCTGGAATCCGGGATCCAGCCGCCGCCGATCGCCCTGGTGCTCTGCGCAACGGCGCCCCTGAGCGCCCGACTGGCCGAGCGCGCCGAGACCGCCTTTGGCGCGCCCCTGATCGAGATCTATGGCAGCACCGAAACCGGACAGATCGCCACCCGTCGCACCTGCCGCGAGGAGACCTGGATCCTGTTTCCGGAGGTCGAGCTCATTGATCGGGAGGGCGAGACCTGGGCCGAGGGCGGACACGGTCGAGGTCGGGGTGCCGCTCGGCGACGTCATCGAGCGGCAGGACCCGCGCCGCTTCCTGCTCAAGGGCCGCCACTCCGATCTCGATCAACATTGCCGGCAAGCGCACCTCGCTCGGCTGGCTCAACCAACAGCTGCTGTCCATCCCGCGGGTCCAGGACGGTGGCTTCTATCTTCCCGACTGCCCGAATGGGGGCGAGGACGCGGTCGTTACCCGGCTCACCGCCTTTGTGGTGGCGCCCGGGCTCGACAGCGAACGGTCTCATGGCCGCCTTGCGCGAGCGCCTCGACCCGATCTTCCTGCCGCGCCCGCTGATCTTCGTCGATGCCTTGCCGCGCACCGCCGTCGGCAAACTGCCGCGAGCCGACTGTGAGTTGCTGCTTAAGCGCTATACGCAGGGAACGCGGGTGGGCTCATGAGTCTCGCGCACCTTCATGGGCGGTCGGGCAGGGCGCCGGAATCCGCGATCGCGGGCCGGGAAGGCGTGCAGCGGCGGCTCGTCTAGCGCCTCCAATGCCAAGGCATCGCTGTCCGCTCATCATTGCCGCCGACCACCCGGCGTTCGCCGGCCACTTTCCGGGGCGGCCCATCCTGCCCGGCGTGGTGCTGCTCGACGAGGCGGCCCGCGCCATTGGCCTGGCGCTCGGCCTCGGCGTTGATTGACGCTGGCGGGTGGACAGCCCCAACCCCTTCGCCCCGCCCTGCCCGGTGACCGACTCATCCTGGAATGGGAGCCGCTGGCGGGCGCGAAGCTAGGCTTCGGCATCGAGCGCGCGGGACAGCCCCTGGCGAAGGGGATCATCGAGCTGTCCCCATGAGTCGCGACCTGGGGCTTGATCGACAGGCGAGCTGGACGCGCACCCCGGAGCGCAGCAACCTGCTGATGCTGCGCGTCATGACCTTGGATCTCGCTGCGCCTGGGGCGGTCGACCGGGCGCCTGGTGCTCTACGGCATCGCGGCCTACTACCTGGCCTTTGCGCCCGCGGCCCGGCGTGCCTCGCGTGACTATCTGATCCGGGTCCTGGGGCGGGAGCCGACCTGGAGCCAGCGCTATCGCCACATCTTCAGCTTTGCCGCCGCCTTGCACGACCGGCTCTATCTGCTCAACGGGCGCTTCGACCTGTTCGACATCGAGGTCGATGGCGAGGCATTGATCGCCGCTCAGGTGGGCAGGGGTCGTGGGGTTCTGCTGTTCGGTGCCCACCTCGGCAGCTTCGAGGTGACGCGCGCACTCGGGCGCCGCCAACCCGGACTGCGCATCGCGCTGGCCATGTACGAGGAGAACGCGCTGCGGGTCAATGCGATACTCGCGGCCATCAACCCGGCGGCACGGCCAGAGGTGATCGGCCTGGGTAGACTCGACGCCATGCTGCGGATCCACGACGCGCTGAACGACGATGCCATGGTCGGCGTCCTCGCCGACCGCAGCCTGCATGACGAGGAGTGCCGTCAGCTTTGCGTGCTGGGCAGCCCGGCGGCGCTTCCCATCGGGCCCTTCCGGATGGCCGCCATGTTGAAGGCGCGGGTGATCTTCATGGCCGGGCTGTACCGCGGCGGCAACCGTTACACAATTCGATTCCTGCCGATCGCCGACTTCAACGAGGTCCCCCGAGCCGGGCAGGATGTCGCCATTGCGGCGGCCATGCAGCGCTACGCCGAGGCACTGGAGACCTGCTGTCGCGACGCCCCCTACAACTGGTTCAATTTCTATCCGTTCTGGGAAGAGTCTCGCGACTGATCCGAGATCCGGGGGCTCGTCAACGATCGGTCCTGCCGGCCCTGTCAATCCTTGATCGTTCCGCGCCTCTCTGCGTTAAATTGGCGGCTTGAGTCAAGGGCCGGTGTCGAGGGCCTGCTTACAACGAGTTTGGAGCTGCGCATGCAAAAGGGACAAGACGCCATCGCCCGCGCCTGTGACGTTCTGGTCATCGGCTCGGGCCCGGCGGGCGCGACGGCAGGCGCGTTGCTGGCGCGGCAGGGCTTCTCGGTGACCATCCTCGAGAAGGGTCGCCACCCCCGTTTCCATATTGGCGAGTCGCTGCTGCCGGCCAACCTGCCATTGATCGAGCGCCTCGGCGTCGGTCCGGCGGTGCGCGAGATCGGCATCCGGAAATACGCCGCCGAATTCGTCTCGCCCCATCACCAGCACCGGCAGCGCTTTCTCTTCGCCGACGCCTGGGACAAGTCCAACCCCTACGCCTATCACGTGCGGCGCTCCGAGTTCGACGCCATCCTGGCGCGCAACGCGGCCACCTGCGGTGCCAACCTGATCGAGGGTTGCCGAGTCAGGGGGGTCGAGCTCGAGGACGACGGCGTGCGGGTCGAGGCCGAGCGCGAGGACGGTACTCGCGAGCACTGGCAGGCACGGTTCCTGATCGATGCCTCGGGTCGGGACACCTTCATGGCCAACCGGTTGCGCGCCAAGCACCGTAATCCCCATCACAACAGCTCAGCGCTCTACGGCCATTTCACCGGTGCGCACCGCAACCCTGGGGAGGCGGAGGGCAACATCACCATCTACTGGTTCGAGCACGGCTGGTTTTGGTTCATTCCGCTCGCGGACGGGGCCACCAGTGTCGGTGCCGTCACCTGGCCCTACTACATGAGGCAGCGCAATGGCCGCAACCTCGAGACCTTCCTGCTGGACACCGTCGCCCTGTGCCCGCCGCTGGCGGAGCGCCTGGAGGAGGCACGGCTGACCAATCAGGTCGAGGCCACCGGCAACTTCTCCTATGCCTGCGATCGCACCCACGGCGATCGCTATATCCTGCTCGGTGATGCCTACGCCTTCATCGATCCGGTGTTCTCGTCCGGGGTGATGCTGGCGATGCAGGGCGCCTTCTTTGGGGCCGAGGCGGTGGAGCGCTGTCTGCGTGAGCCGGCGCGGGCGGGGGCGGCGCTCAAGCGGTTCGACCGCCAGATGCGCCACGGCCCGCGGGAGTTCTCCTGGTTCATCTATCGGATGACCAATCCAACCATGCGCGGGCTCTTCATGGCCCCGCGCAATGTGCTGCGCGTGAAGGAGGCATTGCTCTCGCTGCTGGCGGGCGACATCTATGGCAAGACGCCGATCTGGCCCTCCCTGTATCTGTTCAAGCTCATCTACTACCTGTCGGCGCTGCGCCATTGGCGCACCACCCTCGCGTCCGCGCGCGCCCGCCGGCAAAACATCCTGCCGGTGGACGAGGGTGGCGTGACCAGCCCATGAGCCTCACTCGGGCCAATCCCAGGGTCGAGGATGAGCGTGACCGGGCTCCGCGTTTTCTGTGGGGTCGGCGGGCGCCCACCCGCCTGCGCCCGGAGCTGACATGGGAAGGGGCCCTCAAGCTGAGCGCGGGCGCCGGGCCCATCCGGCGGGGCGCCGTCGACTGCTGGCCAGGTCGGGACCTGCTCTTCGGTGCCCTCGCCATCGACGAGCACGCCTTCCGGGGTCGGTGCCGCGGGATGGCAACCGCCCTGCGGGCGGCGACCGATGCGGGCTACCGCGAGCTCTTCGAATGCATCGAAGGGGCCGGTTATCCCCATCTCCTGCGGATGTGGAACTACCTTCCGAGGATCAATGCGATCGAGGACGGGCTCGAGCGCTACCGACAATTCAACATCGGCCGCCAGGAGGCCTTTGTCGCCGCCGGGCGCAGCCTGACCGGAGCCCTGCCGGCCGCCTGCGCCCTGGGTTCCAGGGACGGAGACCTGAGGATCGGCTTTCTCGCCGCCCGCCGGCCCCCGCGCTCCCTCGAGAACCCCCGTCAGGTCAGCGCCTTTCGCTATCCCCCGGACTATGGTCCTCGCAGCCCCATCTTCGCCCGGGCGGTCATCTCGGAGCCGGCGGGCGGGCCCCTCCTCTTCATCTCCGGGACCGCGGCAATCGTCGGTCACCGCAGCCTGCACCCCGGCGACGTGGTGGCCCAGACGCGCGAGACCATCGTCAATCTGGAGGCCATGATCGAGGCCGCCAACGGCGCCCTCGGGCGCCCGCTGTTCCGGCGCGAGGACCTGGATTATGTGGTCTATCTGCGCTCGGGTGAGGATCTACACCCGGTCGCGGCCGAGTTGAGCGGCTGGCTGGGCGGCGGCGCGCGGCTGCTCCTCATGGAGGCCGACATCTGCCGCCGGGAGCTGTTGGTCGAGATCGAGGCGAGCTCCAGTGTGAGTGCCAGTGCGGCCGCCCCGACGATGGCGGGGGGCTCGCCGCCATGACGCGATCACTCCTGGTCGCGCTGCTGTGCATCCCGGTGTCGCTGCCGCTCCTGGCTCAGAGTGATGAGCCGCTGTGGGAGGCGGGGCTGGGTGTCACCACCCTGTCCTTTCCCGATTACTGGGGCTCGGACGATCAGCGGGCCTATGTGCTGCCGCTACCCTATTTCGTCTACCGGGGAAGGATCTTCAAGGCGGATCGGGACGGCGTACGTGGCATCTTCTTCAACACCGACGTCGCCGAGCTCAACCTGAGCGCCAGCGCCTCACTGCCGGTCGATTCGGATGGCAACGAGGCGCGCCGCGGCATGCCCGATCTGGACCCGACCTTTGAGATCGGACCCTCCCTGGAGCTGCACCTGTGGCGCTCACCTGACCGGCGCTATCAGGTCGACCTGCGCCTTCCGGTGCGCAAGGCCATCGCCGTGGGTGACGGCCTTCAAGACGCCGGAGCCGTGTTCACCCCGCTACTCAATCTCGACGTCGACAGCCCCTTTGGGGCGCAGGGATGGAACCTGGGCCTGCTGGCCGGCGCCATCTTCGCCGACCGCCGACAAAACGCCTATTTCTATGACGTGCCCGAGGCCTACGCCACCCCTCAACGCCCGGCCTACAGCGCGGACGGCGGCTATGGCGGCACCAAGTTCATTGCCGCCCTCTCCAAGCGCTTCGAGCGCTACTGGGTGGGTAGCTTCGTGCGCTTCGACACCCTCGCCGGCGCGGTCTACGCCGACAGCCCGCTGGTGCGGCAGGACTATGCCTGGGCGGCCGGGATCGGGATCGCGTGGATCCTCGGCGAGTCGTCCACCCGGGTGCCGGTGACCGATTAGATGCAGAAGGCATCGACAGCGCCCGTCTCTCCCCGGCGCCTGCCGGCGGCCTACGCCTATTTCTGCCTCTGGATCGGGCTCACGCTGCTGGGTCTGCTCTGTTTGGGCTGGCTGCCCTTCGCGTTGCTGCTCCAAGCGGTGCTGCCGGCCCGGCAGGCGCACCGGATTGGTCGGTCCGTCATCAACTCGGTCTTTCGCGCCCTCCTCTGGTCGCTGAGCGAGCTCGGCGCCTGCCGACTCGACCTCTCCGCGCTCGATGGGCTGCGCGATTCGGGTCCACTGATCCTGGCGCCCAATCACCCCTCGCTACTGGACGCGGTGCTCGTGGTCTCGCGTCTGCCCGATCTCGCCTGCGTGATGAAGGCCGAGCTCATGAGCAACCTCTTCCTCGGTGCCGGGGCACGGCTGGCCGGCTACATCCCCAACGCCCATCCATTCGCCATGGTCAAGGCGGCCTGCAGCGAGCTTCGCGACGGCAAGCAGTTGCTGCTCTTCCCGGAAGGGACCCGCACGTTGCGCCCGCCGCTCAACCCGGTGTCGCCCGTGGTCGGACTGATCGCGCGCCGCGCCCAGGTGCCCGTTCAGGCGCTGATCATCGAATCCGACTCGGCCTTTCTCGCCAAGGGTTGGCCCTTGTGGCGCTGCCCGTCCATGCCGATCCACTTTCGGGTCCGGTTGGGACGCCGCTTCGATCCGCCCCTGGTCGCGGACCAGCTGACCGGGGAGCTGGGCTCACACCTCGCCGCCGAGCTGACGCGTGCCCCCTGGACGCTGCCCGCTGGCGAGCCCCGGCGTCCCGCGACCCATGGATGCTGAGCCGGTCGTCCAGACCACCCACCCGATCCATGCCAGGACCGGCGACGGAGATCGGGTGGTGCTGATCCCGAGCTTCAACCCCGGGCCCAAGGTCTATGAGACAGTGGCCGGCGCCCGGCGCTACTGGCCAAGGGTCTGGGTGGTGGTTGACGGCAGCACCGATGGCACGGCCGAGGGCCTGTCGGCTCTCGCGCGCGACGACGACGGGCTCAGGGTGCTGGTGCTGGGGCGCAACCAAGGCAAGGGGGCGGCCGTGCGGCACGGGCTCGAGGCCGCCGCTTCGGTCGGCGTCACCCATGTCCTCACCATGGACTCGGACGGCCAGCACCCGGCCCAGTGCATCCCTTGGTTCATGGACGCCTCGCGGGCGCATCCGGACTGCATGATCCTCGGCAAGCCCGTGTTCGATTCGAGCGCCCCGCGGCTGCGGGTGCGCGGGCGCCGGGTATCCAACGCCTGGGTCCACCTCGAGACTCTGGGGGTCGGTATTGGTGACTCGCTCTTCGGCTTCCGGGTCTATCCGGTCGCACCGCTGCTCGCCGTGATGCGCCGCCAGCGCTGGATGCGCCGCTTCGACTTCGATCCGGAGGCGGTGGTCCGTCTCGCCTGGGCCGGGGTCTGCGCCATCAACATCGGCGCCCCGGTGACCTACCTGAGCAAGGACCAGGGCGGCGTCTCGCACTTTCACTACTGGCGCGACAATCTGCTGCTCACCTGGATGCACAGCCGGCTGTTCCTCGAATTCCTGTGGCGCCTGCCCCTGCTGCTATGGCGACGGCTGCGTTGATCGGCGCCGCGCGCGGCCGGGTTGGCGCCGCTGTGCGGCCGATGGGACAGCGGCCGCTTCCTCGTCTGCTGCTCGTTGCGCTAGGCGCCGTCCTGGCCTGCGGCTGTGTCGGTCTTACCAGGCCCTGGCAGGCACCCGAGGTCGCCCTGCGGGGGCTCCAGGTCAAGGAGCTGGGGCTCAGCCGACAGAGCTTCCTGGTGACCCTGGCGGTCAGGAACCCGAACGACCGCACCCTGCCGGTCAAGGCCATGACCTACCGACTCGAGCTGGAGGGAAGGGAGCTGGCGACCGGCGCGAGCAGGCTGGATCGGCAGATCCCCGCCTTCGCCGAGGCCCTGGTAGACGTGCAGTTGGAGGGCAACCTGCTCGGGCTGGCCGCCCAATTGCCCGCCCTCGCCCTCAAGGCGGGACCGCTCGACTGGACCGTCTCGGGGACTGCCACCCTCGCCGGCGGCCTCGTGACCTTGCCCTATCGCTACTCGGGCCAGGTCGACCCCAGGGAGCTCCTCGCACGGGTCAGGCCGCGCTGAGCCTGGGGCAAGGGGGCGCGCCGTGGCCGCCGCGGATCAGTAGGACCGCCGCACGTCCAGCACGTCGGGGACCTGGTGGAGCTTGGCGAGCACCCGCACCAGTTGCTGGATGTCGCGCACCTCCACCGTGAAGCGCATGGCGGCGGTCTCGGTGCTGCGGTCCGAGTGGGTGTTGACGCCGACCACATCCACGTCATCGTCGGCGAAGACCGATGAGATGTCGCGCAGCAAGCCCTTGCGGTCGCTGGCGATAACCAGCACGTCGACCGGATAAGTGGCGCCGGCGGGCTGGGCGGCCCAACGCACCCGCACCAGCCGGTCGGCCTCGCCGGGGGGCAGGTGCCGGACGTTGGCGCAGTCGCGGCGGTGCACGGTGACGCCGCGCCCCCGGGTGACGAAGCCAACGATGGGGTCGTAGGGAACCGGCCTGCAGCAGCTTGCGATCTGCGTCAGCAGGTCGTCGACCCCCTCAACCACGACCTCACCGGCGCCCGGCCTGGGTTTGGACGGGGTCCGCAGGCGCGGCTCGTGCTCGCGTGGCTGGGGCTCCTGGGCGCGCGGCTCACCCACCTGGCGCGCCACCAGGCCGGCGGAGAGATCACCGCGCCCGATGGCGGCCAGCAGATCCTCGCCGCGCTTGAATTGGAACCTCGGCGCGATCTGATCGAGCTGGGGCTTGTCGGTGATGCCGAGGCGCGTCAGCTCCCTGTCCAGGGCGGAGCGCCCCTCCTGCTCGTGCTGATCGCGATCCTGCTGCTTGAACCACTGGCGCACCCGGTTGCGGGCGCGCGCCGTGGTGAGATAGCCCTGGTGGGGTGAGAGCCAGTCCCGGCTCGGGGTGGCGTTCTTCTGGGTGAGGATCTCGACCGTCTCGCCACTCGCGAGCCGGTAGTTGAGCGGCACGATGCGACCGTTGACCCGGGCGCCGCGACACCGGTTGCCGACCTCTGAATGGACCGCATAGGCGAAGTCCAGGGGCGTGGACCCCTTGGGCAGCTCGACCACCTTGGAGTGAGGGGTCAGCACGTAGATGTGTACCGGCTCGAGCTCAGACTTGAAGCGCTCCAGGATCTCGCTCGCGTCTTCGCCCTCGTTCCTGAGCTCCAGCCACTGGCGCATCCAGATCACCCGACGTTGGAACTCCGCGTCATGGCCCTTCGCCTCCTTGTAGGCCCAATGGGCGGCGACGCCGAGCTCGGCGTGCTGGTGCATCTCGTGGGTGCGGATCTGCACCTCCAGCGGCTTGCCCCCCGGGCCCACGACCGCCGTGTGCAGCGACTGGTAGAGATTGCCCTTGGGTGTGGCGATATAGTCGTCGAATTCCTTGGGGATGTGCTTCCAGAGCCCGTGGACGATCCCCAGCGCCGCGTAGCAGTCGGCGACCGACTCCACCAGAACGCGCACGGCGCGCAGGTCGAAGATCTGCTCGATGTCGACGCCCTTGCGCTGCATCTTCCGCCAGATGCTGTAGATGTGTTTGGGTCGGCCGGTGACCTCGGCCTGGATTCCGGCCTCGGTGAAGCTGCCCTGCAGCAGGGCGATGACGTCATGGATGTAGCGCTCGCGTTCCTCGCGCCGCTCGGCCAGGGCGCGGGCGATCGCCAGGTATTCATCGGGCTCCAGGTAGCGCAGCGCCAGGTCTTCAAGCTCCCACTTGACCTGCCACATGCCGAGCCGGTTGGCGAGCGGCGCATAGACGCGCTGGGTGTCGCGGGAGATCTTGGCCCGCCGCTCGGGCTCCAGGTCCTTGATGGCGCGCATCAGGTGCACCCGCTCTGCCAGGACCACCAGCACCACGCGGACGTCCTCCGCGATACCCAGCAGCAGGCGGCGCAGATTCTCCTCGTGCTCATCCTGATCCTTGGCCGCGATGATCGCCTCCACATTGGCGATCTGGCCGATGCGGGCCAGGTCACCCACCATGCGGGCAATGCCCGGACCAAAGCGATCGCGCAACTGGGCCTCGTTCAGATCTCCCTGATCCATGCAGCCGTTGAGCAGGGCGGCGATCAGGGTCTCGTGGTCCATGCCGAGACGCGCCAGGATGTCGGCGGTGGAGAGGACGTGGCGCACATGGGTCTCGCCGGTCTCGATGCGGCGATCGCCACGGCAGCGGGTCAGCGCCGCACAGGCGCCCGCGATCAGCTTGAGTGACTCGCGCTCATAGCTCGGCGCCAGGTTGTCGAGCCAGTGACGAATCGCCTGGTCGTCGTCGGTCGCCTCTTCCGGGAGGTTGTAGGTGGCCTTAACCATGCGCAGGGGCCGAGGGACCGGCCCGCGGGCCGGTGAGTCGAGATGACGGAGCGACAGTGGAGGAAGGCATGTCCACCGCGGCATTCTCGCGCAAACGGATCGGCAGCGACCAACAGAAGACCGCAAAAATGATCCGAAACAGTAAAGCGCTCGGCGCGGCGGATCGCCCTGTGGGTTTCCGCCGACGGTAGACCTTGGGGCGTGGGTGCTTGTGGCTAGCGATCAGTGCGGCGGTAGATCTCGTCGATGCTGACGGTGAGATCGACCGCCTGAAGGGGCACCTCACCTTTGGTGTGGATGGCGGCACGCCACTGGTCGGAGCGGCGGAAGACCTCGACCTGCCGGAAGTCGTATTCGTGACGAATCTGGCTCTCCAACTCCCCCGCGAGGTAGTCATCGACGGAGAGAAACGTCGAAGTCAATTTTAGTCGCATGTTTTTTGCTTAAAATACGCGGGTCCGGCGCGCCCACGCCCCAGGCATAATGAAGGCCCAGGTAGGCGACAACGCTCGGGGTCGGCAATCTGGTGCGGTCCAACGGGGTTCGGCGATCGGGGAGCTGCGAACTCTCCTGGATGAAACGCTGCTTCTACCTCAGCGCAGATCGGCGACGACAAGTCAGTCCCCGAGGATGTACGCGAGATCCAACTCCAGCGCGTCGAAGGGCGGCACCCGCACCCGCGCCGGCTCCGCAATGGTCGCGATCAGGCGATAGTGCTCGACGTCCAGCTGGCAGGCCATCAACGTCCGATTCTCCGGCCAGGGGGTTGCCGCTGTAGTGTTTGTTGAGCTGCCCCTCGCGCTCCTCGAGCGGGCCGTTCTTCTGCTCGATGCAGAGCACGCGTCCCGCGCCGTTGAGGACCACGAAGTCGATCTCGCCGAAGAGGGTGCGGCCCTTGAACTGGCGGGTCCAATGCACCCCGTGGAAGACCGTGTAGTCGTTCTGCAGGGTGTCGCGCAGCAACGCCAGCGTGGCCGCAGGGCGCGAGCTGTTTCTGCCATACACGGAGTTTCCGTGGTTTCGAGATGCCACTATCGCGGCGATATTGAACGTCGAGGAGTCGACGCCGGGTCATTTCTATTGGCCTGACCTCGATGTCGACTTGCGCATTCAGTCCATCGAGCATCCCTCGCGCTTCCTCGGTTTCAGGACGGCAAGGGCCGTCTCAACTGGGGTCGCAGCCTTCGGGCCAGCGTGACGGCCCGCTCCCGCTTAGCGGCCGACCGCCACACCAAAGCGCCGGCTCAGGTGCTGGCGGACGAAGGGGTCGATCGCCTCGCTCGCGATCAGACCCTCGATCAGCGCCCGGGTGGGCTCCAGGCGCCCGACCGTCTCGGCGGTGCGCAGGGCGTGGCTCTGGGCCTGCCAGACATCCCCGGCCTTGAGCTCGTAGAAGCAGCCCTGGGCCATCCAGTGCAGGGCGGCGGTGGCGCAGTCCAGGGCGAAGGCCGGCTCCGAGTCGAGGTGATCCCGGGCCGCGCGCAGCAGGGTGCCGATGTCCACCGGGGAGCCTTGGGCGAGCTCCGCGGCCAAGTCGAGGAGCCCGAGGGTCTTGGCGGTCGCGAACCAGCGGCCCGCATCCTCCGGGGTGGAGGCGATCAGGTCATCCAGGATCGAGCGGGGGTCCTTCTGGGGGTACTTCTTCTGGATCGCGCGACAGGTGTCGAGATGGGTCCCCGCCTGGCTGGCCGCGATGGCGTAACGCCCATAGGCCTCATCGCGCCGCCCGGCGGCGAGCTGGACCTCGTCGCAGGCCCGGGCGATGGCCGCGGGGCTGTCGTTGAGGCCGAGCGACTGCTCGGCGTAGCGGATCGCCTCGTCGGTGCGTCCCTGGGCCGCGAGCGCCCGCACGCCGCAGCGCCGGTAGTGCCACCAGATGGAAGGGGCGGTCTCGCGCCCCGCTTCGAGCAGGCAGGAGAGGCAGGCCGTGGTCCCTTTGAAGTAGCCTCGGTGCTCCGGGCTCCAGCTCAGGCGCAGGGCCGGCAGGAAGTCGTCGGCGGCCCGGGAGGCGCGCGCGGGGGTGCGGCACAGCTCGCCCCAGCGGTCGGCGACCTCGCAGAGAAAGTCCAGGCCGTCTTCCTCGACGGCCGCCCACAGCCGGTCGAGCTGGCGCTCCAAGATTGGCCCCTCCGCCGGCGCCACCAGCAGGATGTCGATCAGCGCGTGCACCGTCTTGTTGGTTGCGGTACCCAGGGCGCCGGAGGAGCTGTCCACCTGCTGCAGCGCGGGCCACAAGCGCTCGATCAGCAGGATCGCCCCCTCGGCCGCCGTGACCGGGTCCCCGCGGGCCACCGCCTTGATCTCGGAGAGGGCCTCTTTGAGCCGCTGGATGGCCGACTGGGAACCCTTCCAGCCGAAGGCGCGGGCGCGGAATCGGCTGCGAAAGGTCCAGGGATGCTCAGAGGGTTTCATCGCTTGGATACTCGCGAAGTTGCTTACAGCGAGGGGTCGAGTGGTCTCCGGCTGCGGTGCGGGGTGCTGACACCGTCCTTCGCGGACGAACCACAACCCCGGCGGGTCAATGCAACCCTCCGGGCGCCCGTTCCTCTCCGTCCTTCACGGGTAGCAGATCCACGAAGCGGCCCTTGGTCTCGGTGAAGAGCTGAAACTCAGGCAAGCAGAAGGCGCGCTTGCGGTTGGAGGCGCCCTTGGGTTGCACCGGCATCTGGGCCATCCAGATCCCGTGGCGGGTCTCCAGTGACAGGGCCACCATGACGATCCGGTAGGGCGAGGCACCGAAGGAGCCATAGCGCTCCAGGATTTCCTGGTAACGGTGCACCTTGTCTCGGGGCAGGCCGCAGGCGTCCATGATGACCAACACGAAGTCGGCTTGGTGGATAGAGGCGAGGTGTCGGACCAGCTCGGCGGAGTCGCCCTTGGCCTGATCAGATGCGGTACTCATGACTGATCGGCGTCCTTCAGGCAGGCGGCTGCCGCATTGTGCCAATCGAGGCCGCGCGCCGTGTGGCGTCAGCCAGTCAGGCTCCCGACGTCGTACCGGGCGATTTCTGGGGGCGAATGATCAGGACTAGGGCCTCGGCAGCCGCCGCGGATCGACTGCTGGCTGCCCCCTTGTCCCAGAGCCGCCGCTCTACCGGGGCGTATCCAGTGGCGGCTCTACGCGCATAGCGGACGGCGACGGTCACGCTCCGGATAGACCGGTTACGACTCACCCGGTCATTGGGCCAAGCCGTTGTCGGTGGCTCTTGTGTCCAAATGGCGGTCAGTCGACAGGGTAGTCGTGACCGCCCGGAGGGGTCAACCACCGACGGGTCACAATTGCGTATTTGCCGCCCGGTTCACCCCACAACGCCGACAGTCGCAGTAGAACGAACCATTTTGGGCTGGGAGCCCTAGTGCGTTGGGGCTTGCACGCGTTCTTCATTCGCTTGCTGGCATTACGCTGCCATCCAACCACTGTCGGCCCGTCGACCATATCTCGACACGACCTTTGCCCTCCCGTAAGCGGGTCATGCGGGAACACACGGTAAGCCGATGCGCCGTCGTCGAGCGCACGTAGCAACGACCATTTGAGGCGCTCCTCGCTGGGGTCTGACCCGCTCCGTTCTGTCATTCGTTGAAACGCCGCATCCGGATTCATACGGATGGGTCGGCAACGAACATTGCCCCGCCCTGTAACCATTTAACACCTCCAAACGACCTAGCTTGTACAGGCAGCTAAGAAGCGTGATCAGTGCGTGATAACTGCTTGCTAGTGCGGGCCATACGCTCCCTTGAGCGGATGTGCCATGGGCCAACGCAACTGGAGACCCTCAGATGAAAATTTCGATCTCGCCAACTGTTCTTGTCGGTGCGATGCTCGCTCTCGCCACTGTCGCTATAACGCCCGAAGCCTTGGCGGAGCGAGGCAAGGGCGAGCGGATGTACCGGGTGACGGTGACGAATGCCACGCTGGGGCAGCCGGTGGCGCCGTCGGTGATTGCCACGCACACCGACGCGTTCCGGCTGTTCGAGCTGGGACCAACGCCGGTGACGGGTGATGCTGGCTACGATCTCTACTTCGGAATCGCAACGGCCGCGGAGACCGGTTATCCGTTTCCGCTGCAGGAGGCGGTGGCGTCCTCGCCGGGTGTCTGGGACGCGCAGGTGCTTGCGACGGATCGGACGCCGCCAGTGCTGCTGCCCGGTGAGTCCAACTCTCGGACCGTCAGTGCATCCAGTCACGCAAAGTACCTGAGCGCCGCAGCCATGCTCGGGGCCACCAATGACGCCTTCTATGCCGTGCGCGGTGTGCGCCTACCAAATGGGATTGGCGACATCGTACGGGTCAATGCCACCGGCTATGACGCCGGCAGCGAAGCCAATGCGGAAAGCGCTGACACGGTGGGCGCGCTCGGCGCCACCGACGACAATCCCATGACTGGAACCGGCATCAATGAGAACGGTGAGGGATACATCCACGTCCACGCCGGCATTCACGGGATCGGCGCCGACGGCGGTCTCGACCCGGCAGCCTATGACTGGCGCAATCCTGTGGTCGAGCTGACCATCGAGCGCATCCGCTGACTTCTTAACCAAGAGGACAGGCGGGCGAGGCCTTGATATGCAGTAGATGGACCACTCCGCGCTGGCCCCGCGAGAAGCGCCACTGGTGCGGGCTCGCGGGGCGCTCCGATCGGTTAAACCAAGGAACCGGGTTCATCCGATCCGAGTAGGGTCAGGGCCAGCATTGACCGAATCAAGCGTTCAGCCGCCGCCAGGCGTTCGGGTCAGCGGCGGCCGGAACACGCGCTTTGCAGCCAGTCGCGCGGAAATGGACGACAGGCTGTTCACACCGAACGCTCACGCGCACCCTCGGCTGGGCCGGAGCGGCGAAGCCGCGGAGGCTGGAGACGTAAGGTGGAGCGAGTTGTTGGCCGGCGCTGCTACTGAGCCCGACATCACGCCAGTTGGAAGGTTGGGAATGCCCGACACATGACTCCGATTTCATTTTCGGTCTCGCATGGTAACCGGCAACTACGCGACGTAGTTGCTCAGCGACCCAGGTTGTGCAGGTCGGAGCGCAGGGGAGAGTCGGCGAAGCGCTGCTTCCACAGCCTGGGGATGAGCTGCTCGACCTGGCTTGCCGGATGACGGTCGATGCGCTGCAGGACATCGACCAGGTAGGTGGAGGGATCGATGTCGTGCAGGCGGCAGGACACGATCAGGCTTTGGAAGGTGGCCACCGCCTCGGCGCCGACCTCGCTCCAGCAAAACAGCCAGGCCTTTTTTTTATGCCGAGCTCGGCATAAACGCAAAGGCTGGCTGTTCAGTGGCAGTCCCCGCGGCGCCCAGGCCAGCGCCACGCTCTATTCCCTCATCGAGACCGCCAAGGCCAATGGGCTGGAGCCCCGCGCCTACCTCAACTTCCTGTTCGAGCGCCTGCCCGAGGCGACGACACCCGCGGCAATCCACGCGCTCCTGCCACAAGCACTCCAACCGGAACACCTCAAACTATAGGGTCAAGCCGGCAGTTCGCCGGACGCTTACGCTCTTGCGGTACGGCGCCACGAACTGCGGCGCCATCAACCGCGCATCGTGCCCCAGCTCCGAGAGCTTGCGTGCCCAATGATGGGCTCCACCGCACGCCTCCATGCCCACCACGCAGGCCGGCAGCTGGGCGAAAAACTCCAACACCTTCCCCCGCCTGAGCGTCTTGCGCAGGACCACCCGCTCGGCTTCGTCCACCCCGTGGACCTCAAACACGTTCTTTGCCAGATCCAGACCGATTCGCTTAATCTCCATCCCGACTTCCCCCTCTCTCTCGATTGGTTGATCTCAACCTCCAATCTGGCACATCCGATGCCGTGGAGGGAGGGGGGAGTCCATGCCATTTTGTATGAGCCACTTCTCGCGCTGGCGCAGCCGCGCCAGCGCCGTGCCGGTCAAGGCATTGAACGTCCGCCCGCAGGCGCGGCACTTGTAGCGCTGCAGCCCGTTGGCATGGCCATGGCGAACCACAGGGCCGCCGTCGTCGCATCGCGGACACCTCGGCTGCGCTGGCACGCGCCCCTCGATGATCGCCAACACCGCTTGCGCCTCGTCCCCAGCGGCGAGTTGCCACTTCAGCTGTGCGAGCTGCTCGACGCTCAGCGTCGTGATCACGCCAAGCAGCCGCCTGAACTCGTGTGCCTTCATCTCGACCTCCAAAGCCCGCGACCGCGGCGGGCGATGGGTCGAGTGTGCGCCAGCCCCAGGCTCAGATCGCGAGCCCGTCATCAGCGAACGCGAACATAGCCAAAAAGAACTGGCTGTTTGCCTGGACGGAGATCGGTGCCGAACGCGTCGGCATCATCCAAAGCCTGCTGGTTACCCGCCGTCTCCAGGGGGTGGACCCCTATACCTACCTGGTCGACGTGTTGCAGCGCATCAGCGTGCATCCGGCCAACCGCGTCAGCGAGCTCACGCCGCGGCAGTGGAAGGCGCGCTTCTGGAGCAATCCCATGAAATCAGACCTGGCGTTGGCTCAGCAATAACGGCCTGGAATGGCCGCTTACTCATAAGTGAACGTTGAGCTCTGGCTGGTCGGGCGACCACAGCAAAGATCCCCGCGTTCTCCAGAGTCACACCGACAGCATGAGACCGAATCTCCTGAGGCAACCAGGGGAAACTACAGATGTTTATATTGGCCTCAAATGCCACACTGGCATCGGTGTTAACAGGAGTCGTGAAACCCCTTAGCGGCGTTAGCCTTCGCCCTGCACGATGACCTCGTTGACCGTTTCGACTGGCCGCCGCCGGCTGCGGCGGGTTGCTTCGAGGAGGACTTCAAGCCCGGTCGTCCGCTGCCCAGGAGGAGAACCCATGATGAATCGTTCCACGCGCTTTTCGCAATCCCCACTCACGACCCTGTCGCTGGTGCTGGTGCTCGCCGCGGTCGCGGCGAGCCCGGCGGCGGCGCAGGACCACGATCTCGTCCTCGCCCCGGCGCTGGACGTCACCTCGATGACGCCGGCCGATCGGCTGTCGCCGGACGTCAAGGTGGGCGCCGAACTCGGCGACGCTTCGGTCCCCGACGTCGTCCGCCGCGGCGTCGTCAACCCGATCTACGCCCGCTTCTACGTCAACGGCACGAGCGACCACCTGGTCGCCAACGGGGCGGCAGCGATCACCTTCCACTGGCGCAACGCCCTGGCCGGGGAGGTGCCGCCGGCGCTCGGTGCGCCCGGCGCCGGCTGGAACCTGATCGGCTCGCTGCCGGTCACCTGGGCGGGTGGCGACCCGACCCCGTTCCTGCTGCTGACCAAGACCTGGCCGACCGACTACCCGTCGGCGGTCGGCAGCCACCTCGACTGGACGCCGCCGGCGGCGGGGGACCTCTTCCACTTGCGGGCTGAGGCGGTCTACCCGCCCGGCACCAGCGACGACAACCCGGGCGACAACGTCGCCGTGTCGCTCTACGAGAGCATGCCCGGGATCGCCGACGTCGACCTGGTGATCGCCCACGACCTGTCGGGCAGCATGCTGACCTTCATGTACGGCGGCGACACCTACCTGGCGCAGGCCGAGGCGCGGGCGCAGGCCTTCGTGGCGTCGATGAACGAGAATCACCGGTTGGCGGTGGTCGGCTTCGGCGGCTGCCTGCCGGGCGGCGTCGCCGACGTCTGGCCATCGCCGATCCCTGCGCCGCTGCCGCTCGCCACCTTCGGCAACAAGCTCGCGGCCCTCGTCGCCATCAACGGTCTCACCGTCCCCAACCCCGGGTGTCTGACGCCGATGGGCGTCGGCGTCCAGCGCGCCGTCCAGGCGCTGACCGCGCTGCCGCCGGCCCCGGGCCGCAAGCGGACCATCCTGCTGCTGACCGACGGCTACGAGAACAGCGGCGTGCCGCGCGCCTGCCCGGACACCCTCCCCGGCGGACCCTGCCTCGGCAGCCCCCTCGTCCCGGTGTTCCAGACCGAGAACACCCGGGTCTTTTCGATCGCCCTCGGCGCCGCCGCGTGGACCGACTGCCTGGTCTGCGTGACCGACCAGTCCGACGGCCAGTGGTACGCGCCCGCCGGCCCCGGTATCGACCTCGCCCAGGTCTATCTCGACATGCAGCAGGCGGTGAGCGCCGACGACCTCTACCGCGCCGACCGCGGCGTCACCGGCGGCGGGGACGACGCCTACAGCACCCACTTCGAAGGCCTCGACGACCTGCTCTACTTCATCCTGCAGAGCGACCGTCTCGACGCCGAGATCGACCTTGAGCTGCGGCCGCCGGGCGGCGCCTGGCAGCGTGCCGACAACGTGGTTTCGACCCGCGTGGTGCGCGACCGCGGCTACGTCGTCGCCCGCGTCGGGAAACCGGCGGCCGGCACCTGGGGCTACCGCGTGGTCGGCAAGGAGCGGCAGGATTACCTGGTCGCCGTGCGTTCCGACCGCGTCGGCGTGCGCCTCAGTGTCGACGTCCAGTCTAAGGGGCGGATCGGATCGCCGATCTTCGTCAAGGCCCGCCTGACCGACCGCGGCGAACCGCTGCGGGTGGAGCGGCTGGTCGCCACCGTGCGCGTGCCGGTCGAGCGTTCGCTCGACGCCGGGCTGCGCCAGGCGGCGCGTAAGCTGCTGCTCGAAAAGCGGGTCTACCCGGTCGATCCGAATCCAACGCGGAATGACAAGGGCGACCTGTCGCCGCGCTCGGCCTTCATCGATCGCCTCACCGACGGCGGTCAGGGCGTTCTCGAGCGCACCCGCGTCGTCGAGCTGCCGCTCGAACGGCAGCGGGACGGCAGCTTCAGCGGCGTCCTCGAGCGGCCGGTCGAGATCGCCGGCACCTACACCGTCACCGTCGCCTTCCGCGACGAGAAGGCCGACCGCGAGATGTCGAGGTCGGTGCGGCTCGGCGCCGGCGAGGTGGACTTCCAGAGTTCGTTCGCCGAGCTGATCGAGCTCGAGAAGGCGCCGGACGGCGGACCGCGCTGGCTGCTGCGGGTCTACCCGACCGACCGCTACGGCAATGCGATCACCGACCGCGCGCTGCTCAAGGAGCTGGACTTCACGGTGCGCGGCGCCAAGCCGGCGACGCGACCCGACTTCGCCTTCGACAGCGCCATCGAGCTGCGCCTGGAGGCGGGGGAGCGAACCCCGGTGCTCGACGCCGTCACCCTGGGCGGCAAGAAGCTGCGCCTCGAAGGAGGCCGTTGATGACGCGCGCACGCCCAACGCTCAGCAAACATGCATCGAACCCTGAACGCCAAGAGGAGAGACCCGTCATGATCGTGACCAAGAACCGCTCGACCCAGCGTCCGGCAGCCCTGTGGGCGATCTTCGCCGCCGCGCTGGTTCTCCTGTCCATGACCGCCACGGTCGACGCCGCCGACTACTTCGTCGTCGGCCGCGCCTACAGCGCGGCGCCGCTCGCCCCGGGCGAGCCGGTGCCGACGAATCCGCTTTCCGGCGCCGCCGCCGGCCAGGTGATCGGCGAAAACCTGACCGCCACCGTGCCTCGCAATCTGGTGCGGGTGCGCGTGCTCAAGGCCAGCGACGGCCAGGAGCTGGCGCGCTACATCACCCGCCAGGACGGCGGCTATCTCGCATCGTTCAGCGCCCCGGCGGGCGGCGCTTCGGTACGTTTCCTCGTCGAGGAGTTGGCGACCAGCAGGCAGCTTCTGTACAGCGAGCCGGACACGGTGACGGCGCCGGTGAGCATCCGCTACCTGCTGCTCGACGAGGTGCCGAGCGAGATCGACGGCGGCCGCGACTTCGCTCCGCCGCCGCCGGCGCCGGCGATGTACACGGCGATCTTCACCCGCGTCGGCAAGATCGAGCTGGCCACCGAGGTCGGCGGCGTCACCCAGCACCTCATCGAACCCGCCACCGGCCTGGCCAACGTGCCGGCGTCGGTGGCCCCTGAACTGGCGATCCCGGAGTATGAGGATGCGCCCTTCGGCGGCAACCTGTACCTGTTCGGCGCCTTCAGCCACGACCTCTACAACCTTCCGGGGGTGTGCTACAAGATCCGCATCTACCCCGATCCCAGCGACCACACGGTCTGGGAGTACATGGACGACGAACTGTTCAAGACCAAGTACACGGTCAACTTCGCGACCGGCACCGTCGACACCGAGCGGGTGAGCCTGGGCCCGAAGACCGTGGGGGCGACCACCGGCTGCTATGAGTTGACGCCGATCGCGGCGAGCAACAACGTCTTCTGGAGCTTCCCGGACCTCGTGGCGCTGTGGCGCACGGCCGGGCTCAATGGCGATTACGAACTCGAGTTCGAGTTCCACGGGCTGCCCGTCCCGGCCGACTTCGCGCTCATCCCCGACTTCAGCGACGTGACGCTGATGCTCGACAACGTGGCGCCGGTGACGCTGATCCAGCCCCTGCAGGAGCGCGACTTCGACACTCCGCGCGTCTACACGCCGGGGCCGCTGCCCCCGAGCTCCGACCTGCTGCCGGCGCTGCTCGGCAGCTTCCCGGTCGACTACGTCGGCAGCGGTGACCCGACCTGCCTGATCTTCAGTCTCCAGCCGGCGGCGGCGCCGAAGTACCTGGCCTTCCGGCTCACCGCCAGCCACGCCAACTCCTTCCTGCGCTACTGGTCGTTCCTCTTCCAGCGCAACGACACCCAGAACGCGGTGGTCTTTGGCAAGCGCTACGACGGGGCGACCAACTCGATGGTCGACTTGCCCGGCGTCCTGGTCTCCAGTGCCCAGACCTCGACCGCCGGCTTTGCCGACCGCTTCCTCTACCTCGACTCGGCCCACCTGCAGCCGAGCGGCACGCCGGTGTCGAGCTGCGCCTACCGCTTCCTCATCCACGCGGCGACGCGGACGACCGATGGCTACCAGTACCTGCGCTACCGGCAGGACCAGGACCTGCACTACGTGCAGAAGGACGCCGTCCCGTAAGGCGGAGGTCTCTACCGGCACCACCGGCCGCCGCGGGGCCCTGCGCCTCGCGGCGGCTGTCGCGTCGGGGCTGTGCCTCGCCAAAACTCCGTCCGGGCTGCATTCGACGCGCTAGCATCCCATCCGCGCCGCTGGCGTGCCTTGGGCTGCCGGGTAGAGGCGTGGACGACGAGGGCCAGCGAGTCCAGCCGCCTACACTTCTCCCGTCGTTCCGCGAATTCGATCCTGTGGACGGGTGGAGGATGGCGGCGGTGATTGCAGGACGCCCCGCCTACCCTGGGTCCACGAAGTAGGTCCCGCTCTGGGAAACCAACGGCTGTTGCTGCGCGTTGAGAAGCGTGATTCGGACCCGCCGCGGTCCTGGAGCTGAGGGCAGAGGCCCGCGACTCTCCGGAAGCCCCCACTGAATGCCGGCTCGACCGGACCACTTGCCGTTGAAGGCCAAGATCGCGAAATCGCCTTCATCTTCAAGGCGGGCAAAGTGGGGGTAGTTGGCCTCTCCTGGGTCCATCTGCCGAGCGAAGTCCACGGCCACCTCCCACGAGACGCTCTTTCCGACCTTGCTTAGGGGGATTCGATTCGTCCACTTCTTGCCGTCGTATCGAGCATCGAAAGGGAGAACGGCTGCATGCCCGCGTTCTCCAACGACGCGGGCGAGCCACTTGGTTATCTGAAGGGGCATTTCCTGGGACCTCCTCTCATCCTGTAATCAGTCGGGCCTTGCCGAGCCTTACCGGCCCATCGCGCTGTCTCCGATGAGGTTCGGCCGGCGGCTGCGATTCGGCGCAGTCTGGTCCTGCGGCCGCTGTCGCCTGAATCGGGCGACGATCCGAGATCAAGTGGAAGAAGATGATCAGGGCTGTCGTGAGGAGAACCGCGACGACCCAAGTGACAGACCGAGCCAGTAGTGGTGATTCGGTGCGCGGGGCGAAGGTCTCATAGGCGAGCATGACGAAGGGAGGAATGGCAAGGAACAGGGGGCGCATCGGCTCCATCAGGACACGTTTCGAGACAAGGGCGAGAACGACGATACTGACTCCGGTCGCCAACGCCGCATGAATGTGGCCCCAGCCCAAAGGCCTCTTGGGCAAACGGTGCAGCCCCTCGCGTCTCCCGGTGCCACGCTGCGCCGCAGATGCGAGCCCCGCACCCCGGAACGCCCGCGCGTGCACCGCCCCCGACGCCCGTCAGCCCCGCTGTGCGGCGTTGACCACCCATCCCGCCCCCGCTATTGTCCTCTCCCGAGCCAACCTGAACGCTTAGGGTGGCTTGGATTTCCTATCCGTCAGCGATGGCTACGAGGCCTATGGGGCCTATGCCAGGCAGAACGCTGCCGTCACCCACGCCAGCTGCTGGAGCCATTGTCGCCGCCACTTCGAGCAGGCGAAGGACAGCGAGCCCGCTGCCAGCGCCGAGGCCCTGGCCCTCATCGGGGCGCTCTACCGCCACGAGGAGGTGATCCGCGAGCAGGGGTTCACCGGCAAAGCGACGCTCGCCTACCGCAGCGCGCACAGCGAGCCGGTGGTGCAGGCCTTCTGGGCCTGGTGCGACCGCCAGTGCCACCGCCCGGATCTGTTGCCCAGCAGTCCACTGGCCAAGGCGCTGCACTACGCTCTGGCACGCACGGCAAGCCTGCAGGTGTTCCTCGCCGATCCCGAGGTGGCGATCGACACCAACCACCTCGAGCGTGCCCTGCGCCCCATCCCCATGGGAAAAAAGAACTGGCTGTTTGCCTGGACGGAGATCGGTGCCGAACGCGTCGGCATCATCCAAAGCCTGCTGGTTACCCGCCGTCTCCAGGGGGTGGACCCCTATACCTACCTGGTCGACGTGTTGCAGCGCATCAGCGTGCATCCGGCCAACCGCGTCAGCGAGCTCACGCCGCGGCAGTGGAAGGCGCGCTTCTGGAGCGATCCCATGAAATCAGACCTGGCGTTGGCTCAGCAATAACGGCCTGGAATGGCCGCTTACTGTTGATCTGCGGAGGATTCCCGCATACGTTAGGGTTGTTGCTTGCCGCGTTAGGCGGCGGCCAACACGCGCCATTAGTGGCCTATACGGCAATATGGCCACCTAACACACTATCGGTTCCGTCACAACATCTGCCTAACAACCTGAAGCAGAATAGGATGTCTGGAGGACGGACCTGTCGCGACCAAGATATCGGGACCCCTCGTCCGGCGAATACTAGCGAGGCTTCGCCTCAGACCGACGAGTCGTGGGGATGGCCCCGGTTGATCGAACGAAGCGTCTAAGCTTCGGATGTAACCGCCTTGGCGGTGGGAGGACTCGAGGTCCAAGCGTCAACCGGGGCCACTGACAATGATAGAGCACACGGTGGGGGAACTGCTCGCGGACAAGGTCGAGCTGGACGTCGAGGGCATCGACCGGATCTACCTCAACGCCTATCAGCCCAGGTTGCAGACGGGTGGCGGGGTGGTCGGGTTTTTTCGCGAGCATCGCGGGGCGGTGGTGGCCTCGACGACGCTGATGGCGCCGATGAGCCAGGCGTTCGTCGCCGACATTCATCGCTTCGCCAAACGCGAAGGGATTGAGATCGTGCATTTTCAACGGGGACAGCGCAAGGATGAGGAAACCCAACGCCGGCTCAAGCAGTTCCAGGCTGAGGAAGGCGTGCTCTACATCGGCGTGGCGCAGGAGAAGTTCGCCGGCTTCCGGGTCATGAAGAAGATCAGCGCACACACCGGCACCGCCTTTCCCTGGCTGTACCGTTCCACCGTGATGTGCAACCAGTACTACTTCTACCTGGTCGATGCCGACTTCGGCCCGCTGTTCATCAAGTTCTCCTCCTACTTCCCTTACACCGTTCGCGTCTGTCTCAACGGCCACGAGTACGCCAAGCGCCAACTGGAGAAGGCCGGCATCGTGTATGAGGCGCTCGACAACGGCATCCGCCGCTGTGACGACCCCCAGCGCCTGCAACAGATCCTCGATGACCTCGATGAGGTCGGCATCGAGGCGGTGGTGCGCAAGTGGTTCGCCCGCCTGCCACACCCTTTCACCGCCGCCGATCGGGCGGCGGGCTACCGCTATGAGCTCTCCATCCTGCAGGCGGAGTTTGCCCGTACCCAGGTGTTCGACCGCCCGCTCGCGGGGCGCCACCTGTTTGAGGAAATCATCCGCGAGAATCTCGATCTGGGCCGCCCCGAGCAGGTCAGCTTGATCTTCGAGCGACGCATCACCAAACGCACACCGGGACGCTTCGCGACCCGCATCATCACCCAAGGGGTCACCCCCTCGCTGCACATCAGCTACAAGTCCACCCAGATCAAGCAGTACTTCAAGGAGGAACGCGCCCTGCGCACGGAGACCACGATCAACAACAGCCGCGACTTCGCGATCGGCCGCCGCCTGCACAACCTGCCCGCCCTGCGGGCCATCGGCTTCGCCGCCAACCGCCGTGTGTTGGAGGTGGAACGTATCTCCCAGGACTGCCAGCTTGGCGAAGCGGTGTTCGATCAGGTCAACCGTCCGCAGCTGGTCGACGGGCAACGCGCCTCGGCACTGGCCTTCGGCGATGGACGCGTTATGGCCCTGATGCAGGCACTGTGTCTGTTCATCCTCCTGCCCGAGGGATTTCGCAACGCCACCCTGCGGGCGCACGTCGCCGAGCTGATGGGCGAGGGGCCCGAACGTTACCCCCGGACGCATGACCTACGATCTGCGCCGGCTGCGCCTCCATGGCCTCATCGTGCGATCCCGCACACCCACCGCTATGAGGTCACCGCCCTGGGGAAACGCGTCATCTGTTCTTCACCAAGGTCCACGCGCGCGTCATCCGCCCGGGGTTATCCCAGCTGATGGATGGCTGCCCGAAGGCCCCCCATCGGCCTATCGCGACCGCCATAAGTCAGCTTGAGCGCGCCTGCGAGCAACTCTTTGTGGAAGCCAAAATGGCCGCATGAAAATTTGACTCATCTGCACAGAATGTCCGGCCTCAAGGAGGC
>CAVOQO010000117.1:0-56647 GCA_963698355.1 uncultured Gammaproteobacteria bacterium | reverse complement strand
GGGTGCATCGCCGGCAAAGCGCGCGCGTAGCGTATCGGTGACAATGATGCGCCAGGGTGCGCCTGGTGTGAGTTGTTCGCCGGCGATGAGCCCATCATTCAGATGCCGGTGCAGCGTGGATGGTGCCACACCGAGCATCTCGGCGGCTTCACGGATGGTTAGCGGCTCGCCAATGACGGGCTCTGCCGGCGGGACGAAGCACGGAATGCCCCAATGGGTTCGCAGGCTGCCGACGCGATTGACGGTGAATGGCAGGCCAGTGACGGTGGTGCGCTGCTGGCGATTGAGGACGCCGGCGATGATGGCGTCGGGATAATGCACGGCCAAGCGGCGAATGAGCGCAATGGTGTCTTCGTCGGTGCGCAGGGTGGCAGGACGTGATGGGGGCAACGCGATCGGGATGTCACTGGTCAAGCCACCCTGCCAGCGTAACGTCAAGCGCACCGCGTGCGCTGAGGTGTCGCGTGTCACCATGACCTCTTGTATGAGTGCGCGCAGCAGCTCCTTGCGGTCGCGATCGGTGGTGGACGGTGCCGACCAGACGGCGTCGAGATCATCGGCAAGGCTCAGAATGGTGTCGCGTTCAGCCGGCGTCAGCGTGCGCGGCTGTTGCTGCTGGCGTCGTTGCAGCTCGTGCTCGGTGGTATGGACCGCCTGCAACGCCTGTTCCCAGGCGGCCTCCAGCCCGCGGGCGACGAGGCGGTTGTCGGGATCGACGTTGTGATAGCGTCGCTCGGCGAGTTGGGCCTGATAGCGCGCCTGCTCGAGTTGATGTTGCCACTGCACCAGAGCGGCATCCGCCGCGCTGTCCAACGCCTCGGCCGCATCCAAGGCCGCTTGCAAGGCGGCTGGCTGCACCGCGGCGAGGACGGCCGCGGTGACTGCCTGTTGGATTTTCTGGCCGCCGATGCGCAAGCAGGCCTCACCCCTGCCGTTGGCGATGTTGTCCCCGGGGCAGTAGTAGGTCGGCACGGCGTTGCGCCCGCTGTAGGCCACCAAGAGCTTGCGCCCGCAATGCCCGCACAGGGCCAGGCCTTGCAGCAAGGCGGCGCCCTCGCGTAGCGCGCCGGCACTGTCATGGGGGGTGGGTCGGGTATTGGACGCTAGGCGCACCTGATTGGCCTCGAAGGTGGCCCAATCGATGAAGCCTGGGTGGTGATCATGAATCAGCACGCTCCATTCGCCGGGCGGTAAGCGTTTGAGGCGCTGGCGCACATCGCCGTGGTCATCGATGTAGCGTTCTTGGCGGGTCTTGCCGTAGACGTAGGCGCCAGCATAGACCGGATTGGTGAGGACCTGATGGATTTTCGTATAGGTCGGGGTGAGCCATTGGATCGCGCTGCAACCGGGGGCTTGGGAGGGGAAAGGCAAGGCCTCGCTGCGAAACCACAGCCACACCCGCCGCGCCGAGCCCATCTCGCGGAAGCGCTCGAAGACGGCGCCGAGGGCGCCTGTCACCGCCGCGTCGGGGTGGAAGCACACCTCGCCATCGGCCTCACCCCACACCAGCCCAATGGGCAGACCACGGCGCAGTTCTCCACGGGCGGCCTTGTTGCGGATGCCGCCGTTGAGGCGGGCCCGCAGCACATGCAATTCAGCCTCGGACATGGTGCCCTTGAGTCCGAGCACGAGCCGGTCATTGAACAGCCCGGGGTGGTAGAGGCCGTCGGCATCGCCGATCAGCGTATCCGTGGCCCCGCACAGATCCAACAGCCGGTACCAATCGGCATTGTTGCGGGCGAGTCGCGACACCTCCAAGGCGAGCACGATCCCCACCTGGCCCAGCGCGACCTCCGCGGCCAGTTCGGCGAACCCCTCGCGGGCGCTCAGGCCCGCTCCGGAGGTGCCGAGGTCCTGGTCGAGCACGCGCGTTCGTCCCGGCGGCCAGCCGAGCTGCGTGGCGAAGGCCTGCAGTTGATACTGCCGTTCGGTGGATTCGCGGTTGTGCTCGACCTGCGCGCTGGTGGATTGGCGGATGTAGACAATGGCCTGGCGAGCCAGATGAGACGGGGTGATCTTGGTGTGTTCAGTCATTTGGATGCCCCTCGGCCGGGGGCGCCCGCTGGGCCAGGACGACCTGACGCATCAGGCGCGCCAGAAGGGTGCGAATCGCCTGCTGTCGATCGGCTTGGAGGGTCTCCCACACCGGTACCGCGCCCGCGGGTGGTTCCGGTTGGAGAAAGGTCAACTGTTGGGGCATGGGTGCACTCCTTCGGTGAGGTTCGAGCGGCTGGATCAACCGTTTCCGCCCGGCGAAGGAGTGCATTAACAACGGCGCGCGCCTGGAGCAACTGCGCCACGGAGGCGAGCACCGCCGGCCGGGGCTCGGGCGTGCCATGCAGATCTGTCCAAGCGGCGGGAACCCGCAGGCGCGTCCCGTCCGGAAGCACCAAGACGAGCTTGATTTCGCCTTGGTGACTGACGGCGCTGAAGACCTCAAGTGACTGACCATCAAAGGGATGGCGCGGGCGTACCACGGTGACCCGCTTGGGGTAGCCGTCTAGGGGGTGGTGATGGGTAGTGTGTCGTGGTGTCCTTTGACGAGATCCCCCATGGGCTCATTCTGCAACTGATGCGCCGCAAAGTGGCCGATGAGCAGTTTGTGACCCTGCTGGCGCGACTCCTGAAAGCAGGGGTCGTGGTTGATGGGGTGTTTGAAAAGACGACCAAGGGCTGTCCGCAAGGCTCACCGCTGTCGCCGATCCTGTCCAACCTCGTGTTGAACGAGCTGGACCACAAACTGGAGGAGAGAAACCTGGGGTACTGTCGCTGGGCGGACGACTTCGTGATCGTCGTGCGATCGGAGCGAGCCGCACAGCGGGTGATGAAGGGAACGATCGCGTACCTGGAGCAAGAGCTGGGACTGCTCGTGAATCGGGACAAGAGCCAGGTGGCACCGATCAAGGAGATTACCTTTCTGGGGTTTCAGATCCTGCGCGGTAAGATCCGGGTGAGCACCTCGGCCCAACGCCGGTTCAAAGCTCGCGTGCGGGAACTGACGCGCAGGAACAATCCGCTATCGATGTACCAGGTGATCCACGAGCTGAGCGAATACTTGCGAGGCTGGGTTGGTTACTTCGGGATTCAGGAGTTCAAATACCTGTTTCGCGACCTTGATGCCTGGATTAGAAGCCGGTTGAGGTCGATGCAGCTGAAGAAATGGAAGAAGCCCGGGAAGTTCCAACGGATCATGATCAAGGCCGGTTTCGATCCTCAGAAGGCGCACCGTGTGTGGCTCAAGATGAACCGATGGCAGTCGGTGATGCGCCCACCGGTGCGTTTCGTCCTGAACCTGGATTGGTTCAGGGCGCGTGGCTTAGTGTTCCTTCACGACTTCACCGTCGCTTTCTCACGGGCCTGATGGGCTCGGCCACTGATCGAAGAGCGGTATACCTGGCCGGTACGTACCGTTCCGTTGGGAGGGGGTAGCCTGCGGGCTACCTCCTACCAGATTATGGTTAAATGTGAATGATGACGGCGCCATCTGACACTTTAGGGGCGCCCGCACCAATTTTCCCTGCGTTGTTGGCGATCCACTCCTTCGCGCTTGCGACGCTTTTATCAATACCGGCCTTATCTTCGCAGACAGTCACCGAATATCCGCCATCACTGCTACGGGCAAGCGTGTAGCTCACAAAACCCTTGACCGAGCGCATGAGGTTTTCCACATCCGCCTTGTGCTCCTCCAGCACATCAAACAGCTTTTTTGCTTTTTTCCCAGAATACTCTCTGACCACTACTTGCATGATAAGGTCCCTTTGGTTAACGGCTAAGACCTCGTTGTCGAGATCTTGATACGGTGTAAGGCGCGGCGTGTGCGCCGGCTTTTTTTGGCCCTCGCTCCGGACTGCATGCACGCTCACTCCCTATTTTTTGGGATGCGACCTCCTGTTCCTCCGTTGGGAGTCCAACGCCAATGCGACGGCTGAGAGAGCCTACAATTCGGCGCAGCGAAAGTATAGTAAAGCCGTCGGATATGCGCCGATCGCCGTCCGTTCACCGGCAAGGGGCGCCGTTCACCGGATAGGCCGAGCTCAGCCGGGTCTGGTAGCGGACCTGGACCCGACAGGGCGCCGCCGCGAGGCGCATCTCAAGCTCGAAGCGGCCATCGCTACTGGTCTTTACGGTACCCAGTGACGTGCGGGTGTCGGCGTCGAGGACGGTCAGTGTGACGTTGCCTGGGGCACCGCTGCCCTTACCGGCGAGCTTTCGGTCGCCGGAGCTCCAGCGCAGTTCCGTGAACCGCACCGCCAGCGCCGGGGGCGGAGGCGGACTCTGCACCTGAACCGAGACCGTCGCCGTCGCGCTCCCGCCCTGCCCATCGGAGACGGTGTAGCTGAAGCTGTCAGCGCCGCTGAACCCGCTGTTTGGGCTATAGGTCACGCCGCTCCCGTTGATGCGCGTGCCGCCGCCGGAGCCGGGAGACACCTGGCTCAGCGTCAGGACGTCCCCGTCGACATCGGTGTCGTTGGCGAGGACGTTGATCGTCACCGGGGTCCCATAGGCCGTCGTCGCGCTGTCGGCTGCCGCCACCGGCGGGTCATTGACCGCGCGGACCGTGACGGTGACCGTCGCCGTGGCGGAGCCGCCGCGGCCATCCGCTACCGTGTAGGTGAAGCTGTCGACCCCCGACCAGTTGCGGCCCGGCGAATAGGTGACCGAGTCGCCCACCTGCTCCACCGTGCCAACGGCGGCCGGGCCGACGGACGCGAGCGCCAGCGGGTCGCGGTCCGGATCGCTGTCGTTACCGAGTACCGGAATCGAGACACTGACATCTTCATCAGTTGCCGCGGAGTCATCGACCGCGCTCGGCAAGCGGTTGGCGGGCGGCGGGGCGCCACCGCCGACACAGTCGGGCGGGGCCTTCGACACGTCCCGCTCGCCGAAGCGGCCGTCGATCTCGATTCGCACCCGGCAGGGGGCTTCATCGAGACCGGAACTCTCGAACTCGTAGCCGAGGCGGCCGTCGTCGTAACGCACCGTGGTAGTGCCAAGCACCCTGCCGGTTCCGGCGTTGCTTACGGTCACTCGGGCGCCGGACCTCGACCAAGGCCCCTCCACTTCAAGCTCGCGCTCGCGGGCGCCCCAGGAGGCCTGGTCGATCTGTACTGATTGCGCCACGCCATTGTTCACCACGAAGCCCGCCTGGGCCGCGACGCTCTGGCCGGTATCGAGGCTGATCTCCGCCAGGATCTCGTGGGTACCGTCCGTCAGGCCCCGGGTATCCAGGGGATTCGCCGCCGCGGCGCTGCCGCCGGCGAAGTCCCAGGGGACCAGGTTCTCGGTCTGGCGTGGCTCCCCGTCCAGGGAGAAGCGCACCTGAGTGATGCCGGGCGCGGTCGGGACGAAGACGTAGAGGTCGCCGGCCACCACGGCGCCGTCGAGCGAGCTGGCCGGGTCGCGGTCAGCCTCCAGGCTGTACTGGAGGGCCAGGGACGGGCCGCCCCCCCGCAGCAGCGCGCCGATGCAGTCGCTGCCGTCGCACTCCGGATCCGCGCCATCGGTGAGCCCGTCGCAATCGTTGTCGATGCCGTCGCGGCAAGACTCGTTGGCGCCGGGGTTGATCGCAGTATCTGCATCGTCGCAGTCCACGGGACCGCAGACCCCGCCGTCGGGGCTGAACTGGTCGCCATCCGCGTCGCTGCACGCGGGCCCCGTCGGCGTTCGAGGCTTCACGGTGAGGGTGCGCGAATCCGGTGTCGGGTCGGCCGCGCCCCGGCTGTCGGTGACGGTCAGGGTCACCGTGAAGGTCCCCACCGCATTGAGCTGAACTTCGCCAGGATGCTGAGCGGAGGAATCGGCGGCGGCGCCACCGAAGCCCCACCTGTAGCTGAGTACATCGCCTTCCGCGTCATCGCCGGATCCGGCGAAGCTCACGACCTCGCCCTGGGTCACCGTCAGGTCGGACGTCGGCGCGGTGATGGTCCCATTCGGTGGGGTGTTTGGCGTGGATGCCGGCTGCACGGTGATGACCCGCGTGGCCGGAGTGGTGTCGGTGTTACCCCGGTTATCGGAGACCACCAGGGTGGCCGTGAAGGTGCCGGCGCTTGAGTAGGTCACGTTACCCGGGTTCTGGGCGGTCGAGCTGCTCGGACTGCCGCCCGGGAAGGCCCAGCTGTAGGACATCGGGTCGCCGTCCGGATCGTTGGCGGTGCCGAGGAAGTTGACCGCTGCGCCGACTGTGACGCCCTGGTCGGACACGGGCGAGGCGATGATGCCATCAGGCGGCCCGTTGACAACGATAGGCCCGCAGAAGTTGATCCAGCCATTGGCGCTGGACTGGCCATTCAGATACCAGGTCCACTCCGGATCCACGCGGGTCCCGTAGCTCCCGCTATGGCATACGGAGCAATCGCCCTGGATGGGCGCCGCCATTAGTTTCTCGACGCAAAATTTGTCGACGTTGGTCCCGTAATCGCGCTGCGCCAGGGCGCTCGCAGTCCAGGTACCCGCCATGAGGGCGGTGAGACAGAGGGCCGTAAGGCGGAGGGTGCTTGTGTTGCGCATGGCCTTGCCTCCCTTCACTGGACCTTGACCGTGAGAAGGGGCTCCCCATCGGGGTCGGCCAGATGCACCGCACACCCCATGCAGGGATCGAAGCTATGGATGGTACGCAGGATCTCCAGCGGCTGCTGGGGGTCATGTAGTGTGTGCCCTTTGAGGGCGGCATCGTAGGGGCCTTCCAGCCCATTTTCGTCCCGCGGGCCGGCGTTCCAGGTGGTGGGGACCACCGCTTGGTAGTTGCCGATCCGCCCATTGTTGATGACGATCCAATGCGCTAGGGCACCGCGTGGGGCCTCCAGGAAGCCCACGCCCTGGGCCTGTGCCGGCCAGGTGCTCGGCCGGAACCGGCTGTCGTCGAACACCGACTGATCCCCACCGGCGAGGTTGCTCATCAGACGCGCGTGCCAGACCGGCATCTGGTCCGCCAACGCCTTGCATTCGATCCCGCGAGCAGCGGTGCGGCCCAGGGTGGAGAACAGGGCGGTCAACGGCAGCTTGAGCTCCGAGAGCACCGCATTCACCGTTCCCTGAACCACCTCGTTGCCCTGGGCGAACATCATCAGGACGCGTGCCAGGGGACCCACCTCCATGGGATAGCCCCGCCAGCGCGGTGACTTCAACCAGGAGTACTCGGCGTCCAAATCGAGATTCGTATAGGTGCTGGTCGGACCAGAATACCGCGGGTTGGTCTCGCCGTCGTAGGGATGGAGCGCGGCATTCTTGCCGCCCGAGTAGTCGTACCATGAGTGGCTGATGAGCTCCTGGACCTGGGCCGTGTCGTTCAAGTCCACGTTCAACACATTGGCAAGGTCGCGGTCCAGGATAGCCCCGCGCGGAAAGAAGAAGGTCGTCTCGTCGTTGACGTCGTATTGGGGGAAGTCACCGAAGCACAGGAAGTTCCCAAGGCCCTCTCCCCTGGTCGCCCAGTCCTTGTAGAAGCGGGCGATGGCCAGCAGGTCCGGAATGTAGACCTGGTCGACGAAGGTGCGGGCCTGGGCGATGATCTCCCCGACTAGGCTCAGGCTCTGGCCATTCACCGCCGTGGCATTGTCCTTGGTGCTGATGGCACAGGGCATGCCTCCCACCGCGAAGCTCGGGTGGGGGTTCTTGCCGCCGAAGATCGCGTGGACCTTGGCGATATCCCGCTGCCAGGCAAGGGCCTCCAGATAGTGGGTGACCGCTAGCAGGTTGATCTCAGAGGGGAGCCTGTATTCCGGATGGCCCCAGTAGCCGTTGTTGAAGATACCGAGCTGACCCGTATCGGCGAAGGACTTCAGCTTCTGCTGGGTGGCGGCGAAATGCTCGGCCGTGTTATTAGGCCAGGTGCTGATGCAGCGCTGGATCCTGGCCGTCTCCGCCGGGTCGGCGCTTAGGGCCGAGACCACGTCAACCCAATCCAGGGCATGCAGGTGGTAGAAATGAACCACGTGGTCCTGGACGTACTGGGCGCCGTTCATCAGGTTGCGGATGATTTCGGCATTCTCCGGAATGGCGATCTGGAGCGCATCCTCCACGGCCCGCACCGAGGCGATGCCGTGGGAGGTGGTGCAGACCCCGCAGATGCGCTGGGTAAAGGCCCAGGCGTCCCGAGGGTCGCGCCCCTGCATGATCTTCTCGATGCCCCGCACCATGGTGCCGCAGCTCGATGCGCGGGTAATGGTGCCAGTGGCGTCCAATTCGGCCTCGATGCGCAGGTGTCCTTCGATGCGCGTGACAGGATCCACGACGACGATACCCATCTTGCTCCTCCAATCTTATTGCTCGTCAATGGGGAAACCGGGCCGCATGCAGAGGCCCAGTGCGATTCTGTTGGCTTAAGGAATCAGCGGATCGGCGGTGTTGGGGGTGCAACGCAGATACCGTCGGGATCGGGCATGGCGCCCTCGTCCTTGTAAAGGTCCGCTTTGTCCCAGAAGTTGGGCTCCGAGCAGCCGATGCAGCCGTGACCGGAATACATGGGATAGCTGGTTCCCTGGTTCCACTTGAGCGAGCTGCAGGCGTTCCGCGTGGTCATCCCCCGGCACCCTAGGAGTGCCAGACAATAGCCCTGGCGTGCGCCGTCGTCATCGAATGCAAGGGCGAACCTCTCGTTCTTGAAATGATCGATACGGCTGCAGCAATCGTGCACCGTCTTTCCGTAATAGACCTTTGGGCGCAGCGCATCGTCCAGCGCCGGCACTGTTCCAAAGGCGAGGAAATGGGCGATGGTGCCGGTCAGTACCTCCGGATTCGGGGGACAACCGGGGATATTGATTAGGGGCTTGGTCGCGAGCAGCCCCCGCTGCATGAGGCTATTCACGCCGAATGCGCCGGATGGATTTGGCTTTGCGGCTGCGAGTCCGCCATAGGCGGAGCAGTTGCCCACCGCCAGCACGAGCACGGCGCCGGCGACCGCCTCGCTGATGACATCAAGCGCCGAGCGGCCACCGATCGCTGACCAGAATCCGTTGTCATTGAGTGGGATGGATCCGTCGATGACCACCACGTAGGGGATGCCCCCGTCCATTAGCACGGCATCGCGGGAGGCCTCGGCGTAGGCGCCCGCGGCTGCCATCAAGGTGTTGTGGTAGTCGAGTGACAGGTGACCCAGGATCAGGGTCTCCACCGTGGGCTCATAGGAGCGCAGCAGCGACTCGCTGCAACCCGTGCACTCCTGCCCCGAGAGCCAAAGCACGGCCGGTCTGGGTGAAGCAGCGAGGGCCGCCGCGAACACTGCGACCTTCTGAGCCGGAAGGGCGAGGGCCGAGCTCGTGACGGCGCAGAACTTAAGGAATGCCCGTCGCGATACGCCACGCCTTGAGAGGAACTGCTCGAGGTTCTCTTTCGCTGCCATAGCCCTGCCTGCTTAGATCAAGTTGATGCGAACCGACCCCCTAAGGGCGGGTCCGTCGGCCCAGATTGCATTCCCCGGGACGAGCAACCGCGATCTGGGCTGCGTCGCAGCTCCGGTGCAAACCATCGACGGTGCCCTGTCCCATCTGAATGGCGACCCTGGTACTCGGAATTGAGTCGGGCCTCGCCTTCGCGGCAAGTGTGTTGAAAGACGAGGAGCGAAAACCTAACGTCTTGCCCACTTCGCCATTTGCCCGATCGGGAAAGAATGACAGGCGTCACAATTGATCGATCTTCTTTTCGGGGCTGGATGCGATGCGGCGCCCGGACACCAAACAGCGGAAGACGCGGCTCTGCCGCCGATTTCCGACATCATCCTGCCTTGCGGCGGCATTCGGTCACATTCCTGGGTCAGTGAAGTAAATAGGCTGCTGCGACGACAATGTATCGTAGAAACAGTGGCATGAAGTAAAAATAGCGCATCGACAGGAGTCACCTGGCAAGTGACGCCATGCGGCGGCTGATCATTTCGAAATCGACGGCGGATTTCACTTCTCACGCGGGCCTGGGACTCATCGGAATGGCCATTCGGCAACGCACCAACCTGGCGGCCGATGCCGCCGCCGTGTGCCCGGCACGCCGCGATGCGATGCGGCATGGCGACATTCTGGCCAGCTATGTGGCGCTGCTGTGTTTGGGCAAGAGCGACTTCGACGCCATCGACGCTTTCCGCGCCGACCCCTCTTTTCTGGAGGCTCTGGGTCTGGGGCAGGCGCCCTCGGCAGCCACCGTGCGCCAGCGCCTGGATGCCCACGCGGCTGGCTTCCAGGAGGCGCTCATCGAGGCGGCCATCGAATTTCTGCGCCGCAGCGCGGCCCCGATCACCCCGCTGGGCAACGGCCTGGTGCCGCTGGATGCGGACGTCACCCCGATGAACAACGCCAAAACCAAGAAAGAGGGCGTCTCGCTCACCTATAAGGGCGAGGACGGCTTTGCCCCCATGGCCGCCTATCTGGGGCGGGAGGGCTACCGCCTGGAGTTGGAGTTGCGCGCGGGTAGCCAACACAGCCAGAAGGGGACCCCAGGGCTCTTGGGGCGGATCCTGGAGCGGGCGCGCCGGCGGACCGACGCGCCGCTGCTGGTGCGCTTGGACAGCGGTGACGATGCCATCGAGAACATCGCCACGATCATGGCCCAAGAGGAGCAAAACCCGCTGGCCGCCCCGGTCCATTACCTGATCAAGTGGAATCCGCGCCGGGAGAGCCGCGAGGACTGGTTGGCCTATGCGGAGGATCATGGCGACTGGAGCACCACGCGCCCGGGCAAGCGGGTGGCCCTGTTGGAGGTGCGCGAGACCCGCACGCATGGCGGGTACGACTACGACCTGCGCCGGGCCATGCGGGTCATCGAGCGCACGATCGGCACGCGCGGCCAGCACCTGCTGGTCCCTGCGATCGCGATCGAGGGCTGGTGGACCAGTCTGGAACTGGACGAGGAAACCATCCTCGCGCTCTACGCCGATCACGCCACCTCAGAACAGTTTCATAGCGAACTTAAGACCGACCTCGATGTCGAGCGGCTGCCCTCGGGGAAATTCGCCACCAATGCCCTGGTCCTCGCCTGCGCCATGCTGGCCTACAACATCCTGCGCTGGATCGGGCAGACCGGCCTGTTCGGCCCCGATGCCCCGCCTGTCAACGGCGGAGACTGCTTCCATCCCAGCGAGGCCGGACACGCCTTGCTGGCCGAGAAACATTGGTGTCGAACGGCGTGGGGAGCCAATGACCCCTTGTGCACACCTTGAGGGCTGGATCACCCGACCGAAGGGGACCCGCTCGGATCCGGAGGCTGCAATGAAGACCCCATTTCGACTGGCGCTGACACTCACCCTGTGCCTTGGTGTCGCGAGCGGTGCGGCCGCGCTCGGAGGCTTCGAGTCCACGCCACAGGGCGTTCAGTACAAGGACCTCCAAGTAGGTCAAGGAGAGAGCGTCAGCGACGGCGATGTGGCGGTCATGCACTTCGTCGGCTGGCTGGCCCAAGACGATCAACGGGGACGGGAGATTTTCAATACGCGGAACCGCGGCGAACCGGTTTCTTCCGTGGTGGGAACCGAAAAGGTCATGCCGGGCTGGAACGTGGGTGTTCTCGGCATGCGCGCTGGAGGACGACGGCTTCTGCTGGTTCCGCCCAGGCTCGCCTATGGCCACAAAGGCGTCCCCGGCGTGGTGCCTGCCGACGCCCCTTTGATGTTTCTCATCGAGCTGATTTCAGTTAAAAGAGGCGTAGTGATCAGTAGGCGTCAGCGCTACCGCCATACGCAAATCGGCTGGGCCATCATCATCACGGCGATCGGGGTTGCCGCAATCCTGTTGCCGGTCGTCGCGGCGCTCGATGCCGGGCCGCTTCCGCTCGGCATCGTGGCGGCCACCCTATTGCTGATGGGGCTGTTCGCGACGCTGGCGGTCGTCGTAGACGACACGCATCTCCGCTTCCGATTCACCTTCGGCCTGATCCGCAAGCGCATCGCCCTCGCGGACATCCGGCACTACAAGACCGTGCGCAACCCCTGGTACTACGGGTGGGGTATCCACCTGTACCCGGGTGGGGTGCTGTACAACGTCTCAGGCTTGCAGGCGGTCGAGATTCTGTTGAAGGGCGGGAAGCGTTTGCGCATCGGGACGGACGAGCCGGACGCCGTGTGCCGGGCCATCGAGGCGGTAATCGGTGCACCCGAGCCGCTGTCTCCGGAGGAGCAGGCACAGGTCCAATACTCGACGAAGAAGTGGCTGATGGGGCTGGTCGGCATCCTCGTCCTGGTGGTCGGAGGCATCGGACTGCTCGTCTACCTGGAGGAGCAACCCCCGAAGGTCACCGTCACCGACGCCTCGTTCCAGGTCCAGGGTGTCTTCTACGGCGAGAAGTTCCCCATGACAGAGATCACCGAGGTCGCCCTCTGTCAGCGCGTCCCAAGAATCCTCGCGCGAAGCAACGGATACGCCGGCGGGAGGACGCTCCGGGGCCACTTCCGGCTCGCGCAGCTCGGCGACGGGCAGCTCTTCGGCCGGGTCGGTGTCCCGCCCTACCTGTTCGTCCGCACGCGGGAGGATTACGTCATCGTCAACTTCCGCGATTCGGCACAGTGCGTCGCGGTCCGCTTGGACCGCTGCGGTGCGCGAACCGACAACTCCCCCGCGATTGGCAGTCCCCGACTGCAGATGCAGCCGAGAACATCGACTACCAGGGCATTAGCCCTGCGTACGTGTACCGGCGAGGCGCCAACCAGGCGTCGCGCACCTCTTGGCGAGTAAGCTGCTCTTGCTGCCTCAAGTAGCTGCGCGTCCGCGTCCAATCTCGCTGTGGCTTGGACCACGGACACATGGCATCCATCCAGCTATCGAAAGACTGCCGCGAGTAGTCGCGCTGACGACGATGAAGCTGGCGCGCGGCGTCGCGATACAGGTCCATGGTCCGGTCGTAGCGTGCCGTCCATGGAGACATATACCCGTAGTAGGGGCGGAAGGCATCGAACAGGGCCTCGCGTCGCTCGCGCAACTGATCACGGCGTTGATCGACCAGGGTCTGCAGGCTCGGCGGTGGCGCTGGGGGCAACAGCAACTGCGGCCGCACCGATGTTGCCTCTTCGTCGATAACCGCTGTGACCTCCGGTTGTGCTTCAGGCTCATCGACCGCTTCGGGTTGAGTCGCCTGATCGGCCGGCTCCACGGCGGCGGGCGCTTCCGCGGCTGCTTGCGGTTGAGCGACGGGGGCTGCCTCATCCGTGGCAGTCGCCATGCCTGCGGCAATCAGCACCAGGGTCAGCGGGAGAAAGGCGGCAAAGCGCCATTGTTTGACCAGCATAGTTGCACCTCCTCGGCCACTCTCGGCGCAGCTCGGCAGGTCCGAAACCACCCGGACCGCGAACGGTGCGCAAGTTCGGCTCGAACGACTTCAGATTTCAGTATTGTTCAGGGAGTGCTTTATACAATTCGAAAATACTTATGGATGGCGATCCATCGGCGGGGGCAGCGCTTGGTGCGAATTCAAAGCATCCGATCGCCTCGCAGGAACCCGGGGTGCGCTTCGGGTGGGCTGTGGGGTCACCGCGAGCAGGAGGTTGTCCCGAAACCGGGCGCAAGAGCCAGGCAGATTTCGGTTCCGGGATCGGTCACGCTTGAGGGCGCTGCTTGAGGACGTTCGGGTCAGTGGACCGGCCGCTTCGCAATCGGCACCAGGACCTCCACGAACTGCCCCGTCTCATCGCGGCACCAGAGTCCGTCTTTCGGTAGGCCGCCTTGAAGCACGCGCTGCTCAAACGCAGCCATGGTCAGCAGGACGTCGGTAATCCGCTCCCAATCGACGGCATCCGGGTTGCTGATATCGATGTCGTGCGGGAGCTTGCCGGCAGCCGCCAGTCGCTGCCAAAGCACGCGCAACGCATCGGCTCCTTGATGGGCCGCGATCAGGCTCACCTCAAGCCACTCGGTGTCCTCGTCGGTGTGGGAGTTTCCGGTTCCCATACGCTCGATCATAGCGCGACGCTCAGGGAGCGCTGGCAGCCTCCACTGAGGGCGGCCGCCCGGCTATGTCCGTGATATAGAGATGGTTGGCTGAAGCTCGTGCCGGAGCGAGCGGAATCATGACTATATCGCGCAAACCGATTTCGTCTGCGACTCTGGCCATACTGGCCGCGCTTGCAGTCAGCAGTCGCGCCGTATCTGAGCGAGCACCCATGCCCGCTGCCGGCTCCACCGTGATGCCCGCCGCGGCGGTTCCCGTTCCTTCTTTACGCCCCCCTGCACTGACCGATGCAGTGGCGCTAACCATCCATCTGCCGTCGCTGAACCCGCAGGACGCCGCGGCGCTGGCAGACCAGGAATCTTCGTCCGGATCGCTGCGCCTCGCCGTTGGCCGACCGATCGCAGGCGATCAGGCAACAGCTGAGATCGCCCTCAGGGCAAATTGGCATGCGACTGCGGACCAAAGGCGAGTATCTGCAATCCGGGTGGTCGTGCCCGGCGCGCTGGGGGTGCGTCTGGGGGTGTGGGTATACCACCTGCCGGATGTGGCCAGCCTGCGGTTCTTCCCCCGCGCATCGGTGCCCGTGCCGGAGATCACTGGGGCCACGGTGAACGCGAGCCTGGGGCACCTTCGGACAGCCGGAGTGACCGGGGAAGCGGCCGAGACCTATTGGTCCCCCCTCATCCCGGGCGACACCGTGACACTGGAGATTACGCTCCCCGCGGAAGTGGAGCCGGATCAAGTCCGGATTGCACTGCCCCGGTTGGCGCACTTCTTCCGGTGGCCTTTTGCGGATAACGTCGCCGACGACCCGGACATGGCGTGCCATCCTGGCTGGGAACTCCAAAGTCGTGCTACTGCTCTGTTGCTGTATACAGAGGCCGCGGTCGCAGCGGGGTGTGCACCGGCATCTTGCTCAACGACAGCGATTCCACAACTCGCGTCCCTTATCTGCTGACCGCCCACCACTGCGTGGCCGACCCGCTCCGGGCCTCCAGTGTGCAGACCTACTGGTTCCATCGATCGTGCCGGTGCGCCGAACCGTGTGACGAGACCACGGCGGTCGCCGGAGGCGCTGACCTGCTGTATACGGCGAAGAGCACCGACACCACCCTGCTGCGCCTGCGCGAGCCGCCACCGGCGGGTGCCGTGTTCGCGGGCTGGTCCGCGACCCTCCCTCCCATCGGCACCACACTCACTGGATTGCATCACCCGCGCGGCAAACGCCAACGCCTCGCTACCGGCGCGCTGACCGAGTATCTAAACTGCGCGGACATCCGCTACTGCGGCGAAGGGGCAGACTCAGACGCCATCCACTATCTGCGGATCACTTGGTCCAAAGGTGTCACTGAAGCGGGTGGCAGCGGCTCGGGACTCTTTCTGCCCAGCGGTGAGTTGGTCGGCACCCTCTCGGGCGGTTTCAGCCGTCCGCATGGACCCGACGACTATGGCCGCTTAGACATCCCGTATCGGGCCGCCCTGTACAAGTGGTTGGGATCTGGAGGCTTGCCCTAGATGCGTCCGTCGGGCCCGCAAAGGGCGCGGTGCCTCTCCGCTACGGACAAGCGGGGGCCCCACCGATCAACGCGGTCGATTGCTCGCGATTGGCGCAGAGTTGACCAAGCCACGTCGATTTGTCCTGACCTACATTCCGAGGGCAAACAACCCGACGCACAACAGCCCAAGAGCGGGCGGCTCCGGGACGGATTCGGGTCCGAACTCGACCATGAAGCGGAACACCCGCTCATTCCGGTTGGCATCATTCCACGCGCCGACCGCAGGCCCCAAGGGATAGTTTTCCGAAGTCACCTAGTCCTCGTTGCCTGAGGCGGCGCCGTTGTTCGATTCATGCCTATCCGGTTGGCTCCCACAGCCATCCGGCGTAGCCTGTGCGTATGCCAGCCGCTGTACCACCCGACTTGAGGACGCCGAAGTCCCTTCCCGACTTCCAGCGCATCTTCCCGAACGAAGCTGCCTGTATCGACTACCTGTACGCACACCGCTTTCCCAACGGCTTCGATTGCCCTCGCTGCGGCGTCACGGGCGAGCCTTTTCGCTTTGGTAATCGAGCTGGGGTTGTTCGCTGCCGGACCTGTAGGCGCGACACAAGCTTGACCGCGAACACCGTAATCCACCGTAGCAAGGTTCCCATATCCACCTGGTTTTGGGGCGCCTATCTTGTGACGCATGGTCCTCCCGGAATGAGCGCCCTCCAGTTCCAGAAGTGGCTGGGCCTGTCTCGCTATGAAACGGCCTTCCAAATGCTCCACAAGCTGCGCGCTGCGATGGTGCGCCCCAACCGGGACTTGATCGGCCGTGAGTACCCCGTTGAGGTGGACGAGACTCTGGTTGGCGGCGCGACGCAGGGTGAAGGGAAAGGCGTTCACCATAAGACGCTGGTCATCGGCGCCGTCGAAGTTCATCCACGTCAAGCCATTCCGTTCGCGGGCGAAGACCCGAACCTGATCAGAGGACAAGCGTGCGAGGAAGCGAAAGGCGCTGCGCGAAAGGGCATCCGGCGGAAGGCAAAACCGAAGTCCGCCAAAGGCGGGCATGGCCGGAGTGTTGTTGCGGGGCGGCTCAGGCTTCAGGTTGTCGCGAACCGGAAGCAGGAAACGCTGGTACCGTTTGTTCTGGCGACCGTGCAGCCCGGGGCGATTGTGCGTACTGACGGTTGGACTGGGTACGATCCACTCGAGGCCGCCGGCTATACCCACGACCGTGTCGCCGTTCGCGGCGACCACGCGATTACCGACGCGCACCTCCCGATGATCCACATTGTCTTTGGCAACCTGGATGCATGGCTCCTCGGAACTCATCATGGGGTCAGCTCCAAGCATCTTCAGGCTTACCTCAACGAGTTCGTCTTCCGGTTCAATCGTCGGTTCTGGCCGACGGCCGCGTTTGACGCAGTGCTGAGAATTGGAACGCGGACCGCCGGGCCGACCTATGCCGGAATCTACCAAGGCACCTGGGCCCACCCGCCAGCTCGGCGCTAACGCAGGAGACGTCGTGGGAGACAACCGGATAGGCATGGTTCGATTCACCGGTGCGCGCGTCTGACTACCTCACGGTCTCCACCGATGAGGTACAGGCGATCGGCTCTACCGGGGACTCGTTACTGGGGCTGCTGATGGGGCCGCAAGTTTTCGATGCGGGTTTCCGGTGCTCGGATCGTTCCAGGGTCCATCGGCCTTGTCACTCCCGGGGTCAGTGTACGTATTTCCCCGGACACCGCCTGCGGACGAACGACTGCCGACGGACTCAGCTTGGGTGCGAGCTCCGCACGAACTGCGGGGTTATCGGTGAGTAGCCGGATCCCTCCGCCGAGTCGGTCCACCTCAAGAACGGCGGGTTGGCCATTAACGCGGGTTTCAACCCGTGCCATTTCACCATGTATGGTGATCCTGTCCGGTGTGATTCCGGCGTGCTGAAGTTCCTGGCAGATGACGGCTTCCGAGCGCAGTCCGATGCGGGGCTCGATTTCCCCTTGGGCCTCCGCCGCCAATGCTACGACGGCAAGGAACGCGGCACACAACATAGAATGTCTCATCGCTCAGGCTCCCTTGTTGGCGAGTCGGTCATGTGCGGTACGGTTTTCCGAATTTGCCTTGGAACGACTGGCAACCGGGACACAGTTGTGGTCGCCGGGGAAGGCATCCCGCCAGACGTAACCCGGTTTGCACGTGTCGGGGCCGTAATTCCCCCCGCCCGGTTGCCGCCGCGACGAGGCTAGACGGTTTTCTTCCTGTACCTCGGCACGACGCTGGGCGGTGACGCAGACCCAGTCTTTGGTGTCTGCCTCTCGCCACACATATCCGGTTTTGCAGGTATTCGGTCCATAGGTGGCGCCACCGATCCGGCGCTCGAAGGCAATGCGGTTTTCGTTGCCGGCCTGGGTTCGGCTTTCGGTCCGCACGCATACGTGATCGTTTTCGAATGCCTCTCGCCAGACGTAACCGGGTTTGCAGGTGTCGGGGCCGTATGCTCCGCCGCCAGGTTGGCGGGTGGCGTCGGCTTGCCGGTTTTCCTCACGCACCGCGGTTCGGCGCGCCGGGGTGACGCAGACATGATCGGTGGGCCGGGCCTCGCGCCACACGTAGCCTTGGACGCAGTAGTCGGGCCGGGTGGAGCGGATTCGCACCACCGCCTGTCCTGTCGCAGCGCTTTTTGAGACTAGGTCGATGCGCACCCCGTTCTGGTCGATCGAGTCCTTGGGGTGCCGGGCGCCAGTGTGTTCGCGCACCAGGTAGCTGTTGTAGCCACTGCCCCCGTGCTGGGTGCCGTCCGAACGGGTGCGGCCTCGCAATAATGTGCTCAGCAGCAGCATTCAGCGCCGAATTGATCGATTTTCTCCCAGAACTGAGCCCAGCGTCCGGTGGTGTTGGCCAGTGAGCGCAGGCTGAGGATGATTTTGGCCCCTTTGGTCTTCCAACGCATCCCGGAGGCGCACAGACGCTGCTTGACGAGGGTCTTGCAGGCGGCCTCGGTCACGCCCGATCCGATCGGCAGGTGTTCGGCGAGGAAGCCGGGGTAGTCCATCTGATGGCGATGATTGTTGAAGTAGGTCCAAGCGCTGTAGGCGCCATCGCGAAGCGCCTGCGACAGGGAGGTGCGCCGCGCGAGGGTGGCCGCTTCCTCGATGAGCCGGTCCACGGCGTTGCGATCTTGCTTGAGCTCGGTGCACTGCTGATGGCGCCAGTGCGCGCGTTTGTCCTCGGCATGGCGTTGCGGATAGCGCGCCTGAGCCAGCGCGCCGACATATTCGCTGACGTGGAAGAAATCGATCAGCTGGCGCTCGGTATGCTGCTCGAGGAAACTCCAGTTACTGGAGGCACCGTCGGCGATCCCCAGGTAGAGCGCCTCGGGATAGTGCTGCTTGGCCCGGTCAATCTCGCGCGTCATGCGCTGGTAGAATTCGCCCTTACCGTACTCGGGCGCGGCGGCGAGGTAGATCGTGTGCGCTCGCTCACCCGCTGAGTCGTAGAACGAGAGCGTGCCGACCATCGCCTCGCGGTAGCCCGCGCTGTCGGCCATCGGGATCATGGCGCCGTCGAGGCTGACCACCACCGTGGCGATCGGCACGCTGAGCTTGGGCATCTCGTACTCCCAGTCCTCTTCTTTCGCCGCGGCGATGTTACCCACCCACTCGGCGACATTCTGAATGTAGGACGTGGCCACTTCACGGCCATGGTTCTCTTCGAGATCGCTCTGCACGGCACGCACGTTGAGCTGCGCGTACTTGTGGCTGAGCTGGCGGGCGAAGCGCGGCGTCGCCCCGCGGATGATCCGCCCCTGGTGCTCCAGCGGGCAGTAGATCCGCCCCCCGCGCGCGCTCTGGTAGACATAGCGCTCCACGCGCACGACCCCGTAGGGGCTTTGATAGTCCTTGGGATCGCGCCCGCGCACGGTCAGCTTCATCGCCCCGACACGAATCGGGCTCCCATCCGTATCGAAGCGCTTCAGTGCCTCCTCTGTCGCGCTACGGCCCACCGCGTTGCTCGCCTCCTGGATCGCCCCTTCCATCTCCAACAACGAACCCTTGAGATCCACCGTGACCTCCAGCGTTACCTTCGTCCCCGACCGTCTGAGCACCTTCGCCACACCGCCACCTTCTCAGCCTGCTACAGAAGGTTACAGCATACTTCTCGACGCGACATCATGTCGAGGCCGCACCCGATCATTGCCCCAATCGGAGACGACGACGAAATCGGAAAGATAGCCGTGACGCCGCGCGTACAGGTGGTTGACGGCCAACAGCGCCTCACGACGTTCCAGTTATTCCTTGCCGCATTGCGTGAGGTTGCTCGAAAAAGCGAATGCATCGATATGATTGCGCAGATCAACGGCTATATTTTCAATACTTTACGGGCTAAAGATAATAAACCTTTGGCGAAATTCAAGCTTACCCCTACCCCATCGGATAGGGAGGTTTTTCACACTATCCTCGAAGAAGAATACAGTGCAGTTCGCGCGAAATATTCAGAACACTATTGGGGGAATGGGGTTCCGAAGAAGTCCGAGCTAAAAGCGTTACGTGCTTACGAGTTATTCATTAAACATATAAATCAATTCGCGAAATTCGGTCCATCTGATAGCGAGGCAAATGTTCAAGCCGACAAAGAGGACAGTGATTTAGGTAAGGACATAATTGAGACCCGTCTTGAAGCCCTGCTTACAGCGCTACTGAATCAGTTGAAATTAGTCGTTATTAAATTGGGAGAGGGAGATCATGCTCAGGTAATTTTCGAAACCCTTAATTCAAAAGGGGAACCGCTTTTGGCGATGGACTTGGTCCGCAACAACATCTTTCACCGCGCAGAGAAGCAGGGCGCTTCGGCCGACGAGTTGTACCAAGAACTCTGGGACCCTTTCGATGAAACCTGGTGGCGAGAGCCAGCTCCGTACGCTCGCCCCTACCGCCCGCGAATTGACCATTTCCTGGCACACGTCCTTAGTGCTGAGACCGGGCAAAAGATTTCCATGCGCGAACTGTATGCAGAGTATCGTGCTTTCGCGGTCCCGCAGGGCAGGCCCCGCTTCGAGAGCGTAGTCGACGAACTACGAGTGCTTGAGCGTCATTCGCCCTCATACCAGACCCTTGAAGGCCGCATTGACGGCGATCCCACGCTTGCGTGGCTTGGACGCAAGTTTACCGCCTGGCAGGTTACAACCGCTTATCCAATAGCGCTCCAAATAGCGGTTGATAATGTGGGAGAGAATGAGCGCCTTCAGATCGCTAAGCTTATCTATTCCTATATTGTTAGACGTGCTGTTTGCGATCTCACCGCAAAGAATCTAAATCGTGTGTTTCAGGGCATATCCCAAAAATTCGCGGAATCTGGGCCTTCTGTCGCCGCGTTGATCGACTTCTTTGACGCGCGACCTGGCGAGAGCACAAGGTTCCCGAGAGATGACGAGTTCCGGCGGGGTATCATTAGCACTCCGGTGTACCAGAAGGCACCTGGTGAACGCGTCAAAGATATCCTTTGGGAACTAGAGTTGGCAAGTCGTCCTCCTTTTGCCGAACGTATTGAGATGCCTCACGAACTATGGACAGAACATGTTCTTCCTATCTCTTGGGACGAGTCGTGGCCGCTTCCGGACGTAGATAAACTTATACCTCGTTGGACGACCCTAGAGCAAAGGAACGTAACCGCATTCTGCATACGTTGGGAAATCTAACCCTCATAACAAGCAGGCTCAACATATCTTCCGGCAACAAGAGCTTTGCTGAGAAGAAGAAAAAGTACGAAGATAGTACGAGTCTTTTCTTGAATAAATTGTTTTCGAAGCTCAGTGGCTGGACCGAGGAAGAGATCCGCGAAAGGGGCAGAAAACTCGCTGACAAGGCTGTGTTGATTTGGATTGACCTTGAATCCGCGGCTAACCCTTAATTTTATCTGTAGGGTGCCATGACCAGGAAAGCATACTCTCAGCGTTCCGACCTGGAAAAAGTGTCGTCGAACTGGACAAAGACACTGGGGTTGTTCGCGCGGAGGGAGTACTCCCTCTCTATTGTTCGTGCCGCTGTGTCAGCAGAACTGGCATTGAATTTCGTGATTAGACAGGAACTGCATGCGCGACATGGTTTACCCTCCGGTTTCGTCGACAAACATCTGAGATTGGCAAATGGCATCCGAGGGAAGCTCGACAGGTTATACCTGCCAATCCTTAAGAGTACGAGGCTGGAAGTGACTGCGAAAGCCACGGCCAACGCCCTAAAAGCGTTGAATGATGAGCGAAATCTGGTTGCTCATCGCGGGGAGTTCCGAGAAAAGGAGACCGCGCAGTATTTTCTTGAACTTGCGGAGCGAGAGATTACTTCCCTCGTTTCGGAATACGCGAAGACCTTCGCACTCGAAAAATACAATCCAGCGCGTGTGTGTGAGACCGCCATCCTGATTCCCGGTGTGGGGCTGGTGCAGGTGTCCCAGCATCCGAAACACGATGAAGAGTAATTGTCTGCCGCAAACACTCCTATGCCATTCTCTCGGGCGCTGGTTCAGCTTGCCCGCCAAGCCTCCACTTGCATCGGAGTGCTACGGTCATTGCGGATCGATCGACGATCCTGGAGCGCCTGTCGTCGCCAGCGGGTTCCACGATCTACGCTCATGGTTTGCCTGGCTGCAAAGGACGCATTGCTGCCTCTCACCGACAACGCCTAAGCGCCAGGACTTTGCTCAAATTAGGTGTCGGGATCACCAACGTTGGCCGGTCGCGACTGGCATGGTGCTATCGCATGTCGTCCACTACGGGCTCCAGTCCTGGGACCCGCTAGGCGCTTTCCCGGGAACCATGCGGATTAGAGGATGCGCCACCTGACGAGCAGGTAGCCGAGCAACAGCAGAAGAACAACGATCAGGGGCAACACGAATTTGATGATCTGTGACTGGCGGGAAACAGCCGCGCGCTGCAACTCAAGACTTTCTCGGATGGACTGGTTTGACCGTTCAAGCTGTGCTTGGGCGAGATCAAGCTGCTGCTGTTTGACCTCAAGGCCCTTTCGCAGGCTCTCGTCCATGCGCGTAAGCAGGAAAATGATCTCGTCTTTTTCGCTCATGGGGCTCTTGGTGCCTACCGGTATTGTTCCGAGAGCATAACGCGGAGACGTTTGGGGAGCGAGAGACAGGCTGCCTGAACTTCGGCTTTTCGGGAAAACCCCCAATCCAACTAAAAATAGCGGAGTGGAACTGATAGAGGCGGGCAAAGATCACTGCCCCTCGCCTTGTCTGTTCCGCCTAATCAGGCGCGGTGTGGATCGGGCTCGGCTGAGAACGACGGGTCAACGCGGTATTGGGTCAGCGGAGCGGCCAGCCTCGGGTGACCGCAGAGGACGCTTTGCGGACTCTGGCGGTAAACCCGGTGAGGGGCTCAATTCGGCCAGAAGCTACCGCTCAACGTGGGCCGATCGAGTGACGGGTAAACGCTGCGCTTTGCGGACTCCCAAGGCTGCCTATGCCAGCGATCACTTCACGCTGGAAGCTGACATTCGTGGGCTAGACACGAGGCAGTTCCTGGCGCGCCACCTTCCCGATCCGAGTGCGAGCCCACAACAGCAGCAATTCGACCGACACCGGACGTTCCGAGTGCTCGGTATCCGGCATTGACGTATACTACGCGAGATGCTGACCGTCGCCGAAACGCCCTCTTTTACCCGTCTATGGCAGGACTACTGGACCGAAGAGGAGCGCGGCGAGTTCTGCGCTTGGATTTCGGTCAATCCAGAGGCGGGGGATGTGGTCCCGGGAACCGGCGGCGTTCGGAAGGTTCGTTGGTCTCAGGCAGGGCGCGGGAAACGCGGCGGTGTCCGCGTCGTCTACTACAACCAGCTGGCCGAGGGCCGGGTGTGGCTTTTGCTGATCTATGCCAAGAGCGCACGGGACAATCTGCCGGCCCATGTCCTCGATGCCGCTAGAGAGATGCTTGAACATGCCAAAGACTGAAGACGAGCTCCTCGAACGGGACGCCGGTCGCGATATCGGAACCGAACTGCTCGAATCCCTTCGCGAGATGAAAGCCGGCGAAGCTGCGGCCGTTCACAGCCCGGTGGCCATCGCCCGCTACCGCGTGAAGATGTCCCAGAGCGAGTTTGCCAATCTGCTCGGCGTCTCCGTGCGCACGCTCCAGGAGTGGGAGCAAGGTCGGCGCGAGCCGAGCGGGGCCGCCCTGTCGCTGATCCGGGTCGCGAACGAGCGCCCGGACGTTCTTCGGGAGCTGTTTCTCGATCGGGTGGCCTGAGGGGAACGCGGACCATCTGGCGTTATTTGCCCTCGGTTTACCGGCCTCCTGGATGCCTAGACGCAATCAGGCCGCCCCCGGCACCATGCGCCAGGCGGAGCTTCCGCTCGCGGATGCCGGTCCACTGCTGCTCCCCTTGGTGCACGACCACTACCGACCGGCCCAGGCCGAGCAGCCGGGCCAGGTAGCGCCCGAACAGCCGCTCCGGGATCCCGTACAAGGCGCGGCGGCGGGTCTCCTTCAGCGGCTTCAGGCCCAGCTTCGCCGCAATAGGCCCGTCACGGCGGTCGTAGAGCTCGTAGTAGGCCCCGACCTCGCACAGCGCGACGTCCCCCGGGAAGCGGCCGCGCACCCAGGCATACTGCTGGCGAACGTTGGTGAGCCCTTTCGGCATGGCATAGCGCGGCACGAGCCTCTGCCGTTCTTCATCCCAGTAAAAGTAGACGGCCAGCCAGTCGTGCCTTTGCCAAATCGACTGCCAAAGCTTGTAGGCATTGGCGCGCCGGAAGTGCCCGAGATAGGACGACAGGGTCGCCCGCAGCCGGTCCAGCTCCGTCCGATCGAAGCGGTAGGTCACCGTGCCCTCGTGCTCCGAGACCAGCAGATCCCGATATGCCCGCAGCCTCGTCTTGCAGGCGTTCACCACCCGCCTGCGCACCAGCCGGTAGTCGCGGCGGACGATGTAGCCGAGGAAGTCGATGCCGTCCGAAACCGGCCGCAGTCGCTCCTTCGGGTTCAGCTCCAAAGCGAGCGCCGCGCGAAGCGTCGCTCCGGATCGTCTACACCGGCGCCGGCGGCTTCCACTACGGCACGCCCTGGACCCCTGACTGAAGGAGTTTCTACGACAGGCCCTCAGCGTCACCTTACCGCCAAAACTGTCAGTCAAGGTGGACCGGCCGAGTGACGGGTTAACGCAAAGCGGACCCCCATGATCGGCTGCGGCAGCGTCTCCTGAACGCGCAAAGCGGCCGCCGGGTTCCCCGCCGCGCTGGGGCTCCATCGCATGCTGGTGAACGGTCGGCGACCCAAGATGGGTCCCACCCAGTCACCGCCGCCACCGGCAATGTAGGCTGCATGACGATTGCCACCTTCACCTGGCGCTGATGAAGGGTTCCGCTGGGCCGCGTCGGGATCACGGCGTTAGGTTCTCTGGAGCAACGGAAACAGTCGAACCTCGCGGAAGGTTCAATCGAAAGCCACAGGCGTCTGGTGCCTGGTATTAACGTGCAAGGTGAAGATGTCCGGGCGCGCGTAGTGCCCCGCAACATCGAAACTGCGTCGCGAGAGTGCAACCCGATTCAGATCGATGTCCGCGTAAAGAATGTCCTGCTGCTCATGGAGCGGACCGGCGATGATCTCCCCCCTTGGTGCGACGACGACAGAATCGCCCGGGTTGATCCAATCCTCGCCTTTGGGGTAAAGCCGCTCACGCTCCGGAAAGTCATCCGGCAGATCCCGGTTGCGCAACGCGACACCGGCGCCAACCACCCAGCAGCAACCTTCGCGGGCGATGTGCTGCATCGTCCCGATCCAGCCGTCGCCGCTGTCATAGGTCGGCGCAATGTAGATCTCGATCCCCTGCGCATACATCGCAAAGCGCGCCAGCGGCATGTAATTCTCCCAGCAGAGCAGCGCGCCGAGACGCCCGCAGGGCGTGTCCAAGACCTTGAGTCCGGATGCGTCGCCGAAGCCCCATACCATACGCTCCGGGTTGGTCGGCATGAGCTTGCGGTGGCGGTTGATGACGGTTCCGTCCGTCCCGATGGTGACCACCGTGTTGTACAGGGTTGCGCGACTTAACCGGCCTTCACGTTCGTTTAGGCCGAGCACCACGGTGACCTTGTGCTCGCGCGCGACCGCTTGGATTGCCGCGAGGTCATCGCCTTCCAGATTGACTGCGTTTTCCAACAGTCGCGCGTGCAACCGCTCTGTGACATCCCAGTCGCCACCGGGACGCAAGCGCCAAATCCAGGCTGGATACCCTGGAATAAACGCTTCCGGGAAGACGATGAGTTCCGCCCCCGCTGCGGCGGCTTGCGCGATGACCTCGGCCCCGCGTACTACCGTCGCCTCGCGATCGAGAACGCACGGGGCCAGTTGGACAATCGCGACCTTCGGCATACCGATGCACCTCGATCACAGGCGGTTGACTGCTCCGGTCTTCCTCCTTCCGACCGTAGCAGGCATCCGCTGATTGGCTTCCAATCCTCAAGTACGCGTCGCAGAGCCGTAGGTCAGCACGTGCGAATCTCGCGGGCCGTTCCGGGTTCGCCCTGTGAACATTACCTTCCAACTCTTGCGTGAGGCAGAGGCCCGTTCCAGAGAGAAAGGGCGCTCGGCACCGAGCAGAGCTTGGCAGGGGGCGAACGATCGGCCAACGGCTTATCTATGCGGGCTTTGCGTACTTCCCAAATCCCGTGACGTCGATCAGCACGCAGCGCTCGTCGCCCACAATCCAGGCATCGTGTCCGGGTGGCATATAAAAGGCATCCCCCGGGCCAAACTCCACTTCCGAGCCGTCGTCCATCTTGACGACCATACGGCCTTCCACGACATAACCGGTGTGCCCTGACTGACACGATGGGCTTCCGGCGATGGGCTTGACGTGATCGCTCCAGACCCAGCCGGGCTCGAAAATGCCCCGTCCCAGAATGGTCTCGCCCACGGTCACAATCTCCGCCCGACCTTTACCGTCCTTGAAGGGACGAACCTCGTCAGGCGGATCTTCCAGCCGAGGCATCGGCATTTTTACGTTTAATCGACTGAATAAAATAAGAAAAGTGGGCGCAGCAGCAGGGGTGGTTACTGCCTACAATGCCTTTGCGGTTTGGCGGGGGAAGCGAAGGCCGAGTGCGTCGAGGAGCGTGCGTTGCTCGTCGTCGGGTTGAATGAGGCGCGCGTAGCAGGTGCCTTTGATGTCATAGATCAAATAGGTCAGCCGACTGAGCGCTTGTAATGCATCCTCAGGGGTCGTGGCATGGGGATCATCATCCGTGGTGCCAAAGGCCCGATGCAACAGTGATTGAAAGAGGCGCGTGACCTTCAGTGCCAACATCGCCACGAAGACGTGGGCTTTGGTGCGCTCGCCATTGCGCAGAAAGATCGGACGGACCTCGAGAAAGTCGGTTTTCATGGTCTTGAAACCGCGCTCGACGCGTTGCAGATCGCGATAGCGCTCATCCACCGTCTGCTGATCCATGCTGGCCGCGGGGACCGTGGTTTCCAAGACATAGCAGCCATCCAACAAGGCGACCTCATCGAGTTTGTCCTGGTCAATCGCGCAGCGGATTTGGTCTTCTTCGAGCGACAAGGTCACGAAGCCGTGGAGCTTATGGCGCTTCACCCATTGCTCGAGCTGGCGCAGTCCCGCGGCGGGATCGGCGCGCGTCGACTGACTAACAAAGGCATTGCGCTCGGCGATCAACGCCTCAAGGCGCTGGAGCTTGTCGGTCCGGCGTGCCCGCACACGGCGCTGCATGGGCTCATTGCGCCGCACGATCAGCCGTTTCCCGTCCTGCGCCACCTCGCCGATGTCCGCGTCGAACAGGTCCGGCTGCAACACGCCGGCCGTGAGCAAGGCGCGGATCTGCGGCTTGGTGAGCGCACTGATGTAGCGCCAGCCCGCAACGCTGAGCGCTGCCTTGCCCTTCGCCTTGAGCATGCCACGGTCGCCGATGAACACCACCTCTTCGACACCGAACTGCTGCTTGAGCAGCCCGATCTGCGTGCTGACTGTGCTCGGATCGGCCGCGTTGCCTTCGAACACGCGCACCGCCAAGGGCTCGCCGTCGGCGCCGGTCAGCAAGCCGATGACGATCTGCTGCTTGCCTTTCTTACCGTCGCGGTTGTAGCCGTAATTGGCCAACTCGTTGTGCTCGCCCTCGAAATAGCTGGAGGTGACGTCGTAGAGGACGATCGCCGGCGGCGTGCCACCACTGTCTTCCAAATAGCGCTGATACAGTTGCTGCTCGATGCGCGTCTGCTCCGTTGCCAGCCAATCCAGGGTCGCATAGAGATCATTCTCATCGAACTCCTCAAGGCCGAGGATATCGCTCACTGCATGCTGCTCGGCCCAGCGCACGGCTGAGAGCCGCGAGCCGGCATGAGCAATGCGTGCCAATACCAAGAACAGGGCCAGACGGCCCTCGTTGGACGGCCCCAGTCTGACTATTAACCATATCTCCCCTCTCCGACGCCGCGCTGGGCCTCCATCGCGAGAACGAAATCGGCGGCGCGCTGGAGTCCGATCCAGAGGGTTTGGGGGCCAGGGAAGCCGTCGCCCTTGCGGTTGAGGAAGCCGCCGAGGCCGGCGACCATGCGCACCATTCGATCCAGCGTGGGTGGGGTGTCGGGCGGGGGCTTGCGCTCGGTGACGATATAGACGGCTTGCCACTCTGCGGTCTCGAACACCACATCGCAGGGCATCTCCGGGCATTCACGCCCGAGCATGGTGAGGAACAGGACCCGCCAGGCCACGATCATGTAGAAGGCGAGCGCCGGGTCCAGGCGCTGGAGCCTCTCCAGTTGCAGCTTCTCGATGCGGCAGCCGCTTTTGAGGATTCTGAAGTAAACCTCGATTTGCCACCTGCACAGGTACCATTGCAGCTTCTCCAGGGCCTGCGCGGGGGTGTCCACGGGCAGGTTGGTGAGCAACAGCCAATCGACGGGCTCTTCGCCGGCGGGCGGATGGGGCTCAGTGGCCAAGAAGGCGGTGATCGCGACCTCGGGGAGCGTGCGGTCGGGGCGGCGGGGAGCGGGGAGTGTGACCCGCACGGCGCGGATCTCCTGATGGACGGTGCGGGCCTTGTAGCCGTGGCTGGCGGGTCGCTCGAAGGTGGTCTCAGTCAGGATCGGCGCTTCGGCCACCTGCTGACGCAGCGTCTTGCCATTGGCCAGGACGCGGTCGTGTTGACCACGGACCAGCCAGTCGGCGGCCGCTTCGGGACAGGGTGCCTCGATGAACAGGTCGTAGAGGTCGGCCTCGCGGTCGGCCACATAGGTCAGGCGGGTGTTGGGCAGTTGCTCAGCCAGTTCGTCGACTTGCCGGTAGCCGTCCACCCAGCGCACGCTTTCCTTCTCTTCCAGGGGGCGGTTGGGGTCCTTGTCCCGCCCCAGGCTGCCGGGCGCGCGCACCCACCGGTGCACACCGAGCAGTCCCAGGCAGAGTCGCTCGGGGGTCAGCGCCAGCGTCGGGTGCAGATACAGTCCCTGGCGGGTCTCCAGGTTGAGCGGCCCCAGGCCCTGCATGGAGGGTCTGCCGGTGTAGTCGATCTCACTGGTGTCCTCGATACAGAGCACCCGCGGGTGCGCGCCCATGCGCTCGACGGTGCAGGCGATGTGCGGGGCGAGCACCGCCTCGGCGGTGACCGCGGCATGGTCGAAGAGGCGGTAGGCGGCGCGGGTCTCGCGCCAGCCGCCGCAGGCGGCGGGAATGCTCACCGTCGGTTTCTCCCCCAGTTTGGCCAAGGTCCGGCGGGCACGCCGGTTCAGGCGCTGATCGCCCAGATCGATGCCGTCGAGCTCGGCGGCCAGGGCGCTCATGCCACCCCCAACGCGGCGCGGAAGTCCGCCGCCAGCGGGTAGACGTAGACCCCCTTGCGCGGCAGCGCCGCCTGGTGGGTGCGGTCGCACTTACCCCGGCCTTGGGTCTCGCCCAGGTACTGCCAGTTGGCCGCCCGGTAGCAGGTACCGAGGAAGCGCGGCGTCTCCACAAAGGTTTCCAGCAGCACCGGGCGCTCGCCATAGCGCGCGGCGAAGTCGGCGCCGACCCGCGCGGCGGCCAGCGCCAGGACCTTCGAGGCGAGGTTCTTCACCTGCACCCAGGGCAGGATCAGAAACCGCGCGTTGTTGAGCACGCGCCCCAGATGGGCCTCGCGTGCGGGGCGCTCCCAGCCGATCCAGCGGTCGCGCGCCGCCACCTTCCAGGCCGCCGCCCCGAAGCCGAGCGCGCCCAAGACCCCGTGTTCCCACTGAATCAGATAGCGCAGTTGCGCCCCGGGCAGGGGCGTGTAGCCCAGGTAGTGCCAGCGCGCGATCAGCCCGTTCCACAGCCGCGAGGCAGCCTTGTCGACCACAGGCGCCAGGCGCAGACCGCTCAGTTGCCCGGCCGATCCGCCCAGCGGCTGCTGCGCCGGCCAGGCAGCGGGTTGCTTCATCAATCCCCGACCATTGCCGTTGCCGTTGCGCGCCGCCGGCAGCGTGATCAGGCCCGCGCGGTGCAGCCGCAACAGCCCCACCCGGCAACTCATCAGCTTCGGGCGGCCCAGCGTGTCGCACCACCCCAGGGCATCGCACACGCGCCGCGCCACCTCGGCACGCAACGGCGGCTGGGCTTCCCGCACCGCCCGCCGAATCGCCTCCAGGTCCACCGCACTTAGCGGCCGTCCGCACAGCTTGCCAACCCGTGCCTCCATCATCCGCGCTCTCCCCATCGGTCGTGATGGGGGCGGATTTCACCAGCTTCGCCGCGCTGTGTCCAGCCCTGTCAGCCTCAGCCGGTCAGCAGAGATGTGGGTAATAGTCAGGGCCCCAGTACGCGGGTCATGCCCACTTGGTCAGCCAGCTGCTTTAAGGCGAATAAGACGCCGAAGATCTCGCCACTGACGGCCTCTGCGTCCATGCCATCGAAATCGCCCTTGAGGGCCTTGCGCAAGGCTTCGATACGCTCGGGTGCCCAATGCGTCAGGTTAGCGATGGTGCGCGTCTTGACCTTGCCGTTGTCGCGATAGGACTCGCGCAACAGAATCGCGGGTGGGGATTTGCGATTAGGCACGGTCGCAATGTACATGCGGTAAAAGTACACAATAAAACCCGCCTAGTCAATGTTAAAAATAGCGATTACATGCCTACAACAATGACCAGGATCAAGAGCTTTTCAAATTCTGCCAGAGACTTAGGCGAATGATGGCTGGAAGATCCGTCAGGACTGTCTAAAGACTTTCGTTCGAGTTGTTGAGTCATGATGCTGTCCTCCTCTTGGTTGGCAGGTCTGTTTGTACGATTCCGCGCGTCTGCGATGCGCTTCGAGATTTGTGAAGACATATCAGAGGCTGACGCCTTTCCCGGGCGTTGGTCAGGAGCGCGCGGGCTCGTCAAGCGCTGGACGCCGCGGGTCCGCCGCCAACAAAAAGTCACCCCGACGGTAACCGTTCCACGGCCCTTGACCCGGCAACGCCAGACGTATCGTCAACAGCCATCGTCTTGGTAGTACGCGGGCGCGGGAGCGTCGCTTGGGTCCGCTTGAGGAGGCGCCGGGGTGGGCTTGACGCGGATGAACATCATGGAATCCACCCGCGGGAACTGCTCGCGCATGGCCTGTTCGATGTCCGCCTCCTTCAACCCATCGTAGATGTAGACGCGGCCCTCGTGCTCCTGCCGTACCTCCGCGGGCGTTGGCTCCAACAGACGCCTAAGCTCGATGTCGCGCAGGTCTCTGGCCTGCACCGCACCACTGAGGCAAACCGCCCCGATGACCATCGAGGCGATGAGAGTGGAATGCTCCATGGTTGTCTTCCTCCTGTTTGATCCGAAGCCTCCCTCAGAAACGGGCACACTCTCGGCCACCCGAGGGAGACACCGAGGTTAAGTTCAGCCTAGAACAGAACTCCAAGCCGTCCAGTAGGGTATCTACGGAGTTTCACCCGGGTAAATTCGGGGTAAATACGGAGTCGGTGACGCCGGTTCGAAACCGGGAAAATCCAGCGGGCTGAAACATGGTGCCAAAGCCAGCGCAAATGTTGGGTCTACGCCTCGTTGCGGGCCCAGGAGACCGCGTGCCGGCGGGTTGCGGCGGTCGTGACCCGTCCGTGAACCGCCCCGGATATATGCCCGCCCACCACGATCGCAGTACTACCCTCGGCGGACTGCGAACATTGCGGATCGATCGACGATCCTGGAGCGCCTGTCGTCGTACCTAGTCCAACGATCTACGGTCATGGTTTGGCTGGCTGCAAAGGACGCATTGGAGACGCTGGCACGCTGCCCTCTGGGCGGCTTAGATCGGTCAGCTGCGGACATGGTGGGTGCCGCATCGTTCGAGCTGGTGTACAGTTTTCTGTCACTGGGCGTGGAGTTGGGAGGATAGACTGGTATCCGGCACATGCGCGACTTCCTGCACAAGGTTGTCATGCGGGGATTAAACTCAATCAGGAGCGTAGAAGCTATGAGCAAGGTCACTGGCGGCTGCCTTTGTGGCGCAGTCCGTTTTGAATCGAGTGCGGAGCCTAAAATGATCGTTGCTTGTCATTGCAAGACTTGCCAGAAAAACACAGTCTCCGCGTTCTCTCTAAATGTAGCAATGCCTGAGGATCAAGTAACGATTACAGGCGACACGGTTCGTACATACGAGGAGCCCAGCAAGGCAGGAAGCCCGCCCTTTTACAGGTCTTTCTGCTCGAACTGCGGGTCGCCGATTTCCGGGCGAGGCGATGCCTATCCGGGAATCCTTTTCCTGAAGGCAGGTACGTTTGACGATCCTTCCTGGATAAGACCCAATGCTCACATGTGGTGCACCGAGAAGCAGCCGTGGGTTACTATCGAAACCGGCGTGCCACAGTTCGACGAGAGCCCGGAGTGATATCCGAGGACAGTTAGAGGTCAAATGTCCTGACACCCTACTCCCATCGTCCCTGAAGGACCGGACCCGGCCACGAGCAGACCCCGACCAGATGGGACGGTGGCGGCTAGTTCAAGCGGTGCCGACTGGTTATCCTATGACCTCCGGCGAGAAGGGTGCCGCTGTCTGCGCACCAAAAGTTGCCGCGTACGCACACTTCACCTGCGGCCTGGAGTCTTCTTTCTAAGGCGATGAACGCAGATTCCGTATAGCACTGTTCACATAGAATCTGTCTAATCAACTGTTAGCGCGATTAAGCAGTTGGTTCATAAACGGGATTGTTATAAATGGCATTTGTAGACATGAATAATGAAGTTGATCAGGAATTGGAGCATTTTATTCAAGACTGGCACCATGATAAAAAGTCCCATAAAATCGCGCAACAAATGGGACGACTATTTTTTGACTTCATTGATGGTTTAGAAAATGCAAAACTATCGAGCGCGACTGTTCGGAAACATCTTGATAATTGTTGGGCTATTGGGTTCTTAGAATGTCAATATGGTTATCACGAAAAGTTCTCAATAAAGCGCTTTGAACATGGTGACGCGATGCACGAATATGAATTTCGCAGGAAATTTAGTGATTCTGATTATGCCATGAAATCATATGCGTCAACGTGGAAAAAGCTCGCGCAATTTGTCAAAACATACAATTCTGAAAAAATAGAATAATTGCGCTAACAAAAGGCTCAAGGCGAGCGCATACTGCGCCGTCGCGCTTAAAGGATGTTCGCAAGGTATGGGGTAGGCGCAGTATGCGCCGCCTTGGCCTTCCCGTTACGTGCACAAAATATCACTAATCGATTGAGTACTAGAAATGGATGATTACGGGGAATACGAGAACGATTGCAAAAAGATAAGAAAAGCTAATAAAGAGCTATTAAGTGAGTTTGAGCTTTCTTTGAAATCATCTGGCTTATCCGAAAACACGATAAGCAATCATGTCTCGAATATCGATTTCTATGTTAACGAATACCTGTTATCCGAAGATGCAATCGAAGCAAAAGATGGCGTTGACGCTGTAGGTATGTTTCTCGGTTATTGGTTTATAAAAAAGGCAATGTGGGCAAGCCACTCTAGCATCAAAGGAAATGCGACAAGTCTCAAAAAGTTTTACGCCTTTCTATATGAGAAGGGATTAATAGAGAAAGAAGACTTGGATGATTTGAAAGAAAAAATAAAAGAAGGTATGCCAGAATGGTTGGCAACTCTAGATCGTTATGATGATCCATCAGTTGAAGATGTTTGGTAATGGTAAATGAATAGCACCTAACCAAGGGCTGCAGTGGATGCTCGCTATCGCTCGCTTCACTGAGCCCTGCCGTTAGCCCGAGTGTCCGCAGTGGGTCGTCACCGGCGTATCCGGAGCGGGACCGTCAGGGTCCGCAAAGCGCGTTGAGCGGTCGCTCCCAGCTGAGCTGACCGCTGCGCGAGCAACAAGGCCAGTTCGGCGACCGCTTTGGAACTGCGGATTCAACCGATCGACGCAACACATTGGCCAAAGCGTTCTGCTGGTGCTCGAGGGGGTGCTGCTGACGCCCGATGCCCTGTCCCCCATTCTTGTCGCCCAAGGCCTTCTGCCCGGGACGGTGGGGCTGACACTACTGATTCGTCGCGTCTGGCCGACCGGCCGATGACATGGCCAGCCCGGTCATTGCCCGACTGCGGTGGGATGGCCGGACGGCCCCTTCCGATGCGCATGATCCAAGGACCTTTCGCATGGTCGTGGCCGATCCGGGAGTGGCGACTAGACTGAATGACATGATTAAGGTTTTCGAGGAGATAGCTCGGGGTTTGGGCTATGTGCCCGGGATTGCCCGCGGCCCCATCCGGCGCGAAGTCCATGCCGATGCCATTCTGCTCGCCGACCATGAGGCTCTCCGATCCCTCGCAACCTGGCCGGCCGGCTGTATCCTTACGAAGGCAGCGCCTTTCTCCCACGCGAGCATCGCGCTGCTAAGCCGGGGCGTACCCACCGTCATACTCGATGCCGATCAGAGCAATCGCCTGGTTGAGGGCACGGCGGCGGTGCTGGACGGTGCGGCGGGGCGGGTGCTGCCCGCCTCAATCCGTCCTGATGCCTTGACCCCAGCGCCACCGCCGGTGCCCCCGTTCCTGCAGACACGCGATGGTGAGCCTGTAGCACTGCGGGTGAGCGTACGCACGGCCGAAGCCGCCCGATTTGCGCGGGAGCAGGGCGCGGCCGCCGTGGGCTTGGTGCGTAGCGAATTCCTGTTGCCGGCGGATGACCGCGTCCCGGACAAGGACTTCTATGTGCGGGCCTTCGAAGACATCCTCGCGGCGGCCGCGCCCTTGTCGGTGACCATTCGGCTGCTAGACCTGGCTCCCGACAAACATCCAGCTTGGGCAGCCGCCCTTCCCAAAACCGGCACCCTCGGACGGCACGGTTCTCGGCTCTATGATGATCCGCTGGTGCGTTCCGTGCTCGACGCTCAGCTCGCTGCCCTCGCAGAGCTCTGCCCACGCTATCCAGTGCGGGTATTGATTCCGAACCTCGCCACCGTAGCGGCGCTAACGCACTGGCGTAGGACTGCAAAAGATGCCACGCGACCCTGCAACCCGGTCGTCGGGCCGATGCTAGAGACGGTGGGAGCCGCTCTATTGGTGGATTGCTTCCTAGCGGAGTCCGCACTGGTCGGAATCGGCCTGAACGATCTCATGCAGTCCCTCTACGGGGCCGACCGGGATGTGCCGCAGGTGCGTGATGAGTTGGACCCCTACGCACCGGGCGTGTATCGATTCCTGGCCCATGTTGCCCGCATCGCCGGCGCCGACTTGGGGCGAGTTCAGCTCTGCGGCATCCTGCCGCAGCTGCCGGGAGTGCTTCCGGTTCTTCTAGGCCTGGGCTACCGGACGTTTTCGGTGGACGTGGCCCATGCTCCCTATCTGGCCCAAACAGCGGCGACTCGCACGTGCACCCAAGACCGCGCGCTTGCCGAGGCCGTGACCGCCGCAGACTCGGCACGGGAGGTCAAGGGCCTGATGGGTCTTGCCGCGGATCACTGACCGAGCCAGAGCTCGATGCCCCGAATCGTGCGGCGAAGCCGAATGCGGCCAGCATAGGGCGTGTGCATACGGTAGAACGCCGCAAGGGGCATCTCCAGGGCCAGGGCTGTCGCGGCCCGGATAACGCCCAAATGGCAAACCAGGAGCACGTGACCCTCCGGGTGTTCGTCGAAGATCGCCAGGATTCCCTCCCGTGCCCGTGCGTAGAACTTGTCCAGAGGCTCAGAGCCCGGCGGGCGGTGATTGACGGCGTCTCGGAAGAAGGCCAGATAGCCCTCCGGATCGGCATCACGAATCTCGTCGTGGCGGCGCCCCTCCCACGCTCCGAAGCCTACCTCTCGTAGGCGCGGGTCCACGACCAGCGAGAGGTCCAAACGCTTCGCGAGCATCTCCGCGAACTCCCGGCAGCGGCGCAGGGGCGAGGTCACCACATGGGTCCAATCCGATGTCTCCGCGACGGCGGCCCACATCTGATCCCGACCCCGTTCACTAAGGGGATCGTCGACGCCGTCCCCGCGGTAGCGCACACCGCCTCGGGGCTCGCCGTGTCTCAGGAAGTCGATCGTGCTCATGATGTGCCTTCAGCAACCCCGGAGACTACCGCTCGGGATCGAAACGACTGTTTGCAGCGTTGCCCCGACACCGTCGGCGGCAACCGTATCCGAGCTGTCGATGCTCGGAACTTTTGCGTCTGAAATCAGCGTAACAGAGACGCTGGGCGGGGTTGTTCTTAGGCGACAGTCGACGGGTCCGGACAGGTGCGGCGAGCCTGTCCGGCACCCAGGGCGTCGATGCTCCGCATCTCACCGTCGCTGAGCTCGAAGTCGTAGATGTCGCGGTTCTCGACCATGCGCGCCGCCTTTGAGGTCTTCGGTAGGGCGGTGCGCCCGCTCTGCACGTGCCAACGCAGTACCACCTGCCCTGGGGTCTTGCCGTGACGCTCCGCGATGCTGGCGAGTGTGGGGTCCTTCAGCATGCCGAATGCGCCGCTGGCGAACGGGGCATAAGCGGTGACTACGATGCCTTGGTCGCGGCAGAAGGACTCCAACTCGGGATTCCGGCAGTAGGGGTGAATCTCCACCTGATTGACGGTTGGACGACGCTCTGGCTCAGGAACGTCCTCCATAAGCTGTCGCAGGTGGGTGATCGTGAAGTTGGACACACCAATAGCGCGCGCGGCACCCTTGTCGGCGAGCTCACAGAAGGCGTGCCAGATAGTGGCGCGGGCCTTGCGCGGGAAGTCCGGGTCTCTGCTGGTGTGTTGCCCGAAGCCACCGGGCCAGTGCATCAGCAGCAGGTCGACGTAGCCGAGACCCAAGTCGTCCAAAGTGTCCACCATGTCGTCGCGGACCTTCTGGGCGATGTTATCGACCTTGTCGGCGTCCCAGGTGCGGCGGTGTGAAATGTTGATGTGTGGCGGCGCCGCGGGATGCGCGAGCTTGGTGGTGATGAACAGCTCGTTGCGGGTCAGCTCGCCGCTGGCGAAGCGCTGACCGAGCAACGTACCGACGATACGCTCGGTACCATAGGCGCGGGCACCGTCAAAGGCCCGGTAGCCGTTGTCAAGGGCCAGTGAGACAGCCCGCCAGGCCTGTTCGGGCAGGAAACCCTGGAACTCGGTGGTACCCACCCAGTCGCCAAAAGCGCAACCAAAGGCGAGGGTGGGCATGGTCACCCCGTTGTGCAGGGTGACCTCGCGTGCGTTTTCCGCCATGTCATTCATAAAGTTCGAGCCTAGTTGGTAGGTGGTCCGGGCATGAGGCTAACAAAGGAGTGGAGCTGAAATCGAGGGAACGGAAATCGATTCGCATCTGAGAGCTCACTGCGCGTGTGACGGCTCACAATGTGCGTGAGAATCCTCCCGGACAGGGCCGTTGCGCTGTCGGGCTAAACAAGGCTTTGCCTGACCGCTGTCTGCGCGACTCCAGACGCTCGCGAGGAAAGGCTTCGCAACGCAAGTGGCTCATAAGCTGTTCGCCACCTCAACCAAGACCGACTGTCTGCAAACAGCTGCGTTGAACAGCCGCTGCTGTATGGAAATCTGGGAGTCCGCTCTGCGCTGCAGCCTCTCGCAGGCTGCCCCCTGAGCGACTGTGATCGGCCTGGAACTGCCGGTCAACGAGGCCCTGTCGAGGCTCGACGCGCTTCATCGGTTTCTCCCAGGCCTGCATACAGCGGGTGCGGGGTCAGCAACGGGGTCGGTATGCCGAGGGCATTGGCACGGTAACTCGACCAAGGGTCCTCGCCGGGATCGCCACCGAGGCCCGCTCGCACCGGGTTGAGCTCGATGCAGCGCTGACAGGTGAGGAGGTATCCGTCCCCCTCGATGAGGGAGGAACGGAAACGCCCCTCGAACAGCGTGCCGGTTCGCCCATAGGCGCGGTTGACGCACTGAACGCAGCGGAAACCGAGGCCCTTCATCAGCCGGGCCGTCCCCCGCATAGGTCGGAGGTGGCATCGGGGGCCGAAATCGCCAGATCGATGTCCGAGGCGCGGCCGGCGTGGCCGGTGGCGCGGGAGCCGAAGAGACGCACTTCGCGCACGCAAGGGAAGCGGCGGAAGGCGCGATGGAGCACGGCGAGTTCCTGGTCACGAAGGGCGAGGGGCTTCATGACGTCAGTCCCAGGTCGGGGCCTGGATCTTGTCGGCCATGGCGCGATGCAATGCAGCATGGTCCCTCCGGATGTGTTGGTAGATGCGGTTGGCGAGCGCCTGGTTGTAGGCGTGGCTGGTGAGGTTGCGGTCTTCGAGCATCCGCAGCCAGGCATCGGCCTTCTCGGGCGTGGCGATGAGATTCTCGGCAAAGGCTTTCTTGAGCGTCGGCCGCGGGCCGCCGCATTCGTGTCCCTATCGTTCGAGGTAGAGCTTGAGGCGGTCTTGGCTTGCCTGGGCATGGTGTTCCGCGGCGAAGGGGTGTGCGATGCGCTCGCCGCCCATTGGCGGGATGCGGCGCTTGAGGGCGCCATTCTGTAGGATTCGGCTGAGGTTGACGAGGAAGAGGTCGCCGTCACGCCCCTGGCGATCCCCATCCTCGGCGGTCCAGGCACCATCGCGACGGCGATGAGCTTCGCCTCCAACGGGGGCATCCTGGAAGTGATCGTCACCCTTGCCGCCTACGCGGTTCTGTGCCTGATCACCTACCTGTTTTTCATTTCCGGCGAGCGCCTGGTGTCGTTTCTGGGCCAGGCCGGACTGAACGTCATCACGCGCATCATGGGGCTGATCCTGGCGGTGATCGCGGTTCAGATGTTGATCGACGGCATCTTCGGCGCCATCGCGCTGTAGGGTGCCGGCCATGGGCACTGAGAGTCTCAGTGGCCAGCTGTCCTCACGGACCGGATGCGCCGCTCGCACAGCGCAGCGGGGTCTCACATTTCACACAGCAGAACCGAGGACATCCGTGATGGACACGCGCTCCATGGACAAGCCCCTGACAGCCGCACCCGCCGCCCCGCCCCAGGGCACCCTGGGCACCTTCGCAGGGGTCTTCACCCCGAGCATTCTGACGATCCTCGGCATCATCCTGTTCATGCGCCTGGGCTATGTGGTCGGCGCGGGGGGGTTGGGTCGGGCGCTGGCGATCCTGGCACTGGCGAACGGCATCTCGGTGCTGACCAGCCTGTCGCTGTCGGCGGTGGCGACCAATCTGCGCATCAAGCGCGGCGGCGACTACTACCTCATCTCCCGCACCCTGGGGCACGAGTTCGGCGGCGCCATCGGTCTGGTGCTCTTCCTCGCCCAGTCCATCTCCATCGGCTTTTACTGCATCGGCTTCGCCGAGGTCCTGGCCGGTATGCTCCCGCCGCCCCTCTCGGCCCATTCGCACTTCATCGCGGCCGGGGCGGCGGGCCTGCTGTTCGTCTTGGCCTGGTTGGGAGCCGACTGGGCGACACGCTTTCAATATGTCGTCATGGCGACCCTGATGGCCGCTTTCGCCTCGTTCTTCGCTGGGGGTCTGGCACATTGGGATGGGGCGCTGCTCGCACAAAACTGGTCGGCGCCGACCCCGCAGATCGGGTTCTGGGTGCTGTTCGCCCTGTTCTTCCCCGCCGTAACCGGCTTCACCCAGGGCGTGAGCATGTCCGGAGAGCTCAAGGACCCGGCTCGCAGCCTGCCCTTGGGTACGCTGCTGGCGGTGGGGTTGTCGATTCTGGTCTACCTGCTCGCCGCTGTGGTCTTCGCCGGGACACTGTCTCAGGCGGACCTGGTGCGCGACTACACGGCCATGGACCGGGTGGCGCTGGTTCAGCCGCTCATCCTGGCGGGGGTCTTTGCCGCCACCCTGTCGTCGGCCATGGCCTCGTTCATGGGCGCTCCCCGCATCCTGCAATCCCTCGCCGCAGATCGCCTGTTCAGCATCCTGCTGCCCTTCGCCAAGGGTGCGGGCCCCATGAACAACCCGCGCCGCGGCGTGCTGCTCTCGGGGGCCATCGCGCTGGCCACCATCAGTCTGGGCCAGCTCGACCTAATCGCGCCGGTCGTGTCCATGTTCTTCCTGATCTCCTACGGGCTGATCAACTATGCGACCTTCTTCGAGGCCAGCGCCGCCAGCCCGTCGTTCCGCCCGCGGTTTCGCTTCTTTCACCGCCACCTGAGTCTACTGGGCGCGGTGGCCTGCCTGGGGGCCATGCTCGCCATCGACCTGGCGGCGGGCCTGGTCGCGGTGGCGCTGCTGTTTGCGATTTACGAATACCTGCGCCGCACTGCGCCCCAGTCCCGCTGGGCCGACGGCCGGCGTTCCTACCACACACAGCGGGTCCGCACCCATCTGCTGGCCGCGGCGGGGGAGGCCGAGCACCCCAGGGACTGGCGGCCCAACATGCTGCTTTTCTCCGACGACGCGAAGCGCCGTGCCCAGTTGTTGAGGTTCGCCTCCTGGCTGGGGGGGGACAGCGGCTTCGCCACCCTGGTCAAGATCCTGGTGGGTCGGGGTGCCGGCATGCTCAAGCGCAAGCGGGAAACCGAAGCCGCGCTGGAGGAAGACATCCGCCAGGCCGAGGTGCAGGCATTTGCGCGCTCCCTGGTGGCGCCCTCCCTCGACGTTGGCGTTCAGACCCTGGTGCAAGGGTTCGGCATCGGGCCGTTGCGTGCCAATATCATCCTGCTCAACTGGCTCGAACGCGTCCCGGGGGCCGCCGGAACCGATCGAGAGCTGATGATAGGCCGACACCTGCGCACCGCCTTCCGACTGGGCTGCAACCTGGTCGTGCTCGATGGCGAGGACCCGGAATGGGCGGCCTTGCGCCAGACAGCACCCGCCACGCGACGCATCGACGTCTGGTGGCGGGGCGATGCCAGTAGCCGCCTCATGCTCCTGCTTGCACACCTGATGACCCGCACCGAGGACTGGGAAGGTGCCCGCATCCGCCTGCTCGGCATGTGCTGCAGCGGGGCATCCACGGAGAGCGCCGAAGCGCTGCGCAAAACTCTGGATGAGGTACGCATCCAGGCCGAGGCCGTGCTCGTCGAGCCGGCCGAAGCAGGCGCAGTCGGAAAGTACTCGGCCGACGCGTCGCTGGTGTTCCTCCCGTTTCGCCTGCGCGGCAACCAGCCCCTGGGGCCCTTCGATGGTCCGCTAGAGGGTTTGCTCGCACCGCTGCCCGTGACCGCCCTGGTGCTGGCGGCCGAGGACATGGACCTGGACGCCGAGCCGGAGGAGGGCGCAGCGGCCGAGACTGCCCAGGTCCTGGACGCCCTGAGCGATGCCGAACGGCTCGCCGAGCTGACCGCCCAAGACGCCCGCAAGGCCGAGGCGGCAGAGCAGGAAGGGCGCGCCAAGCTAGAGGCAGAGACCGCGCAGGAAGCAGACCCCGACGCCATCGCTCGACTGACCGCACGGTTGCAGGAGCTTGAGGCACAGGCGGAGAAGGCCCGGCGTCGCGCCGCCCGCATCGCGGCCAGGGCAAAAGCGGTCAGGCAGGAAGCTCAGGCCCTGGGGCTTCTGCCCCCGGAGGAGGAGGGAGAGTCTGGCGAACTCCAGCAATAGGGCCGCCAGGCAGGGCCCTGGGGCCTTGGACCGGGTTCTGCTGGTCTACACCAACCACCACAAAGGCAAGGGTTTAGGCTGGGTTGAGGAACGACCCCCAACACCCCCCCCCCGCGTTGAGCGATCGTTGCTGCCGAGCTGACCGCTGAGGTGACAACAAGGGCAGGTGGCGACCGCTTTGGACGCGAAGCGGACGCTCCCGCCGGTCAGTACAGCAAGCACGCCAGGTCGGCGGAAAGCAGACACTACCCACGCGAAAATCAACTGCCGATTTCATACGTTCCATGTCTAAGAATTGCGTACCGCTCGAACCGTTCTTCCGCCTCTCGGAACCTATCTTTGACCTTGCTAATATCCCAGGGATGTTCCGTCAATGTCTCATGATCCCATTCGCTTCTAGGTTCAGCGGGATCAAAGAAGTCACCGCCGTACACATGAATCGCAGCCGTCATTCTACCGATTGGATTCAGCACAGAATGTATGGCATCTTTTCCCAAAGATGCAACATCGCCGACGCCGAGTGACCTCGCCCCAGCGGCCTCTATGCTCGTTCTATTCCGTTTCCAAAAGATGTTATCTTCTCGTCCCGAATAGACCCCAATGACTGCGAACATCTGATGGTTGTGGGGCATGAGACTCATGCATGGGGCCCAAGCGAAATTGATGATCGTAAGATCGCGCGCCCTGTACAGAGTCACGATGCCCGCATGCCGCGGTTCGCCCAGGCCTGACACAATCTCCGAAGGATTCGAGACGGACGACGTGACGACTTCGCGGACAGCCTCCTGACCTTCTCTCAGAGCCTCCAGGCAATCTTCTACAAATCGGTCTTTGTCGAACACTTCGGTTCTTTCTCAGCTACCTACGACGCTCGTCCTCAGCCAAGCGTCCACAGTCTCCACCAGGGCGTCCTCTTTACCATCGAAGAAGTGGTTGGCACCTTCCACGCTCCTGCTCCAATAAGGTCCACCGCTTCCCGCACTTTTCACCTTTTCCCTCTGCGGGACCGCAGCCAGGACGTCGGGGGAGTCGTCACTGCCATAGAGGTCGAGTATTGGTGCTGTAATCTTGGGAACCATCTCAGCATTTTGAATATCGCTGTTGGGGATGCCATCCGGCATACCGATGGCCACAAAGCCAGCAACTCCGTGATCACCTGTCGCCAGGTAGTATGCGGTCATTGTTGATCCTAAGCTGTGCCCGATGATCACGACCTTGTCAAACCCGCGCTCTTTCAGGAATGCGATGCCCGCATCCAAGCGCGGTCCCACTTCATCGATAATCGCGGCATATTCAGCTGGATCGGCCTCGTTCGGGAGAATTGGCATCTGTAACGATAATGTGTTCCATCCGCGTGATGGGAGCCCTGTGCGGAGTGGATATACGACCTGCTGCCAGTTGGGGTGCACGCCGATGCCGTGGACGATGATTGCTGCGAGTTTACTGTCCGGTTCTTCGGCCTCTGTGAAGATGGCGAGAACCTCGCGCCCGTCGACTGTAAACCAGACGGCTTCTCCTTCGATCAGGGCGTCAACGATCTGATCGGCCCAACGTTTCTCCTTTTCCAGATCCGAAGCCAATCCCACAGGTGCCGCGAGCAACACCAGAAGACCGATGAAGAGCCTCACGCGAAACATGGTCTGCCCTCCGGGTAAGTCGATTTGCCGCTGTTGCAAGGGGTACACGGTTACGGAGATCGAGATTGCGATTAAAGGCGGAGCTTGGGCGCCTTTGACGTGGAGGCTCACTCCCACTCCACCTCCTCGTAGACGCGCTGAGCATTGCGGCCCTTGAGCTCATCGTAGTTGGCGAGATAGCTGAAACGCGATTGGTCGATGCTTCCCACCTCCGCGATGCCACCGCCTTCGTCCATGAAGTCGCTGACCGCCTGGCGCAGGAACACGAGGTACTCGTAGCTGTCGACCTTGGCCTTGGCCAGGTCAGCCGGATCCCCATGCCCTCCAACCACGACCCTGGGGTCTAGCGTCGCCAGGGTCTCGAACGCGGAGATCCATCCGCGATGTGCCGACTGCGGGCCGATGCTCAGCATGCGGTCCATGTAGACGATGTCGCCGCTGAACAGGATCTTCTGCTCAGGTAACCACACAAAGCTGTCACCCGGCGTATGGGCATGGCCGGCGTGACGAAGGTCGATGCGTGTCTTCCCCAAAGTCAGCGTCTTGGTCTCGGGGAAGGTCTCGTCGGCATAGACCGGTTCGGTGTCCTGGGTGCCCTCGGGACCGACCAGGCGCATGAGGGCAATGAGCTGGTCACGCACGCGGGCCTTCTGATCGAGGACGGCCTGCTCGTTGGCGATGATCCGGGCGCCCTTTGCCTTGAAGTAGCCGTTGCCAAGCCATCGGTGGTCCTGTCCCCCGGTGTTGATCACTAGGATCACGGGCTTGTCGGTGATCTTGCGGATCGCCGCATCGATCATCTGTGCCCCCTGGTAGGTGCCGCCGGGGTCGATGAGCACCACGCCTTCCTCCGTGAGCACCACGCCGAAGTTGGCATTGTTGCCCAGATTCTCCGCGTCGCGGTTGCTGAGCGGGCCGACCAGGGCGTAGACGTCGTCGGCCAGCTTGTGGGTCGTGAGCACCTCCCTCGCGTCGACACCTCCGACCAACAAGGAACTGATCAGGACGGCACACAGCAGCCCGCCCAGGGATGTGCCTTCTCGAGTGTGGATATCGACGTCAGCCGCGCAGGGGCTGGATCGGGTCACTTCGGGTTGGCTCTGCATTCATTCGCCTCGCTTTGGTCTTGCCAGTGCGTGTGTCGCACTGGGTCCGGAGCCACGGTCCACCTTGGACTTGCGGCAACCGGCATTCCAAGCCGATCCGCCGCCGGCATGTCCTTGCGAGGAACCACGGCCCCTCAGTTCTCCGCGCGCTCCCGCTGGATGCGCTCGATTCCTTTCGATCGCGCAAACCGTTGGTAGGTCCACTGCTTCTCATAGGCCCGCTCGAGGGTGTAGAGGAGTGAGTTCATCATCCGCTGGCGCAGGACCAGGGCATCCGTGCGCAGCACCTCCCTCCCGCCTTCCTCGAAGAACAACAGGGCGGGGAGCGCCGAGAAGCCGGTTTCCTCATACCAGCTTGCGGGCGTGGTACGGGTGCCGTCGGGCGCGACCAACGGCGTCGCCGCGTCGCCCGCGTCGAGCCGTACCACCTCGAAGCGCCCGAGCAGATCACGCACCTCGGGCAGCGCAAGAACCTCGTCGTGCAGCGATGCGCAATCCTTGCAGTCCTCGCCCTCGAAGATCACCAGGAGCGGCCGCTGGGCGGGCGAGTGGCTGCGGTCCAAGGCATAGGGCGGGGCGCTGAACAGGGGATCCGGCCGCAGACGGTAGCCGGAGGGCCGCTGCGCCTCGTTGGCCGTGCGGGTCGCAACATAGTCGCGGAAGGACGCCCGCTGAAAATGACCGCCGATCAGATAGTCGAGCACGAGAGCGAAGCGCCCGGGCGCGTAGTACCCGACGCCGCGGTAGAGGAGCCGCCCGTTGTCGCCATAGAAGAGCAGCGTGGGAGAGAAACCAGCCCCGGCGTCGAGGGCGAACTGTTTGACCCGCGTGTCCTTGCCGGCGGGATCGATCAGCTCAGCGTCGCTGAAGATATCGAGTCCGACGGTGTCGAAATGATCCTGGACACGGGCGGCGAGGCGCGGATCAGCGAGGCTCGTGCGGATGAACTGCGCACAATAAGAGCATCCCTCAGAGGTGAAGAGAACCATCAACCCGACCTTGCCGGCGTAGCGTGCCTCCATGATGTCCTCTTGCAGATCCAGGAAGCTCTCCTTGAACCACGCGGGGTATCCGATATGCGTCACTTGGGCGTCGTCGAAGTCACCAGCCTCGGATGGGTTGTCGATGGCGAATGCAAAGGCCGCGAGCAGGATCCAAGTGCCAAGCAATCGCCCGACCCTGATCGTGAATCCGGATGGGCCGGCCCTCCCTGGACCGGCGTCGGTCCTCGTAAGGTCGCCGCGCATCACTTCGCCGGTGCCTTCGTCGCATCCACATAACTGGCGGCGGTGGGCCCGGTTCCGCTGATCTGCACGATGGCCTCCCCATCCGGCGTCGAGATGAAGTGAGGCACGTTCGCGGGCTCGGTGTAAAAGCTGCCGGCGGGCAAGGCGGTCAGCTTGCTCTGGTCGAACGTCTCACCCCAGCCGATGTACCAGGTGCCCGAGATCACCGTGTACATCCGGTCGTCCGGGTGACTGTGCGCCTCGACGACTCGGCCCTGTGGGAACTTGACGCGATAGGTGTAAGGCCCAGCCTCCTTCTCGTTGCCGAGGATCCGCGCCAGTCCAAGTCCAGGCACGCGCGGGTTGTCAATCCACTCGAGCTGGTCGGATGTCAGCATCACGGGGGTTGCGGACATGTCCCCGGCGGCGGCGGTGAGCGGCGTCAGCAAGGCGCCGGCACACAGGTAAGGTACGTGGTGGAAAGCGCTGTGTTCATGCGAGCCTCCTCAGTGTTCCAGTTGCGTGGGATGGCACCCATCGACTCGGGGTTCATCTGGGGTAGACGAAAGCAGACCGCGAACCGAAGGTCCCGACGAAAAGCCGATCTTTTTCCGTTTTCTTCGCGCGGCGATCCCGCTCCAAACCGTCAACCGACGGTCCCGAATCGTCAACAACCATCGTCTTGATAGTACGTGGTCGCAGGAACGGGCGTGTTCGGTTGGTCGGGTTCGCGAGGCGCCGAAGCAGGCTTCACGCGGATGAACATCATGGAGTCCACCCGCGGGAACTGCTCCCGCATGGCGCGATCGATATCCGTTTCCTTCAATCCGTCATAGATGTACACGCGACCCGCCCGCTCCTGCCCAAGTTCTGCGTCCGTCGGCTCGAACAGCCGCCTCAGCTCGATGTCGCGCAGGTCTTTGCTCTGTGCCGCGGCGCCAAAGGACCAGAGCCCGACGGCCACCGCGGTGATGAGAATGGATAAAGACGCATGCATGGTTGTCTCCTCCCTTGCGTGCGGCCGGACAATCCAGACCGCTCTGACCGGGTCGAGACCAGCAAGGCCAGGTTTACGCGAACAATGCGCTCTCGCGTGAATGAGCGGGATTCTCCGGGCATCGCGACGTTGTGGTCATGCGCACCGGCCTTCGCCTACTTGTAAGCCCCGACCCCGCAGAAGAAGCCTTCGTCGTTGGTCGCAATGTAGCTGGTCTTCGCCCGGATCTCGTCAGTACCGGGATACGGCCATTTGTAGTCCACCCAGCCGGCACCGGGGCTCTTGGCCACGGTGATCATGTCCTGGAACAGCAGATCCCCATATTTATCGAAATTGAACATGTTCTTCCCGACCAATTCCGGCTTGATGGGCTGCGAGAGCAGCACCCCTTCCATATCGATGCAGAAGACGTACAAATCTCTGTCGCGAAACTCGCCGTTCGGATCAGCGAAAGCGGCAAAAGCCTTGTCGCGGCCCATCGCGTTGACGGCTGCCTGTGCCTTCAGGCTCATGGCCCTGGCCTCCTCGGGCGTTCCCATGTCGCTGGCGCATACGGAACCTGCGACGGTCGCGGCAAGCGTGGCAAACAGGACCAATCTCATGATTTGATTCCTCCGTCGGATTGTGGTGAGCGGCGCACACCGTCTCGTTCCTTCTGGTCTGACCGTCTCGCGCCGGCGGCTTCAGTGTTCGAATGATAGCGGCCAGGACATCTTGCTAAGCTGGCCCCTAGATGCGAGCCAGACTCCGATGACCATGCTATCTGCGTCCCATTGGACCGACGGACGGCCAAGAGGAAGCAATCAAAAATAACAGACGGTTGAACGCATCACCGCTCTGCTTTGGCCAACCTCCGAAGCCTTTCCTTGAGGGACGGTGTACTTCTGCCTTTAGCCAGACCCTAGTTTGGTCTCCCAGAAAAGCTAATTATTTTCGTCAACTTTACGCGCCGCGGCCATAAGACCGCTTTATGGGCGTGTCGCTCGGACGCGGGCCTGCAACCAGTCAATGCCAACGGACGCCGCTTGAAACCTGCCCGAGCACACGTCGCAACATCTCTACGGCGGTGACCGATAGCTCGTATCTGAACAGACGACCGGCAGTTCATGGGACGGTCCTGACGGCAGGCAGACCATGGCGAGCGCCGGAAAGCGTAGCCAGACCGGTGCGCTGACGCCCCCACCATCCTTCTGTTTCCCCCAACACGCTCAGAGGAAACAGGAAGATGCAGACTTCAGCCCACCTGAATCGAGCCGCGCGGACACCCTGGAACAAGAGCAAGCTGATCGGCCAGAAGCCGCCGCTCAAGCTGGCCGAGATCTGGACAGTCCGCACGCGCCTGCGGATGGCGGGGAAGACCCGCGACCTGGCGCTGTTTAACCTGGCGATCGACAGCAAGCTGCGCGGCTGCGATCTGGTCGCGCTGCGGGTCCGGGATGTGGCCCACGACGGGCACGTGCTCGCCCGCGCCAGCGTGGTGCAGCGCAAGACCCACGCGCCGGTCCGCTTTGAGCTGACGGAGCAGACCCGCGAGGCGGTGCGCGCCTGGATCGAGCAGTCTCAGGTATCAGCCGGCGACTATCTCTTCCCGAGTCGCCAGTCGACCTCTCCACACCTCTCGACCCGTCAGTACGCGCGGATCGTCAAACAGTGGGTCGCGCTCATGGGCGCGGATCCGGCCGAGTATGGGACCCACTCGTTGCGCCGCACCAAGGCGACGCTGATCTACCGGCAGACGAAGAACCTACGAGCAGTCCAACTCCTCTTGGGTCATCGCAAGATCGAGAGTACGGTCCGCTATCTTGGCATCGACGTGGACGATGCCCTGGAGATGGCCGAGCACATCGAGTGTTGAGATGACCTTGCCGGCGTCCGGCGACAGGTCGGGCGCCGACGCCGTGGCGAACGCAGTACGCGGAGAGACCGGGATGGCGAGACGACCCCGCTTCATCGATGGCGAGCGCATCCGCAAGGCTCACACGCTCCGCGGTGTCGAGCCTGTTCAGCAGCAGCTCGCGACGGCCCTGGCTGCAATCCCCGAGCTGCGCTTCGTCAAGCTCTTCCCAGGCCGGCTGAGCGCCTCGAACCAGCTGTCCACGGACGGTAAGACGAATCCGGTCGTCGTCGTTGGTGCGGACGGGATCACCGGTGTGGAGCTGCTGATCGATGCCGACACCCGCGTCGTGCAGTTCTTCGCCATCACGTCCGCCGAGCGGGGCTGCGGGCGCAAGATGGTGGAAGCCGTGGTCCGTGCCACGCCGCTGGATTGGTTCCTCGCGGTGCCGTTTGACTGGAGCGGTGGGTTCTGGCAGCGCATGGCCCGTGACTACCCCCGACTGCGGGTGCTGTAACGCCGTACTCGATGCTCGGCGACCAGGGCCGTCGTGCGCTGCCGTGTCCCCGAGCAGCGACACGACCAAAGCTGACACTCGCGATCCACCGCTGCGTGACGGGTTCGCGTTGGTTCTTATCGCCTGAGCCCGGCGCCTTGGCGGGCCGCTCTGGACGCTCTGCGGACTCTCGCGGTCAACCTCCCAGCGGCCAGCGCTACATCCAAACACGGCGCAAGTGACCCGAGTCCGCTGCATATGACAACGTGACGAGCCCGAGGAACGTCGTTTCAACCTCTTGATCGGAGCCTAAGTTCAGGCCTAGCGTCGACGCTCTTCGAGGCCACCAAACGAGGCCCAATAGTCGCTATGTGGCATGTAGTTCGGCGACCTTAACGAGGATGACGGAATGAGGCCCAGCGAAAAATACTACGACGACTTCGGCGGAGATCGCGTGGTACCCGAAACCCGCTTGGAGGAGGAGGTGCTCCGACAAGCGATCCTCGCTGACCAATGGGATTTAGCCGAATCGGAGCGTGAGGCATTGGCTGGAAGTATTGGCGTCCACTTGCTCTTGTGTCGCGCCGGTGGAAGGGCAACCTATCAGCCGCGGTGGTCACCAGATTATTTAGCGCATTACCAAGTCGGCCACCATCGTGAGGACGGATTCTTCGATTTGACCATAAGAATTCTCTCGACAAAGACGGGCGAAGTGACCGGGAGTGTTGGGCTGTTTGCCGCGCTCAAGCTTCAAAAACACCCACCGTTCCAAACGGGATGGAGCGGGCCGGAACGCGAACACCATTTCATTCCGTTTTGGTATTTCATCGCGGCGAGCGCGGATTCGCAAGGGATGAGGTTGAAGGTCGATAGAAACCTTCACGGTGCTCTGCTAGTTCCGGGCGATCTAAAGATAGAAGGGGAGTGGCACTGCAGTCCACCACACGTAACCCTTTTGGATATTTGAGCTGGTGGTAAATGCAGTTGTATCGCATAACCAGTACATCCACTGGAGCCGCCGAGCCGGTCAGTTTCGAAGGAAAGGCGCTTGGCGGCAGCCCGGTGATGCCCGCCTTTAGTTCAACCTAGAAGCCCTTATCTCACCGATAGTCCGCAATGCGCGTTTAGCCGTCGCTCGACTGGCCGAGGATGAGCGGCAGCTCGTGGGACCTTGCGGACATCGGAGCGCCACGTTCCAGCCTGCACATAGGACGACTGCTTTTCCACGCTGCCAGCACAGACCGCGGGCCGGCGAGTCGACTGCGTCCGTCTGTCGGCGCCCTGAATTTGCTTCGATCCATTCATCGACGAAAAGCAGGTACGATCAACGCATAGAAGTCAGAATCGCCGCAATCGCGATTCGTGCCTTTCCGAGTTCCGGAGAAGTCGTGGATTGGTAGGCAGAGAATGCGCAGCCCCCTCCGCATCGCCCTTGGAGAAAGCGCGGAAGGTTGTCTGCGGGCCGCCTGCCGCACTGACGGCATGCCCGGCGCTGCCCTCGGAATACCGGATGACCTCAGTCACGGCCCGCTCGACGACGGCCGAGCGCGCATCGGCTACATGCGCGAGCGCTTCCGCGGCGACGACGACTGGTACCTCGATGTCACCGACGCCTTCGCGCCCTGGCGGGCGATGATCGCGCGCCTCGACGAGGCGGGCGCAGGCGCGGTTGTCATCTGGAGTGGCGACAACGCCTCCGAGGCCACCTTTCTCTCCATGGCCTGTTGGTGGCTTGGGAACCGCTCCGAGCGAGTGCTGCGGGTGGGGATACCTGGAACGGACGGTCGCCACTATGTCGCCATGCACGAACCAGCCGAGCTCGCTGACCTGTATGCGTCCGCCCGGGAGCTGACGGACACCGAGCGCGCCGTTCTCGCGGCGGACTTACTGCGCATCCGTGGCGAAGCCGGTCTCCTTCGCCGCTGGGAGGCGGGGAAGATCCTGGGCGTGCCGATGGATCGATACGACCCGTTGCTGTTGGCGTCTTGCTCACCAACCTGGACACCCGCAGCGCGTGTTGTGGGGATGGCCATGAGCCGGTGCGATGGGCACAACCTCATGAGCGATCTCTTCTTCTCCAGCCGCCTGCAGCTCCTCATCCACGCCGGACGCATCGAGGCCGACGGGAGACGAGATCGGCTGCGTGAGTATCACGTGCGTCTGGCTGCCGCATGACGCGCCCGCCGCAGGATCGAGCCGTTGCGATCGAGAAGGAAGCTGCGGCGCACCGTCGGCCTCCTGCTGGCTGGTTCCGGCGCCTTGGTGCTCGCGGACTTCGGGCGCGAGCTCATCGCCGTCGACCGCTGCCTGGATGCCGGGCATGTTTACGACTATTGCGAGGGACGGTGCCGGGACGACGTCACCCATCTGGCCCACGCGCCCTATGCCGCGAGCCGTAAGTCCCTCCTCTCCGGGGCGGGTGCCCTGGTGATACTCAGTCTCGGACTCACCGTGCTCGGCCCGCGAAACAAGTGACGTCCTCGCAGCAGCCTGTCGCGACGGTTCCGAAGGGTAAACAGGCCTGGTTACCTTTGGTTTTCGAACAGAAGCTGCCATCCGCATGACGGCGGCAAGTTCGCCCGCGTGCCGGATAGATCCCTGCTGGAACGTCTGGAGCGGCGGAACAATTACCTGATCTCCAGCCACCATCCGCTGCGCGAGACGCTCAGCGGGCAGACCGGCGCGACGGCAAGCCAGCGACACGCATTTCTGCAGCGCGCCTATGACGAGGCGAGGGCATACCTCATTCACACCTGGACGCCGGAGGCTCGGGGAGCGGCGACGTTCTGAGCATGAACAAGACCATTGCCTACTACGAGGCGAACGCCACCGACTACTTCGAGCAGACCCGCGACATCGACATGTCGCCGCTCTATGACCGGTTTCTTCCGCTACTGCCCCCGGGTGGCCACATCCTCGACGCCGGTTGCGGCTCGGGCCGTGACACGAAAGTCTTTCTCGAACGCGGGTTCAGGGTGACCGCCATCGAGGCTTCAGCTCCGTTGGCTGCCCTGGCATCCCGCTTCGCCGGGTGCCGGGTCAGGGTCATGCGCTTCGACGAACTCCCGTTCGAAGCCGAGTTCGACGGCATCTGGGCCTGCGCCTCCCTGCTGCACGTCCCACGACGGGAGCTGCCAGCCATTTTGCATCGTCTCGCCGGGGCGCTGGTTCTAGGCGGCTATCTCTACGTCTCGTTCAAGCGCGGTGACGCTCAGCGGTCCTCTGGCGGGCGGCACTTCACCGACATGACGCGGGAATCCCTGCTCGAGACCGTCGCGAGCGAGCCGAAGCTGAGCGCTGTTGAGTTATGGGAGACGGCGGATCGGCGGGAGGATCGAGCGTCGGAGTTCTGGATTAATGGTGTCCTTCGACGCGGCACCGTGCCTCCACAGATCTGAGCGCTTTTGGGTGGCTGTTCGCGACGTCACGGGCGTGGTGTCCCACCTTCCCGGCACTGGTGGAGCACGATGAATTCGATTGCGCCAAGTGCTCGCGGAACCGGTTTGCGAAAGACCCAGCTTTTTTGAGGCGCCGTCCTTTTTCGAGTCGAGAGTGAAAGTGATGGGGGCGAGCGAAATGTTCCTGGAGGAGGAATCAGGCCCCATCGAGGTGCGTCATGGTTGCCCTGGAAATCCTGCAAGGATTTTACGCGGGGGGCCAGCCCTCCCGATTTCCCGGGAGTCTTTACCATGATCTGCTGGTTCTGACTCGGGCCGTGGCTACCATGAATGGGCAGATCCGACCGGTAGACAGACTTACCGTAAGACCGCAATCTCGGCATCAAAGCCGCTTTCCGGCCAGCGTTGGCGGCTTGTCTGTCCGGGTCTCGAGTTTCAGGTAGGTCACCAGCCGTATTGTGCCTTCGTTGTGGAGCGTGGCGTGGATCTGCTCGACGGTAGCCAGGATGTCGCTCAGCTCGCCCTCGATGTTGGTGCCCGACGCGTGGGTCTCGATCCGGACGGCGTGACCCTTAAGCAGCTCAACGACGCGGGTGATCTCACGCCTCACCGAGACACCGTTGCCGATGGGGATGACCTGCAGTTCGGCGGTTGCTTGCATCGGGCAGCCCTGCTAAGAGAGAAGGATGACGCTCGTTTTACACCAACGACAACGGACGTGTCCGGGCGCTCCGACGGGCGTCGTCTGAGATCTGGGCCGACCCCACGAGGTTGATACTTGACCGTGAGAGGTGTCTTGACGATGGACCGCGACGCAATCGCCCGTGACTGGCGGGCACGTGGCTTCGGCTGCGACCTCTGGACCGATCCACCCGGGCAGGTATGGGCGGACTTCGTCCACGCGACCGATGAGCTGGTCATGTTGATCGAGGGGGAGATCGAACTACGCTTCTCCGGTCAAGTCCTGCGTCCCGCCGTGGGGGAGGAGGTCCTAATCCCGGCCAACACGCCACACACCGTCATCAACATCGGCACCCAACAGAACCGCTGGCTTTACGGCTACGCGAAGCGCTGACCTGCCGTCGCAGCCATCGTCAGTCGCTGATCGATCGTCGCCAAGGTCGCTGATCTAATGGACCTCTGTGGCCAAGCAGAAGCGCAAGTGACCACCACGCAAACCGACAGCCGGCGTCTGCTCGAAGCCGCGCTGCAGGACGCGCTGTTCCCGGCGATGCAGAAAGCCGCTTGACCGCCAGCGCCAGCCCCGCCTTCGCACACTACGTCGGCATCGACTACTCGGGTGCCGAGACTCCCACGTCCAGCCTCAAGGGGCTGCGGGTCTATCTGGCGGACCGGGCGACGGCGCCCGAAGAGGTCCTTCCGCCATCGGGCCCCAAGAAGTACTGGACCCGGCGCGGCATCGCCGAGTGGCTGGTGGAACGACTCAGCGAAGACCCTCAGACCCTGGTCGGCATCGACCACGGCTTCTCGTTCCCGCTGCGCTATTTCGAGGCCCATCACCTGCCGCCCGATTGGCCCGCGTTCCTCGAAGACTTCCAGCGCCATTGGCCGACCGATGGGGATCACATCTACGTCGATTTCATCCGCGACGGCTCGATCGGTAACGGTGCGGAGCGCACCGGCGATACCCGCTGGCGGCGGCTGACCGAGATTCGTGCCCGCGCGGCCAAGTCCGTCTTCCTGTTCGACGTGCAGGGCCAGGTCGCCAAGTCCACCCACGCAGGTCTGCCCTGGCTGCTGTACCTTCGCCGGCAGCTCGGCGACCGGCTCCATTTCTGGCCGTTCGATGGCTGGGAGATCCCGGACGGGCGCTCGGCGGTAACGGAGGTCTACCCCGCCCTATGGAAGCGTCTCTTCCCCCCAGAAGGCCGGACCCCAGACCAGCACGACGCCTATTGCGTCGCCGCGTGGCTGCGCCAAGCCGACCTCGATGGCCAACTGCAACGATACTTCCACCCCGAACTCGCGCCCCAGGAGCGCGCAGTCGCCGAGGTAGAAGGCTGGATTCTGGGTGTCAGGTAATGCGACAGCCGGAACGCCTCGGAAGGAAACCGCCGGGGTAGCTCCAAGCATTTCATGCGACCGGAAACCCAATGGACCAGCGCGCGGGAACACCCCGCTGGTAGACCTGGCTGGGAGAGACCACAGCAATGGCCGACGACGACAACACCTCGCTATCCCAGGAGATCGGCCAACGCTTGCGCCACGCCAGAAAGTTCAAAGGCCTGTCTCTCAATGGGCTGTCCGAACGCACTGGCGGCGCGATCTCCACCAGTCGGATCAACAACTACGAACGGGGAATCCGCCGTCTGAGCATCGAGGCCGCGCGCGCTGGCAAACGCCCTTGGGACCTGCACCCCCGCGTATCTGCTGTGCGTGGATGACCCCATGAACCTCACCGCCGACGAGATCGACCTGATCCAGACCTATCGCCAGACGGACGCCAAGGGCCAAGCGCTTGTGCGGAAGAAGGCGATGGCCGAAGCCAAGCGGGCCGAACGGGCAGGCTAACGCTGCCGGGGCCAGCGAGGTCCACAATGCTCGTATTCATCGATAGGGCCTTACTCCTCTTCTCCGCCGCCCAGGCTTGGTTCCTGGCTCAGCCGCTACCGCTGCAGATCGTCGTCGGGGCCGCCGCATTGGCGGTGCTCTGGGTCCTGTGGATCATCGTGCGGGTAACGCTGGTTGCGTTTCGAGCCGCGTTCAGGGGGCTCTGACTCGACCGGACAGAAGCGCCAAGGGCCGTGGCGCGGCGGAATTTCCGGTCCGTTACCGCTCGGCGCCCTCCCGTTCAACGAAAATGCCGCCCGAAGGCGGCATCAGCGACATATAGGGACGTGCCCGAGATCAGGGACGCAGGTTCGCCTACTGGCAAAGCTCCTCGTCCGCCTCGATCAACATCTCGGTGACGAATTCCATCTCCACCGGAAATTGCTCGCTCAGGTTGCGCCATTCCTCACAGTCAACGCGTAAGTAATCGCTCATCGCAAAGCTCCAAATATACATCAGTGTCCGCTAATATACTGATGCATATTTGAGCTGTCAAAGGGTGCCAGGGTGGGGAGCGCTCAGCCGACAACGATTGCGGCCCTCGGAGTCGCACGGAACCGACGTTCGGGCTTCGGGATCAGCCGCGCGCGGCCCGAAAGAGGCGCGAATGGGCTTCCAATTGCGCCGAGGCGCCCGGGCCGGGTGTCTGAGCCCGGGTCAGGATGCTCGGGCGGTGCTCTCTCTACGCCATCCACTTCAGGTGGGTCGATTTGAAGGCTTCACGCTGGGCCTTATCCGTCGCGTCGTATCCCGCGGCTTCCATCTTCTCGCGCAGCCACTTCGGGAGGGGTCCCTTCCTGTAAGTCTGGGAGGGGTTGTCGGGATCGACGAAGTAGGCGTGGCCGTTACCGCGGCGACGTGAAGTCGTCTTTCCTCCTTTCCCAAGTAGCGCGATCACCTCGTCCACCGGGTAACCGCGCTCACCGATTTGTCCCCGTAGCGTCTCGGCAAACTCCATGAGGTCCGCCTGGCGCCGCTGATTGAGCGCCGCTTCCAGTTGCTCGCGATCAACCTCGATCTGTGCGAGACGCTGCTCCATCTGTTCTATGGTGAGCGGTGCAGGTTCTTGTTTCTTCCTGGCCATCTACTGTCTCCAGAATGGATGTTGTTAAGTGGTCCCGCCTGATTGTAAGGCCGTTTATGGAACAAGTCGGGGCGCTCGCGATACCATTCCTTGATCTTTTCAATGGGAGTCGAGTGCTTCAGGGCCCGCTGGGGGATGTAGGCGTTGTAGGTCTCGGCATAGCGAGTGATGGTTTGGGAGAGGTGTTCGGCGGAGCGGAAGCGATGGGTGTTGAGGACCTCGCTGATGCGACCGTTGAAGCGCTCGACCATGCCGTTGGTTTGGGGATGGCGGGGCTTGATGAGGCGGTGGTCGATGGCGTTTGCGGCGCAGGTGCGGTCGAACCGATGCTTGCCGGTGGGTTCGCGTTGGCCGGTGGCACAGAAGCGGTCGGTGAACTCTTTGCCGTTGTCGGTCAACACCTTGGAAATTTTGAACGGGGCGGCTTGGAGCAAGCGTTCAAGGAACCCCTGGGCGTGGGTGGCGGATTTCTCCGGGAGCACCTCGACGTAGACCCATCGGGTTGCGCGGTCGATACCGACGAACAGGTACTGGCGCGCGTCCTCGTCGGGCATTTGGGGGAGGTACTTCAGGTCCACATGGACAAAGCCCGGGGCGTATTCCTTGAAGGGCTTGACCGGGTCCTTGTCGTCCTCTTGCACGGGCATCAGGGCGCGCAGGTTCGACACCCCATGGCGGCGTAGGCAGCGGTCCAGCCCAGAGCGGGAGACGGTGTCGTTGATGAACTCATGGGTGACGGCCAAGAGGTCGTCCAGGGGCAACAACAGCGTCTGGCGTAGGGCCACGACCACCACTTCCTGGGCCGGTGAGAGGTTGGCGTGTAGCTGGTGGGGGCGATGCGAGCGGTCGGCGCTATCCGCGCGCCCACGCCACTTGCGCACCGTGCCACGGCTGAGGTTGTACTGTTCGGGCCCGGTCCGACAGCGGCGAGGCGCGCAGTTCGTCGCGGATCGCTGGGGTGGTGCGGGCGTTCTTGTGAAGCTGGATGTGCATCGGGCTGCGGGCGCCTCGGATCAAGTTCGGCGGGATTGGGCCTGGGACGCGCCGCCCGCGCTCGCCACGGGGCCAGAC
>CAVOQO010000116.1:0-89271 GCA_963698355.1 uncultured Gammaproteobacteria bacterium | reverse complement strand
TCGCCCTTTTCTTCATCGCTGGCCTCCCCAGAAGCTCGGCGGCGGCTCCGGAATGCCTGGTAATCGTCGAACTGGCTCAGCACACGAAGATCGATTCGCTCCGGAAAATCATGGAGAACGCTACGCCCGCGATCCGTTATCACTGAAATGGCACGCCGTGGGGCATCGAGCAGTCCGGCTTGGACCATGTGGCTCTTCGCCCAGCCGACGCGGTTATCGAAGAGTCGCGCGCCACCGCTCGGCAGCATCGCTCGACGCTCCTCGTCCGTGAGTCCGAAGCGCACAGCGAGGGCGGCGACCAAGTCCCGGTTACGGCGCTCGAGCCCGTCCTGGTGCTCCTCAAGCAAGGGTCTCATGATCGACTGGAAATCCGGGATGGCCATCGTCTCTGCTCAACTTGAAGCGCAGCGCTATCATGATGCCCTGTCGGCGCGAGCGTAAAGCCTCAATTCGGCGAGTTGCCTGTCGTGCAACCGGCCGAGAAGCATCAATGCGACGATGGCCCCGAGAAGGGCCAGCGCCATGTCGGATTGGGTATCCCAGACATAACCCTGCGTTCCCAGGAACGCCTCGGCGGATTCTCCGCTTACCAGGGCGACCCACCATTCGATGAGCTCATAGAATGCACTGAGCGCCAGACAGAAACAGACGACCAGAAAGCTCAGCCACGCCCGTCCCCTGACGACATTCAGCCTTATCAGCACCTCTCTGGCCAGGATCGCCGGCACGAAGCCCTGCGCGAAATGCCCGATCTTGTCGTAATTGTTCCTTCCCGAGCCGAACAGGTCGTTGATCACGTCGAGCAGCGGGACCTGGGCATAGGTATAGTGACCCCCGATCATCAGAATGACGCAATGGATGAGGATCAAGAGATAGGACAGATTGGTGAGCCGAAACCTTCGATACGTGGCGACTAGGACGATGAGACCCAGGATGGCAGGCGCCACCTCCAGTGCCCAGGTCAAGTAATCGTGCGGCCTGATCGCGGACCAAATCAATACCGAGAAATAGGCCAAGAGCCAAGCCGCTTGCATCAATGTCTGAGCTCCTGTGGCTTAAGATCGGATGCCGCGTGAATAAAACCAACAGGGCTACGAGGCTGTGCCCTCGCACGTTGCCCATGTCTCGAACGCCGCTCCGGCCGGCTTCACCGCTGGCAGCGCGGACAGTAGAAACTGGAGCGCTGGCCGATGCGTCGCTGACGGACCGGCTCGCCGCAGCTCGGGCAGGACTTGCCGGCCCGGCCATAGACCTTGAGGGATTGCGCGAAATACCCCGGGTTACCGTCCTCCTGGACGAAGTCACGGAGGCTGGTGCCGCCCTGGGCAATGGCGTCCGCCAACACGGCGCGAATGGAGCGGGCTAGGCGGCCGTAGCGCTCAGATCCAACCCGGTGGCTGGGCCGGGACGGATGGATGCCCGCAAGGAACAGGGACTCATTGGCGTAGATGTTCCCCACACCCACCACAACGCCACCGTCCATGACGAAGGACTTGACCGCGACCCGGCGGCCGCGGCTCGCCCGGTAGAGATGCTCCCCGTCAAACTCCTGTCCCAGGGGTTCGGGCCCCAGGTCCTTGAGCAGGGGGTGGCGCGCCTCGGCAATCTCCGGCGGGTCCGGCGTCCAAACGAAGAGGCCGAAGCGGCGGGGATCGCGCAGGCGCAGGCAGCGGCCGTCCGAGAGGGCCAGATCCAGGTGATCGTGCTTGCCTGGCGGGCTCCCGGGGGGCAAGACCCTAAGACTTCCGGACATTCCCAGGTGCAGGATCAGGGTGCCCGTCTCGATCTCGATCAACAGATACTTGGCCCGCCGGCTGAGGCCCAAGATTGCTCGCCCCCCCACCAGTGCCGGCAGATCGGGGGGGATCGGCAGGCGCAGGCGCGGCTCGCGCACCACCAACTGCTCGATTCTCCGACCCTCCAAGTGGGGCCGGATTCCACGGAGCGTCGTCTCGACCTCGGGCAGCTCCGGCACGATCAGGGCTCGTCGGGGGCGAGGTCTGGGTCGTAAGCGGGGTCCGGCGCGAACGGATCCATCCCAAAACCCTGAGGCGGTTCCTTGTCTGGCTCACCGCCGAAGCCACCCCCGAACTCTTCATCGGGACCCTGGCCGCTGTATCCACCCCGGCCGCCGGGACTCTGGGGACTGAGTCGAACCTCCGGGGGTGTCTCGCCCTCGGAGACCGGGGTCTCCGAATCCGGAATTGGCGCGAAGGGGTCAGCCGGATCGGGCTCCAGGGGCGGAGCATACCCAGGCTCGGGACCCATCGTCTCCAGGTCCATCAGGTCCTCGGGACCCAGGTTGTCCGTGGGCATGGGCAATGGGGTGGGTACGCGTTGCGGCGTGTCCGCCGGGGCAGGGGGCGGCTCGGGCGGCGTGGGATCGATGGCCGTGGGGTCGAGCTCCAGGAGCGGCGGGTCCGCGAGGACATAGCGCAGCTTCAGGTCCAGCCGGCTCCAGCGCCGCCGGTCCTCCGAAACCAGGAAGCGCAGGGCGCTGCCGTCGGCAAACTTGACCTGGAGCGGCTCGCCTGCGAGGTCGGTCCCCAATGGCTCGAGGCGCTCGGTGCGCAGCGTTTCGAGTGCCTTGACCGAGCCGGTGGCGAGGGGCACGCCGCTCAGGGTGGCGAAGGCAGGCGGCTGCCCGTCGGGGAGCGGCGCACGGGCGACATAATCGATGGGGGGGGCAATCAGCAGGTGGTAGAAGCGGTCCTCGATCAGGTGCACCAAGCCGTCGGCCGCCACATAGCGGCGTTGGCCCAGAGGGTCCAGCCCACCGAAGGCCAGGGTCAGTGAATCGAGCTTGAGCGTCAGCTTCGCAGGGGCCAGACCAAGCTCCGCCAGGGCCGCGGCCTGTTCGGGGAAGCTGCGCTCGACCGGGGCGGCGATAATCTCCAACAGCTTGCCCACGTGGTCCTGATTGGCGTCAACCGACATGGGCTCCAGCATGCGCCAGCCCTGCGGTCCACGCTCCAGCCGGATGCGGGGCTCGCCCTCACGTTCCACCTCGATTCGGCGCAGGTCCGCCGGGTCGATTCCGGCCAGGGTCTGCGGCCCCCCCTGCCCGGAAAGCTCAGACCGGATCGCGAGACCGAGTGCGGCCACGAGCAGCAGCAGTACCAGATTGACGATCCAGCGGGCTCGCATGCCTAGCCCCTCGACCGGACCCAGCGCATGACGAGCCCGGCGGTCACGAAGAACCCGGGCAGGAGCAACAGGGCGCCGACCCCGAGCAGCAGGCGGCGGCTGGGCTCCAGCTCCAGCCCCTCCGCAGGGTCGGGCTCCGGGGGCAGGGCCAGAAGACCGTCCTCTCCGCTCAGCCAACGCAACATCTTGATGCCGAGCGCCCGGTTGCCGTAGGCGCCGATCTGGGCGTTGCTCAGGAAGTCCCCGTCACCGACCACCAGCACCCGCTGCACGTGCCCGTCGTCGCCCAGCGGACGGGTCAGGGCCAGTAGGACGGGCAAGGGGCCCTCCTGCTCGCCCACCACCTCGTCGCGGTAGATGTCGCCCTCGATGCGGCCGGTCTCGTTCCAGCTCTCCTCCCCGGTGACGAGAAAGCTGGTCAGCGTCCAGCCCGGGGCGGTGCGGGTCTCGAAGGCCACGGCGCCGGGCAGCAGGGCTGGGGCCTTGAGGCCCGCGGCCAGGGTGTCGTCCGGATAGTCGGCGATCACGGCCACCGCCGGGGTGTCCACGCCAAAGGCCGCGGCACGGGCATCGACCACGGTGCCAGGGAGCATGTCGATTCCGAGCTGGTCCGCCAGCACCTCCAGCCCGTTCAAGGGACCGGGATCCAAGAGCCACAGCAGGTTGCCGCCCCGGTTGAGGTAGTCGCCGAGGCGCTCCGCCTCCCCGGGGAAGAGCGCAATGCTCGGGGTGGAGACCAGGGCCAGGTGGGTGTTGACGGGCACCTCCGACACCGTGGCCAGGTCCAGCTGGCGCACCAGAAAGCCCGCGTCCTGAAGCTCCTGGCCGAAGCGCCCCAGGTCCGCAGGGGCCTCTCCGTCGATGCGCCGCTCGCCGTGCCCCTCAAGCACGGCCACCCAGGGGGCCTGAGTGGTGCTGAGGCGGGCGATGGCGGCGCTGAAGGCGCGCTCCCCGATCTCGCTGACCGTCTCGCGGCGCCCGCGATACTCGAAGAGCACCTGCCCGGCGATCGAGACCCGGGCGTCCCGGGCCTGCTCCGGAAAGAGCTGGGGGTCCGTCAGCTTCACGTCCATGCGCGGCATGACCTGCGCATAACGGGCAAGGAGACGCTGGATGGTCTTGGCCAGGGGATCGCGTGGGTCGATGAAGACGGTGGCCCGCAGCGGGGCGTCCAGGTGCTCCAGGATCGCGAGGCTCTCGGGCGAGAGACTGTTGCTGCGCGACCCCGTCCAGTCCCAGTAGTGGTCGTGCCGGGCCGAGAGCCAGCCGGTGCCGATGAAGGCGGCACCGAGGAGCAGGGCGAAGAGACCGTCCACCAGGGGCCGCTCCAAGGCCGTCAGCAACCCCCTCACCCAGAGCTTCAACGCGTTCATGGTCGGAGCGGGCTCCAGTCGCCGCAATCGGGGCGTGCTCAACCGAGCCGCCGGTTGGCGAGCCGGCGGTGGGTGAGGGCCAGGAAGAGACCGGTGAGCAACAGGAAATAGACCAGATCGCTCACCCGCACGGCCCCCAGCAGGAACCAGAACAGGTGCTCGTTCCAGGCCAGCCACCCGAACAGCGAAAGCCCTTGGGCGGCCAGCTCCTCCGCGCGGCCGATCACGGACAAGAGGAGCAGGATGCCAAAGGCCGCCAGCACCGCTGCCCCCGGCTGGGTGCTCAGGCTGGAGGCGAAGAGCCCCACTGCCGCGAATAGGAACCCCGCAAGCCAGAGCCCCAGGGTCGCGGCCGCGAACAGCCCCGCGTCCAGGTGGGCGCTGCCCGACAGCAGGGTCAGATTCAGCACCGGCAACAGACACAGGGGGGTCATCAGCGCGACCAGCCCCAGAAACTTGCCCGCGACCACGGCCGCGATCCTCACCGGGGCGGCGCCGATCAGATCGTAGCTGCCGTCGCGAAACTCTCCGCTCAACATCCGCATGGCGATTAGGGGCGCGGCCAGCAGGGCCACCACGGCGGCGATCCCGAACAGGTTGAGCGACAGCTCCACGGACAGGCTTGCGGCCCGCTCATCCGCCCCAAGGCCACTGAACTGCTCCACCGTCTGCAGAAAGACCCAGGCAAGCACCACCTGGGCGGCGCCCATCAGCACCCAGATCAGCGGTGTCACCAGCCCGCCGCGGATCTCGCGCCCCGCGATCGCCAGCATCACGCCGCGTCCGCCGCGCCGATCAGATCGAAGAAAACCCGCTCCAGGTCGCTGCGCTCCGCGGTCAGCTCGCGCAGGCCGAGCCCCGCCTGAACCATTTCTCGGGCAAGGTCCGAGGACGTCGAGCCCGGACGCAGCACCACTCGGAAGCGCTCCTCGCCCAGGTCGACCGCCTCCTCGACGCTCGGCAGACCGGCCAGGGTGCCGGGATCTCCCGGCGGCGACAGGCGCACCCGCCACACCAAGGTCTCGTGGTCGGCGGCCAGATGGTCGCCATAGACCACCCGGCCCTGATGCAGGATGGTCACCCGGTCGCACACCGCCTGGACCTCCGGCAGGATGTGGCTGGAGAAGATCACCCCGCTGTCACGGGCCAGCTCCCGCACCAGGCCGCGAACCTCGCGAATCTGCACCGGGTCCAGACCCTCCGTCGGCTCGTCAAGGATCAGGAGGCGCGGGCGGTGGATGATGGCCTGGGCGATGCCGAGACGCTGGCGGTAGCCCTTGGACAACTTGACGATGGGTCGTCGACCCGTGTCCTCAAGACCGCAGCGGCGTTTGGCCTCAGCCACGGCCTCCGCAAGCCGTTTGCCGGGCACCCGGCGCAGCCGGGCACAGAAACCCAGATACTCGTCCACCCGCAGCTCCGGGTAAAGGGGCGGGCGCTCGGGCAGATAGCCCAGCCGGCGCTTGGCCTCGACCGGGTTCCGGGTCAGGTCGATCCCGGCGATCTCCACCCGTCCAGAGGTGGGCGCCAGGTTGCCGCTTAGGATGCGCAGACAGGTGGTCTTACCCGCCCCGTTGGGTCCAAGCAGTCCCAGGACCTCGCCCCGCTCCAGGGTCAACCCCACGCTCGACAGGGCCAGGTGCCCCCCGAAACGACGGGTGAGATCGGTGACGCGCAGCAGTGTCTCCATGGCGGCGAGACGATACCCGCTCGCGACCCGGTTGCCAAACCGGCCTGAGCCCCGGGGGTCACGACGGAGGCCGCCGGGGTTGGGTTAGCGACATGCGGAGAGGAAGAGCCAGACTCCGCCCAGGTAGCAGCCGACCACCACGGCCAGCGCCCACTCGGCATGGAGCCAAGGCCCGGGGCCGAGCAGCAGCACCAGGGTGCCGCACAGGGCGAAGGTGGCGCCGCCCAGGGCCTTGACGGGCAGGACCCGGCAGGACGCCGCGCCCTTGCCGGCGGTGCGGTCATTGGTGCGCGCGCGCGCGCTCAGTGCCGAGTTGTGCTCCAACTCATTGAGCAGCCGGTTCGCCACCAGCGGCAGCTCGGGGAGCTGGTCGGCGACCGAGATCAGGTTCTTGCGGGTGCGCTCCAGCAGCCCGAGCACACCGACCCGTTGGCGCATCCACCGCTCCATGTAGGGCTTGGCGGTGGTCCAGAGGTCCAGCTCCGGGTAGAGCTGGCGGCCCAGCCCCTCGATATTGAGGAGGGTCTTCTGCAGCAGCACCAGCTGGGGCTGCACCTCCATGTTGAAACGTTGCGCAGTTTGGAATAGGCGGAGCAGGAAGTGGCCGAAGGAGATCTCCGCCAGGGGCTTCTGGAAGATCGGCTCGCACACGGTGCGGATGGCGGACTCGAACTCGTCCACCCGGGTGCCGGGAGGGACCCAGCCGGACTCCACGTGCAGCTCCGCCACCCGGCGATAATCGCGCTCGAAGAAGGCGAGTAGGTTCTCGGCCAGGTATCGCTGGTCCTCGGTGTTCAGGGTGCCGACGATGCCAAAGTCGATGGCGATATAGCGCCCGCTGGGCTCCACGAAGATGTTGCCCGGGTGCATGTCGGCGTGGAAGAAGTTGTCGCGGAACACCTGGGTGAAGAAGATCTCCACGCCCCGCTCGCCGAGCTGCCGCATGCTCACACCCTGGGCCTTGAGGTGGGCGGTGTCGCTCACCGGGGTACCATAGATGCGCTCCATCACCATGACCCCGGGACGGGTCCAATCCCAGTAGACCTCGGGAATGTAGAGCATCTCGCTGTGCAGCCAATTGCGCCGGAGCTGGGAGGCGTTGGCGGCCTCCCGCTGGAGGTCCAGCTCGTCGACGATGGTCTTCTCGTACTCGGCGACCACGTCGACCGGACGCAGGCGCCGGCCGTCCTTCCAATAGCGCTGGGCGAGCCGGGCCACGGTGTAGAGGAGCCCGACGTCCTGACGGATGGTCTTCTCGATCCCCGGGCGCAGGACCTTGACCACCACCTCCGTCCCGTCCTTGAGCCGGCCGGTGTGGACCTGGGCGATGGAGGCGGAGGCCAGCGGAACCGGGTCGAAGGCGTCCAGGACCGCACCCACCGGGCGCCCCCAGGCCTTCTCGATGATGGCCCGCGCCTGCTCGCCCGGAAAGGGCGGCACCCGGTCCTGGAGCTTGGCCAGCTCGACCGCGAGGTCGTCCGGCAGCAGGTCGCGGCGGGTGGAGAGGATCTGGCCGAACTTGACGAAGATCGGGCCCAGATCCTCCAGAGCCCGGCGCACCCGGACTGGGTAGGCGGGCAGGTCCCGGCGCAGCCAGTACCAGGGGGTGAGATAGGTGATCCAGCGCAGGGGGCGGAACAGATGGGTGGCGAGGATCACCTCGTCGAGCCCATGGCGCAGCAGCACCCAGTTGATGCGGAACAGGCGCAGGGCCTGACGTGGGCCGATCATGGGCTGATGGTCAAAGCGGGCCGATCATCTCACGCCGCTGGGACCGGCGTCTTCGCCCCCATGCCGCTCAGCGTCTTGCCCGGGTTTCTTGCGGCGCCCCCTGGTCTTGGACGCGCTGGCCGCCTTCGAGGGCTGCCCGGCGGCTCGGGTCAGGCGCTCGACCCGGGCCTCGAGCCGCTCCACGTCGTCGCGCAGGATGTCCACGTCGGCGAGGAAGGCGTCCAACTCGTAGCGGCTGGGCAGCAGCCGTCCCTCTTCCTCCAAGTATTCCTTGAGGTCGGCGCCGAGGGTGTCGGAGGCGCGCCGCCCCCACCGGACCGCGGCCCGAACTCCCTCACCCACCTGATGGGCGACGGGGTCTCCCAAGAGCCGAGCCAGCTGCTCCTCCCAGTCCACGTCCAGACCGGCCAACGCCTTACCGAGGTCCTGGGCGATGGCCGTGTCACCCTCGATCTCCACGGCGCCGGAGCCGAGCTCGGACTCCTTCCGCCTCGCCGCCGCCATGCGGGCCAGCCCGAGGGGGGTGCCGCGAATCAGGCAGTCCGGGGTGGCGTCATAGGCGCCGAAGATCTGCACCCGGTCGGGCCCCGGGATCAGGGTGAGCCGGGTACCGGTTCCCTTGATTTCGATGGCGATGATGCGCCCGTAAAGGGGCTCGAATCCCCGTGCCCCCTCGGGGTCGAGTGCGATGTAGCGGTTGAGCGCCGCCTCGGCGGCCGCGAGGACGGTCGCCGGGACCTCGAGGCCGAGCCGCCCCGGTTCCTGGTCGCGACGGACGCCTCTCTCCAGCTCGGTTTCCGGAGTCACAGCTTGTACCCGCGATGGATGGCGACGATGCCACCGGATAGATTGAAGTAGTCGCAGCGCTCGAACCCCGCCTCCTCCATCATGGCTCGGAGCGTCTCCTGGTCCGGGTGCATTCGGATGGACTCCGCCAGATACCGGTAGCTCTCCGCGTCCTTGGCGATCAGCCGGCCAAGATTGGGCAGCACCGAAAAGGAATAGAGGTCGTAGGCGCGGCTCAGCGCTCGCGTGGTGGGATGGGAAAACTCCAGGATCAGGGCCCGCCCGCCGGGGCGCAGCACCCGCCACATCTCCGCGAGCGCCCACTCCTTGCGTGTGACGTTGCGTAGCCCAAACCCGATGGTGACACAGTCGAAGCTGTCGGTTGCGAAGGGAAGCCGCTCTGCATTGGCGAGGGCATAGTGCAGATTGCCGACGCGGCCCTTGTCGGTCAGCCGCTCCCGGCCCTGGGTCAACATCGCCGCGTTGATGTCGGACATCACAACGGCCCCGTCGGCCCCCACGATCCCGGCGAAGCGTTCCGCCAGATCGCCGGTTCCGGACGCCAGGTCCAGCACCCGCTGTCCCCGGCGCACTCCGGCCAGCGCCACCGTCTGGCGCTTCCAGATCCGATGGATCCCTAGCGACATCAAGTCGTTCATCAGGTCGTAGCGGGAGGCCACCGAGTCGAAGACCTGGCGCACCCGCCCCACCTTCTCGTCCACCGGCACCTGCTGATAGCCAAAGTGGGTCGTCTCTTTCTCGGACATGGTTTGGTCCCCTATCCCAATCGCTGGGATTCTACACGATGGCGGAGCCGGGCCGGTCCCGCCCGCGGGCTCGGTCGGGGGGAGCCGGGTGTCACCATTTAGCTGACCCCGATCAATAGGGCGACGAGCGGCCTGCCCTCAAACCCCGTGGGCCTTTTCGGCGCGCTTTCGAAAGACCCGCATCTCCTTGGCGGCTTGAACATCGCCCTTGGCCTCGGCCGTGGCAATCCCCTGGGCGAAGGCGGCGATGGCCTCCGCGGGCCGCCCCAGGGCGGCGAGAGATTTTCCGTAGAGCTTCCATGCGGCCGAATACCCAGGGTCGAGACGCACGGCCTCTGCAAGGTGCTCTGCGGCCTGCGCATGACGCTCCGCCTTCAGGTACTCGTTCCCCAGGCCGTAGCGCAGCAACGCGGAGTCCTGGCCCCGGGCGAGCATGGCCTCGAAGTTGTCGATAATGCCCATCACACTCCCTCAGCGTTGCCAGAAGGCCGGGGTAAGAAGCACCAGTATGGTGAAGATCTCGAGCCGGCCGAGCAGCATGGCGAAACACAGGATCCACTTGGCCGGATCCGCCAGCCCGTTGTAGTGGGCCCCGACCTGGGCGAGTCCCGGACCCAGATTGTTGATACAGGCCGCGACCGCGGAGAAGGCGGTCATCAGGTCCAGGCCTGTCGCGGCCAGGAGCAGATACATGACGGTGAAGCTGCCGACATACAGTGAGAAAAAGCCCCAGACCGCGTCGACCACCCGATGGTTGACGCTCTTGCCGCCGATGCGCACGGGCATCTGGGCGTTGGGATGCACCAGCCTGGCCACCTCGCGCAGACCCTGCTTGATCAGGAGCAGGAATCGGATCACCTTGATGCCGCCGCCGGTGGAGCCGGCGCAGCCGCCCACGAAGCTGGTGAAGAGCAGCAGGATCTCCACGAAGGGCGGCCAGAAGTAAAACTCCGCCGTGGTGAATCCGGTGGTGGTGCCGATGGAGACCACTTGGAAGAGCCCCTTGGTGAAAGAGGTCTCCCAGTCAATGTAGGTGTCGGTGTAGTAAAGGCCCAGGGTGACGACCAGGGTCGCCGAGACGATCAACAACAGGTAGAAGCGGAACTCGCTGTCGCGCCAGTAGACGTTCACGTTCTGGCGCCTGACCGCCATGAAGTGGAGGGCAAAATTCGCCCCCGAGACGACCATGAAGATCACGGCGATCATCTCGACGGCGGTGCTGTCGTAATAGCCCATGCTCAGGTCATGGGTGGAGAAGCCGCCGATGGCAATCGTCGCGAACGAATGGCTCACGGCGTCGAACAGGGTCATTCCAGCACCCCAGTAGGCCAGGGCGCAGGCAACGGTGAGCCCCAGATAGATATACCAGAGGGCCTTGGCGGTCTCAGTGATGCGGGGGGTGAGCTTGTTGTCCTTCATCGGGCCCGGCGTCTCGGCACGGTAAAGCTGCATGCCTCCGATTCCCAGCATGGGAAGAACAGCCACCGCCAACACGATGATGCCCATTCCTCCCAACCACTGGAGCTGCTGGCGGTAGAAGAGGATGGACTTAGGCATCTCATCGAGCCCGAGGATCACGGTCGCGCCCGTCGTGGTCAGCCCGGAGATGGACTCGAAGATGGCGTTGGTGAGAGTGAGGTGGGGGTCCTTGGCCAGGACGAACGGCAGGGCGCCGGCCATCCCCAGGGCGACCCAGAACAGCACCACCACCAGGAAGCCGTCGCGGAGACGCAGATCCTGACGATTGCTCATCACCGGAACGAAGATCGCGAGCCCGGTCCCGAGGATGACCAGGAACGCGATGAGAAACGGCTGCGCCTCGCCGTCCTGGTAGATCCAGGAAATCACCACCGGCGGCAGCATGGTGAAGCTGAAGACCGTCAACAGCAGCCCCAGGACCTTCTGAACCGCCTTGATCTTCATCGCCCGGGACCTGGCGTCGATCCGCAGATGTTCACCGGTTGGCTTGCGCGCAACACGCCGGGGCGTCTAAGCGCCGCTCGGGAAACTGAGGAATCTGCACCAGTTTGCCTCGCCTGTGGATGTGATCCATGGATGCGGCTTTGCCCGCACCGGACAGCGCGAGGCGGGTTTCGGACCCTAGACGCCGGCCGGTTCAACCCGCGCCGTGTCTAGAGAAATGTCACCCCGACCTGGAACAGGCGCTCCACGTCGCTGACCCGGCGCTTGTCCTGCAGAAACAGGATCACGTGGTCCTCCGACTCGATCACCGTGTCGTGATGGGCGATCAGAACCTCATCTCCGCGCACGATGGCGCCGATGCTGGAGCCCTTGGGCAGGTTGATGGCGTCGATGGCGCGGCCAACCACCTTGCTCGAGCTCTGGTCCCCGTGCGCCACCGCCTCGATCGCCTCCGCCGCCCCCCGGCGCAACGAGTGGACCATCACCACGTCGCCCCGACGAACGTGCTTCAGAAGGCTGCCAATGGTGGCCTGCTGCGGTGAGATGGCCACATCGATGGGACCGCTCTGCACCAGGTCGGCATAGGCCGGGCGGTTGATCAGCGCCATCACCTTGCGCGCCCCCATGCGCTTGGCGAGCATAGCGGAGAGGATGTTGGCCTCGTCGTCGTTGGTCACCGCGCAGAACACGTCCGTGTTCTCCACGTTCTCCTCCAGCAGGAGCTCCTCGTCCGCGGCGTCGCCGTGGAGCACGATGGTCTTCTCCAGTTGCTCGGCAATGCGCTTGCTGCGGTTGAGGTCGCGCTCGATGACCTTGACCCGGTAGTTGCGCTCCAAGGCCTTGGCGAGCCGGGTCCCGATGTTGCCTCCGCCCGCAAACATCAACCGCCGGTAGGGCTTCTCCAGGCGCCGCAGCTCGCTCATGACGGCGCGGATGTGGATGGGCGCGGCGACGAAAAAGACCTCGTCGTCCGCCTCGATGACGGTGTCGCCCCGGGGCATGATGGCCCGGTCTTGGCGATAGATCGCCGCCACGCGCGCATCCACGTGAGGCATATGCTCGTAGAGTGCGCGCAGCTCGTGACCCACCAAGGGGCCGCCGTAATAGGCCTTGACCGCCACCAGGCGCACGCGCCCCCCCGCGAAGTCCAACACCTGCAGTGCCCCCGGGTTCTCGATGAGGCGCAGGATGTAGTCCGTGACCAGGGCCTCGGGGCTGATCGGCACGTCGATCGGCAGGCCTTCCGCACCGAAGAGCCTGGGCTGGTCCAGGAAGCCCTGGGCCCGCACGCGGGCGATCTTGGTCGGGGTGTGGAACAGGGTGTAGGCCACCTGGCAGGCGACCATATTGGTCTCATCGCTGTTGGTCACGGCAATGATCATGTCGGCGTCCTCGGCCCCGGCCCTCAGGAGCACGTCCGGGTGGGCGGCGTGGCCCTGAAGGGTGCGCAGGTCGAAGCGATCCTGGAGCTCGCGCAGCAGGTCTGGATCCTGGTCAACCACGGTGATGTCGTTGGCCTCGCTGACCAGGTTAGCGGCCACCGAGGTGCCTACCTGGCCGGCGCCGAGGATGATGATTTTCATGTCTCGAGTGGCGAGGGCCGACGGTCGAGGGTCGAGGGGAAGTACCAGTGCGCAGCGACCCTGACCCACACTGGGGAGGGGCCCCGGGGTTCCTCGCCACTCGCCACTCGCCGCTCCCTACTCATCTACCGCCTCTCCTTGATCTCGACGCCCAGGGCGCGGAGCTTGCGGTACAGATGCGTGCGCTCCATGCCCGCCTCCTTCGCCATCTTGCTCACGTTGCCCGCGTGCTTTTCGAGCTGGTAGTCGAGATAGGCCTTCTCGAACTGCTCGCGCGCCTGTCTCAGGGGCTGATCGAAGGACACGAGACCCTCCAGCGGCTGTGCCTGGGACGGCGGCTGGGCACCCAGGGCCGTCTCGACCTCCTTCTGGCTGATCTCGTCCCCGGTGCCCAGAATCAGGACCCGTTGAACCAGGTTCTTCAGCTCCCGAACATTGCCCGGCCAACCGTAGTTTCGCAGGAAGTTCTGGGCCCCGACGCTGAATCGGCGGTACGGAAGCTTCTCGTGGGTGGCGAAAAAATCCAGGTAGAAACTCAAGAGGTCGGGCACATCCTCGGCATGGTCGCGCAGGGCCGGGACGTTCAGGGGGACCACGTTGAGGTGGTAGAAGAGATCCTCACGGAAGCGCCCCGCGCGCACCTCGTCCTCCAGGTTGCGCTGGGTGACGGCGACGATGCGCACGTCGATGGCCACCGGCTCAACGCCGCCCGCCCGCAGAAAGGATCCGCTGTCCAGCGCGCCCAGGAGCAGCAACTGGGCCTCCAGGTCCATATCCGCCACCTCATCCATCAACAGGGTGCCGCCCGCCGCCTTCTCCAGGCTGCCGTAATGGGTGTGCCCCCCCTCCTCGGCGCCGAACAGCTCCCGTGCGGCATTCCCGCCGGCCAGACTGGAGACACTCAAGTCGACGAACGGGCGCTCCCGTCGGGCGCTTTGGCCGTGCAGATAACGGGCGAAGGTCTCGCGTCCGCTGCCCGCCTCGCCGGTGATGAGCACCCAGGTGTCGTGTGCGGCGATGCGCTTGACCTGCTCGCGCAAACGCTGCATGGAGGCGCTACGCCCGACCGGCTCCTGGACCAAGGGGGTCCGGCGCCTGAGTCCGATGTTCTCCTGCTGGAGCTTGTCGGCCTCCAGGGCCCTCTCCACGGTGAGCAAGAGCTTGGCCATGGAGAGCGGCTTCTCTAGGAAGTCGTAGGCCCCCAACCGGGTGGCCTCCACCGCCGTCTCCACCGTCCCGTGGCCGGACATCATGATCACCGGGCAGGGCAGCCCCTCGTCGTCCGCCCACTCCTTGAGCAGACTGATGCCGTCCAGGTCCGGCATCCAGATATCGAGGAGGATCAGATCCGGACGCCGTTCCCGAAGGGCCAGGCGGGCGGCTTCACCGCTCTCCGCCCCGGCCACCCGGTAACCCTCGTCCTCCAGGATTTCCTGGACCAGGCCCCGAATGTCGGGCTCGTCGTCGACGACCAAGATGTGGGTAGCGCTCATGGTTCCGCGTGATGTCCTCTATCCTGGGTGCCGGTCCCGAGTGGGATCGGCGGGCCCGCCTGCCAGACCGGCAGCCGAATCCGGATCAGGGCCCCATAACCGGTGTTTTCGGCGGCGATCATACCGCCGTGCTCCTCAATTATCTTCTTGACGATGGCGAGACCTAAGCCCGTCCCCTTGGATTTGCTGGTCACATAGGGCTCAAACAGCCGGTCCTTGAGCCCGTCGTCGAAACCCGGGCCGTTGTCCGCCACCTTGAGCTGGATCAGGTCCAGGTCAGGGTCGTCCGGTCGGCTGGTGGAGACCTCGATCCGCGCATCGGTCTGACCCTCCATGGCCTCCTGAGCGTTCTTGACCAGATTGTGGATCACCTGGCGCAGTCGCAGTGGATCGCCGCGCACCCGGGCGCCTGGAGCGCCGAGCAACACCGAGATGGCACCGGCACCGGCGCTCTTGTAGAGATCCATCACCTCTTGGACCAGGCGGTCGAGCTCCAGCGGCTCCTGCTGGATCTGGGGGGATCGGGCGTAGTCCGAGAAGTCGTTGACCATGGACTTCATGGCCTCGACCTGCTGGGTGATCGTCCGCGTCGCCCGGTCGATGACCTGGGCGTCCGGCTCCGTTGCCTTGGCCAGCAGCTTGTGGCGCAGACGCTCGGCGGAAAGCTGGATGGGGGTGAGCGGATTCTTGATCTCGTGGGCCAGACGCCGTGCCACCTCGCCCCAGGCGGCATCGCGCTGGGCCGTGATCAGGGTGGTGATGTCATCGAAGACGACGACGTGCCCGCGCTCCTGGATTCCGGGCAGCGGCAGCGCACTGCCCCGGCACATCAGGGTCTGACGCCCCTCCTCCCGGTGCAGGGTGAGCTCCACGCGCCAGTCCTGTCCGGTCGCCACGTGACGGCGCACAGTCTCGACCCAAGGGGTCAGCCAAGGGTGGCCTTCCTCGATCTCGGTGAGGCTCGGCTGCTCTTCCTCCTTGAGATCCAGGGAGAGGATCTGGCACGCCGCGGGATTCGCCGTGCGCAGCCGCTGCGCGTCATCGAAGGCGACGACCCCTGAAGAAAGACGCCCGAGCACCGTCTCCAGATAGGCGCGCTGGGCCTCGACCGCCTGCTGGCTGCGGGCGGCGGCGTCCCGCGCCTGGGCGATGCGACGGGTCATGGTGTTGAATGAGGCCACGAGGAAGGCCAGCTCGTCGTCCTGCTTCGGCAGCGGAAGCTGCTGCTCGTAGTCCCCGGCGGCGATGGCGCGGGTGCCGCGAGCGATGTCCGCCACCGGGGCCACCAGGCGGCGGGCAGTGTGGAAGGCCGCGATCAGGGCGGCCATCAGACCGAACAGCAGCACCAGAGAGAGGGTGAGCGAGAAGCTGAGCTTCAGGGACTTGCGGAGATAGGCCAGCTCCGTGTACCGGTTATAGGCCGTTTCGAGGCTCTCGGAAAGCTCGCTGATACGCGACGAGGTCGGGAAGATCGCCTGCATCTGCATAGGCCGGCCGCCCGGATCGCGCACCAGCACCCGCACCACAAGCTCGTCCCCCGGCCCCATCTCCAGGCCCACATAGTTGTTGCCGGCACGCAGCTCCTGCTGAACCTCGCGCTCCGGCTGGCTCGGAACCAGCTTGGCCGGATCCTGGTTGGCGGTTCCCAGCACCTGTCCGCCAGGGCCGTAGATGGTCAGCTCCTCGGCCCCCGCGTGGCGGCGCAGCGTGTTCAGGGTCAGTGCGATGGCCGTTGACGAGCGGTCCTGGATACCCGCGAGGATCTGTTCCGTGTACTTACTGAGCACCCGTTGATTGAGATCGAGGGACGCCTGGTTCAACGCCAGTGCCTCCTCCATGGCGCGGTCGATCTCGACGTCGAACCAGCTGTCGATGCCGCGCAGCAGAAAGCCCAGAGAAAAATAATAGACAACCCCTACCGGGAGCAGGGAGATCAGGACGAACAGGACCACGATGCGCAGCGTCAGGCGCGAGCCCGCCGCTTGGCTCCGATAGCGGCGCACCAGCTTGACCACGTTCACCCCTACCAGCACCGCCAGGGCCAGTAGCCCGGCGAGCACCATGAACAACAGGGGGACGAAGGCGCGGCTCAACTCCTCGGAGTTTTCCACCGCATCGCGCATCAGAACCAGAGCCACGAAGAGCCCGATCACCAGGGCGGCGATCGGCACTGTCCCGAGGCCGCGCAGGCGTCTCAGGGGGTTAGCGGCCATTTGGTCCAGGAGCTGCCGAGTTTCCAGGCCGGGCGCAGATAGGCCATGGGCCGCAGGGGCAGGGGCAGCTCTTCGATGTCGAGCTCGACCTTGATCTGGGCCTCGTACTTCTCTTCGGGATCCAGCCGGTCCTGGGCCACCAGTTGAAGGTCCCGAATCTCGCCCAAGGCGGCGATCGCGGCCTCTCGGGAGACGAAGCTCCGGCCTCGGTCGCCGGGCAATCGGTAGACCTCATAGCGCTCCGAGAGCGGCTTGTAGCGGATGGCGTAGCGAAGCTGCAGATCGGTGGCACTATCGTCCCAGATCCAGGCATCGACGGCACGCACCTGGATGTGGACCAGGATGGTCAGGGGCACGCCGTTGTCCAGGGCCTCCAGGGCTTCAGGCGAGAAGCGGAAATCGATGTCCGCGTCCAGAACGTAGGTGCCATCCTCCAGACGGGTCCGCGCATCCTTAACATGGAAGTCGTCATCGGCCCGGGATACGCCGGTCAGGGCCAGGGCGAGGCCAAGCACCAACGGGAGCAGGCCCACCACTCGCAGGAGTCGCCGCATCATTGGGACTCGGATCCCGCGCGCGCCTTTCCGAGCAGCGCGTAGTAGAAGCCGTCGCTGCCCCCGGGAGTGGGCAGGAGCTGCCGGCCGTGGCCTCGCGCGAGACCCCAGTCCGCGTCGATTGGGACCTCCCGGGCGTCGGGCGTACGAGCAAGGAACGCGACCACTTGCTCCTCGTTCTCAGCGGCGAGCAGTGAGCAGGTGACGTAAAGAAGACGCCCGCCGGGCGCGAGCAGCCGCCAGGCGGCGTCCAGGATGCGTGCCTGCAGCTCGCACAGGGCCGGGACGTCGGCAGCGCGGCGCAGCCATTTGATGTCCGGGTGGCGCCGGATCACCCCGGTGGCGGAACAGGGCACGTCCAGCAGGATGCGCTGGAAGGGGACGACCGCCCATTCGCCTCGTGGGCTGGCGGCGTCTCCCCGCTCCACCCGGGCATGAAGCCCCAGCCGCAAGAGGTTTTCCCTCAGGGTCTCGAGCCGGGCGAGCTCGCTGTCGACGGCGATCAGCTCCAGCCCCTCCCCCGCCCGTTCGAGGATCGCCGCGGTCTTGCCTCCGGGGGCGGCGCAGGCGTCGAGGATCCGCTCTCCCGTCTGCGCGTCGAGGATCTGGGCAGCGAGCTGGGCTCCGCCGTCCTGGACCGAGACCAGGCCGGTATCGAACCCCGGCAGCTCCCGGGTCGGTACCGGGTGGTCGAGCATGAGCCCTGACTCGGTTTCCGTGATGGGGCGGGCGGTCATGCCGGCGGCGGCGAGCAGGCCGGCGTAAGCGCGCCGGTCGTTGCGCAGCCGGTTGACCCGCAGGCTCATTGGGGGGCGGGCATTGCTGGCGGCGACGATACGCTCCCAGTCCTCCGGCCAATCTCGGCGAAGGGCAGCGAGCAGCCACTCCGGGAACAGCCAGCGGGCGCTGGGGAGCTGGTCAGCCTTGGCCAGCAGGTCATCCCGTTCGCGGATGAAGCGCCGCAGCAGCGCATTGACCAGAGCCGCCTTGTCGGGCTTGCCGATCAACCGGCTGGCCTCCACGGTGCTGGCCACCGCCGCATGGGGCGGCGTATTCATCACGGTGAGCTGATAGAGCCCAACCAGGATCAGTGCCTCCAAGTCCCGGTCCGAGGGCTTGACGGGATGGTGCAGCAAAAACCCGACCAGGGCCTCGAGCCTTGGCAGGACACGCAAGGCCCCGTAGATCAGCTCCTGAGTCAGGGCGCGATCCGCTGGCGGATGGGGCAGCGGAAACTGGGTGAGCACCCGGTTCAGGGATTGGCCGCGGTCACGCACGCGGTGCAGGGCGAGCGCCGCAGCGGCACGGGCGTCTGCGCCGCTGGCGCGGGGAGTTGCCGGGGCTCGGCCACCGCCCGGGGGTCGGGCGGCGCTGCGTTCGGGCGGCCTGCTCGGCCAGGGCCCAGTTCCCTGTCCGGCCGGGGACTTTGGACCGCGCTCGCCCGAGCCGCCCGGGCGAGGCGAACCGCCTCGCCGCCCGCCGACACGAGATCCCCGATCGAGTCCCTGGTCCTGTCCGGACCCGGAACTTCGCCCGCGCGACGGGGCACGACCGCGCGGCCGATCTGACCTGCGCTCAGCCAAACCGGGCGCCATCCAAGCGCCGTGCATTGAGGAAATCAGTGGCGCTCATGGGACGCTTGGCGGCGGGCTGCAGCCGGGTGATGAGCAGGATCCCGGCACCGGTGGCCACGGCGATCCCGGACCTTCCGGCCGCCACGACCGTGCCCGGGGCCGCGCCTTCGTTCACTGCGTCGGAGGCATCGGCGGACCAGATCCGCAGCACCTCGCCGCTCAGGCTGGTCTGGGCCACGGGCCAGGGGTCAAAGGCACGCACCTGGCGCTCGATGGCAAGCGCGGGCTGGTCCCAGTCGATCACCGCCTCGCCCTTGTCGATCTTGCGGGCATAGGTCGCATGGATCGAGTCCTGTGGCTCCGGTATCCGTGAGCCGTCGGCAATTCCGGGCAGCGCCTCGCTCAGGGCCCGGGCGCCCAGGGAGGCAAGCTTGTCGTGCAGGGTCCCGCCCGTCTCGTGGGGGTCCAACTCCAGCAGGAGCCGATGGTAGACGGGGCCCGTATCGAGCCCCTCCTCCATGGCCATGATGCAGACGCCGCTCTCCCTGTCCCCGGCCAGGACCGTCCGTTGGATGGGCGCCGCGCCGCGCCATCGCGGCAGCAGGGATGCGTGCACGTTGACACACCCAAGCCGCGGGGCTTCGAGCACCGCGACGGGCAGAAGCAGCCCGTAGGCCACCACCACCATGAGGTCCGGGGCCAAGGCGCGCAGTCCCGCCTGGGCCTCGCGGTCACGCTTCAGGGTTTCCGGCTGGCGGACTGGGATCCCGCGGGCCAACGCCAACGCCTTGATCGGACTCTGCTGGAGCTTGCGCCCGCGCCCCGCCGGCCGATCGGGCTGGGTGTAGACGGCGGCCAGTTCATGTCCGGCGTCGATCAGGGCTTGCAGGCAGGGGACGGCGAACTCGGGCGTCCCGGCGAAGACCAGGCGAAGGGGCGTCATCTGGATCGATCGCCGGATCTGGGCGGAGGCGGCCGTCGGCGCATCAGATGGCACGCCGCCGCGGCACGGACGGGGCGCTGCCCTGGCGTTGCTCCTTCTCCAGCTTGCGGCGAATGCGCTGCCGCTTGAGGGCCGAGATATGGTCCACGAAGAGCTTGCCGTCCAAGTGGTCGATCTCGTGCTGGATACACACGGCAAGCAGACCGTCAACGTCCACCTCAAACGGGTCGCCGTCCCGGTTCAGGGCGCGTGCCCGCACGCGGTCGGCGCGGGTGACCATCTCGTAGAATCCGGGCACGGAGAGACAGCCCTCTTCCATCTGCTCCTCCCCGGTGCGTTCAAGGATCTCGGGATTAATCAGGCACAGGGGTTGGTCCTTCTCCTCGGAGAGGTCGATCACCACAATGCGCAGGGGGATATCGACCTGGATGGCCGCCAGGCCAATTCCGGGCGCCTCGTACATCGTCTCGAACATGTCATCGACGATGCACTGCACCCTGGCGTCAACACGCTCCACCGCATGCGCCCGGTTGCGCAGACGGGGATCCGGAAATGTGAGGATGTCGAGCTTTGCCATTGCAGACTTCGGGACAAACTTGCGGGCAGACTTGTGCGGGGGTTCGGCGCTGGATCGCCCTGCGGTCGCCCCAGAGGCCGCGCGGTCGGATGCGGAATTCGCCTGACACGCCGGCTGGAAGCACGCGAACACCCTGCGCTACCATCCGATTCATACTACACCCCGAAATAGGGCCGGGTGAATCCCGATTCGACCACCCCGGAGGACCCATGCGCGCTGGCTTCACATCGATCCCGTCACTCCCGGTCCTGATCTTCGGCGCGCTTCTGACCCTGGCCCCCTTGGCGGAGGCCGTCGAGCTCAAAGCGGACGCGCCAGAAACTTACGTGGTCCAGCCGGGCGACACCCTTTGGTCGATCGCCGGCCAGTTCCTGGAAGACCCTTGGCGCTGGGGCGACGTGTGGCGTTCAAACGCGGACGTGGCCAACCCGAACCTGATCTATCCAGGGGAAGTACTGCAGGTCACCATGGTCGGCGGCCAGCCCCGCATCGGGGTCAACCGGGGAGGTTACCGGGGCGGGATGCGGGTCGTGAAGCTCAGCCCGCGGGTGCGGGTGACCTCCTTGAAGGAGGCCGTGCCCACCATCCCCATCGCGAGCATCGCTCCCTTCCTCACCCAACCCTACGTGGCGAAGTCCGACGATATCCGGCGGGCACCCTATGTCGTGGGGTTCCCTGACGAGCACATCGTCGCCGGCATCGGAGATTCGGTCTACGTGCGGCGCATCGATAGCACCAGCAACCAGCGCTTCCAGATCCTCCGCCCCGGCGACGCACTGGAGGACCCGGAGACCAACGAAAACCTCGGATTCGTGGCCGTCTTCGTCGCCAACGCGGACCTGCAGCGAGCGGGAGATCCCGCCAAGCTCCAAATCGCAAGCGCCGAGCGGGAAGTCTCTATCGGCGACCGGGTGATTCCCGCGGCCCTGGATGAGCCACTGAGCAACTTCTATCCGCGTCCCGCACCGGCGGGCATGCGCGGACACATCCTGCGGGTCTTGAACGGGGTCTCCCAGATCGGCCGCTACGATGTGGTGATTCTGAACAAGGGATCGAAAGACCGGGTGGAGCGCGGGCACGTTTTCGAGATCTACCAGGGCGGCACTAAAGAGCGCGACCAGGTTCGCCGGGGGGGCGATGACTTCAATTGGAAGGACGAAAGCCCGCTGTCCACCGAGTTCTGGTACGGGTCGAATGCGAAGATCTACCGGTGGCGCAGCGACCCGTTCCCGCCGGCGGTCGACATACGCTACCCGCGTGCGACCTTCATCAAGCCGTTCGAGCGTTCCGGACTGCTGATGGTCTTCCGCACCTTCGACCGGGTGAGCTTCGCCCTGGTCCTCGAGGCGGTGCGGCCCATGCATATCGAGGACCGGGTCGCTGCCCCGCCCTCCTGAGACCGCCGCTTCCCGGCGCCCCCCTTGCCAACCCCCCTGGACCACGGGCGCGATGCGATTGCCGATTGGCTCGCGCTGGCGGCAGCGCCGGGGGTGGGACCCCGAACCGTCGCCCGCCTGATCCAACGCTTCGGCGACCCCGGGGCGGTGTTGGGGGCCTCCGCCCAGTCACTCGCGGAGCTGGGGCTCAAACCCGACGCGATCGCCGCCTTCTCCGGCCCAGACCGCGCGCGAATCGACACCATTTTCGCCTGGGCCGAGCAGCCCGACGCCCACATCCTGACGCCCCTCGACCCCCGCTATCCGCCCTTGCTTGCGGAGATTGCCGACGCCCCGACGGTGCTCTTCGTACGCGGCGATCCACTGCTGCTGGCGGAGCCCCAGCTCGCCATCGTCGGCAGCCGCAACCCCACACCCGTCGGGCGTGATGTCACGCGCGAGCTGGCGAGCCGGCTTGCCGCCTGCGGGCTGGTGATCACCAGCGGGCTGGCCGTCGGCGTGGATGGCGCCGCACACGTCGGCGCCCTGGAAACGGGGCGGACCATTGCCGTGCTCGGGACCGGACCCGACCGGGTGTACCCCGCCGTCCACCGGGACCTTGCCCGGCGCATCGCCGAGGACGGCGCACTCGTCAGCGAGCTCGCCCCCGGCGTGGGCCCGCTTGCAAGCCACTTCCCGCGTCGCAACCGCATCATCAGCGGACTCTCACTCGGCACCCTGGTCACCGAGGCGGCGCTCAAGAGCGGATCCCTGATCACCGCCCGCCAGGCACTCGAGCAGGGACGCGAGGTGTTCGCCGTGCCCGGTTCCGTGCGCAATCCCCTGGCCCGTGGATGCCACGCCCTGATTCGCGAGGGGGCGCGCCTGGTGGAGGACGCCAGCGATGTGCTCGCCGAGCTGGCCCCGTTGCTGCGAGGGGTCCTCGATACCGCGGAGCGGATGGACCCAGCCAGCGGGGGCATGGCGGGGAACGAGCCCCGGACGATGGCCGACGGGGACTTGGACCTGGACTATCGCCATCTGCTCGATGCCATGGGTTACGACCCCGTGGCCCCGGACGAGCTGGTCCGCAGCACCGGGCTGCCGATCGAGAGCCTGTCCTCCATGCTGTTGGTATTGGAGTTGGGGGGTCATGTATCATCCTGCGACGGTGGCCGATACTGCCGCACGCGCTGATCCGCCCCGCCCTCGCAGGTCCGAGGGCCGGCGTTGCCCACGAGGTTGGCTGATGTACGAAAACATGGTCGATGTTCTGATCTACCTCTACGAGAACTACATGGACGGGGAAAGTCAGCCGCCTGCAGATCAGAGCGCGCTCGAGGACGAGCTTGCCGAGGCGGGCTTCAGCAAGGATGAGATCGGCAAGGCCTTGCTCTGGCTCGACGAGCTGGCCACGGGCGCCGAGACCCAGTACGGCGACCATGAGCTGGGCTCGATCCGCATCTACGCCGAGAGCGAGACCACCAAGCTCGACGTCGAGGCGCGCGGCTTCCTGCTGTTTCTGGAGCAGAACGGCATCCTGGATCCGGCCAGTCGGGAGCTCGTGATCGAGCGGGCCTTGGCCATCGACCACCCGGTCGTTGCCGTCGACGAGCTCAAATGGGTGGTGCTCCTGGTACTGATGAACCGGCCGGGGCGGGAGGACGCCTTCACCCAGATGGAAGACCTGGTCTACAACGACGCCCCCGAATACCTCCACTGATTCCTGGGATGCCGTCGGTCGCCCGGCGGCATACCCGACTCCCACCCCGGCCCCTGCCGGACTCGACTCGCCCGGCCGCCGACCCGCCTTGCAGCTTGCGCCTCCGCGTCCACTTCAGGTTACCCTAGCGCCCCCGCGCCATCTGTCCTCGCGAGTCGCAGCTCTCCGCCCATGAATCTCGTCATCGTCGAATCGCCCGCGAAAGCCAAGACCATCAAGAAGTACCTGGGACCGGACTTCGATGTCATCGCGTCCTACGGGCATGTGCGCGACCTGGTCCCAAAGGAAGGCGCGGTGGACACGGAGCATGGGTTCGAGATGAAGTACCAGATCATCGACCGCAACGAGAAACACGTTCAGGCCATCGCCAAGAAGCTCAAGGGGGCCGATGCCCTCTATCTCGCGACCGACCCGGACCGCGAGGGGGAGGCCATCTCCTGGCACCTCTACGAGCTGCTGAAGGCGCGGCGCCAGCTCGGTAAGAAGCCGGTGCACCGGGTGGTGTTCAACGAGATCACCAAGCGCGCGGTCCAGGAGGCCGTGGCCAACCCCCGCGAGCTCTCCTATGACCTGGTGAACGCCCAGCAGGCGCGCCGTGCCCTGGACTATCTGGTGGGCTTCAACCTGTCCCCCCTGCTCTGGAAGAAGGTGCGTCGCGGGCTCTCCGCCGGGCGCGTCCAGAGCCCGGCCCTGCGGCTGATCTGCGAGCGTGAGGCGGAGATCGAGGCCTTCGTCCGGCGTGAGTACTGGAGCATCGAGGCGGACTGCGCTAAGGACGCCCGGTCCTTCACCGCCAAGCTGGTCGAGTTCGGCGGCCGGAAGCTGGAACAGTTCACCGTGACCGACGGGGACCGCGCCGGCCAGGTCCGCGATACCCTGGAGCGGGCTGCCAACGGCAGGCTCCGGGTCGAACAGGTCGAGCGCAAGCAGCGCAAGCGTTACCCGTCGCCGCCCTTCATCACCTCCACCCTGCAGCAGGAGGCGGCCCGCAAGCTCGGCTTCACCGCCCAGCGCACCATGCGCGTCGCCCAGCAGCTCTACGAGGGGATGGACGTCGGCGGCGGCGCTGTCGGTCTCATCACCTACATGCGTACCGACTCGGTCAACCTGGCCCAGGAGGCCCTGACCGAGATCCGCGGATATGTGGCCGAGCGCTATGGCGCCGATAACCTGCCGGAGACGCCGCGCCTCTACAAGACCAAGGCCAAGAATGCCCAGGAGGCCCACGAGGCGATCCGTCCCACTTCCGTCCTGCGCGACCCCGAGCAGGTCAGGCCCTTCCTGAGTGTCGAACAGTTCCGCCTGTACGAACTGGTTTGGAAACGCACCGTCGCCTGCCAGATGGCCCACGCACTGATCAACCAGGTCTCGGTCTCGTTGAGCGCTGGGGCCGGCAACCTGTTCCGTGCCACCGGGTCCACCGTCGCGGAGCCCGGGTTCATGCGCGTCTATCTGGAGGGCCGAGACGACGCGACTGCGGCAGACGACGACGAGGAGCGCATGCTCCCGCCCATGGAGGAGGGGGAGCTGGTCGATCTCGACGGCATCCGCTCGGAGCAACACTTCACCGAGCCGCCGCCCCGCTTCAGCGAGGCGACCCTCGTGAAGGTCCTTGAAGAATTCGGCATCGGCCGGCCCTCGACCTATGCCTCCATCATCTCCACACTCCAGGAGCGCGAATACGTCGTTCTGGACAAGAAGCGCTTCACGCCCACGGACGTGGGCCGGGTGGTCAACAAGTTCCTGACGGAATACTTCGATACCTACGTGGATTACGACTTCACGGCCCGTCTTGAGGACGAGCTGGACGCCGTCTCCCGTGGCGAAGAGGACTGGGTGCCCCTGCTCGAGCACTTCTGGCGCCCATTCAAGGAACGAGTGGACCACACCCAGGAGAACGTCAAGCGCAGTGACGTGACCCAGGAGCGCATCGAAGAGACCTGCCCCAAGTGCGGCGGCCAGCTCTCCATCCGCCTCGGGCGCAACGGGCGCTTCATCGGCTGCACCAACTACCCGGAATGCGACTACACGCGTGACCTCAACGCGGACAAGGCCGAGCCTGAGCCCAGGGAGATCGTAGAGGGCCGCGCCTGCCCACTCTGCGGCTCTGCCCTCGAAATCAAGAAGGGCCGCTACGGCAAGTTCATCGGGTGCAGCGCCTACCCCAAGTGCAAGCACATCGAGCCGCTGGAGCGCCCGGAGGACACGGGAGTGACCTGTCCCCAGTGCGGCAAGGGGACGCTCCAAAAGAAGAAGTCCCGCCGCGGCAAGATCTTCTACTCCTGCTCAACCTATCCGAAGTGCGACTACGCCGTGTGGAACGAGCCCATCGCCGAGCCTTGCCCCAAGTGCGGCTGGCCGGTGCTGACCGTGAAGACCACAAGGAGCAAAGGCACGGAGAAGGTCTGCCCCCAGAAGGACTGTGGTTTCAGCGAGCCGCAGGAGGCAGAAGACGGCGAACGGAAGGCAGGCTAGACCCGTCGCCGCCCTTAGGCGCAACGTCACAAGGACCTGAGAAACAAGAGAATCTTCCAGCGCTCGGTCTCGCTCAGGACATCCCGGAACGCGGGCATGGCCGAGCCCAACGCCGCCCCACCCTCGGCGATCACCCACATCAGGTAGCCGTCGCTCGCCATGGGACGCCCCAGCACCCAGCGCAGATTGGCTGGGCGCGGCCACAGCGCATCTGCGGCCGGACCGTCCCCCTGGCCCTGCTCCCCGTGGCACGAGGCGCAATGGGCGACATAAAGCGCCTGACCCGCGGCGATGTCCTTGGAGACCGGGGCGAGCGGGTTGCGCAGCCCCCAATAGGTCTCTGGCATACCGCCCACGCGCGCCAGGCGGTGGCGCGGCATGCCTGCCCCCATGCCCATCCCCCTCCCGCGCCCGCTCCAGGGTGGCGGTCCCATGCCACGCCCCCAGCCCGGGCCGGGGCCGCTCTGCGCCACAGGCGGCATTGTCCCCGGCAGGTCGGAATCGGACAAGGCGCGACCACCGGGTCCAGCCGTAGCGAGGACCACCAGCAGGGCGAGCGGGACGGACGACCTGGTTGTCCGCGGTACGCTCATCGTAGGAACGGCCGTGCCGTAGCTCCCGGAAAGCCGTCGGTCAGGACGGGCCGCCGCCTCAGTGAGGGTGCTGATGCAAGCGCTCGGGCAGTTGCCGGTACTCCGAGCAACGCCTTGGGGTCGGCACGCCCTTCCCAGGGTTGAGCAGCGACATAGGGTCGAAGGCGGCCTTGACCGCATGGAACTGGGCCAGCTCCGCCGGGCTGAACTGGACGCACATCTGGTTGATCTTCTCGATGCCCACGCCGTGCTCGCCGGTGATGGTGCCGCCCACCTCCACACACAGCTCCAGGATGCGTCCGCCAAGCTCCTCGGTGCGCTCTAGCTCGCCTGGCTTGTTCGCGTCGAACAGGATCAGCGGATGCATGTTGCCGTCACCCGCGTGGAAGACGTTGGCAACGGGCAGTCCATATTCCTCCGACAGCTCCGCGGTGCGCCGCAGCACCTCGGGAAGCGCCCTCCGGGGGATGGTGCCGTCCATGCAGTAATAGTCGGGTGAAATCCGCCCCACCGCCGGGAAGGCGGCCTTGCGGCCCTGCCAGAAGCGCAGTCGCTCGGCGTCGTTCTGGGAGGTGCGCACCTCGGTGGCGCCGCTCGCGAGCAGCAGCTCTCGCACCCGCATCACCAGCTCGGAGACCTCCTGGTTGGTGCCGTCGAGCTCGCAGATCAGCAGCGCCGCCGCGTCCGTGGGGTAGCCCGCGTGGACGAATGCCTCCGCGGCCTGGATGGCCGGACCGTCCATCATCTCGAGACCCGCCGGGATGATGCCGGCGGCGATGATGTCGCCTACCGCCCGCCCCGCCTTCTCCACGTCGTCGTAGGCGGCGAGCAGGGCCTGGGCGCGCTCCGGGACCGGCAGGAGCTTGACCGTGACCTCCACCGTAACTCCAAGCATCCCCTCGGAGCCGATGTAGAGTGCGAGCAGGTCGTAACCCGCGGAGTCGAGTGCCCGTGAGCCGACCTCGATCAGCTCCCCCTCCATGGTGACCAGCTTGACCGCCATGCACGTTGTGGACCGTGAGGCCGTATTTGAGGCAGTGCACCCCGCCCGAGTTCTCCGCCACGTTTCCGCCGATGGTGCAGGCGATCTGGCTGGACGGGTCCGGGGCATAGTAGAGCCCGTGGGGAGCGGCGGCCTGGGTGATGGCGAGGTTGCGCACCCCGGGCTCCACGCGTGCCGTGCGCGCCACCGGGTCCAGCTCCAGAATACGGTTGAATCGGGCAAGACTCAGCACGATCCCATCCCCGAGCGGCAGGGCCCCGCCTGAAAGGCCCGTCCCCGCACCCCGCGCCACCAGCGGGACCCGCCGTTCGTGGCACAGGTGCAGGATGCGTTGGACCTCCGCAACGGTGCGCGGTAACACGACCAGCAGCGGCAACTGACGATAGGCGGACAGCCCGTCGCATTCGTAGGGGCGCACCTCCTCCTCCTGCTCCAGCACCGAATCTGCCGGCAGAAAGGCCCTCAACGCCTGGACCAGGTCGGCCCGGACCGCGGTCAGCTCGGGGTCTTGGAACTGCAGTGTCTGTGGTTGCAGCAGGCTCATTTCAGGAGGGGCGTGTCCAGGGGACCAAGTGGCGTGGCCTAAAGGCTAGAGCATGAGGGCATGCAGGCCAACCCCAAGATCCAGAGCCCGGTCACGCTGGGGCGACCTTGAAGGGCTCGCGACATGAGTGCCCCCGCGCTGCCGCGCTCGCTTGACCTTGATGCAGGCGGGCAAGCGCCGTGCAGAGCCGTCGGCTTCGGATGAACGGCTCCGCAACCGGTCAGCGGCTGTTGAAGACGCTGACCGGTTGCGCAGATCAGCCGACTACTTGGCCGATGGGGACTCGGGAGCCGTCGGCTTGGCAGGCGCTGCGGGTGCCACGGTCACCGGTAGCGGGGTGATCGGCGGGGCCCAGAGGAAGGGCTGGGCCGCCCAATAGGGCCGCCAGCGACGACCGTACCACGCATAGGGTCTGTGGTAGCGCCAGGCTCGATGCCATGAGCGCGGGCCCCACCACCCGGGACCGCCGCCCCACCAACCGGGGCCGCCACCCCACCAGCCCGGGCCGCCCCACCAGCCGGAGCCGACGCCGAAGCTGAACCCCCCTCCAAAGAACCCGAAGAAGGCCTGGGTTTGGACCGGAAGCGCGACCAGGGTGGTCGCCAAGAGCGCGGACGCGAAGACAGGAAGCCGTTTCATGAGACACCTCCAGATTCACTATCGGATGGCTTCCCTGCCGTTTTGAGGACAGGTCCTTCACTTCGCACCCTTAAGTTTAGTTCTTTATCATCTGCTCATATTCAAATTTTCCTGCGTCTCGTCAGTGTCTCCGGGTCAGCGGCGCGCTAAGGTCGGATCAAGTCTGCCCGGCGTCCGGTCAACATGAACGCCTCCATCGACAACGCCCACTTCCTGCTGCGGCGGCTGCATTCCCTGCTGGGGCTGCTGCCGGTCGGCGGCTTCCTGGTCTTCCACCTGTGGGAGAACTCCCAGTCCCGCTTTGGCGCCGAACATTACAACGGGGAGGTCGTGGCCCTGCTGCAGGGGATGAACTACCTGCCATTCCTTGAGATCTTTCTGATCGCTCTACCCCTCCTGTTCCATGCCGGCTATGGGCTCGTGATCGCGCGCCAGGGTCGTCCCGATCTCGGGCGCTACCCGTATGCCAGACACTGGCTCTACGCCCTTCAGCGGGTCTCAGGGGTGGGGATCCTGGCCTTCCTGCTCCTCCACGTCGGCCTCACCCGCATCCAGGGAATGCTCGATCCCGCCATTCGAGCGGACCTTTACGGCCACATGCAGGGGCTCCTGTCGCAGCCCTGGATGTTCGCCCTCTATCTCGCGGGGCTGCTGCTCTCGGTCTTTCATCTGGCCAACGGGCTGTGGTCCATGGCCATCGTATGGGGACTCACCACGTCGGCCCGCGCCCAGGGACTCTTCGGGTACGCCTGCGCCGGGATCGGTGTCGTGCTCGCGGCCTTGGGCCTACACGGCCTGATCGGGTTTCTGCCGTGAACGGGCCCGGGGTCATCGTCATCGGCGGCGGACTGGGGGGGCTCTGGGCGACGCTGCGCATCGCCGACGCGGGCTTCCCGGTTCAGGTCTTCTCGCTCTTCGAGGTCAAGCGCAGCCACTCGGTCTGCGCCCAGGGCGGGATCAACGCGGTCCTGGATACCAAGGGCCAGCACGATTCCATCCGCCAGCACATCATCGACACCGTCAAGGGCGGCGAGTACCTGGCCAACCAGCCGCCCATCCAGAGCCTGTGCGAGGACGCCCCGGGCTTGATCCGCACCTTCGAGCGCATGGGGGTGACCTTCTCGCGCACGCCAGAGGGACTCCTGGACCAGCGCCTGTTCGGAGGGGTCAAGAACAAGCGGACCGCCTTCGCAGGTGCCAGCACCGGCCAGCAGCTGCTCTACGGGGTCGACCAGCAGGTGCGCCGCCTGGAGTCCGAGGGGCTGGTTACCAAGCACGAGTTCTGGGAGTTCCTGTCGCTCCTGATGGACCAGGACGGTATCTGCCGGGGCATCGTGGCCATGGACCTCAAGAGCCTGGAGGTCCGCGCCTTCCCGGCGGAGACCGTGGTCATCGCCACCGGCGGCTTCGGTCAGATCTACGCACCCAAGACCACCACCTCCACCAACGCCACGGGGGCTGCGGCCAGCCGCTGCTACCAGCAGGGGGCCTGGTTCGCAAACGCCGAGTTCTTTCAGTTCCACCCCACCGCCATGATCGGTCGCGACAAGACCCGGCTGATGAGCGAGGCGGCCCGGGGCGAGGGCGGCCGGGTCTGGGTGCCGCGCAATCCGGACGATAGCCGCCCCCCCAAGGAGATCCCCGAGTCTGACCGCTTCTACTTCCTCGAGGAGTTCTTCCCCGCCTACGGAAACACCGTGGCCCGGGACGAGGCGGCCCGGGCGATCTGGCGGGTGACGCGTCAGATGGGTCTCGGTATCGGCGGGGGCGACCGGGTCTACCTCGACCTGACTCACCTGGACCGCCGATTCGTCGCCGCCCGGCTCGGGGCCATCCTGGAGATCTATGGAAAGTTCGCGGGGGTGGACGCTTTGGACGAGCCCATGGAGATCTTTTCCGCCGCCCACTACGCCATGGGCGGGCTCTGGGTGGACTACGAGAAGGACGGGCAGACCGGGGCCATGAAGCCCGGCAGCCCGCGCAACCACGCGACCAACATCCCCGGCCTCTACGCCTGCGGCGAGTGCGACTACGCCTACCACGGTGCCAACCGGCTGGGGGCCAACTCACTCCTGTCCGCCAGCTACTCGGGGCGGGTCGCCGGCGAGTCCGTGGTGAGCTACCTCGGTGGACTGGGCAACGGCCGCCCCCCACTCGCGTCGGCGTTGATCGACCAAGAGGTCTCCCACCAACGGGCCATCAATGACCGTCTGATGGCAAGCGACGAGGGCGAAAACCCGTACCGGATCCATAGGGACCTCGGCGCGCTCATGACCGCCAAGGTGGGCGTGGTGCGCGCCAACCCGGAGTTGGAGGTGGCCCTCGACGAGCTCGCCGAGCTCAATGGGCGCATGGAGCATCTCAGCCTGCGCGAGTCGAGCACCTGGGCCAACCAGACCCTGGCCATGGCCCGCCAGGTAAAGGACATGATCGCGCTCGCCCGAGTGGTCTCCAAGAGCGCCCTGGAGCGCGACGAGTGCCGCGGCGCCCATTACAAGCCCGAGTTCAAGCTCCCGATCCCCGAGGGCAAGTTCCCCGGCGATCCGGAGTTCGAGGCGTACCGGGCACGTTGGAAAGCCAACAACGACCGGTGGCTCAAGACCACCATCGCCGAGCACTCCGCCACTGGGCCCGAGATCAGCTACCAGGCGGTAGATACCAGCGTCTATCCACCGACGGAGCCGCGGGACTATCGGTAGGACGGTAGGAGAGGTCGAGGCGAGTTGCGAGTTGCGAGTTGCGAGTTGCGAGTTGCGAGTTGCGAGTTGCGAGTTGCGAGTGTGACCGTGGCGCCGACCAGGGCAAGACCAATGAACCCGGACAGCATCAGGTTAAGGATCCGCCGCCAGGACAGGCCAGACTCGGCCCCCTACTGGCAGGCGTTCTCCATCCCCTACCAACCCGATTACAACGTGCTGTCGGTCCTCATGGCCCTGCGCGAGGAGCCGGTGACCACGGACGGCCGGCGGGTGGACCCCGTGGTGTGGGAGCACAACTGCATGGAAGAGGTGTGCGGGGCCTGCGCCATGCTCATCAACGGTTACCCGCGACCCGCCTGCTCGGCCCTGGTGGACGCGCTGCTGGAGTCGAGCCCGGACGTTCCCATCGTGCTCGAACCCCTGCCCAAGTTCCCGGTGGTGCGCGACCTGCTGGTGGACCGATCGCGGATCGACACTGGGCTGCGTCAGGTGCGGGCCTGGGTGCGTATGGACGGGGCCTGGGACGTCCACGAGGGGGCGCCGCGCATCTCGCCCGGCGAGTGGTCGGCCAACTATCTCTACAGCCGTTGCATGAGCTGCGGCTGCTGCATGGCCGCCTGTCCCCAGTTCCATGCCGGGTCCGACTTCCTCGGGCCCGCGCCTCTTGCACAGGTGCGGCTGATGAACGCCCACCCCACCGGTCGCTACGACCGGGCCGACCGGCTCCACGCCATCATGGGCGACGGCGGGCTGTCGGACTGCGGAAACGCCCAGAATTGCGTGCGGGTCTGCCCCAAGGAGATCCCGCTCACCACGGCCATCGGCGAACTGGGGCGGCAGGTGACGATACAGTGGGTGAAAGACCTGTTCGGCAGCAGTTAGTCGCTGCACTCAGAACCCGATCACCGGCTCGCCCCGCTCGCCGATGCCGACCGTACGCGCTCGGGCCAGGGCATCCGCGGCGTCGCCCCAGCCCTGACTGGCGGTGGCCCCAGGGTGCAGCCGAAGCAGATTGAGCAACCGCTTGGCCCAGCCGTAAATCCGAAAGAACCGAATCACCCGTGTCCGCTCGGCCGCGCTGGGGGCCCGGGAAGCGCAGATCAGCTTGTCGTCGTAGAGCCCCCGATCCCTGAGCCCCACCGCGCCGTAGGCACGGACACTCAACCGGCTGCCGCGGGGCAGCCGAGGCCCCAGTACCAGGGCGTCGAGCAGGTCACCCTCCAGACCCAACAAACCGGGCACGGACCCGTAGTTGTAGGGGCACGGCAAGGGCGAGATAAAGTCCAACTTACCGCTGGAGCCCCGCTTGAGAAAGCTCCCCCGCGGGACCTCGATCACCACCTCGACCAGCGGGGGCGGCGCGGTCGGGCTCACGAGACGGGCCGAGCGGCTGCGATCCAATCGAGCCGCAGGGTGAGGGGCTGACCCTTCTGGTCCCGGGCGCTCAGCCATTCGGTCCCGTCCCGCGTGCCGAGCCCCAGTGGCTCGATCACCTGCTCTGCATCGTCGGGTCGCCTCTCATCCGCGGTCGAGTGGGCCGACCCCGACCCTCGACGCCAGCGCACCAAGAGGCTCTGTCGCCGCAGACAGGCGATCTCGAAGACTTCGTAGAAGGCGCACGCAATCAGCGTGTAGTCACTCATCGCACGGAGGTCCCCAGAAGACTCTGATCGAAGTATGCCTGACATTGATCGCCCGAGGTTCCCAGAGACGCGACCCTCGGGCCTCCGCTCGCGACTCAAAACGAGCACAGGGAACGGAGCGCGGACCGGCCCGATCAAATGCAGGAAAATGCCCCACGGATCCCGTCTACAATGCCGCCATTGCGCGCGAACCCGGCCCCTCATGGACACAGCCCCCGACCTCTTTTCGTACCGCAAGCACTGGGCCCACAAGCTGGGAACGGCCCCGGAGCTGCCCACCTCCAGGGCCGAGATGGACCTGCTCGGCTGGGACGCCTGCGATGTGATCATCGTCACAGGGGACGCCTACGTGGACCACCCGTCCTTCGGCATGGCGATCATCGGCCGCCTGCTCGAGAGCCAGGGGTTTCGGGTGGGGATCATCAGTCAACCGGATTGGACCACCGCGGCGGACTTCGCCCGCCTGGGGCGGCCGACCCTGTTCTTCGGCATCACCGCCGGGAATATGGACAGCATGGTCAATCGCTATACCTCGGACCGGCGGCTGCGCTCGGACGATGCCTACACCGCGGACGGCGCCGCCGGACGACGCCCCGACCGCTCGGTGACCGTCTACGCCCAGAGGGCACGGGAGGCGTTCAAGGACGTACCCATCGTCATCGGCGGAATCGAGGCGAGTCTGCGCCGAATCGCCCATTACGATCACTGGTCGGAGAAGGTCCGCCGCTGCGCCCTCGTGGACGCCAAGGCCGACCTCTTGGTGTTCGGCAACGCCGAACGGGCCGTGGTGGAGCTGGCCCACCGCCTGGCCCGCGGGGAGTCCATCGAGACAATCCGAGACCTGCGCGGTACAGGCTACATCGTCCGGGACATCCCGGAGGGCTGGACGGAGATCGATTCGAGCCAGCTCGACTCACCGGGACCGGTCGAGACCCATCCCAATCCCTACCAGGCAGAGCCCGACTGCCGGACCGGCCCCAGCCGCGAAAACGCCACCACGGCGATCACCTTCCATCGCCGCCCCCGCCATCTGGACCGGGGCCGAACCCTGGTCCGCCTGCCCTCCTTCGAGCAGGTGCGCGATCACCCGGTGCTCTACGCCCACGCCTGCCGGGTCTTCCATCTGGAGACCAACCCGGGCAATGCCCGGGCCCTGATCCAGGGCCACGGAGACAGGGCAGTCTGGCTGAACCCGCCGCCCGTCCCGCTCACTACGGCGGAGCTCGACCGGGTCTACGAGCTGCCCTACGGCCGCCGCCCCCACTCCGGGTACGGAGACGCCCGCATCCCCGCCTGGGAGATGATCCGCTTCTCGGTCAACATCATGCGCGGCTGCTTCGGGGGCTGCACCTTCTGCTCCATCACCGAGCATGAGGGGCGCATCATTCAGAGCCGCTCGGAGGCGTCCATCCTCAAGGAAGTGGAGGAGATCCGCGACCGCTCCCCCGGCTTCACCGGCACCATCTCCGATCTGGGCGGCCCCACGGCCAACATGTGGCGCCTCGCCTGCAAAGACCCCAGGATCGAGTCGGCGTGCCGCAAGCTCTCCTGCGTCTACCCGGGCATCTGTCCCAACCTGAATACGGATCACGGACCCCTGATCCAGCTCTATCGCAACGCACGCAATATCCCGGGGATCAAGCGGGTGCTGATTGCCTCGGGCCTGCGCTACGACCTGGCGGTGCGCTCGCCGGAGTATGTCCGCGAGCTGGTCACCCATCACGTGGGAGGCTACCTCAAGATCGCCCCGGAGCACACGGAGCCCGGACCGCTCTCGAAGATGATGAAGCCCGGGATCGGCACCTACGACCGCTTCAAGGCCCTGTTCGACAAATACTCGAAGGAGGCGGGCAAGGAGCAGTACCTGATCCCCTACTTCATCTCCGCCCATCCGGGGACCACCGACGAGGACATGCTGAACCTCGCCCTATGGCTGAAGAAGAACGGGTTTCGGCCGGACCAGGTCCAGGCATTCCTCCCCACACCCATGGCCATCGCCTCGGCCATGTACCACACCGGCCTAAACCCGCTGGAGCGAGTGAGACGGGACTCGGAACGAATGAGTGTCGCGCGGGGAGCGCGCCAGCGGCGACTGCACAAGGCCTTCCTGCGCTATCACGACCCGGAGAACTGGCCACTCCTGCGTGAGGCCCTCAAGGCGATGGGGCGGGCGGACCTGATCGGCAACGGCAAGCGCCACCTGGTACCCGCCTTCCAGCCCGCGGGGACCGGCCGCCGTCCAGAAGGCCGGCGCAGGCCGAATGATCCGAACGATTTCCGCGGGGTCGGCGGTACCACCGCCATGCGCCCCGTGCGCAGCCGCGAGCGACGTAAGCGCTGACTGGGGCCAGGCCCCGTCACCAGCCCCGACAAGGCGATTCAACGGTAGAAGATGTCCCGATACGCGACATAGATGGCGATCGTCAGCAGCGGGAAGACCACCAGCAGCCCAAGGCCGAAGGGAATCGAGCCGACAAAGGCCAACCCCAGAGCGACCAGGCCGTAGACCAGAAAGGGCAGGATGTTGCGCCAGCAGCCGAGGAAGCTCAGCTTGAGTGCGCCCAGCACCGGGACGTCGTTCAGCGCCACCAGGGCGGGGGCAAACAGGATCGCCATCGCGATCGGGATGCCGATCAGCAGGGCCACTAGCACGGGCAACAGGACCATCGCGCCCAGATTGGCCATGGAGTCCGGATCCATCGCGTTGGGTTCAAGCGCCTCGGGGTTCAGAGCCCCGCCCGTGGTGGCCAAGACCCCGAACACGCCCACGCCGACGACCAGCCCCACGAGCAGCGCGGCGCCCAGATAGGCCGCCCCAACCAACGCGAGGCGTCCCGGGCTGCGCGAGAAACCGGCAAACAGATGGCCGATCTCAAAGCGACCGCCGCCGTGCTGGACATGGGCACCGATCATCAGCCCGGCAGTGAGGATGGGCCCCAGCAGCATCGTCGCGAGGGTGCCAAGCAAGGGGACGAAGCTGAGCGCGATCATAATCAGCGCATAGACCAGAAAGGCTCCGATCCAAGCCCATGGGCAATCCTTGAACAGGGGCCAGGCATCCGCGACCCAACCCCAGCCGCGGCCCGCGGGCACGGAGCGGGGTGGATATAGGGAGTCGCCCGCAGCCTCGCTCGGCGGCGGTGTCAGGTCCGCCTGGGGCGGGGCATAGGGATTGTCCGCCCGGCCCGTGTCCCTGGCGCCGCCGGGCTGATCGGCCGCTTGGCGTGCCAGAAACCGCTCCGCAACCACTCCGCAGGATTCGCAGACTCCCGTCAGCGGGGAGACCGCGACGGCACCGCATTTGGGGCAAACCGTCGCGCCAGGCACAGGCACCGCGTCTTGGCCGACCACCACTTCCGGAACCACCTGTTCGGCGGCGACGCCCGGCTCCAGTTCCAGCGCACCGCCGGGCTCGTCCTGGCGCTCCAACACGACGATGAGCCCCGTTTGCTCCAGGGCCGAGCGGTAACGCTCCGCGTTCTGAAGGCCGAGGTCGCGCTTGAGCACGCGCCGGTTACCACTCTGAATCAGGTCTCGGGCGGTCGATTCCTGCAGCCGAAAGCGTTTCGCCAAATCGGTGACGACGGCCTCCCCGTCCGCTCCGGGCGCTAGCTCGCCGTTGAAGACGAGTCGGTACAGCGGCTCCATGGTCGGCTCCTAAGCGGTGATGATTGCGGAAATCCCACGCCCTGGTCGCTCAGTGTCGGCCCGCGCCCGGGGCGGGCACAGTCGGGGGAGAAGCTCGCCGAAGACCCGTCTGACCCTTCAAGCACCAGGGGTATCAAAGACTGACCGAAGACCTCCGGCTCAAGCCGTCACCCGCTTCAGCCACCGAAGTAGCCCGGGCTCCGACTCCCAGACGTCGCGCATCGCCTCGCGGTACATCCAGGCCTGGTCCTCGCCGCCGGGCGTCGTGCCCAGCGGGCTCAGGCGCGGCTGTTTCACCCGCTTGCGGGTCAGATAGTGAGGGATCCTGGGCAACCGGCGGGCGGCCGTACGCAGGGCAGCACGTGCCCGTTCCTGCTCACCGAGACGGTAGAGGGCAAGCACCTCACCGTAGGCCAGATCGACCAGCACGTCATCGGGAAAGCGGTGTGCCAAGGCCAGAGCCATCGCGTCCTCGCCGTCGCGCAGGTAGTGGTTCATCAACTCGGCCCGCACCCCGTGATTGTCTTGGGGGTTGAGGCGCAGCAAGGTCTCCAGGGTGTGGGCGCCGCCCTGGGGCTCGCCCTCGTCCATCTGGCAGAGGTAACGCCGGAACAGGAGCCGCAGCGCCGGTCGGTTGCGCTCGCGCGACCAGGGAATGTAGTGGGCCGAGTTGGCCGGCAGGGCCTGGACGACGATACTCCAGGCGCGCTCCAGAAGCGGGCGCAACAGGGCGTGCGCGATCCAGGGGAGGGTACTCTCAGGGTGCTCGTAGAGGGCGGTGGCCAGGTCGTCGAGCACATCCAGGCTGTCGGCGGCCTCCGGGTGTCCGAGCAGGTAATCAGTCCACTCAGGCCTGAGCCACACCGCGTCGTCCTCATGCAGGATCAGTTGGGTGGAGTAGGGCTTGAGGGCCGGGAACAAGGCGTGCCATAGCGTCTCGACGCGCCGCACCCGTTGGGGCGCCTGGAGCTCCGCCGGGAGGCCGAGGACCGTGAGAGACCGGCGGGGCCCACCGCCGTCCGCCTCGTCGAACAGGGCCAGTTGGCCGGCCGGCCGGCGCTCGGAGGCCGGTTTGACGGCGACCGTGCGGTAGTCCGGAAGGGGTCGGGCACTCGCGACCGCGACCCAGTCGTGCAGATCCACCAACACCGGATCGAGCGCGTCCGAATGGCTGTCGACAAGGGCCTCCTGGGGGTCCTGCATGGCACTCGCCAGGAAATCCATGAATCCCTGCTCCTCGAAACCCGCGCGGCGCAGCCTGTGGAGCCAGAAACGGGCGCGCTCCCGCGCCACCGCGTCCTTGTGCTGGGCAGCCAGCAAGGTGATTTCGAGCAAGGCCGTGCTGGGATTGTCCGGGTCGCTGCGCAGCGCGGCGGCGAAGGCCGCCTCCGCGCGCGCGAAGTCCCCCTCGTCGATGTGGATGGTGCTGCGCCGCTGCCAAGCCGCGACCTTCAGGGCGCGGCTGCCCTCCTCGCACAGACGGTCCAGGAATGACTGCTTCTTTCGCCAGTGGTCGAGCCGGTCATAGGCGTCGCACAGCACGTCGAAGGCCGGCTCGAATTCCGGTCCAAGGTCGCCGAGGGGACCCGCAAACACGGGCTCCAACAGGGCCACGGCACGCCCGGGCCTATCCTCCTGCTCCAGCCACCGATCGGCGATCTTGGCGAGCAGCGGTCTCGGGATGGCATCGCAGGCCAGGGCATCCTGAACGGACCGCTCGCCAAGCTCGTCGAGCAGGAGCTCCCAGATGAGCTCAGTGGAAAGCGCCGGGACGTCGTCGAGGTCCCCGCAACAATCACCGTGGCGGGTCCCGGAGCCGCAGGGACAGGGGGCATCGGCGGCGGGCGGGGTCATCGGTGTCGGCCGGTAGCCATGGGCGGGTTGGGGCGTCGCGTTCCATACCGCCGTCCCCAGCAGGTTGGCGAGGCGGCGCATTTCGACTTCGTCGAGGTCCAGCTCGGGCAGTCCAAGGATGCGGGGTATATGGATGCGCGCCCAGTCGAGAAAGTGTTCGGGACCAGGCGAGGAGAGAATCTGACGCACCGATTCCAGGATGACCCGCTCGAAGCGCTCGGTGTCTGCGGTCTCGTGGTGGAACATGGCCAGCTCCTCCTGACAGATGGGGACAACTCGGGTGGAGGCACCGAGCCGGCCGCTCGACGGACGTCCCTTCCAAGCGTAAGGTGCTTGGCAATCTTCGCCTGCTCGCGCTCCGACCGGAGCGCCGCCGTTGCGAAGGGACGGGACTTCCCGCCCCACCTAGCCCCCGATCCTCGTATCCTCCATGCTCCGGGGCTTGCGCCCGCCCCTCCGGATCGGACGGGACGACCTCCTGATACCCTATGTGGGGACTGACATCCTTGATGTCAGATTCGCCTGGATTCTAACCCCGTTCGCCCACCTTGTGTCGACCCGGACCGGTGCGGCAACTGGTCCGCGACGGTCGTTACCCGGGCACCCTCCTGCGTACCGACTGGCATTCGCCGCGGTCCCGCTTGCCCGTTATAGTGGGCGTCGCTCCGCCGCGGACAGCCCTCCTTCAAAGAGCCTGAGCGATGCCAGAGTCCCAGGTCCGAATCTTCGTCTCCTCGCCCTCTGACGTGGACCACGAGCGCGCCCTGGTCAAGGACGTCATCGAGCAGCTCGGCCAGGAATATCTGCCCTACTTCAGGCTCCAGGCGGTCCTGTGGGAGGAAGAGGCGCTCTCCGCCGCCCGGAGCTTCCAGGCGGGACTGCTGCGTCCCGCGGAATGCGACATCGTGCTCGTGATGGCATGGACTCGCCTGGGCACCCCCCTGGCGGACGACCCTTACGGCGGCATGACCGGCACGGAGTGGGAGTTCCTGGACGCGGTGGAGGCGTCTGCACGCCAGGGGCGCCCGGAGGTCCTGGTCTACAAGAAGACCACGCCGCGCCTGGTGGACATCACCAACGCCGAGGCCACCCGCGAGGCGCTGGAGGACCAGCACCGCCTGGAGACCTTCTTTCGCGCCCACTTCTTCAACCCGGACGGCAGCTTCCGGCGCGCCTTCCGCCAGTTCGATAGCGACCGGGTCCTGCGCGAGCTGGTCGAGGGCCAGCTGCGCAAGCTCCTCAACCGCCGGATCAGCGCCGAGCGCGGGGCCCTGGCCGGGTCGGGTGACTGGCGCGACAGCCCGTTCCGGGCCGAGGCACCTTACGAACGGACCGACGAACCAGTTTTCGTCGGGCGTGAGGTCGAGACCCGGGAGCTGGTGGCCCGGCTCGACGCCCTGAAAGGCGCCGGGCGCGGACTCATCCTGGTCACCGGCCCCAGCGGCGTCGGCAAAAGCTCGCTGATCCGCGCGGGACTCCTGCCGCGGCTGGCGCGGCCCTTTCTCTTCCCCGGCGTCTCGGGCTGCCGCTGGTGCCTGATCGATTTTGACGGCGCGGGCCGCGCAGCCGCTCCCGAGCCACTCGAGACCCTGGCGCGAACCCTCACCGGCGCCGGTACCCTGGGACCGGCCCTGGCCGCATTCGGGTTGGACGCCGATCGTCTGGTGCGACTGCTCGCGCGCGACCCGGAGGTCGCCGCCGAGCAGGTGCGCGCCGCCGTCACCCAGGTCGGGTCCGACACCGCGGCCGATGGGGGCGCCGAAGGCCGCACTCAACTCGCCCTGATCCTGGACTCGCTGGACGGTCTCTTCAGCGAGTCCGCCCTTGAGGCCCCCGGAACCCAGTCCTTCGCCGCCGCCGTAGCCGCCCTGGCCGCGTGCGACGGGATCTGGGTGATCGCCACGCTGCGCGGCGATCACCTGCGCCAACTCCCGCGTCTACCGGCCCTGGCGACCGCCGTCGACGGCCACGGCTGGTTCCCCATTGATCCCCCTCCGGCGGCGCGCATCCGCCAGGTGCTGGAGATCCCGGCGAGGGTCGCAGGCATCGACTACGAGTCGGGAGCCGGAGCCGCCGGCCACGGCCTGGTCGAGCTGCTCGAGGCCGAGGCGGCGACCCTGCCCCACTGGCCGGCCCTCCTGGAGCTCACCCTGGACCGTCTGTTTGCGAACGCCGTCCAGCGTGGGCCCTCCGACATCAACGGCAACGTGGGGAGGGAGGCGGCACGCGGCCCGGGCGGGCCCACAAGACAACTCACAGTCGCCGCGTACCAGAGCCTCGGTGGCATCGCCGGATCCACCCTGAGCCGGGCGGATGCCCTGTGGGCGCAGCAGACGCCGACGACCCGCGCGGCACTGCCCGTCCTTTGCCGCGCTCTGATCGCCCTGGAGGGCGGCCCCAACGCCCGGCCGAGTCCGCGGCTCGGTGACTTGCGCACCCTGCGACGCGACCCAGGCTGTGCATCCCTCATCCAGTCACTGATCGACGCCCGACTCGTGGTCGCGGAGGGCATCCCCGACCCAGCGGCACGCCAGCCCTGCGCGCCCACGCAGAGGCGGCTGCTCGATGCCCTGACCCATATCGCCCGGGAGACCCGTGAGGAGTGGCGCGCCCGGCTGTTCTCGGAACCTAGCGCCGATTCTTTGACCGGCGGGGAACCGGCCGCGTCCGATGCTGCCGCAGCGCAGGGGCGTCAGTCTGGCGAAAGCCCCGCCGCCGAGCCGGCGGCCGCAGACTGGCGTGACTTTCGTCCGGTCGCGAGCCTCGCCCATCCCGCCCTGATGGAGCGGTGGGGGCCCATGCGGGACTGGCTCGCCGACCCCGAAAACCGCCGTGACCTCCGCCTGCGCTTCCAGATCACCCGTCAGGCCCGCCTTTGGAAGCGCACGGACTGCAACCGCGAATACCTCCTGGGCGAGGTCGGATACGCCGAGGCGCGCCGATTCGCCGACGCCCACGCCTCGGAGCTGGAACCCCTGGAACAGGAATACCTGGAGCATTCCCAGGCCAACCTGCTGTTCCAGCGCCGGCGCAACCGGGCCGTGCGCCTGGTGGGCCTGACCTTGGCCGCACTGCTCGCCGTTGCCACGGGCGCCGCCCTGTGGGCCTGGACGGCCTCCCGCCAGGCCACCCTGAATCTGCACCGCAGCCAGCTCAACGCGGCGGACCTTTCGATCGGACAGGGCAACACCCCCGAGGCGGTCCGCCTGGCATTGGACGCAGGACCCTATCTCCCCCATTCAGCCACCGACACCCTGAGCCGAGCCTTCACCAGCAACCGCCTGATCGCCATGATCCAGGGGGAGGGGGCGGCACCCGCGCAGCCCCTGGCCCCTGCATTCAGGGACGACGGCGAGCAGATCGTCACCCTTTCCGCCCGCGACGGCGCGCAACTGTGGGACCTGCGCGAGCACCGATTCCTCTCGGGGGGGCGCCTGGCCGGGCCCGAGCTCCCGATCCACGCGGTGCGTTTCGCCGGTCGCGGCGAGCGCACCCTGATCCTCGGCATCGGGGCCGAAGGCGTCTGGCGCCTGCCCGCCGAGCCCGGCGCCGCGCCGGACTGGTCCTGCGGCAGCGCACCAAACGAGGCCATCGCCCTGGACGCCGGCCGGCGCTATCTGGCCCTGGCCCACCCGGCCAGGGAAGGCCGGACCGGGGTCTGCCTGCTGGACCTGCGCCGTCCCGGCAAGCCACTGTGGGACAGACCAGTCCACCGGGGCGAGGTTCGCGGCCTCGCCTTCGCCCCGGACGGCATGACCCTGGTCACCGCCGCCCGGGAGGGCTCGGCGCACCTGATCGATACCATCACCGGCTTTGAGCGCCTAACCCTGCCGCCGCAGGGCCCCTTGGACCGCCCGTTGAACAGTGCGGTGTTCGACAGCAAGGGCGAGCGCGTCGCCCTGGCTTGCACCGATGAGCGGGTCCGCGTCTATGGACTCGACGGGCGCCTGATCGCCGACCTGGGTGAGATCAAAGAGGACGGGCGGACCATCCGGGTGCACAAAACGACCGTGCGCGATGCCGTGTTCTCCGCCGACGGCCGTTATCTGCTGGCGGGCGATGACGAGGGCCAGCTGGTGCGCTGGGACCTCAACACCGGCACCGCTGAGGTGCTCGGCCAACACCGACTGAGTGTCGAGCACGTGCAGGTGTCCAGCACCACCGACCCGCGCGAAGGCGAGCCCCTAGTGCTCACGGCCTCGGTGGACAGGACCGCGCGTTTATGGGGCCTGCTCACCGGCAAGGAGGTAGCGGTCTTCAGTCATGACGCGGCCGTCTCCAACGCCCGCTTCAGCACAGATTACCGGCGCGTCTTGACCTATTCGGACTTGGATGGTTCGGCCCGTCTCTGGGGGGTGGAGCCCACCCCGGGGCTGGCCTTCCGGCTGCCCCATGAGAATCACGTCTGGCACCTGGACCTGGCCCCCGCCCCCCGGTCGCTGGACCCGGATCCGGACGTGCTGCTGCTCGCCACCGGCTCTTTCGACGGGCTGGTGCGGGTATGGCGCTACGACCGTAAGGCGCCCTGGGTCGCCCCCGCGGAGATTTGGCGGCTCGCTGGTCACCGGGGACGGGTGCGGCGGGTTAGCTTCTCGCCGTCCGCCCGGCTGCTGGCCAGCGCCGCCTACGACGGCAGCGCCCGGGTCTGGGACATGGTCACCGGCGGCGGCTGCGCCCTGGAGCCCGATCAGCCGCCCGAGCACCCCCCGGACAAGGCTCCACCCGCAATCGACCACGCCCTGTTCTCCGCGGACGAGCGCTGGCTGCTCACTGCCGGTGAGGGACCGGACCAACCGGTACGGTTGTGGGACCCCGCCACCTGTGTGGAGCTACCGCTGCCCCCCGCCCTGGAACATGGTCCGAGCGACGTCCAGGCTGCCGCCGTAGCCCGCGCCCCGGACGGCGCCGATCTGGTCGCCACCGGAAACGCCGTGGGGACCCTGCGGCTGGCGCGCCGGGAAAGAGACGGTAGCTGGACCCGGTTGTGCCGGCTCCAGATTGCCTGGGTTCCCGTGACGTACCTGGCCTTCGCGCCCGACGGAGGCACACTCGCCGCCGCCGACGAGAACGGGCACGCCACCCTGGTCAACATCGGGGAGCAGTGCGGCGAGCCGCGCATCCTGGACGGGGGCACAACCGCGCTCTACAGCGTCGGCTTCTCCCCCGACGGAAAGTCCCTGGTCACCGCCTCCCTGGATGGACGCGCCCAGGTCTGGGACACCAGTGGCAGGCAGCTGGTCGATCTGGTGGGGCACAAGGACCGGGTCTACTACGCCGAGTTCAGCCCCGACGGCGGATGGCTGCTCACTGCATCCCGAGACGGCGCCGTACGGCTCTGGGAGCGCCCGCCGTCCCCCGCCTCCCAGGCGCAGTCCGCGACCACCACGCCCGAGACGCAGGGCACCGCGACTGAGATCCCGGTTCAAAGCTCCTACCTGGTGCTGGAAGGCGAGCTCGGGGGCGTCCCATACGCCCGCTTCAGCCCGGACGGGCACAGTATCGCCGCCGCCTACTGGGAGAGCGCCGCCGTACTGTGGCGCCTGTGGACCGAGGACCCGGCCCCGGACCCGGCCCTGGAGGCCACCTGGGGGAAGGACCGCGCGCGCCTTGCGCTGATCCGGGAGGCGGCCCGCTTCCGCCGCGACAATCGGCTGGACGCCCGATCCCCGAGCGCCCCGGCGGATTAGCTCCCCGCGACCAGACTAGGCCCAGGGGAAGACCAAAGGCGGCTCCGGCCGAGACAGCGGCGGCTCAACGGCAAGACCGCCGCCTCGCATGCACCAGCAACGCGCTTCCGCGAAACGACCAGAGGAACCCCATGTCCGTCTCACGCATCCAGATCTGCCCCGAGGGGCCCACGCTCAGCCGCTTCGTCATGGGCTACTGGCGGCTCGCCGAATGGGACCTGAACACCCGCCAGCTCATCGACTTCATCGAGCAGGGGATCGAGCTCGGCATCACCACCGTGGATCACGCGGACATCTACGGCGGCTACCGAGCGGAGGCCCTGTTCGGCAACGCCCTTGCCCAGGCCCCCGGCCTTCGGGAGCGGATCGAGATCGTCACCAAATGCGGCATCGCCCTGGTGACACCCGAGCGCCCCCACCACCGCATCAAGCACTACGACACCACCGCGGGCCACATCCAGGCGTCGGTCGAGCGCAGCCTGCGCAACCTGCGCACCGACTACCTGGATCTGCTGCTCGTCCACCGCCCCGATCCACTCATGGACGCCGACCAGGTGGCCGAGGCCTTCGCCGCCCTGCGAAGCTCGGGCAAGGTGCGTCACTTCGGGGTATCCAACTTCAACATCCGCCAGTTCGAGCTGGTGCAGAGCCGGCTGCCCTTTCCACTCGTGACCAACCAGTTGGAGATCTCACCCTACAACCTGCCGGTCTTCTTCGACGGCGAGCTGGACCAGTGCCAGCAACACCGCATCGCCCCCATGGCCTGGAGCTGCCTGGGCGGCGGACGGCTCTTCAATGGTGACGACGAGACCAGCCAGCGCCTGCGCTGGGTACTGGCGCAAGAGTCCTCCGCCTTAGGCGGCCCCAGCCCGGAGCAGATCGTCTACGCCTGGGTCATGGCCCACCCCAGCCGGCCCCTGCCCCTGCTCGGAAGCCAGCGGATCGAGCGGGTCAGACATGCCGTGGAGGCGGAGCAGATCAGCCTCGACCGCCAGCAGTGGTTTCACATCCTCCAGGCCGCCGCGGGGCGAGAGGTCCCGTAGCCCGCGAACCCGACGCTCGAGCGCACCAGACCGACAGAGCGGATGAGCTTTTCGCCGGTCCGGGCGGATGCGTGCTCGGACCCCCAGCCAGTGAATCGGCGGTCTGCTCGAACACGAGCGTGCGGCTATCACCGCAAGTGAGAACAAGGGTCGAGTGACTTGCGACCCCCATCACAGCGGTCAGGCTGTCGCTCGGTAAGCTTTAGCTCGTGTTCTGGGTGCTCGCACCCCAATCAGCCGCCTCTCATGCTTCGGTCCCCAAAGTCGCCCGGCAGCGGGCGGAAGGCCGGCATGGAGACCGGCAGCCACGATCATGAAGGAACTGAAGCACAGTCGCGGACTCACCCTGGTCGAGTTGATGACGGCCACCAGCGTGGCCGCCTTAACCCTGACCCTCGGTGTGCCGAGCTTCCACAGGGCCCTGACCGGCATGCAGCGCGGTCAGGCTGCACATCAGAGCTCAGTGCCTCCATGCTCCTGGCCCGCAGCGAGGCCGTCCGGCGCGGCGTCACTGTGACCGTCTGCCCGTCGAGCGACGGCGCCGCCTGCTCCGCGGACGGGTCGGTGGACTGGAGCGCCGGCTGGATCGTGTTCACGGACCTGGACGGGGACTCGGTCTTCGACAGCGGCACGGACGATCGCATCCAGCGGGTCCGGTTCGACCGCAGCGACTTCTCGCTCACCGCCCAGCCCCCGATCGCCCGCGGCGTGCGCTTTAGCGCGACTGGACTCCCCGACGCCACCGGCCGTTACCGCTACTGCGACGAAAAGCAGTCCCGCGAGCTGGCCCTGAGCACCCTCGGCCGCATCGACCTGGTCGACACCGGACCGGGTTGCCGGTAGCCTCGCCGCAGGGCCCCCAGGGGACTGGGGGAAGGCGATGGAATGTCCTGCCCGGGAGGAGCTTCGAGCCAACGACGCGGAACCGGGGCGGGTCGCGTCGCGACGTCAGCGAGTGGCGCCGAATCGGCGCAGACCCTGAAAAGTCAGCGGCGGCCTAGGCGCGGGCAGGCCCACGCTTGGGGCCGGGAGAACCCCTTGGGGCGTCTCCGGAAGGCGGGAGCCGGCGGGGCTCATTCGTCGTCCTCTTGGTACCAGAACACGCGGCTGCGCCTGAAGCTGATGGTCGGCCTGACCTCCTGGCCGTCGATTCCTGAACTGACGACCGACCCAGCCGCGTCCCCTTTCTGCACCGCGCCAATAACCGCCGTCACGAGTCGCGTTGCATTCTCGTCCCCGCCCGTGGAGGAGGTGATCGGTACGGTCGCCAATACGGGCGACGGGGGCAGGCCGCCGCCGGCAAAGGTGCCTGATCGCTCGCCGCCACAGTTGTCCGCGACACCGATCGCGCCGGAGGCGTTCAGCAGGTTGAGCCAATAGCCCCGCGCCTCCCCCAACAGGTTCTTGCAGGGCGCGGCCTCCACAGGCCTATTGGTGCTGAAGGTCACCATGCCGCCGGCGATTAGCGCGCTGGTGACCGTCTGCTCTCCCTTGCCGTAGGCGTTCAAATCGATAAACCAGCCTTTCTTACCTGAGCCCGGCAAGACGCCCGGATCGTAACAGTCCGTTGGAATGGTGAAATCCGTCATCTGATCCAGATCCACCGCGTCTGTCTTACCTGGGTCATCGATCACCACGTAGAAACGGTTGAGCACGTCCACATAGGGATAATCATCGATCAGCGGATGCTCCCGGTCCCCTGACCCGATCGCGAGGTAGATCCCATCCTTGGTGGGAAGGATCGCTGGGCCAAACAGGAACTTGCGTCCTGCCCCGTTTGTGTAGGCCACCCGGTGGAATGCCCACTTGTCGGCCCATGCACCGTCCGCCTCATCGGCCAACATTGGTTCGAATTTAAGGCGCCAGATATTGCCCCCCGCGTCTGCCGCATACGCGTAGTCCACAAAGCCGTCATAGTCGACGTCGACCAGCGAGACGTCCGCCGCCACGCTCCGCGTGGTCGCGAACGAGCGGAGCAATGCGCCCGATTCCGCATCGAGCACGTACACGCCGGCGCCTTTGGGCGAGACGCAGACCGGCGCCTTGTCGTTCGCGTCCTCGCACCCGTCGTAGCCTCCGCCCATGACGATCACCGGCCTGGGCTTGCCTTCATCATCCTGAAAGCCCTTGAGCCGCGTGACGTTCGGATACGACCACGTCTGCCCGAGGTCCGCGAAACCGGAGGTGGTTGGGTCGACCTTCCACATGAATGCAGGGGATCCGGGTGTCTTAACGTCGAATGCGTAGACCGAGTTGCCGCCTCGGCGCATAGTCGGGAAGATCCAGACATTGGCATCGTCCAATTCTTGATAGAGCCCGATGGATCCGTCGAAGAAATAGCTCATGGGCTCAGCCCCTTCCAAGGTCTGACCCGGATACCTGACCCGCGGGCTGTTTGCCATCAGCCGGTTGAGCTTCGGAAAAAACTCCGGCGCGACGAAGGCCCAGTCCTCCTTTCCGGTCTCGGTGTCCACCATCCGCAAGGTCCCGTCATTGGCGCCGTAGAAGATCTTGATGCCCGACTTATAGGTCACCGGCAGGGCCCGTGAATGGATCACGGGACCATGCAGCGAGGCGCGTACCTCGTCCGTGTCTTCGTCCTTGTCCTCGTCCATCACGTCATGTCCCAGCACGAAATCGACGAGGCCCGCGTCGAGCCCGGAGGCTCCCGTCGTGAGTTCCGCCAAGGCGCCGCCCGACAGGGTGTAGATGGTGCGATTGACAGCCCAAGTCGGGCTCGTATCCGTCGTCGTCGGGTTGTTCCCCTTGCGGATCACCTCGGCCACCGCGCCCTTCTCGACCTGGGGCCCGTCCGGAGCGTCGGAGAAGGGGTCGTGCCCGGAGGTCGTGCAGGCACTCGCCGCTGAGGGCTTGACCGGATAGTCGAACCACCAGCCAGGCAGGGGGTCGGCGGTGCTCTGGTTCGCGCTGACGGAGTCGGTGGTCCACCAGCTCGTGGCGCAATCGGTCACGAAGCCGGTCTGGGTATTGACGGCGCGCCTGCCCGTGACGTCCGCCAGACGGACCTCGTCCTCGAAGAATGCGAGCTGGTAGCGCTTGAGGTTGCCGAACCAGCGCGGTTTGGCGTCCACGTCCGGGCGGAACATCCCGATGTACACCTGATTCTCGTTCTGCGCCCGGTTGGTGGCATTGACCGGCAGGCTCGCTGAGGCGAATGTCGAGTTGACCGACAGGATCTCTGAGAAGACCTCCCCAAGTGCCGCCTGAAGTTCCTCGAGCGACGTGGCCGTGAAGTACAGGCCCCCGCCCCGGTAGGCCATGCTGCGCATTAGGGCCTCCTGGTTGGCATCGGGCTTGGCCCTGAAAACGTTGATCGCATGCAGCGTGACGTTCTGTTGACCGAGGACATCCGATACATCGGTCTTATGGAGATAGTCCGCGAACTCGTCGCCGTAGCGGTTGGCCTCATTTGCCGTTGGAACCGAGCTAGCCACGTTCCAACTCGTGATTGCACAGGCATACACCCTCTCTCCCTTCTTGCATGCCTTCCCCGGATTGTCGCACTTGTGTATAAAGGCCTCGGCGCCCTTGTCCGGGAAAAAGCTGTCACTGTACGCGTCGGTGGTGCATACAGTGCTGCAATCCTTTCCCGGACTCGTAGCGACGACTGAGCAGCTACCCAGCACGGGGGTATAGGTTGAGACCTCGAATTCGGGGATGGTGCTAGGGGGTGAGCTCGGGTCCAGCAAATACTTGAGCACCTGCTCCATATTCGGCACCGTATTGTCCTTTGCCGGAAATCCGTTACCAATGAAAATGATATGGTTGCGGGCACAGGTGCTGGCGTTTGGCGGCACGTAGTACCGCCCGTCGTAGGCGGCGCCGTCTGGCTTCTCCCCATCGGCGAGTCTCGAGCCCCAGTAGCGCGTCCCGAACACTGGGATGTCCTGGTAGCTCGGATTCGTTGCCGGGGCCTTATCCACAGTCGCATTGGCGGGATTGGTGTAGCCGCCGAAGTACTTGAATGCGTCAAATAGCACGGCGCCGTATTGCACCGAAGACGCCGCGGTCTCCGTGTTGAATTGACTGATGATCGTGTCGATCGTTTCCAAAAAGTCCTCGAGATTGTCCTCGGTCATCGAGCGCACGTGATAACGGACATAGCCGCCGTCCCGAACGGCACTGGAGTTGTTGAAGAGCATCAGCCCGAGGTTGATCGGAACGACCTTGGAATCGGAATCGACCGTCGCGTCGCTGCCCTGGCCATCGGAAAGCGCCTGGATGACTGACCGGATCGCCTTCAGTTCGTAATAGCCCTGCTTGTTGCAGTCGTTACCGCAGGGCACGGGCGGGGCCGTGTCGGTCGGCCAGGCCTGGTTGGCGGCCGACCAGTTGGAGCTGTTGTCCAGGATGATCAGGACATTGGGGTCACCTTCACCGCCGCTGCCGCCGACGAAGATGTCGATGTCCTCTGCCCAGCACCAGACAGACAGCAGCGACAGACAGACAGCTGCAGCCGCCTGCGCCAACCTCCTCAGACCCTTGCGGTTCATTCGGTGCTCTCCTCTTCGTTCTCGCTAGGGACAGTTGCTGGCCATATCGGTTGCGGCGACCGTAACCGAGACTCCCTCGGTGAGGACCACATGGGTCTCGGCGATACTGTCAACGGCCTCCGCCCGGATCTGCCAGATGGTCTCTGCGCACAGCGACGCGTCGCTAACCGCTCCGGCCATTCCGAAATTCTGCTGCACCCCGACCGTGCAGCCGAGGTCCTCAGCGTCGTCAAGGTCGAGCTCCGTAGTCTTCCGCAACCGCGCCACGGTGCAGACGGGCGGAGGATTGAGCGTCACCAGTACATCGTCAACGCGGTCCCCGTCGACATCCGAGCAAAATGTATTCTGCCCCTTGCATGCGGGGGCGTAGACGGCGCCGGGATCCACAAAAAACCGCTTCGAGCTGATTGCCTCTTCGATCGCCTGCTCGGCGACCGCGGCCGTCTGCGCGCGGTGCTGCATATTGCCGGCGATCTTGAAGTCGCTCATGCCAAGCTGGAAGCTCGCCAGGCTGATGGTCGTCGCCACCACCAACAGAATCAGGGTGACAATCAGCGCCATGCCGCGCTGGTGACGCCTCGGGTGCAAGCCGCTCACTACTCCCTCCGGCCGGCGATGTTTTTCGCCACAACAGTGACGCTGTATACGTGCCGCCGGTAGGCGTCGTCGAATGGGCCTACGGTGTTCTTATCACCAGCAGCATCCAACCCCAAGGTGTAGGTCTTCTCATCCTTGTATCCAGGCGACGGGTCGATCTCCCGCGATAACAAGTGGAGCCGTAATGCCGTGACATTCTGCCAGTTCCTCACCGTGACAGAATCGTCGTCTGGATCGTCGGGATTCGCGGTGTACCGGTTCGGGACACCGTCTCCGTCATCATCGATTCCGTACTCCACTTGCAAGCGCTCGATGCCTTCCACAAGAGGCACAATGCCATCCCCGAGCCGGAGTTCCCGTCCCAACTCCCAGCGCATCAGCATTGGTATTGGTTTCGTATCGCGATTAATTTTTGATATGAAGTAAATGTGGACCAGCACCTCGCGCAGGCCTGCGGCGGTCACACAGTCTCGCGCGTTGTTCGGGAAAGAGCCGGAGCCGACGTCGAGCGCGAACCGTTCGGCGTCATCGCCACATTGGGAGGCTTGAAAATAGACGGGGTCGTTGGTCACTGCGTCACAACCTGCCGTGCCTGCGACACAGGTCTTAGCGCGCCGGATGACGAGCACATCGGTGCTGTCCGCCACGTCCGACAGACAAGAGAGGGTGCCGTCCGAGTTGTCGTAGCCTTGGACGTGGAGTGGGATCGACGCCTTAATGTCATCAGGCACGATCACGCATGGGTCTGGCTTGACGGACGGTGTAGGCAAGGTGGAGGCATCGAATTCGGCAAAGAATCCCGCATGACGGATGTCGTCGCCAAGGAGCTGCATGGCGTAGCGGCCGTTCTCCACGTGACGGGTAGCCTGCTCGATGGCCCTTAGGCTTCTGCTGTTGCCGATGAAGATGGCGATGACCACGCCCACCACGAAGAGGCCCAGGGTCATGGCCACCATCAGCTCTACTAAAGAAAATCCCCGCATGCGGTTGGGCATCTTCCGTCTCTCAGAGCGCGCTTAGGTCGGCAATCGTCACCAGGGTCGAGGCGACGCGGCGCAGGCTGTCATCGCTGCCATAGTCCTTGGCGCCGCAACCAAGGGACGGGACGGCGGTGGGCACCAGCCCCTGCCACGCAACCGTCACCCGCAGCGTAAGCGGCGGCCCCGCCCTCACCTGCTCGATGCAGCCCTGGGCACCCATGAGTCCACCTGGGTTGGACTCCGCCTTCAGGATGTCACTCCATTCGCAGAGGTCACGCTTTGCAGTGCCGGCGCAATCCTCAATGGCGGTGATTCCCAGTCCGCTCTTTACATACGAAGCGGCATCCGCATGGTTCGCGTTGATTCGCGCGACCATGTCCTCCAGGATCACCAAGGCCTGAGAGCGCTGCACGGCCTCCATTCCCGCCCCGTGCACCTTGGCCTGCAGGGCCGCAAGACCCAATAGACCGAAGGACAGGATCACGATTGCGATGAGGACCTCGATCAGCGAGAAGCCCCGCTGCAGCCCGAGATCCAAGCGGCGCTTTAAGGAGAACATGAAGGCTTTTTCTCGAGGTACGGCCGGCCGCTCAAATCGAGGCCAAGGCAACGTTCGTCGACCGAAGCAATTTCGGCGGCGGAGATCTCAAAGGGCGGCTCGCCATCGCTCCAGGTCGGGCGACCGGAACGGCCGAATAGCACCGAGCCCGGGCCCTTGACATCGACCTTATTGACTGGACCGAAATCGGCGATCGTCACGTCCGCTGAATCGGTTATCGTCCAACCCGCCTCCCAGCCATCTCCTTTGGGAGACAAGGTCACAGTCTTGTTGCGCTTAATCGCCTCGTTGCGGGCCAGCACCATCGTCGTATAGAGATTCCAGGCAACCGTTCTGACGCTCTGGTTCGCGACGACTGAGGAGAACGAAGGCACCGCCAGCGTCAAAGAGATGGCGATGACCGCGAGCACGGTGAGAAGCTCGATCAGGGTGAATCCATATGCGCGGCGCCGCACGAGCGAGGCCGCGCCCCGGTGAGTCCTCGGTACTCTCATGTCGGGATCCATGGGCTCACCACTTGTCTGCCGGGGTCTTGTTTCCCGAGCTGTCCAGAGCAAGGTTGACGTCGGCGGCCTGAGGACCCTTCGCCGTTGCGGTGATCGAATACGTGGGTGGCGGACCCGCGACGCGGTTGACCGCAATGTCGTAGCGGCTGGCGACATCTGGCGGCGTGGCCAGCTTGAGGGTATCCACATCCGCTGCAAAGGAGCGGGTATCGATGAAGTACTGCTGCTGCCGGAAGGCGACGTCCATCAGGAAGGACTGAGCCTGCGCCCGGTAACCCTTGCGAACGTGCTCCTGGTACGACGGATAGGCGATCGCGGCCAGGATTCCCACGATCGCCACGACGATCATGAGCTCGGTCAGGGTGAAGCCGCGATTGCGGCGGATGCGCGTCGACATGATGTTCCCGGGTGCACTGCTGGGCGTCCGCTCCACGCTGGCCCCGACTTGCGGCTGCGAGCGCCGAAGACACGGCGGGACGTCACAGTGGGACCGGACCTCGTTAATGGTGGCCCGTCGGCGGTGGGATTTATGGCGCCTGTTTCGCAGTTCGGGAAGGTCACCCAAGGGCGACCGTTCGCCGTCGGCGCGGAGGACGCGAGATGCAGTCCCAGCGAGGCACTGACCCGACTCCCGCGTTCAGCTGTTCGCAGCGCCCGCTCCGCGACGGAGCCGCGAGCACCAGCCCTGCGCCCAGGGTCCTATGGTGCGGTTGCGCCTGCGTGACCTGGCGCGTCCTCGAGCACGCGGTGAGGAGGTCGGAGCGGGCGGTCCTGGGGCGAGACCCGAGGATACTGCCTTGTCACCCTCGCCCCTGACGTGTCTAATCGACTTGGTCGCTCCTGTCAGCAACCCCGTGGGTCGGGCTTCAGCCCGACTGAGACCGTTGGGGTTTGTCTGCGAGGTCGCCGTCGGACTGAAGTCCGACCTACCGGTACATCGTCGTCGGACCAGGGTCCGACCGAGGGGTGACAGGGTCAAGGATCCGGACCCGGCCTGACCCGCCGGGAGCGTCCGATGAGCGCGCTCCCCCTCATGCACATTTAGAGCGCCGACTCATGTCCGTTCCCGAACTGGCACCTGTCCTGGAGCACCCGGGGCTGGTGGACGATTACTCGCCGCTGCCCGGCTGCTACGACGAGATGCGGCCGGCCCAGGGTGAGGTGCGCCCCCACTGGCAGTATTTCCTGGATGCGCTGCGCACCCTGGGTCCCGTCGGCATCGAGGAGCGCTGGCGCGAGGCGGCGCGCATGGTGCGCGACAACGGGGTCACCTATAACCTGAACGGCGACAACCAGGGCATGTCCCGGCCCTGGGAGCTGGACCTGCTGCCGCTCCTGATCCGCAGCGAGGAGTGGTCCGACCTGGAGCGCGGCCTGATGCAGCGGGCCGAGCTGTTCAACCTGATCCTGCTCGACCTCTACGGCCCGCGTGACCTGATCAACCGCGGCCTCCTGCCCGCGGAGCTGATCGACGGCTACTCGGACTACCTGCTTCCCTGCCACGGGATCGAGGTGGCGGGCCGGCGCCCACTGATCCACTACGCGGCGGACCTGACCCGGATGCCGGACGGGCGCTGGCGGGTCATCGGCGACCGCACCCAGAGCCCGCTGGGCGCCGGCTATGCCCTGGAGAACCGGGTGGTGCTCTCGCGCGTCCTGCCGAGCCTGTTCCGGGACTCCCACGTCCACCGCCTGGCGGGTTTCTTCCGCTCCATGCGCCGCACCCTGACCGGACTTGCCCCCGGCCGCGACGGTCACACCCGGGTGGTGGTGCTCACGCCGGGCCCGCAGAACGAGGCCTACTTCGAGCACGCCTATCTGGCCAACTACCTGGGCTACACCCTGGTGCAGGGGGGCGACCTCTCGGTGCGCGACGGGGCCCTGTGGCTGCGCACCCTGGGGCGGCTGGAGCGCATCGACGCGGTGCTGCGCCGGGTGGACGACGTCTGGTGCGACCCACTGGAGCTGCGTGACGACTCGCTGATCGGCGTCCCCGGCCTGGTCGCGGCGGTGCGTGCCGGCAATCTGGTGGTGGCCAACGCGCTCGGCAGCGGCGTGCTGGAGCACCCCGGGCTCATGGCCTTCCTGCCGGCGCTCTGCCAGCACCTGCTCGGCGAGGACCTGCTGCTGCCGGACATCGACACCTGGTGGTGCGGCAACCGGCAAGGCCCTGGAGTTTGTGCTCGCCAACCTGGACGGCCTGGTGATCAAGCAGGCGGGCAAGCCGCCGGGGCAGCGCTGCCTCTTCCCCGCCGCCATGGAGACGGCCGCCCGCGACGCCCTGGTCGCGGCCATCGAGGCAAACCCGCGGCGCTACGTGGCCCAGGAGTGCGTCAAGCCCTCCACGGCGCCGGCCCTGATCGGCCAGCACATGGAGCCCAGACCCAGTGTCCTGCGCACCTTCCTGGTGGCGGAGGAGGACGGCTACGCGGTGATGCCCGGAGGGCTGGGCCGGGTGGCACTGACCGCGGACGCGGCCTTGGTCACCAATCAACTGGGGGGCCTCGGCAAGGATGCCTGGGTGCTCGCGTCGGAGCCAGAGCGCCAGGAGACCCTGCTGGTGGCCGGAGAGACCCAGAGCCCGGCGGTCACCCAGGAGAGCGAGGTGTCCAGCCGGGTGGCGGACAACCTGTTCTGGATCGGGCGTTATGCGGAGCGGGCAGAGGGGCTGGTGCGCCTCCTGCGTATCAGCATCTTCAAGCTCTCGGAGCGGGCGGACTACGCCGTCGCCAGGACCGAGTCCTGCTACATGCGCTCCCTTCTGGAGGCACTCACCAATCAGAGCCAGTCCTTTCCCGGGTTCGTCGGCGAGGGAGCCGAGTCGCGCCTGCGCAACCCGGTGCCGGAGATGCTCTCGCTGATCGCCGATCCGGACCGACTGGGGGGCTTGCCCCAGACGCTCCAGGCCCTGGGCCAGGCGGCCTATTCGGTGCGGGACCGCCTGTCCGTGGACACCTGGCGCATCGTCAGCGACATCGAGGGGCGCCTGGCGCGCCTCACCAACCGCCCGCCCGGTCAGCTGTCCCTGGCCCTGGACGAGTTGGACCCGCTGGTCACCTCCCTGGTGGCCTTCTCCGGCCTCACCCAGGAGAACATGACCCACAACGAGGGTTGGCACTTCCTGGAGGCCGGGCGACGGCTGGAGCGCGGTGCCTCCATCGCCGCCCTGCTGTGGTCCACCCTGGTGCCGGTGGCACCGGACGCGGATGAGATCACCCTGATCGAGGCGGTGCTCGGGATCACCGACAGCCTCATCACCTACCGCCGCCGCTACCGGGCCGGCACCCGCATCGGCGCCCTGCTCGAGCTGGTGCTCCAGGACGAGGGTAATCCAAGGGCACTGGCCTATCAGCTGGCCCAGCTGGAGCGGCTCGTCTCGGAGATGCCCAAGGGGGACCTGGCAGTGGGCCGCACCACCGCCGAAAAGCTGGTCATGAAGAGCCTGACCGACATCCGGCTCGCCGAGATCGACGCCCTGGCCCACGCGGACCCGAAGACGCAGCGCCGCGTCGCGCTGGACGAGATGCTGAGGGCCCAGGAGCATCAACTGGCGGCCATCTCCGACGCACTCACCGCCCAATATTTCCGCCACGAGGAGCAGCCGCACAGCCTGCTTGCGCCGGATGGGAGCGTCGGCGCGATGAGATTCCGCATCAGCCACGTCACCCGCTACACCTACAGCGGGCCGGTCTCACTGTGCCACAGCATCCTGCACCTCAAGCCCCGGCAATCGGCGAGCGGCCAGCGCTGCCTGTCCAGCCAGCTGCGCATCGACCCCTGGCCCGCGGTCAACCGCGAGCACGAGGATTTTTTCGGCAACCGGGTCAATTATTTCTCCGTTCAGCAGGCCCACTCCCACCTGGAGGTCACTGCGTTGAGCGAGGTGGAGGTCAGCCAAGCCCCCAAGCCCGACCCCACCTCCACCCTGCCCTGGGAGATCGCCATCGAGCGGCTGCACGAGCGACGGGACAGCGCCATGGCGCGGGTGCGCATCTTTGCCCTGCCCTCGCCGATGGTGCCCGTCGACCGCGAAGCGACGGCCTTTGCTGCACGCTCCTTCCCACCCGGACGGCCCATCCTGGAGGCCACCTGCGACCTGATGGCCCGCATCTACGAGGAGTTCGAGTACGACCCCCACTTCACCACCGTGGCCACCCCGGTGGCGGAGGTGATGGCGCACCGCCGCGGGGTCTGCCAGGACTTCGCCCACGTCGCCATCGCCGGCCTGCGCGGCCTGGGGCTCGCCGCCCGCTATGTGAGCGGCTATCTGGAGACGCTGCCGCCCCCGGGCAAACCCAAGCTCCAGGGCTCGGACGCCTCGCACGCCTGGTTCTCGGTGCTGGTTCCGGACCTGGGCTGGGTGGACTTCGACCCGACCAACAACCAGATCCCCGGCGAGCAGCACATCACCACGGCGGTGGGGCGCGACTTCCATGACGTGACCCCCATGCGCGGTATCTTCTACGGCGGCGGCGCCCACGACCTGACGGTGGCGGTGGACGTGGACCGGCTGGAGGAAGCCCCACGCCCATAGGTAGGTCAGGCTTCAGTCCGACAGCAGCGGTGGATGCGCCTGCAAGGGTCTGGTCGGACTGAAGTCCGACCTACCGCACCGGTCGCACCATGATCGGACGGCACCCGACGCCCGGATTTCTCACCCCAGCTGCGAGAGATCCCGCACCGCCCCGCGGGCGGCGCTGGTGGTGAGCGCGGCATAGGCCTTAAGGGCGGTCGAGACCTCGCGCTGGCGCGTTGCGGGGCGCCAGCCCTTGGCATCCATGGCCGCACGCCGCTGCTCGAGCGCCTCGGGCCCCACCGCAAGCGCAATGCGCCGGTGCGGGATGTCGATCTCGATCCGGTCCCCGTCCTCCACCAGTCCGATCAGCCCCCCCTCCGCCGCCTCCGGGGACACGTGCCCAATAGACAGCCCGGACGTCCCACCGGAGAAACGCCCGTCCGTGATCAGGGCGCACGCCTTGCCAAGACCCTTGGACTTCAGATAGCTGGTGGGGTAGAGCATCTCCTGCATTCCGGGTCCGCCCTTGGGGCCCTCGTAGCGGATCACCACCACGTGCCCGGGCTGGATGCGGTCACCCAGGATGGCAGACACCGCCGCCTCCTGGCTCTCAAAGACCCGCGCCGGTCCGCTGAAGACCAGGTTCTCGGGCTCCACCCCGGCGGTCTTCACGATGCATCCATGCTCCGCCAGGTTGCCGTAGAGCACGGCCAGGCCGCCGTCGCGGCTGTAGGCGTGCGCGATGTCGCGGATGCAGCCCTCGGACCGGTCCAGGTCCAGGTCCGGCCACTGGTTCGACTGGCTGAATGCGACCTGGGTGGGCACCCCGCCAGGCGCCGCCAGGTAGCGGGTGGGGGCCGTACCTTCCTCCGAGTGCGCCACGTCCCAGCGGTCCAGGGCCTCGCCGAGTGTGGCGCTGTGCACCGTCGGCACCTCCCGGTGGATCAGGCCGGCCCGGTCCAACTCGCCCAGGATGGCGATGACGCCGCCTGCGCGGTGCACGTCCTCCATGTGGTACTTCTGGGTCGCGGGGGCCACCTTGCACAGGTTAGGCACCTTGCGGCTCAGCCGATCGATATCCGCCATCTGGAAGTCCACCCCCGCCTCATAGGCCGCGGCCAGCAGATGCAGCACCGTGTTGGTGGAGCCGCCCATGGCGATGTCTAGACTCATGGCGTTCTCGAAGGCCTGGAGGCTCGCGATGGAGCGTGGCAGCGCACTCGCGTCGTCGTGCTCGTACCAGCGCTGCGCGAGCTCGACCACGAGCTGCCCGGCCTCCAGGAACAGGTCCTTGCGGGCGGAGTGGGTCGCGAGGAGCGAGCCGTTCCCCGGCAGGCTGAGCCCGAGGGCCTCGGTGAGACAGTTCATGGAGTTGGCGGTAAACATGCCCGAGCAGGAACCGCAGGTCGGGCAGGCGGAGCGCTCGTACTCGGCCACCGTGGCGTCGCTCTCGCGGTCGTCGGCGGCCACCACCATGGCGTCCACGAGATCCAGGTGCAGCTCGGATCCGCCGCGGATCACCTTCCCCGCCTCCATGGGGCCACCGGAGACGAAGACCGTGGGAATGTTGAGGCGCAGGGCGGCCATCAGCATCCCCGGTGTGATCTTGTCGCAATTGGAGATGCACACCAGGGCGTCCGCGCAGTGGGCATTGACCATGTACTCCACGGAGTCGGCGATGATGTCGCGCGACGGCAGTGAATAGAGCATGCCCCCGTGACCCATGGCGATGCCGTCGTCCACCGCGATGGTGTTGAACTCCTTGGCCACGCCGCCGGCGCGCTCGATCTCCCGCGCCACCAGCTGACCCAGGTCCTTCAGGTGCACGTGGCCGGGGACGAACTGGGTGAACGAGTTGGCCACCGCGACGATGGGCTTGTCGAAATCCGCGTCCGTCATGCCGGTGGCGCGCCACAGTGCGCGGGCACCCGCCATGTTGCGGCCGTGGGTGGTAGTGCGGGAACGGTATTGGGGCATGGTCGCCTCGAGCATTGGTGGGGCTTCAGAGCGGATGATAGGGGCGATGGGCGCGCGGGGAAATGCGGCGCACGGCGCGGGCGGCCTCGCGGCAGGGCAGCGGTCCGATTAGAGTGAAGCGTCGAACCCTGCCTCGCGGGCCAGGCGGTGCAGGTCGCGGTGGGCCAGCCGGGGGGCCTCACGGGTGCGGGTCCAGGGACCGAGGCGAGGGGGCTGCAGGCCTCGTAGGGCCGTGGCCAGCCGAGTGAAGATGCGGTAACGGCGCGGGTCGCCATAGACCCAGGACCACAGACCCCAGAGACGTGCCTCGCCCGGGGTGCGGCGGGCGCCTCGGCCCGCCACGCCGGCGCCGGTCCCGTCCCGCACGGACTCGAAGCGCAGCCGGTTTAGTAGCCTGGGAATGGGGATGCGCACCGGACACACCTCCGCGCAGGCGCCGCACAGGCTGGAGGCCTCCGCCAACTCGCCGCGCATCGCGAGTCCCTGCAGCTGGGGCTCCAGGATGCTGCCGATGGGGCCCGGGTAGACGGTGCCATAGGCGTGACCGCCGAGCCGGGTGTAGACGGGGCAGTGGTTCATGCAGGCGGCGCAGCGGATGCAGCGCAGCGTCGCCGACAGCTCCGGGTCCGCGTGGATGCGCGAGCGCCCGTTGTCCAGCAGGATCAGGTGGACCTCCTTGGGTCCGTCCTTCTCACCCGGGCGTCGCGGCCCTGAGATCAGGTTCACATAGGTGGTGATGGGCTGGCCGGTGGCGCTGCGGGTCAGCAGGGTCAAGAGCGGCGGGAGGTCGGCGAGCCGGGGAATGACCTTCTCGATCCCCGTCACGGCGATGTGGACGTCCGGTAACGTGGTACACAGGCGGCCATTGCCCTCGTTCTCCACCAGGCACAGGGTACCGGTCTCGGCGACGGCGAAGTTGACCCCGGAGAGTCCGGCGGTCATGCCGCGGAAGCGCTCACGCATGAAGGCCCGAGCGGCGGCAGTCAGGTCCTCGATGCGCTCGCCCGCGGGGGCATCCGGCAAACGCTCCCGGAACAGCTCGGCGATCTCGAAGCGGTCCTTGTGGACCGCCGGGGCGATGATGTGTGAGGGGGCCTCGCCGGCGAGCTGAATGATCAGCTCGCCCAAGTCCGTCTCCACCGGTTCGATGCCCTCGGCGGCCAGCCGCTCGTTCAGTCCCATCTCCTCGGAGACCATGGACTTGCCCTTGAGCAGGGTCCGGGCGCCGGACTCGCGCAGAATACCAAGGGCGATTCGGTTGGCCTCCTCTCCGGTCTCGGCCCAGTGGACCTGGATCCCGTTCCCGGTGCAGCTCCGCTCCAACTCTTCAAGGAGCTCCGGCAGTCGGGCCACGGCGTGACCTCGGATGGCCCGACCCTGGTCGCGCAGCCGCTCCAGCTCCTCGAGGTCCGGAAAGGCCTTGAGCCGCTTCACGACCAGCCCGTCCATGGCGCGCCGGATGTTGGTGCGGACACGCTCGCGGCCGAGGGCCTGTCCAATGGAGACCCGAAGCTCGGTGGTCACGGGATCGAGTCTCCCTCCGTCCGCTCCCAAAGGAACTCGGCGATGTGCTTCACCTCGGGGCCGCCCCCTTGGTGGGCGAAGGTCCCGCCGAGGTTCATCAGACAGCCGCAGTCCTGCCCCACCAGCACGCCGGCCCCAGTGGCGGCAATGGCCCGCGCCTTGTCGGCCGCCATGGCGGCGGAGATCTCGGGTTGCTTGACGGAGAAGGTCCCGCCGAATCCGCAGCACTCGCGGGCGTGGTCCGGTTCCACCGCCTCCACGTTGGTCAGCCGGCCGAGCAGCTCCAGTGCGGCGTCCGCGACCCCCATCTCGCGCCGGGCGGAACAGGAGTTGTGCACGGCGACCTTGATCGGGGGCCCCAGGTCCTGCGGCCGGACGTCCAGTACACGCACCAGGAAGTCCGTCAGCTCCACCACCCGGGCCGCCAGGGCCCGGGCACGGCCTGCATCCACGTCGTCAGCGAAGAGCTCCGGGTAATGGACCTTGAGCATGCCGCCACAGGAGGCCGAGGGCACCACCACAGGCAGGTCCTCCGGAAAGGCATCGAGCTGGGCCCGCGCCACCCGGCGCGCCTCGTCCCGATAGCCCGAGTTGTAGGCCGGCTGGCCGCAGCAGGTCTGGCCCTGAGGAAAGATCACCCGGATGCCCTCCCGCGACAACAACCGCATGGCGCAGAGTCCGGCCTGGGGATAGAGGAGATCGACCAGGCAGGTGCCGAAGAAGTAGACGGAGGTGGGCTTTGTCATGAACAAGTGGCGAGTGGCGGCTTATGGTGCGCACGACGCACCCTACACGGTGGCGCACTCGGATTGTAGTGCCAAGAGTGATGAGGCTGCTCCGTCCGGAATTCCCGCAAGGCGCGAAGGTTCCGATGACGGGCATCGAGCGCCTCGCAGCCGCCAACGGCGCCAGCTCAAGTATGATGCGATCTTTGGTCTCCGAGTGTCATCGATGTCCGCCTCCCCTGCCACGCTCGCGGTCTTCGCCTCCTTCTCCGGCGCAGGCGGCGTGGAGCGCATGCTGGTCAACCTGATCCGCGGGTTCGTGGACTTGGGTCAGGCGGTGGAGCTGGTGCTGGTGCGCGCCGAGAGCCCGCACCTCGATCGGCTCCCTTCCCAGGTGCGGCGGGTCCCGCTCGGCGCCGACCACACCCTGCTCACGGCCCCGGCCCTGGCGCGCTATCTGCGTGAGCGCCGCCCCGCCGCACTGCTCGCCGCCAAGGACAGGGCTGGGCGCACCGCCGTGCTGGCTCGCCGCCTGGCGGGTACAGGAACGCCGATCGCACTGCGCCTGGGGACCAATCTGTCCACCGCCATGGCGGGGCGCGGGGTGCTCTCGCGCTGGCTCCGGTATCTGCCGATCCGACTCCTTTACCCGCGCATCGAGCGCATCGTGGCCGTCTCCGACGGGGTCGCAGAGGACACCGCCCGCATCGCACGCCTGCCGCGGACGTCCATCAGCGTGATCCGCAACCCGGTGATCACGCCGGAGCTCGCCGACCAGGCGGCCCAGCCCTGCCCCCACCCCTGGTTCCAGTCCGGCAGCCCACCCGTTATCGTCGCCGCGGGCCGCTTCCAGCGCCAAAAGGACTTTCCCACCCTAATTCGCGCCTTCGCCCGGGTCCAGGCTCACCGGGATTGCCGTTTGGTGATCCTCGGCGATGGACGGGGTCGGAAGGGGCTGGAGACACTGATCGCCGAGCTTGGCCTAGTCGGCGCGGTGGATCTGCCCGGCTTCCAGCCGAATCCCTATCCCTACCTGGCCCGTGCCGCGCTGTTCGTGCTCGCGTCCGCCTGGGAGGGCTCGCCCAACGTGCTCACAGAGGCCTTGGCGCTGGGGGTCCCGGTGGTGTCCACAGACTGCCCGAGCGGCCCGGCCGAGATCCTGCAGGGAGGGCGGTTCGGCCCCCTGGTTCCGGTCGGTGATGCGGACGCGCTTGCAGCGGCCATGGAGGCAACCCTCGAGCGGCCCCTGGCGGCCGACACCCTGCGATCCGCCGTCGTCGAGTACGAGCAGGGACGGAGCGCCCGCCGCTATCTGGAGGTGCTGGGCCTTGGCCACTGACGCCGGCACCATCGACCGCCTGAGGATCCGGCCGTGAATCCGTTGCTCACGGTCCAGGTAATCGGCATTTACGCCATGATATTCGGCGCCACCCTGGTCGGCCCCATCCTGGTGGGACTGATCTACCGGGAGGCCGAGACCCTGCACTTCCTGTGGCCCATGGCCGCCTGCTTGGGTGTGGGCGCACTGCTGCTGATCGCCGGACGGCGCCGTCATACCCGTGAGCTGGGGGTGCGCGACGGCTACCTGATCGTGACCCTGTTCTGGGTGCTCCTGAGCGCGCTGGGCGCCTGGCCACTGATGAATGCCCTGAACCTCTCGCCGGTGGATGCCCTGTTCGAATCCACCTCCGGGGTCACCACCACCGGCGCCACCGTGATCACCGGCCTGGACAGCCTGCCCCGTTGCGTCCTGTTCTACCGCCAGCAACTCCAGTGGTACGGGGGCATGGGACTGGTGGTGCTGGGGGTGGCGGTGATGCCCATGCTCGGCATCGGCGGTATGCAGCTCTACCGGGCCGAGGCCCCGGGACCGCTCAAGGAAGAGAAGCTCACACCCCGCCTCACCCATACCGCCCAGGCCCTGTGGCTGATCTATCTGGGGCTCACGGCCGCCTGCGCGCTTGGCTACTGGCTGGCTGGCATGACTCCCTTCGATGCCGTCGCGCACAGCCTCTCCACCCTCTCGACCGGCGGCTTCTCCACCCACGACGCCAGCATGGGGCATTACGAGAGCCCGGGGATCGAGGCGGTTTCGGTCCTGTTCATGCTGCTCGCGGCCATCAATTTCGGGGTCCATTACGCCGCCTGGATCCGCAGGGACCCCTGGATCTATCTGCGCGACGTGGAATCACACGCATTCCTCGTCTTCGTTCTCGGGGTGGTGGTGTTGGTGGGCCTGATCCTCAGGGTGGAAGGGCCCTATGCGACCTTCTTGGACAGCGTGCGCAACGCGAGCTTCGTGGTGGTTTCCGTCGTCACAAGCACCGGGTTCGGGACCGTTGACTTCGCCCACTGGCCGGACTTCCTGCCGGTGTTGATGATCTACATCAGCTTCGTGGGCGGCTGCGGCGGCTCGACCGCCGGGGGCATGAAGGTGCTGCGGGTGCTGCTCATGGTCAAACAGGGTACCCATGAGGTACGCCGGTTGGTCCATCCCCACGCCCAGTTCCCGATCCGCTTCGGCAAACGGATCGTTCAGCCGGAGCTCGCGCGCTCCGTGTGGGGATTCTTCGCACTCTACACGGCCGCCCTGGGGATCCTCACCCTGCTCATGATCCATTCGGGACTCGCACCGCTGGACGCCTTCAGCGCCGTGGCCACCAGCCTGAACAACCTGGGTCCGGGGCTCGGGGAGGTGGCGTCCAATTTCCAGAGCGTCAGTGACTTCGGCAAGCTGCTGGCGGTCTTTGGAATGCTGCTCGGGCGCCTGGAGATCCTCACCATCCTGGTGATCCTGTCCCCCGGGTTCTGGGCCCGCTGAGCACCGACGCTTGCATCGATGCTGCGGGGCCGCCACTTATCCATCTCTGGGCGCCGATCAGGGCGCCTGCAGCCTGAGAGCCTGAAGTTAAAATGAATGAACTGACCCTCGACGAGCGCCTGTCGCTCACGCGGCGCACAATGGACCTGCTCGAGGGCTGGGGCCTGAGCGCACGCGACATCACCGTGATCCTGCAGCTCCCCGAGACCGTGAAGGCCCGCAACGTCGGGCGCTTCCGTGAGGAAGAGGCCTTTCCTGAGGAGCCTCAGGTAAACCGCCGGGTGGCCTATCTGATGCGCATCGAGGAGGCCCTGCACACCTACTTTCCGCGCAACCCCGAGATGCGCAACCTGTGGGTGAAGCGGGGCAACAAGCAGTTCGGCCGTCGCGCCCCGATCGCCGTGATGGTCGAGGACGGGGAGAGCGGGTTGATCTCGGTGCTCTCCCATCTGGACTGCACCTTCGCCTGGGACCTCACGGGTTCAAAGGCCGACTATCCCAAGGCCGTGGGCTAACGAGGCGAGGGCTCGACAGGGCTCAGACTATTCGGCTAGCGAGAGGGCCGGAACTCTCGGATCGCGTTCAGGCCCGGCCACCCCGGGAGGGAAGCCGCCGACCCTAGGCGACGCGGGGATTGAGTGCGGGAAGATGGGCGCGGCGGATGCGGCTGTCTCCGCGGGGGCGGCGCAACAACCCGGACGCCCGACCAACCTGGCGCATGAAGTCTTGCTTCCAGCGGGGGAAGTCGATGTCCTGGCGGCCGTAAAGCGCGGCGTCCAGCTGTTCCATGAGGCGCGTGAGCTTGGCGCGGTCCGCGCGGGGGCGTAGAGTCAACATGCGCTCGGTCATGCTGGGAAAGGTACTCTTGCCGGATACGCGCAGATGCTCGCGCGCCGCCTGCTCGAATCGATCGCACCAGCCTGCGGGGTCTTTGGCCTGATTGGCGTGCCGCACCGCCATCAGGAATCGGCTGCTCTGGGGCAGGAGCCCCATGGCCGCGGACTGGGCCTTGGTCGCAATTGGCGCGGGATGCAGGCGCTGCAGTAAGGCGCGGGCCTGACCACCGACGACCCTGGAGACATCATCGAGGCCGCCTCGCAGCCTTGTGGCCAATCCCGGACCCTCACCCGGCTCCGAGCGCCGGAAAAAGACCCCGGCCCAGTAACCCGCGAGCACCAGCAGAAGGGCCGCAAAGGGGATCCACACCTTTCCCCAACCCGAACCGCCCGCCGTGATGGAATCCGGAAGACTGAACGGGCCGCTCCCGCCCGCAATGTTGAGTGTCCGGATGGGCAGGCTGGCCACTTCGCGGGTACCGGTGTCCACGTTCCACCAGGGTACCGAGATCTCCGGCAGGCGCAGGTTGCCCCCCGACTGCGGCACCAAGGTGTAGTACTCAGTGCGCTTGCCCACCAGTTGGTGGCCGTCCTTGCTCAGGCCGCTGTCGGTCAGGGTCTGCTCCCGGTAAACCCGGAAATCCGGGCTCGCGAGTTGATCCTGCAGACTGGGGAGTTGGACCGCGTCCGCGCCCACCGACGAAAGCTCCAGGATCAGTGTCACCGGCTGTCCGGGACGGACCTGTTCGGGGCGATCCACGGTGGCATTCAGGGTCAATGACTTGAGCGGAAGCCAGGGACTGACGGAGGCCATGGCCGGGCGGACCTGTAGCCGGATCGGCAACGTGGCCACCGCTTCGTAACGCTCGTTGCGGCCATAGAGACCCCGCCGGGTGCCCGAGACCTTGGGTGGAGGCAGCTCCAAGGTCCCCGCCCGCAGAGGCGTGAGCGCGACCACGTACTCCGTGACGTTCTCCTGGCGCCCGCCATTGGCCGATCGGGTCCGGGCAACCGGCTCACCGACCCGCTTCATCAGCACATCGCCGGTGTCCGCAAGCTCGGGGTCCGCCGTCTCCAAGGACTCGGCGCTGACCAGCCGCAGTCGCAGCAACAGGTTCTGCTGGACGTAGGCCTGGGTGTCGTCCAGCGACCATTCCAGCCGCGGGGGCTGCGACTGACGCTGCGCCTGGGGCTGGGCATAGCCACCGGGCCAGCCGCCCTGATAGCCCGACTGATAGCCGGGAATCTGCCTCGGCGCCGCTGGCGCTGGATAGGTTGGTGTTGCTCCGCGGGCGTTGTCGGGCTGCTGCGGCCGGTACTGATAGGGGGCGGCCTGCGGGTAGGCCCCCTGAGGGACACCCTGGTAGGGACCCTGAGGCGGGGCCTGATAGGGATAGCCGCCTTGTGAGGGTACCCCGTAGGGGCCATAGGGCGGATAGCTCCAACCCCTGGCGCTGCCCGCCGAGGCAAGCAGGATCGCCAGCCCGAGCAGGGCAGCGGCCGCGCGGGCGCCACGCCGATCGTCTGAAGTCACCAAGGCCGACTCTCCCGCAAGGGGCCGTGCGCCTCTTGGCTCATGCGCATCTCGTCCAGCTTGAATTGGTTGCTGATGAGCAGGGTCGGATCACCCTCAACCTGACGCAGACGCTGCTCGATCACCGCCAAGCCAGGTCCCATGGCGGCCGGGCCGCCCAGGGCCGGGGTCTCGCCTTGTTTCGCGTCGGGCGGCACATCGGTCATGGGCTGCTGGCCGAATTGGTCGAAGCGGTCCACGGCGTCCGCGGCGCCCTCTTTCGGGGGCATCTCCGAGAGCGACATGTCCGGCGAGCCGCCGCGGCGGGAACCCCGTTGCTTACCAGGTTCCTTCTCGGACTGGTCGGGCTTCTCGCCGGCCTGTTCCTGCTCAGACTCGGCAGGGGGCGTCTGCTCCCCGTCTTCTGCCTGATCCGCCTTTCCGGGCTGATCCCTCTCCTCGTCCGGGCGCTTGCCCTCACCGGGCTTGTCCTCGCTTCCCCCTTCGTCCTTCGGCTCCTGTTTCTCTTCGGGTTGGTCGGTTGGCTTACCCTCCGGCTCCTTCGATTCCTCGCCCTTGCCTGGCTTCTCTTCGGGCTGCTCGCCAGGCTGGTCGTTCTCGGACTCGCTGGGTTTCTGAGACTCCCCGGGGGACTTCTCTTCGGTCTTGTCCTCCTTGCCGCCCTTTTCGGCTTGGGGCTGATCCTCCTTTTTGTCACCGCCCGCCTTTTCGTCCCGCTTCTGCTCGTCTGGCTTCTTTCCCGCCTGGTCTGGTTGCTGGGTCTCCTGATCGCCGCTGGTCTGCTCCTCTTGAGTCTTCTCGCCGCCGGCGCCCTCGGAGGTCTGCTCTTTCTGGTCCCGACCGGATTCCTTCTTGGACTCCTCGGCCTTCGTCTGATCCCCGGACTTGGACTCCTGGCTCTCCTCGCGGTCGCCCTTCCCCTCAGTCTCGCGCTGCTTGTCCTCGCTGCCCTGCTCGGACTCTTTTGGCTCGGACTTGGACTCGCCGGTCTGCTGCTCCTCGGTCTTCTCGCCGCCCTTCTGCTGCTCTTCCTTTGACTCCTTGCCTTCCTTGCCTTCCTTGCCTTCCTTGCCTTCCTTGCCTTCTTTGCCCTCCTTGGATTCCTCGCTTGGCTGACCCTCAGAGTCTTGCTGCTGGGATTCGCTGGACTGCTGGCTCTGCTGTTGCTGGTCCTGCTTCTGCTGATCCTGCTTCTGCTGTCCTGCTGCTGTCCTGCTTCTGCTGCTGCTCCTGCTGTCTGCTGATCCTGCTGCTGCTGATCCTGCTTCTGCTGGTCCTGCTTCTGCTGATCCTGCTTCTGCTGATCCTGCTTCTGCTGATCCTGCTTCTGCTGATCCTGCTTCTGCTGATCCTGCTTCTGCTGATCCTGCTTCTGCTGATCCTGCTGCTGCTGATCCTGCTTCTGCTGATCCTGCTTTTGCTGATCCTGCTGCTGCTGATCCTGCTTCTGCTGGTCCTGCTTTGCTGATCCTGCTGCTGATCCTGCTTCTGCTCGGACTTCTCCTGCTTGGCGCGCTCCGCCTCTTTGCGCGCCTCTTCCTCCTTCTTCTTCTCGTCGTAGGCCTGTTGCTCCAGACGGGCCAGCATGGCGCGCGCCAGGGCAAGGTTGTGCGCCGCATCCTCATCCGTAGGCTTGGCACTCAAGACCTGCTCGAATGCGTCGGCGGCGCCGGCATAGTCCCCGAGGTGGAAGCGCGCGTTTCCCAGGTTGTAGCGGGCGGCCTGGGCCTGGTCGCCATGCTCCGCCTGCTCAAAGGCCCGGGCGGACTCCTGGTACCGGCCGGCGCGATAGAGAGCCACACCCTTGCGATAGGCGCTCTCGAAGGTGCTGGCGGCCGCCGCGTAGTCTCCCGCCTGAAAGCGCTCGAATGCCTCCTGCTCGCTGTTCTTGAAAAGCGACGCCCAAGTGCTCCCCGCCGCCAGTGCGAGGGAAAGAGTCAAAACGGTCAGGGTGATCAACCGGTTCATGTCGCGGCCCTGCGGTGCCGACGTCCGCGGAACTGGGGTACGAGCAGTCCAACCACTACTAGGACCGGAATCCAGTAACGCTCGTTCCACAGCCGCGTGCGCTCGTCGCCCGCCTCGGGCGGCAGACGCATCACCTCGGCCGCCTTCAGGATGGATCGGGTGTCCCCGTCGCGATAGTCGGCCGTGCGGTAGGTACCGCCGCCGGCCTCGGCGAGTGATTCAAGTAGGGGCTCGTTCAGCGCCGAGACCACCGGGGCCCCCGTCCGGTCCAGCACCCAGCCGCCGCGCGGGGCGGGCACACGCCCACCGTCGGCGGTGCCGATGCCGAGGACATGGAACCGGATGCCGCGCTCGGCCAGCTTGCGGATGCGCTCGGGCAGGTCGGGCTCGTCGAAGTCGCCGTCGCTGATCAGGAGTATGGACCGGGCACTGTCCTCGGGGAGTCCGGCGAGCAGATTCTCCGCCCGGTCCAACGCCATCTGGAGCCGGCTGCCCTGGAGGCTCGCGAGGTCCGTGGACAGGGCCGGCAGGGCGTTGAGGATGGTGTAGGTATCCTCGGTGATGGGCGACACCACGTGAGGCACGGACGCGAAGGCGATGAGCCCCAGGCGCACGGTGTGGTCATTGACGATCAGGTCCTGGACCTCTTGGCGGGCGCGCCCCAGCCGACTGGGTGAAACGTCGTCCACCTGCATCGAACGGGAGATGTCCAGAAGGATCAGCATGTTGTTCCCGGGGTGGAACAGCCGAACGTCGGTGGCATCCCAGCGTGGACCCGCCATGGCGGCGAGCAGCAGGGCCCACAGCAGGGACCAGCGCAGGAAGCGGCCCCACCGCTCGTGGGTCTCGAGGTCACGGGTGCCTGTGAGATGGGGCAGCAGGTGCGCATCCGCGTAGCGATGAATTGGTCCCCGGGCGGCCCGAGCGGCGCTGCGCATCAGCCACAGGGCCACCGGGATAACGGCGAGCAGGCCCCAGAACCATGCGGGCTCGGCGAAGTGGAAGCCGGCCTCAGGCACCGCTCACCCCACGCACGAAGCGCTTGCGCCCCTCCGGGAAGAGTCCGAGTGCCAGCAAGGCCAGCAAGGCGACTGCCAATGGCCAGCGAAACAACGGCGACGGTAGGAAGGCCGTACGCGCCTCCGCCTGGGTCTTCTCAAGCCCGCCGACCCGCTCGGAGATTTCCTCCAGCGCGCGGGTGTCGGTGGCGCGGAAATAGGCCCCGCCGGTGGTCGCGGCGATCTCCTGGAGGGTGTCCTCGTTCATGGTCAGGTCGTCGCGATATTTGATACGTCCTTCCTCGTAGATCGGAATCTGCTCCTGTTTACTGCCCACCCCGATGGCATAGATGCGCACGCCGGCCATGCGCGCCAGGCGAGCCGCCTCCAGGGGGGCGAAGCTCCCGTGGGTACTGTCCCCGTCGGCGATCAGGACCATGACCCGGGACTGGGGCGGGCGCTCGCGCAGCTTCTTCACCCCCAGTGCGATGGCGTCACCAAGTGCCGTGCCCTGACCAGCGATGCTTGACTCCACCCCGTCGAGCAGCTGCCGCACGGCGTTGCGGTCCATGGACAGTGGCGAGAGCACAAAGGCCTGACTGCCGAAGATGATGAGGCCGACACGATCCCCCTCGCGGGAGTCAACGAATCGCCCCATGACGCCTTTGACCACCTGCATCCGGGTGACCTGGCGGCCCCCGACGGTGAAATCCAGCGCATCCATGGAGTGAGAGGCGTCCACCGCCAGCATTAGGTCGTACCCTGGGGTGCTGACCTCGGTGTAGGGAGTCAGCCACTCGGGACGCATCAGGGCCACCACCAGGGCGACCCACAACAAGCCCATCAAGGCCTTGTGCACCCAGCCGCCGATGACAAGCCGCGGGCGCCGCACCTGATAGGCGGCCTGTAGGGCATCCAACCGGGGGTGCAGCAGCGTATGACGCTGGCCCTCCAGGTGCTCTTCCGCGTGTTCCTCCGGCCTGGGCCAGAGGTAGGGCAGCAACAGTGGTAGGGGCAGAAGCAGGGCGGCCCAAGGCCAGTGAAAATCAAACATAACGTGACTCAGGCACTGGCGGATTCCCGCGCGGTGCGGCCCCAAGTGCGGGGTTTCAGTCGGGCCCAGAAGTTCCAGGGCGATTCTTGACCGGCCTTGCGCTCCGGGGCGCGCCTCGACTTGCGGTCCGGCGCCGTGATCCACGCGTAGGCGGCGTCGATCATTGCCTCCAATTCGGGCCCCCCGCCTGTCCCCGGAGGGGCATAGGGAGCAGTCTTGAGCAGGTTGCCGTTCTCCTTCCAGTGGAACCCAGCCGGGTCATTGGCGGCGAGCCACGCGAGCCAGTCCTCGCCCGTCAGCCCAGCACAGGCATCCCGGCCTAAACGCGCCATGGCGATCCGGCGCAAGAGCTCCGAGAGCTCGCCAACGGTCGTCTTCACGTCCTGGCCCGAGCGCGCCCGGCGGCGCAGATCCCGCAACGCGGCGGCGGCGTCCCAACGCCAAGTGCCCAGGGTGACGCCCGGAATGGGTACCCGCAGCCTCAGGATGGTGCGCCAGTGATAAAGGGCGAAGCCCAGCAAGAGGGCGGCCCCGAGCAGCAACCACCAGCCTTCGGCAAGGGGCCACCAAGGGACGCCGTCGATGCCCCGGATGTCGCGGAGTTGGTCGAGTCCCGGTTGCATCACATCACCTCACTCGAGCGCGCGCCCGCTGCTCCAGGGCATGGATCAGACTCAAATGGATCTCCTGATCGGTGCAGATCGGCAACAAAATGATGTGCAGCCGGTGGGCCATGGCCTGGAGCAGGTCGCGCCGATTCTGCCAGGTGCGGCGGTAGTCCCGGTGGGCCTGCGGGTCATCGGTGTCGATCTCGATGAGGGTGCCGTCGGTCCCGGTGAAGGTGGCCACACCCATGGATGGGATTTCCCAGTCCGCCGGGTCGTCCACGGGGATCAGCACCACGGAGTTGCGCTGTATCAGTCCGCCCAGGACCCGCTCCAGGGTCACCGCGTCGCGATTGATGTCCGCGATCACGAAGACCAGCGAGCCGGTGGGCAGGCCTGAGGTGGCCCGCTGGAGTGCACCGTCCAGGCAGTCGACGGAGCGATGGTGCTCGGTGCCGGGTTCGGTCAGGGTACGCAGCAGCTGCCACAGGGCACGGCGCCCCCGGGAGGGCCGAAAGTGCTGAAGCCCTGCCTTGGGGTCTCCAAAGACCAGACCCCCCACCCGGTCGTTGAGCCGGCTTGCCGCCCAGCCGATCAGGGCCGCGGCGCGGGCGGCCTGCACCGCCTTGTAGGTCCCGCGGGTGCCGAACTGCATGTGCGGTCCTTTGTCCACGCACAGCACCACCGAGCGCTCCCGCTCCTCGCGGAAGATCTTGAGGTGGGGATCGTTGGTGCGGGCCGTGACCTTCCAGTCCATATACCGGATATCGTCACCCTCACGGTACTCCCGCACTTCCTCGAAATTGACCCCCGCGCCGCGGAATACCGAGGCGTAGAGTCCGGCGAACGTGGAGTTGACCAGATGGTGCGACGGCATGCCCAGGGTGTGGGCCTGGTGCCGCAGCTCCAGCAGATCGTCGAGACGAGGATAGAGGCTCATGGTCCCAGCCGGCGTGGGCGCCTCAAGGAATCGCGACCAGATTCAACAAGCGACTGACGAATTCATCGGTGGTGATGCCCTCGGCCTCGGCCTCGAAGGTGAGCAGGAGGCGATGGCGCAGGATCTCCGGGGCCACCCCTTGGATGTGGTGGGGTGCGACGAATTGGTCCCCGTCCATCCAGGCGCGGGCGCGGGCACAGCGGGCGAGCCCGATACTGGCGCGTGGCGAGGCCCCGAAGCGGCACCAGCGGCCCAGGTCCGCGTCGTAGAGCTTAGGGTTGCGGGTGGCCTGCACCAGGTCCACGATGTAGTTGTGGAGCTTGGGATCCAGGTACAGGTTGGCCACGTCCCGGCGCATGGCGAACAGCTCCGCCTGAGTCAGCTGCTTGGCCGGCGGGGCGTAATTCTGTTTCTGTTGCTGGCTGTCGAGATCCAGGATCTTGAGTTCTTCCTCGCGGGTCGGATAGGTCACCACCGCCTGCATCAGGAAGCGGTCCAGCTGGGCCTCCGGTAGATGGTAGGTGCCCTCCTGCTCTACCGGGTTCTGGGTGGCCAGCACCATGAACAGCCGAGGCAGCGGATAGGTCCGCTGACCTACCGTGATCTGATGCTCCGCCATGGCCTCGAGCAGGGCCGACTGGACCTTGGCCGGGGCCCGGTTCACCTCGTCCGCGAGCAGGATGTTGTGGAACAGCGGCCCCTGGCGGAACTCGAATTCACCCTTCTCGTGGCGGTAGATGTCGGTCCCGATCAGGTCCGAGGGGAGCAGGTCCGGGGTGAACTGGACCCGGTGGAAGTCACCCTCCACAGACTCGGCCAGGGCCTTGACGGCAGTGGTCTTGGCCAGCCCAGGCATGCCCTCCACCAGCAAGTGTCCATCGCTCAGCAGGCAGATCAGCATGCTGTCGATGAATTGTTGTTGGCCAATGATGCGGGAGGCGATGTGGTCGCGAACGGATTTCAGATCGGCGGGCGTCATGCTGCTGGGGTACGGCTCCGAGGTCTGGTAGGGCCCGCAGGGGGGCGTTGTGGCGATGCCGCCGATTTTCCATCGGCGTCTCCTCAGCCAGCTATCCTGGCCTTTTTCCCCTGCCAACGCAAGCCTGCTCCGATCATCGTGAGCGCCACGATCAATCAGCATATTCGAATGAATTGAGGCGCTTGTCCGCAGCGTGTGCACGGTCTGGATCGCGGAGTGCGCCGCGCGAACCGGCCGCGCATCCTCATCCGGGGCTGGGCCGGAAACGCTCGGCGGACAGGCGGACCTTGGGCAGATCCGTGAAGGGCCTGAACGGGCCTTTGAAAGCGGTCGCAGACCGGACGCCTGCCCACACGAGCGAATGCATGCGCTTGGTTACGTTGGAATAATTGCGGGCGGTCAAAAAGCTTCCAATCTGTCGCCAATCCAATGCTGGCGCGCCCTTCCGACCCGCTGCCAAACGTTGCGCACAGATTTGTCCACAGCCCCTGTTGGCAGCCTGGAAATGTCTTTATTCGCCGAACGATTGCCGGGAGGTTGCGATATTGCGTCAAAAAGACAATCACAAGGCATTGAGAAAAAAAGATTTCTTATCTCTTTACCCTGAATAACGCATCGCGCGTGGACCCCCAGACTCCCGCACAGGCGCGCCCTCCTGCTTCGGCATATACTCTCGCCCCTCTCAACATTGTCCCCAGCCACGCCTCAATCCGCACGGATCCCGCTCAACCCGCGGGGCGTCTTTCCGGAGTATCCATCCCGTGATCGAGAACCTTCGCAATATCGCCATCATCGCCCATGTCGATCACGGCAAGACCACGCTCGTGGACAAGTTACTCCAGCAATCCGGCACCTTGGGAGATCGTTTCGGTCCGGTCGAGCGGGTGATGGACTCCAACGACCAGGAGCGGGAGCGGGGCATCACCATCCTCGCCAAGAACACGGCCCTGCGTTGGCGGGGCTACCGCATCAACATCGTCGACACACCGGGCCACGCCGACTTCGGCGGTGAGGTGGAGCGGGTGCTCTCCATGGTGGATTCGGTGCTGCTCCTGGTGGACGCCCAGGAGGGCCCCATGCCCCAGACCCGCTTTGTGACCAGCAAGGCCTTCCAGCACGGGCTGCGCCCCATCGTGGTCATCAACAAGATCGACAAGCCGAGCGCCCGGCCGGACTGGGTGATCGACCAGGTCTTTGAGCTGTTCGATCGCCTCGGGGCCACCGACGAACAGCTCGACTTTCCCATCATCTACGCCTCCGCCATCAACGGCTATGCCGGCCTGACCGACGATGTCCGCGAGGGGGACATGACCCCGCTCTTCGAGGCCATCGTCGAGCACTGCCCTCGCCCGGAAGTGGACCCGGATTCCCCGTTCCAGATGCAGATCTCAACCCTGGACTACAACAGCTTCGTCGGTGCCATTGCGGTTGGCCGCATCCGCCACGGCAGCGTCAAGCCCAATCAACAAGTCGTGGTGGTCAAGACCGACGGCACCCGGCACAAGGCCAAGATCGGCCTGGTCTACGGCTATCTGGGGCTGGAGCGCTACGAGGTGCCATCGGCCTCCGCCGGCGACATCGTGGCCCTCACCGGCATCGAGGCCCCCAACGTCTCCGATACGCTCTGTGACCCGGAGCACGTGGAGGCCATGCCCCAGCTCAGTGTGGACGAGCCCACGGTAAGCATGACCTTCCAGGTCAATACCTCACCCTTCGCCGGGCGCGAGGGCAAGTACCTGACCTCCCGCCAGCTCAAGGACCGCCTGGAGCGGGAGCTGATCCACAACGTGGCCCTGCGGGTGGAGGAAGGGACCGATCCGGAGAAGTTCCGAGTCTCCGGGCGCGGCGAGCTGCACCTCTCGGTGCTGTTGGAGACCATGCGCCGGGAGGGCTACGAGCTGGCGGTCTCCCGACCCGAGGTCATCTTCCGGGAGATCGATGGGGTCATCTGCGAGCCCTACGAGCAGCTCACGGTGGACGTGGACGACACCTGCCAGGGGGCCATCATGCAGGCCCTGGGCGAGCGCAAGGGCGAGCTCAAGGACATGGTGCCGGACGGCCAGGGCCGGGTGCGACTGGACTACGAGATCCCGTCGCGCGGACTCATCGGCTTCCAGACCGAGTTCATGTCACTCACCTCGGGAACTGGGCTCAAGTATCACGTCTTCGACCACTATGGGCCCGCCAATCAGGGTGGCATCGCTCCCCGGCGCAACGGCGCCATGATCGCCAACGGCCAGGGCAAGGTGTTGGGTTATGCCCTGTTCAACCTCCAGGAGCGGGGACGCATGCTGGTGTCCCCAGGCATGGAGGTCTATGAGGGACAGGTGGTGGGCATCCACTCCCGCGACAACGACCTCACCGTCAACCCCCTCAAGGCCAAGCAGCTCACCAACATCCGCGCCGCGGGCTCGGACGAGAACATCCTGCTCACCCCGCCCATCCGCTTCACCCTGGAGCAGGCACTCGAATTCATCGAGGACGACGAGCTGGTTGAGATCACGCCCACCGCCATCCGCATCCGCAAGCGCTACCTCAAGGAGCACGAGCGCAAGCGGGCAAACCGGGGTTGAGCGCCGAACGGCGAGGCGGCAAGGGCCGAGCACCAAGAACCGAGGCCTTTCCGCGCGGCGACCACCTTGTCGGGCTGCCCGGTCCCGAGCTGTTGAAGGCGCTCGCCCGGCTGAACCAGCTGCTTCTGGACATCGCCCATCCGCGCGTCGCGGAGGTGGCGGACCTACTCGCCCTGGCGGACCGCGATCCGTCTGCATTTTGGCGCGCGGTCGACGCAAACGCCTGGTGGGCCGGTGCCGGCTCACTCGCCGCCGAGACCCTGTCGGAGAACCCCGGCCTCGGTGAGGCGGAGTGGCAGATGGCCGTGCGCGAATTCCGCGAGCTCCTGGCGGAGATTGGTGAGGCCCTGATGGCCCGCGGCGAATCCAATCCCGGCATTTCGTCCTGGGTGCTGGCGTTTCGTCACTGGAACGCGTCCGGGGTTTGATGCAGGCACCATCCGGCCGGTCGTATCGCGGCCGGCAACAACGGTTGCAGCGCCGTTAGGTCGGAAGCCCCCGAAGGTCTAAAGACCGTACTATCCTCATGGCACCAGCCAGCCATTTCGGACACGATGGCCCCCGAAGGGCCCGGGGGGATTGAAGCATGTCGAATCTTCCATTGAGCTATCGCGTCGTCGGGCAGGACGACTATATGCTCGAGATCGCTGTCGACATTACCGGGGCCTACCGGGTCAACGACGGCGATTACACCAGCCACGAGCCGCGCAGCGGCACCCTGACTCCCCCTCAGATTGTGCACCTGCTCACGCTGGCGGAACGGCTCGGGCCGGCGCGCGAGCGCGCGGGCCCCGAAGGGGCTACCGGCTTCATGGCGCAGCTGACCGTGGGCGAGGGCGAGACCGCCCGCTGCTTTCGCTTCTGGGAGGGTGACTTGGACCAGGAGCCGGATCTCGCCGCCCTGGTGAGGGCGCTGGAGGTGATATGAGTCCTGCAGCATCCCTTCCGGATGGCCCCGCGGGCGATCTCCGGGAAAGGGCATTCGAGGCCGACGATCAGGTCCGGCGGAGAATCGAGCCCGTCCTGCACAAGCAGGCGCGCACGGGCTACCTCGAATGGCGGGACGAGTGGACCCTGGAAGTGGGTTTCATGGATGAGGACCATCGCGAGCTCGCCGCCATGCTCAGCCGTATCGCGCGCGATTACGGCCCTCCCGCAGCGGGGTCGGCGCATCCCATCCGCCAGTCCGACGCACCGCCCCTGGCCGACGCCTTGGCAGAGCTTGCCGCGCACACCCGGGCCCACTTCGAACGTGAGGAGGAGGTCATGCGCGTCGACGACTTCCCGGACCTGCCGCGCCACAAGAACGAGCACGACCTGCTGCTCGCTGAGCTCAGCGTGACGGCGCGCGAGCTGCGCGAATTCGAGGCGCAATGGCTCGGCCTGGATCTCCTCGATAGCCTGAAGGACTGGCTTCTCGGCCATGTGCTCGAGATGGACCGCGAGCTGGCGGAGTTCCTCAAGACCCCGCGCCCACCGGGGCCCGCCTGACAAGTCCCGGGCCCCGAGGCGACCGTTCAGCGCAGGACAGGCCTCGCATTGACCGCCTGCACCGGGCGATTGTTGGCCCCGTGCATCACCTCCTGGAAGGCCTCTACCTGCTCCTTGGATACCGTGAGCGGCTCCTTGATGACGACCCAGCGCACCCCCTCGGTGCAGGGCGGAGTGGTCAGGGACCCGTTGAACCGGAAGTAGTCGCCGACCCGGGGGAGCAGGCCGACCGGGTCAATCGACGACAACAGCGCCTGCTTCATGCCCGCCTCGTGGGGCATGTCCGCAAACACCTCCGCCAGGGCCCGGTTCTCCTTGCCCAGTCGATACATGACTCCCATCACCGCCAGGTGCCCCTCCGCATCCGCGTGTACAAGGTGGGCCTCCAGGGCGAAGGACTCTCCGTCTACCGTGTTTTCGCTCGGGGCATGAAAGTGGAACTGCTTCAGCTCGAAGGGCTTACCCTCCAGGGTGAGGATCGAGCCAGGGGCCACGTTGACTTGGATGGTGTGGCCGTTGTTGAGGATCTCAGTTCCCCGCCCCTTGTAGTCGATCCCGAGCGCGGGCAGGTCCGCGTCCAGAGTGGAGTGAATGTCGATGGGGGACTGGTTCACGCCGTTCACGCAGGTGTTGAACTTGTTGTCGAGGTCGCCCCAGTGCTCCGGACCCGTCGCCCCGGCGTACGTCCAGTGAGGGGCTGCGCCCGCGTGGGCCTCCTCGGCCCGGATGCCGAAGGCCGTCACGGTGAGGGTCGGTGCCAGAATCAGGGCCAGGACGGCGGGGATCGTCTTGTGCATGGGGTCTCCTTAGATCGTGTGATCGTGTCTCTGCTGAATTCTCGGAGTGCCTGCCGGCGACAGGCACCTCGGGGCGTGGTGCGGTCGCGTCGTGTTGTACCGGAAAGACCCCGGGACCGCCAGGACGTTCCTCTACTCGGCCCACAGCTCGGTATCTTTTTCGTCGACACTCCGGAACCCCTTGTCTACACTGGCCAGAAGGCGGGCGACTGCCTGCCGCAAAGATAGAACGACACCGCTGAAGGAGAGACACGATGGTATTGCCGCTGAGAGCGACCCTGCTCGCCCTGATCCCCTGCGCCGCCCTGACCGCGCCAGCGCCCGCCTCGGCCGGTGAGGTGGAGGTGCTCCATTGGTGGACCTCCGGCGGTGAGGCCGCATCCGTCGCCGAGCTCAAGCGCCTGCTGGAGGTCAAGGGCGACACGTGGAAGGACTTCGCGGTCGCCGGCGGCGGGGGCGAGGCGGCCATGACGGTGCTCAAGTCCCGGGTGGTCTCTGGCGACCCGCCGACCGCGGCCCAGATCAAGGGCCCCACCATCCAGGAGTGGGGCGAGGAGGGGGTGCTCGCCAACCTCGATCCAGTGGCCGCCGAGGGCCAGTGGAACGAGCTGCTGCCGCCGGTGGTCGCCGAGGTGATGAAGTATGACGGGCACTACGTGGCCGCGCCGGTCAACGTCCACCGGGTCAACTGGCTGTGGGCCAATCCCGAGGTGTTCGCCAAGGCCGGTGCCCAGGTCCCGAGCACCTGGGACGAATTCTTCACCGCCGCGGAGAAGCTCAAGGCCGCCGGCTTCATCCCGGTCGCCCACGGCGGCCAACCCTGGCAGGACGCCACCCTGTTTGAGAGCATCGTGCTCGGGACCGGCGGGGCTGACTTCTACACGGCCGCGCTGGTGGACCTCAAACCCGAGGCACTGAACAGCCCGCAGATGGTCAAGGCCTTTGAGGTGCTTCGGCGCGTCCAGGGTTACGTGGACAAGGGTGCACCGGGACGCGACTGGAACCTGGCCACCGCCATGGTCATCAACGGTAAGGCCGGCATGCAGTTCATGGGCGACTGGGCCAAGGGCGAGTTCACCGCCGCCGGCAAGACCCCGGGCAAGGACTTCCTGTGCGTCCCCGCCCCCGGCACCCGCGGCATGTTCACCTTCAACATCGACAGCTTCGCCATGTTCGAGCTGGACGACCCGGAGGCCCAGAAGGCCCAGTTCGACCTGGCCGCCACCATCATGGAGCCTGAGTTTCAGGAGGTCTTCAACCTGAACAAGGGCTCGATACCGGTGCGCCTGGGGATGCCCATGGACAAGTTCGACGACTGCGCCAAGGACTCCATGGCGGAGTTCGTGGCGAGCGCCAAGGCCGGCACCCTGGTGCCCTCGATGGCCCACGGAATGGCGGTGCGTTCCGCCGTACAGGGCGCGATCTTCGATCTGGTCACCCAGTTCTTCAACTCGGCAATGAGCCCCGAGGACGCGGCCCGAAAGCTCGCGGATACGGTGGCGTCGGCCCGAGGCTGACCGCGGGGGAGGCCGTGCCGACGACGCCCGGCGCCGCCGCGTAACAGGGGACACCGATGATGACCCGAGACCCGATGTCCGCGGGCACGCTGGAGCGCGTCCTACCCAAACTGGTGGTGGCGCCCACCTTCGTGCTCAGTCTGGTGTTCGTCTACGGATTCATCCTGTGGAACGCCTGGCTGTCATTCACCGCCTCGCGCATGCTGCCGCGCTACGAGTGGGCGGGTCTGGTCCAGTACGAGCGCCTGTTCACGATGGACCGCTGGTGGGTGGCGGCGGAGAACCTGGCCGTCTTCGGGGGGCTCTTCATCCTTGTCGCCATGGTGCTGGGTCTGGCGATCGCTATCCTACTCGACCAGCGCATCCGCGCCGAAGGGGCCCTGCGCACCGTCTATCTCTATCCCATGGCCCTGTCGTTCATCGTCACCGGGACCGCCTGGAAGTGGATCCTGAACCCGGGCCTGGGGCTGGAGAAGCTGGTGCATGACTGGGGCTTCGAGGGGTTCCGATTCGGCTGGCTGGTGGACCCTGACATGGCCATCTACACCATCGTGATCGCCGCGGTGTGGCAGTCCGCCGGATTCGTCATGGCCCTCTTTCTGGCCGGCCTGCGCGGCATCGACGACAACATCATCAAGGCCGCGCGCATCGATGGGGCCGGGCTGCCCACCATCTACCGGCGTATCGTCATCCCGGCACTGCGCCCGGTCTTCTTCAGTGCCTTCATCATCCTGATGCACATCGCCATCAAGAGCTTCGACCTGGTGATGGCGCTGACCGGCGGCGGACCCGGCTTCGCAACCGACCTGCCGGCCACCTTCATGTACACCTTCGCCTTCACCCGCGGCCAGATCGGGCTCGGGTCCGCGGCCGCCATGATGATGCTGATGGCGGTGGTGGCCCTCATCGTGCCCTACCTCTACTCCGAGTTGCGCGGAGGTCGTCGTGCCTGAACCGGCCGGGGCGGTGGGGAGCGGGAAAGGGGTCTGGGGCCGGGTCCTGGTCTATGGGCTGCTCGGGCTCGCGGCCCTGTGGTTCCTGGCCCCCCTGTACGTGATGGTGGTGACCTCCCTCAAGACACTGGACGAGATTCGCGGCGGCAACCTCCTTTCGCCCCCCAGCGGTCTGAATCTCGACGCCTGGGAGGCGGCCTGGTCCAGCGCCTGCACCGGGGTGCGCTGCGAAGGGCTCAAGGGCTACTTCTGGAACTCTGTGCGCATGGTGGTGCCGGCCGTGGCCATCTCCACCTTGATCGGCGCCCTGAACGGCTATGTGCTCACCCAATGGCGCTTCCGCGGCTCGGAGCTCTTCTTCGGCCTGCTCCTCATCGGCTGCTTCATCCCCTTCCAGGTGATCCTGCTGCCCATGGCCCGCACCCTGGGGGCGCTGGGACTGGCGGGCTCGGTGGGCGGACTGGTGTTCGTCCACACCGTCTACGGCATCGCCTTCACCACGCTGTTCTTCCGCAACTTCTACGTCGCCCTGCCCCAGGAGCTGGTCAAGGCGGCGAAGGTGGATGGTGCCGGCTTCTTCACCATCTTCCGGCGCATCATCCTGCCCCTGTCACTGCCCATCATCGTGGTCTCGGTGATCTGGCAGTTCACCCAGATCTGGAATGACTTCCTGTTCGGCGTCGTCTACTCGGCGGGGGATCAGCAGCCGATTACGGTGGCCCTGAACAACCTGGTGAACACCACCACCGGGGTCAAGCGCTACAACGTGGACATGGCGGCGGCCATCATCGCCGCCCTCCCGACCCTGCTGGTCTATGTGCTGGCGGGCAAGTATTTCGTGCGGGGCCTGACCGCCGGGGCGGTGAAGGGATGATCCGGCCGAGCGCCCATTCGCAACCATTTCCGCAAGAGGGATCCCGGTGCAGGCACTGAAGATCGTCGATGTCCACAAGCGCTTCGGCGCCACCCAGGTGCTCAAGGGCATCGATCTCGCGGTGGAGGCGGGCGAATTCCTGATCCTGGTGGGCCCCTCGGGTTGCGGCAAGTCGACCCTGCTGAACCAGATCGCGGGACTCGACAGCACCACCTCCGGGCACATCCTGATCGGCGACCGGGACGTGACAGACCTGCCGCCAAAGGACCGGGACATCGCCATGGTGTTCCAGTCCTATGCCCTCTACCCCACCATGACGGTCCGTCAGAACATCGCATTCGGGCTGGAGATCCGACGGGTGCCCAAGGCGGAGCGCGAGGCTGCCATCGAGCGGGTCGCGGAGATGCTTCAGATCGGCCCACTACTGGACCGCAAGCCCTCCGAGCTCTCGGGCGGCCAGCGCCAGCGCGTCGCCATGGGGCGGGCCCTGGCCCGGGAGCCGGCCCTGTTCCTGTTCGACGAGCCCCTGTCCAACCTCGACGCCAAGCTGCGGGTGGAGATGCGCGCCGAGATCAAGGCCCTGCACCTGCGTACCGGCACCACCATCGTCTACGTGACCCACGACCAGGTGGAGGCCATGACCCTCGGGGACCGCATCGCGGTGATGAAGGACGGGCTGATCCAGCAGTTCGGCACCCCCCAGGAGGTCTACGAGGACCCGGCGAACCTGTTCGTGGCCGGCTTCATCGGGTCCCCGTCCATGAACTTCATCCCCTGCCCGGTGACCGCCGGTCCCCTCCTGGGTCTGACTGGGGCCGGGGCGCCGATGGAGTTGGGCCCGGCGGCGCTGGTGCCGGGACTGGAAGCCTACGCGGGTCGCGAGGTCCTGCTTGGCATCCGCCCCGAGCAGATGACCGCCACCTCCGCACAGCCGGAGGGGGAAGGCGGCGGGGCCGTGCTCGAGTGCCTGGTGGACCTGGTGGAGCCCACGGGTCCGGACACCTATGTGCACACTAGGATCAACGGCACCCGGGCCATCGGGCGCATCCACCCGTCCGTGCCGGCCCGACCCGGTGCGACCCTGGGACTCGGACTCGACCTGAGCGGGGTCGTCTTCTTCGACCCGCAGACGGGGGACCGTATTCGCTGAGTCCGCACCTGGCGCCGAGCTGCCCGCCTTGTGCCATGATCGACCCGAATCATCCCAGATCCGAAACCACCCACGCGCCAAAGGCGCCAACCGGCGTCATGCCCGACACGCTGCTGGCGCGGCTGCGCCGCGCGACTGTAGAGCTTCACGAGTCGGTGGAGCGCCTGCCCCTCATGGCCGCGCTCACCGCGCCCACCGTGACCCGAGCCGATTACCGCCGCTATCTGGCCCGCATGACCCAGGTCTACGGCACCCTGGAACCCCCGCTGTTCGCCGCCTTGGACGCCCGGCTCGCGGCCCATCCGGAGCTGGTCCCCGCACTTCTTCCCAAACTCCCGGCCCTGCTCGTGGACTGCCGGGCAGAAGGACTCGAGGTCCCTCCAACCCTGACCCCGACCCAGCGGCATTATGAACTCGGTGCCGCACTCGGCGGTCTCTACGTGCTTGAGGGGGCCACCCTCGGTGGTCGAGTCATCGCCCGTCATCTGCGCCGGCAACTGGGCAACGGCCTTGGCGCACCAGCCTTCCTGGACTTCCACGGGGAGGGCACCTCCTCCGGTTGGAAGGCCTTCGGCGTCTGCCTGGAACGGCTGACAGGCACAGGGGTGATCGTCCCGGATCAAGTCATCTCGGGCGCGTGCGCGGTATTCAGGGAGGTTTACCGCATCCTTGGGCTGGCGCAAGACGATGCGATGCCTGGCAAGCAGGCGATCGCCTCCGGACCCTGACGACTTACCGGCCCCGGCTGACGTCGCCACGGTACGGCGGCTGGTCTTGCGCGACAACGAAGGGGGAAAGCTCTGAATCGAGTAATAGACGTGGCGGACCGCGCGGGACCCGATGAGCAGGCCCAAGCAAGCTCAGTGTGGGTTGGGATCGAACCGCTAAAAACGGCGGAGGCATCCGCAGACTCCGCACCCGCGCAGGGTCTTCGCCGCCGGATGCTCGGCCAGGTCTGGCGCCTGACGCGGGGCATCGCGATCGGGTTTGTCCTGATCTCGGTGCTCACGGTGGGCACCCTGCGCTGGGTGGACCCGCCCGCGTCCGCCTTCATGCTGCGCCACGCATTCATCCTCTGGCGCCTCGGCAGCACACCGCCCTATTACCACTACCGCTGGGTGCCTTGGGATGAGCTCCCCGGCGCCGTGCCGCTCGCCGTCATCGCCGCCGAGGACCAACGGTTTCCGGTGCACCACGGCTTCGACGCGGTCGAGATCCGCCGGGCCTGGAGAGATTTCCGCCAAGGAAAAGGCCTGCGCGGGGCTAGCACCATCACCCAGCAGACCGCCAAGAACCTGTTCCTGTGGCCGGAGCGCTCCTGGGTGCGCAAGGGGCTCGAGGCCTGGTTTGGCGCCCTGATCGAGATGCTCTGGCCCAAGGCGCGCATCCTGGAGGTCTATCTGAACATCGCCCAGTTCGGCCCGAACACCTACGGCGTGGGCGCCGCCAGCGAGCGCTATTTCGGCCACCCGGCGAGCGAGCTGACCCTGGGCGAGGCCGCTCTGCTGGCCGGCGTGCTGCCCGCCCCGGGCGCCTATCGCCCGGATGAGCCATCCGCGCGCCTGCTCCGACGGGCGGAGTGGATCGCCGACCAGACCACCCGAATCGGAGGCAGACGCCTGCTCAGCCGCCTTTAGCCTACCGAGAACAAGGGATCACTCGGGCTCACAATAGCGGTCAACCAGGGCCTGGTGGTATTCCAGCATGTGCTGGTCGTGGGCCTTTTCCTCCTGGTTGCGATAGCCGTTGCGCACCTCCTGGCGCCAGTGGGCCGCCTGGGCGCGGTGCTTAGAACATTTGGCGCGGTCATAGGTATCCACCGACGGTGGTTGGCGCGTTTCCTTGGCTGTCTTCCCCCTCGTCTTGCGTTCACTCTCCCGTGCGGACTCCAAGGCCTTGAGCTGGGACTCGACCGAGTAGTCCTTTCGGGGGGAACCGGCGCCGGGGCCGCCGGGAGAGCGGGTGTCGACAGACACCTCGGCACCCTGAGCAGTCCCCGCACAGGCGGTTTGCTGGTAGACGACGCTGCCGTCCGGCAGGCGGCATTTGAACAGGCCCGCCTCGGCCGGCAGGGCGGCCAGTAGTGGCAGGATAAGAAGACACCGGAGCATGGCGGCGTGTCCGCTGGTCGGGTCTGGTCTTCCCGAGCTTATACCCGAATCAGAACGGTGTTCACGGCAGAGACAGCCCGACGCATCAGCCCCGCCGCCGCGCCACGGCCTCCGCCAGCTCGCTGCAGCATGGGTTCCGTGTCGGACCAGCCGACACAGGCGTCGGTGATGCTCTGGCCATACACCAGTCCGGTGGGGGCGTCGACGTTCTGCCGCCCGGCCACCAGGTTGCTCTCGATCATGACGCCGATGATGCGCCGGTCGCCACGCGCGACCTGCCCCGCGACGTCCTGGCAGACCTGGATCTGCTTCTCCGGCTTCTTGCGGCTGTTGGCATGGCTGAAGTCGATCATGATCTTCGGCGTCAGACCCGACTCCTCGATCTGCTCCGCAGCGATGTTGACGCTCTCGGTGTCGTAGTTGGGCCTGTGACCGCCGCGCAGGATGATGTGGGTGTCGAGGTTACCGGCCGTCGAGAAGATGGCCGAGTGCCCCTCCTTGGTGAGCGACATGAAGACGTGGGGGCGGGCGGCCGCATGAATGGCGTCGATGGCCACCTTCACGTCGCCGTCCGTCGCGTTCTTGAAGCCCACCGGACAGGACAGACCGGAAGCCAGCTCCCGGTGGCCCTGGCTCTCAGTCGTCCGGGCGCCGATGGCGCCCCAGCTCACCAGGTCCGCGATGTACTGGGGACTGATCAGGTCCAGGAACTCGGTGCCCGCCGGCATGCCCATCTCGGCGAGGTCCAGCAGCAGCTTGCGGGCCAGGCAGAGGCCCTTGTTGATCTCGAAGCTGCCGTCCAAGTTCGGGTCGTTGATGAGACCCTTCCAGCCCACCGTGGTGCGCGGCTTCTCGAAGTAGACCCGCATCACGACCATCAGATCTTGGGCCAGGGCCTCGCGCAGGGGCTTCAGGCGCTCGGCGTATTCCAGGGCCGCCTGGGGATCGTGCACCGAACAGGGTCCGACCACCACGAGCAGACGATTGTCTTCACCCTGGAGGATGCGCTGGATCTCCCGACGTGCCTCGTAGACGGTGGCGGACGCACGCTCGCTGACCGGGATCTCCTCGTGGAGCGACTTGGGCGAGCGCACCTCCGTGATGGCGCGGATGCGAAGGTCGTCTGTCTGGTGTGGCATGACGGGGCCAGGGATTGCACGGAAACCGCGCAGTATAGACGAAGGGCTCATCCGTGGGTCGCACCGGCGCGGGCCTGACCCGCACGCCTGTCCTAGATCAGTGCCGTAGGAAGGCCAAAATGACGGGGATCACGATCAGGCTGGCCAAATTGCCCCAGATCACGATCGAGGCCACCACCGCCGGCTCCTGCCGGTATTTTTCCGCCAGAATGAAATTGAGCACCGCTGGGGGGAGGGCCGCGAACAGGATCAGTTGCTCGCCCTGAATCCCTTCCAGATTCAGCCACGGCAGCAGCATGAGCACGATCAGCACGCCGCTCAGGGGGCGCAGCAGGGCACCGATCACCCCGATCCGCCAATGCTCCAGGTCCGCATCCTTCAGGCGCACCCCCAAGGCGAACAGCATCAGCGGGATGGCCACCTGACCCAGCATCTCCACGGCCCGGGCGAGCGGCTCCGGTATCGGGATGGTGAGCAATGAAACCGCGAGCCCGGCCAGCGTGGCCAGGATCATCGGCATGCGAAGCAGGGCGGCGAGACCCGCCCGCCGGTCCAGCATGCGCAGACCCAGGGTGAAATGCAGGATGTTCTCCACCAGGAACAGCACCACGGCCGCGGCCAATGCGCCCTTACCGAAGGCCAGCAGGGCGAGCGGCAGCCCCATATTGCCGGAGTTCACGAACATCATCGGGGGCACCAGCGTGCGCCACTCGATCCGCAGCGCGCGAGCGACGGCCAGGGCCGGAAGCCCCGATCCCAGCACCACCAGCAGGCCCCCCAGCGCCAGATCCAGATAGTCGAAGAGCCGGAAGTCCTCCCCCGACATGACGTGGAAGATCAGGGCCGGCACGAACACGTCCAGATTGACGCGGTTCGCGGCGCCCATGTCCGGCGCATGGCGGCGGGCATAGAGAAAACCCACCAGGACCAGTGCGAAGACCGGCAGGACGATGGACAGGATCGTCACGGGATGGCTGCGTGCTGCTTGCAACAGGTGGGGCGGTTAGGGCAGAGAGCGGGCGTTGACGCACTCCAGGGAGGGTCCGAAGCGCCCGTGCCGCACCCGCACGAGACCGGCGTAGTCGATCCGCAGCCGATACCAGCGCTCGGGCTCGGCCTTGAGCAAATGCCCCACCAATGCGCGCATCACCCCGGCATGGCACACGATGAGCAGGTGCCGGCCGGGATGGGATGCCACCTGACGGGTGTAAGCCGCGGCGACACGGCGGCTGAGCTCGCCCAAGGGCTCCCCGCCAGGCGGGCGACAACTGGCCGGGTTCCGGTAGAACGCCTCGAAGGCGGCGGGCTCGTTTGCCGCCACATCGGCGTGGGCGCGGCCCTCCCAGGCACCCATGCCGACCTCGGCCAGGGCGGGCTCGACCACGAGCGGCAGCCCGTGGCGCCCGGCCAGCTCCAGGGCGAACTCCCGGCAGCGGGCCATGGGCGAGGTGACGATCTGCTGCCAGGGATGCTCATCGCCAACCGCGGCGCGCATCTGCCGCCAACCCTTGGTCGAGAGTGGGTCATCGACACCGTTGCCGCGATAGCGGCGCCCGCCCAGGGGCTCGCCGTGCCGGATCAGGTCCACCAGGGTCTCACGCATGATCGATAGGTCTGCCGCGCCGAACGCTCGTCGCCGATGGCCGCCGCGGGTGACGGGCGGGGGCGAAGGCGCTAAATTCTAGCCGACAGCGACACTGGACCCACGACATGAAACAAAAGATCTATCAAGGCATCCACAACGAGCCCGGTGGCGGTATGACGCCCACCGCCAACATCATCCGCGATGCCTGGGTATTCGGCCTGATCCCCGAGGATCAAACCTGCGAGGGCTGGACCATCCAGGGGATCGAAGAGCTCTACGACAAGGTGCACGCCGCCTGGCAGCCCTTCGGCCACCTGGTCTCACGCCTACCGGCGGAGCTCGCCGAGCGCCACGCCCGCATTTACGCGGCGGCGGTAGCGCGCGCGCGGGAGGCCGGCTGGGACCCGGACCTGAGCGACGAGGACTGAGCTCGCCCGCACCCAGACGCCGACCCAGGCATGGCGAGCTACCGAACCCGCGAGACCTTCTTCCGCCCGGACGAGCCTTTCGCCCGGGAACAAAGCGCCCTGCCCGCGGACATCCACAACGGCCTGCAGCTACTGCTCGCCCGCGAGGGTGGCGCCTGCGTCTTCCTGCCCATCCGCTCCATGCAATACCAGGCGGTGATCGATAGGGAGGAGGTCGTGTTCGTTGACGCGGCGGGCGGCTATGCCCACCAGGACGGCGAGGGCGGGCGCCTGATCCGCATCGCCTGGCGGACCGCCGGGGGATCCCGCGACTCGCTCACCGAGCCCGTCCCCTGCGAGATTATCTATTATTTTCCCGACCTCAAAGAGATCCAGTGGCGCCTGGTCGGCGAGACCCGCGCCGCCTTTCGCCTGGTGCTGGACCGCCAGCGGGGGCGCCCTGGCGGTCCCAGCGCGCCGACCATCGAGCGCCGCGTCATCCCTTTCCGGCGCCGCTGACCCGAGGCCCACCAACCTGCGCCGATCGGCTGCCACTCGCCGGAGAGTCAAGTTGCATATACGACATTTGTAATCTATATAGAGTATATGCATCAGATCATCCTTGTCACTGACCGTGCACGCCGTCCGTCAAACCAGCCCCTGATTCCAAGGCCGTATTGAGCAAGGCCCTGCTCAATGCCGGACGTCTGCTTGGCCTTTCCCAGGCGGAGATCGGCGCCATCGTCGGCAAGGACCGCACCTCCATCGCACGCGGTCTGGACCCCACCAGCAAGTCCGGCGAGCTGGCCCTGCTTCTGATCCGCTGCTACCGCAGCCTCCACGTCCTGGTGGGCGGCGAGTCCAGAGACATCCGCCACTGGATGCGCACCGATAACCGGGACACCGGCGGGGTGCCGGCGGAACAGGTCCGCACCGTCCGGGGTCTCGCCCGCGTCCTGGAGTACCTGGACGCCATGCGGGGCCGCGTCTGAGGGGGGCTCGGCGCCGCCGCGAGCACAACCCGAGATGCCTGATATCGTCGACCTCTGGGCGCTCTGCGGCGCCACTCTCGAGCCCGGCGAGATCGTGGGGGAGCTTCTGCGGTTAGTGGAGAGCCAGGAGCAGGTCGCGACCTCCAGCCTGGTGGACAACCTGGCCGAGCAGGCACTGCTCGAGGAACTGCTGGAGCCCACCAAACCGCCCCTGACGCCCGGCACCGAGGGGCTGCACTATTTGCTCGCGAGTCCCTTCTGCTACCCGCCCCTGCGCCACGGCTCCCGATTCGGCTCCCGATTCGAACCGAGCCTCTTCTACGGCGCCCTGGGTCTGCAGACCGCCCTGGCTGAGGGCGCCTATTACCGGCTGCTGTTCTGGACCGCCATGGCCGAGCCGCCCCCCTCGGGCCGACTGCTGACCCAACACACCGTGTTTCGCGCCCGCTACCGCAGCCCTCGGGGGCTGCGCCTGCAGGACCCGCCCTGCGCCGCGTACGCCAACGAGCTACGCCACCCCTCCGACTACGGGCCCACCCAAGCACTGGGGCGACGGCTGCGGGATTCAGGGGTAGCGGCAATCGAATACGCTTCGGCCCGGGACCCCGCCGGCGGGCTCAACGTCGGTCTCTTCAGCCCCGCGGCGCTCGCCAGCCGCCGTCCACTCGACCCCCAGCCCTGGCTGTGCGAGACCCGCGCCTCTGGGGTAGCCTTCTCGGGCGGAACGGAGCGGGCCGTCCACGCTTTCCCCATCGAGCTGTTTCAGGT
>CAVOQO010000115.1:0-17692 GCA_963698355.1 uncultured Gammaproteobacteria bacterium | reverse complement strand
TTGCCCCCGACCCAGATCGCCAGCTTCGAGTGCTCGGCGTCGTTGATCTGCATGGGCGGACAAGGCGGGAAGCAGGCACCGCAGCAGATGCACTTGCGCTCGTCGACCTCGAGGGACGGCTTGCCGTTGACCATGGCCGGGCGAATGGCCGCCACCGGGCAGCGGGCGACGACGGACGGACGCTCGCAGACGTTGGCCACCAGGTCGTGATTGATCTTCGGCGGCTTGGTGTGCTGGATGTTTATCGCGATATCACCCTGCCCGCCGCAGTTGATCTGGCAGCAGGAGGTGGTGATATGCACCCGGTTGGGCATGTTGGCGTTGCGAAACTCGTCGATCAGCTCGTCCATCATCGACTTCACCACGCCGGAGGCGTCGGTGCCGGGGATGTCGCAGTGCAGCCAGCCCTGGGTGTGGGAGATCATGGCCACCGAGTTTTGGGTGCCGCCGACGATGAAGCCGGCGCCCTCGAGGGCCTGGATCAGGGGCTCGACCTTGGAGCCGTCCTTGACCATGTACTCGATGTTGGAGCGCAGGGTGAAATGGACGAAGCCGTCGGCAAACTGATCGCCAATGTCGCACAGCTTGCGCAGGGTGAAGACGTCGAGGATGCGCTGGGTGCCAGCCTTGACGGTCCAGATTTCGTCACCACTATACGCAACGTGCCGGAGAACCCCCGGCGGGGGTGATCGTGATACTTCCACTGCCCAAAATTCTTGCGCATCGTGGGATGCATGTACTGCCACGGGTCCGGGCAGCCGGATTCGCATCGGCTCACGCATGTCTGCCATCGCCTTTCCTCCAACAAATAGGCAAATTAATCAAGTCGGGATTTGGCCGGGGCGGCAGCGCCGACCCGGTCGCAACAGTGACCTCAGGTTACTTGCCAGCCTCGGCCTGACGCTCGAACCAGGCCTCCGCCGCCTCGTCCCATCCATCCAGGCGGATGTAGGAGGACTGACGCGGGTGGCTCAGCATGTTCGGGTCGGGCTCGATACCGATACCGTCCAGGAAGTTCGCCAAGCCGATGCGCTCGATCATCTCGCCGCAGCGCTCGTGCTCCAGGCCGTTCTCGGCCCAGAATTCGATGATGGTCTCGGCCAGCTCCACCAGGGACTCGTAGTCCTCTTCGGTATCCAGCTTCTTGAATGGGACCAACACGGTACCCATCAGGTCGCCGATCTTCAGCGTACGCTTGCCCCCGATCAGGATGGTCACCCCCTTGTCGTCACCGGGGTGCAGGGCCTTCGGCATCACGTTCAGGCAGTGCATGCAGCGCACGCAGTCGCGGTTGTTCACGGCCAGGGTGTCGTCGTCGTTCAGCGACAGGGCCTGGGTCGGGCAGCGCGTGATGACGTTGTCGATGTAGTACTGACGGCCCTTGTCAGCGATGTAATTCTTGACCTCGGCCTGATCGACCTTCATGTCGTCGCGCCAGGTGCCGAGCACGGCGAAGTCGGCTCGCTCGATGGCATTCTGGCAGTCGTTGGCACAGCCGGAGACCTTGAACTTGAACTTGTAAGGCAGCGCCGGACGGTGCACGTCGTCGGTGAAGTTGTTCACCAGCAGGCGATGGGCCTTGAGCGTCGTTGGTGCAGGACATCTCGCAGCGGGCCGCGCCGACACAGGACATGGCGGTGCGAACGCAGGGACCAGCACCACCCAGGTCCCAACCGTATTCGTTGATCTCGTCGAAGAAGTGCTGGACGTTGGCCGAGTCACTTCCGATAAACATGATGTTGCCGGTCTGACCGTGGAAGGTCACCAGCCCGGAGCCGAACTTCTCCCAACTATCGGCCATCTGTCGCAGCATCGCGGTGCTGTAATGGTTTCCGGCCGGGGGCTGCACCCGAAGGGTGTGGAACTCCTTGGATTCCGGGAAGGCGCTACCGACCTCGGAGAAGCGCGGGATGATGCCGCCGCCATAGCCAAAGACGGAAATGGTGCCGCCCTTCCAGTAGCCCTTGCGGGTCTCGTACGAGTGCTCCAACTGGCCGAGCAGGCTGTTGGTCACCTTATTGATGCGCTCGTCCGGGTGCTGATCACGCAGACGTTTGATGCCCGAGATGAAGCTCGGCCAGGGGCCGGTCTCCAGCTGATCGAGCATCGGGGTGCTGTATTTATCGATCGCCATGGCGCTGTATCTCCTATCTGGTAGCTCAGAATAAAGGGATCGGTTGACCCGCGTGACACCGCCTTTGTGGACGTTGCGACAAGCGCAAGCCGCTACGGTGACACAAGTTTCAAATCAGGGACGCAAGGCCCGGCAGCCGCTGTCGCTCGCGACCTGTCCCGGACCCGGCATCGCTCCTACTGTAGCGATCGGTCGGCGCGGGTCCATTCCACCTTCGGGAGGGACCCATTTTTGCATGCCTATCCCATCCGGGATATAGACTCATCGGCCTTCGCTTTGATTCTCCGCCGCGATGGGCCGCCGCGTGCGTTCTTCAAGTGGGCCGCGATGTTACGCATGGGTGACGCATCAGTCAACGGTTACTAATATAAGCAGTTCCTGAATTGTAGGATTCCATCGTGTCCCACCCCTTCGATCTTGACGATTCCTCGGCCTATCGGCGCTGGCGCGCCGGAAGACTGGCGGCCTATCCCGCGGATGCCCGCACCCTGAGTGTGGAGGTGGCCTCTCTGGCGGAGCCGACGGCGCCGGAGTCGGCCCAGATCAGGCATCGTCTCCAGGCCTACAACCTGGCGCTGATCCAGGCACCACCCCATCAGGTCGAACCGGTGGCCATCCTGGCGTTCGGACGGGCGCTCGGACTCAAAACGGCGGACTCCAACCTCTTCGCCGATCATCGGGCGGTGAGCACCATTGCCCCGGGCGGCGCCGACGACCGCTCCGAATACATTCCATATACCGCCAAGCCGCTGAGCTGGCACACCGACGGCTACTACAACCCGGAGCACCGCCAGGTCGGGGCCTGGACCCTGTTTTGCGCCCGCCCCGCGCCCGCGGGAGGCACCAATGACCTGCTCGACCACGAGATCGCCTACATCCTGTTGCGGGATGAATCCATCGAGCACATCCGCGCCCTGTCCCACCCCCAGGCGCTCACCATTCCGGCGAATCTACAGGATGGTCGAACCCTGCGCCCGGAAAGCACCGGGCCTGTTTTTTCGGTGCGCAACGCGAGGCTGCACATGCGCTATACGGCGCGGAGACGCAACGTCGCGTGGCGCGACGCCCCCGAGACTGAAGCCGCGCGGGCGGCACTGAGTCGCTTGTTTTCGGCCCACCCCATCTACACATTTACCCACAGTCTGAAGTCCGGCGAGGGGTTGATCAGCAACAACGTCTTGCACAACCGCAGCGGCTTTGACCACGACCCCGCGGACGAGGGCGGACGGCTGCTCTACCGAGCGCGCTATCTGGAACGTGTGGAATAGGTGGCTCCCGGCCGGGTTCCTCGCGGCAACACCGTGTATCGGCGCCGGCGCAACCGTTGTCGAGGCCGCCCGGTTTTTAATCGAAACGTTACAATCAGCGGTTTCAGTGATCCATGCTCAAGCTCAGTGAAATTCTCGTAGGACATCAAGAGTTGGAATCATTCGATGAGCTCGTTCCCATCGTTCAGGCGGTGGCACGATCGGGCGAGCGCTTCTTCCGGATGGACGTCAAGCCCCCCTACCCGGACACACCGGAGAATTGGGAAGACCGGCTGGAGGCCGCCTTCAGCGGTCTGGTCCGCTAGCGGAGTCTGATTAAGGTAAGCAATATGAAGCAGTTCGAGATGCTCGCGACGCGCCTGGCCGACACGGCGGCGGATTCCATCATGAACCGCGGAGTGGAAGAAGCGGCGCTGGAGTCCCATTTGCAGGCGCTGACCGATCGTCTCCGTGACGTCGAGGCAGGTGCCGGAGGTCCCAAGGACCTCGCTGACACGCGTCTGCAGATGGCGCGCGCCCTGGTGGGACTGGGTCGCGGTGCCGAGGCGTGGCCGCTGGGCCGGGCGGCCTTGGACGCGTTTTTGGCCAGGGACGAGTTCGAGTTGGCGGCGGACGCCTGCGACGTCTTGTTTCAAACCGAGCAGCCGCAGTCGATCTCGGCCTTGGGACAGGGCATCTGGCTGGCGGTGACCTGCCCGATCGACCCCGAGCTCACCATCGAACTCCTGAGCCATGTGATCGACGAGACGCCGGACGACGCGGACGGCGCCGCGGTCGCGGCCACCACGGCACTGTTCCTGGCCGACGTGCGCGCTCAGGGAAAACACCGCGACGACCTGATGTTCTTTGCGACCCAGCTTCTCGGCACCGTGGCGCGGCGCCACAGCGCCGTCGAGACGCCAGAGCAGCTGGATCTCTGGATGGATCGCCTCGAGCTGAAGGAGCCCGAGAAGTTTCTGGTGCGGCTGCGGAACGTGGTGGACGTGCTGGTCCAGGACGATTGGTGGTTCGATCGCGAGGCACTCCAGGACCGCCTGCCCTTCGCCTGATGGCGACAGCGCCGAGCCAGGACCGGTCCCCCCACTGCGAGATCCCGATGTACTGGAATCAAGACGAGAACCCCGACACCGTCATCGTCCCCGATGACATCGTCGACATCCTGTTCGCACTCGACTGCCGGCAGCTACCGGTTGACCATGCCTACGCATTGAGTGACGCGCTCTGTTGCGCACTGCCCTGGATGCGCGACGAGCCGCTGCTGGCCGTGCACACTGTGCATGTGGCCGGCTCTCAGAACGGCTGGGAGCGTCCGCCCCATGGCACCGACAGCCGCTTGCTACTCTCACACCGCACCAAGCTCACCATACGGGCACCCAAGGAGCGCGCCCATGAGCTACTGGAGACCCTGCCAGGGAAAAGGATCGAGGTCGACGGCTGCCCGCTGAGGGTTGGCGCCGGCAAGATCAAGCCACTGAGCAAGGAGACCACGCTCTTCGCCCGCTATGTGGTGGCCGACCCCGCCCAGGACGAGGAGGCGTTTATGGGCACCGCGGCCCAGGGCCTTGCCGAGATGGACATTCGGATTCGCAAGGCCCTGTGCGGCAAGGCGACGACCCTCGCCACCCCCGATGGCGCCATCCACACCCGTAGCCTGATGCTCGCCGACCTGACCACCGATGAGTCGGTTCGCCTGCAGCAGCTCGGCCTGGGACCCCAGCGCCGGCTCGGCTGCGGCGTCTTCATCCCCCACAAGGGCATAGACGCGGTCAGCAAGAACCGCTGACAGGCCGCCGGGTGGCGGTGCTTGCACCGACAAGGCGATCAGGCGCCTGTCCTGCCTCGGGCAAGGCCTGTCCCGCCGCCTCTGAAGCCGCCCAGTGCCACCTGCTCACGCCAGAGCACCTGCCGACCCGGGCCAGAGCGCCGGATGGATCTGCGTATCCGATGGATCGTGACGCGCGAATCATAAAATCATAAAATTCCCAAGCTGTGATCGGCGCCCGCGTCCTTGGCCGGCGCAAGCGGCCCCATCCACACCTTGGATTCAAACGATGAGGAGAACGACATGGCCATCGAAGTAAATGGCAAGAGCATCGAGACGACCGACCATGGCTACCTGGTCAATCACATGGACTGGAGCGAGGACGTGGCGCGCAAGCTCGCCGAGGGCGAGGGCATCGAGCTGACCGACAAGCACTGGGACGTCATCAACTATCTGCGTGACGAGTACATCAACAACGGTCAGAACCAACCCATGGAGCGCGTCGTGCTCAAGGATATGGGGAAAAAGTGGGGCTCCAAGCCTTCGAGCAAGGACCTCTACACCCTGTTCCCACTCGCCCCGACCAAACAGGGGACCAAGATCGCCGGGCTCCCCGAGGTACATCGCAAGGGCGGATACTGAGCCCAAGAGTCCGCACAGGTATGGAGGCCGGCACAAGTGCCGGCCTCTTAACTTTTGCGGTGCCGCTCCCACGGCGCGGACCCCCCTCCAGTTCCCCCCGACAAACCGGCCGGGGCCAACCCCGGCTGGAGAGCAAGTTGCCCGGACCCGGTTTCGCAAATGCGCTATACCTTGCGCAGGCCCCCGAGCCGGGGGCTGGCTCGATCCCCACCTTTGGCGGCGCGAGCCTGAACGCGGTCCACGCCGGGTACTGCTTAGTCTTACGTCGCTGCGCCCACCGCCGCGACAGGATCCATTTGTCGGGGAAACTTTGGTATCGTTCGTCGGCGCTCGGGGTTGTTCTGTCGCACGAGCGCCCGCACTGACGGGATCAGAGGGGGTTTCGAGTCCTTCATCCAGGGCAACTCGGCCCCAGGTACAACCCAAGAGCCGCCGCAATTCAGTGATGACGAACTGCCACGCCAGTCGCTCGCTCCCCACCGAGACGAACGGATCGGGTGGCGTCGGATCCGGGCCCCAGGGTGCCCCGTTGACCCGCCGGCAGACACACCCATGGACGTGAAACCGAGTCACTGGGGACCGGCTGAACCCTCCGGACACCCCCCCCTTCGCTGGGGACGCCTCGCCCATCAGACGGTTCTCGGCGCCGCTGAGCAGCTCCTGAGCACCGACTCGCCCCAGCGGCTCTCGGTCATGATCTTTCATCGCATCCTGCCGGAGACGGATCGCTTTCTGGCCGGCGATCCTACGGCGGACGAGTTCTCCGCGGTCATGGCGGTGGTGCGCGAGCGCTTTCATCCGATCCGACTCGCCGAGGGTGTGCGACGGCTGCAGGACGGCACCTTGCCGCAGAGGTCCGTGTGCGTCACTTTCGACGACGGTTATGCCGACAACCTCGAGGTCGCCGCTCCCATCCTCAAGGATCTGCAGATCCCGGCGACCGTGTTCGTCGCAACCGGCTACCTCGATGGCCGGTCCATGTGGAACGACCGCCTCTCCGCGGCCATCCGCCAGGCACCGGGCGAACACATCGATCTCAATGAATTCGACTGCGGGCAGCACCCGGTCGGCGACTTGGCGCAGCGCGCCCAGTTGGCGAGTTTTCTGATCCGCCAGCTCAAGTACCGACCGTCCGAGGAGCGGGAGCAGATTGCCGGTGAGCTTGCCGCTCGCTACGCACCAAACATGCGCTCGCCCATGATGACCCGTGATCAGGTGCGTCAATTGCGTGCCGAGGGGATCGAGATCGGGGGCCATACCGTTACTCATCCCATCCTGGCGCGCACGGATGACGATCGCGCGTTCCAAGAGATCGCCGAGAACAAGGAAGACCTGGAGGGGCTCCTCGGGGAGCGGCTGCGATTCTTCGCCTATCCCAATGGCAAGCCGGGTCAGGACTTTGCGCCGATCCACTCCGACATGGTGAAGCGCGCTGGCTATCGCGGGGCGCTCACCACGCGGCCTGGTGTTTCCACGGCCGGCACCGACCCATTCCTGCTGCCTCGCTTCACCCCTTGGGACCGGACTCCGACCCGCTTCGCCGTGCGCCTGCTTCTGAACATGCGCCATATGGTTTAGGATTTCCCGGTCAGCGCGACAGCGTCCGCTCCGCGGCAGCCACCCGACCCGCATCCATCATGAAGAACATCAAGCTGGTGCACGAGCTCGTGCAGAGCACCGCTCGCACCCACCCCGACTCCCAGGCCCTGACCTGCAAGACAGAGACACTCGACTACGGGGCCCTTTGGGCGGTCATCGAGTCGGTCGCCCGGGGTCTTCTCGGTCTGGGTACAGAGGCGGGCGACCGGATCGGCGTCTACCTTCCCAAGACGATCCATACGGTCGCCGCGTTGTTCGGTGCCTCGGCCGCTGGAGGCGTCTTCGTCCCTCTGAACCCGCTCCTCAAGCCGTTTCAGATCGCCTATATCCTCAAGGACTGCAATGTCCGAACCCTGGTGACCTCCCTGGATCGGGCGAACCTGCTCGCCGATGAGTTGGTCCATTGCCCAGACCTGCACGGGGTCGTGGTCACAGACGGTGACCCGGCAGATGCCGACCCGAGAATCAGCACCCGATGCGTCTCCTGGACCCAACTGACGCAGGCGCCCTCGCCCTCTGTCCGACCCCATCGGCGCATCGACGCCGACATGGCGGCAATTCTCTACACCTCGGGGAGCACCGGGCAGCCCAAGGGGGTCGTGCTTTCTCACCGCAATCTGATTGCCGGCGCCCAGAGCGTTGCCGAGTATCTGGAAAACCACCCGGCGGACCGGATTCTCGCGGCGCTTCCATTCAGCTTCGATTACGGGTTGAGCCAGATGACCACGGCCTTTTCGGTCGGGGCCCAAGTCGTGCTGATGGACTACCTGCTGCCAAACGACGTCATCAATGCAGTCCAGAAGCATGGGATCACGGGCCTCGCCGCCGTGCCGCCTTTGTGGATTCAGCTGGCTAAGCTCGTCTGGCCGGATGCCGCGCGCGAGTCTCTACGCTACATCACCAATTCCGGAGGGGCCATGCCCCAGACCGTGACCCGGGCACTGCGCGAGCAGCTGCCAAAAACACGCGTCTATCTGATGTACGGCCTGACCGAGGCCTTCCGCTCGACTTACCTGGCCCCGGAGCAGGTCGACATCCGACCCGACTCCATGGGCAAGGCAATCCCCAACGCCGAGATTCTGGTCGTCCGTGAGGATGGCAGCCACTGTGGGCCGGGCGAGCCGGGGGAGCTGGTTCACCGTGGCGCCCTGGTCTCGCTCGGCTACTGGAACGACCCCGAGCGCACCCGGGCGCGCTTCCGCCCAGCGCCGGGTCAGCCTCAGGGGATTCCTAACCCCGAGCTCGCCGTCTGGTCCGGGGATCAGGTTCGCCAGGACGAAGAAGGCTTCCTCTACTTCATTAGCCGTAAGGACGAGATGATCAAGACCTCCGGCTACCGCGTGAGCCCCACGGAAGTGGAAGAGGTGCTCTATGCGAGCGGCCTGGTGAGCGAGGCAGCCGCCATCGGCGTCCCTCACGAGACCCTGGGACAGGCCATTATCGCGGTCGCGAAGGCCGCCGATGCGCAGCCGGATCTCGAGGGCCGGCTGCTCGAGCATTGCCGCGCCGCCCTTCCAGGTTTCATGGTCCCTCAACACGTCATCTTCGAGGACTCCCTTCCCCGCAACCCCAACGGCAAGATCGACCGCAAGCTGCTCGCCGCGCGCTTTGAGGATTTCTTCGGGGCGGTCCTGCCCTGATGGCGTCAAACCCGCAAGGAAGCGGAGCTGGAACAGCGGCGCGGGACGACCCATTCGTCTCCCCGGGACCCGTCTCCCGAAGATCCGGCGAGCCATACCCTGCGCCTTCCGGCTTGCATAGGAGCGAGCGCTCAATAGTGAGCACAAACCGCAGTAGAGACAGGAAGGCTCGTCCGCGCATTCTCGTGCTGGACGCCGACATGGTCCCGTCACTCACGATCGCCAGATCCCTAAAGCGCCGCGGCGCCGACGTGGACATCGCCGGTCACGAGCCGGCATCGCTGAGCGCACTATCCAACTGCGTCGCATCTGTCCTGATCTATCCGAACCCATTGACCGAGCCCGCGGCCTTCGTCGACTGGGTAGAGGAGCGACTTGCACGCGCCAGCTACGCCCTGGTGATCCCGGTCACGGAGCGCACACTCGTGCCCCTGCACCTCGAGCGCCAACGCCTGGATCAACAGCGAATCGCCATGGCGCCCGCCCGGGCGCTCGAGATCGCGCTGGACAAGGCCCGCACCGTCGCCCTCGCGCATGAGCTTGGGATTCGCGTCCCCCACGGCTGCTCGCCCCACTCGACGAGCGAGGCATTGGCCTTCGCCGCTGACCACGGCTATCCGGTGGTCGTGAAGCCCGCCGCATCGATCGGGGCGGATTCGATTCAGCGCGTCCACCTGAGCGTCTCCTACGCATCCGATGAACACCAGCTGCGCGCACAGGTGACACATGCCCTGCGCCACGGGAGTGTCCTGGTTCAGGAGCTCTTCAGGGGCCGTGGCGTCGGCATCGAGCTCATTGCGGACCGGGGCGAAGTCCGCTTTTCCTTTGAGCACCAACGTCTGCATGAGGTCCCACTCACCGGCGGCGGCAGCAGCCTGCGCCTCAGCGTGCCTGTGCGGCCGGAACTGCTCGAGGCATCGCGCAAGCTGATGGCCGCACTCAATTGGCACGGGGTGGCGATGGTCGAGTTCAAGGAAGACCCCGAGACGGGGGAATTCTGCCTGATGGAGATCAACGGGCGTTTCTGGGGCTCACTTCCGCTCGCGGTCGCCGCCGGGGCCGATTTCCCCGCCATGCTTCTCGAACTGCTCGCAGAAGGAGAAATTCAGACGCGACCCCCCGCCCGGACCGGTATCTATTGCCGCAATCTGCAAAAAGACATGCACTGGATGGAGTCTGTCTTGCGTCGAAATGCGCCGATCGGGCTCGTCTCTCTGCCCAGCCGCTACCAGATGATCAAGGACCTGCTCTTGGTCGTCTCGCCCCGGCACCGTTTCGATGTGCAGCAATGGCGAGACCCCCGGCCAGGCATCGAGGACATGCGCCGATCAATCGTCCACTATAGCGAGCGGATCGCGCACCTGTTGAGCGAGCGGCGCCTCCTGCGCCGACAGCGCGCGGCCTGGCAGAAGGGCCTGTTGGCACGCCGCTTACATGAAGGCTCGCGCCTTCTGTTTCTCTGCTACGGCAACATCAACCGCAGCGCCGTCGCCGAGATGCTCGCTCGCGAGCGGCTGCCGGCGCGCTTTACGCTCGAGTCCGCCGGGTTTCACCCCCAGGCTGGACGCCCGGCCGATCCGGTCATGGTCGAGGTGGCCGCGCGGCACGGCCATGACCTGTCTGGCAGCCGCTCGAGGCAACTATCCGCGGAGATGGTCGACCGGGCCCACCTGATCCTGGCGATGGAGCCCGCTCATCTGCGCCGCGCCGCCGAATTGTTTCCAGATAGTGCCTCCAAGGCCTATCTACTCGGTCCAGCGGCCCCCGCTGCGGTCTCTGACGGCGCCATCGCGGACCCTTACGGTAAGCCGCCGCAGGCCTATGAACAGTGCTTCTCCCAGCTCGATCAATGTATCACCGTGCTGGCCCGGCTCGCCGGGTGCGGCCAAGACCTTGCTCCGGCCGAAGCGTCCGTAGAACGTTCTCGTGCTCCAGGCGAAGGCTGGCGCGATGCGGGACAACCCTGACAAAATAGAACTTAAGCCCCAATGGAGCACAGCTCGATCGCGACCTTGCCCGCATCGCGTATTGCCGGGCGCTCACCCCGACGGAATCAACAGACCCGGAATGACAAGCCCATCATCCGTCGAGCCGGCCTTCTTCGAGCTGCGTAACCGCCGCCTCTTTACGCTGCGCATTCGGCCCTACGGCGACATCAAGGGAGCGATACTCTATGTGCCGCCTTTCGCTGAGGAAATGAACCGGTGCCGCGCCCTCGCGGCCGATCAGGCACGAGCGCTTGCACAACAGGGTTTTGACTGCCTGTTGCTTGATCCTACGGGTACGGGTGACAGCTCAGGGAATCTCGCCGATGCCACCTGGGATATTTGGCAAGAGGATATCGAGTTCGCGGCGAGCTGGCTCGAATCCGAGACCGGTCTTCCCGTGACTCTCTGGGGATTCCGCCTGGGAGCCCTTCAGGTGGCGGATCTCGCTAGCCGTTCGCCGGGCCGATTCCCTCGGCTGCTGTTTTGGCAGCCGATCCCGGACGGAAAGCTATTCATCAACCAGACTTTGCGGCTGCGCATTGCATCAATGATGCTACGCGAGGGATCCGCAGAGACCACCGAACAGGTCCGGCAGCGCCTCGCCGCAGGAGAAGTCATCGAGATCGCCGGCTATGAGTTGACCGGCGCACTTGCCGCCGGCATCGAAAGCCGACGGATCGCCAAGCTCGACGGGCTCGGCGGCACCGCCATCTCCTGGATCGAGATGTTCGAGGACGAGGACGCCGCGATCTCCGTCGGCAGCCAGCGCGTCATCGACACGCTGCGCACCTTGGGCTGCAATGTGAGCGCCGGTGCGATTCAAGCACCTCCGATGTGGCAGGTCCACAAACGGGAAACGGCGCCGGCTCTGATTGCCAAGACTATCGCGCTCCTGACGGATTGACCCAAAATGACTGCCGAGCTCGCCGTGACCTTCGAGTGCGAGGGGACCCCCCTCATCGGCGTCCTGCATATCCCGCACTCGCCCCGAAATCGCGGGGTTCTGGCGATCGTTGCGGGAGGTCCGCAGTATCGCGCGGGATGCTGCAGACAGCTCGTGGAAATGGCCCGTTCGCTCGCCTCATCGGGCACACCGGTCATGCGCTTCGACCAACGGGGACTTGGGGATAGCCAGGGCCCTTACCCCGGCTTCCAGAACATCGCTGCGGACATTGCCGCGGCCATCGCGACCTTTCGACGTCACGTCCCGGGACTCGACGAAGTCATCCTGTGGGGCGGCTGCGATGCGGCCTCCGCCGCGATGATTCACGGCTGGCAGTTCCCGGAGGTCAGGGGCATGATCCTGAGCAACCCCTTCGTTCACTCGGAACAAACGCATGCCAAAGTCCTTCTTAAGCGCTATTACCTGCAGCGCCTGCGGGAAAAGACATTTTGGATGAAGTTTCTGAGATTTCGTTTCAATCCCATACCTGCCTTGCAAACCCTGGGCAGCGTCATCAGGGATCGCCTGGGACCTGGAAGCCCATCGCGACAGCCAGCAAGCGCCATCCAGGGCGATGCTCGGCCGAAGAATTTCATTGCGGCCATGCGTGATGGAATGAGCCGCTTTCATGGTCACGTCCTGTTACTCATGAGCGGCCGCAGCCTCGTCAGCAAGGAATTCGACGAGCTCTTGGCAGCTGATCCGACCTGGCGCGCTGCGATGGCGGCATCGAAAAGCGTCAGCCGGCATGATATTCCTGAAGCAGACCAGACTTTCTCATCGGTCGCCGCACGACAGGAGGCTCTCCAGGTCACCAAGGATTGGCTGTCGAAGTGGAACGACACGACCTGATTTCCAGATCCCTCCATATATTTTGTCGTCGCTTCGAATGCATCGCGAAAGGAGCTTCGATAGCCCCCATGCACAAGACGCCACTCGTTTCCGTCATTATCCCCACGTGCAACCGACCCCGATCCGCTGAGGCAGCCGCCCGGTCCGTGCTGTCTCAGAATTTTGTCGATCTCGAAGCAATCTTGGTCAACAATGGAACGAAGGCCGTCCATCAGTCAGTATATCAGGATTTTTTCTCCCGTTTGGCCGAAGAATACGGCAGCCGCGTTATCGTTCAAGACATGGGGGAAACCCCACTTGGGCCCGCACGAGCGCGAAATGCGGGAATCGCTGCCTCGAATGGGAAGTATGTCACCTTTTGCGACGATGACGACCAATGGCTCGACGTCAGCTATTTGAGCCAACTCGCCCCACTTCTCCTTGCCCACCAACCGGACATCCTCTTCTCTGACCAGAGGAGCGTCACCGAAGATGGGCAGTTGCAGCGTTCTACCTGGTATCACGACTCACTACTAGGGCAATACAGCACGCCGCTGGGAACCGAACATTTCTTCCTCATAGATTTGCGCTATTTTTACGAGCAAGGCGGCTTCCCCCATCTAAACTGCACCCTCTACCGCAAGGCGCTTCTCACCAACCATGGCGCGTTTGACGTCGATCTTTCCTATGAGGAAGATCTCGAGTTCTTTCATCGCATCGCCAGTTACAGTCGCGAGCTCATTTATTTTCATCGGTCTGTGAGTGAGCACGTGATACCCAATCCTGTACGTGCCGCCAACGCGTCCACCAGTGTCACCGTCTTGCGCCAGCACCTCACTCGTCTGCGCATATTTTCCCAGTTATTTACAAACAACGAGAATGTTGCACTTAGGCGCTTCGCCTCACGTTCTGCAGGATATGCCGCGAAACATCTGGCCATGTCAGCTCACCGGGTTGGTGATCTGCACCTGGCTCGAAAAATGTCGACCGTTGCCTTGGGGTGGGACTTCGGCTTTCGCTGGGCATTCTTTTCCATCTACCTGTGGATCGCAGGCATCGCCCGCAGTCTCTTGGTCCGCGCGGGGTTTCGCAGATTTCTCGGCGAGCCCCCTGGCGGCTGACCAACTCCCGACAGGTCAGAAGACGCGGTCTCAGCTATTTCCTACCCGATGTTCAAAGAATCCGTAGCGCACGCAATTCAGTCACCACATCCCGACATAAGCCTAGAATTCTATAACGCCATGATCGTAATCGGACTTGGATCCGGACGCACCGGTACAGCCTCCCTCTCCCACCTCATAGCTAGTCAACGGGGGGCCATTTGTTTCCACGAGATGAATCCCACCGGCGCCGTGTTCGAGGGGAATCCGCAGCCAATACTTAACGGCATACGCGAATTTCAGCAGATACTCAACGGGGGAGACACGCGTCTGCTTGCCTTAGATTATTCACGCCCCGCCTCGGTCGTGACCTATGACGCGCTCCAAAGAATGACCGACATCAGGATTATCGGGGACATTGCCTTCTATTATTTGCGCTACGTCGATGATGTTCTGAGAATCACCGGCGACGTTCGCTTCGTCTGCATCAAGCGTGATAAAGCAGCGACGGTCGAAAGTTGGATGAAAAAATCTTCGCTCCATCGTTGGAAATCGCTCTGGGTGGCGGATCGCCTGCGCTCATTGATCGTCCGCACGCCGTTCTATAAAAGCAAGAACTTTTGGCAACGGCACGATGGCAGCGTTTTCCAGCCTGACCCTGTGTGGGACAAGACCTTCCCGAAGTTCGAGGCAGGCAGCAAACGAGAGGCGATCGGGAAATACTGGGATTATTATTATACGGAAGCGGAGCGCCTGGCTGCGGAGCACCCCGATCATTTCCGCATCTTTCCAGTTGAATCGATGAGCAATCGGTCTGGGCAGGCGGATATACTGAGCTTCATTGGAATTGAGGACAATGACATGGTGCTTACTGATGTAGTTCACCGCCACAAAAGTCGCTGACGCTCAGCGCAAAGCTGATTCATGCGTTTTTCCTTCGGGCCAGTTACAAGCCGCTGTTCTGAGAGGTCCGATTCTCCTCAGGGCAGCGATGCGACAGTCGCGCCTCTCAGACCCCGCGCTCCCGAGATGCTGGCCTGGCATTGCGGCCGCTTCTCAACAATAAAGGGATGACTCCGACACACCGTGAATATCCGGAAATCCCTGTTGTTTTCTTTTTCCAGCTCCTACGCGCAGATCGGGTTGCGCTTCGTTGCATCACTATTTATCGCTCGATTGCTCACTCCCCACGAGTTTGGGGTCTTCTCTCTCGCGATGGTTCTGGTCTTCGTCGCGGACGCCCTGCGCAACTTCGGAGTCGCGGGATACGTCATACAGGAACGCGAGCTCACAAGCGCCCGTCTGAACTCGGCCGCGGGATTGAATTTCCTGATGTCCTGGAGCATGGCACTGACTGTCGTTGCTCTCGCCGGACCCGTCTCCCGCTTCTTCGGCGCCCCGGAAATCGTCAACCTACTCTGGCTGCTGGCCGTCAATTTCGTGTTGCTACCTTTCGGCTCGACGGCAATGGGATGTCTGAAGCGCAACCTGCTTTTCGACCGGGTCGCGAAGATCGAGGTCGCCGGCACCGCCGTTCAGTCGGTGAGCTCCGTATTACTCGCCTGGTGGGGATTCAGCTACTACTCGATGGCGCTTGCGTCAGTCCTGGCCACGCCCGTGACGATTGGACTCGTTTGGCTGATGCGACCGGCGGGCCTGCGTATCATCCCCGGGTTTTCTGACCTGAGTCGGGTCATTCGATTTGGAAGCCTCTCCACGCTTAATCAACTGTTCACGGAAGCCGGCCGGCGCATGCCGGACTTCGTCCTGGCGAGGGTCCTGAATCTGGAGGCGCTCGCCTTCTTCACCCGCGCGGCCGGATTGATTGAGATCTTCAACCGGCTGATCGTTACTGCCGTAGCCCGGGTCGCTATGCCTCATTTCGCCGCCCAGGCACGCACGGGCGCCGGCGTCGAGCAACAGTTTTTGCTGTCCATCACCTTCCTCACGGGTCTCACCTGGCCCTTTCTTCTGGTTCTCGGTGTCACATCGCCGCAGCTCATCCCCCTGCTCTACGGCAACCAGTGGGGACCATCCATTCCACTGCTCCAAATCCTTTGTGCTGGAGAGCTGTTACTGGCGCCCTTTTACCTTGAGAGTCAGGTCCTCATCGCCACCGGTCGTATGGGAGTCAGCACCCTTCTGACGCTGGCATCCGTCTTACTTCGCTTGCCCCCTTTGGTCGCATTGGCCCCTCAGGGCCTGACTGTCGTCACCCTCGGCTACGCCGCCGTCAATTTCCTGATAGCGCTTATTTACTTTTTGGTTGCCACCCGAATTCTGCGCCTTCGAGCAAGGGCGTTTTGGCGATCCCTGATCCCCAGCGTCGGTGTCACCTGCTCTGTGGGCTTTGCCCTTCTCTTTACGCACATCGTGGGGCCGCCCAACCTGCTCGGACTCGCCATGGACCTGTTTGCGACCATGCTGGGCTGGGTGCTCGGCATATGGTTATTCAAGCATCCCTTTGGCGCCGAGCTCAACCGCCTGGTTGCCAGCCTGCGGCGAAAATAAATAGCCCATCAATCTTATGAAAAAGCTCGTAAAACAACTCCTTGGCCTCAACCATGAACCGAACATCGATCGCAGCAAGCACAAGCCGCCGCTACGCGTGGCGCCCAATCTGGACCACCACAGATTCCTGTTCGTCGCCGGCTTGCACCGCAGCGGGACCTCGGTGCTCCACCGTTTGCTCCGCCACAACCCGTCAGTCAGTGGCATCCATGATGCCGGGGTGCCGGAGGACGAAGGTCAGTTTCTGCAGTCGGTTTTTCCGACCGGCAGATTTTACGGAGCGAGCGGCCATTTCGCGTTTTCTCCCGGCGCCCATCTGACCGAAGACTCGAGCTTGATCACGGAAAAGAACAAGGATAAGTTGCTCCGCGAATGGGGCTCTTACTACGATCTCGGCCGTCCGGTATTTCTTGAGAAGTCGCCACCCAATATTATCCGGTCGCGTTTTTTCCAGAAGCTGTTCCCCGGTTCCAAATTTGTTTTTATCCTACGGCACCCGGTTGCGGTTGCGATGGCAACTCAGAAATGGTCGGGAAACTCGCCCATTGAATTGCTCCTGCACTGGTACCTCGCCCATCGCATTCTCTTCGAAGACCTCCGTTACCTGGATGACTATCTCGTGTTTCGATATGAGGATTTCGTTTTAGACCCCCAATTCTATTGCGATACGATTTGTCATTTCGCAAACCTCCCGTCGATGAAAACTGAAGAACAAGTCGTCAATCACAATGCCAAATATTTAGCTCGTTGGAGCAAAGGTTTCGAGGGCGAGCGTCATATGCTTGAAGAGTTCTTGCCTAACCTTCCAAAATCCTTCGATGAGCTGGGTTACGGCGTCGCGGAGCCCTTTACCAACGGCATCGTCGGTCGTTTCATCGCGACTTCCAGTGGCCTGGACTCGGGATTGGCCTAGGTATAGGCAAGCACTGATCGTCATTCCATGCTCGAGGCGCCGCGGGCAACCGGCCTTTGCACTCGTGAGCGATTCGGGATCCTGAGTAATGGTTTCTTGACGGCCGCTATGCCGGCTATGGGGCGCTTTATCCGTCGCCAACGATACCGGATGGACAACCACCGAGAGCCGGAGACGGCGCGGGTCGCCCCGCGGCCAGAAATCAGTCCAGCCGAAGAGATAGGCCACTCGCGACGGCGAAAAGTCATTCGTGGCGACGCCAAGAGCGTCGGGGCGGCCCGCTTGCCCACCCCGCCTACTCGCACTAGCATCAAATAGGATCAGTCGCAGGCTTGGTGTAGCACGCACCTTCCCGGAGCTC
>CAVOQO010000114.1:0-27798 GCA_963698355.1 uncultured Gammaproteobacteria bacterium | reverse complement strand
CCGACGCCGATCAGCAGGGCATGACCTTGCGTGAATGACGTAGGAGCCTCCTTGATGCCTTTGCCGGGTTGCTTTGCCGCCGTGCTCAAGGTGCGGCGAGCACCGCATTCCAGAACAGGTGCCCGACCTCGGCATGCGCGATGTCGCTATGGGCCCCGGAGGCGCCCGCCCCCGGTACGGATCACCGCGTCCGCGTTAACGTTTAGAGGCCCCCGGGCGCGAGGCCGTGGTCACTCGTCTCATCGCCGAGGGTGAGGGTTAGCGTCTGCGCGCTCACCCCGACGCCCCTGGCGCCGAAGGTGCCGAGCGCGCCGTAGGTCGGCAGCTCGGTGCTCGATCCCAGGTCGTAGGCCACCTGGCCCGCCGCGCCGGCCGCGAGGGGATAGAGGGACCCCACCGCCCGGTCGTGGCGCGAGGTGGTCACGACCATTGGTCCCCGGATGCGGCCCTGGTCGAGGACCGGCCGGAACCATCCCTGCCCTCCAGGGTCGCCCGGAAGCTGCGCCGCGAAGCTCCAGAGGGAGAGTGCGCCCTGCACCAGAAGCGCCGTCGAGACCCGGAGCGGATGCGCGGGGTCGGTGCCACGGAGCATGGAGGGGATGACAATGCAGCCGAAGCTGTGACCCATGAGGTGGATGCGCAGCCCATCGCCACCGGCCGCTTGGATCGCGGCGACGAGGCGATGGCCGCCGGTCTCGCCGCAGGTGCGGGCGCGCTTCTTCATGGTCCAGAAGGAGATCTGCCGAAGGGGCGAGAGCAGCCCGCCGACCACGGAGCCACCATAGCTGGCCTCCGCATCGGCGGCGTCGAGGTAGAGCTGCTGCGGGTCGAAGGCGGCGCGATCGGCCTCGGGACCCGCCGAGGGGCCCCCTGTGCCGAGCCCCGCCTCCCGATCCAAGGTCTGGTAAGCGCCGATGACGGCGGCGCTCAGCCGATCGGGTTCGAGATCCTCCAGGGCGGCGGCGAACAGGGTGCTGAGGGCAGCCCGGGCCGCCGGGGTGTCGGCTATGCGCTTCGCCCAGGTCTCGACGAAGGCATCCTCGCCGGCGCCGGCCGCGGCGCTGAAGGCGTTGCCGCCCATCTCGTCGTCGCCAAAGGGCAGGCTCGGCCAGTGAAAGCCCACCAGCAGGGGCTCGAAGCCCGGGCGCAACTCACGCACCCGGGCGCGGTCTCGGGTGCAATCGCCCATGGCGTCGATCCAGCGGTCGTACTGCTCGATGGCCGCTGGAACATCGCCCTTCCAGCCGTGGCTCATGACGAAGACATCGGTGACCTTCGGATCGGCCGAGCGCACGGCGTCCAAGACCCGCTCCGAGAGCAGGCTGCCATCTTCCTCTCGGCGCTCGGCACCGTTCTCATCGACGCAAAGCAGGTAGTAGGGAAGCTGGTGTCGGGGTGTCCGGCGGGTGGGCATGGCGGATCTCCTTGGTGGTCAGGCGGCGCGTGCGGTGTGGACATGCCGGGCGATGGTCTGCAGAAACTCCTTGCTGCGGCGGAAGCTGTCGGAGAGTCGCCGCTCAAAGGCGCGTTTGGCGGCGATGGCGCCCGCAACGTCATTCCCATCGAGACGGTCGGTGATGTCGTCCACCTCGGCCTTCATGGTGTCGAGCAGCTGCCCCATGTAGGCGATGGTGTCGGCATCCGCGCTCGCAAGGTATCCCATGACCTCGTCGAGCCGCCGGAAGGTCTCGGGGTCGAAGCGGCCCTGCCCCATCAGGGACGCGAAGAAGGGGCGCAGCTTCGCCCACGCCTCGCCGACCCGATGACAGGAGGTCTGTTGAGCGGTCCAGGTGGTGCGGTCGTACTCTCGTTCGAAGTCCAGGCGGAAGGTCTCGAACTCACTCTTGAAGGCAGCCGGTTCACTGCCGGTTCGGCGGAACCCGTCGGCCAGGCGGACCAGGAACTCATGGCTCTTCCCAAGCTCCCCCTGCAGTGCATCCATCGCCTCCAGGACCTCCGCCGTGGGGTCACCGCGAGAGGCCGCGTCCGGGAGCGTCTGGAGGTCCCGCGCGATCGGCTCGACCCGAGCGTATACGCCGCGCCCCATGGAGCCGATATCGAATTCGATGACGCGCCCATCGTCCTGGCGCATGAAGAGGACGGGGACGCTCCAGTCCCAGGCCTCCTTGACGGCTGCGCGCGCCTCGGCGGCTGCCACGTCCGCCTGACCATGGGCGTACAGCCGCTGATAGAACGCGCTGGTGAAGACGGCCGCGGTCTTGACGGTCACCGGCCCGTGCATCGCGAGCACGGCGTCGGCACCGCGGGCGACCAGGATTGGCGCAACGGCCCGGGTACCCTCGGCCGAGCTCGGGGACGCGGACTCACAGGCGGCCAAGGTGACCAACCTGGGATGCTGCCATCCCGCGGACTGCAGCGCCTCGGCGAAGGTAGCCCCACTGAGTCCGTAGCACTGCCCAGCGGCATCCTCGACATAGAGGACACCCGCGTCAGCGGTCATCTCGCCGTGGCAGAGCACATGGATCAGATGGGGCGCCCTGGCCAGCTCGGCGCGCAGTCGGTCGATCGAGGGCGGGCTTCCGGTACCACTCTCGAGCACGGTCAGCTCCAGGACCTCAGGACCCAAGGCACGGAGGGCCTGCTTGGCCACCTCGCGGTCGGCCGGTTGTATGGCGCCGAGGTGGGACGGCAGGTCCGACGGCGAGGCGATGACCAGTAGGGCACGCAGGGTCCGCTCCTCGATTGGCTCCAGTGGCGGCACGGTCGTGTCGTAGTAGGCCACCCGCGAGAGAGGCGTGCTCGCGAGGGTCGCCAGGGCTCGCCACGCACCTCCGCCCCAGGGCACCATGAGGCGCTCCCAGCGCAGGCCAGCGGCTCGCGGATCGTCGAGCCGCAAGCGGACGCGAAATCCGCCCCCTTCGTTCAGCAAGCCGATGCGAAGCTCCTCGAACTGGCGTCCCAGCTCCGATCCGTCGAACAGGGCGCGACCCAGGCGTTCGCCGTACTGGTCCGCGTCCGCGGCAACGGCCTCGAGTGCCGCGACGTCGATGGGGCACACCTGGGGAGCAAAGGGGCGCCATGCCGGACAAGACAGCTCAACGACGATTTCCGCCGCGGATGTGGGGCTCACCCGGAAGGTCACGACCCGAAAGGGGCGCTCCTGCTTCGTCTCCTGAAGAACCTGGGCGGCGCCAAGGAGCATGGTGAGACCTCCAGCAGTTTAGGGCACCAAGACCGGTTCGAGGCGTGCCGCGGGGTCGCCAAGGATGACGTAGTTGCGCGCATCGGCAGCGGCCGTCCAGAGGAGGGCAATCTTCTCGTCCCGTCCGACCATGCCCTTCGGCCGCCTGCGTTCGTTATCCAGGTACGCGGCCAGCTCCGCGTAACGGTTGTTGAAGTGCTCCATCGCGGCGCCGACGCGCGCCCCCCCGATAAGTGCCTTGAAGAGGCTTGTAAAGACGGTGCGCTGAGCGCCGGCGAGGGGCCACAGGAAGGAGTGGGACCAGGCGCGATCCACATGACCGACCACGGCATTCGCGCCCTGCGCCAGCATCCGTTGGGCTAGCCGCGCGGTAAACGAGGCCGGTGCAATATTCGAGACCCGTGTGACCGATTCGGGGAGGAAGTGGTCGGTCTCGGGTGTCCCGGCACCGTAGCAGGCGAACAGAAAGGCAATGAGGCCGTCGAGGCGGAGCGCCGGGTCGATATCCGCGGCTCCGAAGAGCATGTCCCGAGACAGCTCGCCGGGTACCAGAGGCCCTCCCCATTGTTGGGTGACTAAGGCACCTTGCCACTCCCGCTGCTCCGGGTCTCCGCTCGGGTAACCTGCGCCGTGCGACGCCGTGACGAGCAGGGTGAGTGGATGCTCCGCGGTCAGCGCGTCACGGAGCGCCGCCCTTGTGGCAGCGCCAGCGATGAGCCCCCCGACCTCCCAGTCGGGATGCTCCTGCGCGAAGTCACGGGCGAGCGGCGCCATGAGATGCCGGGCGCTGCGCTGGGTGGCGAGGTCGCCCGGATTGCGGGTGCCCCAGAACAGGGCGCGGGACGTCGCACGTCCCGTCGGCTCGCGCTCCGCGGCGGCGAGCCGTTCCGCGTACGCGGCGACGTCATCCAGCCGCTCGAGATCGAGCCTCCCGACGGCGTGGCGCACGTCGATCTCGCACTGCTGCTCAAAGGACAGCCGTGCCGCATCGCCGGCGAACAGGAGGTAGAAGGGGACACCCTGGCGGGGGTCGACGGGTCCCGGGCCAGATCCATGGCGCGCGAGGAACTCCCAACCCGCCTCACCGGGCTTGAGTCCGTCCCCGTCGCGGAACACCTTGAACAAGGGCCCGGCCTGCTCGGCCCGCAGGGCGCGCAAGGGCTCTAGGGCCACGAGGAGGTCATCGGTAAATGGATCGTCGGCGGCAAGTACGATGCCCCAGCCGGCCTGGGAAAGGTCATCCTCGTCGATCCCAGTGGCAACCCCGAGCGTTGGCCCTCTGGACTGCTGACGTCGCTTAATCTCCAGCGCTTCAGCGTCGGGCGGCTCGCGCCCCTCGGCGATGGCACTCAAGGTAGCGGTGTCCAGCTCGGGCGCTAGATAGCCCCCTTCTCGCGCGTTGACTCCGCTAGCAAGCACGTCGTCTGAATCAGTGAACGCGAGGTCCTCGTCGGACGGGATTCCGGCAAGTCCAGCGCTGGGCATGGCGGCGTCAGTGGGGGAAGGATGGCGTGCTCAGAATCCTAGCAGAGCAGTCCGGTGAATGCTCAACAGAGGCCGGCTAGTCGCGGCGAGGGAACGGCTGCCGCTCCTGCCACGGCACGAGGGGGCCGGATCCCCGCGCAGAGACCGGTCAGTGACGCGGCGCCGGGTCCGAACCGAGGCGGGTCAGGAGTTCGGCCAAGCGTTGACGGGGGAGCGTCAGGGTCAGACCCTCGACCTCCAGTCGCTCAATGAGCCCAGCCGATTCTTGGGCCAGCTCCTCGACCTGGGGAAGATCGAAGAGCTCCAGGGCGGCCTCGACCTCCTCGGCTGTGGCGCTCAGGAGGGATGGGGCCAGATCCTCCGCGGCGATGGGACTCTCGGGGTAGAGCAGATCCGCCACAAGGGGCTGCTCCAGGAGCCGGAAGTGGATCTCCCGGGCCTGCTCCTCGTCAGAGAGCTCTTGGGGGGCCAGAGGGTCGCTGCCAGCGGTCCGCCGCACGGCCTTCATGATGAGATCGATGAGCTTGCGCAGGGCGGCCCGCTCCCGGGCATGGTCCTCCGGAAGGCCAAAGGACTGCTCGTAGTGGCGCTCCAGGTCCTGCTTGAGGCCCAGGACGGTGTCGCTGCCCGCGTCCGCCGGCAGATCGACCGCCCGCTGGATCAGGTCGCGAGACCCTTCGCGGAAGGAACGGACAGGAAATTCAAGCGCCTTTGCACGCCCCAAGGCGGCGTCGGGTCAAGAAGTTAGCGAGGGCCAGAGGGCTGGTCAAGGCGGAACCGCGAGCGGCGCGGACATCTCGGGGGTGCTGGAACGCGCTTGGGCGGGGCGTTGGGGCAGAGTGCAGGCGCGGCGGGCTGGCGTGAGATCAGGGGCGGCAGCCCCTTGTGTGGCAGGAGATGGCGGTTACCCGGAGACACGCTGGTCAAACGCGAAGCCTGGGTCCAGTTGGGCGATGAGGTCCCAGTGCGGCGTCGGCTCGGGATCATCGTCCCAGCCGGGCGGTCCGCGGGCGGGGGCGATCGGCGGTGGCTCGGTGGGCTCGCCGATATGGGCAAGGAGGCGCTGCACCGGGGCGGCCTCGGCGACGTTGCGCGATGATGCGCCTGTCTGCGCCGCAGTTGGGGCAGACCAGCGGCAGGGACACGAACAGCCGCGACTGCTCCCTTTCAGGCAGCAGGGCCCAGAGATAGCGCGCCGGAGATCGCACGTTGCGCAGCGGAGCAGCGGACGGTGGGTTCGCCTCGGCGGAGGCGCTCAGGTCGTCAGCGGCATCGCGCCCGAAGGCGACGGTCGCTGCACGCAAGGGCGAGTTGGGCGCGAGCACGCCGTGGTAGCGATGGCGGTGGCGCCTTGGCGGCGGCCAATCTGTGAACAAGCTGCGCCGCGAGATGGTCGATCAGCTCCAGTGGGGTGAGCGACAGCGCCGTGGTGCCGTCCCGTTGGGTTCGAGGCAGCCGGTAGATGACCTGCTGCTCGTCGATGAGCTCGAGACGCTCGAGCGCGAACGGCGGCCGAGCACAGTAGCGCAGCCGGCGATGGTGGCGACCGCCTCTGGTGTCAGTTCGGCGGCCGGGCGAAATCGTACGGATTCCGGAAGATCACCGGCATCCTGGGTCGGCTCGAAGACCCCGTCGATGATACAGCAATGGTAATGGACGTGCCGGTTGAGGGAGGCACCGAAGCGGTGGATGAAGCTCACCGCCCCGAAGCGGGCATGCGAGCCAGCGCCGCTGCCCTGGCGCAGATGGGCCTCGATGACGCGCAGCAGGATGTGCAGCACGGCGCTGATCGCCCGCGGCTCGCGTTCCAGATACCAGCGCAGCCGTTTGGGCACCGAGAGGACCCACTGGCGGGCTCCTGTGGCACATCATCCTGGTTGCGATCCTGTTCCTGTGCGGCGTGTTCGGCATCTACACCTACGCGATCGATCGCGGCTATCCGATCGAGCTTGCGCGGACGATGGCAATGAACACGCTGGTGGTGATGGAGATCTTTCACCTGTTCTTCATCCGCAACATGTACGGCACATCCCTCACCTGGAAGGCGGTGCTCGGCACCAAGGCGGTCTGGATCGCCGTCATCATCGTTGCCGTGGGTCAGCTTGCCATCACCTATGCGGCGCCCCTGCAGGACGTCTTCGAGACACAGGGCGTGGGCATACTGGATGGAATGCTGATCGTGCTGATCGGCGTCATCCTGTTCACCATCATTGAGATCGAAAAACAGCTGAGGCTTCGTCTTGCCTGGTCCGAGCAAACCACTTGAGTCAATCCCTGCCGGAGGAACGGGCACCGACAAACGGGTTTCCTCTCCCCATCGATCCGCCCGCGACCACCCTCAGCCGATGACCCCGGTCTCGGGGCTCGGATCACGCGCCTCCAATGGCGGCTCCCCACAATGGGCGGTGATCCAAGACCGCGCGGCGTCGCGCAGGGCCACGGCGTCGCGCCACTCGCCGCCCGCCGGTTGCAGCGGCGGGCCGATGACCACGTCCGCCCGCCCGGGATGGGGCTTGAAGCTGCTCCCGGGCATCAGCTCGCGCGTGCCGCGGATCGCCACCGGGACCACCGGCATGCCGGCGCCGGCCGCGGCGAGGAAGGCGCCCATCCGGAAGGGCAAGACCCCAGGCCGATCGCGAAAGGTCCCCTCGGGGAAGAAGGCCAGGGGATGGCCCCGGGCCAGGACGGCGGCGAACCGGTCCGCCTCCGCGGCGCCGCGCAGCAGGTCGAAGCGCTCGACGAACAGGGTGCCCAGCCGTTGGAGCGGGAGGCGCACGAAGGGGTTGCGCAGGAATCCCCGCTTGGCGACGAAGACCATGGGGCGCTCGACCGCCTGGATGAGCACCGCCACGTCCAGATAGCTCTGGTGGTTGCAGGCGAGGACGAAGGGGTGCCCGGGGGGTGGGACGTGCCCGCGCCCGCTCACGTGGAGCGGCACCAGGGCCAACCGACGCAGCAGACGCACGCCGCCCCGCGCCAGGCCCCAGCGCCACTCCAGGCGCGGGGCGATGAGGATGCCGGTCCAGACCCAGGGCGCGATCACCACGAACAGGAGCCAGGCGTAACCGGCGTACAGCCAACCGGGTATGGCGCGGACCGCTCGCACCGACTCTGCCCAGAGCCCTGCCGCACCGACCCGGATGAGCTGCCAGGCCGGCGCCGGCGGCCCGCCCTCGAGCCGCCCGGATTCCCAGCGCTCGCGGGTGGCCCCGCGCCTGAGCTTGCCGCTGGAGGTCTTGGGCACGGCGCGCGGGGGCGCGAGCACGATCTCGTCCGGGGGCAGGCCCAGCACATCGTTCGCGCGCTCGCGCACCGCCCGCTCCAATGCCCGACGACGCTCCGGGTCCCGCTCGCGGGTCTCGGCGACCAGCACCAGCCGCTCGCTGCCCCGTGCCTGGTCGGCCGCGGCGAAGGCGACCACGCAGCCCTTGCGCACCCCGGGGACCTCGCCGACGGCGTCTTCGACCTCGTAGGGATACAGGTTGCGCCCGCCGCGGATGATCATGTCCTTGACGCGACCGGTCAGGTACAACTCGCCGCCGGCCAGATAGCCGCGATCGCCCGTATCGTGCCAACCGTCTCGGATCAGCCGGGCGGTCGCCTGCGGATTGCGGTAATAGCCCCGGGTGGCGGATGGCCCCTGGAAGCGCACCAGGCCCTCCTGGCGCTCGGGCAGCGGTTTACCGTCGGCATCGACGATGCGCAGCCGATAGCCCGGGAGCGGGCGCCCGCAGCTCACCATCGGCATCGACTCGGGGTCGTCGCAGGGAACCGGCAGGGCCCGGCCGCCGGCCGCGAATTGCTGGCGGTCGACACAGTCGATGGCCGGCCCTCGCCCCAGCGGCGGGAAGGTGAGCCCGACGGCGGCCTCGGCCAGACCGTAGACCGGGGCCAGCGCGTCGGCGCGCAGACCATGGGGGGCCAATCGCTCCGCGAAGCGCCGCAGCGTCTCCGCGCTCACCGGCTCCGCGCCGTTCAGGGCCCGTCGCCAGCAGCCGAGATCCAGCCCCTCGAGATCCTGCTCGGGGATACGTTTGAGACACAGCTCGTAGGCGAAATTGGGCGCCGCGGACAGGGTGCCACGATGGTCGTGGATGGCCTGGAGCCATCGCAGGGGCCGCGACAGAAAGGCCAGCGGGCTCATCGACACCAGGGGGACACCGCAGTACAGGCTGCCCAGCCAGGCCCCGATCAGGCCCATGTCGTGGTAGAGGGGCAGCCAGCTCACGAAGCGATCCTCCGGGGTGGCCGCAACCGCCTCGCGCATGGCCCGGATGTTGGCGAGCAGGTCCGCGTGGGAGAGGACCACCCCCTTCGGCGCCCCGGTGCTCCCGGAGGTGTACTGGAGGAGCGCGATGGCGTCCGGCCGGTGGCTGACCGGGGACTGCATAGCCGCCCCGCCGCTGAAATCCTCCGGCGTCAGCACGGCACGCAGGGTCGGCACCCAGGCCCGCAGCAGGCGGCCCACGGTACGGGCCTCGGGCACGGTCACGAGCAAGAACGCCCCGGCATTGGCGAGGATGCCGGCATGCCGGCGCAGATGGTCCTCGAGCTGCTCGGGACGCGCCGGCGGGTAGATCGGCACCGGAATGCCCCCGGCGGCGAGGACCCCGAAGAAGCCGAAGAAATATTCCGCCCCGGTCGGCAGCATCAGGGCGACCGTTCCGCCCGGCTCGAGCCCGGCTGCGCGCAGACCCGATGCGACCCGGGCCGCCCCCAGCGCCAGGTCGCCATAGGAGATCGGACGGATCCGGTCGTCCGCCCCGTAGAGCAGGATGTGGGTCCGCTCGGCGTGACGTTGGACATGCCAGTCCAGCGCCTCGGGCAGGGTGGCCACGCCGGAGGGCATCTCCCGGGTCGCCCCCGGCGGACGGTGCGGCCGCCGGTCGCACCGGCCCCGGGTCCGGCATGCCGGAAGCGCCGGACGCGGCCCCCGCCAGGGCGAGGAGATCGCGCGGGGTCGCGGCGAGCAGCGCCTCGTCGGGCAGGCGACAGTCCAGCGCGCGCTCGACCCGCGACACCAGTTCGGCACGGCCCAGGCTATCGAGTCCCAGATCCGCCTCGAGCCGGGTGTCGAGCGTGACCCCGCCCCCGAGCTCGGCGAGCCCCGAATCCCGCGCGAAGCCGCGCACGACCTCGAGCAGTCGATCGGCCGAATTGACGGGTGCCGGATCAGTCATGGAGGTCAGCTTGGCTCCGGGATCCGCCCGTCAGGGGCGGCCCGGGGTGATGGCGAGGGCTGGCGGGGGGACTCAACGGCGCCGCGGACCCGAGCCCGGGCCCGTCGCCGACGGCCGCCTTGGTCGTGCATAGAGGGCCTCGATGAGGTCGCCGAACCGCTGTTCGAGCTCGGGTCGCTTGAGCTTCATGGTCGGGGTGATCAACCCATTCTCGATCGTCCAGGGCGTGAGTCCGAGGTGCAAGGCGCGCACCTGGGCGTGGCCGGGGAAGTCCTTGAGCCGTTCGCCCGCCAACGCCTGGGCCGCATCCAGCGCGCGCGGATCCTCCAGGGCGCGCGGGTCATCCGGGTCGAGGCCGAGCCGTTGCGCGAGCCGGGCCCAGGGCTCGGGCGCAAGGACCAGCAGGGCCGCCAGGTAAGGCCGCCCCTCCCCGACCACCATCGCCTGGTCGAACAGGGGTTCCATGGTCAACGCCATCTCCATGTCCCCCGGCGCGACCTTCTGGCCCGTGGAGGTGACCAGGATCTCCTTCAGGCGTCCTCGAATCCCCACGTAGCCGCCCTCCAAGGTGGCCACATCGCCGGTATGCAGCCAGCCCTCGGGGTCGATGGCCGCCGCGGTCGCCTCGGCATCACCCCAGTAGCCCAGGCAGACGTTCGGGCCCCTCACATAGAGCTCGTCCTGGGGCCCTTGCCGCACCTCTACGCCCGGCAAGGGTATGCCGACCCAACCCGGGCGGAAGCCCTCCGGGGCGATGTTGCTGACCACGGGGGCGGCCTCCGTGAGGCCATAGCCTTCCGTCAGCGGCAGTCCGAGCCCGACGAAGAATCGGGCGACGGTCGCGGCCAAGGGGGCACCGCCGCTGACCGCAACCCGCAGGCGCCCGCCGAGGCGCGCGAGGACCGGCTCCGCCACCAGCCGGCGCAGCAGCGGCCAGAACAACCGGTCGATGGGGCCGGGCGCGGGCGCCCGTCCATGGGCCGCCTCGAAGCGCTGCCAACCCAGGGCCACCGCCTTATCGAACAGCACGCGCTTGACGCCCCGCTCGCCGAGCTTGGCCTGGATCGCCGCATAGATCTTGTCGTAGACCCGAGGGACCGAGAGCAGCACCGTGGGGTGAACGGTCAAGAGGTCCTCCCGGAGCTGTTCGATGGAGCGGGCGTAGGCCACCGCGCTGCCGGCCATCATCGGCAGGTAGTAGCCGACCGTCCGCTCGAAGGCATGGGCCAGGGGGAGGAAAGACAGAAAGACATCGCTCGGGCGCGCGGGAATGCGCGCGAGGATGGCCTCGGCATTCGACAGGATGTTGCGGTGCGACAGCATCACCCCCTTGGGGGAGCCGGTGGTGCCGGAGGTATAGACCAGGGTCGCAAGCGCGTCGGGATCCTCGGGAAGGGCCTCTCCGATCAGGGCTCCGGCCGGATCGGCGTCAGGCGGCAGCCAGTCGGCGAGGCCTCTCAGGCGCGCGTCGTCCGGGCTTCGGCCGAGATGCCGGCACAGGACCCGGCCGATATCCGGGAACCGCACCGCGTATGGCGCAAGCGCGGTCCACTGGTCTGCATCGTCCAGGAGCAGCAGCGGAGCGCCCGAATCACCGATGACATGGGCCGCGTTCGCCGGGCTGTCCGTGGTGTAGAGCGGGACAGTGACCAACCCCAGGCCGAGCGCCGCCAGGTCGAAGGCGACCCAATCGACGCCGTTAGGAAGACTCAGGGCGACCCGATCACCCGGCGCAAGCTCCTCCCGCTGCAGCGCGTGGCGCCAGCGCCCCACCAGGCGGGCGGCGTCAGCCCAGCTGTAGTCGCGCCAGCCATCGCCCTCGTACTGGCGGTAGGCAAGGCCATCAGGCGTCTCGGCGACCCGGCGGGCGAAGAGGCCCGGCAGGGTGACCGCCGCGTCGGACGTGATGGTCGCCGCGCCGGCCCCGGCTGGCGCGGCAAGCGGATCGGTCCGAACCGCCGGACCAGATCCCGTCGTCTCGACCAGACTCCCCACGATGCCCTCCCGAGGGCCTCGGTCCACGTCGCGCGCCGCGTCCGCGACGGGCCTCTCGCGCGCCCCGGCGCGGCCTCCATCTCGGCGGGCCACGACACGAGCGGCCCTTCATAAGTGTAGAGCCGCAGGACGCGGGCCGCCCCCCGCGTGGACCGGGTTGTCAGCCGGACCGGGCAGGGGCCCCGGTGTCTTTGGCCGGGGGGGCCAATGGGCGACCTAACACCCGGGCGTAATCCTGGGCGTAGGGGTCAAGGGCCTCGTAGACATGGTAGGGGACCACCCGCGTCTCGCTCGCGGCATGTTTCTCCCGTACATGGGTGAGATTGCGCAGGAGCTTCATCTCGATGATGGCGCGGGCGAACTCCAGACCCTTCGGGCCGCGCTTGCGCTGTAGGTAGGCGATCAGGGCGCGGATCGGCTTGGGCGGACGGCCCGGGCGGCGGGCGAGCATCTGGATGAATCGCGGCATGCCGCGGCGGCGGTCGCCTGACTCGGTGAGCGGCGTCGTGTCGAGGTCGGGACGCACCAGGTCGAGCAGGCGGGAGCCCCGCTCCGTGCGGGCGAGCACCCATTGCCAGCCCAGCGGCGCGCCCATGTACCCGATGGTGATGTCGGACAGGGTGTTCGCATAGTCGAAACAGGACAGGCACGCGGAGGGAAAGATGTGCTGGAGCTCGTAATGGGGAAATCGATGTAGTTCAGCCGCTCGATTCGGCCATCGCCATGACGCATCCACAGGCTGAAGTCCTGCAGGAACTCGTAGTGACGGATAGGAAGTTCAAGCGCCTTTGCACGCCCAAGGCGGCGTCGGGTCAAGAAATTAGCGAGGGCCAGAGGGCTGGTCAAGGCGGAACCGCGAGCTCCTCGGCTTCGAGGGAGCCGGGACCGGCGGGTTGCCTGAGCTGGGGCCTTCAGGCAGCATCGCGCGACCCAACAGACGTGACGGCGATTGCCCGAGGCGAGTCGGCGAATGAACGAGAAGCTCTACATCCTATTCGGCACGGGACCGGACGCGGTCGGCCTGGTGCAGCAGATCACCACGCCCGTTGCCGCAATCGGCGGTAACGTGATGGACCTGCGCCAGGACGTGCTCCACGGGCTGTTCACGGTGTTCCTGGTGGTGGACTTCGCCGGATCGGATACCTCCGCCGATGACATCGGGCGGCTGGTGGGGGAGATCTCGGGTCAGACCGGCCTCGACCTGCGGGTCGAGAAATATCAGCCGGTTGCGCGCGGCGCCGAGCGGGTGAATCTGTTGCTGATCCTCGTCGGGCGCGACCGCCCGGGCATCATCGCGGCGGTGTCCGAGTGTCTGAGCAGCTACCGGGTCAATATCGAGCTCTCGCAGATGATCGCGCGCGAGAGCGTCTTCTTGATGGAGCTGCTGGTCGACATCCGTCTCAGCACCCTCCCGTTGCAGAACCTGCGCTCGACGCTGCGGGAGAACATGGCCGGACTGGGCATCTCGGCCCTGTTCCAGGACCGCGACGTCTTCAACAAGAAGAAGCGGGTCCTGCTCTTCGAGCTCTCCGGAAGCTTCATGGACGGTGCGACCCGTGACGAGATCCTGCATCAGGCGGGCATCCCCCGACCGGACTTTGGGTCAATCTACCCGGCGGGGGATCCCGCCGCCTGCCTCGCGGCGGCACTCGAGCGGCTGGAGGGACTGCCGGTGGAGGTTCTCGACAAGCTCGCCTTGGCCGCCGTGCCGACACCCGGCACCGCGGAGCTGATCCAGACCCTGAAGACCATGGGCTATCAGGTCGCGGTGGCCTCGAGCGCCATGGCCCCGGTCACGGACAAGCTACGGGAGTATCTGACATTGGATCACTGCTACGGGGTCGATGCCCCACTGGACGAGGACGCCATGACCTTTGCCGGAGAGCCCACGGGGGAGGAGTTGGCTGTCCCGGATCGGGAGCGCATCATCGCGGCGCTCAGCGCCCGAGCGGGTGTTGCGCGGGAGGACATCACGCTGATCTCCGACCAAGGCTTCGGCGACTCGGCGCCCCCGGGGATCCATCTGCTCTTCGACACGCGGCTCTTCCTGGACTTCCTCAACCAGCACGTGCTGAGCCGCGAGTCGCTGGTCGGGGTGCTCGGCGCCTTCGGCCCACCCGTCGCCCGCTGACCGCTTCCGGAGCCCCCCATGAGATCGGACATCGAGATCGCCCGCGAGGCGACGCTGCGTCCTATCGTGGAGGTCGCGGAGTCGGTGGGACTCGCCGCCGACGACCTGCACCTCTACGGCCACCACATCGCCAAGGTGCCCCTTTCGATCATACAGCGCCTGCGGGATCACCGGGACGGCCGGATGATCCTGGTCACTGCCATGACGCCGACCCGTTTCGGCGAGGGCAAGACCACCACCACAATCGGCCTGACCCAGGCCCTGGTCAGACTCGGCACGCGGGCCATGTGCGCCATCCGCGAGCCCTCGTTGGGTCCCTGCATGGGTGTGAAGGGTGGAGCGGCTGGGGGCGGCTTCGCACAGGTGCTCCCCATGGAGGAGATCAACCTGCATTTCACCGGGGACCTGCACGCCGTCTCCGCCACCCACAATCTGCTCTCTGCGGTGCTCGACAACCACCTGCACCACAGGGGTGTGCCGGAGATCAACCCGCGCAACCTGGTGTGGAAGCGGGTGATCGACATGAACGACCGGTCCCTGCGCAGTATCGTCGTGGGGCTTGAGGGGCGAGGTCTGAACGGCGTGATGCGCGAGGACGGATTCGAGATCACCGCCGCCTCTGAGATCATGGCGGTGTGGGGGCTCTCCCACGACCTGGCCGAGCTCAAGCAGCGGATGGCGGCGATCATCCTGGGTTACGACTCCCTGGGGAAGCCGGTGCGCGCAGGTGAGATCGGCGCCGCCGGTGCCATGGCGGCCCTGATGAAGAGCGCCATGGATCCGAACCTGGTGCAGACCATCGAGGGCGTGCCCGCCCTGGTGCACGGCGGGCCCTTTGCGAACATCGCCCACGGCTGCAACACCATCGCCGCCACCAAGCTGGCCCGCAAGCTCTCTGACTACACGGTGACCGAGGCCGGATTCGGGGCCGATCTCGGTGCCGAGAAGTTCTTCCACATCAAGTGCCGGGTCGGCCAGATGGCCCCCGAGGCGGTGGTCCTGGTGGTCACCCGCCGGGCCATCGCCGCTCACGGCATCGCCAATGTCCGGCGGCACGTGGAGAACCTCCGCCGCTTCGGGGTGCCGGTGGTGATCTCGGTCAACCGCTTCCTGGACGATCCGCCGGAGGCGCTTCGGGAGATCCTCGCCGCCTGCCGCGACCTCGGCGTGCCTGCGGCGGTCACCGACTACCGGGAGTCCGGCGGCGAGGGTGGACTCGAGCTGGCCGAGCTGGTCGTGAAGGCCTGCGACGAGCCTTCGACTCTGACACCGCTGTACCCGCTGGAGATGCCCATCGAGGACAAGGTCCGCTGCCTGGCCCAGAACCTGTACGGTGCCGACGGGGTGGAGTTTTCCGCGGATGCCGAGCGGGAGATCAAGCAGATCACCAACCTGGGATACGGCGAGCTGCCGATCTGCGTGGCCAAGACCCCCAACTCACTGTCGGACAACCCCAAGCTCACCGGTTGTCCGACCGGGTTCCGGCTGAGGGTCACCGGCGCCCGGGTCTCCGCCGGCGCCGGCTTCGTGGTGATCTACACCGGCAAGGTCATGACCATGCCGGGTCTGCCGCACCGCCCCGCGGCGCTGGACATCGACGTCGACCCCGCAGGTGCCATCAGCGGCCTGTTCTGAGGCCTCCGTTCCCCGCGACGGGGTGGTGGAGGTGGATCGCCCTGCGGGCATCCACCCTACCTCGGCTTTCCGGCCACCGAATGGACGCGCGAATGCCGCGTCTGTGGGTTTAGGATAGGCGCTTCGCAAGCAGCGACACCCGAGCGGCTCGTGACTCATTAGAGCAGGGGCCCGAGTCGCCGCCCCGTTCGGGATGCCGCATCGCTTGCCCGCCACGCAGGGGATAAGCCGTGCAGATAACCGGGATGCTGTGGGGGGCGAAGCTCCTCAACTACGTGGACTATCCGACCTCCGAGGTGCTGGGCCCGGAGGCGACCGGAGAGCAGATCAAGGACCTGATCGACCGCTATGGCAGCGTGCTGATCAAGCCCGTCTTCAAGGGCGGCATCGGCAAGAAGGGCAAGGCGGGTCTCATCGGCCATGCCAAGGACGTGGCGACCGCCATGCGCGAGAAGGAACGACTCTTCTTCGTCGAGCACCGCGTCGGGCACTCGGTGGCGAAGGCCGAAGGGGTGACCTTCGAGAGCGCCATCCCGGCCTGGCACGAGATCTATGTCTCCATCGCCGACCACACCCGATTCCGCGCCCCCACCCTGACCATCACCCATCACGGTGGCATGGACATAGAGGAGCTGCCGGCGGACAAGACCGCCCGCATCCCGTTCGATGCCCTGACCGGGTTCAAGGGCTTCATCGTGGCGAATGCCCTGGACAGCATCCACGCCCCCGCCGAGATCATCAGCCCGCTGGTTCAGCAGCTTCCCAAGCTCTGGGACCTGTTCAACAACTACGGCATGAGCATGCTCGAGCTCAATCCCATCCGCATGATGCCCAAGGAGGACGGGCGCCTGGTGCCCGTGGCCTGCGACTTCAAATGCAGCTTCGACACCGACGACCCCGCCTGGCAGCGTCTCGACCTGCCCCGCAGCCTGGAGTCCAGCAACTACTCGGCCTTCGAGCTGGAGGTCAACGAGCTGCGCACCTACAAGGGCCAGTCGGACGTCTTCGTGATCAACGAGCTGGGCACCATCACCGCGATGACCTTCGGTGGCGGGGCCAATGCCCTGGTGACCGAGTTGCTGGGCGACCGCGGCACCATCTCGTCGGACTTCGGGGGCAACCCGCCCTACGAGAAGATGCTCGATATCAGCCGCATCGTCTACAAGCACTGGCTGGCCCAGACCAATGTCCTGTTCATCATCGGCGGCAAGGCCAACAACACGGACATCTACACCACCTTCCGCGCCATGGCCGATGCCCTGCGCGGCTACTTCAACGGCCAGGGGCCGCGGCCCTTGTTCGTGGTGGTGGGGCGGGGCGGGCCCAACCTGATCCGCGGTATGGCCTATCTCAAGGACACACTCGACGGGCTCGGCATCCCCTACCGCATGTTCGGACACGACTCGGCCATGAGCGAGGTGGTCAATTACGCCCGTGCCATCGACGATTGGATGCGCGAGGGCGGCGCGGCCGAGATCGCCCGTCGCATGGGCATCAACCCAGCCAGCGCCGGGAGCAACGCATGATCGGCAACATCGCCCATATCAAAGAGTCCGTGCGCTGCACGGGTATTCCCGAGTTTCCGCACTATTTCGTCGGCGTCGATTCGCTCACCAGGCTCGCCACCCGCGACGACCGGGTCTGCGTGCTCAATATCCTGGGCAGCGAGAGCCGCACCGTCACCCCGGTGAGCCATGTCTACTCGGGCGGAAACGTGGTCTGCGGTGTCCAGCCCGGTCGCTCCGGCGCCGTGCTCAAGACCGAGCTGAGCGACATCCCCGTCTACAACACCGTCGCCGAGGCCCTGGCCGCCGGGCACAAATTCAACGTGGCGGTGGTCTATGTGCCGCCCGCCGGCGTCAAGGACGCGGTGATCGAGGCGGTGCGGGTCAATCCCAACCTGGTCCGGGTCATCATCATCACCGAGAAGGTGCCGCTCAGCGATGCCCGGATCATTCGCCAGTATTGCCAGCTCCAGGGGGTGGACGTCTTCGGCGGCAATTGCTTAGGAATCGCGGATGCCCACCAGCACGTGCGCATCGGCGGTGCCCTGGGCGGCAGCCACCCGTCGGAATCATTGGTGCCAGGCTCGGTGGCCATCTATTCCAACTCGGGCAACTTCACCACCACCATCGCCGTCTATCTGCTGACCGCCGGCTGGGGCACCACGGTCTCCCTGTCCTCGGGCAAGGATGTCTATATCCATTTCGCGGCTGCGGAGTTCACCAACGCCTTCCACAAGGATCCGCGCAGCCGTGCCGCCGTCATGTACATCGAGCCCGGCGGCTATTACGAGCAGGACCTGGTCTTCCAGAAGCCCGTGGTCGCCTGCATCGTGGGCCGCTGGAAGGACCGGCTGACCAAGGCCTGCGGCCATGCCGGGGCCATCGCCGGCAGCGGCGACAATGCGGCGGCCAAGGAACGCTGGTTCATGGAGAAGTTCGGCGTGGACGCCATCTACACCGCCGACAACCCGGTCTGCTCGGCCAAGGGGGCGGTGGTGACCAACATCGCCGACGTCCCGGCGGCCATGACCGCCGTGATGGCCCGCAACGGCCAGGGGCCGGACTTCGCCCCCCATGGCGACCTGTCCATGAAGTGCTGGTTCGCGGACGACACCGGCCTGGTGCTGCCCCCGGAGCTCGACGTGCGGCCCGTCCCGGCCGTGGAGCCGTACCGCCAGCAGATCGACGCGGTCAACCGCCAGTTCGGCGTCATCCAGCCCCGCGAGTCCATGAAGGACGCCTCCGGGGCCTCCATGATGGACCCGGTCACCCAGGTCACGCGCCTGCACGGCCAGAGCATCCTGGATCTGGCCACCCGGCCCTACGAGGACAACCTGGTGCTGGCCCTGATCCGGGAGTATCCGGACGAGCAGGGGAGGGCGCTCGCAAATTTGGCCCTGAATGCCTACGTCAACCTGGCCGGGACGCCGATGCTCGCGGCCGCGCAGGCCGCCCGGGAGGCGGGCAACAGCCCCAACACGGCCCTGTGCTCGGCCGTCGCCATGATGGGCCCGAAGATGGTGGAGGGTGCCCGTCGTGCGATTGACGCCCTGGTGAGCCTGTTCAAGGAGGCGGGGGTCACCGACCCATCGGAAGCTGGTCTCTCGGTCGACGCCCAACTGGACACCGTGGACGCGGACCAGATCCAGGCCCTGACGACCACCCAGCCCGATCCGCTCGCCGAGGCGATGCTGGCGGGTGCCCTTGCCCGCGGGGCGGCCGGATCCGTCTTCCTGCGCTTCCTCACCGCACTCGGCGAACGCCAGGGGACGCACCCCGGCGCAGGCGCGGTCCTCGCCGCCATCTGCTGCCACCTGGCCTGGCGGCCCCTGCTGCACAAGCGCATCTCGGTGACGACCCTCGGCAACCTCCCCTGGCACCTGCGGATCGCCGCCGCCGTGGTGGGCGCGTCGGTGCCGCCGGAGCGCCAGACGGCGGAGACCTTCGGCGGGGTACCGATGCCAGAGCTGATCTCCGGCTGGAGCTTCACCGAGACCGCCTACCTGGCCCTATTGGCCCACCGCCCGAACGAGGAAGAGCGTTTCTCCTTCACCGTGCTGCTCGGCCTCACGGTCTCCAACGGACCCGGCACCATCTCCGCCCAGGGCGCCAAGGGCGCGGTCAGTGCCGACGGCCCCGAGGTCCCGGAGCGGGTCCAGGTCAACAAGGCCTACGTGGGCTTCCTGACACACACCGGCTTCGCCCACGGTGGCAATGGGTTCGAGGCTATGCAATTCCTCATCGAGCGCTTCGGCGGCCTGAGCCTGGCCGACCCGGGCGACCCCGCCCACGGTCTGGATCTGGTGCGCATCGCCGCCGACTATGCGCTCGACTACAAGGCCTATAAGACCAAGGCCAAGGCGGCCGGCAACCTTTCGTACGCAAAGATCCCCTGTGTGAACCATCCGGTGTTCAAGGGAAAAGAGATCAACCTGGACCCGCGCGAGGTCTATGTCCGCGACCTGTTCCGGGAGCGCGGGAGCTATAACGTCTTTCACGAGTTCTACCACGAGCTGGTCCAGGCCCTGGCCAGCTACGGCGTGAGCAGCAACGTCTATTGCGTGAACATCGATGCGGTCATCGCAGTCATCCTGCTCAAGATCCTATGGCGGCCCTACGTGAACGGTGAGATCGACGCCCAATTCCTCGAATACGGCGCATTCACCACCTTCCTGTACGGTCGGGTGGTGGGGGAGGCGGCCGAGATCGAGGACCACGCCACCCGTGGGCGCAATATGGATACGCGGACGGCGGCCAGTCAGTGTCGGTTCGTGGGATGAGGGTCGGAACGCTTACCACATGAGATTTTTTGGCCACACTCCGACGCGTGATCTAGACTGGCTGCGGTGTGGCAACCTTGTGTCCGACGACCGTAGGGCGGATGCCCACAGGGCGATCCGCCAGGATGTCGCCGACCGAGACAGCGGAACCGCTATCGCTTTCCGCCATATGCGGGCCGACACTGAACCCGCATCCATGCAATGCTTCGAGGTGACCTATGGAGAAGATCGTCAACTTGCATATCGAACATCTACCGGAAGGCGTCTACTTGGCTACCTCGGAGGATATTCCTGGACTGGTGGCTCAAGGCCGAACGGTCACTGAGACATTGGAGATTGCCCGCGACGTTGCGAAGAAGCTGTTGGAGGCCCAGGCGGAACGCCAAGGCGCCCCAAACCTTAGCCCGACCGGGGATTCCTTCGACTACCCGCTGGTTGTAGCGGGCTAGTATGGGGCGGTTGGGAGGCTTTCGTTACCGAGAAGTTGTCGGGCGACTGAAGCGGTTGGGGTTTCAGTTCGGAGTTGGCCGGTCAAGGCAAGTCTGAGCTGTTGTTAATGCTCCTTGGGCCGCAGACGGACGTCAATCGGGGGAATGAGACTGGAATGACGCCCTTGCACGCGGCGGCCAAGGGTTCCCACGGCGATATCGTTCTGGCACTGCTCGCGCACGGGGCAAACGCAAACGCCAAAGACAAACAGGGCATGACGCCCCTGCTCTATGCCGCCGCGAGCGGAGACATCGAATCAGTCCGGACACTGCTGGATAAGGGGGCGCGTGTGCGGGCCCAGGATGTCAGTGGCGCCAACGCCCTGATGATTGCGGCTCACCGGGGCAATCTCGCGGTGATGAAGCTGTTGCTCGACCGTGGACTGGATATCGACATGGCCGACGATGACGGCTCGACCGCGCTGCCGGTCGCGTTGCAGGGCAAGCGACCCGAGGCCGCACGGCTGCTCATCGAGCGCGGTGCAGACGTCAACATGGGCGACGAGCTTGGGAACCTTCCGTTGCCTCTCGCGGCCAGCACCGGCGAGGTCGAGATCGTCAAACTCCTCATCGATCGAGGTGCAAACCTCTCCGAGCGCGATGGCAACGGGAATTTCCCGCTGATCTACGCCATTTGGCAAAACAACACGGATTTGGTGAAGCTCTACCTCGATCACGGCGTCAGTGTCGAAACCGCCTTTATGCAGCAAGCGACACCCCTGATGATCGCGGCCGGTTTGGGCAACCGGGAATTGGTGGAATACTTCCGCAAGGAAGGCGCGAAGCTGGAGACCCGAGACGGCGGCGGCTCCACCGCGCTCACTTACGCGGCCCGTACCAACAAGGGTGATATTGCGCACTACCTGTTGAAACAAGGTGCCGACGGCAACACCCGCGACAATGCGGGACGTACGCCACTCATCATCGCCGCCACGACCGGCAGTGTGGAAGCGATGAAAGCCCTTATCGCAGCAGGCGCCGATGTCGACGCCAAGGACGCCATGAACCGTACGGCCCTGCACTGGGCCATCGAACAGAAACGTGCCGACGCGGCGCAATTGTTGATCGACCACAAAGCGGCGCCGGACCTTGGCGACTCCAAGGGCGTTACGCCGCTGATGCGTGCCGCCGCGCTCGGCGAGGAAAAGCTTGCCGTAAGCCTGCTGGACAAGGGTGCAACAGTAGACGCGCGCAGTAAGGGAGATGTCACTCCGCTGATGTTCGCCGCATTGACCGGCCAGGCAGCCGTGTTGAAGCTGTTTCTTGACCGCGGCGCCAAGGTCGATGCGCGCGACGAACAGGGTCGTACGGCCCTGTTCTACGCCGCCGGACGCGGATTCGCCGGCATGACCATGATGTTACTGGAAAAAGGCGCGGATCCCAACCTGACGGACAGTTTGAACAAGACCGCCGCCGACTATGCGATCAAGGCCGACAAGATGACCGTGGCCGAGCTGTTGAAACAGCATGGGGCCCAGTCCGCCGCGAATCCAATGCTGCCCGGGAGGATGCCGTCAAATGAGAGCGGGGGGACGAAGGTGGACGATCATCAAGGACAATGACGAGTCGGGCAGAGAATAGGGCGCACGGATAGGAAATTCAAGCGCCTTTGCACGCCCAAGGCGGCGTCGGGTCAAGAAGTTAGCGAGGGCCAGAGGGCTGGTCAAGGCGGAACCGCGAGCGGCGCGGACATCTCGGGGGTGCTGGAACGCGCTTGGGCGGGGCGTTGGGGCAGAGTGCAGGCGCGGCGGGCTGGCGTGAGATCAGGGGCGGCAGCCCCTTGTGTGGCAGGAGATGGCGGTTACCCGGAGACACGCTGGTCAAACGCGAAGCCTGGGTCCAGTTGGGCGATGAGGTCCCAGTGCGGCGTCGGCTCGGGATCATCGTCCCAGCCGGGCGGTCCGCGGGCGGGGGCGATCGGCGGTGGCTCGGTGGGCTCGCCGATATGGGCAAGGAGGCGCTGCACCGGGGCGGCCTCGGCGACGTTGCGCGATGATGCGCCTGTCTGCGCCGCAGTTGGGGCAGACCAGCGGCAGGGACACGAACAGCCGCGACTGCTCCCTTTCAGGCAGCAGGGCCCAGAGATAGCGCGCCGGAGATCGCACGTTGCGCAGCGGAGCAGCGGACGGTGGGTTCGCCTCGGCGGAGGCGCTCAGGTCGTCAGCGGCATCGCGCCCGAAGGCGACGGCCGCTGCACGCAGGGGCGAGTTGGGCGCGAGCACGCCGTGGTAGCGATGGCGGTGGCGCCTGGGCGGCGGCCAATCTGTGAACAAGCTGCGCCGCGAGATGGTCGATCAGCTCCAGTGGGGTGAGCGACAGCGCCGTGGTGCCGTCCCGTTGGGTTCGAGGCAGCCGGTAGATGGCCGCCGGCCTGCAGGAAGGACCGCAGCGCGGCGTCCCGGGACCCAGACCCCAGCCTGCGGTAGCCTCGAAGCAGGACCGCGACCAGGGCGAGCCCGAGCTTCAGGCCCAGGGTCCCGAAGCGCACCGCTGCCTCCAGGGGCACGCTGTGCAGGTGGGAGACCTGGACCGCGGCCTGGGCCTCGGCGTCCGAGATCGGGATGACCCGGCGCCGCACCAGGTCCCGGGTCACCTCCGTCCCTGGACCCCAGCCCAGTACGGGTCGGGCGGCATAAAGCCGCAACCCGAGCCGGTAGAGGCTCCGCCGAATGGCCAGAGACGACTCGTAGCCCGGTCCCAGCCCCTGGCTGGGCGCCGGTGCCCCGGAGCCCAGGGTCGCCAGGTCCTCCCCCATCCTACCCCGCGCAGTCCACAGGACGATGGAGGAGAGTAGCAGCACCAGGACCAGTGCCCCCACCGTGCCCGCCAGCCCCCAGCGGGCGAGTCCGGCGCGGGCCCCGCCGGCGAGCCTGTGCAGTCCGAAGCCCAGGGCGACCAGGGCCAGACTCAGCACCGACCCCGGGTCTGGGTCACCACCAGCAACCCCAGACTGAAGGCCAGTCCCAGCGCCCAGATGAGCCAGCCGAGCACCGGCTGCGGCCGGCCAGGGTCAGCGAGACGATCCGGCCGCGCAGCAGGATCAGCCCGGCCAGCATCACCGAGGCGAGAAACCGGAGCCCCAGGGCCGCATAGCCGAAGTGATAGCGCATCCCGGCGAGGATCTGATTGATCAGGGACCAGTCCGACTTGCGCAGCACCCCGACCGCCAACCCCAGTGCGCCGGCGGCCAGGACGGCGCGGATCAGACCCTCGTCGCCCCTGGACCACCAGGCCACCACCACGAAGAGCAAGGGCGCGCACCAGGCGATCACCCCGTCCCATTGCCGGGCCGCGGTCCCGGGCAGGATGGCGGTCCCGTGCAGGGCGAGCAGACCGCCGAGGGCCAGTGCGCCAACCAGGAGCAGGACGGCCGGATCGCGCACCAATCGCGGCCAATGGGCCGGAAGCTCCATCAGGAACAGCAGGACCAGAACGCCCAGCGCCCGATTGGCCACAGAGGTCAGACTCCAGGCGGAGAAGGCGAACAGGACCAGCACCCAGGGAGCGATCCGCCGCCGCCAGTCACCGGGCGAGCCGGGCAGACGCCGCCAGTTCGCCCCCGCGCCGACGGCCTGTGTCACGGCTTGCGAGCCTCGTCCCCGGACCCGGTGATCCCGAGCATCGTGCGCACCATGCGCCACACGAGATTCGGCGTCATGGGCTGCAGGGCCAGCGCCTGGCGGTGGGACTGCAGGGCCTCCACCTCCCGCCCGGACCGCGCCTGGCGCATCCCCAGGGCGGACCAGCGGAAGGCGAGCCGACGCCGGGCCCGCAGCACGTGGCGCTCCAGACCCGGGTCCGTGGACCAACGGGGGTGCCTCGCGATCCGCGCGAGCGCCGACTCCTGCACCGCGATGGACTCCTGGTCCATGGCCTCAAGCCGCCGCGACTCGTTCTCACCGTGCCAGCAATAGTCGATCAGGACCTCCGGTACCGCGGCCACCCGGTACTCCTCGGCGATGCGCAGCCACAGGTCCCAGTCCCCCGCCAGGTGGAAGCGGGGGTCGAAGGTCCCAACCCGCTCCAGCACCGAGCGGCGCATCAGCACCGTGGAGGCGGCCATGATGTTGACCCCGAGCAGGAGCCCCAGGGCCTCGCGTTGATCCCGGGGCTGGGCCAGGGGGTTGTGACGCTCCGGCAGCGGCCGGCCCTCCAGGTCCACGCCTTGAGTGTCGGTGTAGCAGAGCCCGATGTCCGGATGGGCCGCCAGGAGCCCCATCTGGCGCTCGAGCTTGCCCGGGCGCCAGGTGTCGTCCTGGTCCAGCAGGGCGATCAGCTCGCCGTCACTGGCCGCGATGGCCGCGTTGCGGGTCGCCTGGGTGTTGCCGTTGTGCACCTCGATCAGGCGCACCGGGGGCCCGAAGGCGGCCACCAGGTCCCGGGAGTCGTCGCTGCTCCCGTCGTCAGCCACCACCACCTCCAGGTCGGGGACCCCCTGGGCCAGGGCGCTCGCGATGGCGGCTCGGATGAATCTGGCCCCGTTGCAGCAGGGGATGATGACGCTCACACGGCTCATGATGGCGGGTCCTCGAGGGTGGGGACGGCACGTTGGGGCAGGCCCATGGCCTCCAGATAGGCATCGGTGGCGGACTCGATGGCATAGGGGCGGGCGGCCTCCCGGAGCACCGCCCCGGGTAGGGGCCGCTCCAGGGTCTCCATCATGGCCCGGGCCAGGGCGGCGTGGTCGTCCACAGGGACCAGGGGCCCAAAGCGCCCGTCGGCCAGGATCTCCCGCGGGCCGCTGGGGCAGTCGGTGGAGACGCAGGGGGTGCCCACCGCCAGGGCCTCGATGATGACGAACCCGAGCCCCTCCCAGCGGGAGCTGAAGGCGAAGAGGTCCGCGTGGGCCATGAACGCGTAGGGATCGGGGACGAAGCCGGGCAGGGCGAAGGCATCGGCCACCCCAAGCTCCGCCGCCAGGGCGAGCAGCGACCCCCGGGCCCCGCCCCGGCCGAGGATCATCAGCCGGGCCGGGCGCTCGGCGCGCACCAGGGCGAAGGCCCGCAGCAAGGTGTCGAACCCCTTGCGCCCGCAGAGCTCACCGGCGCTCAGGATCAGGGGCGCATCCGGGTCACCGATCCAGGGGTGGTCGGGCCGGGGCAGCTCCGCCGTGAAGAGTGACTCCGGCACCACAGGTGAGGTCACCACCCGGATCAGGTCCCGCGCAAGCCCCGTATAGCCCGCCATGTCGTCCGCCACCCCGGCGCTGGTGACGATCACCTGGTCGGCGAGCGGATAGAGCCGGCCCATGGAATTGCGCTGGACCCAGCGCTCCAGGGCCCCACGGGTGGCGAGATCGATGGAGATGGTCGTCCCGGAGCTGAAGACCAGCCGGGTATCGACCGGCCCGAGCATCCGCGCCAGGCCCCGGGCGAAGAGTGCCGTGCGGTTCACCCGATCCTTGTCCGAGAGCAGCACGGCCGGGCGCTCCCGGCGCAGATAGCGCGCCACCGCCGGCAGACAGGCATAGGTATGGCGCGAGCCCAGATCGATGACTCGCACCCGGTCTGGCACCGCCCCCAGCTCCGGACCATGCCGGCGCACCTTGAGCAGGTCCACCGCAAAGCCCCGCCCGGCCAGCGCCGGGATCAGGTGCCGGGCGGCCCGATCCACGCCGCTGTGGCCCGAGGTGGAGCAGAAACAGGCGATGCGCGTCATGTCCGGAGCCGCCACACCCACTCCAGCGGGTCCTCGTCCGGCCCCGGCGTGACCCTCGGCTGCTCGACGAAGAGCCGGTGCCAGATGGCGATCTGCAGCATGCCGAAGAGCTCGCGGCTGCCGCCCCGGCCGGCCTGGCGGGTCCGCACCAGTCCGGGATGGCAGCGACCCGGAACCAGTCGCGCACCCCGGGGCTCTTCGCCAGCCGTTCCCCCAGCCGCCGGGCCAGGTCGCCCTTGAGCCAGTCACCCACCGGGACATGGAAGCCGCGCTTGGGTCGGTCCAGGTGACCCGGCGGCAGGCGCGGCTCGGCCCAGCGCTTGAGCAGCCATTTCCCCTGGCGGCCACGCTGCTTCAAGTCGTCCGGGAGCGCCAGGCCAAACTCCACGATCCGGTGGTCGAGAAACGGTACCCGACCCTCCAGTGCAAACCCCATCAGCATCCGGTCGGTACGCATAGGAAGTTCAAGCGCCTTTGCACGCCCAAGGCGGGGTCGGGTCAAGAAGTTAGCGAGGGCCAGAGGGCTGGTCAAGGCGGAACCGCGAGCGGCGCGGACATCTCGGGGGTGCTGGAACGCGCTTGGGCGGGGCGTTGGGGCAGAGTGCAGGCGCGGCGGGCTGGCGTGAGATCAGGGGCGGCAGCCCCCTCTGTGGCAGGAGATGGCGGTTACCCGGAGACACGCTGGTCAAACTCGAAGCCTGGGTCCCGTTGGGCGATGAGGTCCCAGTCCGGCGTCGGCTCGGGATCATCGTCCCAGCCGGGCGGTCCGCGGGCGGGGGCGATCGGCGGTGGCTCGGTGGGCTCGCCGATATGGGCAAGGAGGCGCTGCACCGGGGCGGCCTCGGCGACGTTGCGCGATGATGCGCCTGTCTGCGCCGCAGTTGGGGCAGACCAGCGGCAGGGACTCGAACAGCCGCGACTGCTCCCTTTCAGGCAGCAGGGCCCAGAGATAGCGCGCCGGAGATCGCACGTTGCGCAGCGGAGCAGCGGACGGTGGGTTCGCCTCGGCGGAGGCGCTCAGGTCGTCAGCGGCATCGCGCCCGAAGGCGACGGCCGCTGCACGCAGGGGCGAGTTGGGCGCGAGCACGCCGTGGTAGCGATGGCGGTGGCGCCTGGGCGGCGGCCAATCTGTGAACAAGCTGCGCCGCGAGATGGTCGATCAGCTCCAGTGGGGTGAGCGACAGCGCCGTGGTGCCGTCGCGTTGGGTTCGAGGCAGCCGGTAGATGACCTGCTGCTCATCGATGAGCTCGAGACGCTCGAGCGCGAACGGCGGGCGGGCACAGTAACGGAGCAGGCGCTCCAGCCCGGCGCGCTCGTGCGCGTCCACGCGCACCGCGGCGCCGAGCGAGAAGCCGCTGTTCTCCCAGGCCAGCATCTCGCGGACATCGTCCGGCTCGATCAGCCCGCTGCGGGCGAACCAGCGCAGCACCCGCACGCGCACCTGCTCGGCGATGGTGGCGACCGCCTGTGGTGTCAGTTGGGCGGCCGGGCGAAATCGTACGGATTCCGGAAGATCACCGGCATCCTCGATCGGCTCGAAGACCCCGTCGATGACGCAACAATGGAAATGGACGTGCCGGTTGAGGGAGGCACCGAAGCGGTGGATGAAGCTCACCGCCCCGAAGCGGGCCTGCGAGCCGGCACCGCTGCCCTGGCGCAGATGGGCCTCGATGACGCGCAGCAGGATGTGCAGCACGGCGCTGATCGCCCGCGGCTCGCGCTCCAGATACCAGCGCAGCCGTTTGGGCACCGAGAGGACCCACTGGCGCACCGGCAA
>CAVOQO010000113.1:0-28125 GCA_963698355.1 uncultured Gammaproteobacteria bacterium | reverse complement strand
AACAGCACGTTCCATTACGATGCCCACCGGGACTGCTACCGCCGCCCGGGCGGACAGACACTCAACCCGGTCGGCAAGCCGGTCACCCGCAGCGGCGTCGAGCGCCAGCGTTATCGCAGCAAACGCAAGTTCTGCGCCGAATGCACCTTGCGCGCCCAGTGCCTGGGTCAGGCGGGCACCCGCCGCGAGATCGAACGCTCCGAGCACGCCCAAGCCGCCGAGCGCCATCGCATACACATGCAGAGCCGCCAAGCACAAGGCAAGCTGCGCGAGCGCGCGGGGCTCTGCGAGCACCCCTTCGGCACCCTCAAGCGCTGGCTGGGCTGGGACCACTTCCTGGTGCGTGGCTTCGAGAAGGTGCGCGTCGAAATGGCCCTGCTGGTCAATGGCTACAACCTGCGCCGCGTGCTCAGCATCCTCGGCATCGAGGGCTTCATCGCGGCTTGCCGCGGACGGCGCCAAGCCCGCCAAACCGGACCGCAACGGGATGCGCTTGCGCCGCTGTTTTTCCTACCGCTGAGGCGCCCCCCGCGCTTCTCTGCGCCATTTGGCTCGCGCGCGCCCATGCCGGCGTCGACTACCAAAGCTCGCCCTCCAGCGCCCAGAGCGATCGCCATCGCCGCCTGAGGCACCCTGGCGCAACGGCCTCATCACCTGCGGATTAAATTCACAATCTCTGCGCTTTTCCCACCCTACCTTCTTCCTTCGACAGGCGGAGCCGCTCGCCCGGAGGCTCGGGCAAAGGTCCCCTCAGGCTGCCGCCAGCCCGGCGCGCAGCGCCTCGGCGATGCGCTCCAGCGCCGGGGCCTGGGGTCGGAAGCTGTTCTTCTTGTGGGTGGCTCCGGCGCTCAGGACCTGGAGCAACTCGACATAGTCGAGGAGCGACGCAAGCTGTCGCTGGCTGGCGCCGCGGGCGAGGATCTCTTTCTGCTCGGCGATGAGCGCGTCCGCGTCCGATTGGCTGAGCTCACCGTCCGCCACCCGCCGGAGCAGCCGCAGCTCGAGCTTGATCGCGTCGGCGGTGGCACCCGGGAAGTCGCGCTCGTAATGGGGTGCGCGGCGCTCCAACTCCGCGCACCAGTCGTCGAAGGCCGGGCAAAGCTCCGCAAGACGCCTGGCGCTGTAGGCGGTGAGCAGCAGCTTGCCCGTCAACCACTGGAGCCGTGAGAAGGGATCCAGGGGATCGGCGTCGCCACGGTTGAGGTCGATGGCCGCTTGGTCGTAGACCGACAACAGGCGCTTCAGCTCGGCCTCGCGCTCGGTGGCGGGGAGTGTCTGCGCGCGGCGCCAGTGGATACTGGTCTCGGACCTGTAGCGTTCGACGGTGAGCTTCGCAACCCGCCCATCCTTCCCATCCAGGTCTAGCTGCAGCCGTTCCAAACTGGCCAACGCGGATGCGAACAAGGCCTGTCCCTGTCCGTCGTCTCCCTGGCCGCAAAGGACCTTCGCGTGCCGAGCCTGGTAGCGGGCGCGCTGCTCGATGGCATTCCAACTCGCCCGGGCATCGTCGGCGCGGATGGCGCGGTCGAGGGATGCCACCGCGTCCGCGAAGCGCCCCAGCTCCCCTTGCACCAGTCCGAGCGCCTCGGCGACGTCTCCACACTGCTGCCAGTCGGGGCCGCCCGCGGCGGTGACGTCCTTCAGGGCCTGCTCGATCCGCTGAAGCGCATCCCGGAGCTTGGCGACACGCTCGGGTGGCGCCGTCTGCGCGTCGGCCCTGAGGTTGTCGAGGTCGGCCACGACCTCCGCGGGACAGACGTAGCCGGAGTCGGAGCGTCCCGACCCCCGCTCGCCATCGCGGCACAGGACGAAGTCCGGGTCGCCGTAGCACTGGTAGGCGCCCCAGGTGTTGTAGGCCGGGTGGTCCTGCCAGGTCTGCAGGCGTGCCCGTCGCACCGCTTCGCCGAAGGGAAGCCCCTTCGCCATGAGTCGGTAGAAGGTCTCGGCGAAGGTCACCGCGGCACCGTCGTCGACGGCCCATCCGGCGGCCACGACCGCCCGCACGCCCATCTGGATGAACTGGGCCGCTAGATTCGCGGCAAGCCGATTCAGCTGATTGAGGTCGGAGAGCTTCCCTTCATCGTCCACACGCCCGAGATGGCAGCAGTTGAGAAACACCAGATCGGGCACGCGGCGCATCTGCTCCACGTCACCCGGCGTGAGCACCATCCCCTCGCCGATGATCATGCCGCTCACCCGATCCTGCACCTTTTCAGGGAGCGGTTGGCCGCAAAGGTCACACGGGCGTTTGGCACGACTATCCAATAGCTGACGATGTACGCCATGACCCGCGAGATGCAGGATCCGATAGGCATCCGCGTGCAGGGCCAGCATGACCGCGTCGGCCTTCGGCTGGATCAACTCCTTGACCTTGTAGTCGGACTGACCAAGAAGCGCGGCGACGCGGCTGGCCTCATCGCGGGCGCCGGGAAGCGCCACGAAATCCGAGACGGGATCTCCGACGACCAGGGCCGTGCGCTCGAAGGACATCAGAGGCCTGGCGCGTGGGTTGGCCGTCTTCAGCTGACGCAGCAGGCCGAATTCCACGGACCTGGGCATGCGCTCGCCGACCCGCTCCCGGCAGGCCGTCGTCCATAGACCCGGCAGGGGCTGCGACCACCGGTCCTCGAGCATCTCCCACGGGAAGCGCGCGGCCTTCTCGTCCAGCACAAGCACCAGGTGACTGCGCATCTCGCTGCCGTCCTTCAAGCGGTTAGGCAGCAGCATCTCGTAGAGGGTGCGGCTCAGCTCGGGTGCGGAGTAGGTGCTGGCGGAGGCCCGGGCGACGAAACAGTCCACCAACTCGGCCTGGGTGGGCACCAGTGTCTCTTCGGCCCGGGCGCGCTGGGTCAGCAGGGTGAAGCGCAGGGCACCGCGCTCGTCCGCGAGCACCTGCAGCCGATGCCACCAGTCCGGGTCATCGTCCGCCGCCCGCACGCCACGGTTTCCGCCCACACCTGGGCGGATCAGACTCGCCACATCGAATTTTCCGGCGAGCTCGGGGTCTTGGCGCGCCATGTGGAGCGCGCGGGCCGCGGCGATGGCGCGATCCTCCCAAAGCTCGACCAGCTCAATGGTCGTGATGCACACACCCTCGATCTGACCCGCCTGCTCCAACGTACGATTGGCGTCCGCCACGCCGCGGAGCAGCGCCAGCGCGGACTCCTGCACTCCCACGCCGCCCGCGCCAGCGCCGATGAGCAGACACGACACTGCAATCTCGTGGGGTTTGCCGGCTGGTTTTCCGGCGTCCGAACCCAAGCCCTCGACGATGTGGCGGGCCAGCTCGAGCAAGGAGCGGGCGAAGGTGGCGGTGAGCAGTCGCGACGTCAGCTCACCCGCCCCCCCGAGACCGACGACCAGGGCCCCGAGCGGCTTTGCCTGCGGTGTGGGGTTGTCGAACAGGGCATGGGTGCCAATAGGCCCCGGGTAGAGCCCCAGTGCATGGCGGGCCGTGAGCCGACGGCCGAGGCCGCGGTCTAGATAGGCCTCGGCGCCGACGATGCTGTCGCCCTCGTAGTGACCCACCGCTACCCGGTGCGCGACGAAGCCGAGGCTGCCGTGAGTGACCGATACGCGCACAGTAGGTGGCTTCGCAGCGGCGAGCGGTCGCGGCGGGCTGATGGACAGGGCGGTGCGCACGAGCATGTCTTCGTCGGGGTAGTAGGCGGGCTCCCGCTCCGGCATCTCGCGCGGCGCGTCCTCCCCCCTGGAGACGGGTGCGTCCCGCTGCATCCCCCTTGCCTCGGTGCGACCCTGCTCCAACAGGTCCTCGATGGCGCTGAAGATCGAGCGGTCCTTCGCCAGGTCGCCGTGGGCGATGCCCGGGGCGTACCAGGTCGGGACGCCTGGCAGCAGGCCATCGTCCCACAGCACGCTGCTGTCGCCGCGCCGCGAGACGAAGAAGGCGAGACGCTTGCGATTCCCCCATGGCCAGCGCCCGCCGGAGGTCTGCACCACGTCGCTCGCGGTCTCCGGTGCCTGGCCGGCCACGTAGATCATGCCCGCCGGATCGATGGCCTTGTCGCGAAGCCAGGCGCGTGCGGTGCGGGACTGCTCCAGCCAGGTGGGGCCGGACGCAGCGGACCGGCCCTGGCCGGGGAGGTCCCACTGCTCAGCGTCATCGTGGTCCCGTAAGCTGCGCCAGATCCCGTTGGACAGGAAGTCCCGCCGATCCTCCGGCAGCAGCTCCAGCACGCCCGGAAATTCACGGATGATCGCCAGCAGCGCCGCGCGGTCCTTGGTCACGTCGATCAACGCCAACTGCTTGAGGGTTTCCGCCTGGGACACCAGCAGACGCACGATCTCCCAGGAGCCGCGGTTGGGCGTGCCGAGCATCACCAGGCGTCCACCCCGCGCCAGCATGCGCCGCCACAGATCCGGCCGCTCGGCGATCATCGCCCGGGCGACCAGCCCGCCCATCGAATGGGCGAGAATCCGCACGGGGTGATTTCCGGCCTCGGTGCGCTCCAGGGCCCGGCCCACCTCCTCTGCCAGCATGGCGGCGGCGTCGCGCACTGAGTGGCGCCAATCGTAGGGGAACGGCAGGACGTCGTGGGAGCGGCCCATAAAGTCGATCAGGTCGCCGTAGCCCAGGCCCACCAGGCCGGTGGGCTTGATCGGCAGAGGCTGGTCCATGCGCAGCCGGTCCAACTGGCCGAGCGCGAGGCGCGGAATCGACATCCAGACCTCGTCGGAGGCGTCGCGAACCGCAAGGGAGCTGCCCATGATGCCCGGCAGCACGAACAGCACCGGCCGCCGCCCGCTCACGCCGGTGGCGCTGCGCGCGGGCGCGATCGAAGGCGCCTCGGCCAGGGGTTGATAGAAGCGTCCCGGCGGCTCGCCGAGCAGCCCCAGCAGCAGGGCGTCGACAGTGATCGGCTGGCGTCGGGCGCCGTCGGTCTCTGTGTCTGAGATACCGAAGTAGTTGAAGTGGTGGACGTTGGCGCCCTGATCGAAGCAGTACCAGCCAACAGCGCGGCGCAAGCCGCCGTACATCGACCCGGTGTTGACCACCAGGTCGTGATCGCCGGCGAAGAAAAGGTCCGGGATCAGCAACTTGAGTCGGGCCCAGAGCCCCTGCTCCTGGATGTCGCCAGAAATAACGGCAAGCGGCTCGGACGTCGCGAGGTCCGGCCGGTTCAGGAACGCGATCAGAGCCGACTCCGGCATCATCGCCTCGGCTCCGGGCAGGGTCTCCGGATCGGTTCGCTCCTTGACGACTGCGAGGATCAGCGCTTGGACCGCATCCCCGATGGTGCCGCTCAGGACGGGCACCTGGGACAGCAGATGGGAAACAACCGACAGCCAGCGGTCGAGTCGTCCGGAGGCGAGCGTGGTACCCCGGGATGGGCTCGCGACCCGCACGAAGCGCTTCACGCGCGGGCGCTTCTTGCGCAAGGCATCGATCAGCTTGGGCAAGTCGCGCTGGTCGTCCGCGGGCAACCGCTTCAGATAGTCCTCGGAAAGCAGCCCCTGCTGATCGACCAAAGGCGTCAGACATAACAAGTCTGCGACCAAGCCGCCGCGGGAGTGGCTCACCAGATGCAGCCTTGCGTTCTCCGGGAGCCGTTTCACCAGCGCGAGCGCGTTTGCGACTGGGCTTTCAGTGAGGGTGCGATGCTCGAAGCCATAGATGCGCCCGGGATAGCTGGCCTGTAACGTGGCCGCCGGCCCGGGCGCCTTGAACAGTTCACCGAAACTGCCCAGGGTCGATGAAAAGGTGCCATGGATGAATAGGAGCAAAGGCGCTCTGTCGCCGGTCGTCGGCAGCTCTTTGCCAACGGGCGACCATGCCTCCGGGTCCGCGGGCTGCGCAGCATGGGAGTCCAGATGCAGCAGCGCGTCGCCGCCGTTCGGCTCGACCGCTTTGGCCGCGGCCAGGACCATTCCTTCAGCGGGGTCGAAACCGAAGATCGTGAGGCGCTTGAGTAACCAGCCCCCAAGGCCCCGCTCGGACGCGTCCTGGACGTAGTGGCGCCTCAAGGTCAGCGCCCCGTCGCGCCCCTCTTCACCTAGCTCGTGGCGCAGGTCGTCGCCCCTCATCCAGAGGGTGAAACGGTCTTCCAGCTCCACGGCGACGACGTCGTCGCTCTTCACCGAGACGGAAACCTCCGTCCCCTCCGCCCGGCTATCCGAGAGCCGGACCTCCGTGACCACTGCCTTAACTCCGATTTCTGTAAGCTCTTGGTCGGTCTCCGCCTTTTCGCCGAAGACCCGATATTCCGAGACGGTCGGGTTGTCCGACATGGTGGTTCCCCCTGCAATGTCGCGGCGGCTTGCGTGATGCCTTATCTTCTGCTGCCTTCTCCTATTGGCCGGCCATGTGGTGGAGATCGTTCGCGGTCCTTACGCGACGTCCGTACCGCCGAGGCGATGAGACTTGGCCGGCGCTTAGGTGTCAGGTCCCGGAAGCTGGTTAACATCCAAAACAAACTGTGCGTTCTTGCGATACCACTGCCGCAGTGCCTCGACCGGGCTGAGATGGCGGAGGGCCCGCTGCGGGATTTGGTGATTTTAGGTGTTGATGTAGCGGATGGCGGAGCTGGGCGTCAACTCAAACACCGACGTCCGGGCGAACGCTCAGCTAGTCCAGCAAGCGGGTCTGCTAGAGTAGCAGATTGGCATAGCAAGCCCGCGGACCCAGCGTATCTATTCGCGCCTTTCGTGCGGCGATGCCTCGCTAGCCGAATCGTGGGCAATGTAGTCTGCCCTTCCTCATCAATTCGGCCCAGGACAAAGCAAAGTAACAGGACGGCCGTAGCCGTGAATCGGTCTCGGCCCCTCATGCGACAGCCGCCCCGGAAGCAACGGACAGGGACATGGCGTACACAACGGGTTTCGACCACGACGTCTTCATTAGCTTCAGCCACCAGGACAACCTGGCGCCGGAGGGCGCGAAGGGGTGGGTCGCCCAGTTCCGCGAGCACCTGGAGATCTGGTTGCGGCGCCGCGGTCTCCATGACCTCGACATCTGGTGGGACAAGGAGCAGTTGCGCGGAAATACGGATTTCGATGCCCGGATCGAAAAGGTACTGGGCAGCACGGCGCTCCTCGTCGTCCTGCACTCCCGTAACTACCGCCAGTCCGACTACTGCCGCCGGGAGCTCGACTGGTTCTGCGCCCATGCCGGGCAGCATCCGCTCGGGCTGAGCGTCGGCGACCGCCGGCGCATCCTTAACGTCCTCATCAACAACATCCCGCACCAGGAATGGACGGCGTCGGATCACTGGACCAAGCCGCTTTCCGGCACCACTGGCATCCCCCTGCACGACGCTGACAAGGTCGACGACTTCGGCGACCCGGTCCCGCCTGAACAGTTCGAAACGGCCCTCAAGCCCATTGTGACCGCCGCGGTCGAGACCCTCGACGCCTGCCTGCAACCGGCGGCCCCGTCATCTAAACCCGCCGACGACACCCGCCCGACCGTCTTCCTCGCCGACGTGGCCGACACCCAGCGCAACTACCGCAAGCGCCTGATCAAGGAGATCGGCGACCGCGCCCGGGTGCTCGACGCCATCCCGCCACCCCTGGAGCGCGACGCCCACGACCAAGCGATCGCCCGCGCGCTGGAGCAGGCAGACTTGACCATCCATCTGCTGGACCAGTGGCCGGGGCGCGAGATCGAAGACGACGACGAGACGACCTATCCGCGACATCAGGTGGACCTGGCGATCGTATCGCCGACCAGTTCCCTGATCTGGGTTCCGGAGACCCTCGTCGCGGAAGACTTCGAGGACGAGGGCCAGAAGTTGTGGCTCGGCAACCTGGAGCAGGCGTCCCGGACCAGACGCGGCTACCAGTTCGTGCGCGCCGGCCGCGAGCCCTTCGTCGCCCAGGTGCTCGATACCCTGGACCGGATCAACGCGCAGCGGACAGCCGCCGAGGTCGGCCCGCCCCACATCCTGATCGACACCCACCGCAAAGACCAGCAGTACGCCTATGCGCTGGCCGCGGGACTGGCCCAACGGATACCGGACCTGGAGCTGGACTTCACCAAGGACGCCGACGGTGCCGACGGCTGGCGCCAATTTGAGGACACCGTCGCCCGCGCGCACGATCTGGTCGTGCTGTTCGGTCAGGTCGCGCCGGACTGGGTCAAGAGCCGGGTGGAGCGCGCCTACAAGGTCGCCTTTGGTTGCGAGGCCCCGATTTTGGAGAACATCTGGGTGCTGCTCCTCCCCCACTGCCCCGGAATGCCGGCGCTGCCGCACCTGATTCGGGTGGAGGTTCTGGACAACCGGGGCTCCACCGAAATCGTGCCCGACAACCTGGTCCGCCTGCTCCCTGTTGGTGTCCAAGGCGGCGGTACATGACCGCCCCCGCGGGTTTCAGCCCCTTCGTCGGTCTGCGCCCCTTCGAGCGCGACGACAGCCTGGTCTACTTCGGGCGCAGCGAGCAGGTCCGGGCCCTCCTGTCGTTGCTGAGCAAACAACGTTTCCTGGCCGTGGTGGGCAGCTCTGGCTGCGGCAAATCCTCCCTGGTCCGCGCCGGCCTGATCCCGGCCCTGGAGGGCGGATTCCTGGTCCAGGACCGGGACCGCTGGCGCATCGCCGCCCTGAAGCCCGGCGAGGCGCCGGTGGGGCACCTGGCCAAGGCCCTGATCGAGCTCGCCGGCACCGCCGACCCACAGGATGCGGAGTGTGATCTCATCACGGAACGTGAAAGGCCCGACGAATCTCTGGCGCAAGACCTCGCCACCCGCCTCCCTGAGGAGGGCATCGATACCTCCCTGGAGATCCTCGCGGCCGCCAACGGCGCCGGGCAGACCAACTTCCTGCTGCTCGTAGACCAGTTCGAGGAACTGTTCCGTTTCGGGCTGAGCGGCGGGGACCCGAGGGCGCGGGAACAGGCCGAGACGTTCGCCGCCCTGCTCCTGCGCCTGTCCAAGCAGCAGCGGCTGCCAGTTTATGTCTGCACCACTATGCGCTCGGATTTTCTGGGAGACTGCGACGCCTTTATCGGACTCCCGGAGGCCATCAACGCGGGCCAGTTCCTGGTCCCGCGCCTAACCCGTGCTCAGCGGCGTCAGGCCATTGAGGGGCCGGTGCGCCTCGCCGGCGGCACGATTGCCCCGCGCCTGGTGGACCGGCTGCTCAATGAGAACCTGGAGACACGGGACGACCTTCCCATCCTTCAGCACTTGCTGATGCGCGTGTGGGACGACTGGAGCGCGGCGCCGGACGGCCCCATCGACCTGGAGCACTATGAGCGGGTTCACGGCATTCACCGCGCGCTGCACAGCCATGCAGAGGAGGCACTGAAAGAGCTCGCGCCCGTGGACCAGGCGGTGGCCCGCTCCCTATTCCAAACCTGCACCGAGCTCGACTTCGGCAACCGCCGCGTGCGCCGACCCGCGCACCTGAGCGAGGTCGCCGTCGCCGCCGAGGTCTCGGTGGAGCGGGTCATGCACGTCATCGACTGTTTCCGGTCCCAGGGCCGCAACTTCCTGGTGCTCTCCTCCGAGAACCCGGCCGACGACCCCGTAATCGACATCTCCCACGAGAGCCTGATCCGCCAGTGGCAGACCCTAAGCGACTGGGTGGACGAGGAGTCCGCTGCGGCGAAGCTCTACCGTCGCCTGGCTGCAGCCGCCGACCGCTGGCAGCAGGGCACGGGTGCGCTCTGGGTCGATCCGGACCTGGAGCTCGGCCTGCGATGGCGGGAGCAGACGCGGCCGGATGCCCGTTGGGCGGCGCGCTATGGCGGTGATTTCGACGTCGCGATGGCGTTCCTCGACACTGGGCAGGCGCAGCGAGCGCAGCGCCGGGAGCAAGCGGAGGCCAAGCGGCGCCTGGCCCTGCGCCGCGCCCGGGTCACCGCGCTGGCCGCAGTCATCGGCCTCGCGGTCGTTGCCGGCGCCGCCGCCTGGGGCTGGATCGAGCGGCAGAGCGCGCTCGCGAGCGAGCTGCGCCGCACCCAAGACTTGTTCGACTCGGGCCTGACCCATGCCGCGCTGCTGGCGCGCACCGAGGATTACGCCGGCGCTGGACGGCTGCTGACGAAGACCCGCGAACTCGACGCGGAGGTTCCCGCAACGCGCCGCCTTGCTCGGGACCTCTCGCTGCGGCTGGCGCAAATCCTCGGCGGCGCACCGGACCGGGTCTATGACGGCGCCGGCGCCCCGCTTTCCCAGGCGCTGATCAGCCCGGACGGTGCCTGGGTCGCCGCGTGCGGCGAGCGCGGCACACTGGTCCTGTTCGACGCCGCGTCCGGCGCGCTGCTTCACCGGTTGGCCGGCCATGACCGGGATGCACAGATCCGCGACTGCGTCTTCGATCCTACCGGACGCTGGCTCGCCAGCGCCGGAGACGACGGCCATGTCATCCTCTGGTCGTTGCCGACGGGTGGCCGCCCTCCCGCGCCGCTGCGGCAATGGGCGGCGCCCGGGGCTGTCATGGCCCTGGCGGTGGACCCGGCGGGACGGCTTCTCGCGAGCGGTGGGGACGACGGCGCGATCATCCTCTGGGACCCGGAGACCGGAACCCGTCTGCGGACACTGCGGGGCCACCGGGACCGAATCTCCGAGGTGACCGGTCTCGACATCTCGCCGGACGGCGGGCGCCTTGCCAGCGCCAGCTACGACGGCACGGCCCGCTTGTGGGACCTGGCCACCGGCCTGGAGACCGGGCGGCTCACGGGGCACGGGGCGGCGGTGAAGGGCGTCGCCTTCAGCGCCGACGGACGCTACCTGGCATCGGCGGGCGACGACCAGCGGGTGATCCTGTGGGATACCCAGGATATGCATGAGGTCCAGGTCTTCGCCGGCCACCGCAACGCGATCTACGGCGTCGCCTTCGCCGAGCGGACGGAAGAGCCGAATGCGGCTCCGCTGCTGATCGCCGGCGGCTTCGACCGCACGGCGCGCATCTGGGATACGGCCAGCGCCGTCACATTGCGCCTGCTGCAAGGGCACTCCGCCGCCGTCAACGGGATCGACGTCCAGGGCAACGCGCTCTATACCGCAAGCAGCGATGGAACGGTGCGCCGCTGGACGCTGTCGCTGCCACACCAGCGGCTGCTGGATTTACCCGCGGAGCCGGCATCGACGGCGATCTCGCCGGATGGCCGCCTGCTGGCGGTAGGTTTCGCCAACGGCGCCCTGCGCCTGTACGCGCTGCCTGGTCTGACCGACCTTGTCGACCAGCCCGACGCCCACGCCGAAGAGGTGCAACGGCTCGCGTTCTCCCCCGACGGGTCCCTGCTCGCCAGCGCCGGATTCGACGGCATGGCGCGGCTTTGGCGCGTCTCGCCAGCCGGCGTCCTGACTGCCACCCCGACCAGCCCATTGGCCCCGCTGTACAGGCTCACCGGCCACACCGACGCGGTGCACGCCGTCGCCTTCTCGCCGAATGGAAACCTGGTCGCGACCGCTGGTTACGACGGGCGTATCGGCGTATTCGATACCACCAGCGGCGAGGGCGAGCTCATCGCCTCCACCGACGGGCAGGTGCTCTCGGTGGGCTTCGATCCGACCGGACGGCTGATCTACGCCGCCGATCGGGACGACCGGCAGGTGCAGGTCTGGGACGTCGGCCGGCAGCCGCCGCGTCTCGAACGAGTGCTTGCGGCCTCGCGGGACCTACTGATGTGGGCCGAGCCGGACGCGGCTGGCAACCAGCTCGCCGTGGTTGGCCGCGACTACGTCGTCGCCATCCTCGACGCGCTGGACGGCCGAATGCTGCACAGCCTGCCGCGCCACGAGAATGCGGTTTTCAAGGCCCGCTTCCTGCCGGGTGGCGAACAGCTCGCCACCGCTGGCGTGGACGCGACGGTGCGCTTGTGGGATCTTCCGACGGAAACCGAGCTTTTCAATCTGCGCTTGCCCACCAATCAGGGCCCGCCGGTGCCGCTGTGGGACTTCGACCTGCGCTGCACCCCCACGGGGTGTTGGCTCGCGGTTCCGCTCACACGCGGCAAGCTCGCCGTCTACGACCTCGGCGAGCCAGCCCAACCCTAGACGCGACCCGGCCCGGCCCCGGCACGCGCTGACCGGGCGTCGCGACCGCGGGCCGGGACCGGCTGATACGCTATTGCACCCTTATCGTGATGCGCTCGGACATGACGGGCGGCGTATGCGGCAAGTGATTCGCGTCGCCGAGTAGCAGCTGTAGCGTATGTTCTCCCGGTGGCAGCTTGAGCTGGTATTCGGTCTGGCCGCGACCAAAGTGGATGTGGTTATCGTCCGCCGGGATGGGCTTGTCGAGCGGCGGCAGGTCCGTGTCGATGAGCAGGTGGTGATGGCCGGTGTACTCCTTCTCGACCCCCGCCGGGGCGGTGCCCATGCCGTGGAGCCCGAACAGCACGACAAAGTCACCGCCCGGGATCACCTCCCCGTCGGTCGGCCAGACGATGTAGGCGAAGGCATCCTCCGGTGCCGGGGTGGGGCCCCCGACCAGAGGGGAGTCGTCTGACGCGCCGTCGGCGGCTTGGTCTAGCTCGAGCAGGGCGCCGTAGACGAATCCCCGCTGGCCGCTGTCGAGTCGCACCTGGTGCCAGTTCCCGCCGGCGGCGCTGCCGACCACCCGCACGCGCTTGCCCGTCGGCAGAAAGCCGATCCGGTGCGAGTTGGTCGTGGGCGCCGCGCGAACGTTGGCGTTGGTGGTCGCCGTGTAGTAACCGTCACTGCCGCGGGCGCCGCACAGCGCCGGCACGAACAGCACCAATGCCGCAGCGATGGCAAGGCTTCTGTTCATCGTGGCCATCCTCCTCTCGCGTAATTGTCGTTGGGGAAATGACACTTGGGTCTCGGCGCTCATTGGCGTGACGCCGAGGTGGGCGGGCAGGACGCGACCCTGAGCTCGATTCGGCGGTCGAGCGCGTCCTTAGTGTCGGCGGTTGCGCTGCCGACGAGATCGTCGTCAACGCCCCCGGCCATGGCCGTCAGCCGTCCGCTCAGAGCCGGTTCCTCCGCCTGCAATCTGCGCCTCACGTAGTCGGCGCGCCGTCTGCCCAGGTCATCGGGCGCGGAGCCGACTGCCGTTCGGGGCAAGTGGCCGATGATGTCCAGGCAGTCGCCGCGGGGCGCCAGCGCATCACTGATTCGCGACAGCCACAGCTGATGCTGGGCGCCGCTGTCGGGATCGAGCAGGAAGTCCGCGCCGCCCGGTCTGAACCGAAAGTTGAGCGAGAGTGCCCCTTGGTCCAGACCGAGGTCCAGCAAGCGCGCGAACGCCTCGGCGGCCTGGTCCAGGTCGCCGAGCTGCCAGCTCGTCAGATACAAGCCGTTGTAGGTGCGCAGCTGCTCGCCACCCGGGGCGTCGGCGGCAGCGCGGAACAGACCCTGCGACCGCTCGAACTCCCCACTCTCGTAGGCTCCGATCGCCTCGTCGATCAGCGCGGCGGCCTCGATCCGATCCAGGTAGCGCGGATCCGCCGGCTCCCCCGGCTTGGTCGCCTGACAGGACTTGATGTAGCTCTGCGTGGCGACGTCCGCGGTCCACGCCGGGTTGTCGTGGAAGAAGCGGGTGGGCGTGATGTCGACGCCCGCCGCCTGCGCGAAGACCTTGGCCTTCGCCGCGATCTTGCCGGAGTCGCGATCGATCAGCGCCAGGCAGATACGGAAGGCCTGCCGCTCACCGGCGGGCTTTCGCTGCTTGTTGACGCCGGTGAAGGTGCCGATCAGGACAAAATGGGCGCCGGCAGCGCCCGCTTCGGTGAAGTCATGGATCTGGAATTGGGGGTGCTCCGCGCGCACTAGGTCGCCGACCCGGTCGTCCATCGCACGGGTCGCAGCAGAGCGCAGGCCGGACAGACCGTCGACCACCGGATCAAGGACGATGGTGGCGCCTGTCGCGGGCGCCGGAGCATCGGTAAATAGGGTGCTCACCGCCTTCCCGAGCGCGGTCTCGAACGGCGCATCCTCTGGGGCATGCACCACCATGTCGCTCACCGCCCGCAGGCCGTGCTCCAAGAAGCGCACGTCGCGGTCGTAGCGGTTGCGCTTAACGGCATTCATGTATTCGTGGCCGAGCGCCCAGCTTCCGCCGCGCAGCACGCGGGATATGCAATCCCCGCTGGTCCATGGCGCGCCGTCGGCGGGCGCCCCTTCATAGGACGGATTCCAGCAATCCTGGGTCCACTCCCAGAGATTTCCGTGGACGTCGTAGAGCCCGAACGGATTGGGCGCGAAAGTGCCAACCGCGACGGCCCCTTTACCATCGCGGGGATTGCCGCAGTCGGCACAATTCGCTCGCCCGGTCCCCGGCTTGTCACCCCACCAGTACGGCGACGCGGCGCCGGCGCGCGCGGCATATTCCCATTCGGCCTCGGTCGGGAGCCGGTAGGTGCGGCCCGTCTTCTCGCTCAACCATTTGAGGTAGACCTGGGCGTCATCCCAACTGAGGTTGCCGATGGGCAGCGCCGCGCCCGCATCGGAGCCCGGCACCTGCGGGCAAGCACCATCGCGCACGCAGGCGGTCCATTCGCCGACGCTGACCTCGTAGACGCCGATCGCCACGTCGTACGCAATCGCGACTTCGTGCGCAGGCGCCTCGGCGGCGCCCGCCGTGTCGGAGCCCATCACGAACCGGCCCGCCGGTATCACCACCATCGCCGGACAGGCGTCGCAGTCGCGAAAGCGCTGCCCGGGCCGCAAGCCGGGCGGCCGTCCGACCGCCGTGGCCGGCGGCTGCCGCTCGCCATCCGGACTCGGCGAGGGAGTCGCCGCGGCGTTTTTGAGGGCGCCGCCGGAGACATCGGCCGCCCGCGCCGCCAGCGACTTGAGACGCGCTTGGGCAAGGGGGACGAAGCGACCCTGGGGGTAGGACTCGATGTAGGCGCGCAGCTCGGCCGGGTCCTGGCTATCCTTCATGGATCCCCAGAACAGCAGCTCCGCCTGCAGCGACAGCTCGTCGGGGGACCGCGGGGATGCGGAAGGCTGGGCAAACAGGCCGCCAGGGCCAGCGGTGGTGACGAGGCAAGACGCCGCTAGGCACACTGACCGGGCCAAGCAAAACGGGGTTGCCATGAGAAATCCTTCCGTTGTCAGTCCTAATCCAATCCCGCTCCAACCTGCCTGGAGCGCTGATGCGAATTCGTCGCGTTTTCAAAATGTAGCACAGCGACTGCCAGTGCAAGTTGGCGTTGCCCCTCGGCCTCGAGCCGTCGTCGCCAGCCCGCGCTGCATTGTCCCGCCCGCGGATGTCGGTCTGCGGTCCCATGCGGCGTTCCCTCGCAGCAGCCGACGGCGGATGATCGCAACGGCTAAATGTTGAAGGGCCGACTCGCGCGGCGCGGCTACGATTGGTGATGGCACTCGCTGGTGGCATTCGACCGTGAGACCGGCAAGCCGCAGCCCCTCCTCATCTCCTACTTCGTGATCATCCGCTCTCGGCGGGCCGGAGCCGGTGCTCGGGTAACTCCCCGAACACCGGCGCCGTGGCATTCGCCCGTACTACGCGATGCTCAAGGCCGGCACCTGGCGGCCCGAAGATCCACTTCTACGGCCTCGACGCTTTCGCGGCGGCCGCGGATCTGCTGCAGGTGCAAATTGGTCCGCATCTGCTCAGCGGCACTCGGCTGCAGGGCGTTGGGACTCCGCCTCCGAGCGTAAAAACCGAGCGGGATGGTCAAGCAATTCCGATGACTTCTGCTATAAAGAGACCTACTGAAGTTCTGCGGAATTTGGCGTCCGCCGGGGCAAGGCGCCCTAGTTTCAGTCGCCTAGCTGACTGACGACGGCAGGGCCCGCGGGGTTGCTTGTCTCGGGTTAAGGCTGAGGGATGTCAGGAAGCACGCTTCAGCGTTTTCCTGGCGTGGTGGCGGCTTCCAATTGGGGCCCCGCGAGTCAGCCGAGACGGGCCTGCGGCGGGTCGGCGGCTTAGGGACAGGAGCGAACCATGTCAGATCAAGACCCAACGGTTTCCGCCACGATGGCGCCAGACCCGACGATCGGGGTGGGCGTGCAGGGTCGGACCCTGGAAACCGCCATCGCCGAGGCGGTGATGAGACGAGTCGGTCTGCCGCGCTTCACTGCCGCTTCGGGCAGCGCCGAATCGGTGCGTATTGGCGAGATTCGATTCGAGAACGCCAGCGTCGATCGGATCGATATCCGCAATGTTGCCACGAGCGTCAACACAGGCGCCATTTCACTCGACAATGCCCGAGCCATCGTCGCGATCCGCGTGTTTTTCGACTGGTGGTACGATATCTGGCTGGACAGCGACAGTGGCTCCGCTACCCTCGGAACCTTCGATTTCCCCTTCGAAATTGGGGACATCGACATCCCGAGCCTCAACAATATCCGTCTAGCGGTGCCGAGCGCAACACTCCGGGACCTCATCGCCGCAGTACATCCGGTCCGTGATGTCGCCCTCGGGGGGGCCGCGCTCAGTGCCTTGCGGCTCGACGACACCCTGCTGCCCGCGGCGGGCTTTGCCCTCGGCGGGCTCAGCCTGGGTGCGGTCAACCTCACGGACGTCGGCCTGCCCCGCTCCAGCACGGCGCGCGTCAGCCTGGGCGCCTTCACGCCCACGGGGCCGCTGCTGCTGCCCTCGCTGCGCATCGACGGTGTGGAGCTGCCCGCGGCGAGCGCTTCGCGCGTCAGCTCCGACGGGCTGATCGCCGTCCCGAATACCGTCGCCTCGGCGCGTACCCTCCCCGGCGTGAGCTTTGGCATCTTTGGCTTCACACTCGGCATACAGCCTACCCTCGACATCTTCATCGAGGCGTTGACCATCCGCAGTCTCGCCGCCTCCGCCACCATCGAGCGCGTCGACCTGCGCGACGTGCGCGCCAGTGTAGATCTGCGCAACCTCGAGCTAGATCGAGTGGAGCTGGAGCAGCTGCGCGTCGATCGGCTGACCCTGTAACAGCGGGCGGTCCACACCATGAGCCAGACGACAAGCGACAACAGCGATCGGATCTTGGCCTATCAGCAGGCCCGGACCGCCTTCGAGGCGCGCTGGCAGAAGGCGATGAGCCTGCCCAAGGCGAGCGAGGTCAAGGTCATCGAGACCATCACCCTCGATGGCTTGCTCGATCGCATGCTCGCCCAGGTGCGCGAGCTGGCCCTGACCTGTGCCGAGCGCGGATTGATCGACGCGGAAGCGCGCGACGCCATCCTGGCGGCCGCCGACACGATCAAGCAGGGCGTCGCCGGTATCGCGCCCGAAGACCTCCTCGAGGTGATGCGGTCGATCCGCGTCCAGCCCCCACCTCAGTCACGCAGGCCTCCGCCGAGCGACTGAGTAGACCCGCGTCCAGCGGCACCAGGGAGTCGAACCGATGCCCAACCCAACCCTGAACTCGGCCGCGGCCGGTGCGGTGGCCATCGACCAGGGCCTTCTCGATGCCTTGGTGACCGAGGTCACGCGCCGGCTGCGCATCGACCGCATCGGCGTGGCATCAGGTCGTGCAGAGAGCGTCGGGATCGGCCGCGTCGAGATTGGCGACGCCACCGTCGAGGGGGTGCGCCTGCGCGGTCTCTCGGCCCGGGTCAACTGCGGAGCGGCACTGCTGAGGAACGTGCGTGCGATCCTCGAGCTTCACTTCGAGGTACGCTGGAGCTACGACCTCAAGTGGTTCGGCGCCGACAGCGGAATCAAGGCGCTCGGCTCCAAGGCCAAGCCGATTCCACTGCACGACATTCGCATCCCGATGCTGCAGGACATCGCCATTGACGTTTCCGAGGCCGAACTCAGGGATATCGAGGCCGAGATCCAGAACATCGCTAACCTGGATTTGGGCGGCGCGGGATTCGAGAACCTGGCGGTGGACAACACGCGGCTGCCGTCCCGGGGCTTCGGTCTCTCGGGCCTCACTTACGGCGAGCTCGAGATTGAGAGCTTCGGCGCACCGACGGCAGATAGCGAGCGACTCACTATCGGGCGTTTTTCTCCGGATCGACCCATTGCCGTTCCCGATCTGGAGGTGCGCGGCATCGCCATTCCGGACATCGATGTGCCCGACGCCGCCTCCGGTGGGGCAATCTCGCTGATGGATATCGACCCGGAGGACTTCGAGGCCCCCGTGTTCAAGATCGGCGATCTGTTCAAGGCGGCCTTCGTCGCCCGTCCGCTCCTGCACCTGCAGATCGGCGAGCTGGTGCTCACCGAGCTCAAGGCCTCGGCGGCGATCGAGGCGATCCGGGTCGAAGGTGCGAGCGCGCCGGTGACGGTGAGAGGCATCGAGCTGGAGGGTGTTCAGCTCGAGCAGGTGTCCGCGCAGCGCATCCGAGCCTGAGGGCAACGCCATGAACGAAGTCCAGGACGCCAACGAGCGCTTCAACCGCCTGTGGGACGAGATCGGTGCCAGACGCATCGTCATCGGCGAGGCGGAGGAGGGGGTCGAGATCGTCGTCGACGCGGACCTTTCGATCTTCAAGCTGATCGAGAAGCTCAAAGAGGCGGCACGCGAAGGCCACCTGAATGGCGAGCTCGACGAGACCGAGCGCAGGTCCGTCACCGAGGCCATCGACGATGCCAAGCGGTTGCTCGAAGACAAGATCCAGGAGCCGCTGCGCAACCGCATGGACGCCTTGTGGGCGCACCGCTGGAACCCGCGTCAGCGCCGGTGAGGGCGAATCTGGGCCTCGGGCGATTCCCCCTTAATCCTGGTGCTCCCGGCGCCCTTCCCGGAGGCGGGCACCGCCAGGGGCCCCCGCATAGAGCCAGTTTGCCCCCGTCAATCCAAATGGTCGATACAAATGGATGGTCATCGGCTTGATTCTTCGGTCCAGCTTTGGGAGGGAGGCATCTGCCTTGCGACCCCTTCCCCGTTGGACTAGGCTGACCGCAGTGCTGGGTTTTTTGCTAGGTGGCGTTGACTCAACGCCATAGCCACTACGGAAAGGGGGGCGTGCGATGGCTGGCATTCGCTGGGGGCGTGTCGGATCCATTCTTCTCTGTGCCTCCATCGGTTTAGCGGCTTGCTCGAAGCAACCGCAGCCTGGGCAGGTGCTGGACGAAGCCAAGCAGGCCGGTCGCGATGTGGCCTCGTTTCCGCATGCCACGGAAGACTATTTCCGTGACATGGATGGCGGCTTGTCCCTGACACCGGAAGAGGTCAAAGGCCGCAACATGTGGATCGTCTGGAGCGGTGGGAATGACCGCTTCTGGGACGCTATGACCGGCTACACCTTTGGCGCCTTCGACCTGCTGAAGACCATCAGCTCACACCCCAGCCTGGGCTATTCGCGGGCTAATCGCTGGGCCTATTACGGCATGGTCAATGAGCCCTGTTTCGATGAGGCCGCGGGTCCAGATCCGAAGCGCCGCGGTTTGTGGCTGGACGTGCGGAGCCAAGATTGCCCCCCGGACCCGTTCGAGAACGAAGACAACTATCCCGGCGTCGTCATCGGCTCCCGAGGCAAGCCCTTGGGCGATGGCACCACCCAGCCGGTTGGTTCCTACTACGGATACGGGACGGGCATCGTCGGTCTGCGACTCTTTCCGAACCCCGCCTTCGACGCAAAGGCCGCCAAGGCGTGGGACCCGGAGCGCTATTACACAGACCCGAGCTATTACAACCGCAAGGACCTGGTCCGCCCCTACCGCGTCGGGATGTCCTGCGGCTTCTGCCATGTGGGCCCGAGCCCGGTGAATCCGCCGGAGGACCCGGAGCATCCCCAGTTCGCCAATTTGAGCTCCTCCGTGGGCGCCCAGTACCTGTGGGTCGACAGGCTGTTCATCTTCAATGCGAACAAGCCCGAAGGCCGCGCGAACTTCATGTATCAGCTGGCCCGCACCTATCGTCCAGGGAGCATGGATACCTCCCTCGTCTCCACTGATTACATCAACAATCCGCGCACCATGAACGCGGTCTATGACTTCGTCGCACGGATGGGCCTCGCCAAGCGGCTCGGCCACGAGCACCTCGCCGGGGGCGAGCTAGACAACAAGCAGTTCAACGACTACGTCAGCAGCGGGCCGCTGCTCGACTTCTACTCCGAGAAGGATCATACGGTGCGCACCCCCCACGTCCTCAAGGATGGGGCCGATTCGGTCGGCCTGTTGGGGGCCCTCAACCGCGTCTACCTGAACATCGGGCTATTCAGCGAGGAGTGGCTGCTGCACTTCAACGCGGTGGTCGGAGGCAAGACCATCAGCCCCATCCCCATCGCCACAGCGCAGAAGAACTCCGTGTATTGGCAGGCCACGGAGGTCGGCAATGTCAACACCGCCCTGTTCTTCCTTAAGGCGGCGCAGCCCGACCTGCTGAAGGATGCCCCCGGTGGCGCCACCTACCACACCGCGGATGCCGCAACCCTGGACCGCGGCAAGAATGTTTTTGCCGATACCTGTGCGCGGTGTCATTCCAGCAAGGCACCACCGCTCCCGCCAGAGCTCGATCCCCGTCAATGTTCGGGTGCGGCCTACCTGGACTGCTTCAGACGCTACTGGACCTGGACCCAGAGCGACGACTACAAGGGCCAGATGCGCAAGATCGTGCGTGCACCCGATTTCCTCGAGGGCAACTATCTCTCGACGGATGCACGCATCCCGGTGACCCTGCTGCGCACCAATATCTGCAGTCCGCTGGCGACAAACGCCCTGGAAGACAACATCTGGGACAACTTCTCGTCCCAGTCCTACAAGGAGCTGCCGTCGGTGGGCACCGTGACCCTCTACGACCCTTTCACGGGTGAGCCCATGCCTTATGAGATGCCAGCCGGTGGGCGTGGCTACACCCGGGTGCCCTCGCTGATCAGCCTGTGGTCCCAAGGGCCCTTCTTGTTGAACAACACCGTCGGACCCTTCGACATCGACCCCTCGGTCGAGGCCCGGATGCGGGTCTTCGATGCCTCCATCGAAGAGATGCTCTGGCCAGAAAGGCGCGAGCGTGATGCGGTATTGGGCACCAAGGTACCCGGCACCATCGATCGCACGACCGAACGCAGCACCTTGAACATCCCGGTGGGTTACCTACCCGAGACCCTCCAGCCGCTGAAGGGAACCCTGCAACGCTGGGCGCCCTGGATCCTTGGGTCGGGCGGGGACGTAGTTTTGGGCCCCATTCCCAAGGGCACTCCGGTTGGACTGCTGGCGAACCTCCGCCTGCGCGCGGAGACGCGCGACGTTTCGGATCGGGCCGCTCACGTAAAGGCCATGGGCGAGCTTGCGATCAAGCTTAAGCGGGGGCTCAAGAGCGCCCCGCCGAACGCCAGCGACGAAGAGCTGCGCCAACAGTTCGCGAACCTGAGGGAGCCCATGCTGCGTCTGAGCAAGTGCCCGGATCTGGTCGTCAATCGTGGCCATTACTTCGGGACCACCGAATTCAACAAACAAGCGGGCTTGAGTGCAGACGAGCAGACCTTCGGACAGGAGCCTGAGTTGACCGACGAGGATCGAGAGGCCCTCATCGCCTTCCTCAAGACCTTCTGATCCAGGCCCCGATGGTATCCATGGCGGGCCCCGAGAGACGCGAATGGGACTATGTCATCGTCGGCTCTGGAGCGGGCGGCGGTACCCTGGCGGCACGCCTGGTGGAATCGGGTATGCGGGTCTTCCTGCTGGAGGCAGGCGGTGACCCGGTCACCGAAACGGCCGAGCGAATGCCCGACGACTACGCGGTGCCCGGCTTCCATGCCTTCGCGTGCGAGAACCCGGTGATGGGCTGGGGCTTCAAGGTCCGCCACTACGCCGATGAGACAAGACAGGGGCGCGACCCAAAGTACGAGGCGGGCCAGGGCGTGCTCTACCCCCGGGCGGCCGCGCTTGGCGGCTGCACTGCGCACAACGCGATGATCTACATGCTGCCCCACGAGTCCGACTGGAATCGGATCGCCGATCTGACGGGCGACTGTTCCTGGTCGGCACCCCGGATGCGGCTCTATGCACGTCGACTCGAAGCCTGTCACTACCGACCCTTGTGGCGCGCCCTGCGTCGCATAGGGATCGATCCGAGTGGGCATGGGTGGGACGGCTGGCTCGACACGGAACGCGCCATCCCTGAGGAGGCCCTGGCCGACGACGTCCTGCTCGATACCGTCATCGGCACTGCACGGGCCTTCACGCGCAGCCTGTCGCGGCCGATCACGAGCCTGTTGAGCTGGCTTCGCCGCCGCGGAGACCCAAACGCCCGCACCTGGCTGCGCCACAGCTTCGAGGGCCTCTGCTACACACCCCTGTCGACCCGTAACCACGCTCGGGTCGGGTCCCGCGAGCGGCTGCTGAAGGCGGCCTCCGAGCACCCGGAGCGACTGCATATTGAGCTCGAGGCCCTCGCCACGCGGGTCGTCCTGGATGATCAAGGTACCGCCAAGGGGGTCGAATATCTCAAGGGGGAGAGGCTCTATCGCGCCCATGGGTTGCCAAGCCATTCCTCCGGCGAGCCCCGCCAAGTCAATGCCCGGCGCGAGGTGATTCTGTGCGGCGGTGCATTCAACAGCCCTCAACTGCTGATGCTCTCGGGGATAGGTCCGGCCGAGCAGCTCCAGGCGCACGACATTCCCTTGAAGGTCGACCTCCCAGGCGTGGGGCGCAATCTCCAGGACCGTTACGAGGTCGCCATCACCCACCGCATGCGCCAACCCTGGGAGGTGCTCCGGGGTGCGCGCTTCGAGCCCGGTGATCCCCTGTGGCGCCGCTGGCACGACTCGCGGGAAGGCATGTACACCTCCAACGGCGCCGCCGTGGGGCTGGTGCGCCGATCCGATTCGGGCTGCCCCGAGCCGGATGTTTTCTGCATGGCCTTGTTGGCCCGCTTCGAGGGCTACTTCCCGGGGTTCTCCAAGCTGATCCGGGACCACGACGATTACCTGACCTGGGCCGTGCTCAAGGCCCATACGGCGAACCGCTCCGGCACCGTGACCCTTCGCTCGGCCGACCCCCGCGACACGCCGCTCGTGAATTTCCATTACTTCGAAGAGGGCGATGACAGGGAGGGCCGAGACCTAGGGGCCATGGTCGACGCCATTCGCTTTGTGCGCCGCATGACGGCACCCCTGATCGCTCGCGCGCTGATCGCGGAAGAGGAGGCCCCGGGCGCCTCGGTGGAAACTGACGAGGACCTGGCGGACTATGTGCGCGATACCGCCTGGGGGCACCATGCCTCCTGCTCCTGCCCCATTGGTCCGTCCGGCGCCGGGGGCGTGCTCGACAGCGCGTTTCGGGTGCACGGCACCCGCAACTTGCGCGTGGTCGATGCCTCCGTCTTCCCGTATATCCCAGGCTTTTTCATTGTCAGCGCGGTCTACATGATCGCCGAGAAGGCGGCGGACGCGATCCTCGCGGATGCGCCGTCAGCGCGCTGAGCAGCGGAGCGAGCCCAGAGATTGCGCCGAAGGCCCATTTCAAGATGAAGACCCCCGAGGGGAGGTGACCATGGCCTACGATGTTCATACCCTGTTGAATATGACCCAAGAGCAGCTGGATGAGCTGTTCAAGGCAAGCCCGGCGGGGGATATCCCCAGTGGAGAGGCCGAAGGCACGGCCATCATCGCCCCCGGCACCCATTTCTCGCAGCCTATCGCCAAGATCATCAATTTCTTCGGCTGGCAGGGGAAGGTCTTCGACGCGGAGAAGGGCCTGCTGAAGAATCGGATCTCGGTGTTTGGCTTCAATGCCATCGTCGCCCGGGTGTACAAGGGACCGAGCTGGCTCGACGGCAATGAGTGCATCGTCCTCGACTACTCGGACACCTCGATCGTCGCCCAATGGATCCGCGACGAGATCCGGCAGATCGGCCCTGGCCTCTATCTGGGAAAGGTGTACTGGGGCAAGGAGCGCCTGATCGACTTCTGTCTCCAGTTCTGACGCCGTGACGCCGCAGTCGCCGTTCCTGCTGATCGCACCCATCGCGGAGGGCCGCGAGGGCGCACTGCGGGCCCTGCTCGACACCATGAACAGGGCCCCGGGGCAAGCCGACCCGGAAAACGCCCTGTTGCCCTTCGGCCGCTTCGAGGAATTGCACTTCGCCCGGTTGGTGGTGCTCGACGATGCCCACATGGCCAGCCTCAGGCACTACGGGGTGGTTCCACCCCGGCTCGCGCCCCGCCTCGCCTTCCTGGGTGACTGCGATGGGTCCTCCGAGGCGTTTCTGGCGGACCTGTCCGCCAAGGCGGGGGACGGGCTGCGCCAGCTCTTCGCGCATTGCGAGGGCTTCGATCCGACGGGTGATCTGTTGGCCTGGATGCGCCGGCATAGCCTGGGCGCATCCGCCAATTACGTGAACTGGGTAGGCCGCACGGTGCGCCAGATACGGGAGGAGAGCGCCCTCCAGCGGCTGCTGTCGGAGAGGGTGGCCCTGGCGTCGGCCGGCGATGCCCAGCGCCTTCGCCGCGAGCTCGTCGAGCTGGTCGGCGCCGAGGTGCGCGCCGGCCGCCTCGCGCTCACCCCGCCGGAACCGACGCCATTGCCCTGGGCGCTGACCAATCTCGGCCACGCCCTTGGCCTCCCCCTCGCCGGGCTCTTGGCGCTGCCGCTCTTGCTCGCCACTCTGCCCCTGTGGATCTACCAGCTGCGCCGGCATGAGCGGAGCGACCCGGAACTCTGCCCGCCCCCCAGTCCCCTGGCCTTGGCGGAGTTGCGGCGGCTGGAGGACCATGACCTCACCAACCAGTTCACCGCCATCGGGCCAGTCAAGCCGGGGCTGTTTCGACGCTCCCTGGTAAGGGTCCTGTTGGTCCTCATCGATTACGGCTGCCGGCACATCTTCACCCGGGGCTACCTGGCACGGGTGCAGACTATCCATTTCGCCCGCTGGGTCGTGCTCGACCGTGGCACCCGGGTCCTGTTCATCAGCAACTACGACGGCAGTCACGAGGCCTACATGGACGACTTCATCAACAAGGTCGCCTGGGGGTTGAACCTGATCTTCAGCAACGGCGTGGGTTGGCCGCGCACCGACTGGCTAATCAAGGGTGGAGCCCGCCGCGAGCCTTGCTTCAAGAAATACCAGCGCGGCCACCAGATTCCAACCCAGGTCTGGTACAAGGCGTATCCCGGACTTACCCTGGCCGACCTCGCGCGCAACCGGCGCATTCGCGAGGGCCTGGAGCGGGCCGAGATGACCGATCCCCAGGCGCTGGCCTGGCTGAGGCTGCTATGAGCCCCTCGGGGCCCGCACCGACGGCGGTGGAACTGGACGACGTCCAGGGCATAGTCCGCTTCGGCTACAAGCACCACCGGGAGGCGTGCTTCCTTCTGCTCCGTATCAAGGACGCCGAGGCCGCGCGGGCCTGGCTGGCCCGGGCCCCGGTGACGAGCGCGGTCACCGCCAATCCGCCCCCGCGGACCGCGCTGCAGATCGCGCTCACCGCCGACGGGCTCCGGGCCCTGGGGGGTCCGCCCGACGTGATCGGCAAATTTGCCGAGGAGTTTCTCGGCGGCATGGCGGGCGACGAGGACCGCATCCGCCGGCTGGGCGACCTCGGCCCCAGTCACCCAAGCGATTGGGCCTGGGGGTTGGGCGAGCACATGCCCCAGGTGCTACTCCTCCTCTACGCGCTGCCCGGTCTGCTCGCTGGATGGCGGCGGGCCATGGAGGCCGAATGCGAGCCGGGCTTCGAGCAGCTGGCTTGCCTCAGCACCGCCGATTTGGACGGCATCGAGCCCTTCGGGTTCGTGGACGGCATCTCCCAGCCCGAGATCGACTGGCGGCGCACCTGTCCCGTCGAGGACCGGGAGCGGCTCGACTACGGAAACCTGACATGCATCGGCGAATTCCTGCTCGGCTACCCCAACGAATACGGACTCTACACGGACCGCCCCCTGATCGACCCCGATCGCGACCCTGGTAGCCTGCTGCCGCGGGCCGAGGAGGAGCCCGGCAAGGCGGACCTCGGACGCAACGGCAGCTACCTGGTCATGCGCCAGCTCCACCAGGACGTGAGCGGGTTCTGGCGCTACCTACGAGACCAGGCGGGGGGCGATCTGGGCCTGGCCCAGCGTTGGGCCGAGGCGATGGTGGGGCGTGCGATGGACGGTACGCCGCTGGTCGGGACGGGGCGCGGCGCGAACGATTTCACCTATGAATCGGACACCCAAGGTCTACGCTGTCCCCTCGGGGCTCACATCCGCCGGGCCAATCCGCGTACCGCCGACCTGCCGCCCGGCGGACCCGGACTCCTGGCACGTCTCAAGCGCACCCTGGGGTTCGATGCCCAGGCCCGCGCCCTTGATCTGGTCGCCTCCACCCGCTTCCACCGGCTCCTGCGGCGGGGCCGCGAGTATGGTCCACAACTAACCCTGGAGCAGGCACTTGCCGGTGCGCCGGTCCCCGGGGAGTCGGGGCTGCACTTCATCTGCCTGACTGCCAACATCGGTCGCCAGTTCGAGTTCGTCCAGAACGCCTGGATCGTGGGGACCAAGTTTGCCGGTCTGCGCAGCGAGGGCGACCCGCTGCTCGGGCACCGGGAGCCGGGTCCGGACGGGGTGCCGACGGACCGCTTCTCGATACCGCGTCCGGACCGGCCAGACCTTCAACTTTCTGGGCTGCCCCACTTCGTCACCGTGCGCGGGGGGGCCTACTTCTTCCTGCCGGGCATCCGGGCCCTGCGCTATCTGGCGAGCGCGCACTGAAGGAGGCCGACCATGGACTCAAACACCAGCCGCCCGGTCCCGCCCGCCGAGACCGGCAATGTCGTCCTGGACTGGATCGCCGATGCCCTGCTCAAGGCGATCCAGCTGGAGCGTCGCATCGACCCCTTCATCCGTCCGGCCTTCGATGCCACCCTGCGCGATCCGATCGCCCGCCTGACCACCTTCCTCATCAACCTGCAACGCCGGGACGAGGGTCTGGCCTTGGCCGAGGAGCGGCCACTCCCGGACGAGGAGGTGTATCTCCAGTCCATCATCGACACCTTCATTGCGCAGATGCGTGGGCTCTGGAAGCCGGGCGGCTTTGAGCGCGGCGGCAATACCAAGACCCAGGGCATGGTGCGCGCCGAATTCATCGTCCACGACGGGTTGGCGCCGGAGCTTCGCCACGGCATTTTCGCCGAGCCGCACAGGTACCGCGCCTGGGTGCGCTTCTCAGGGCCAGGTCCCTATGTCACCCCGGACATCGACGACGTCGGCTTCATGAGCATCAGCATCAAGCTGATGGACGTCCCTGGACCCAAGCTGATGGCTGAGGAGCGCTTCACCCAGGACCTGTTCGGCGTCTCGACCCCGACCTTCGTGACCCCGGACACCAAGGCCAACGCCCACCTACAGAAGTGGAGCTTGAAGAACGCGGCGGTCTTTCATTTTCTGAACCTGCGCGACCCGCACGTCCTCGACAGCATCATGCAGGGCCTCTGGACCAAGACCCAGTCGAGCCCCTTCGAGGCCCCTTACTTCAGCTGTGTCCCCTACCTCCTGGGTGAGGGCCAGGCCATGCAGTACTCGGTCTGGCCCAGGTCGAGCCGTAAGACCCCCATACCCCGGCTGCCCCGGCGTCCGCCGGACGACTACCTGCGGCAGGCGATGATCGCGGCCCTCGATGCGGGGGACGTGGAGCTGGACTTCCGCATCCAGATCCAGACCGATCCCCACCTGATGCCGATCGAGAATGCGGCCGTCCTCTGGCCGGAACGGCTATCTCCACGGGTCTCGGTCGCCACCCTAAGGATCCCCCGACAGAGGTTCGATTCCCCGGCCCAGATGGCCTTCGCCAGACGCCTCTCCTACAACCCCTGGCACTGCATCCCCGAGCATCGCCCCCTAGGCAATCAGAGCCGCGCCAGGCGGCGCATGTACTGGGAGCTCTCGAAGCTGCGGCACGACATGAACAAGGTGCCGCGGTACGAGCCCAACGGCGACGAGGTCTTCGACGAGGACGCCGCCCCCTAGGTGCATGGCCCCGTCCCTCCGCGGCATCGAATGTGATCAGGAACCGGCGTGCGGACTGCCATCAGGGCCAGCGTCGACGAAACCGACGCACGGACAGACCGAATTCAAGTCAGCAGCCAGGCCTCCGCCAACGTCGATCAGCATGCAAACCGGGGCGTCCATACAAAACGCTGACTTAAAGCGTTTTCGGTCCGGGGCCATGGAGGGCTCGACATTTTTGATGGCTGTAATCCATGGGAAATGGAGCGCCTCGAGAGTCGCGCCTCTCGAAACGCGAGCCAATCAAACGTCAGGACGGCATTTGATCAGCGCTCCCTAGAAGCGGCTTCGGCGTGCCCTGGTGCGTTTCCGGGATACGCCTTTAGAAGGGCGCCCTGATCAAGATTGCCTCGCGGCACCCCGACCCGGC
>CAVOQO010000112.1:0-14525 GCA_963698355.1 uncultured Gammaproteobacteria bacterium | reverse complement strand
ACGGCGGCACCTGCGCCATCGTGGCCCCGCCCAACCCCTTCCGCTGCCCGCCCGGCCCCTATGAGCGGGCGGCCCAGATCGCACTCTATTTCAAGCACCACAAGCCCAAGTCCAAGATCATGATCCTGGACGCCAAGGACGCCTTCTCCAAGCAGGGGCTCTTCCAGGCGGCCTGGAAGCAGATCTACGGGGACATGATCGAGTGGGTCTCGGGCGCCCAGGGCGGCATCATCGAGTCCATCGACCCCAAAACCCGCACCCTGACCGGGCAGGTGGAGGAGTTCACCGCCGACGTGGTGAATCTGATCCCGGCCCAGAAGGCGGGGACCCTGGCGCAGACGGCGGGGCTCGCGAACGACTCGGGCTGGTGTCCGGTGAACCAGCAGACCTTCGAGTCGAGCCTGCACCCGAACATCCACGTGATCGGCGACGCCGCCATCGCCGGCGCCATGCCCAAGTCCGGCTATGCGGCCAACTCCCAGGCCAAGGTGTGCGCGGCGGCGGTGGTCGCGGCGGTGAACGGTCAGCCCGCGCCCGAGCCGTCCTATCTCAACACCTGCTACAGCATCATCGCGCCCGACTACGGGATCTCGGTGGCGGGTGTCTACGAGCTCAAGGACGGCAAGATCGTCGAGGTCCCCGGCTCCGGCGGACTCTCACCGGCGGACGCCGATCCCCGCACCCGGGCCGCCGAGGTCCAGTTCGCCATCGGCTGGTTCCGCAACATCACGGCGGATATGTTCACCTGATATCCGCCGCTCCCCGTCGTGGGCCCGCTCCCGCGGGCCCGAATCCATTGGATCCTGGTGTCTCTCGCTCTTGTGGGCGATCGGCCCGGGCCAGGAGCGGCCCACCCGAAATCCTGGTCCCGGTAGGTCGGGCTTCAACCCGACGACGATGCTGATGGCAACCGCGAGGCCGCAGTCGGACTAAAGCCCGAGCTACGGGTCGCCCCGGTTCGGGATAGAACCGGGGCGTCACCCGCGCCTGAGCGCGCCTAGTGGGGCATGGTCGCGTAGCCGATGATGACCAGGGTCAGGAGCCCGAGGCCGGCCAGGATGAGTATGGCGGCGAGTGCGCGCGAGCCCTTCTCGAAGCGCTCCGAGGGCGGCTTGACCAGGTACTTCTCCAGCTCGCCACTGGCCTTGAGGCGCTCGTATTCCAGCCGGTGCTCGAACTTGAATTCCTCCAGCGGCACCGCCCCGGTGAACATGATGGTGCTCATCGGGAAGCGGTCGGGCCGGAAGTGCGAGTTGAAGAAGTGCACCGTGAACAGGAACATGGTCGCCAGCAATGCCTCTTCCGCGTGCACGATGGTGGCGATGTTGAAGGTCCAGCCGGGGAGGAACTCGGCGGTCTTGGTCGGGAAGAACAGCGTCAGACCGCTGAACCCGATGATGGCCGCACCCCAGAAGGGCGCCCAGTAGTCGAACTTCTGCCAGTAGGACCAGCGGTCGAAGGCGGGACGCGGGCCGCGGCCGAAGAACCAGCGGAACATGCCGCCGACGTCGCGCAGGTCCTGCATGTTCGGGATCATGGACGTGGGGCCGAGCCACTCGAAGGTCTTGCGCGTGCGGATGATGTTGATCATGACGACGACCATGTGCACCAGGAAGATGGTGAGCCAGGTGACCGCCGCGGTGCGGTGGATGATCGCCTCGACCTGGGGTCCGCCGAGCAGGGCGATGACGGTCTTGGCCCAGTCGGTGTGAGCGAACAGCAGGGTGGTTCCCGTCACCACCAGCACCATGGTGCTGACGGCGAACAGCAGGTGCACGATGCGCCAGGTCCAGCTGAAGCGGCGGAAATAGAGGGTGCCCTCGGTCGGCGGCCGTGTGGGCGTAGCTCTTGCCTTCCTTGCGGTCGCGGTACTCCCGGTAGAACCACAGGATGACGTGGGTCCAGAAGAACAGGAAGACGCCGTAGATCAGCAGCTGCATGAACTTGCCGGTGATCCAGAGCCAGGGATAGCGCGTGAAATCGTGGGTGTTGCCGTGAGGGTGGAAGCCGAGGAAGCCCTCGGGCGCGTCCTCGTGGCACTGCTGACAGGTGGCCAGCCGGTTCGACTTGTGGATCTTGGAGGTGGGATCGTCCACGCCCGCGACCTCATGGCCGCCGTGGCAGTCGAAGCACTTGGCGGTGTTGGCATAGCCCAGCCGGTTGACCTGCCCGTGATAGCTCGCGAGATAGGTCTTCTGCTCCTCCTTGTGGCAGGAGCCGCAGTTCTGGGTGATGAGCATCCGCATCGGGTCGCCCTGGGGCGACTGGATGTTATGGGTGGTGTGGCAGTCGGAGCAGACGGCCGCCGTCGGGTCTTTCCACTCCGTCACGGCCTTGCCATGGGAGGAGGCCAGGTAGGCGTCCTTCTCCTTTTCGTGGCAGCGCCCGCAGACCTCGGGGTTCTTGAGCCGGTGATCGGCGCGCGCCTGACTGCCCAGGGTGCCGATGCGGTGCGCATCGTGACAGTCGTAGCAGGTGGCGTTGGTGCGCGACTGGTCCTCCTTGTTGGGGCGGGCATGGACCGAGTGCATGTAGCTGTCGATCTGCTCCATGACGACCCCGAGGCGCTCGTGCTTGGCGTCCTTGGACCCGGTGCCGGCCTGATCCTCCTCCCAGGTCTTCTGGTGGCACTCCACACAGCTCACCAGGATCTGCGGGGGGTCGTCCTCGTGCTTGGTGTCCGTGACGTTGGTGTGGCAGCCAACGCACAGCTGCTCGCCATGAACGCTCGCGGCGAGCTCGTCTGGATGCACGTAGATATTGACGACGGTGCCGTCGTCGCGCTCGACGGTCTGATCCTCCTCGTCCCCGTGACACTTGAGGCACTTCTTGTTGGGAATGTACTTCTTGCCGGTCTTGGGGTTGATTCCCGGGTCCGACTGTTCCGCCGATGTCGCCGCATCCTCATCGGCATCGTCCGCGGCAAGGATCGGCGGCGAGCCGAACAGACACACCAGGGCCGCCAAAGTGCAGGCGACAAAATTCGGGGCGACGCGAAACATCGTTGTCCTCCACAGGATCGGGAGCACAACCGCCACAACGTGGCCCGGGTCCGGGAACGGATGGGGCAACAGACGGGACTACAGTGCGTTCTGCGGCGGTCCAAGGACCTACCGGGGCTGTGGAATCTACACGCAGCCGGCCGACTCCTCAATACCCCTGAATCTTTTGCGGCAAAGGATGGGCCGATCGAGGCCTTGCCTTCGCATTGATGCTGGTCAAAGACCACGAGTCGCGGCCGTCGGAGCATCGCGCCCCATGAAACACCTCGCCCTGACCGCTTACACCGACATCCTCGAATCCGTGCGGGCCAAGTGGTTCCTGGTCTACACCGGGGTCTTCGGGGGGCTTCTGGTGCTGCTGTTCCTCTTCGGCATCACCGAGTCGCGCATCATGGGGTTCACCGGGCTGTCGCGCCTGCTGGTGACCTACATCCAGCTCTCGATGGCCATACTGCCGGTGTTCGTGCTGGTTACCACGGTGCGTTCGGTGGCCGGCGACCGGGAGGCGGGGGTCTTCGAGTACCTGCTGGCGCTGCCCATCGGGCTCGGGGACTGGTACTGGGGCAAGCTTCTCGGGCGCTTCGCCGTGGTCTTCCTGCCGGTGGTGCTGGCCATGTTCGCGGGGGTCGCCTGGGGGGCGATCCGCGGCGCCGAGGTGCCCTGGCTGCTCCTGGTCTACTACACCGGTCTGCTGATGGCCCTGGCCTGGTGCTTCCTCGGGATCGGCATGCTGATCTCCACTCTGGCGCGCAGCGCCGACGTGGCCCAGGGTGCGGCCTTCGTGATCTGGCTGACCCTGCTCTTGTTCCTGGACCTGGTGCTGCTCGGCGTCATGATCCGCGGCTCACTGCCCCCTGAGGCGGCAGTCGCCATCGCCCTGGTGAACCCGATGCAGGTCTTTCGCACCGCCGCCATGATGTTGTTCGACCAGCAGCTCGTCGTGCTTGGGCCCTCGGCCTATGTGATCCTGGATCACTTCGGCACCACCGGCTACATCCTGTACGCCATGGTCTATCCCATCGGCCTGGGGACCCTGTGCGCCTGGATCGGCTACCGCTGGTTCCGCAGCTCTGATCTGCCCTGATCGGCCACTTGGGATTCGTCGGCCATTGGTCGGTCGGGATTGGGAGGTCGGGCTTCAGTCCGACCCCATCGCTCGGCTGCCCAAGCCTCAGTGTCGGGCTAGAGTCCGGACCACACAGCTTCCAGAGACCGGCGGTTCAGCGGCGGCTTCAGTCGTCGAGCGTGGAGACATAGGCGAGGATGTCACGGATCTCCTCGCGGCTGAAGGCCGCCAGCAGCTCGTCCTCGGGGTCGTCCCTGTCATGGATGCGCTCGCGGCGCAGGTACTTGTCGACCTGCCGCCACAGGTAGCTGGTGTGCTGCCCGGCGATCATGGGCACCGCCTGATCCTCCTTGCCCATGCCGCCTGAACCGTGGCAGGAGCTGCACTCGCGCCGGTACAGGCGCTCCCCCTGGGCCAGATCGCCCTCGGCGAGCGGGATCTGCACCACCCGCTTGGAATCGAGCAGACGCTGATAGGCGTCGAAGCCCGGTGCGGACTCGTCCGCCGGGGGCAAGCGGCTGGGCAGGTCGATCCCGGCCAGATAGACGGCGATGTGGGCGATGTCCTCGTCCGGCATCTGACGGTGATCGATGTATTCCACCATCGCCAGGTTCTTGCGCGTGCGATCGCGAAAGAGCAGAAGCTGCTCGGCGATGAATGTGGCCGGCAGGCCCGCAAGGCGCGGATACTCCCCCTCCTTGCCGCCCTGGCCGTATTCGCCATGACAGCCGGCGCAGGTTTCGTTGATCTCCTCGCCCAGATCCGGGTCGGCGGCGTTGAAGGGGATGGCCGCCAGCTCGTTACGACCCTCCCGGTTTTGGTCCGGGACCTCATCTGCCACCCCGGCCGGTGCGAGGGAGGTGAGCCCGAGCGCGAGACCCAGGCCCAGGGCCATTGGGAGGCGGTAGCGGCTTGAGCTCACCGGGTCGGTTCGTCGGCCCATCAGTTCCCGCGGGGCCCGCGCGGCGCCGTCTCCGCCAGGTATCCGGCCAGTACCGCGGCGATCTCCGAGGGGGCCATCGAGTAGGCGAATTTGCGCACATAGCCACCGTCCGGCCCGAGCAGGAAGAGTCCCGCGGTGTGGTCCACCGCATAGTCGCCCGGCCGGACCCCGGGCTCGGCCGCCTTCTCATAGCCGACCTGGAAGTTCTCCGCCGCCCGTTTCACCAGCTCCGGTGAGCCACTGAGGCCGATAAGCCGCGGATGGAAGTACTGGACATAGGTCCGGAGCTTATCCGGCGTATCGCGCTCGGGATCAACGGTGACGAACAGCGGCTGCACCCGCTCGGCCTCGGGTCCCAGGTTCTTCAGGATGACCGACACCTCGGCGAGCGTGGTCGGACAGATGTCGGGGCAATAGGTGTAGCCGAAGGCGATCAACTGGAAACGGTCGGGGAAGTCCTCGTTGGTCACGGCGCGGCCGCCGCTGTCCATCAATAGATAGCGCCCGCTCGGCGGCCCATCTTCGGGGACAGCGGGGACCGCCCCCGCGGTTGGTCCGCACCCGGCGGTCAGGGCGAGCGACAGAGCCAGCAACGCGCCGCCTAGGCGATCGAATCCGGAGCTCACGAGGCCGACTCCGGGGGCACGGCCGGCAGCGAGGCCTGTAGCCGGGTCTCGATCTCCTTTAGCCGGGCGTTCAGGTCGTCGTCGCTGGGGCAGGGCACCGAGCCCTTGGTCTGCTCGATGAAGGCCGTGTTGGTCGCCTGCTCGAACAGGGCACCGAAGCCGCGGGTCTTCGGGGCGCGGCGGATCATCAGCATCTTGGCGTTCGCGGCGGCCGTGAACTGACGGCACGCCAGGGCCTGACCATTGAGGGTGCCGAGGTCGCGGATCGCCTCCTGGCTCGCCTTCGCCGCCGCCTCGTGGGCGCTGGCACCGGTGCTGGCCCACACCAGCAAAACGCACATCATCAACGCCTTCATGGGGATACCTGTGGTAGGAGGCGGGTTCGCTTGGTAGCGGGTCAAGGCCCACTGGGATGCGCGGATTCTAGCGTCGCGTGCGCCCAATGGCTTGACCTTGCTCAAGGTGGCCGGAGTGACATGACCATCGCCCGCTGCCGGCCAGGGAAAACGAAGCGAGGTCCGGCAGTCCCTGGTTGGTGTAGTCCAGTCCCTCATGAAAGTGGCGGCGCTGCTTTTCGTTGCGGAACATGGGTGCTGCGGGTAACGGACTCCGGGCCGGGCATCCCCCGGCTGACCGCCAGCGAGCCCTGCAGCGCTTTTTCCGCGGTAACGGGGTTCCGCGATGCCGGGTGCCGGTCTGGGGCTCTCAATCGTAAAGCGCATCTGCGAGCTGCTCGGCGCCGAGCTTGCGCTGCTCGACGGGGATGACGGCGCGGGACTCTGTGTCGAGGTCGCCTTTCGCTCCGATACTTGAAGACCCCGGGCGCGGCGGTTCGGGCACCCGGCGCACTACACGCGCCCGAAGTCCCATCGCCTCTGCTAGCCAGATGGAATTTGTGACGGATTCTCAATCTTTGGCAGGAATGCTGGCCCTCTTAAGGTTCCCTTAATGTTTTGGGATTTATAGTCCGCTGCGAAGGGGTGCGCCGTTCGGCGGTTAATCGCGCCACCTCGTCGGGTCAGGGAGGTGTTTCCCACGGATCGGCGGGTGCACGGGCGGACCAGCTCCTGGCGACGCGCAAGCAGGGGTGGCGCGTCGGCGCCGTGCGCGGGGTCATGTCGTTCGACCCTTTCGTTACTAAAACTAATTGGTAAGGAGTGGATCCATGATTTGTACCTTCCCGAGAGGAGCGGCGCCCTGGCGCATCCCGATCGCCTTGTTGCTACTTGGCGCGGCGCTGGCCTTGCCGGGCCTGAGCCAGGCGGCAACCTGCGCCATCTCCCCGCAGAATCCCGCCATCGCCCCCGGAGAATCCATCCGCTGGACGCACACCTGGAGCGACTTCAGCCGCACACCAAACCGAAGCTGGACCTTCGAGGGCGGCGTACCGGCCGCTTCCACGAATGCGGCCCGGACCGTCAGATACCCGAGCGTCGGTACCTTCACGACCACGCTGGTGGCCAGCCGTAACGGCGATTCCGCAACCTGCACCGCGACCATCCAAGTTGGTCAACCGCCCACGGCCAACGCCAACGGGCCCTATAACGGCACCACCGGCGTGGCAGTCAGCTTCAGCAGCGCCGGCTCGACCGACAGCGACGGCAGCATCGCCAAGTACGCCTGGGCCTTCGGCGATGGCGGTACCAGCAGCGACGCCAATCCGAGCCATGCCTACGGGGCGTCCGGTGACTACACCGTGACCCTCACGGTAACGGACAATAGCGGCGCGTCCAGCATGGCCACGACGACGGCCACGATTGCCGACCCGGTGGCCTGCACCTCGCCCATCACGGAGCACTGCCAGATCACCGCCTATACGGGCCCCGAGGTCTGCGTGGCTTGCCACGAGACGGAGGCGCGCGACATGCACGGCTCGGTGCACTACCAGCAGGGCGGGGCCTTCCCCAACGTGACGAACATCCCCCCGTACTTCTACGCCGCAGGCGAGCGCCCGGCGCATCCGGCCTCCGAGCTGGTGGCCACCGGCATCAACACCTACTGCGGAACCCACGAGAACTCACCGCGCTTCACCTGCGCCGGCTGCCACGTCGGCAACGGCCGCTTCCCCAAGAGTGAGGACGAGCTTCTTACCCTGGCGCGGCAAGACCAGCTCCAGGAGTTGGCGAATATCGACTGCCTGATGTGCCACCAGGAGGCCTACAAGCGCTTCCCGGACTGGACGGCGAGTGGCGAAGGCTTCCAGGATTTCAGTCTCCTGAACCTGATCGAGCTCCCTGACGGGACCTTGGAACAGAGCAACGGGGACAGCGTGCTCCGAACGGGCTACTCTGGGATCCCCAAGGTCGATTCGGAGACCCAGGACTTCCAGTTCCTGCCCGCGGGCGTTGACACCTTGCCAACGAGCGTGCCCATGGCTCCGATGGCCCTCACTACGGTCGAGGCCGCTCAAACGGTGCACGCGACCACGCGAAAGTCCTGCCTCAACTGCCACGCCGGTGCGGCTGGCGCCAACGGAGCCAAGCGCGGCGATCTGTCGAAGGAGAACGAGGATCCGAGCCCCGAGATCGACTATCACATGAGCTCGGCGGGTCAGAACCTCACCTGCTCGAACTGCCATAGCGAGACATTGCCGGACGGCAGGGGGCACCGGGTGCGCGGGCGGGGCCTGGACCTGCGCCCGAACGACGTCCCGGAGCGCTTCACCTGCGAGAACGGCGGCTGCCATTCCGAAAGACCCCACGGGGACTACAGCAACCGGGATGCCGCCAGCCGGGACAAGCACGCCACAAAGGTCGCCTGCCAGACCTGCCACATCCCGAGCTACGCCAAGGCGGCGGTCGGCACCGAGGTGGCGCGCGACTGGCAGGATCCGCACCCCTCGGCGGCGGCCTGCAACGGGCGCGGCGGCTGGCTGCCGCGGGAGGACAAGGGCTACAACCTCACCCCGAGCTATGCATGGTTCGACGGAACCAGCGAGGTCTACTACCTTGGCGAGCCGCTCGACGGCGTTCCGACCATTCCGCTGGATACCGAGGTGGCCGCGAGCTTCGTCGGGGACTTCGAGCCGGGTGACCCCGCCTACGTGCTTGGCATGCCTAACGGTGACGTGGGCGGCGGGCTCGACACCAAGCTCTACCCGATGAAAGAGCACTGGGGCAAGCTGGCGAGCAACGGTGCGACCCTGATCGGGCACTCGACCTTCGAGTTCTTCCGTACCGGGAGCTTCTGCCGTGCGGTCGCGGTGGGCGACAATCGGAACCCCGACACCGCCTGTCCTCAAGGATACCCGGGTGAGGAAATGCCCTCCGGAACCAAGGCGGTAGCGGTGCACACCTACCAGACCATCAACCACGGCGTCGAGACGGCGGACAACGCGCTCGGTTGCAGCGACTGCCACGGTAGCAACGCACGGATGAACCTGAAGGAGGACCTCGGTTACGGGTTGAAGGGACCGGAGTCGCAGGTCTGCACGCAATGCCACGGTGTTAAGACCAAGGATAGCTACGACGGTGGTTACTTCTCCTACATCCACGACAAACACGTGCGCGACAAAGGCAAGGACTGTTCGACGTGCCACAGCTTCTCGCGTCCGGAGCGCGGGTTGAGCACGAGCACCCGCAACCCGTAGTCGTCACAGCGGGGCAGGGACGCCCCAGGGAGTCCATCGAAGACCAAGGCCCCGGCGGGCGACCGCGCGGGGCCTTTTCCGTTGGCGATGTCCCCGTTGCGTGTTGACCGGCGGTGCTGACGGGCCCGCGGCCGCCTCAGATGTCGAAAGGTCGCTGGACGTCGAAGGCGGGGCTCCGCTGGCCGGTCTGGTAATGATTGGGGGTTTGCTCCGGGGGCATCCGGTCGAGGATCGCGCGGTGGAAGGCGGAATAATCGCCCTGGAAGGCGCCCTGGCCCCAGGTCTCGAGCAGGCGGCCGGTGAAGAGCCCGTTAGTCAGCCCGTCCATCGCCACTTGGTTGTCCTGGCAGGCCGAGATGAGCCGCACGCTGGCCGCGACCGGCAGGGCCATCTCGCGCGTCACGGGTCCGGCCCAGGCCGCGGCGACCTTATCGGAGATGTCCTTGTAGAACTGGCGATTGCGCCGGGCGACACGAGCGGCCACCGCGAGCGGCATGGCGCGCGGGCGCTGGTCGGGTGTCTGAGCCGCCGCGAGGCTGTCCTCAACCAGTCGCGCGCGGACGTTCGATCCGGAATGGCAGCAGTCGGAGATCACCAGAACCCGGCTGTCGGCCGGGAAGGCGGCCCAGAGCCTGTAGAGCTCGTCGTCGATGAGTTGGCCGTCGTAGAGACAGAGTGTCTCGTCCTGGAAGTCATCCGGCCGCTCCAGGGCCTCGTCGCCGCTGAAGTCCGGCACCTGGCCGCCGTGGCCGGAATAGCTCAGGAGGAAGATGTCGCCGGCCTTCATCGCGGCGGCCGCGCCCTGGATGGCGGCGATCACGGCCTTGCGTGTCGCCTCCTTGGTCAGCAACAGCTCTGCCTTGTAACCGATGGCGCGGGCGAGCTCGGCCATGTCGTTGGCGTCGTATTCGCACGCGGTCAGCAGCCCGTCCCAGCCTTCATAGCTGGCGGGGCTCACCGTGTTCAATCCGATATGCAGCGAGTACCCCTTGGCCACCGCCGCCTCGGGCGGTGTGGCGGCCCGGGCGCGGCGGTGCGCGCGGAGCTTCCCGGCGGCGGAGGGAACGCCGCGGGCGGGGGGCGCGGCGCGGCTGCTGGTGAGGCGCTTGATCTGCACCTCGATGCGCTTGGCGACGTCGGCATAGCCCTCGTTGGTCGGGTGCAGCTCGTCGTGCCAGCGGCCGTCGCCGACGATCCTCCGGCAGTCCACATAGGTGAGGCGCGGCGACTGGTGGGCGAGATTGAGGAGGCGCGAGTTGAAGCGATCGACCATCTCGGCGGTGATCGCCTTCTGCAGTGCAGGGTCCTTGATGCCGCGGCGCGCCATCGGCTTGCCGAGCCATTTCCCGGCGTTGGGAATGCTGTAGTCGTAACCGTGGCAGATCACCGCGGCCTTCGGGAAGGCGCGTCCGACACTGCGCACGATCGTCTCGATGTTGGCGATGGCCCCATCGAGGACGCCCCCGAAGGACGGCCGCAGGTACTGCGCCGGCGCCAGGTCCTCGTCGAAGTCGCGCAGATGCTCGGCGATGTTTCCGCCCGCCACCATGTCGTTGCCGCCGCCCGAGAGCAGCAGGAGCTGCCCCCCGGTGCGCTCCAGGGCATCGAGGTACTCGCGCCGGCGCACCATGTTGTCGAGGGTGTCGCCGGCCTCGGAGCGGCACAGGACCGCGTAGCTCTCGAACACCCAGTCGATCACGTCCTTGAGGATGAAGGGATATTCAAACCAACTGTCGCCCTCGGCGGCGATGCGCGGGCCCTGGTAGCTGCCGCTGGTGATCATCTGCTCGTAGCGCGCCTCGCGGCGAAGCTTGCACAGGAAGTTGGCGCTGTTGAGGAGCTGGGCGGAGCGGGCCCGGCCCTCGGCGTCGGAGGCGGGCGGGATCTGGACGGTCTTGGGATTGAGCTTGAGCTGGGGCCGCGTCGGGGTGGATCGCTCCTCGTCGAGCTCGAGGTACTTCGCGAGCTTTTCCTCCGGGATGGAGAGATCGGAGAGCTTGCGGCTCAGCTCTTCGACGGTGATCTTGCTGGAGTTGGTGGCTTTCGGCATGGCAAGGCTCCTTTTGTCGATTAGCGGGTGGTGGCGGCCGAGCGGCGCAGGATGGCCTTCAGCCGGCCGCCGACGTCCGAGCGGTAGAGAAGCTGGTTCTGTGTCAGCGGGCCCTGGGCGGTGGGCGGCGCGTCTTGGGCCCAGACGATGGGCACCAGGTCGGTGCGCGGTGCCTCCCGGCTCCACTCGACCCATTTGTCGGCGATCGCGGCGCGGCGGCGCGGGGAGCAGGCGAAGTCCGGCAACGGCAGAGCGGCGCCGTCGCGGCGATGGAAGGCCCGTCGAACCAGCTCGAAATACGACAGGCCGTAGGGCGGCACCGCGAGCCGCCTCTCGTCGCGGGCCGTCGGCAGGTGCACGCGGATACGCCGCCCTGGACGATCCTCGCCCCACCCGCGGTCCAGGGCGTGGGCGAGCGCGATGTATTCCTCGCTGGTCATCGGCGGTGCGACGAGGTCGACCGACTCGAGCATGGTGAAGAAGGCCCGCGCCTGCGCGGCGTAGGGTTCGCTCCGCATGGCGCGGATGAAGGCAGCCAGCGCGATGGCGCCCTCCGACTCGGCGATGATCCGCAGGCGAAAGTCCGGCCGCGCCCCGGCGAGGTCGGCACCGGCCCGGGCGAGCAGATGCAGAGGCCCGTCGGGACGCGCCGCGCGCTCGGCGGCGCAACCGATGTCGCGCCAGAGCGCGCGGCCGACACCGTGGGCCCGCTCCTCGACGACGCGGTCGAGCCGCGGACCGGGGCGGCCGGCGAGGGCCTCGGCCTCGCGGAAGACACCATCGAGCACGGTGTGGACCTGCTCCACGTAGTCGACGCACCAGAGCAGGGTCAGTGGATACCAGCGCTGGTCGCGGACCAGCCGCTTCCAGCGGGCGACCTGCTCGGCGGCGTCCTTGAGCCCGATCAGGCCGCCGGCGAAGGTCAACAAGGCCCCGCGGTAGGGCTTGGGGCGCTTCGCATCCTCCTTTAGCAGCCGGAGCGTCTCCTCGAGGGTGTGCTTGGTCGAGACATAGGTGCCGGAGTGGACGAAATCGCCGTCGTCGAGGTGGAGAAAGTTGCCGAGGATGGCGTGCACCGGGGTCGTCGCGCGCACCGCCCCGTTGGTGCCGTAGCCCAGACCCTGGTCGCCGACCGAGTAGTCGAAAGACTCGGCCCCGCAGGCCCCGAGACGCAGCACCCAGCCGTCCATGATGGTGTCGGCCCAATCCTCGTAGCGCCAGAGCGCGAGGCCGGGCACGGGTCGTGAGCCGGGCGGGATCTCGGGTTTCCAGCCCCCCCAATCCTGGCCCCAGGAGTTCAGCACCAGGAAGCCGCGGGCGTTGTAGCCGACGATGACGAAGGCATGCTTCTCATCGCCCAGGGCGCCGCGGGACTGGCCGGGGCGGGGCGGCACGATCTCACCCTGGTTGCGGCGAACCGCCTCGTGGTGCCAGCCGTCGTGGAGCTCGGCCGAGACCAGCAGGGCCCCGGTCTCGTGGAGCGCCGCGTGATAGGTGTTGAGGTTTGGCCGCAGCCGGTAGTAGGCACCGAGCGAGAGGTTGCGCGCGTCGCGGGCGCGCTCCACGCTGAGCTGTCCAGGATCCGCGCCCGGTTCATAGGGCCAGAGCGCCTCGTTGCAGACACCGTAGTTGTAGAAGGCCTTGATCACGTTGCGCAGCGAGACGCCCTCGTCGCCGCACCCTTCGTCGCTCCGGAGCTTGGCGCACTCGTAGATCATCCTCGCGCTGGCCGGGTAGGGGTTCGCAACCCGGGCGTGAATGCGCTCGAGGTCGATCAAGGCCGCCAGCGCCTGGCCGCCGCAGGTTCCCTCGTTCCCTTGCAACCGTGGCAGGAGCCAGGGGTTGTCTGGGTCGTGCAGGACCCGGATCAGCTCCTCCGGCAGGTCCTTGCGCGGGGCGAGCGGCGCCAGGGTCGGCTCGTAGGAGCGGTCGCGCACGTCGATCAGATCGCGCGCGATGCCGCCGACGGCTGGCGCCCGATCGCTCGCCGCCCGATCGCCCACCCCGGAGGTCGAGGGACGGGGCTGGCGGCGTGCGCGTGGCATGCCCTCAGATCTCCAGCGCTTTGAGATAGGCCTGGCGGCGTTCCGTAAGCTTGGCGGCGAGGTCCGGTGCGATCTCAGTCAGGGTGCGGTTCTCCGCCGTGAAGCGGCCCTCGATCCGCTCCACGGCGGCCGTCTCATCGGCGTGACGGAAGAACAGCACCTGGGTCTCGGACTGGGTGATCTCGAGGGCGAAGCCGAGCATGGTCAGGCTCTGCGTCTGTGGGGTGCCCTCCACCAGGCTGACCTGGAACTGCCGCGCCCCGAAGCGACGGCTCTCGCGCTCGAACAATTGGATCCAGGGCCGATTCTCGCTGGCGGCGGAGAGCTGGCCCAGGGTCTCGAGAATGATCGCGGGGATCGCCGCGCCGGCGAAGGCGGCGGTGATGAGGGGCAGGATCGCCTCGTGCAGGTCGCCTTTCGTCGTCGAGAAGTCCTGGGTGGTGCGGGTCAGCCCGCTGCTGAGAAAGCCGATATTCGAGAGCACCGAGCGCTGCGCCTCGTACCACTCCTCGGGAGTATTGGCGTCCGCCTTGTCGGCCGCGAGCTGGGCCAGGAGGAGGGCATCGGTGACGACCGGGCGCAGCGCCGGTTCAGCTCCCGGCCCAAACTCGACCAGATTCTGGCCAACCGCGAGCGCCGGGACTGCGGCGGGGTCCGGCGCCCGGCGCCCATCCGCCTCGCGGGTCCGCGGCGGAGCCGGCGGAAGCTCGAGCGCACCGATATAGGCTCGCGCACGGGCGGACAGGGGTTCGTTGTGCATCGGTAATCCCAAGTGGCCCACGAGGATACACGGAAGAAGGTAGCCCGCAGGGGGTCGATTGACAACCGTGCCCAGACACGCGCGACGGCGAGGCCGAACAATGGGATGGTCCCTGTGAGGGATGGTCCCTGTGACGCCCACCTTCCGTCGATTGCTAGAGTCCGCTGCTGCGCCGAGTGGCTGCTCGGCAGGCTGCGGGGAGCACTTTCCAAGGTGGTGGGGGTGCTGCCTGCCGGGCGTATGGTGGAGCACATCGCGCCGCAGGGTTGGCCGCCCGCCAACAGCGCAAGTCCCACGGCGGAGTACGCGATCGTTGCCACGAATGGCGTTGAACTTGCTGCGCCAGTAGTCCAGCAACCAATATGCCCCGAGCAGCTTGTCAAAAACGAACGGACGCACGTAGATCGTATCGGTTGCCAGCCCGTTACACGCGCTCTGCCCACC
>CAVOQO010000111.1:0-11411 GCA_963698355.1 uncultured Gammaproteobacteria bacterium | reverse complement strand
ACCAGCACGAGGAACACGGTCATCAGCAGGGTGCCAGCCGCGAGCGCGTTCCAGCCCGATTGGTCCACCAGGAGCTGGCTCGAGCCGTAGAGCAGGAGCCCCAGGGCGACATATCCGCCGACGCGAGCTAGGTCATAGGGGACTGGGTAGTAGCGCCGGCCGAGCACATAGGACATCAAGACCATGGAGCCGTAGCAGACCAGGTGGGCCCAGGCGGCGCCCTCGTAGCCGAAGCGCGGCACCAGGGCGAACAGCAGGACCACGGTGATGGCGGCCCCGGCGACCGAGACGTAGGCCCCCAGCAGGGTACGGTCCGTGAGCTTGTACCAGATGGACAGGTTGACATAGACCCCGAGCAGGAGCTGCGCGAGCAGCAGCACTGGGACCACGCGCAGCCCCTCCCGATAGGCGCTTCCGACGAAATACTGGAAGACGTCCAGATAGAGCGTCACCAGCAGGAAGAGGAAGACGCAGAAGATCACGAACCAGTTGAGGACGGAGGCATAGACGAGCTTGGCGTCCGTCTGCTTGGCGTAGGCGAAAAAGAAGGGCTCGCCCGCGTAGCGGAAGGCCTGGATGAAGAGCGTCATCAGGATCGAGAGCTTGTAACAGGCGCTGTAGATTCCCAACTGCGCCATGTTGGTCTGATTATCGAATGGCAGCAGGAATTTCAGGGCCGCGCGGTCGAGCATCTCGTTGACGATGCCCGCAAGCCCGATCAGCACCATCGGAAGCGAGTAGCGGATCATGCGTCGGAACAGGGCACCGTCGAAGCCGGTCAGCCCGTCGCGGAACTGGGGCGCGAGCAACACCAGCTTGAGCGCGCTCGCCGCCAGGTTGGCGATGAAGACATAGCCCACGCCGATCGCCGGGTCCCAGAGCCGGCCCAGGGTCGAGCCGGGGTCGGATTCGAAGGCCTGCCGGCAGAGCAGGATGAAGAACACATTGAGGCCGATGTTGACCGCGATCTCGATTAGCTTGAGGGTCGCGAATCGCGCCGCCCGGTTCTCCGCCCGCAGCCGCGCGAAGGCCGCCGCGCCGACCGAGTCCATTGCCAGGATGGCCGCGCACCACCAGATGTACTCCGGGCGGTCCGAGTGGCGCAGCAACTCCGCCAGCGGAGCGCTGAATACGTAGCCCGCCACCAGAAAGGCCCCATTGGCCAGCACCAGGAAGCGCAGCACCGTGGCGTAGACCACCTCCGGCGGGCGCTCGCCGCCCGAGCGGAATCGGAAATACCCGGTCTCCAGCCCGAACGCCAGGAGCACCGCAAGGAACCCCATGTAGGCATAGAACTCTGCCACCACGCCGTACTCCGGCGGGGCGAAGGTATAGGTATAGAGGGGGACCAGCAGGTAGTTGAGGAAGCGCCCGAGGATGCTGCTCACACCGTAGACAGCGGTCTGGGAGGCGAGTCGTCTTAGGGGGGTCAAGGGGTCGGTGTCCGGGTGCGGCGATCGGGGGCGGGGCGCATTCTAACAGCCTTGCCGGACCGCGCCCTGGGGCCGCATGGGCCGCCACCGCGGGACCTGTCCATCCAAATCAACGGCGGAGGAACCGAGATGCTGAACTGGCAAGACGTGATGAGATTCGTGACCGAGGGCAATCCGGCGCCGGACGGGGTCGTGGAGAAGGCGGACGAGGAGTGGCGCGCTCAGCTCACCCCCGAGCAGCACCGGGTCACCCGCCAGAAGGGCACGGAGCGACCGTTCGCCTCCGAGATGTGCGCCCTGTTCGAGCCCGGTCGCTACGCCTGCGTGTGCTGCGGCACCCCGCTGTTCGACGCGGAGCAGAAATTCGAGTCAGGCACCGGCTGGCCCTCCTTCACCCACCCGGTCAAGGAGAACGCCATCGCCTACCGCGGTGATCACTCCTACGGCATGGTGCGGGTGGAGACCGTCTGCAACACCTGCGGCGCCCACCTGGGGCACGTCTTCCCCGACGGGCCGCATCCGAGCGGCCTGCGCTACTGCATGAATGCGGTGGCCCTCAAGAGGATGTCACCTGAGGACCCGGCTTGAGGGGGAGTCGAGTCGTCCGGGTGAAGATCAGGTGCCGCTCGTGTCATCGACGGGCGGTTGGGGCGTCTCTACCTGAGACGTCTCTTCTTGAGTCTCTTGAGGCGTCTCTTCCTGAGGCGTTTCACCCTGTGTCCTTGCTTTTCGCTGCCGCTTTTCTTCCTGCTTCTGCTTCTTGGCGAGATCTCTCTGACGCTTCTCGAATGCGTAGTTGGGTTTTGCCATTGCGATCCTATTCAGTTGGATGAGTCGTTTAGACAGAGTATGAGAGCGAGTATGCGATGCCGCGGAGTAGCGGGCGGGGATCGGGCCCTATTCTCCATCCTGATTCTCGCGATTGGTTGAGGCTCCGTGTTGTTTCACAGCGCAAAATACTCCTTGATACCGGACAAGACATTCGCCGTTGCCACTGAGGCGAGAATCATGCCCATGACTCGACTGACAATGCTCGCTCCACTGCTCCCGATGAAGCGATGAACCCAGCTCGCCCCAAGCATCAGCACCAAGACGATCAGCAACACGGCGAGCATTGTCGCACTGGTTTGGGCCTGCTCCCAGAGATCGAACCGGGCATTCTCCGTCTGAAGAACGGCCGCGAGCATCGCGCCCGGCCCGGCAATCGATGGAACCGCCAGCGGGAAGATGGCTGTTTCGGTCCCGCTGGCTGCCAACTTGACCTCTTGCCCGGCTTGCTTTCGCCAAAGATCATGGACAGTGCGAACAGAAACAGAACAAGTCCTCCGGCGATCTGAAACGCCGAAAGAGGGATGTCGATGGCCGTGAGGATAACCTCCCCGGCGACAACAAAGAACACCAAGATCGCCGCAGATACCAGGGTCGCTATAACAGCGATCTGTCGTTTTGTGCGTGTATCGTGTCGGCTGGTCACCGCAATAAATACCGGGAGCCAATTGCAAAATTGACCGGTGCAGGGATTTTGCGTCCCGCAGGGGGCAATAAAAGAGGGGGCAGAAGAGGGGTATCGCCAGCGAAACACTGGTAAAATGAAACGGTTAGCAACGATTCATTTTGATACCCAACATGGATACTACCTGCAAGTCCCGCCTGTCGCAATTCTGGAATCACCTCCAGCACGAGCTGTTTCCCTTTCTGCGGGAAGAGGACCACGTGGAGTTGAGTCCGGCTCTGGAGAAGGTGATCCGGGTATTGGAGTTCACGCAGGTGGATCGCTTCATCCCGTCCAGCCGCGGGTTGGTCGGGCGTCCACCGAAGGATCGGGTGGCCCTGGCGCGGGCCTTCGTCGCCAAGGCGGTGCTGAACCTGCCGACCACCGAGGCATTGATCGACCGCCTCAAGGCGGATCAGGCGCTGCGGCGGATCTGCGGCTTCGAGCGGTTTCGCGCGATCCCCGACGCCGCGCGCTTCTCGCGCGCTTTTGCGGAATTCACCGCCTTGGAGTTGCCGGCGCGGGTGCATGAGGCGCTGATCCGCAGCCAGTTGGGGGATCAGCTCATCGGCCACATCGCACGGGATGCCACCGAGATCGAGGCACGCGAGAAGCCGACTCCCAAGGCGCAGCCGGTAGCGTCTGGCGAGGCGCCTGCCGCGCCCAAGAAGCGCGGACGTCCCAAGAAGGGCGAGGAGCGCCCCAAGGAGCCGACGCGCATCGAACGCCAAGTGGCCCAGACGGCGGAGCACAGCCGCGCGGAGCTGCCCACCGCCTGCGACGTGGGGAGCAAGACGAACAGCAAGGGGTACAAGGAGACCTGGATCGGCTACAAGCTGCACATCGACACCGCCGATGGCGACATCCCGGTCCACGCGATCCTGACCTCCGCCTCGATCCATGACAGCCAGGTGGCCATCCCCTTGATGCGCCAGACCAGTCAACGGGTCACCTACCTCTACGACCTGGCGGACGCAGCCTATTGCAGTCCGATCCTCCGCGCGGAGTCCCGCCGGTTAGGGCATGTCCCGCTGATCGATCACAACCCACGACGGGGCGAGAAAATCGACTTCGCGCCGCATGAGGCCGAGCGCTACAAGGCGCGCAGCCAAGTCGAGCGGACCAACAGTCAACTGAAGGACCACCACGGCGGGCGTCAGGTGCGCGTGCGTGGCCATGCCAAGGTGTACACCCACCTGATGTTCGGCATCCTGGTGATCGCGGCAGAGCAGATCCTGCGCCTGCTCAATTAACCGTCTCGCTCCCTGGGCGAAGCGGTAGACGCCATCTGGCGAGGACGTCCTTTTGCTTGGAAACTGGATAAAGCCATGCCGCCTTAGTGGAATATGACCTCGGGGCCGCTGAAAGGGCCAAGAAACAGTAATTCTTGGCCCTTGCCTGGCTTCGATTCCACCGTTACCCACAATTTTGCAATTGGCTCCCTTACCCCTGAGATTTTGAACACGCAGGCAACGAGTTGACAGCGCCTTTCGGACCAGGGTGGGTTGCACGAAGTACTCCCGGATCACCAGAGCGGTCGAGCTTGGTGAGGTAGTACGTGTAGCGGTTGGCGATCTTCTTGATCAGTCCGTGGGTGCGCAGGCGCTTGAGGAGGCAGGACGCGCGCCCGGGCGAGAGGCCGTGGAGGTGGGCGCGCAGAGGCGGTAGTCGGGATCGAGGAAGAGGTTGAAGCCGCGAAAAGAGCGGCCCTTCGCCTTGGCCGGCTGGGGCATCTTGGCGATCGCCTTTTCCGCGGCATCGGGGTTATCGAGACAGGCCATGAAGGCCAAGTAGGGCGTGTTGCGGCCTGCAGGAGTTGGCGCAGATCCGTGAGGCTATAGATGCTCTTGCGCAGTGGGGCACGCTTGAACAGGGGCTCGCCGTTGCGCTGTTCCACGTAATGGTGGTGTTTGAAGAAGGAGACGTCGTTGGCGGTGCATTCCACGCGGGCGATCAGCCCCGCCTTGTCGTAGAGCTTGAGGCTGGCGGGGCCCATGTGGTGATGGATGCGGGTGCCCTGGATGCGGGTAGAGAAGTCGTGGCCCAGCTCGTGCTGGAAGCGCCCGGTGAGCTTGTGGCCGAGGAACATCGCCACGTGCTCGGCCTGGATGGCGTGCACGGCGGTGCGCACGATCGCCTGATTCGGCAAACGGCGTGGAGCGTCCGTTGCTTTAGGGAATCCTGAAGGTCCGCTCTGCGCGTTCGGGAGACGCTCGCCCTCTACCTCGGCAGTGGCAGCACTTGGGACAACCGAGTCGCTGACGAAACGAACTGTAAAGAATCCGCTGTGCGAAGCTGCCCCTCAGGCGGGGGTAACTTGCCTGTGGCCGCTCAGAAGCACGCGTTGGGCTCGGCATGGCGGGCGTCGGCTTCTCGCGGCGGGCGCAAGGCCAAGGCCAGAGCGGCAGGAGCGCTGCCCGACGCCCGACGCCCGTTTCGGGTTCCGTGCGCGCGCATGTGCGCCGAGAGGGCGACTTGGCGCCGCCCTCTTCTTGTTGCCGCCGGCGCCTGCAGGATTGGGCGCACGGGTCTCGCTCGCCGACTCGGATCGAGCGTTCGAAAGCTCGCCGCCCGCACGCGCTTCGTGGTCAAATTCCCACCGACCCACAGCAAAGCCTAGGCGGCAACATCGAGTCGGCTCTTCGGCCGCCCGAGGCGACGACACTGACCCCGCCCGGGAGACCCAGATGGAACGTCGCCCCCTGCGCTCCCGCGACACCGCCCTCGCCCACGCTGCCGCCCGCTGGCTGAAGGCGCACGGTGCGACGCCCAACGGCATCTCGCTTGCCGGCATCGTCTTCGCCGCGGCTGCCGGCGCCTGCTTCGCCGCGGCCTTCCGCGTCGCGCCGGCCCTGACGCCCCTGCTGCTAGTGGCCGGGGCGGCACTGGTGCAGGGGCGGCTCGCCTGCAACCTGCTCGATGGCATGGTGGCGGTCGAAGGGGGCTTGCAGACGCCCACCGGTGATCTCTACAACGACGCCCCGGACCGGCTGGCGGACACCCTGATCCTGCTCGGCATCGGCTATGGGCTGACGGCCTATCCCTGGGCGCCGGAGCTCGCCTGGGCCGCGGCCCTGCTGTCGGTTGCGACCGCTTACGTGCGCCTGCTCGGCGGCGCCAGCGGCCTGCCCCAGAGCTTCATGGGTCCCATGGCCAAGCCCCACCGGATGGCGCTGGTGACCGCGAGTGCACTCGTCGCCGCGGTGCTGCCGGCCCGCTGGGGTCAGGGGGTGCTGGCGCTAGCGCTCGCCGTCGTCGTGGTCGGTGCCGCCTTCACCTCGGCCCGCCGGCTCGCCGCTATCGCCCGGGGGCTGAGCGCCCGATGAGCACGCTGCGGGTCAGGCTCGCGGCGGCGGTACTCGTGGGCGTCTGCCGCCTGCTGACGGGCGTGCGGGCACTCTGGCGCGACTCGGCCCCGACGCTCGGTGCACGCATCTACTTCGCCAACCACTCCAGCCACCTCGACGGGCTGGTGATCTGGTCCGCCCTGCCCCCGGCGCTCCGCGAGCGCACCCACCCGGTGGCGGCGCGCGACTATTGGGAGGCATCGCGGCTGCGCCGCTGGCTGGCCACCGAGGTGTTCGGCGCCATCCTCATCGAGCGCCACGGGGAGTCCGGCGCCCACGGCGCGCCGCTGGAGCCTCTGCTGGCGGCGCTCGACCGGGGCGATGCCCTCATCCTCTTCCCAGAGGGCACCCGCGGCGACGGCACCGCGATTCAGCCCTTCAAGTCCGGACTCTACCACCTGGCTCGCCACCGCCCGGGCCTGGAGCTGGTGCCCGTTTACCTGGAGAACCTCAACCGAGTGTTGCCGAAGTGCACGGTGCTGCCGGTGCCGCTGTTGTGCGCCGCCCGCTTCGGCACCCCCCTGCGCCTCGGCGAGGGCGAGACCAAGGCGGAGCTGCTCGCAAGGGCGAAGGCGGCAGTGGAGGCGCTGGCACGATGAGCGGATTCGGTCTCTACGGGCACTGGCTCCTGGGCGGAGTACTGGCGGCGCTGGTCGTCGCGAGCCTCGTCGGCTATGGCCTCGCGCGACGCCCGCTGACGGAGGGCGGCCGCGCGACGGTCGACAACCTCAATGCCCGTATCCGCGCCTGGTGGGCCATGGTTGTCGTCTTCGCCCTGGCCCTCACCGGCGGCGACACGGGCGCGGTGCTGCTGTTCGCCCTGGTCTCCTTCCTCGCCCTGCGCGAATTCATCACCCTCACCCCGACCCGCCGTGGCGACCACGAGACCCTGTTCTGGAGCTTCTTCGTGTTCCTGCCCCTGCACTACTGGCTGGTCGGCACCCGCTGGTACGGGCTCTTCGCCATCCTGATCCCGGTCTACGCCTTCCTGTTCCTGCCCCTGCGCAGTGCGCTGGCCGGCGACACCCAGGGCTTCCTGGAGCGCAGCGCCAAGATCCAGTGGGGGCTGATGATCTGCGTCTACGCGGTCAGCCACGCCCCGGCGCTCCTGATGCTCGACATCCCGGGCTACGCGGGCCAGAACGCCACCCTGCTGATCTGGCTGGTGCTGGTGGTACAGCTCTCCGACGTGCTCCAGTACGTCTTCGGCAAGCTCTTCGGGCGCCGGCCCATCGTGCCGAAGCTCAGCCCCAACAAGACGGCGGAAGGCTTCGTCGGTGGTCTGCTCTCCGCGTCAGCCATCGGGGCGGCCCTGTGGTGGGCGACCCCGTTCTCCCCCTGGCAGGCGTTCCTGCTCGCCCTCTTGGTAACCCTGCTCGGCTTCGCCGGGGGACTGGTCATGTCCGCCATCAAGCGCGATCGCGGCATCAAGGACTTCGGCGCCATGATCGAGGGCCACGGCGGCATGCTCGACCGCATCGACTCCCTGTGCTTCGCCGCCCCCGTGTTCTTCCACGCCGTGCGCTATTGGTGGACCTGAGCGGCAATGCCCGAGCCGCCCGAAGTCGAGACCACCCTGCGCGGCGTCGCGCCCTACCTGGCCGGGCGGCGCATCGCGCGCCTGGTCGTGCGCGAGCGGCGGCTGCGCTACCGGATCGCGGAGGGGACGGAGGAGAAGCTGGCCGGCCAGGCGGGGAGCGGGGCGGGGTGCTGACCCGATCCCTTCCCGCGTCCTTGATACTCGCCTATGGGGCGGTCGATCAGCGATCCGACGGACGGCGCTTAGCTGCCGAGTTGGGTCCGTGTGGTGACCCGATGGCGACTCACATGAAAACGGCCTAGACGGTGATCGTCTAAGCCGTTGTTTCTATGGCGCGCCCGGAGAGACTCGAACTCCCGACCCTCAGGTTCGAAGCCTGATGCTCTATCCAACTGAGCTACGGGCGCGTGCGTGCGAAGGTCGCGCATCCCGCTCCGCGGAGGGAGCGGGTACTCCGTTCGAACTGGAGTATCACATGAACACGCGATTGATGCCGCCTGGTGTCCGCATCCGGACCGCCGACCAGCGGCAGATATGTGCCGTCTACGGCCACTCAGGGTTGGCGATCTGACTGCGTGCTTTCGGCCGAGGGTGTGTGAAAACGTCCGACCGGTTAGAATACAAAGGAGTCGGACAGCATAGAAAGAAGGCCATGAAACGATTCGTCACGGGGCAGGCGCGGGGACAGGCCACTTTGTTTCCCGAACGGCTCGAGGACTTCGTCGGCGAAGACAATCCGGTACGCATCATTGATGCGTTCGTCGAGCAACTGGATCTGCGCGAACTCGGTTTCGCGGGCGGTCGACCCCAAGGATTCTGCTCGGATAGCCACTGACCTGCCCGCCCGGCGCCATGCCCCTGCCAGGCAGCCCACGCCACGAACGCACTGGCGGCAACCCCGGCTGGCCTTAGTGCCATCTGTGCTGCCCCGGCACACCAGCCAGTCGACAACGCCCGGCATCCGCCGCTAGGCAATGCGGGGCCGGTTCTTCACCCGGCCGTTCGCCTGAAGCGGGCATTCGCTTCGCGCTTGCTGAACGTTCAAGGGCATCCCGGACAATCCCGGATCTCTTCGAGCACGCCGTTCATCAGTCGGTGGATGGCGAATCCATCCTCCATGCCGAGCGCCGCATCGGCGAGCAGGCGCGCCCGCTCCCGGCTGAAGCAGCGGATGGTGCGTTTGACCTGAGGGAGCAGCGCGGAACTCATACTGAGGCTGTCGACCCCCAGACCCAGGAGCAACAGTGCGCCCGCCGGATCGCCCGCCATTTCCCCGCAGACACTGACGGGCTTGCCGTGGCGGCGCCCCGTCTCGATGACCTGGCGGATGGCGTTGAGAACAGCAGGGTGCAGGCCGTCATAGGGGGTTACGACCTGTGCGTTGTTGCGGTCCACGGCCAGCATGTACTGGGTGAGGTCGTTGGTCCCGATCGAGAAAAAATCCACGCGCCGGGCGAACGGCTTGGTCAGGTAGACGGAAGCAGGCACCTCGATCATCACCCCCACGCGCGGTCTCGCCGCGCGCAGGCCCTCCGCCAGGAGCTCCCGATGCACCCGCGCCAACAGGCCCAGGGCCTCGTCCAGCTCACCGACCGTGCCGATCATCGGGAAGAGGACCTGGAGGTTGTCGAGCCCGGCGTTGGCTCGCAGCATCGCCCGCAACTGAATGAGGAAGATTTCCGGTTGATCGAGCGAGAAGCGGATGCCGCGGCGCCCGAGGAACGGGTTGTCTTCCTGCACGGGAAAATTGGACAAGATCTTGTCGCCGCCCACGTCGAGGGTGCGCAGCGTCACGGGCATGGGGGCGAAGGCTGCCAGCACCTCGCGATAGCCCTGGAGTTGCTCCTCCTCGACCGGAAGGGCCTCGTCCAGCAGAAAGCTGTACTCGGTGCGGTAGAGACCAATACCCTCGGCACCGCTCGCAGCGGCCGCTGCACTGTCGGAGGGGAGCCCGATGTTGGCATATAAGGGCACGCGGACTCCGTCCAGGGTCTGAGCGGGCAAATCGCGAAGCGAGACGAGCTGCGCGGCGCGGGCGGTCCCCTCACGAATACGTCGCTCGAGGGTACGACGAAGGGCGGGCGATGGCTGAACGTAAACACGCCCTTCATCGCCGTCGACCACCATCTCCCGGCCCTGCAGTTGACCCGCGGGCAGCTTCGCGAGGCTGACGACGGCGGGGATGCCGAGCGCACGCGCCAGCACCGCCATATGGGACAGGGGAGAGCCCCGCATGCTGACGATCCCGGCGAGGCATCCCACGGGAACGGCCGCGATCTCCACCAGCCCGAGGACGTCTCCCACCAGGATGCAGCGCTGCGGCAACTGCCGGGACGCCTTCGCCTGCGACTGGAGATGTGTCAGAACGCGCTGGCCAATCTCGCGGATATCTGCCGCGCGTTCGCGCAGGTACGGATCCTCCATCTCCTCGAATACCGACGCCTGCCGGGTGATGGTCTCGCGCCATGCCCTGGGCGCCCAGCTCCCGGCGCGGATGCGCTCGACGGTGCCCAAGACCAGCACGTCATCGCCCAACAGCATGGCCCGGACGTCGAACAGGGCGCGCACCGCCTCAGGCACCGTTCCGGCCAGACGCTCGCCTGCGCATCGGAGCTCCTGTTGGGCCGCAACGATCGCGGCCATGAAGGCACGCTCTTCGGCGGGAGCATCGCGGGCCTCTCGATCGGGTATCGACTCCAGAAGGGTCGGCGCCTCGACCAAGACCGCCTCGCCGATGGCCAATCCCTGGGCCGCCGAGACGCCCTGGATGAATGCATCCGCGCGCGACTCCCCACGCAGGAGTCCGCCCACCGCGTCGATTGCCTCGGCATCGTGAACGGCCTTGGCCAGTTGCGCCCCGAGACTGAGAAAAAACGTCACCTCGTCTCCGGCGTATGGGAGACCGCGGGGCTTCCATGCCACCAGCACCCCCAGGAGCCTGCGGTAGTGAATCAGCGGCGTGCCGAGGAAACTGCCCTCCGGCGCTTGGTTTGTGGCGGCAGATACCCGCTCGCCAGGGCGGGCCGCGGCGTCCGTCTCGACCACCAGCGCCCGCCGCTCCCCCACCAGGCCCACGAGGCCCTCCCCTGGGCTGACTCTGACGCAGACAATCGATTGCGGACTCAGGCCGTCGGAGGCCACGAGGACATAGTCACCCTTCTCCACGTCAGCCAGATAGACCGCGCAGGCGTCAACCCGAACGGCCTTCCTCACCTGCTGGACGGCGATCGTCAAGGCAGCGTCCAGGGTCGGCGCAGCACTGACCTGCTGCATGATCTGCCGCAGCGTGACAAGCATGGCTGACTTTCCTCACCCGCGCGGTGCGGGCGTTGGTCTAGCAGCGCGGGCGGAAGAGACCTAGCCGGGGGCGCCGGCGGGCCCGAAGGTAGATTAACTACTGAGGTGGAGGCGCAATCACCCGGTGCCCAGGCTCGGCGTGGAATATTCTTCGCTCCGTTACCCTGGCGGGTGCGGGCGATTATCGCGAGCGGTCGCCGTTTCGGGGCAAATTGGGCGGCGATGTGACAAGAAAGCGGGAGAGATGGACCGCTGCGGCAACGGCCCGGTCGATGCGGCCCCAATCCTACAGGGTCTAGCCC
>CAVOQO010000110.1:0-25000 GCA_963698355.1 uncultured Gammaproteobacteria bacterium | reverse complement strand
AGGACCTTGCGCACCTTGTCCTCCGGCATCTCCATGCGCGCCGCCAGCTCTTCCGGGGTGGCCTCGCGGCCCATCTCCTGGATCATCTGACGGGAGATGCGGTTGAGCTTGTTGATGGTCTCGATCATGTGCACCGGGATGCGAATGGTGCGCGCCTGGTCCGCGATGGAGCGGGTGATGGCCTGACGGATCCACCAGGTCGCATAGGTCGAGAACTTGTAGCCGCGACGGTACTCGAACTTGTCCACGGCCTTCATCAGGCCGATGTTGCCCTCCTGGATCAGATCCAGGAACTGGAGCCCGCGGTTGGTGTATTTCTTGGCGATGGAGATCACCAGGCGCAGGTTGGCCTCGACCATCTCCTTCTTGGCGCGACGGGCCTTGGCCTCACCGATGGACATCTTGCGGTTGACGTCCTTGATCTCGCTGATGGTCAGGCAGTTTTCCTTCTCCACCTCCTGGAGCTTGCGCTGGGCGCGGCGCACATCCTGCGCCAGCTCGGCCAGGTGCGCGGCATAGGGCTGGCCGCTGGCAAGCTGCTGCTCCAGCCACTCCGCATTGGTCTCGTTGTCGGGGAAGCTATCGATGAACTGCTTGCGGGGCATCCGGGCCTGCTCCACGCACAGCCCCATGATCGCCTTCTCCTGGCTGCGGATGCGGTCGATGGTTCCGCGCAGAATCCCGGCGAGCTCCTGGAAAAGGCTCGCTACCAGCTTGAACTGGAGGAAGATCTCTGAAACCTCGGTCATGGCGGCACGGGAGCGGGGATCGTCACGGCCAAACTGCTCGAGGTTGGACTTGAGCACGGCGTAGCGCTCGCGCAGGAGCTGCACGCGCCGCGCGGCGTCCTCGGGGTCTGGCCCCGTATCCGGCGCCGCGGCAGTGTCGTCTTCATCGTCCGACGAGGCATCGTCACCCTCTGCGCTCGCGCTCGCGCCCTCGGCCTCAGCAGCGGCCGGTTCCTGCACCGCCGGCGCAGCCGCCGGGACCACCGGCACCTCCTGTTCGGGGTCGTTGAAGCCGGAGATCACGTCGGTGAGCCGGACCTGGTCACGCTCTACCCTGTCGAAGATCTCAATCAGCTTCTCGATCGAGCGGGGATAGACGGACAGGGAGGACAGGACCTGGTTCAACCCGTCCTCGATGCGTTTGGCAATCTGTAGCTCACCTTCGCGGGTGAGCAGCTCAACCGTACCCATCTCGCGCATGTACATGCGCACCGGGTCGGTGGTGCGGCCGAACTCGCTGTCCACGCTGGCAAGCGCCGCGGCCGCGGCCTCCGCGGCGTCGTCGTCCGAGACCGCCGAGTCGCTTAGGGTCTGGTCGACCATGTCCGGGGCGGTCTCGTGGACCATGATCCCCATGTCGTTGATCATCCGAACGATGTCTTCGATCTGTTCGGGCTCGACGATTCCGGGCGGCAGGTGGTCGTTGACCTCGGAGTAGGTCAAAAACCCTTGCTCTTTTCCCTTGGCGATCAGTTGCTTCAGCTGGGACTGTTGCTGTTCTTGATCCATTGGATACCTTGACTTGGTCGAGCGGTTCGGGCTGGCGATGAAAGGAAGCCGGCGCAGCGAACTCACCATTGTAGCACAAAAAATCGATTCTTCTCGATCCGCCCGAGTCAGCGGCGGCGCGTGCGGGCGGGATCGAAGGCCCGATCCAACTCCTCGCGTACCTCCGGGGTCCAGTCGGCAGTGCTGCGCCGATTCAGGGGGCGCAGCCGCTCGGCGTCCCTGACGTCCTTGCTCAGGCTACCGAGGGCACCGGTCAGCTCGTGGGCGGCGCCGCCCTCGGGAATGTCCCGCAGGAATGGCTCCACGCTCAGACGTTGGAGATACGCGAAATGCTCATGGTCGCGCCAGCGCTCGATCAGTGCGGCCTTGTTGATGCCGGGATAGGCCGCGATGGTCTCCAGGAGTTGCGCCAGGATCGTGACACCAGGGTTGTCAAGGCGACGCCAATCGTCATCGATCGCGTCGACCTCAGCGGCCAGGTCGGGTTGATCGAGCAACAGGGCGATGACCTGGGCCACCCGACTGGGGCGGTTAGGGCGGCCAACCGGCACTTGCTTTCGCCGTACGCGCCCGCCCGCCAAAAGGGATTTTCTAGCAATCCCGGCCCGCTCCTCGCGTTCGATCAACCCGCCTTCGAGCTTGTCGCGATAAATGCCGGCGGGGACTTTCTCTATCAAGGGCTTGGCGAGACCCGCGATTCGGAGGTTTCCATCTCTTGAGATCGTGTCGCCAACCAGTTCCCCTAACTGGTCAAACAGGAAATCTGGAAGGGAGTATGCGCGCTGCATGCGATGTTCGAAGGCACCCGGCCCCTCAGAGCGGACCAGGGTATCCGGGTCCTCGCCCTCTGGCAGCAAGAGAAAGCGCAGTGATTGGTTTCCAGTGGCGAACGGCAGGGCCGTCTCCAGTGCCTTCCAGGCCGCATCGCGGCCAGCTCGGTCTCCATCGAAACAAAACACCAGCTCAGGGGCGCAGCGCAGAAGGAGCTGCAGGTGCTCCGGAGTGGTAGCAGTCCCCAGCGTGGCCACCGCATAGTCGATCCCGAATTGGGCCAGCGCGATGACGTCCATGTAGCCCTCGACCACCATCAGGCGGTCCAGCTTGCGGTGAGCTTTCTGAGCCTCAAACAGGCCGTAGAGCTCGCGCCCCTTGTGAAAGACGGGGGTCTCAGGCGAATTGAGGTACTTTGGCTCCCCGTCCCCGAGGATACGCCCACCGAATCCGATTACCCGACCGCGGCGGTCGCGGATCGGGAACATGACCCGGTCCCGAAAGCGGTCGTAACGCTTACTTTCCTGCGCGACGATCAAGCCGCACTCGATCAACTTCTCACGCGCTCCGGCGTGGCCACCCAGGCGTGTGAGCAGGAAATCCCAGCCCGGCGGGGCGTAGCCCAAGCCATAGCGAGCGGCGATCTCGCCGGTGAGCCCGCGGTCCTTGAGGTATTCAACGGCCCGGGACGCGCCGGTGTGCCCGCGCAGTTGGCGCCGATAAAGGTCCGACGCCTGCTGAAGCAGATCATAGAGTGGGCGGCTGTCGGGTCCCTTGGGCGCACCCGCCTCGCCGTCCGGAATCTCGATGCCCGCGAGTAGGGCCAGTTCTTCCAAGGCCTCAACAAAGGACAGGCGGTCCAGTTCGATCAGGAAATCGATGGCATTGCCGTGAACGCTGCAGCCGAAGCAATGGTAGGTCTGACGAGACTCGCTGACCGTAAAGGAGGGGGTCTTTTCGGTGTGAAACGGGCAGCAAGCCTTGTGGACGCTGCCGGCCTTTTTGAGGGGCACCCGACCACCGACGACATCCAGGATGTTCGTCCGCGTCAGGATCTCTTCCTTAAGCTCAGGGGTAATTCTGCCGGCCATGGGTGAAAGCTAGCAGACGCGGGGGGAATTGGAGCGTGAGACTCAGCCCGCCAAACGACGCTTCACCAAGGTGCTCACGGCGCCCATGTCGGCGCGGCCCTGGAGCTGGGGGCGCAACACGGCCATCACCTTGCCCATGTCGCTCATGGCGGCGGCGCCGGTCTCCGCCAATGCGGACTCAAGCAGGGCGGAGAGCTCCGCCTCGGAGAGTGCCGCAGGCAGGTAGCCCTGGATCACCTCCAGCTCGAACTGCTCCTGGTCCGCGAGGTCCTGACGGCCGGCCGCGCTGAACTGCGTGATGGAGTCACGCCGCTGCTTGACCATCTTGTCCAGGACGGCCAGCACCTGGCTGTCGTCGAGCTCGATGCGCTCGTCCACCTCGCGCTGCTTGACCGCAGCCAGTATCAACCGAATGACGCCGAGACGGGGTTTGTCGCCCGCCTTCATCGCCGTCTTCATGTCGGTCTGGATCTGGGACTTCAACATCGGGTCGGGGCCTCGTCCGGTAGCAGGATCGGCGACACATGCCCTCGGGAGACTGCCGAACCGAGTCGGCGGATCCCCGCTCAGTCCGGGATTCAGTACGGGCGTTCCCAGCGGCGGGACTCGCGCTGCAGCTTCTTGTGGTGACGCTTTACGGCGGCCGCCTTCTTGCGCTTGCGCTCGGAGGTTGGCTTCTCGTAGAACTCACGGCGACGCACTTCGGCAAGCACACCTGCCTTCTCACAGGAGCGCTTGAAACGCCGCATGGCGACCTCAAAGGGCTCGTTTTCTTTGACGCGGACGCTGGGCATGGAAGGTCCTTGTGTCTCCAGACGATGGGGTTGGCCAAACAAAGATCGCGGATTTTAGCCCAAGCCAGCGCTCGATTGCAAAGTCGGCGGGCACGGGCTCGAGGTTCGATCCGTGCGTCCCTAGCGCCAGGCTGACCCGCCGATTTCGCACCGCTCGCTCGATGGTTCCGCGGGCGGTGCGGGCGGCACCAGCGCCTGTAACCAGGGGGCCTGCCGAAAGCGCTAATTATCGGCCAAGATACGTGTAACCTGCGGCTCGGCCAGACTGCCGGCGGGTCTGCCAGCAGGTCCGAGGCCCAGGCCAAGATGCACAATACAGTCTCAGATTCTCGCCCGAAGCTGGACGCCGCCCCGACGATGAAGACAACGAACCCGAAACGCGTGCTCGGCATCGAGACCTCCTGCGACGAGACCGGCGTGGCCATCTATGACGGCGAGGCGGGGCTCCTGGCACACGCGGTCTACAGCCAAGTAGCCATCCATGCCCGCTACGGCGGGGTGGTGCCGGAGCTCGCCTCGCGCGACCACGTGCGCAAGACCCTGCCGCTAATCCATCAGGTGCTGGACGAGGCGGGACTCGCTGCCTCGGACATCGACGGCGTTGCCTACACGGCCGGCCCCGGGCTGATCGGCGCACTGTTGGTGGGCGCGGCGCTTGGCCGCAGCCTCGCCTGGGCCTGGGGGGTACCTTCCATCGGCGTGCATCATATGGAGGGGCACCTGCTCGCGCCGCTGTTGGAGGAGCCATCCCCCGAGTTCCCTTTCGTGGCGCTGCTGGTCTCCGGGGGCCACACCCAGCTGGTGGACGTTGCCGGCGTCGGGCGCTACCGCATCCTGGGTGAGTCAGTAGACGATGCGGCCGGCGAGGCCTTCGACAAGACCGCCAAGATCCTCGGCCTCCCCTATCCGGGCGGGCCCGAGCTGGCCAAGCTCGCCGAGCGCGGGGACCCCGACCACTACCGCTTCCCCCGCCCCATGACCGACAGGCCCGGGCTCGACTTCAGCTTCAGCGGTCTCAAGACCTTTGCACTCAACACCCTGCACCAGGAATTGCCGGGCGCCGCACTGGCGGAACAGACCCGGGCCGACATCGCCCGCGCCTTCGAGGAGGCGGTGGTGGACACCCTGGTGATCAAGTGCCGACGCGCCCTGAAGGAGACCGGCCACGGGCGCCTGATCCTGGCGGGCGGGGTGAGCGCAAACCGCCGCCTGCGTGAGCGCATGGATACAGCCATAGCGGCCTTGGGCGGTGAAACCTATTACCCGCGCCCCACCCTGTGCACCGACAATGGGGCCATGATCGCCTATGCCGGCTGGCAACGCCTGCGCGCCGGCCAGCATGAGTCCCTGAGCTTCGCGCCCCGGGCACGTTGGGCCATGGAGTCGCTCCCACCCGTGTAGCCGGCGCTGACTGCCGGATCTAGAGGCGCTCCTGGTCGACCGCCTGGATCTTGCCCTCCGTCCCCGAGATCAGGTTGCGGATGTTGCTGCGGTGGCGCCAGAACAAGAGACCGCTAATCACAAGCTGCATGCCAATCAGCACCCTATCCGGCCAAAACAACCAGACGACCAGCGGAGCGAGGGCCATGGAGACCAGGGCCGAGAGGGAAGAGATCCTGAGCACCTTGGCCACGAACAGCCAGATGCCCGCCACCGTGAGGCCGATGGGCCACCAGAGTCCGATCTGCACCCCGAGCGCCGTCGCCACCCCCTTGCCGCCGCGGAAGCCGAAAAAGACCGGGTAGAGGTGCCCCAGGAAGGCCGCGAGTCCGGTGGCCGCCAGCACCGCCGGCCCCACCCCCAGCAGGTGACCGACCGCCATGGGAATCAGCCCCTTCAGGCAGTCACCGACCAGCGTGATGGCCGCCGCCCTCTTGCCGCCGATCCGCAGCACATTGGTCGCACCCGGATTGTTGGACCCCTGCGTGCGGGGGTCCGGCAGGCCCATGGCCCGGCACACGAGGATGGCGCTGGAGACTGAGCCCAGCACATAGGCGGCGACCACAAGGAGGGCGGCGGTGAGCATGGGGGCGCATTGGAACCGGGACCGGACCCGCGGGTCAAGGCACGGCGACGGGTGTTCTCGCCCCCTCAATTTGAGGCATGATCAGGCGCATCGGCTGCCGCTATCACGTTCCCCCGGAGGCCCTGTGGACATCGTCTTCATCCGCGGTCTCGTCATCGAGACCATCGTCGGCATCCACGACTGGGAGAAACACACCCCTCGCCCTGTGGTTCTGGACATCGAGATGGGCAGCGATTGCGCAAGGGCCGCCGCGAGCGATCGACTCGCCGACGCGCTGGACTACGACGCGATCACCCGACGCCTAACCGAGTTCGTCTCTGGGAGCCGCTTCGGCCTCGTCGAGACCTTGGCGGAGCGATGTGCATCGATTCTTCGCAATGAGTTTCAGGTCCCGTGGGTGCGTCTGACGTTGAACAAGCCCGGCGCTGTCGGGGCAGGTGTGGATGTGGGCGTGGCCATTGAGCGCGGCGCCAGACATGACTGACCGCGCAACCGCCCGCGCCGCAGGCGGGTGTTCAGAGGCCGCTCGGGGGTAGGCCACCGATTCGGAGCAATTGGTTGACCAGCTCGCCGGTCTCATCCGGGTCCCAGGCCCGGTCGCCGGAGGTCCAAGAGTAATCGGCCTCCAGCCGGTAGGACCCCAGGTGTTCCTGGGGAGGGCGACCGCCCCAGTCCGCGGGCGAGAGCATCGAGAAGAAGGTTTGCCCGTCGGGCTTGCGGTAGAGATGGTAGGTCTTGCCGGGAATGCGCTTGAAGGCGCACTGGGCCTGGGTCAGGGCCTGCTCCTCGCGGGCCTCCGCCAGGACCTTGCGCGCCTCCCGCTGGAGTGCCTTCATCTGATCCGCGATGACCCGGAGCTTGGCCCCGGTGCGTGCAGACAGCATGGCCTCGGCCTTCGCGACCTGTTCCGCCAACTCGCCCCCATGGAAGGCCGGGGCGAGGCGGCTCACCGGATAGGGCGAACTGTGATCTGGACCCCTGTGCCGGGGCGCCCAGGCCTTGGGTTCGTTTTTCTCTGTCATCGCTGCCTGGATCGTCTTGGGACAATTCGGAGACGGGCCGGACCAGGGACGCGGGTACTTGGGGGTTGCGTCTGCGGACTGGATCCCAGGCGGCCGCCGTTTGCGTCTGAGGCCCGGGGCCATTCTAATCCAAGCCATTCTGTCGTCGCCGCGTATCCAGACGCTGTCTCTAACCGCGACACCCATCATGATAACGCCGCCCGCCGAGCCGACCTGGGACGCACATGCTCGCGAGACCAGCCGCCGGCTCGCCGAGCTGATCCGCGCCGAGATCGTGGCCAGCGGCGGGCTGCTTCCCTTCGACCGCTTCATGGAGCTGGCGCTCTATGCGCCCGGCCTGGGCTACTACGTCGCGGGCGCCCCCAAGCTCGGCCGGGGCGGAGACTTCGTCACGGCACCGGAGGTCTCGCCCCTGTTCGGGGCCTGTGTGGCGGCCCAGTGCGCCGAGGTCCTGGCGCGCCTCGGCGGCGGCGATCTCCTGGAATTCGGCCCCGGCAGCGGGGCCCTGGCCGTTCAGGTCCTCGCCGAGCTGCCGCGTCTAGGGGCCCTGCCCGACCGTTACCTGTTGCTGGAGCCGAGCCCGGACTTCGCGGACCGACAGCGCGCCACGATCGGCGAGCACTTGCCCGGCCTCGCTGCCCGCTGCCACTGGCTGGATCGGCTGCCCCGAGACTTCCGGGGCGTGGTCCTCGCCAACGAGGTGCTGGACGCCATGCCCGTCCATCGCTTCCGGGTAGCGGACCGAGGCGTCGTCGAGGAGTGTTTCGTTTGCGAACAGGGGGGAGCCTTCGGCGAGACTTGGGCGCCCGCCCGATCACCCAGTCTCTCGGAGTCTGTGACCGCACTCCAGTCTGCCGGGCTCGCCACGTCCCCCGGCTACAGCTCCGAGGTCAACCTGCGACTCGGACCCTGGCTCGCCGCTCTGGGGGCGAGCATGGGCGCCGGGCTCGTGCTCTTGATCGATTACGGGTATCCCCAGAGCGCCTATTACCAGTCGGACCGCACGATGGGCACCCTGATGTGCCATGCGCGCCACCAGGCCCACGACGACCCTTACCGGCACCTCGGCCTACAGGACATCACCGCCCATGTGGACTTCAGCGCCGCAGCCCGAGCGGGGCTCGCGGCGGAGTTCGACGTGGCGGGCTTTGCGACCCAGGCCCATTTCCTGATCGGCTGCGGGATCGACACCCTCATGGGCAGGGAGAGCGGGCCGGGCAGACTGGACCTCGACTTGGCCCTGGGGGTCAAGCAGCTCATGCTGCCCACCGCCATGGGAGAACGGTTCAAGGTCCTTGGGTTGGCGCGGGGGCTGGAAGGGCCCTGGTGCGGCTTCCGGGTGCGGGACCTCTCGGACCGCCTTTGGGACTGACAGCGAATCCCCTCCCGGTGCACCCCGAACGCGTTCCGCGACATCCCCCGTCACCCCGCAAAACGTCCAACGACCCCCGGTCGAAGACTCAGTCCACCTGGATCGTCGCCACCTTGAGCACTTCCTCCAGGCTGGTCACGCCGCGGGCGGCCGTGAGGGCACCACTGATGCGCAGGGGCCTCAGGCCATTCTTGTAGGCCATCAGGCGCAGCGGCGCCTCGTCGAACTCGCGGGTGATGAGGTCTCGGATGCCCTGGTCCAGGGTGAGGATCTCGTAGAGCCCAACCCGGCCGTGATAGCCGGTGTTTCGGCACTCCAGACAGCCCTTGGCCTCGAAGAGCGTCTCCGGCGGATCGAGCCTCCAGGGACTCACCAGCGATTCCCAAAGGTCCAGGTCCGTGGTGACCCGCTGCTTGCAGTGGGGGCAAAGGGTGCGAACCAGGCGCTGGGCGACCACACCGATGACGGTCGCCTTGATCAGATAATGGGGCACACCGATGTCGAGCAGCCGTGTGATGGCGGATGGGGCGTCGTTGGTGTGCAGGGTGGAGAGCACCAGGTGGCCGGTGAGCGAGGCCTGGACCGCCATCTCGGCGGTCTCCAGGTCGCGGATCTCGCCGACCATGATGATGTCCGGGTCCTGGCGCATCAGGGTGCGGATGCCGCTGGCGAAGTCCAGCCCGATGTTGTGCTGCACCTGCATCTGGTTGAAGGCGGGCTCCACCATCTCGATGGGCTCCTCCACGGTGCACACGTTGACCTCGGGCGTGGCCAAGGTCTTCAAGGTCGAATACAGGGTGGTGGTCTTGCCGGAGCCGGTGGGCCCAGTGACCAGGATGATGCCGTGAGGCCGGTCCACCAGGTCGCGCCAGCGCTGGGCATCGTCCTCACCGAAGCCCAGGTCCGCGAACCCCTTGAGCAGCACATCCGGGTTGAAGATGCGCATGACCAGCTTCTCGCCGAAGGCGGTGGGCATGGTGGACAGACGCATCTCCAGCTCGCGACCGTCCTCGCTGCGGGTCTTGATACGCCCATCCTGGGGCCGGCGCTTCTCGGCCACGTCCATGCGCCCGAGGATCTTGACCCGGCTGGTGATGGCGGCCATGACGGTGGCGGGCACCTGATAGACCTGGTGCATGACCCCGTCGATGCGGAAGCGGATGTTGCCCACGTCGCGCCGGGGCTCGATGTGGATATCGCTCGCACGCTGGTCGAAGGCATACTGAAGCAGCCAATCGACGATGTGCACGATATGGCTGTCGTTGGCGTCGATCTGGCCGGCTCTGCCCAGCTCCACCAGCGCCTCGAGGTTACCCAGGCCGAAGCGCCGTTCACCACCCTCGCCCTGGGCACCCTTGATCGAGCTGGAGACGCCAAAAAACTCCTTGCGGTAGCGCTCGATGTCGCGCGGATTGGCCAGCACCCGCACGATATCCCGCTTGATGATGCCCCGGAGCTCGTCCACCCAGGCGGTGAGATAGGGCTCGGAGGTAGCGAACACGGCCCGCTCCGGTGTGATCGATACCGGCAGGATGCGGTTCCAGGCCGCGTAGGCGGCGGTAACCAGGTCGCCCACGTTGGGGGCGTCGATCTTCAGCGGATCGATGCGCAGATACTCGAGACCACTTCGCTTGGCGAGCCAGAAGGTCAGCTCCTCCAGGGTGAGGACCCGCTTCGGCGCGCCCGCGTGGTGGAGCTTGGCGTCCGCCACCAGCTCCAGTGCATGGCGCTCCGTCCTGTCCTTCGGAGCGACGGTGCGCAGCAGGGTCTGGCCAGCAGCGCGCGCCACCAGGCCGTCGGCCACGAGATCGTCCAGCACCTCGTCAAGGGTCAGCCGGTGATCCGGGCGGTTTTCGGGCTGGATTGCCTGGGCCATGGTCGGCTCCCGGGATCTTGGAATGCTCGCCACCGGCATGGAATCAACCCGCAAGCGGCGCTCGTGCCCGATGCCGGGGAATGACCCCGGCACTTGCAGGTGCCCGAGCGGAAGACGGCTCGGAGAACGCCCCAAATGGATGCAACTGTCGCACTCGACGCACCCTGACGGTGACCCATTACATCTGCGGCCGGACCACCGGGGGATCCGGATCTGGAGACGAGCGCTACGCAGGGTGCACGATGCAAGGATGCGGCGCAAATCCTGACTGTCCACAGACCGCGCCTGGCTGAGTTTGGACGAGGAAGGTTTTGGCCCTCATCTTGGCATCAATCCTGCTTAATCCTCGGCAAAGGCCCAGATCCTGCCGGGCCAGGAGACGCAGAATGTACATCCAGCACCCTCAGCTGCTTATTCAGACCTTGCAGAGCGCTCCCCAGCCCCAAGACCAGGACCGGGCCCGCAGGCTCCAAGGTGTCCTGACGCAATTGTCACTGCGTGACGAAAACGTCCTGTTCGAAACGACCCGCGGCGTCAGCCGGAACAACAGGGCCTCTGGCTTCACCCCCGGGTATCTGAACACTTGCTCCGGCGAGCGGGTGCCTTCCCGCTTCGCCGACGGCAGTCTGGCGCCGGTTCACGTCCTCGACGGACTCCCGGAATCCTGGATCGCCGAGCGCAACCCCGACGGACGCGTGACGCGCACCCGTCCGGGAATCATCGCCGGGTTCCTGCGCGACGGCCGGTTCTTCACCCGCGAACAGGCCGCCCGGCTCGCTGCACACTAACCCCCCGTCCCTTGTGGACACCCCCAGGCGCAGGGATGCGCCACCCGCTCCGCTCCCCTATTGACTGTCGAGTGCGTCAGCAGACTACTCCCAGCGAAACAGCCAGGCTGCCAAGCTAACAAAGGCGAGCGCCAGAGCCGTCAGTAACAGAACCTCCGGCATCACCTCCGTTACGCCGGCCCCGTCGATCATGATGCGCCGGGCGGCATCGACGAGATGGGTCAGGGGCGAGAGCCGTGACAGAAACTGGGCCGCCGGGCTGGTTCCCTCCATGGAGAACCAGACTCCGGAGAGCAGCAGCATGGGCCAGGAGATCATGTTCAGGATGCCGTCCGCCAACTCCTCGGTCCGCAGCCGCGAGGAGACGATGAGTCCCAGGCTGATCAGGCACAGTGCCCCCGCCGCGTAGACGAGCGCCAGGGCGCCATAGGAACCACGCATGGGAAAGTCGAGCAGCGCCGCGGCGCCCACGTAGACCACCAGGCTCGCTCCCAGCACGACCAGGAGCCGGGAGAGCACCTGGGCGAAGAGGAATTCGAAGGGACTCAACGGCGTCGCCTTGAGCCGCCGCAGCACGCCGTTCTTACGATACCGCACGATCACCCAGCCCACGCCCCAGAGACTGGAGAACATGACGTTCATGGCCAGCACTCCGGGCAGCACCCAGTCCGCGTAGCTCACCGCCGCACCGCTCAGGGTGCGCCGCTCGGGTCCGGGCGCGCCGCCCGCGGCGGGCCCCGAGGTCTCGGCGCCGAGCATCAGGCGCTCCGCGAGATAGCCCTGGGGCGACTCCAGATTCACCCAGTAGACAGCCGGCCGCACCCTCAGATCCACCAGCAGATCCAGCTGGTGGCGCTCCACCTTGGGGATGGCCGACTCGGCATCGGCGAAGGGGACGAAGCGGATGTGACGCAAGGCCAGCAGCCCGGTGGCCTTCGCGGACAGGGACCCGTCCTCTGTCACCACCCCGATCTTGAACTGGTCCTCGGGCTCACCGGTGAAGATGAAGGCGAAGGCGAGCACCATCAGGATCGGCATGAAGATGTTCCAGCCGAGACCCGCCCGGTCCCGGTAGAACTCCCGGTTACGGGCGACGAGGACGGCGAGGATGCGGCGCCACATGGATCACGACCTCAATGCGTGGCCGGTGAGCTTGAGGAAGAGGTCCTCCAGGTTGGGGGTGGTCACGCGCAGACCCCGCAGGTCCGCCCCTATCTGCTCCAGCTCCTGCAGCACCGAGGCGACCTCGTCGGCGAACAGCTCGATCTCCCCGTTACGGCTTTCGGCTCCGCCAGGTAGCGGATGGCCGATGGGCAAGGCGCCCTCGGGGAGCCGGATCACGGTCGAGGGGAAGTGCTGCTGCACCAGTGCGTTGGGCTCGCCCTGGGCGACGATGCGTCCGTGATCGACGATGGCGATCTCATCGCAGAGACGCTCCGCCTCCTCCATGTAGTGGGTGGTGAGGATCACCGTAGCGCCGCGGCGGCGCACCGTCTCGATCAGGCCCCAGAAATTGCGCCGCGCCTGGGGATCGAGCCCGGTGGTGGGCTCGTCCAGATAGACCAGCTCAGGGTCATTGACCAGGGAGATGGCGAGCAGCAGGCGCTGGCGCTGACCGCCGGAGAGCTTACGGGTGTCGCGGTGCAGGATCTCGCCCAGGTTGCACAGCCGGATCAGCTCCACCCGGTCGGCTCCACGCTGATAGAGGGCCCCGAACATATCGAGCGATTCGGCCACTGTCTGAAAATCCTGCAGGGCCGTGGCCTGAAACTGAATGCCGACGGTCTCCCGATAGGCCCGGTCCAGGGGCCGACCGCGATACAGGACCTGACCGGCATCGGGGCTCTGAATACCCTCCAGCATCTCCAGGGTGGTGGTCTTGCCGGCCCCGTTGGGCCCCAGCAGCCCGAAGCAACGGCCCGACGTCACGGCGAAGCTCAGTCCGTCGACGGCACGCACACCGGGAAAGGTCCGGACCAGGTCGCGGGCTTCGATCAGGGTGTCCAGGGGGGCGGCTCCAAGGATAGCCAGGGTGGAGAAAGGCAGGAGAGGCACACGGGGCCGACCGATTCCGGTAGCATTGTCCCAATCTTACTTGGGGGCCGCCAGTTGGCGCTTTCGTGGCCACAGCTCCCATCCTGACCGCACAAAGGGGGCTGGTCGATGAGCATCCTGATCCTCGGACTTGTCTTGTTCCTCGGGGCCCACTCCGTGGGCATGTTCGCCCCCGCCTGGCGGAACCGGACGGTCGCTCGGCTCGGTGACATCCCCTGGCAGGGACTTTATTCGGTGGTCAGCCTGGTGGGCTTCCTGCTGATCGTCTGGGGCTATGGCCTGGCCCGCCAGGACCCGGTCGGCATTTACTCCCCACCGGTGTGGCTCAGACACCTGACGCTGCTGCTGATGGTTCCCGTGTTCCCCCTGCTCCTCGCCGCCTACCTCCCGGGGCGTATCCAGTCCGCAGCCAAGCATCCCATGCTCGCGGCGGTGAAGCTGTGGGCCTTTGCTCACCTGCTGGCCAACGGCAACCTCGCCGACGTCATCCTGTTCGGCAGCTTCCTCGCCTGGGCCGTGGCCGATCGCATCTCGCTTAAGCGCCGCACGCCGCCCCCTGTCCGGGGCGCCCCACCCGGCAAGGCGAACGACATCATCGCCGTGGTGGGCGGGCTCGCGCTCTACGGCGCCTTCGTGATGGTGCTCCATGCCCGGCTGTTTGGTGTCTCGCCGCTCGGCGCCCACTGATCTGCGCGGCGCCGCAGAGTGCGAGCCGAGCCCGATCCGCCCCGACGGGACGCTGCTGCGGCGGCTCCAGTCGCGGCGGACCCAGGATGATAGACTGCCCGTCCAGCCCATCTCCTGGGCCACCGCTCCTAGGCCGGACGCCCGCCATGACCGACCCTGATCCGCTCAAGGCCCCCTCCCGGTCCACTCCGGAGACCCACCAGCGGGGACAAGACAAGGTCTCGCGTATCCCGGTCAAGGTGGAGCCGGCGGGTGAGCGACTGCGCAAGCCCGATTGGATCCGAGCCAAGGCACCGATCGGTCCCGGGGTGGCCCGGATCAAGCGCATCCTCCGGGAGTCGCGGCTCGCCACCGTGTGCGAGGAGGCGATGTGCCCAAATCTCGGCGAGTGCTTCAACCACGGCACCGCGACCTTCATGATCCTCGGGGACATCTGCACCCGCCGCTGCCCGTTCTGCGACGTGGCCCACGGCCGGCCCCAGCCCATCGACCCGGCAGAGCCCGCGCACCTGGCGGAGTCCATCGCCGCCATGGGTCTCTCTTACGTCGTCATCACATCCGTGGATCGGGACGACCTGCGCGACGGCGGGGCCGGCCACTTCGCCGCCTGTCTGCGGGCGGTGCGCTCACGCTGCCCGGACACCCGCCTGGAGGTGCTGGTTCCAGACTTCCGCGGGCGAGCGGAGACGGCACTCGCCATGTTCGCCGGCGACGCGGTGCCAGACGTGTTCAACCACAATTTGGAGACCGTGCCCCGACTCTATGCGCAGGCCCGCCCCGGTGCGGATTACGCCGGGTCGCTCAGACTGCTCGCGGGGTTCAAGGCCGCCCACCCGCAGGTGCCCACCAAGTCCGGGATCATGCTGGGCCTCGGGGAGGAGCCGGCCGAGGTCCTGGACCTGATGGCGGACCTGCGCGCCCACGGGTGCGACATGCTCACCTTAGGGCAATATCTACAGCCCAGCCTCGACCACCTGCCGGTGCGCCGTTACTGGACCCCTGCGGAGTTCGAGGCACTCCGGGTGTCGGCCGAGGCCATGGGATTCTCCCGCGTGGCCAGCGGGCCGCTGGTGCGCTCCTCCTACCACGCGGATCGTCAGGCCCGGGGGCTGATCGGGGACTGATGGGTCCAGCCGTCGAGCCAGCCGGGCGAACCTAGGAGACCCAACTCATGGGTTGGCTCTGGCTCGCCGCCGGCTTTCTGCTGTTCATGGCACTCATCGGCTCTGCACACACCCTGGACCGCTATTGCGCCGGGCGTTATGGATACCGCCCATTCGCCCTGCCCAATCTGACCTTCATGCTGATCCCCCACGGGTTGCTGCTCACGGCGGTGGCGTCACTCGGCAAAGCGGCCGATCCTCTGCCCGGGATCGCGGTGCCACCCGGCGCGTCCTGGGTGCTGGCCGGCCTGGGAATCGGGGTCCTGGTCTTCATGCTCATCACCCTGACCCGGCGCACCAGTGCCTGGATCGGCGTTGCCGCCGCGGTCCTGATGACCGGCGCGGCCTCGGTGCTCCTATTCTCGGTCTTCTTCCGCGAACTGTCCGAGACACCCCCGGACCCCGAACGCTGATTCACCCCTCGCCGCCGCATCCCGTGTGATCGGCCGACTCGGAGATCCAAGATCCATGGTCACCCATACCGTCCTCAAGAGCCTGCTCCTGCCGCCCGGCATTCTGATTCTGATGTTGGCGGCCGCCTTCCTCCTCGCGCGCGGTGTGCTGGCGCGACTGCTGATCTTCAGCGCCGCGGCCATGCTCGCCTTGATGAGTCTGCCAGCGATCGCAACCCTCCTGATGGCGCCCTTGGAGCCCTATCCGGCCCTCGACAAGGACTCCGTCCCCAAGGAGGCGCAGGCGATCCTCGTCATGGGCGCCGGCCGATTCACGGACGCGCCGGAGTACGGGGGCGATACGGTCGATCACTTCAGCCTCCAGCGCATCCGCTACGCGGCCTACCTGCACCGGCTGACTGGGCTGCCCATCTACATCGCAGCAGGCAGCCCGGAGTATGAGCAGCCACCCTTGGGCGTGCTCATGGCCCACACGCTGGAGTCCGAGCTCGGGGTACCGGTGGCCGGGATGGAGACCCAAAGCCTGACCAGCTGGGAGAACGCGGCCTACGCGCGGCCGATGCTGGAGCGCGACGGGATCCGGCACGTGCTGCTGGTCACCAGCGCCTGGCACATGCCACGCGCGTTGGAGGTCTTCGAGCGGGCAGGGATCGAGGTCACGCCGGCCCCCACCGGCTTCAACCACACCCCGGGGTGGGAGAACGACATGACCTACACCGACTGGCTGCCCAACGCCCGCGCCTTCCTCATCAGCTACTACGCCATCCACGAGCACCTGGGGCGCGTCTGGTACCAGGTCCGCTACTGGGTCGAGGGCACCCCCAGCGTCCCCGCCCGCGCCTGAGCCCGCCAACCCATCAGTACCGACCACGCCCCCTCGCACAGGAGCGAGTCAGGACCTCGGTTCAATCGCGCCGCGGCACGTGGTCGTTATAGCGCTCCATGAGATAGCCCAGGCAGTCCTGGCGGATCACGACCTGGTTTCTGGTGAGCATGGAGGGCATCACGCTCTGGCGCAGCCGCAATTCGCCGGCATCCAGTCCGAAATAGCGCTCGGTCACATCCTGGCCGCCTTCGTCTCTTACCTCAAGAGGCAGCCCGGCGGGGCGGAGGTCGCCGTTCACCCGGCCGAAGGCGGTCCCGGGGGACAGCTCGCGGAAGTTGAAGTGCTCAATCTCCGGGTTGAGCACCAGGTCCGCCGCCTCGGGGGCAAACGCAAAGCTTGAGGCGTCCGGAATCTGAATGCGCGCCACCGTATGAAACAGGTCGATGTCGTGGGGAGCGACCGGGTGATCCGGGATCTCCGCCAGATGCAAGGCGGCGTCGATCAGGTCCCGGGCATGACGCACGCCGGTCTCTTCGCCCACCTTGCCGCACTCCAAGGTGATGGCGGGACAGAGCGCCGCCATGGCCATGGACTGGACGCCGGCGGGCCGCAGAAAGTAGACCACGGTGCGGCCGAACAGGGTCGCCAGGTGCAGGAATCGGTTGTCCAGCCGGTTGACGCAGGCGTAATGGGGATTGGAGCCGGTATTGTTGTGGAGGTCGATACTCGCGAAGCAGCCGCGCTCGGCCATGGTCTGGACCACAGCAGCCATGACGCCGTGCTCGCGGCTCGGGGGAAGCTCGCTGCCGGGCCAGACCCGGTTGTAGTCGGGCTGCCCCGGAAGATGACGCACCCCGCTGGCCGCCGCCGAGACATTGCCGATGAAGAGGCTCAAGGCGCGCGGCAGGAGCGGTTCACCGAAGCGCGCAATGCGCTCGGCCAATAGGGTGCGCACCGCGTCCCAGCCCACTGGCTCGTTACCGTGCATCAGCACCGAGACGAATAAGGCGGGCCGCCGAGCACCCGGCAGATGGATCAGGGTCGGCGCTCCCAGGAGTCCGTCGAGGCCGCGGCTCTCGGTCTCCAGCAATCCGTCGGGCAGGGTGTCGAGTTGTTGGGGCATGGATGGGGTCGGTGTCGGGGTGATTGCTGATGCCGGATTCGGCGGCGAGTCCGCATGCCTTGGCTCGCTCCCGGGCGGCCCTTGCCCGGGCCGGCTCAGAGGGTCCATTCATGCACGGGACGGCCGTCGCGCTGACGCTCCAGGTAGGCCGCCACCAGGCCCGGCATGTCCGGCCCGTGGCGCTCCACCCAGACCCTCTGCCAGCGGGCACCGGTGCGATTCAGTGCCAAACGCTGGTCGACGATACCGATCCAGTGATCGATCTCCCCGCGGTCCAGGCCGAGCGCCTGAAGCCCGCGGCGGGCCCGGGGCAACAGGTCCCGCGACAGGATAGCGCGAACCGGATAAATACGGCCGTCCAGCCACTGGATCTCCGCCTCGAGTCCCTCGCGGGCGCAGGTGTAGAAGCCGGCGCGGGCCTGGATGAAGGGCAGCCGATGCTCGGGCGGGTCCGCCTCGCGGATCAGATCGGCGGCAGCGCCGAAGTAGAGCGCCGCGTTGGCGATGCAGTCCGGGACCGTTGGGCCCGAAGGCAGCACCCGGTGCTCGATGCGCAGGTGGGGGCGACCCGCTTCGTCGAAGCCGATCAGCGGGCGGTTCCAGCGCCAGATGGTGCCATTGTGCAGGCGCAGATGGGCCAGGCGCTCGGGCGGCTCGTCCATGAGCTGCGGCATGAGCACCGGGTAGCGGTCCAGATTGGCCTGGAAGGTCTCCATGATGGATCGCTTCGCATAGCGGAAGCCGAAGTTCACCCGCTCCTGGAGGATGGGGCCGCCGACGGAGACCGCCTGCTCGAAAAGCGGCACCCGGGTCTCATCCCACAGGTCGCGCCCGAACAGAAAGGGTGAATTCGCGCCGATGGCGACCATGGGGGCGGAGAGTATCTTGGAGGCGTTGTAGAGCCGCGCACCCTGAGCGGCCGCGACCTTGAGATGGATCTGGAAGGACGTGGCGGCGGCCTCCAGCATGACGTCCTGCCATTCCAGGGTGAGGCGGTCTCGGCCCTGGATGTCCAGGGTCAGGGGCCGTTCGTGACGCAGGGCCAGGATGCGGTCGTTGAGCGCCCGATAGCGGGCACGGGGGGTCATGTGGGTCACGGTGAGGTGCCGCGGCGCCACGGTCGGCAGAATGCCGATCAGGCCAATCCGGGTGTCCAGACCAGCGGCGGCGGCGCTGCAGCGCCCCAAGGTCGCCGTGAGCTCCGCCGCCAACTGGGACAGGGCATCCCCCCGCAATGGTTGGGCGGTGCCATTGATCTCGGCGTTGAACGTGGCAAGCTCCGGCACGACCAGCGGGTCGCGCAAGCGCTCCAGCAGGGCCTCGACCCGGCCGGCTGGCGCCATGTCTGGCCCCACCAGCCAGACCTCCAGCTCGAAGCCTCCCGTCGGCACACATGGCTCGAGGTAGCCGTCCGCGAGCCACTGATCGAGCAGCGCCGTCTCCGCGCGCAGACGCTCGGTGAAGGCCGCATAGTCCTGCTCGGTGAAATGGGACGAGGCGATGTCTTGACCCATGGGGATGGCCGGTCGTGGCGCCGAAGGCTCGGCTCAGTATGCCGCGTGTTGCGAAGGGCGTCCCAGTACCGACCGCGCGACGCTCGTTACTCGACGCCCCCGCCAAGCCACTGGTCGAGCTCCGCAAGACGCTCCGGGGTACCAACGTCGGTCCAGTGCCCGAGGTGGAGCTGCCCGCCGACGCGCCCATCGGCCATGGCCGAGCGCAGGAGCGGTGCGAGGGGGAAGGCCCCTGGCACGCAGCTCGCAAAAAGTGCCGGGCTGTAGACGCCCACCCCGCTGAAGGTGTAGCGGGGCTCGCCGCTGGAGAGAACACGCCCGCCCAGAAGGGCGAAGTCACCGTTTGGATTGTGGGGCGGGTTTGGCACCAGCACCAGATGGGCCAGGTCCCCGCCGTCCAGGACCAGGTTCTGGAAATTGATGTCGGTCCAGACGTCGGCGTTGACCGCGATGAATGGCTCGGGGCCCAGCAGCGGCAGGGCCTTGAAGATGCCGCCGCCGGTCTCGAGCGCGCGGCCCTCGCCTTCCGACGAATAACGGATGGAGGCGCCGAAACTGGAGCCGTCACCCAGCCCTTCCTCGATCTGCCGGCCCAAGTGGGCATGGTTGATCACCAGCTCCCGGATGCCGGCCGCCACCAGGCGCTCGATATGGTGTTGGATCAGGGGCTTGCCCCCCGCAGGGAGCATGGGTTTGGGCGTGTGGTCGGTCAGGGGGCGCATACGGTCACCGCGCCCGGCGGCGAGGATCATGGCTTTCACGCTTGAAACCTCCGGGAAGCGTGGTGCGCACACCGCATTCGGATATCAGTCCGGGCGCGGCTCTACCGGTCTCAACCCCGCATGGAGTCGAAGAACTCACCGTTGGTCTTGGTCGCCTTGAGCTTGTCGTGGAGGAATTCCATGGCGGCCAGCTCGTCCATGGGATGCAGGATCTTGCGCAGGATCCACATCTTCTGGAGCTCCGCCGGAGGCATCAGCAACTCCTCGCGGCGGGTGCCGGAGCGGTTGATGTTGATGGACGGGAAAATGCGTTTCTCGGCGATGCGGCGATCCATGTGGATCTCCATGTTGCCGGTGCCCTTGAACTCCTCGTAGATCACGTCATCCATGCGCGAGCCGGTATCGACCAAGGCGGTGGCGAGGATGGTCAGGCTGCCGCCTTCCTCCACGTTACGGGCGGCACCGAAGAAGCGCTTGGGCCGCTGCAGCGCGTTGGCGTCCACGCCGCCGGTGAGCACCTTTCCCGAGGAGGGCACCACGGTGTTGTAGGCACGCGCTAGACGGGTGATGGAATCGAGCAGGATGACTACATCCCGCTTGTGCTCCACCAAGCGCTTGGCCTTCTCGATGACCATCTCGGCCACCTGCACGTGACGCGTGGCGGGCTCGTCGAAGGTGGAGGAGATCACCTCGCCGCGCACCGAGCGCGCCATCTCGGTGACCTCCTCCGGGCGCTCGTCGATCAGCAGCACGATCAGGTAGCAATCCGGGTGATTGTGACCGATGGACTGGGCGATGTTCTGCAACATCATCGTCTTACCGGCCTTGGGCGGCGAGACGATGAGCCCGCGCTGGCCCTTGCCGATGGGTGCTACCAGGTCAATGGTGCGTGCCGTGATGTCCTCGGTGCTGCCGTTTCCGATCTCAAGCGTCAAGCGCTTGTTGGCGAACAGGGGGGTGAAGTTCTCGAAGAGGATCTTGGTCTTCGCGTTCTCGGGCCGGTCGAAGTTGATATCGTTGACCTTGAGAAGCGCAAAGTATCGCTCCCCGTCCTTGGGCGGCCGGATCTTGCCGGAAATGGTGTCGCCGGTACGCAGGGCGAAGCGGCGGATCTGGCTGGGGGAGACGTAGATGTCGTCGGGACCGGCCAGATAGGAGGCATCCGCCGAACGCAGAAACCCGAAGCCGTCCTGCAGGATCTCCAGCACGCCGTCTCCGTAGATGTCTTCGCCGCGCTTGGCCTGGGCCTTGAGGATCGCGAAGATCAGGTCCTGCTTGCGAGAGCGGCCGACGCCCTCGATCTCCATGGATTGCGCCAGCTCCACCAACTCGGGAACCGGTGTCTTCTTCAGCTCAGTTAGATTCATTGATGTCTTCGTAGGACAGAGGTCAGAGATGGTGCACGGCGTCCCGCGAGGAGATCGGCGTCGCGGGGAAGGGCGACTCGGGACGGCTGTGCACCGGAGAGAGGGCGCCCGAACGGGCGCCAACGGATCGGTATTTATCGTGTCGGGGCGCGGCCTTCCTCGCTGACGCGCCCGGCCTCATCGAACCGCGCTGGACTCAGAGATTGCTGTCGATGAACGCAGTCAGCTGAGATTTGGAGACGGCGCCGACCTTGGTCGCCTCCACTTCGCCCTCGCGGAACAGCATCAGGGTGGGGATACCGCGGATGCCGTAACGGGGCGGGGTATTCGGATTCTCGTCGATGTTGATCTTAGCAACCTTGATCTTGCCTGCGTACTCCGTGGCGATCTCGTCGAGGACGGGCGCGATCATCTTGCAGGGTCCGCACCAGTCGGCCCAGTAATCGACCAGGACAGGATCGGGGGATTTCAACACCTCGTCTTCGAAAGAGTCATCGGTCACGTGGACGATGCTATCGCTCACTGAGTTCGTCTCCCGTTGGTTTGCGGTCTTTTGAAATGCGGGACCAGGATGCGTTATTCCGGTCCTTCCGGAAAATGTGACAGCCAGCGATCGAACGCTTGAGCGATTCGCCGGTCCGTAAGGTCGTGTCGCGCGTTACTGTCTCGGGTCTGGCCGAGTTTGACCTGCATCGGATCCGTCTACGGGATCGGCGATGCGGTCAGGGCCTGAGCTGAATCTAGCTGAATGTACGTCGGGTGGTCCAGCCGCGGGGCAGAGCCAGGGAACAGGGGCACGGGCGGGCGGGCCAATTGGCGTATGTGTAGGCCCTTGGGTAAGATGCTATTTGATCTAAAGCGCAGCGAATTTGCAAGTCTTGCCGCCGGCGCCGTCGCGCCACACCAGGAACCCAGAAGTTACATGCCCGAGACACACCTTACCGAGACCCGCTTCGACAGCTTCGAGCTCGACCCCCGCATCCTCCAAGGACTCGCCGACGCCGGCTTCACACATTGCACCCCGATCCAGGCGGAGACGCTCCCGATTGCGCTCGCCGGGCGTGACGTGGCCGGTCAGGCCCAGACCGGGACCGGCAAGACCGCCGCCTTCCTGGTGGCGCTGCTGCAGCGGCTTCTAACCTCCCATACCCCGTCCAAGGAGCACGGGGGCGCCAACCCAGGAGCCCTGATCGTCGCCCCCACCCGCGAGTTGGCGGTCCAAATCCACAAGGACACCCTGCTGCTGGCCAAGCACACGGGGTTCCGAGTCGGGCTGGTGTTCGGTGGCACCGGCTACCAGCAGCAGCGGGACGATCTGGCCGCCGGGGTGGACATCCTGATCGGCACCCCCGGACGCCTGATCGACTACCTCAAGCAGCACGTCTTCAGCCTCAAGGCCATCCAAGCGGTGGTGCTCGACGAGGCGGACCGCATGTTCGACCTCGGCTTCATCAAGGATATCCGGTTCCTGCTGAGGCGCATGCCGCCGCCGGAGGAGCGCATCGGGATGTTGTTCTCGGCGACCCTCTCCTTCCGGGTGCTCGAGCTTGCCTACGAGCACATGAACCACCCGCAGCTGGTGAAGATCGAGACCGACCAGGTCACCGTCGATCGGGTGCGCCAGGTCTGCTACATGACCGCCAACGAGGAGAAGATCCCGCTCCTGATCGGCCTGGTGCGCAGCTGGGAGGACCCGCGGGTCATGGTGTTCGTCAACACCAAGCGCCAGGCGGACGTTGTCTGGGGCTATCTCCAGGGCAACGGCATCAACACCGCCGTGCTCTCCGGCGACGTGCCCCAGAAGAAGCGGCTGAAGCTACTCAAGCACTTCACGGACGGCGACATGCCGGTGCTGGTGGGCACCGACGTGGCCGCCCGCGGACTGCACATCCCCGATGTGACGCACGTGGTCAACTATGACCTGCCGGATGACGCGGAGGACTATGTCCACCGCATCGGGCGCACCGCGCGTGCCGGCGCCGCGGGCGACGCGGTCAGCTTCGTCTGCGAGCATTACGCCTTCTGCCTGCCTGACATCGAGAAATTCATCGGGGCCAAGGTGCCGGTGGCGCCGGTGGATTCGGCCTTGCTGGCCGAGGTGGACCGCAGGAGTCGGCTGCGCCCGGACCGTGAGGACCGGGAATACCGCAGCGAGGGGCGAGGCGGGCACGGACACCGTGACGGATCGGCGCGCGGCCCTGGCGGCCCCCGCGAGGGACATGGAGGCCGCGGGCGGTCCCGGGATCGCCCCGAGCGGGTCGAGGCGCCCGCAGCCGCCGGCGGCTCGGCGCCACAGGCGGCCCCCGCACCGCGCCGGCAGGGTGGACGAGCCGAGCAGGCCGCGCTCACATCGGCCCCTGCCACCGGGCACAGCGACGAAGGATCGGCTCCAGGACCGAGGGTTGCCGAGGGCGATGACGCCGCCAACAAGAAGCGCCGTCGACGCCGGCGGCGGCCGGCCGGCGGCCAGAGCGATGGCCCAGGTCAGAATCAGCCGAGCGCGGCGGCCGCCAGCGACTCAACCGAGTCCTGAGCCTCGCCCAACCCGGGGCCCGGGGGTCCCTCAGGCCGCGCGCAGCCCGGGCAACAGGTCGGCGAAATTGGCGATGGCTGGAAACTCCTCCACCGGACGGCGCGGCGCCTTGGAGTCCGGCTCCAGCACCGCCACCAAGTGACTGAACCCATAGGCTCGGGCGGCGCGCAGGACGCTCAGGCTGTCGTCGACGAAGAGGGTGCGCAGGGGGTCGAACGACAGGATCTCCTGGACGCGGGGCCAGAACCCTGGGGCCTCCTTTGGCAGCCCCAAATCATGGGCACAGACAATGTGCTCGAAGTGCCCGGCAAGTCGGGTGCGGGCCATCTTGAGGGCCAACGCCTTCTGATGGGCGTTGGTGACCAGGGCGCGACGCTTGCCCCGCTCTGCAAGGGCATCCAAGAAATCCACGACGTGCGGGTGGACCGCGATCAGATGGTCCACCTCCTCCTTGAGGAGCGCGATGTCGAGTCCCAGGGCCTGGCTCCAGTGGTCCACGCAGTACCACTCGAGCGTCCCCTCGATGTCCCGGTAGCGCGGCAGGAGCTCCGCGCGGGCCTCGTCCGGGCTCAGGCCCCGCGCCTGTCCGTAACGCAGTGGCACGTGGTGCAGCCAGAAGTGGTTGTCGAAATGGAGGTCCAGCAGGGTCCCGTCCATGTCCAGGAAGACGCTGTCGATGCCATTCCAATCGATGCTGGCCAGATCGCTCATGGCGCAAACCCCTGTGTGTCTCCCGACCCGTGTGGTGCGGGTGCCGGGCCAAGCGTAAACGGAGCCCCCAATGCCCGCCAAGCCGAAGATCCTCAGCCGGCGCACCCTCGCTCAAAGCCGCGTCTTCCGGATCGAGCAGGTGGAGCTGGAGTTCGCCAACGGCAGCCGCCGCACCTACGAGCGGATCCCCGGCGGATCAGACTCGGTGATGATCCTGCCCATGCCGGACCCTGAGACCGTCCTGCTCATCCGCGAATACGGCGCCGGCAGTGAGCGCTACGAGCTTGGACTGCCCAAGGGAATCATCGAGCCGGGGGAGGAGCCCCTGGCCGCCGCCAATCGCGAGATTCAAGAGGAGGTGGGCTACGCCGCGCACGACCTGCGACTGCTCGACCGACTGTCGTTGGTCCCCGGCTATATCGGCCACCGGAGCCACGTCGTGCTGGCCCGCGACCTTTACCCCAGCCGCCTGCCCGGTGACGAACCCGAGCCCATCGAGGTCGTCCCCTGGCGGCTCAACGAGCTGGACGCCCTGCTCGCCCGGGATGACTTCGACGAGGCTCGCTCCATTGCGGCCCTGCTGCTACTGGAGCGCTACCTCAGGCGGGAGGGGGCTTAATTTCTGGTGT
>CAVOQO010000109.1:0-52682 GCA_963698355.1 uncultured Gammaproteobacteria bacterium | reverse complement strand
CTGTAGTTAAGTCCGGAACCTGTGGGAGAGATTCGGCGTCGTTAGGATCGCGCCAGGAAGGACGGCGCAGGAATCTTAACTCGGTGCCACGACGAAGTCTTCACGATCCGGAGCCATGGATGTGGGTCGGTATCTCAACCGGCTCAAGATCGGAACGTCGGCGCGAAGCAGCGGTCGCCTCCTACGACTGTCGATTCCTTGTCGGTAATTGCCGCTGTATATTGGTGTCCGAAATCATTATCGATCGGGCCTCGCGGCACGATCATGGCGTCTTGCGAGCAGCTCCGCGATGTTTCCGAGTTCTGTCACAGGGCGCCCTGTCCGGCAATTTGTCGCATTCCCTCTCCTTGTCTCCGGGGCTGTCATGCTGGCGGGCTGCCAGTCCTTCCAGGGGTCCGTCTCCGGAGGCCCGCCGGGGCCCCAGTTGGACGCGTCGATTCGGGTCCTCGCGTCGCCCCAGAGCAGCGCCCGCGCGCGGGCGCAGGCGGAGGCGGATTATCGGCGTCTGACCGCGGCGCATCTGCCGGATCTGCTGAAGGACGCGGCCAACCCTGGCTTGTCGACGGTTGGGGCCCCGTCAGGGGTCGCGCAGTCTCCCGGCCGCTTTGCAGATATCGAGCCGGTGATACGCCCTCGCGTGGCCAGCCCCGACCTGCACCGCTTCGGGCTGGGACTCCCGGCGGTAGCTCGCATCTCCGCCGCCGGCGACCCCAATGCACCCAGGACCGGCTATCGAATCCCGCTGACCCTGGTGGCCCTGCCCAAGAACCCACCAACCGCCTGCTGCGAGGCGGCATTGGTCGATCCGAGACGGGTCCAGACCGTGCGCACGTCGCATGGCGACCTGCCGCTGGCGATGGACCTGGAGACACCATTGAGCGCGACAGCCGCGGCCGGTCGCCGATTCGGCGCCGGTCTGGCCAACCTGCTGCGTCCCGGGCACTTCACCGGCCACCCCCGCATCGTTTTCCTCGAGCCCTACGATCCCGATAAGACGCCGGTGGTCCTGGTCCACGGCCTGCTGTCCACCCCCCGGATGTGGGAGCCCCTGATCCGGGGCCTGATGGCCGATCCAGTGATAAGCGCCCGCTGCCAGTTCTGGTTCTTCTACTACCCCAGCGGCCAGCCCGTGCCGCTCTCGGCGCTTCAGCTACGGGAGGCCCTGGACGATGCAGTGAAGGTCCACAAGGTCAAGAAGCCGATGATCCTCCTCGGACACAGCATGGGCGGCATCCTGTCGCGCGCCCAAGTCTCGCGCATCAACGAGAAGGAGGCCGAGACCGTGATGCCCGGCGTCGCCTCGCTTCCCGAATACAGCCGGGTGCGGCGCGCCTTGATCTTCGAGCCGCGGACGGACGTGAGCCGGGTCGTCTTCCTATTCACCCCCCACCGCGGCAGCCGCTTGGCTTCCAGTGGGCTCGGCGCCTGGGGCATCCGTCTGATCCGACTGCCCGACACCCTGTTAAACGAGCTGTCCGATGCGTTGGATCAACTCGCCGGTGTCGAGGTCGATCGGCTGCCGACCAGCATCCATGGCCTATCACCAAATTCCACATTCCTGCGCGTCCTGGACTCAACGACACCCGTGGTCCCCAGCCACACCATCTTGGGCGACCGGGGTCGCGGCACGCTCGAGACCAGCTCCGACGGCGTGGTCCCCTACAGCAGCGCCCATCTGCCGGTAGCGGAGTCGGAGCTGGTGGTCCCCACCGGGCATGGCGGATTCGCCCATCCAGCCTCGGTCAAGGAGCTGCGGCGCATCATCCACGAGGCACTCGAAGAAGATCAGGGCGGGAAACCCAAGTGTGGCGCGCGTTGCAATGCAAGCGGACGTGTCGCCGAGCGTTGAACGCATTGCCCCGGCCGAGGTTGCTCGGACCACTGGGATCCGGAAGTCCGTGGATCCATCCGCGCTCGCAGGCCCTCTCCCCGATCCACGCCGCCCCCTGGCGAGGAATACGGGCCCAACCGCCAAGGACCCGCCTCCGCGCCCTCGGGTCAATAGAGCGGCAACAGCCAAGGGACCAGCAGGACACTCACCGCCATCACGATCAGGGTCAGCGGCAACCCGAAACGGATGAAATCCGTGAAGCTGTAACCGCCCGCGGTCGTCACCAAGGTGTTCACCGGCGAGATGGGCGTCATGAAGGCACTGGACGCCGCCAGGGCAATGATCATGGCGAAGGGATAAGGCGACGCCTGCAGCTCCTCGGCGACCGCCAGGGCGATCGGAATCATCAAGACCGCGTTGGCCGTATTGACGATGAAGAGACCCAGCAGCACCGTGATGACGAAGAGCAGGGCCATGACGGCGTAGGGACCGGCACCACCGACCAGCCTCACCAATGCATCCGCGGCCAGGTCCACGCCGCCGGTCCGATCCAGCGCGAGCGCGAAGGGCATCATGCCCACGATCATGATCAGACCCTTCCACTGGATCGAGCGGTAGGCCTTGTCGAGATCGATGCAGCGAAAGAGCCCCATGAGCAGGCACCCGATCAGGGCGGCCTGAACATTCGGGACCACGCCGGTGGCCATCAGGGTGACGACGACCCCAAGGGTGAAGACGGCATAGGGTGCCCGCTTGGCCGCCGGCAGAAATTCGTCGAACTCCCTGGGCAAATTCAGCACCACCAGGTCGCGACCACCGCTTTGTAGTCGGCGAATCGTCTTCCACGGCCCGGCGAGCAGCAGGGTGTCGCCAACCTTCAGGACCTGTTGGCGCAGATCATGGGGCTCCAGGGCGCCCCGCCGCCGGCGCAGCCCGACCAGTGTCAGCTCGGATTGCGCCAGCAGCTCCCACTCCGCGACCGTTTTGCCGACGAACTGGGACTCGTAGGGGAGCATGATCTCCACCATGCCGACGTCCTGCGATCTGTCCAGGAAATAGGCGCCCGACCGTGGCAGCAGATCCACGCCGTGCTCCTCGCCGAGGGCGCTCATGTCGCCGCCCGGGCTGTCCACGTCGATCAGCAGAACATCGCCCGCCTGCAGATAGGTATCGTCGGTGCGCGGGAACAGGCGCCGTGCACCCCCGACGCCGCGCTCGATGAGGATGATCCTGGCGCCGATCCTGTTCGGGAGGTCCAGTTCGCGGAGGGAGCGTCCGAGCAGCGGCGAGCCCGCCCTGACCCGGACCCGGTACTCGCGATCGACGAGCCGATACTGCTCGACCCAGTGCTTGAGTTTGGGCCGCGGGAGACCGGGCCCGGCATCGGGTGAGCCCGCACTGAGCCAGCGCCGCGCGATCAACATGTAGATGACACCGAGCACGAGGATCGGCAGTCCGAACGGAGTGAAGGAAAAGAAGTTGAAGCCCTGCACCCCGGTGCGCATGAGCTCGTAGTTGATCACCAGATTCGGAGAGGTGGCGACCAGGGTCATCATGCCGCTGATCAGCGCCGCATAGGCCATGGGCATCATGAGCTGACTCGGTGCGATGTGGGCCTTGCTTGCGATCCGCAACACCACCGGGATGAAGATGGCGACCACGCCGGTGGATGACATGACGGACCCGAGGAAACCGACCGCCAGCATCAGCAACACCAGCAGGCGCCATGCGCTGTCACCGCCGCGCGTGACCAGCCAGTCCCCGATGGCGCGGGCGACACCGGTCCGCGCCAGGGCCTCGCCGATCACGAACATGGCCCCGATCAGCACGATGTTGGGATTGCTGAATCCGGCAATGGCCTCGTTCATGGTGATCACCCCCGTAAAGGGCAGCAGCACCATCATGATCAGCGCCACGGCATCCACCCGCGGCCGGTTCAGTGCGAACATCGCGATGGCGGCGCCCAACAGGAGCAGGACGGTCAGCAGATCGGTATTCATGCGTCGACGGGGATGGCCTCGTGTTAGGCCCGCGGACCGAAGGGCTAGAGACCACTAGGGAGACGGGCGGACAGGACCCCGCATCTCACGACGATCGCGGGTGCTCGCGGCGATTCTTTCACAATTCATCCGCCGAAGGAGTCCGGACCTCGTCTTGGCACCGGGCGCCATCATCGGGCGCCGTTAACGACCGTCGGCGTCTCCCGATGCGCCGCTTCCTCGCCGCCGCTCCAGACTTTGCCGCCGGCGGCGGGCCCCGGTCGCGGCTTCACACCACCCATCGAGGTTCTTGTCGATCTTGCCGTCCTTCATGATCACGAGGAAGCTCTCGGGTCCTCGACCAACGCGATGTCGACCATCGGGTCGCCGTCCACCAACAGGAGGTCCGGCAGAGCGCCCTCCTCGACTTCGAATGGGCTCCACGCTATTCGATCCAACCCAGCACGTCGCGCACAATGGACCAGCGCGGCGGCTTTGTCTGCTGAACCTGCCCCAGCATCCAGTAGCGGTACAGCGCATCGACCGTGCCGTTACCCCTGGCGTTCAGCAGCCAGGCGTTGAGGAAATCCAACAGCGCGTCGTCGCCCTGTTGCACCGCGTAGGCGAACGGCACGATGAGGATCGGCGACGGGGTGACCAGGTTGAAACGGGGATAGCGGATCGTCCAGGCCGCGCCCTCCTCGGCCGGCATCAACAAGGCATCGAAGGTCAGCGGGTCGGCTTGCAGCAGGTCGTCCAGGTCGCCGTTGTCCTCGAAGATGACCGGCTCGGCCTCCGGCAGGGTCTGATCGAGGAATCGGTGGCTCGCCAGGTTGTCGGAGCTGGCGATGCGCACGGCGCCGAGCGCCCGGATGGCATCCCAGGTCTGGAATTCCCGGCGCCGGTGGTCCTCCACGACCAGGCCGACCGCGCTCTCGACCACCGGAACCGTCATGGCGAAGCGCAGCGTCATCTCCGGCGCGATCGGCATCAGCGACATGAGGACGTCGCAATAGTCGGTGTTGACCCGTTCCTCCGCGTCCGGAATCGAATCGATCGGCACGAACTCCACCCGTGCATCGAGCTGGCGCGCGAATCGGTGCGCCATCTCGATATCGAAGCCGACCAGCTCGTCGCGGCTGTTGAAGAAGGCCGACGGGTAGTCGCTGCGCCGGTAGCAGGCGCGCAGCACGCCGCTGCGTTGGATCCGGTCGAGACCGTTCGCCCCGCGCCGCGCCGGCGGAACCTCCGCGCTGTCGCGATAGACCCTGTGCGGCTGGGCCTCGCCGAGCAGCGGCAGGCCGCTCAGCACCTCGCCCTTCGTGAACGGCGCGACGAAGACGAAGGTGTAGAAGGCGCGGATGCCGAGCAGCACCGCCAGCAGCAGCAGTAGCGACACGAGCGCGAAGCGCAGCAGTCGCAGCCAACGCAGCCGCAGCCGGCCCTGCATTGCGTACGCGCCGATCAGGGCGATGGCGATGATGTGCATGCCGGCGAGCAGGGTGCCGAAGCGGCTGGCGATCACGTCCACGGTGATGAACATCTGGAACAGATCGGCCGGGAGCTGAAACATGTCGAACAGGAACGGCAGCGTCAGGATGGTGCCGCCGAAGAGGCCCGCGAGTCCGGCACCGGCCAAGGTCGGGTAGTAGGCCGGCGCGATGCTGGAGCCGACGAACCAGCCGCCGAACAGGACGAACATCAGCGACATGATCAGCCCAAGGTTTGGGAACGGAAACGCCGCCGGGATCAGGATGTCGATCGCGGACTCCTCCTGATCGTGCGGTTCGCCGCCCTGTCCGTCCGTCTCGGCGACCAACCGTTTTCCGTCGGCGGCGAGCACCGGCAGCACGATTAGCAGATTCGCGGTGGCGAAGGCCGTGATTAGTGGGCCGCGGAAGGCGCGCAGCACGCTGCCGTAGGTCAGTGGGGTCAGACTGGCGATCAGTCCGGGGATGATCCACAGGCTCAGCAGCAGGGCGATCGCGATATAGAGCACGATATAGACCTGCAGCCTGGCCAGCTCGGTCACGTCGATGGTCCCGGCGGCACTCGCGGTGATCGCGAACACGCCGTAGGGCGCCAGCCGGCCGATGAAGCCGGTCATGGTCATCAGGGTATCGCCCACGGTCGTCAGCAGGTCCACGACCCGCTGCTTGTTCCCGACGCGGATCAAGGCCACCCCAAAGAGGATGCTGAAGACCACGATGGCCGGCACGATCGCGTTGGCCAGCGACGCGAAGATGTTCGAGGGGATGTAGAGCTGCAGGAAGTCCACCGCCGCCGGCTCTTCGATCTGACTGGTGCTGAAGAAGGATGCGGAGGGCCAATTCGGGAAGGCCAGCGGGCTCGCCAGCACGACCGTGAGACCGATGGCCCAAAGCACCAGCAGGACGACGCCGGCCTTGAGTCCGAGGGACTTGGCCTCGTCAAGCGTCAGGCGCCCAAGCGAGGTGATCAGCGCCACCACGACATAGGGAATGACGGTGATCTGCAGCGCCGCGATGAAGATGTCGCCGCCGATCTTTAGGAAGGCGGCCTCTTCGCCGAAGAAAACGCCAACCAGGAGCCCCAGCCCGAGCCCGATGAAGACTTGCGTCGCGATGCCGAAGCGGCGGGGCTTGGCCGATGCAGCCGTGTTCATGGTGTTTCCTCTGCTGATGGACAGACAGAGCCGGGATCGACTTCCCGGCGAAGGTCAGATCCAGGCGCTGTGCGCCCATCTTTGAGCCGACGGGCCTGTGGCAGGTTAAAGACGCGCCATCTCGCCCGCAACCCTGCACCGCCTGCCCATCGCGATCGCGTCGGCCTCAGCGTGAGCCGGTTTGCTGGACCGGTCGGGCCTTGTTAGCATCCCGGGCGCTTGTGCCGGGGCCTCGTGATTCGCGGGCCCGCCGCGGGATAGGGGCGGGCCGCATCTCGAGCCGACTGCAACGGGGCCAACGGGGGCAGACTCGAAAGGGCCCCCGCAAGGCCAAGCCGGGTTTCGGGCGTCACCAGCCGCGCGGCGACAGGTCAATCAGCATCGAGGAGAAACAGGCATGCAAAGATCCCTGGCCATTGTGCCGCTCGTTTTGACCATCGGCTTGGTCGTGGGCTGCGCGACTGACGATTCCGCCAGTTCTAGCGCCCCTACCATCGTGAGAATGGTGGATAGTCCGCTGGCGCGGGCGACGCCTGGATCGGACACAGCCGATAGGGTCTTCCAGGTCGGAGCCATCCGCGGCTCTGTGCAGGAGTCCGGAGCCTGGAACATCCGCGCCGAGGTTACGCACAAGCGGCTGCGCTGCGCCACCTATGAAACAGGCATCCGCCTCGGCAAGGGGGACGCGGCCTGTGACCAGGTCGAATGGCTCACCGATGTCCAATACGGAACGCAACGGACGCAATGCAACGGCGCCACGCTGATCCATTCCGGTGGCGGCAACTTCGACCTGCCGCGATCCGCCATCGCACCAGCCAATTGCGTGCGCGTCGTCGTGCGCTGTAGCGGTGCCTGCTGAAGGCGTCGAGAAGCCGTAGACCTCACTTTGCCTGGCAAGGATTCGGCCGCATCGACGATAGTCCCACCTTCACTCCAGTGCGGCCAGGATGGCGAGGATTTGGCTCGCCACCCAAGCTGCGGGATGAGCCTCTCGCGGAAACCGCCCGAGACCGGGAAGCAAGGCTTGGGCTCGTCAGGCTAGGCGAGCGCCTTCTCCTTGAGCCTGTCGTATTCCCCCTGACTGATGGTGCCGGCATCGAACAGCGCCTTGGCGTCGGCGATCTGTTCAGCCGGGGACTTCGCTGCCACTTCCCGAATGTAGGCTTCGGTATCCGACTTGGCCCGCTGCAGCGCCGTCCGTTGCCGTTCCGCCATGCCCGTGCCGCGGACAAGCACGTAGATGAGCGCCGTCAAGAAAGGCAGGAGAACGAGGCCGATCAGCCACAAGGCTTTGTAGCCCCCGGCAAGCTCGGCGTCCCGAAACAGGTCTACCACGATATGGAAGAGGATAATCAGGTAGGCAAAAAACAAGAAGCTCGACGCGATCAGGTAGAGAGGACTGACTCGCAACACCACTCCGAAGTGGTTACGCCCTGTTGGCGCTCCCCGCCACTTGCTTGTTATCGGGTCGGACCTTTTTCCGGCGCGGCCTCTCTGGCGTCGGGGGGGGGCCAAAGTCAGACCTGAATCCCCGGCGGGACGAACGCCAAGGATTAGGCCAGGCTGGCGGCGATAGCGACAAAGGCGCTGGCCACGGCGAACAGTCCCACCAGTAGCGGCCACAGGAACCGCACGTAGTTGTCGTAGCCGACCTTTGCGATCGCCAGGCCGCCGACGACGACCACATTGGTCGGAGAAGCCAGAAGGGTCAGTCCGTGGCCCAGAATCCATGCGGTGATCGTGGTGGCGCGGCTGACGCCGGCAAAGTCGGCCAGCGGCGACAGCAGCGGCATCGCCAGTGCGGCGTGGCCGGAGCTCGACGGGATCAGGAAGGCGAGCGGAATGTTCACCACCATCGCGGCGACCGCAAACGTCGCCGCCGAGGCGCCGGTGATCAGCTGCTCCATCGCGTTCAGGATGGTGTCGAGGGTCTGCGTGTTGGTCATGATCACCGAGATCCCGCCCGCCAGCAGGATGACCATGGCGGGACTCATCATGTCCGAGGCACCCGCGGCGATGAGTCGCACGATCTCGCGCTTCGTCCATCCGCGCGACCAGACCAACGACCACCGAGGCGATCAGGAACAACATCGCCAGTTGCGGGAACCACCAGTCGAGCTCGAACCAGAAGGGCTCGACCCCAGCGACCTCGTGGATGACGTAGTAGTCCGCCGGTCCGGTGGTGCCGCCGAGGATGCTGGCCCAGGGGACGACCGAGAAGATCATGAATCCGAAGGCGAGGGCGGTGATCGCGAGCACCCATTTCTGGGTGCCGGTGAGGCTCCGATCGGCCGTGCTCGCGCTCGCGACGTCCTCGCTATTGCCCGCCGCGTCATCGGCGGCCCGATCAGCGACCGGATCGCCGCCGGATGCTTCCCCCGCGGCGGTCTCGTCGAATCCGACCAGGGAGACGCCCGGGTCCGCGCGCACGCGCGCGGCGTAGCGCAATACCCAGCCCACCGCCATCGCGGTCAGGATCACCCACAGGGTCAGCCGCAGGACGATGCCCTCGCCGATGCCGACGCCGGACTCGCCAGCGGCGACCCCGATGGAAAAGGGGTTCACCGTGGAGGCCATGACACCGACGGTGGCCCCGATGATGATCATGGCCGCGGTCACCAGCCGGTCGTAACCCAAGGCGGTCATCAAGGGGATGAACAGCGCATAGAAGCCGAGGGTCTCCACCGAGAAGCCCATGGTGGTGCCGAGCAGGGAAAATAGCACCATGACCGCCGTGATGAGCAGCCATCCCCGGGTGCGCAGGCGGTTGGCGAGCGCCGCCACCGCCACCTCCAGGCTGTGGGTGGCGAAGCTGATGGAGATGAAGGCGCCGATCGACATGATGAAAACGATCACGCCGATCTGGCCGAACAGACGCCCGATGGTCTGGGTGTCGACGAATCCTGCGACCGGGCTCAGCAGGCCATAGATGCCATTGACCGGCGCAAGCACCAACTGCTCGACCCGCTCGCCGAAGCTGAGCGGCGACTCGATCCGCTCATAGGTCCCCGGGATCGGAGAGCCATCGGCGTCTTGGACATAGCGGCCCGCCGGGATGAACAGGGCCGCGACCCAGACCAGGATGGTGACGATCGCCAGCGTCGTCACCGCGCTCGGGAACCGGAAGCCTCCCGTGCGCGCTTCGGGCACCGACAGCTCGCTCAAGCGCTCTTCCGACATGACTGCTTCCAGGGGTGGCTCCGCGGGGGACTCAGGGGGGGTCAGAACGACCTGCGGACCATCATCCAGATCTCGGTTGCGCTGTAGTCGCTGAACTGCGTATTGCCCTCGTCGCGGATATAGAGCACCTCGGGGCGCAGCGACCAGCCGGGGGCGAACTCATAGGTCAGGCCCCCACCGAGCTCGTAGATGTCCAGGTTGGGCGTGAGCGTGCGAACCTGTTCGATCTCGTCATCCTCGGCGACGTCCTCGTGATACCCGTTGTGCTCCCACAGGCCGAACAGGAACATACCGAGTCGCTCGTTGAAGTCCATTCCCCAGTCGAGCGCCACCCCATAGAAGGTCTGGTCGCCTTCCGGTCGATCATGGGTCGCCCACTCGCGGCCGCCGTTCAGGGTGACGGTGACGGAGGCCTTGCCGTCCATGAGCGCGCGGGTCCATCCCAGCCAGATCTCACCGATGTCGCGGCTGTTGTCCCGCTCGTCACCCGAGGGATACTCGCGGGAGCGGATCTCCCCCTCCAGACTGATCTGGTTGTTCGGGTCGAGGGTGAAGGACCGGTTGACGAACAGGCCATAGTCCTGACGATAGCCGTCATCACCCCGGTAGCTCGCCTTCCCGCGCACGCCGATCGACTGGCTGCCCTTGGCGAGCGACTGGATCAGCGCCGCGTTCCAGCGCAGATCCGAGTCGTCGCGCCGATTGGTGTCGTCGTAGTAGCGGAACTGATAGTCCAGGTTGCCGTCGATCGAGAGGTTATTGCCGATGACGTAACCCAGTCCGCCACCGATGCGGGCCTCCCAGAACCAGTCCCGGGCGGGGTCGCCGCCCAGTGCATTGGTGGTGCGGGTGACGTTCTCCCGGTAGTAGCCGCCGCCGGTCTCCGCGAACCCGAAACCGCTGAGCCGCTTGCCCTCCCGGTACTTTCGCGCCGCCGTGGCGTAGATCTCGGCCTGCTGGCGAAGGTCCGGAGGCAGGTTGTCGAAGCGCAAGACCTGCTCGAACTCCTGGACGGCGCGGGCGTATTCGCCGCGCTCCAGGTAGGCCTGACCCAGGGCTAGGTGGTCGGCGAGGGGCTCCTTTGGGTCCGCAACGGGCGGGCTCGCGAGTGAGGCGGACTCGGCGTTGCAGAACGGGGCTGCCAGCAACAAGGCGCCGAGCAGGCAAGGAGCAATCAGAGAGATTGTGGAAGCATTCGCCGTAGGCTGGGGTGAGGCACGAACCCCAGCATCCTCGGCTTTGCAACCGTTGGAAATGCTGGGGTTCGCAAGCTCACCCCAGCCTACGGCATCCGACATTGCGGTCCAACGCAGGAATACTTTCACAGTCTCATGGCCAGGGACTGGAAGACGAAGGCCAGCATCAGCATGCCGCCGCCGGCGATGATCCAGGCGATGATCGCGCCGAAGGGCCCGGCGGCGGTGCCGAATCGAGCCGGGAGTGAGAAGATGCCAGCCCCCACCGTGGAGCCCACCACCATGGCCGTGAGGGGCAGGCGGGAGAATTTTTGATCGGCTGCCATGATTGTGGCTCCGCTGTGCTGACGGGGTCCGGAATCCGCGAGTAGTGCTCAGGGGCAGCCGACGCGATGTTCAGCTGATCCGGCCTTCCGTTACCAATACGTTTTCAACAGATAGACCCAAAGCGCAATCAGCAGCAGCGAAACGACGAGCTGCGGCCACATCACCCGCAGGAATCCCTTTTCCTTGATCCGACGTTGCCGCTCCACATAGGCCTCCCGCTCGGCTTCTTGCAGCCGGATCAGCCATTCGTCCCCGGCAACCAGCAGCTCCTCGCCTTCCACGTGAAGGAACACGGTCGCCTTCGAGGTAGCGAGCCAAAACACGAGATACAGTATGCCGCCGAACAACGGGAACACGAAGATCACGATCAGGAACAGCCACCAGGCGAACGGCCGCCGCCCCACCAGCGCTGCGGTGGTTTCTGTTGTTGTCATCGGCTCCCAGCCGTTCGCGACGAGCTCGCCGACACGTTGGCTCAGTTTTGCGTCCATCGAATCTCTCCCAAGCAGAATGAGAACTACGATTTCATACTTCTTCGCTACGCGAAGATCATTCCGATCCGTGATGCACGACCAGGAGCAGCCACCCGTACTCCTCGACGGCAGCTCGGCAACCGTCTGGAATATATGCAAAGGGCTGGAGGGCGGCCATTAGACTTTGGTTAAACCTAGAAACGGTAGTTGGACGGCCCCCAGGGTGTTCAGCAAGGCACAACGAGGCGGAATAGTCACTCTATTCCAACGAGTTGTAACGCCGCCAGGCGCCGCGCGGGGCGTGCACTGGGGGTCGTAGCGGCTCGCACCCAGGAGGTGAACGTTTGGTTAACACCAAATCCGAACGCAGATAGACGCTTGTGTCCACAATGAAGCGGTCAACTGCCGTTTCTAGGTTAAATTGCTGTCGAAGAGGGGCTTCGCCGCGTCGGAGCCCGAGATTGCGGAACAGCAGCTGATCAAAACGGCGTCGGGGCGGACGCCGGCGCAACAAGCGCACGGAGGATCGTTCCGCGGCAGTTGGCCCGCACCTGCGTTTCCGCTGCGAGTCCCTACTCCCCCACCTGATTGGCCGTCAGCACCCGCTCGCCGTCGGCACGATGTACGTCGAGCCTCCCACGGGCGATTTCCCAGGTCGCGGCACTTTCGAGCGCGCTGAGAAATTCCTGCTCCTGGGACATTGCCGCGTCTTCACAGGCATTGCGAGTGGTTGTCAGAGGCTGGATCGTCAGCGCGTTTCCTTCTACTGCGAACGAGCCCTGGAAGCGATTGCAGCCGCTGCTGCCCGACACTTGCCCGTCCTCGAACATCAGGGTGAGCCGGGTGCCGACCTTCGGGCTGACCACCGCCTGTCGCCCGTTGTTGTAACCGGTCACCTCCCACTGAGCGTCCTCCAGCCCTGCAGGTGCCTCTCGCTCGAACCGGAGTGCGTCGCCTCCGTTTGCCGGAGTCAAGGTTAGATCGTTTACCGCAACTCTGAAATCGAAAGCCCCGGAGAATGATCTCAGGAACTGGTTCTCAACCGACATCCCGGGCTCCGGACAAGCCATCATTGTTCCGGCCAGTGTGCCGAGGACGAGCCTTTCGCCGTCCAAGGTGTACGACCCCGTGAACTGATTGCAGCCGGAGAAACCGTGCACACGCTCCGCTTCGAAATTGACCGTAACGGCACTTCGCCCTTGATCGGCCGGTAAAGTCTGGCCCGGCAAATCGGTGAGACGCCAAGTCGCTTTCTCCAGGGTCGCCGAAACAACCGCCGCCTCGGACAGGCGACAGCAACCGGCATAATGACGCCCGCCCGGCAGCGAGACGTTGACCGAATAGGGATGCAGGGTATCCGACATTCCGTCGCTACACCCGCCCTCACGGACAAAGGCCACCAGTTCTCCGTCATCGGGGATCGTTCCCTGACCACGCCAAACCGATTCGTTTCGCGGCACCAGCGTATTCGCAGCGCCGAGATAGTCCACTGCTGGAGAATCGGGGGTAGAAAAACGGGCCTTCCCGGTCTCGGTGAGATCAAGCTCCCAAAACGGTTCATTCCCGAAGCAGATCAACGGCTGCTCCTGGGCCATGGACGAAGTCACTGGCGCAGCCAAGACGACGAGTACGAGCGGCCAGATGGTTCGTTTCATAATGCCTCCGGCGCTTGCGTGTCCAACGATTCATATGATGACAATGGTGGCGAAGGTCTCGCTGGCAGCTGAAGATGGCCGCGAGGGAGACCCTCGTCCTCCACGGCAGTTCGCCAGCCGCCGGGATTCTACGCAGGTGATTGGAAGGCTGCTAGTGGACTTTGGTTCAATCCGCAGAACGCGAGTTACGCCGCGTCAGAATCCGGGTCGCTCCAGTGGGCCGCCGGCCGCGTCCCCGATTGGGTTGGTATAGCGGTCACGGGGTCTGGTCTTGCAATCCAGCATCCGATCAAGCAAGCGTGGTTGCGCTCCTGCGCCGCCCGCCAGTTCGTTACCGCCCACCCGTCCAAGGACCCAACCAGCCGCGTCGGTCGGGCCGCGCGCGTGCTCGGCCCGACGCCGAATCGATCAGCGAACGCTGTAGAGTTGGTCGAAGATGCCGCCGTCGGCAAAGTGCTTCGCCTGGGCGGCCATCCAGCCGCCAAGATCCCCGATCGTCACCAGACCGACCTGATCATCCTCGATGACTGGGGGCTGGCCAAGTTCACCGCCGAGCAGCGTCGCGATCTGCTCGAGTTGCTCGATGACCCACATGGCAACCGATCCACGCTCGTCACCTCCCAAGTGCCGGTCGATCACTGGCATGATGTCATCGGCGATCCAACCCTCGGCGACGCCATCCTCGACCGCCTCGTCCACAACGCTTACCCCATCCATTTGAAAGAAGAGTCCATGCGAAAACGCCACGCGAAATTGACGTCCACCGCCTCCACGGAGTAACAAGCCAACCACCCGCGTCGCTTCGCTCCGATGGGTGGCAGCTTTCCCCGGTCGGGGCGGCTTCAGTGGATACGGCGGCAGCTTTCACGCCGGAATCGGTGGCAGAATTCAGCGGAATGCGCAGCGCAGCAGATGCAGCGATGATCCGCCTTCAAGTCCGACCAGTCGATGACGATCAGCGGCTCGACCAACTTGGCGAGCAGCAAGCCGGCCAGCGAACCGTAGACCGATCGCGCATCCCGCTGCAGGTGGCGATTGCCGAGCAAGCGGTCTGCACGCTTGATCCCGTTGCGCAGCAATGCCCCGCCAGCGATCGTGGTTCGCCGTTCATTCGAAGATCGTCTTTAGCCGGGCCACCTCGGCGTCGCTCCAGCCTTGTGGTTCGGTCAGCGCCAGCCATGCGTCGATGTAGTGTGCTGGCGCGAATTCGTGACCGAAGCCTTTCGGGCTGACGCCCGCCACCATGTCGGCAACCAGTTGCAGCATCGTCACGAGCGGAAACCAGCGCAGGTCAGGCGATACGTCGGGGCCGCGGGGTGCCTTGAGCCAATCCGGCTCACGCCACGCCGACCGCGGACTGAAGAAGGTGATCGGATCGCTCGCGTACTGGAGGAAGGCGATCCGAAAGGCCCCCCAGGGTTGGTCGCCGCTGTCCAATCCGCCGTCCTGGTTCATGAACCGCACCACCGAGCCGCCACGAAAGCGGGGCAGCCACGCGGGCGATCCGGGATCGCGCTGATCGGTCATACGCCGCCAGGCGTCGTTGCGGAAGGGTGGGCCGCTCCAGAGTGCGCCGCTGAATGGGTCATCGATGATGTCGTAAAGATCGAACGAAAAATCGGAGTTCAACGAACCCAAGCTCAATCCGTTGAGGTATAGCCTCGGCCTCGCGTCGCGGGGCAGGCGACGCCAGTAGCCATAAACCTCCGAGAACAGGGCACGGGCCATCTCAACGCCATACGCGCCCTCGGTCAGCAGTGCGAGCGGGCTGTTCAGATATGAATACTGGGCCGCCACCGTGGCAATGTCGCCACGATGCAGGTACTCGACCGGATCCTGCGATGACGCATCGATCCAGCCCGTGCCGGTAGGTGTCACCAGCAGCAGTATCGAGCGTTCGAAGCCGCCCACGCGCTTCAACTCATCCAGAGCCAGACGCGCTCTCTGCTCGGGACTGTCGGCTGAGTTCAAGCCGACATAGACTCGAATCGGCGCCGGCATCGGGGCCGAAAAAAAACGGCTCAGGTCTTCGGCGTCGGGCCCGCCGGCAACGAAACTGCGGCCCTGGTGGCCGAGGTCTTCCCAATTGATCAGGGAAGCCTGACTACCGGTCTGGTCGGGATGGGTCGGACGCGGCAAGTCGTCCTGAATCAGCGCATCGAGTTGCTGAAACGAACGATCGGCCACACGCAGCAGGCCGCTCAGCAAGACGCCGTCGATCACGGACCAGAACAGCGCCACGGCAGCAACAATACCCAGGAGATGTGAAATTCTCGGCGGCACGAAACGCCGCAGTTTGACCGAAAGAATCCGAAACACCCAGCGGAACGAGCGCGCGAGCGCCAGCAGGACCAGGAACAACAACACCGCGATCGGGCCGAGCAGCAATGGTTGCAGGCCAGCTGACTCCTCCATGCCCATCATCTCGCGAAGCGAATTCTGCCAATTGGTCGCCTGCCACAGAAAACTCACCGCGACAAATAGGCATAGCAGCGCTGCGATGGACTTGATGATGATCGCGGTACGCATGCGCCACACCGGCAATTGCAGATAGTTCCACAGGGCTACCGTCGCAACGCCAAGACCATAGCCGGCCGAAAATGACAGGCCGGAAAGAATGCCCTGAATGAAAAACGGTCTTGGCAGCAGCGAGGGCGTCAGAGAAAAGGCAAAGAAAACGGTCCCGACGAGTAGACCAACAATGTTTAGAGACATTGACTTCGTAATCTGAAGTTTCCCGCTTTCCCTTACGCCACGAGCCGCATAACGGCGGCGATCAGCGGATTTCGCGTCGTTTTCTCGCTGGCACCGCAATCAATACCGAAACCCGTACTCGGGAAGTCCTTGGCCAAGGCGCGGCGTAGGTCTGCGAAGGCATATTCGGTGCGTTTGGCGGTGGCATAGCGACGCGGTGGAGCCTTGTCCAGGCGCGCGCCGTAGATCCAAGTCAGGGTGGTGGCGGCCATGCAAAAGTGCAGATGATTGATCACCGCATCGGGGTTGCGGGTTTGGGTTTGGGCGCTGCCGATCTCCTGCTTGATCTCGCGAAAGCCAGCCTCGATCTTCCAGCGCGCCGCGTAGTATTCAATGATCTGCTCCACCGACAAGGTCAGGTCGGTGGTGACCAGGGCAATCCACTGGGTGCGCCGGAACACCCACACCACGCGCACCTGACAGCGCAGCGTCTTGAGCATCACCAGGCGCTCGGCGGCCACCACCTCGCGCATCCCACCGTAGAGGTGCAGGGTATAGGGACGAGCGTCCTTGCGCAGCGCCGCGGCCAATCGGGCGACCGAGCCCAAGCGCGCCCCATACTTGCGCGGGCGCCCACAGCGCCGCGGGGTCGCGGGCGCGCGATCGAACAGCACGGCGTTGCTGCGCAGGCGCGAGAGCAACTGGGCACGCGGCCCCACCAACGCCCGCAGCGGCTGGAGCAACCCGTTGTTGCCGAACCAACTGTCGGTGACCACCAGGATCGGAACCTCGGCAAAGACCGTAGCCAAGCGACCGATCAACGCGACCGCCTGGGCAAACTTGGTTTCAAACACCAGCGCCTGGCGCCGCACCCGGATGCAGCGCTCGCTCAAGGTCTGACGGCGCAGGTAGAAGGCAAAGGCCAGCGGCACACAACTCCAGCGCCCGTGGATCAGCTTCAGCAGGCCCACCGTCACGATCGTCTGTGCCCACGGGTAGTGGCTCTGATTGGTCTTAGCCGCGTGGTCGAAGCTGCGCTGACAGGCGAACACCTTGCGCCCGGTCTTGGCGTTGATCGAATCGTCCAAGGCCACCAGCAAGCGACCGTCGGTGAGCGGCGTGGGGATCGCCCGCCACAGCAGCTCCCACAACCGCGCCCAGGGCAGCTTCACCGAAGCCATGAAGGTGTAGTAGCTGAAGTTTCCCGCTTTCCCTTACGCCACGAGCCGCATAACGGCGGCGATCAGCGGATTTCGCGTCGTTTTCCCGCTGGCACCGCAATCCATACCGAAACCCGTGCTCGGGAAGTCCTTGGCCAAGGCGCGGCGTAGGTCCGCGAAGGCATATTCGGTGCGTTTGGCGGTGGCATAGCGACGCGGTGGAGCCTTGTCCAGGCGCGCGCCGTAGATCCAAGTCAGGGTGGTGGCGGCCATGCAGAAGTGCAGATGATTGGTCACTGCATCGGGGTTGCGGGTTTGCGTCTGGGCGCTGCCGATCTCCTGCTTGATCTCGCGAAAGCCAGCCTCGATCTTCCAGCGCGCCGCGTAGTATTCAATGATCTGCTCCACCGACAAGGTCAGGTCGGTGGTGACCAGGGCAATCCACTGGGTGCGCCGGAACACCCACACCACGCGCACCTGACAGCGCAGCGTCTTGAGCATCACCAGGCGCTCGGCGGCCACCACCTCGCGCATCCCACCGTAGAGGTGCAGGGTATAGGGACGAGCGTCCTTGCGCAGCGCCGCGGCCAATCGGGCGACCGAGCCCAAGCGCGCCCCGTACTTGCGCGGGCGCCCACAGCGCCGCGGGGTCGCGGGCGCGCGATCGAACAGCACGGCGTTGCTGCGCAGGCGCGAGAGCAACTGGGCACGCGGCCCCACCAACGCCCGCAGCGGCTGGAGCAACCCGTTGTTGCCGAACCAACTGTCGGTGACCACCAGGATCGGAACCTCGGCAAAGACCGTAGCCAAGCGACCGATCAACGCGACCGCCTGGGCAAACTTGGTTTCAAACACCAGCGCCTGGCGCCGCACCCGGATGCAGCGCTCGCTCAAGGTCTGACGGCGCAGGTAGAAGGCAAAGGCCAGCGGCACACAACTCCAGCGCCCGTGGATCAGCTTCAGCAGGCCCACCGTCACGATCGTCTGTGCCCACGGGTAGTGGCTCTGATTGGTCTTAGCCGCGTGGTCGAAGCTGCGCTGACAGGCGAACACCTTGCGCCCGGTCTTGGCGTTGATCGAATCGTCCAAGGCCACCAGCAAGCGACCGTCGGTGAGCGGCGTGGGGATCGCCCGCCACAGCAGCTCCCACAACCGCGCCCAGGGCAGCTTCACCGAAGCCATGAAGGTGTAGTAGCGCGACTGGGCGATCGGCACCCCGAACAAGGTCTCGATCGCACGCAACAGGTTGGAGGTCCGCGAGGCGGTGATCGGAACCAGAATCGCCTGCAGGGTCAGGATGAACCAACGCCCCCGTTCTTGGCCGTTGTCCGTGGCTGGAAACAGAGATTGAAACTGGCTCGCGAGAGCGGGTAAGCTTGACATCGAATGCGGGCTCGTTTGGATGTTTAATCAATGGTTTAGGCACCTTCGATTATACTCCGAATAGAGTCCGCATTCATTATTAAGTCGCTGTATTCTAGCCGCAATCGAATAACCGTATTCCCGATACCAGCCAGATCCAACCGACCGATGAACCTTTATAAGCAATCACTAATGCGCGCGTCGTATTCGTGGTTGCTTAATTACTTATCTTATTAAAACCGGGAAACTTCAGTTCAGTTCGTAATCACACTGAGTTATTCGGGACGGACACGCAATCCGTATCTACGAGTCGACAGCTTGACAGGGATGTGGCCGGATTTATGACCAAGACCGGACGGACTGGGCCCCTCAGCCATCCGTTCCGCTAGCGTCCGGCTCCGCTGTCAGGACGCCCGCGGGCTCCTCCGTAATCGCTGGCCCCATCAAGATCGCGAGCGGGCGGGTATGCGGGCTCGCATCGAGCGCGATGATCAACGCCGTGGTCAGCGGTACGGCCAGGAACATGCCCACGGTGCCGAACAACCAGCCCCAGAACAACAGTGCGATGAAGACCGCCAGCGTCGAGATGCCAAGCCCCTTGCCCATGATCCGCGGCTCGATGACGTTGCCGATCGCGGTGTTAATCACCAGGTAACCGGCCGCGACCAGCAGTGCCGTGGTCAAGTCGACCTGCACCAGCGCCAGCAAGACGGCCGGGATCATCATGACGATGTTGCCGACGACCGGCACGAAATTCAGAAAAAAGGCCAGCACCGCCCAGAGGATGGCGAAATCGATACCGAAGAACTTGAGCAACAGCCAGACACAGACCGCGGTGGCGAGGCTGGTCAGTGTCTTGATCAACATGTAGCGGTTGATGTTGTCGAGCAGCCGCTTCAGTCGCGCTTCGCCCGTCTCGGTCAGATTGAATGCAGCCTTCAGCTTGCCCGGTATCGCCGGCACCTCGAGCAGGATGAAGATCACCGTGAGCAGCACCAACAGACCGGTCGCAAAGACGCCGCTGGCGCTGGACAACAATCGCGGCACCACGGCCATGAGCCTGGACGGGTCCATCAGGTCCGTCGCCGCCGCGGCCGGGTTGTCGACGCCGGTCCCTGCCATCAGGTCGCCGAAGTGCTGGGCCAGCGCCGCGAAGCGTTCCTGATAGCCCGGCAGGCTGTCCTTGAAGCCCTCGAGCGCCCCGGTCGTAATCAGCGCCAGCAGGCTGCCGACATCGAGCAGCACAAAGGCGATCACGAACAGCGCGCCCCATTTCGGCACCCCTTTGCGACGCATCCAGGCCAGCGCCGGGGTGGCGACGACCGCGATGAAGATGGCGAGCAGGATCGGCGAGATCAGCGGCGCGGCGGTCTTCATCAAGGCCACGACCAGCGCCACGGCACCGGCGACAACCAGACCGCGCGCGGGCGCACTGAAGGTGGACTGCACATCCCAGCACCAGTGCGGCGCCCAAAACCAAGGGGGGAAAGGGGCTCCGGATCGGAGCGTGTGGCGTCGAACTCACTTGGGCTCTCCGGGGCGTCTCAGAGGTCAACCGTCTGCGGCAGACCGTGCTTCGGAGGGCGAGCCGACTGCACCGCCCGCCGAACCTCTGCTGCCAGCGATTAGAAGTCCCGACCACCACATGACAGTTCTCGAAGGAGACGCTGATCGAATGCCATCCTGGCATTTTGCCCGCCCGCACCTGAGCTGGGAAAACCTCAATGGACCGATTCTCCAATCAGACATGAGGCGGCCGCCTAACCGCCGCTTCTGACCCTCAAGATCCCTCGATGAGGAGGCCGGCCGCGAGGGCAAGTGTCAGCACCAACAGGGAGAGACCCGCCACCGGCCAGCGCCGCAGACCGGCATCCAGCCGCTCGATGGCGGCTCCCAGGATCGCAGCTCCGCGTGCCGGCCAGCCCAAGGGCCCAGACCGCCCGCCGGTACCCCAGGGCCCAAAGATCAGGACCAGCGCGGCGACGACCAGGACCGGCCAGAGTCCGGCGGCCAGCCCGCTCCAGCCCAAGGCGCCGGCCCACGCGGCGACGATGGGTTCGGGAGCGGAGGCGCGCCCGATGGCGATGAGATCGAAGGCTTGGGCTGGGAGCAGCCCGAGCAGCAGGGAGGCCAAGGCCAAGCCCAGCACCACCAGCTCCTGGGAACGTCTCGGTCTCTTGGCCAAGGCCAGACGCCGCCGCGGCCCCGCGAGGGACTGCCCCAGGACCCAGGTCAGATAGGCCGCGGTGAGGAGTCCACCAACGTCCAGCACCCTGCCCCACCACCAGGCGTCGGACGCGTCCGCGGCCCCGGCGAGCAGGGCCTTGACCAGGTAACCCCCACTCGGCTGGATCCCGACCAGGGACAGCCCGGCGAGCCCGAAGGCCAGGACGGCCAGGGGCAGGGCCCGCGCGACCCCGGCCAGGTCACGGATCCGGTCATGCCCCAGGGCCCCGTAGACGAGCCCGGCCGCCAGGAACATGGCCCCCTTCGCCAGGGCATGGGAGACCACCTGCAGGGCCCCGCCCGCCAGTGCCCAGCCCGGGCGGCCCGCCGCCAGCGGGAAGATCAGGAACAGGTAGCCAATCTGGGCCACAGTCGAGTAGGCGACCAACAGCTTGAGCCGGGCCTGCTGCAGGGCCATCAGGTTGCCCAGCAGAATGGCCGCCGCTCCCAGGACACCGAGGAGCTGGGCGACGGGAAGCGCGAGCAGCCCCGGCATCAGGTCGAACCAAAGGCGCAAGATGAGAAAGAAGGACCCCTTGACGACCAGGGCCGAGAGCACCGCGCTGGCGGCGGGCGGGGCGCCTGCGTGAGCCGGGGGCAGCCACAGGTGTAGTGGAACGAGGGCGGTCTTGGCCATGAGCCCCACGGTCATCAGGGCGACCGCGACCAGGGCAGGCACCGGGGCCGGACCCGCCAATTGCCCCCCCAGCCGCTCGGCGAGCAAGGCGATGTCCAGGGTCCCGTATGTGCCGTAAAGGAGCACCGCCCCCAGCAGGTACAGGACCGAGCCCAGGAGCGCGAAGAGCAGGTAGCGTAGGGCGGCGGCCAGGGTCTCGGCTCGGCCGTCGAGGCTGACAAGGGGCACGGCAGAAAAGGTCAGGAGCTCCAGGGCGACGAACAGGGTGAAGAGATCCTGCCCCAGGGCCACCATGTTGAGCCCCGCCCAGACCCCCAGCAGGAGCATCCAGAAGGCCAGAGATCCTCGGGTTTCAGAGGCGCCCGGCTCCGGAAGAAAGTTCCGTTGGGCGTAGGCGGCGACCCCCAGCATCACCACCGCGCTGGTGAGGAGCAGGACGGCGGAGAGGCCGTCCGCCTTGAGCGCCACCCCCAGGGGCGGGGCCCAGCCCCCCAGTTGGTAGCTCAGGGACTCGCCCCCCCTCAGGAGCGCGGCGGCGATGGCCGAGGCGACGGCGAGACCCGCGAAAAGTAGGACCAAGATGACACGGCCGAGTCGGCGCCCGCCCAGAACCAGTCCTAGAAGCAGGCCAACCACCGGCAGTATCAGCGGGACCGTCAGGAGGGCACCCCCCAGGTCCACCAATACCGCGGACCAGACGCCGAGGATTGCAGGAGTCTCCATCAGCCCCTCCCTTCACGCGGAGCCGGCGGGGAGGAGCCGTCGTCGTCCGGCTTGCCCTGGCCGCGGAGCTCGCCGAGGCGCCGCAGCAGGGCGACGGCGATCGCCGTCGCGGCGAAGGCGACCACCAGGCCGGTGATCACCAGGGCCTGGGGCACCGGGTCGGCGTCGACGCCCGTCCCGGCCGCGGACAGGGCGGCGCCGCGCTTGGCGATCACACCGAACAGCAGGAAGACACCGCTGCCCAGCAGGTTGAAGGCCAGGATCTTGCGCAGGGCACCCGGGTGACAGATGAGCCCGTAGAGGCCGATCCCCACCAGGGCGGCCCCGCACAGGCCGAAGAGCGTCTCGCCGGTCACGGCCCCACCCTGGATCCGCTATCGTCCGCCGCCGGCGGTCCGGCGAGCAGCAACCCCAGGACCAGCGCGACCGACGCGGTCGAGGCCGCCTCGATGGCGAGGATGAGGGGCTTGGCCCAGCCCTCCGGGTAGGCCAGGAAGGCCCCGGCCAGCCAGATGCCGGCGACGCCGACTCCGATGAAGACCAGGGGTCCAAGCACCAACAGCAGGCGCAGCGGTCGACCGGTCACCCGGGGCGGCCGGCGCAAACCCGCCACCAGCACCAGGACCCACATGGCGGCCAGGACCGCCGCACCCTGAAACTTGCCGCCCGGCTCATCCGCCCCGACCCAGACCAGATGAACCCCCACCAAGATGCCGAAGGGGGGCAGCACCTGGGCCAGAAGGGTGAGTGGGCCGCTGGCGCCCAACCTCGGTAAGGAGCCCGGCCGCCCGCCCCAACCGGGATCCGAGGCCAGGGACCAGACGCCGATCAGGGCGGGGATGAGCACCACCGTTTCCAGCAGGGTGTCCACGGCCCGGTGCGCCATGAGCACACCGGTGATCGGGTTGCCGACCCCGGTGGGTGCCAGATTGGCTTGGACCAAGGGGGCGAGGGTCGGGGCCGGCTCCGGGAGCAGCATCACGACGGCAGCGAGCCCAACGGCGACCGCGGCGCACAGGATCCCGATCAAGATCCTCAGTCCAGGACTGGGTGCCCCAGCCGCGTCAAAGGATTCATCCGGCGCCAGCCGCGCCGCCGCCCCGAGCAACAGGAACCCCGTGAGCCCGGTTCCCACGGCCGCCTCCGTCAGGGCCACGTCCACCGCCGCCAACCGCACCCACACCAGCGCCAACAGGAGCCCATAGGCCATGAAGCCCAGGACCGCCCCATAGGCGCTGCGCTTGGCGGTGACCCACAGGGCGAGGCCGAGGATGAACAGGGTCAGGACTCCATCCACCACCAGGGCGCTAGTCACGGGGACGGCCCTCACCGGCACGGCGGGACGCCGCTCGCGACCAATCGGGTGGCCGCACGGCCCCCGCCAGGAGCTGGCCCACCGTGGCCCCGGACAGTAGGGCCAGCAGCCAGACGGCAATGAGCTTGAGCGCCGTGGCGGGCCAGGGGACCTGGGGAAGCAGCCCCAGGACGACCAGCCCGAGCCCCAGGTTGTCCGCCTTGGTGAGGGCATGCAGCCGGCTAAGGGTGTCCGGAAACCGCAGCAGACCGACGGTCCCGGCCAGAAAAAACAGGGCCCCGAGGGTGACCAAGGTCAGGGTGTAGAGGTCCCAGACGGTGATGGCATCAGTCATTCTCGCCCCCCGGGTGCCCCGGCAACGAACGCGACGGCGGCGAAGGCGGCCAGCAGCGCCAGCACCAAAGCCAGATCCCCCAGGGCTGGTGCCCGGGTGGCGGCCCCGAATAGGAGCAGAGCGGCGACCCCGCCGGTACCCAGGAGCTGGGCCGCCAGCATCCGATCCGCATCACCGGGCCCGCGCAGGATGCGGATGAGGCCCAGTGCCACCGTGACCAGCACGAAGGCCGCGGTGGCGAGCAGAAAGGCGCCCATCCACTCACTCATTCCTGAATGCCTCCCCGGGTATCGACCATGAGCGCCTCGTCCCTCGCGAGTGCGGCCGCCACCGGCTGATCCGAATCCAGGCAGTGATAGACGAGAGCCCCGCCGGGGTCGGTCCCCACCGGCAGCGTCCCCGGCATCAGGCTGGTGACCGCCCCGAAGGCGGCCCGGCCAGTCCCGGCGGGGATACCCACGGGATAGGCGAGGAACCCAGGCTTTAGGGGTAGGCGGGGGTCGAAGGCACGCCGTGCCACATCTACCCCGGCGACCATGGACTGCCAGAGAAAATGCCCAATGAACTTCAAGAGGGCGCCAATATGCAGACGGCCCTGGGACGGCGGCAACAGGCGCAGACTGACCCAGGTCGCGGCGCCGGTCGCCAAGAGTCCGACCAGCAGATCCCCGAGCAGATACACCAAAGCGTCCGCCGTCAACCCATCGGGAGCACTGGGGCTGGCGAGCAGCAGCCAGAAGCCGAAGAAACCTGCTCCCCGGGCCACGGCCGCGCGGGCCGGCACCCCCGGGCTGTCCGCTACCCCACCCTCTTGACTGGAGCCGGGGAGACGCCGCGGGGTCATCGTCGCTCCTCCGGGCTATCCAATGGGTCGTTCAAGGTATTACCGATGCCGATGGTGTTCTGCTTCCAGTTGTAATCGAACATGCTCCCCCCGTAACCCCGTAAAGGCCGACACATAGCCACGCAGCGGGCCCAGGATCGGGGGCGAGGTCCAGGTGAACGCCTCCAACGCCTGCACACGAGACACGAACCAGGTTTCGCACAGGCTTGGCCCCTGCCCAACCGCCGGCTACCCTCCGGCGCACGTCGTCCTGAGACGATTGGATTTCCTTCTATCCGTTGAATTTCCTAATCCCGTTATCCGTTTCCTATCCGTCTGTAACCGCGCTGGCCGGCTTCGCGTCGGCATCGGACTCGCCGCGGCCAGCGCGAATCGCAATGATGACCGGCACCAGAATCGACGCAACGATGCCAGCGGCGAAGCCGTTGTTGTAGAGGTTCATGCCACCATGGACCCCGCCGACGCTGAGCGCGGCCGAGGCGTGGATGAAGCCGGCTACGATACCCCAATGCCAGCCGAAGTGGCCGGCAATCGGCGCAAGGTTGGTCGCGAAGAGTGCCGCGAGCAGGATCGACGGGTCAGCTGCCCCCCAAGGCTTCGCGAGCGAGCCGAGAAACACGCCGGCCATGATCGGGACGAGGTTCTTTGGGTGCTTGCCGAAGGCGGCAAAGCCGACGATCGACAGCAGCGCACCAATCGTTGGTCCGTTCAGATCACCACCGATGGCGAAGATGTAGGCCATCCCGACCGCACCGCTCAGCCCCATGTTGATCAGGGTCCCGCCGAGCCCGGCAATGGCGATGAAATCGCTCGGCGCCTGTCCGGTTTCGCGCATCAATTCCCAGAACCGTGAAAAGGCGCTGCGATCGAGCGCGAATCCCAGGATCAGCATCGAGACGAAGACGACACCCAGAAAGGACCCGAGCAAGAGGTTGTTACCGCTGGTCCAGATGAAGACCGGTTCCGGAACGAATCCGTAAGACTTATAGAGCGCAACGATCAGGGTGCCCACCAGCCCGGCGGTAAATCCCATATTATAGAGCGCAAACCCCATGTGGGCCTTGAACAACTGCGCAGCGGCCGGCGGCAGGATGAACCCCATGAGGATGCCGGTTCCCACGGCGAGTGGCAGGCGTATCTCGAATGGCAACGCCGAACTGAACAGGATCTCGCTAACGATTGGAGAGAGTGCGACACCGAAGAACGCGGTATTGATGTTGGCCGCGAACGGCTGCCCCCTGAAGCGCGAATAGAGCGCGACGCCAAGGACGATAAACCAGATATTGAGCAGGTTTTTTCCGAATAGCCCGAAGCCGAGCACGAGAAACAGCGCGGCCACTGCCGCACCGTTCATCTTGGCGCGCGCAAGGTAATAAACGACACATGCGCTCAGCGTCAGCAGGCCCGCGCTCACCAAGGCGGCGCCGACGCCACCGACGCCCATGTAGTCGGTAAGCAAGGTGTCGCGCGACATCAGGATGGCGCCAAGCCCCCGCAGGATCTCGGGCGGGCTGTCGACCAGGAAGCCGAAGACCAGGAACGCGAGCGCGTAGGAGGCGACGATGACCAGGATCAGCTTGTCCGCAAGCGGTTCGGGCGCGTTGCCCTCCGCGGGCCTGTCTTGATCGCTTGCCATTATCGATTCCTCGGGCTAGCCGTATCTGTCGCAATGCTGTGCTCGTGGCGGCAAGCTTGGAGCGGACGTTCGGCGCCGTGCTCCTGAACAGCGGGCTCAATGCGGAAGAGTCGCGTCGCCTGAGGAAGACGGACCCGAGAGCAGGCGCACGCTGATGCTGTGTCGCAACAGACGCCCTGCCGAACGCGAGCTGAGGCAGCGTGCCATAAACCGCGCCGGAGAGTCTACCGGAACGCGCCCGAAGCGCTCCATGCGGACGAATCCCGATCCTGCGGGCACCGAAGTCTAGTGGGCTCCCGAAACATTAGCAACGCGCTGCCGATCGCGGAAAATCCAATTGGACCGACCAGATAACAAAGCGTAATAGAACGTTCACATCTGAATGGGTTGACGCTGGATTCAGCCGCCGCTACGCTCCCGGCTGCCCATGCTGCCCATTCGCCGAATGAGGAAGAGTCATGCATCTGACGCCGCGGGAATTGGACAAGCTTCTCGTCTACATGATGGCCGACGTCGCCCAGAAACGGAGGGACAAAGGCATTAAGCTCAACCACCCCGAGGCCGTGGCGCTGATCTCGTCGGTTGCACTCGACGGCGCCCGCGCCGGGAAGACGATCGAGGAAGTGACCAAGGAGGCGAGCGCCGTGCTCACCAAGGATGACGTGATGGACGGCGTCGCCGACCTGATCCCGTCGGTTCAGGTCGAGGCCGTCTTCACCGACGGCAGCCGCCTCGTCACGGTGCATTCACCCATCCAATAAACGCGCTCGCGGGAGGACGATCATGGCAGGAGTCAAAGCAGGGCCAGTGGTCGGGGCCGATACCGACCCAGTCACCGCCGATGTCGAGTTCGGCGGCTACGTCTGTGCCGCGGAGCCGGTTGCGTTCAACGAGGGCCGGCCGGTGACCAAGCTGACCGTTCGCAACACCGGCGATCGGCCGATCCAGATCGGCTCGCACTTCCACTTCTTCGAGGTCAACCGCGCGATGGAATTCGATCGCGCGGCGGCGTTCGGCCAGCATCTGAACATCCCGGCGTCGACCGCGCTGCGCTTCGAGCCCGGCGACGAGCGCGAGGTCGAGCTGGTGCCCTACCGCGGCAGGCGTGAGGTCTACGGCTTCAACAACCTCGTCGACGGCGCGACCGCAGGCGAGTTCGCCGAGCCACAGAAGGCCAAGGCGATGCAGGCCATCGCGCAGCGCGGGTTCCGTTCGTCCGCCTCGTCGGGCAAGCCGACGCCCTAACCGCTTCCGCCATTTCGAGACGAGAGGACATCCACGATGGCGACGATTTCACGTAACGAATATGCGGGGCTGTTCGGCCCAACCACCGGTGATCGCATCCGGCTGGGGGATACCGGACTCTTCGTCGAGGTCGAGCGCGACCTGCGCGGGCCGTCCGGCGACGAGATCGTCTTCGGCGGCGGCAAGAGCCTGCGCGAAGGCATGGGCATGGACAACCAGCTCACGCGCGCCAGCGGCGCACCCGACCTGGTGATCAGCAACGTCACCATCATCGACGGCGTGCTCGGGGTCGTGAAGGCCGATGTGGGCATCAAGGACGGTCGCATCTGCGGCATCGGAAAGGCCGGCAACCCCAAGGTGATGGATGGCATCACGCCCGGACTCGAGTGCGGCTTGGCCACCGATGCCATCTCGGGCGCGCATCTGATCTTGACCGCCGCTGGCATCGACTCGCACATCCACTTCATCTCGCCGCAACAGGCCTATGCTGCCCTCTCCAACGGCACTACGACCCTGATCGGCGGCGGCACCGGCCCGTCGGATGGCTCCAACGCGACCACGGTTACCCCGGGCCCGGGCAACATCCGAAACATGCTGCGCGCGTTCGAGGGCTGGCCGATGAACATCGGCATCCTCGCCAAGGGCCACGCGCATGGCAAGGCGGCCCTCGTGGAACAGATCGAGGCCGGCGCCGTCGGCTTTAAATGCCACGAGGACTGGGGCACCACGCCGGCGGTGCTGCGCTCGGCACTGACGGTCGCCGACGAGATGGACGTGCAGGTCTGCATGCACACCGACACGCTCAACGAGTCCGGCTTCGTCGATGACTCGATTGCCGCGTTCGAGGGCCGCACCATCCACTCGTTCCATACCGAAGGCTCCGGCGGCGGCCACGCGCCTGACATCATCAAGGTCTCCGCCCTGCCGAACGTGCTCCCCGGCTCGACCAACCCCACGCTCCCGTACGGCATCAACTCGCAGGCCGAGCTGTACGACATGATCATGGTCTGCCATCACCTGAACCCGGACATCCCGTCCGACGTGGCCTTCACCGAGAGCCGGATTCGCGCCGAGACCATTGCCGCAGAGAACGTACTGCACGACCTGGGCGTGATCTCGATCTTCTCAAGCGACTCGCAGGCGATGGGCCGGATCGGCGAATGCTGGCTGCGCTGCATCCAAACCGCCGACGCAATGAAGACCGGGCGCGGCAAGTTGCCCGAGGACGCCCCGGGCAACGACAACTTCCGCGTGCTGCGCTACGTCTCCAAGATCACCATCAATCCGGCCATTGCGCATGGGATCTCGCACCTTCTCGGCTCGGTCGAGGTCGGCAAGGTGGCCGATCTGGTACTCTGGGAGCCCGGCTTCTTCGGCGCCAAGCCCAAGCTCGTGCTCAAGAACGGCATGATCAGCTGGTCGCTGATGGGCGACCCGAACGCGTCGCTGCCGACGCCGCAACCGGTCTACTACCGACCGATGTTTGGCGCGATGGGGCTGTCCCAGACCGATAACGGGTTGACCTTCGTCTCCGCCGCCGCGCACGCGGCCGGGATCAAGGAGCGGCTCGGACTGCAGCGGCAGGTCGAGCCGATCCGCAATACGCGCAAGATCGGCAAGGCCGACATGGTCCGCAACTGCGGGACGCCGAACATCGAGGTCGACCCCGAGACCTTCGCAGTCACCGTCGATGGTGTGCATGCGACGGTGGAACCGCTGCGGACGGTCTCACTGAACCAAAAGTACTTCTTCAGCTGACGGACCCGCCGTGATCCTGGTCGAAACCATCCTTGGGAATGCGGGCGAGCCCGACTGGGCCGCGCGCATCGAATCAGCGGCTGTCGACACGCTCGAGCTCGATCACTGGGAGGCACAGAAGAGCCGGTTCCGAAAACGCTCGATTGGCGGCGCCGAAATGGCGGTCTCCCTCGACCGCGGCACCTTCATCCGCGACGGCGATGTGCTGCTATGGGATGCCGATGCGCGGGCGCTAGTGTTGGCGCGCATCCGGCTGCGCGACGTGATGATGATCGAGCTCGGGGAGATGATCGGCGCCGACCCCGAGGTCGCGCTGCGCACCTGCGTCGAGCTCGGTCATGCGCTCGGTAACCAACATTGGCCCGCGCTGGTCAAGGGCACGCGGGTCTATGTACCGCTGACCGTGGACCGCAAGGTGATGAATTCGGTGATGAAGACGCATCGATTCGAAGGCATCCACTACGAATTCGTGCCCGGTTCCGAGATCGTCCCCTACCTGGCGCCGCACGAATCGCGGCGGCTGTTCGGTGCCGCCGAGGGCGCAGTCCACACACACAGCCACGCATGATGGCGGGCACCGAGGCTGAGGGGATGGCCGCGGCGACGCCATCGGTTGCATCGCGCCTGGTGCGGGCGCTGCAGTTCGGCGACTCGGTGTTCCCGGTCGGCGGGTTCGCATTCTCGGCCGGCCTCGAGACCGCGATCGCGCAGAAGGTGGTCACCGACGCCGAGAGCCTGCGCGCCTATGCCCGCACCGCGCTGGAGCAGGCGATGCTCGGTGACGGTGTCGGCCTGATCTGGGCCCATCGCGCAGCGGCGGCCGATGATTTAGCCGAGCTCGAGCGCATCGACGCGCAGGTCTACGCGCGCAAGCTCTCGAGCGAGGCCCGCACGATGTCGGTGCGCATGGGCAAGAAGTTCAACGAGTTGGGCGCCGAGATCCTCGACGCACCCTTGCTGACGCGCTGGCGAGAGCGCATCGGCAGCGGCGCCACACCCGGCTGTTATCCGGTCGCGCTCGGCATCAACTTTGCCGTGCAGGGGCTGCTGGCCCGCGATGCGTTCGCGGTGCATCAATACGGGGTCGCGACGATGATCCTGAGCGCAGCGCTGCGGCTAATGCGCATCGGCCACGTCGAGACCCAGCAGATGCTCTTTGCGCTCAACGCCGAAATCGACGCCGACTATGAGGCGGCCGCGGCCACGCCGCTGTCGGATATGGCGGGCTTCGCCCCGCTGACCGAGATCCTCGCCGCCGGTCACGTCAAGGCGACCGTGCGCCTCTTCATGAGCTAAGCCGCTTCATGAGCCAATAGGTAAGCCAGTGCCCAAGAAGATCACCCGTATCGGCATCGGTGGCCCCGTCGGATCGGGCAAGACCGCAATCGTCGAGGCCATCACCCCGCGCCTGCTCGAGCTCGGCATCAAGATGCTGATCATCACCAACGATGTGGTGACCACCGAGGACGCCAAGCACGTACAGCGCACGCTCAAGGGCGTGATGCTCGAGCAACACATCCTCGGCGTCGAGACCGGCGCTTGCCCCCACACCGCGGTGCGCGAGGACCCGAGCATGAACCTGGCCGCGGTCGAGGACATGGAGGCCCGGTTCCCGGACACCGATGTGGTGCTGATCGAGAGCGGCGGGGACAATCTGACCCTGACCTTCTCGCCGGCCCTGGTCGACTTCTTCATCTACGTGATCGATGTCGCAGCCGGCGACAAGATCCCGCGCAAGAACGGCCCCGGCATCACCCAGTCGGACATCCTGGTGATCAACAAGACCGACCTGGCCCCACATGTCGGTGCCGATCTTGGCCTGATGGATCATGACTCGCGGTTGATGCGCGGGGAGAAGCCCTTCTTGTTCACCAACTGCAAGACCGGCGAGGGCATCCCGGAACTGGTCGAGCAGATCCGCAACGATCTGCTCTTCGACCTGAAGCTGCCGGAACAGTCATCGGCCTGATGGACGCCTACGCGGACCCGCTAGGGGCGCTCGATCGGCGGGCCGCCGAGCGGCTCGGACGCGAGGCGCGCGAGCTGGCCAGGTTCCGCGACGAGCCGCCGCAGATGGCGAGCGGGGCGGTCGGTAAGAACGGCTTCCTGCACCTCGGCTTCGAGCGCCGCGGGGCGCGCACTATCGTCGCCAAACTCGATCGCCGCATCCCGTCGATGGTGCAGCGCGCGCTCTACCCGGAGCAGGCCTTACCTGATCTGGCCTGGGTGTTCATGATCACCACTACCGGCTGCGTGCTCCAGGGTGATCGGCTCGCGCTCGAGATCGCGCTCGGTCCGCGGGCGCGCGCGCATGTGACCACCCAGTCGGCCACCAAGATCCACTCGATGGACGCCAACTATGCGGCGCAGACGCAGCGGATCACTCTCGACGAGGGCGCCTATCTCGAGCTGCTGCCAGAACCGCTGATCCCGCATCGGCATGCGCGCTTCATCAGCGATACCCAGATCAGTCTGGCACCCAGTGCGACGCTGCTCTACTCCGAGATCCTGCAGCCCGGCCGCAAGCATCATCACCCGGACGAGTGCTTCGGCGCCACGCTGCTGTCGCTCGCAACCTCGGCCAGGCGCCCGGACGGAAGGCTGCTGTTCAGCGAGAAGCTCGTGATCGAGCCGCAGCGCCACCCGCTGCGCCAAACCGGCGTGATGGATACGTTCGACGTCTTCGGCAACTTGATCCTACTGACGCCAACCGAGGTCGCTGACCGCGTCGATGCCCGTATCGGCACCGAGGTCGATCTCGCCTGCGGCCTGGCCTTTGGCGCCTGCCGGCTGCCCAATGATGCGGGCCTGATCTTCAAGGTCCTTGCGCGCGAGACTGCACAGGTCAAGGCCAAGCAGCGCGAATTCTGGGGCATCTTGCGCGAAGAGGTCACCGGCACCGCGCTGTCGCCGCCCTTCTTCTGGCGCTGAACGACGATCGCAATCGAGCAACGGAGGTGATGATGGATAAGCCCTTAAGCTGGTGGGAAAATGCCTGCCAGTCCGCCTGGCCGCTGCGCTTCATCGACATCAACCTGCGCGGCATCGGGCAGGTGATATTCCAGGACAACCCGCTCTCGGGCTTACTCTTCTTCGTCGCGATCGGCTGGGGCTCGTACGCGGCCCGGGCGCCGGAGATCGCCATCGGCGGCCTGCTCGCACTGATCGTCGCGACCCTGACCGCGCTCTGGCTGCGGGTCGAGGTCGCGGCGCTGAACGCCGGCCTCTATGGCTTCAACGCCTATCTAGTCGGCATCGCGCTGCCGACCTTCCTCGCCGTCTCGCCCCTGCTCTGGGTCTATGTCGTGCTCGGCGGCGCGGTCTCGGTGGTCGCCACGCTGGCCATGACCAATCTGATGAAGACCTGGGGGGTCTCCGCGCTGACCGCCCCTTTCGTACTGATCGCCTGGCTGCTGCTGCTGTCGTCCAACGGCTTCTCCGGCTTGCCGGCCGGGGCGCTGCCCACCAGCGGCCTGATCCAGCCCATCGCCGCCGAGGCAGCGGACCCGCTGCGCATCCTCGACTTCGTCGAGGGCATCCTCGTCAGCATCTCGCAGGTGTTCGTCAAGGGCAACGGCATCGCCGCGCTGCTGATCCTGATCGGTCTCGCGGTCGGCTCGATCGCGGCGGCCGGCTACGCACTCGTCGCCGCGCTGATATCAGTCGTCGTCGCCCATCTGCTCGGTGCCGAGAGCCAGCTCATCACCGCCGGCCTGGTCGGCTTCAATCCGATCCTGACCGCGATCGCCCTCGGCACCGTCTTCTATCGCCCCGGCCTGCGTTCGGCGCTGTTCGCACTGCTGGCGACGGTCATCACGGTACTGGTCCAGGGTGCGATGGTCGCGGGGCTGACGCCGTTCGCGATCCCGACGCTCACCGCCTCGTTCGTACTGGTCACCTGGCTGTTCCTGCTGGCGAAGCCGGCCTTCGGCGACGACTGATCCGTGGGCGGCGCGCAAACACCGAGGCAAGCAACCTTGCCTTCGGCGTCAGGACCGCGCCCCAAGCATCCCTGGACCGCGACGCGCGCAGCGGCGAGACGTCGGAACAGCTTTGTGTCGCAGCGGATCGGCCCATGCGCCCCGTCCGAAAGGTTTTCGATGCGGCTCATGCCGCGTGCCGGTCGGCCAGCCCTCGAAGGCTTGGGATGGGGCGAATGCCCCGTCCCGCTTGCAGAATAATCTGGGTCCGGGACCCCCGCTATTCGCAGTTAAACTGGGCTGGAAATCGCGATGTTTGTGGGTATGGCAGCCGATGTTTGCGGGCCGCTACACGTACCAGGCGGAGTTTGCCGAGGGGTCGGAAACGCCACCGCCCGCGCCGGTTAAGACGCCGTTGCGCGGCGCGACAGATCCCAGGGCACGGCCCCGGAGCTGCGACGGAGGCTGCCGCGCGACAGTGCAAATGAACGCCCCGATGCGGACAACCTAACCGTCGCGATGAAAAAGCTGCCGCTATTGGTCCTCGTCGGCGCCGCCTTGTTGGCGTTCTTCGCCCTGGGGCTGCACCACCACCTCACGATCGATGCCTTTCACGAAGGGCACGAGACCTTCGACACCTGGTACCAGCAAAGCCCATGGCTGGTCAGCTCCGCCTATTTCGGACTCGTTGCCTGCGCCACCCTGTTCCTACCGGTGACGGCACTCCTGACCGTGATCGCTGGCGCACTCTTCGGGCTTTGGAAGGGCGTTCTGATCACCTCCTTCGCTACCAGCCTGGCCGCCACCCTCGGCTTCCTTCTGTCACGCCACGTCTTGCACGACGGGGTCCAGCGTCGATTCGGCGAGCGCCTCAACGCGGTCAACACGGGCATGGCCAAGGACGGGGCCTTTTATCTCTTCTCGCTGCGACTGGTGACGGTGATCCCCTTCTTTCTGGTCAACCTGGTCATGGGGCTCACGCCCATCAAGACGCGGACCTTCTACTGGGTCACCCAGCTCGGCCTGCTGACACCCATCCTCATCTACGTGAATGCGGGCATCCAACTCGCCGAGGTGGATGACATCTCGGATGTCTTCTCGCTGGGGCTGATCGGTTCCCTGACCTTGCTGGGTGTCTTCCCGCTGCTTGCCAGGAAGGGTCTGGCCCTGATCCGCACGCGCCGGATCGAAGCGGACTGACCGCCGCCCACATGGCAGGCCGGGACAGGTGGCGTGCCTCGCCGCAAGCCATACTGATCTGCGCCGCCCTGACGGTTGGGGCCACGGCGCACGCCGCCGATCCACTCCCTTACCGCCTCGCGGTCTCCTCCACCGGCGACACATCGATCGACGCAGCGCTCGAGCAGTCCTCGCTGCTCGCCCGGTTGCGCGAGGAGGCCCCGGTTGGACCCTTCGCACTCGTCGCTCGCGCCGAGTCCGATAAGACACGCTTCGACACCGTCCTGCGCAGCTTCGGTCACTACGACGCGGGGATCCGGGTCCGAATCGCCGGGCGCGGCACCGATGACCCGGACCTGCTGCCCCTGCTCGACGCCCGGCCCGCGTCACCCCCGGTGGACGTGGAGGTTTCGGTGGACCCGGGTCCCCTTTACCGGCTGCGGGTGGTGCGTCTCGAAGGCCCTGTACCGGAGGACGTGCGGGCCGCCTTCAACCTGACCTCCGGTGAGCCCGCCCGCGCCAGCACCGTCCTTGCGGCAAGGGAGGCGGTGCTGTACGCCTTGCGGGAGGACGGCTTCCCGCTGGCCCGGGTCCCGCCCCCCGATGCCCTGGTGGACCACGACACCCGCACCATGGACGTCGTCTTCCGGGCCGAGCCAGGCCCCCGACTCGCACTCGGCGAGATCCGGGTGATCGGGCTTGAGCGGCTGCGCGAGAGCGCGGCGCTGCGCCGCCTCGGCCTCACTCCGGGACAGCCCTTCAGCCCGAGCCGTCTGGAGGCGGCCCGTCGCGACCTGCTCGCGGGCGGGGTGCTGGCCTGGGCCCGGCTCACCCCGGGGACAGAGCCCGACGCCCACGGACGACTGCCCCTGACCCTGGAGGTCGCCGAGCGCCCCCCTCGGGTCATTCGCCTGGCGGGGGCCTTCTCCAGCGACGAGGGCGTGACCCTCTCGTCCTCCTGGGCCCATCGCAATGTCTTCGGGGGCGGCGAACGCCTGACCCTGAGGGCCGACGCGGGGCGGATCGCCGAGGCCGACCCGAACGCCCTGAGCTACCTCGCCAGCGGGACCCTTCGGCTGCCCGACCTGTGGGTGCGAGACCTTGACCTGCGGCTGGACCTGGGGGCCGTGAACGAGCACCTGGAGGCCTACGACCGGGAGGCGGTGACCGCAGGGGTTGTCCTGGAGCGGCGTTTCTCGGAACGACTCTCCGCCGGAGCGGGACTCGCCTACGAGCGCGCGCGCGTCGCGCAGGACGGTCCGGCCCGGGACTACCAATTGCTCTCACTGCCGCTGACCCTTGGCTTTGACACCACCAACGACGCGCTGGACCCGCGCCGGGGCCTGCGCGTCGCGGCCCAAGTGACCCCCGCCCAAGTGCTCGAAGGGGATGCGCCTGGCTTTTTCCTCGGCCGTGTGGCCGGTTCTGCCTTCCTGGATCTCGGGCGGCGCGCAGGAGGCGACCCGCGCTGGACCGGGCGTCGGGTGCTGGCCGGGCGACTCGCGCTGGGCAGCATCGTCGGGGCCGCCGCCGAGGACGTCCCACCGGACTGGCGCTTCTACGCGGGAGGCGGGGGCTCGGTGCGCGGCTACGCGTTTCAATCGATCGGCCCGCAAACGGCCTTTGGATCGCCCGCCGGTGGCGACGGACTGCTTGAGGCCGGCCTGGAGCTGCGCCAGCGCTTCGGCGGCAACTGGGGCGCGGTCGCCTTCGTTGACGCGGGGGCGGTGTCCGAGAACGGTATCCCGGGCACCGCGGCGCTCTCGGTTGGTGTCGGGATCGGGCTACGCTACTTCACGCCAATCGGTCCGGTGCGCGTCGATATCGCCACGCCGCTCGACCGGGACACGGGGGACTCGCCCGTGCAGCTCTACATCGGTATCGGACAAGCCTTCTGAGCATGCGCCGCATCCTGCGTCAACTCCTCGCCTCACTGCTGCTGCCGTTCATCCTGGCGGCGGCCCTGCTGCTGGCCGTCAACACGGGCCCCGGGCGGCAGCTCGTGGCCTGGGCAGTTGAGCAGACGAGCGGCGGACGGGTGGTGGCAGTGGGCCTCGGGGGGGCCCTCCCCTTCGCGCCGCGCCTCGCGCGCCTGGAGCTCCGCGACGCGACAGGCGCCTGGCTGCGGATCGAGGACGCAGAGCTCGCTGTCGATGCAGGAGGGCTGCTGCGCGGCGAGCTCACCATCGAATCTCTGACCGCCCGCTCTGTGTCACTGGCGCGTCTTCCGGCACGGGATCAAGACGCCACTGGGCCCGTCCGGCTCCCCTTGCGGGTGGTGTTGCGGCACCTTGCGATCCAGGATCTCAGCTTGGAGCAGGTCGCGCCGGGGGCGCCGCGGCTCGCCGTCGAGGGCGACGCCGCCGCAAGCGACCGAGGGGACGTTCGGGCGGCGGTGCGGATGACCGCGCCCGGGCGCGGCGATCGCTACGAGCTGGAGGGAGGCATTGCCGCCGGGCGCACCCGCTTGCTCCTCTCGTTCCGGGAAGCCCCGGACGGTCTTATCGGCGCGCTGGCCGGAGCGGCGGGACTGTTCCTCCCGACCGAGCTTGACACCTGGACCTTGAAGGCCAGCGCAGCGGGGCCGCTCGACGCGGTGGCGCTCAGCGCGGTGCTTGACGCCGGGGCGCTGACGGCCTCCGCCGACGGGTTGCTCGACCTGGAGTCCCGGTCCGCCGCCCGCCTGCGTCTGCGCGCGGACCTGCCCGCCATGGCAATCGACCCCAGCCTCGGGCCGGAGCTTGCCTGGCAGCGGATCCAAGTCGGCGCAGACCTGCGCGGACCGCTGGGTGCGCCCCAGGGCAGCGTCCACCTCGAGGCGGACGGACTCGCCGCCGGCGGACTGGTCCTCGACCGCCTGAGCGCGGCCGGACAAGGTGACGCGGTACAGGTCCGCCTCAATGCCGACATCCAAGGACTTCGCTCGCCTCTGGACCTGCCGGAGTCCATGACCTCGTTGCCCGTGCGCATCGCCGCGGAGCTTAAACCTCAGGAGGCGGGCCTGCCCTTCCGGATCAGCGTCCGCCACCCGCTCGCCGATCTTCTGGCGGTCGGCAAGCTGACCGATAGGGCCGGCCATGGAACCTTGAGACTCCCGGACCTGGGCGCTTTCGGCGCCTTGGTCGGGACGTCGCTGGCCGGCAGCGCCGTACTCGAGCTTCAGGGCACCGCAGCGGGTCCGGCCCGGCTGAATGCGACTGGCGACCTGAGACTGACCCACGGACCCGGGCCGATCGCGCGGTTGCTCGGGCCGGTGGCACGGCTCGCGGCCGCCGTTCGACGCGACGGTGCCGGCTGGCAGATCGATTCCGCCCGCCTTGACGGCGCCGGGGTCAGCGTGAGCACCCAGGGCCGAGCGGCGAGCGACGCGCTTGCCCTGGGCTGGATCCTGGAGTTGCCGGACCTCACCGCCCTGGTCCCCGACTGGTCCGGGCGGATCAGCGCGCGGGGGGGACTCACCGGGCCCCCGCGGTCACCCGACCTGGCCGCCGACCTGACCGCTTCCTCCGGTTCCGACCGGGTCACCGGACACCTGAGCGCCCGCCTCGCCGCGCCGCATGGCTCCCTCGACCTGACCGGGGTCTGGGCCGGGCAGCCGGTGGCGGCAGCGCTCGCGGCGGGCCGCTCCGCGGATGGGAGCCTGGGCGTCTCGTTCGGCGACAGCCACTGGGCCAGCATCGCGGCCTCCGGCGCGCTGCAGCTGCCGCCTGGGGCGGCGCTGCCGCGGGGCGAGGTGCGACTGAGCGCCGGGCGTCTGTCCGATCTCGCCCCATTGTTGTCCCCACTGTTCCCAACCGGCCAGCCCGGGATCGGGCCCGGACCCGACCTGGCCGGACGCCTGAACGCTCACCTGACCCTGACCGCGGCGGGCTCGGTCGTGATCGCTGCCCAGGGCGAGGGACTGACCCTGCCGGGGGCAGTTGGGCTCAAAGCCCTCGCCCTGGACGCCCGGGTGACGGAGCCCCTGGGCACCGCCGACACGGATGCGATCGTCCAGTTGGCGGGGCTCTCGGTCGGCGGGATCGCCGGCGACCTTGCACTCGCTGCCCGGGGTCCCGCCGCTGCGCTCGAGCTCACGCTGGAGGCCGGGCTCGCATCGCCGGCCGGCCCGGCCAAGCTGGCCGCCGCCGGCCGTCTGGATGCGCCGGCCCGCCGACTGGCACTCCGGCGCCTGGAGGCCCAGGTACAGGGCCAGACCCTGCGGCTGCTGGAGCCGGCAGTCCTGGAGCTTGCCGGCGGGGTGGCCGTGGACCGGCTGCGCCTGGGGTTGGCAGAGGGCACCATCGAGGTCGCCGGGCGGCTGACACCGCGCCTCGACCTGGACGCAAGCATCTCCCATCTGCCCCTCGATCTGACCCGGCTGGTCGCACCAGATCTGCCCTTGGCCGGCGTCCTCGGCGCCCAGGTCCGCCTCACCGGGTCCCTGGACGCCCCGACCGGCTCCATCCGCGCCAAGGCGAGCGGCGTGCGTCTCGCCGAGGGGGCACCGAACCGCGCAGCCTGGCGGAGCCTCCCCCCGGCCCAGGTAGAGGTCTCGACCACCCTCGGAGCTCAGGCGATCGAGATCGACGCCTGGGTTGAGATCGCGTCGCGGGCGCGCCTGCGGGTGCGCGGGCGCATCGACGGGACCCCGCGAGCACCGGGTACCCTGGCGCTTCAAACCAACGGACAGCTCGACCTCGCCCTGCTCGACCCCTTGCTGACCGGTAGCGGACGCCAGGCCCGTGGTCAGACGCGTCTTGATGCCTCTGTCGCCGGCACTTTGGCCGCGCCCCGCATGGACGGGCGCCTGACGCTCGCCGATGGGGCCCTGTGGGATCGCACCATCGGGCTTGCACTGACCGGAATCGGCGGGAGCATGAGGCTCGCCGGCGATACGCTGCGCGTGGAGCGCCTCACCGCCCAGGCCGGGCGCGGCACGATCGCCCTGGAAGGCAGCATCGGCGCCCTGGCCCCTGGGATACCGGTGGATCTGAGGCTGGTCGCGCGTAATGCCCGGCCGCTCCAGCTCGACCTGCTGGACGCCGAGGGCGACGCGGAGCTCCGGCTTCACGGGCGCGCCGCCGAGGCCCTGACCGCGACCGGCACCGTGCGCCTGAGCCGCGCCGAGATCCGGTTGCCGGAGCGGCTTCCCGCCGCGGTCGCGACCCTCGAGGTGCGCGAGCGCGGCCGCCGCGATCACCCGAACCGGACGCTGCCCAGAACTCGGTCCGCGGTCTTGGGCCCGGACTTGGGGCTCGACCTGAGGCTCGCTGCTCCCCGGGCGGTGTTCGTGCGCGGGCGTGGTATCGACGCGGAGCTCGGCGGCGAGGCGCGCCTGCGCGGAACCTTGAGAGAACCCACCGTGAGCGGCGGATTCGATCTGTTGCGGGGCCAGTTTGAGCTGGTGGGCCAGACCCTGCGCTTCAGCCGTGGACGGCTCGACTTCGATGGAGCGGCCGGGCTGAATCCGACCCTGGATCTGGAGGCCCGGGTGAGCGCCGCCGGGAGTACCGCCATCCTCGCCGTGCTCGGCACCGCCAGTGCACCGCGCATCGCGCTGCGGGGGGAGCCCGAGCTGCCCGAGGACGAGGTCCTGTCACGCCTGCTGTTCGGGGTCGCAGGGGGGCGTCTCTCGGGGCTACAGGCGGTGCGCCTGGGGATGGCGGCGGCATCACTCGCCGGTATCGAGACGGGGGACGGGCTCGGGGTGCTCGACCAGGCGCGTTCCGGCCTGGGACTGGATCGCCTGTCGCTCGGCACCGATGAGCGGGGCGGCGCGACCCTGGAGGGCGGGCGCCACATCGCCGAGCGCGTCTATCTCGGGGCCCGCCAGGGCACCCGGGCCGGAGAGACCCAGGGCGTGCTGCGCATCGAGGTCAGCCCCCGGATCAAACTGGAGGCAGACGTCGGCGCCACCGGCGGCACCCGGGGCGGCGGCGCCTTCGAGCACGAATACTGAGGGCCGTTGAAGCAAGCGCCAAGGGCCAAGGGTCAAGGACCGAGAGAGCCCAGCTTCTCCGCGGCAATGTTGTCGACCGAGGAGCGTCCGAACCCCGCCCTCACTGACTCGCTCCCCGTTGTTCGTCGCTCGCGCCTGCCCGGGGCCTATCCTTGATCTCCGGACCGAGCAAGATGGCGAGCGGGCGGGTATGTGGACTCGCGTCCAGCGCGATGATCAGGGCTGTCGTTAGCGGCACGGCCAGGAACATGCCCACGGTGCCGAACAGCCAGCCCCACAGCAGCAGCGCGATGAAGATCGCCAGGGTGGAGATGCCGAGACCGCGGCCCATGATCCGGGGCTCGAGCACATTGCCGATCACGGTGTTGATCACGAGCATGCCGACCGCTATCAGCAGTGCCGTCTGTAGCCCTGCCTGCACCAGCGCCAACAGGACCGGGGGGATCATCATCAGGATGTTGCCGACGACCGGCACGAAGTTCAGGAAGAAGGCAAGCACGGCCCAGAGGATGGCGAAATCGATCCCGAACAGGCGCAGCAACACCCAGACGCAGAAGGCGGTTCCGAGGCTGGTCAGGGTCTTGATCAGCATGTACCGGTTGATCTTGCCCAGGAGACCCCGCAATCGCGCCTCGCCCTCCTCCGTCAGGTGGAATGCCGCCCTGAGCTTGGCGGGCAGCGCCGGCGCCTCCAGCAGGATAAAGATCACCGCGAGCAGCACCAGCAGGCCGGTCGCGAAGATGCCGCTGGCGTTAGACAGGAGCAGGCGCACCACGACCATCACCTTGTTCGGATCCAGGAGGTCCGGGATGGCCTCGCGTGAGCCGCTGACGCCGATGCCCTCCAGCCAGCCCCCAAATTGCTCGCTCAGAAGCATGAAACGCTCCTGATAGGTGGGCAGGCTATCCCGGAAACCCTCCAAGGTCCCGGTGGTCACCAGCGCGAGCAGGCTGCCGACATCCACCAGAACGAAGGTGATGACCATCAAGGCACCCCATTTGGGCACCCCGAGACGACGCATCCAGCGCAGGGCCGGGGCGGAAACGATCGCGATAAACACCGCGAGCAGAATCGGGGCGAGTATCGGCGCGGCCGCCTTCATCAAGCCCACCACCAGGGCGAGGGCTCCGGCGACGATCAGGCCACGGGCGGGTGGGCTGAAGAGGAGGTCAGAGCGCATCGAATGGCTTCTCTAATGGAAAGACCTCGGCGGCGGCTTGACCCCTAATGCGACCGCGGCCGCCGCCCGACAGGCCCGGGGTGGCTCCCGGGAATCGCTCTAGTTGCCCCCGCCCGGCGGAACTGGCGTCGGCGTGGGTGCGGGTGGGCGTACCATGACCTCCGGCGCACGGTTCTGTACCGTGGGTCGCGGCTCGTCCTCGTTACGGATCCGACTCGGTTCCCTGCGCGAGGAGGGTGCCTGGCCAGGCTGCACGGTTTGGCGGCTCGCATCGCGCGGCGAGGTACTGCGCTGGCCCTGGTCGGCCGCGGCGACGCCGAGTGCGAGCAGCGATGCGACCGCGATGGCGTGCAACGTCCGGACGACTTGGCCCGGGACCAAAGGAGTGGAGGACTGAAAGCGCGTCATGAGAGGTTCCCTGGGTGGAGCAAACACGAAGGAACGTAGAACGAATGGGCCTCGCGACTGTAGCCGCGAACCGACTAACCGGCAAGCACGCCCTGTCGCGTCTCGGCAAGGTCCCGTCCAGGCGCAGTGCGCCCTTGGGTCGTCACACGGAGACACCGTGGCGTCGATCCAACCGAGCCTCCAAGCGGCAGGCGGTGTCGCCGGTGCGGCTGCCCCGGCTGTTGAGCAGCCAGGCGATGAGGCAGCACAGCAGACCGGTGGCGCCATGCCGTAGCGCATCAGCGAACGGAACCGAACATCAATCTTCTGCGCCGATCCCCGCCAGGGCGTGAGGCGGATGCAGCAGCGAGATCGCCAGTGCCGCCGGCAAGGGTAGCAGGACAACTGAGCGAGGGTTACTCACTGAAGCGCCAGGGTGATCACGGGCCCGAAGCGAATGCTTGCAGCCCGGATGCGTCGATGACCCGGAGCGTCCGGTAACCCTGCTCGTCCTGCGTGACGGGTACCTCCGCACTGTCTGGGCGCGAGCGACGTGGGTACTGCAGTCCCGCGATACGCAGCAGCGTGCACGCGCACCGACGGTCGTTGTTTGATATCAGTGTGTCGGCGTAGGCGGAGATGCCCATGTCCCCGTACTCGAGGGCGGCACTGGCCAGGATGCGCCACCATTCGGGGTGCAGGGCCAGCAGCTCCTGCAGGGCGCGTCTGGGCGCGCGTGCAAGTAACGTATCTACGCGCGCGACGACCGTCGCCCTTGGCCGTTGTCCAGACATGAAGGATCCATGCCCGATCCAAGAGCCTTCGTGCAAGAGGTGTAGAAGCGGGTTGTCCCCCGCGCCGAGCCTTGAATAGATCTCGACGCTTCCATCCGCGATACCGAACGGGTCGGCATGCGCATCGGTGGCGTGATAGATCGGGTACCCGGCAGCGCACTCGAGCCACTCGCAGCGCGAGAGCACGGCGTCCTGGAAGTCCTTCCGCGCTCGTCCGAACCACCCCTCGTTGCCTGTCCCCATGCCCGACGGGCGCTATGCCTCGGTCTTGCTGATCGACAATGACCATTACGCCGTGGACGTGCGTTACGATCCCGGTGTTCACAAGGTCCCGGCCGACACGCGCTACATGTTCGCCGCGGTGCGTATCCAGGTCTTCAATCCGCACGACCCGAAAGAGATCGCGCTCGTGAACAGCCTCCAGGATAAGTTCGTGATCACCGCCACGAGCGCCGAGCCCCTGCCGCCGTTCACCTGGGATACGACCAGCCTCGACGCGGTCCGCAGCGAGTTGGAGCTAGGCTCCCGCCGGTTTCTCGACTGGGAAGGCGCGATGGGTGCGCGCGGCAAGGTCGATCCGGAAAAGCACCTGTACGCCACCGCCGCCGCCTGGGGCCTTTTTCCCGAAGAGCATGCGCACTATCTGATGTACACCGGCGATCATGATTCGTCGCTGTGCCACACCGCGACATACGAGATTCCGAAGAACAACGCCTTCTGGTCGATCACGATGTATGGCGCGACGGGCTTCATCGAATCCGAGAATGCCATTCTCAACAGCAACAATGTGGTCTTGAACGGGGACGGCACGTTCACGGCCTTCTTCGGCTCGAAGGAGGCTTGCGGCGACGTTCCCAACCGGCTGGATACGCCGGAGGGTTGGAATTTCATGATGCGCATCTATTGCCCCGACCCGTCGGTCCTGAACGGCGGCTATCGGTTGCCAGCGACGGTTCCGGTGGAGCGGTAGAAGGGATCTCGCACGCTGGGGCCCGGCAAGCTGATTCGTTGCCGAACAGCGTGCCCGGTGCCCAGTCGACAGGGGTGCGCCCCTAACAATCGACTCGCCGGAGGGCTGTCTCGACGACCATGATAAACAAGGGGCTCAGGCTCGGCCTTGCGCTCGCTCTCGGTGCGGCGCTGCATCAACCCGCCGGGGCGGAGCAGAGCGAGGAAGACCTCGCCAAGCAGCTCGCCAATCCGGTCGCGGCACTGATCAGCGTCCCGTTCCAGTTCAACTACAACCAGAACCTCGGTCCGGTCGACGACGGCGAGCAGTGGCAGCTGAACATTCAGCCGGTGATACTTGCTGCTGCCCACGGGCAGCAACGACTTGGTGACTGCCGCCCAGTGGGCAGCCGGCCCCACAGCGGTCGCTTTGCGGCAGCAAGGCCCCTGGACCCTGGGTGCGCTGACGAACCACCTGTGGTCCTTCGCGGGGGACGACGACCGAGGCGACATCAACAGGACGTTCCTGCAGCCGTTTCTCTCGTACACGACACCCACGGCCAGGACTTACACGCTGCAGAGCGAGACCTTTTACCACTGGGACAAACGGCAGTGGCTGGTGCCGATCCACGCCGTTGCATCGAAGGTGACTCGGCTCGGTAGACAGCTGGTGAGCGTAGCCGGGGGGTGCACTATTGGGGCCGAGAGCCCTGACGGCGGACCCGAGGGTTGGGGCGCGCGCGTCACGATCACCCTGCTGTTTCCACGATGAGGGCTCGCGCCCGTGTTCCCGATTTTCAATTGCCACGGACCGAAAATGAGAAAAAGCAGCGAGTTGATGAAGACGTCCCTGCGCGCGGCCGCTGTGCTCGCTTTAGCGGCGATGGCTGCCCGGCAAGGCCATGCGGAAGACTTCGTGATCCCACTAGAGCTGCCGCAGCTCAATTTCATCGGGCTCGGTGTGGGCGCCTATCCCGATTACTTTGGATCGGACGATTCCAAAGTGGGGGTCGCCCCGTTGGCGCGGTTGTCCCTGGGTGGCTCGCGCTTCGTCCGCCTGTTCGCCAACGAAATCCGCCTCAACCTACTCGATAACCGCAACTGGCAGCTGGGCCCAGTGGGTCTATGGCGCTTCGGGCGGGAGGATGTGGACAATCCAGTCGTCAACAGGGTTCACGAGATCGACGACGCCTTCAGCCTCGGTCTCTTCGGCGGCTACGTCTGGCGGGACCCGCAGGAGATCCGCCGGATCGCGGGCGTGGGCGCCTGGGCCCTCGGGGATGCCACCGGTATGTACAACGGTTGGACGGCCGGGCTAAACGCCTACGCCACGCAGCCCGTCGCGAAGATGGTGACCCTCGCTGGCGGCGCCGCCTTCACCTATGGCAATGGTAACTACATGGACGAATATTTCGGGGTGACGCCGGCCGATTCGCTCGCCAGCGGCCTGCCGGTCTATGTGCCTGGGGGTGGCCTGCGCGACGTGCGCGGGTGGGCCACGGCGTTGCTTTCTTTGAGTCCCCAGTGGCATTTTGCCGCGGGCGTCATGTACTCGCGACTCGTGGGCCACGCCGCGGACAGCCCGCTCGTCTCGCAGGAGGGCTCGAAGAACCAGTGGATCTACGGCGTGGGCGCGCTCTACGCTTGGTAGAGACGCGCGGTCGCGACGGGCGTCCGGGGATCTCGGCGTCTGTTCTTGCGATATCTTTAAGGCGCGCGGTTGGTTAAATCCTATGGGCCCAAGTGGCGGGATCGTTCTGCGAACCGAATTGCCCTACCGCGCAGTGACTACTGCTAATCCGAAACGTGACTGAAAGAGAGGTAATATTCAATGGAAGCCGTCCTGAGCCAACGCGTTGACGAACTGGTAGCGAACGGATGGGAACCCGTCACCACTACCGAAACCACGGCGTCCCTGGCAGGGCGTCGGCCTTTTGCATGGTGGCTGTTCCTAATCGTGATCTTCCTGTTTCCGCTTTTTGGAGGCCTGCTCTATCTGATTTTCTGGCTCGCCACATCGAAGGCAACGGTATTTCTGCACGTGGAGGATGGCAAGGTGATTGTTGTCGGGGACGAGTGGCTCATCCGGCTTCAGGAAGCCCAGCGCGAGGCCTACGTCGAAAAGCAGCGTGAGATCAAAGAGAAAGGATTCCTGCGGGTGATGTGGCCGCAGCTTGTCGTTTCACTCCTTCTGATTGCACTGTGGATCTATCTGCTGAAGACGTATCTATGACACAACGCCGCATGATGAGCGCTTAAAAACGCCGATTTAAAGCGTTACCCGTCCGGACCATGGAGGGTAACGTGGACCCCGAATCTGAGGACGCGACCTCGCCGAGGCGCAGTATCGGGCCAACCGGCGGTTGGAGCTGCGTTCGGTGGTTGATGGCCTGCTGTGTACCGGCGCCGGAACCGAACCCTGGCTACGATTCGGCATACTGAGCGGGTAGCTGACGAGGGGCGCTAATGGGTCGAGATGAGGCGAAGATTCGCCAGTACATCCGGCACCAGGGAACGAGGATCAACGACTCAATCAGCTCAATCTCTGGAATTGATCCGCCCTCCTTAGGTGGCAAAAGAACTGCGGGGCCGCGTTAGCGACCCCGCATAGCCGCTTCGAGCGGCTCACGAATGAAAGCCCCCGGCTTTGCCGCGGGATAGTTACTCTTCTGCGCCGGTCGATGTCAGAACGATCGTGTCCATCAGTTTGCGGTTGCGCGTGGCCAACTCAGGTTCGATCTCTCTGACGATTTCCATGAACCGCTCCGCGGCAGGCGAAAGCAATCGGCCCTTCAGGTAGATGAACCCGTAACCCAGCTTCAGGCAAGGCGCCTGGTAGGACAGGACGCCCAGCTCCCCGCTGCGGAGCCACGGGTCGATCTGCATCGGCGGCGCGAAACCCAAGGCATCACTCGCCAACACGACGGCGCGCGCTGTCGCCACATCGTCCACTTCAGCCTGCGGGATCAAGTCGCTGGTGGCTGGATCCAAGGGACCACTTGCCGGGAAGCAGGCTCGGTATCGCCCCATTCATTTAATGAGGCTTCAGGGCGACTACGGCCGTTGGGGGAGTCTGCAAGGCACGCGTCGGACTGAAGTCCGAGCGACCGGCGGGCGGCGCTGCATCAGAAGGTTCTGAGGAAGAATGGGATCACCATGGCATTGACCAGGTCGATGAAGAAGGCCGAGACCAAGGGGACGATGATGAATGCCTGGTGGGAGGGTCCGAAGCGCTGGGTGACGGCGGCCATGTTGGCCATGGCGGTGGGGGTCGAGCCGAGAGTCACGCCGCCGAATCCGGCCGCCACGACGGCCGCGTCATAGTCGCGACCCATCAATGGGAACAGGACAAAGACGGTCACGGTAACGGCCAGGGCGAACTGGGCCGCCAGGATGGTCAGAATGGGGGCCGCCAGATCGACCAGCGTCCAGAGCTGCATGCTCATCAGAGACATGGCGAGGAAGGCGCCGAGCGCGATGTCAGCGATCAGGGCCATCGCGGGGGTTCGCGTCGGCCAATGGGTGCCGGTCAATGACGGTAGATTCTTGGGCACCAGGTTGGTGATCAGGATACCGGCGAACAGGCAGGTGACGAACAGTGGCAGCTTGAGTCCGAGGTCGGCGATGGCCTCGTTCAGGAAGAACCCGGCGATGATGCAGATATGGATGGCGAGGACAGCATCCAGAAAATCCAGGTGACCGATGCCTTCCTTTTTCTGCCCCTCCGAGAGGCCGATGTCCTGGGGCTCCCGAGCCTCCTCCGCGGTCGGGGTCAGGCGATGTCGGTTGATCAGGAACTTGGCGATGGGGCCGCCCATGATGCTGGCCAGGATGAGACCGAAGGTGGCGCTGGCGATGCCGATCTCCATGGCACTGGCGATACCGTAGGTCTCGCCGATGGTCGGTGCCCAGGCGATGGCGGTGCCGTGTCCGCCGATCAAGGAGACGCTACCGCCGAGCACGCCCACCGCGGACGGCAGGTCGAAGAGTCCCGCCACCGCGATGCCGGTGAGATTCTGGGCCAGCATGAAGAGGATGGTGATGGTCAGCAGGATCACGAGCGGTCGGCCGCCGGCGAGCAGATCGCGGGCGCTGGCATTGATGCCGATGGTGGTGAAGAAATAGACCAGCAGCACGTCCCGCGCCCGCAGCTCAAACTCGACCTCGACCCCGGAGGCGACGTAGAGGAGCCCAAAGAGAACCGAGAACAGCATGCCGCCGGTAACCGGCTCCGGAATGCTGAACTCGCGCAGGAAGCCAATCTTCTCGTTCAGCCGCTTGCCGACGAACAAGACGACAATGCCGATGGTGACGGCGAGGAAGGACTCAATGCGCAGTACACCGTCGAGCAACGCCATGGGGACTCCTGTGGCGGACGCCCTGAGGGCTCGCCGTCAGCACGGGCACACAGCCCAGGGGGGCGGTCAGAGCGTATGAGGCGCCGTTGCGGGGGGCCGCGGCCGGTGGATTGGAAACGGTGCCAGATTAACCCGTTTCCGTGATGGCCGCGAGGCAGGGTTGCCGGCACGCCCTCAGCGCTGTCGCGGATATACTGGCGGGCGAGGGTTGCCCGTCGCCCATCGCGTTTCCCGATGCCAGCCCGCATGCCGCTCCGCCAAATTCCACCTCAGCGAGGACGCTTCGGAAATGACTTATTGCGTTGGGCTCTTGCTCGAACAGGGCCTGGTCATGGCCTCCGACTCACGCACCAACGCGGGGGTCGACAACATCTGCTCCTACAGCAAGATGCATATGTTCCAGCCCGTACCGGATCGGCTCTTCGTCCTGCTGGCGGCGGGCAACCTGGCGACCACGCGGGAGCTCGTGGACCGCATCGGCCGTGACCTGGACCAGGCCGTCAACAACCGCCCCAGCCCCTACCAGCAGGCCCCGGTGGCGACCCTGCTCAGCGTCGGCTATCTGTTCGAGGCGGCGACCTACATCGGGCAACTGAACCTGGCGATCCAGAACGAGCATGGCCCGGCACTGCGTCAGGTGGGCGCCAGCGCGGAGGCCATCTTCATCCTCGGTGGGCAGATCGACGGCGAGCCCCCGGGGCTCTTTCTGATCTATCCCCAGGGAAACGCCATCGCGGCCACGCCGGAGACATGCTACCTGCAGATCGGCGAGAGCAAGTTCGGCAAGGCGGAGCTGGATCGCTTCGCCCATCCCGGTCTCTCGCTGAACGACGGCGCCAGACTCTGTCTAGTCTCCCTGGAAGGCACGGCGCGCGCCAATCTCAGCGTCGCCCCGCCCTTCGAGGTCGCGCTCTACGCGCGGGACCAGCTCGGCCTCTCGCATCGGCTCAAGCTGGACTCGGACTCGCCCGAGCTTCAAGCCCTCACCCAGAGCTGGGAGAACGGTCAACGCCAGGCATTTGAGGCCCTGCCGCGCTTTGCGCGGGAGCATAAGGATCCCGACACCCAGCCGGCCCTGTGACACCGCGATCCCACACCGACACGCCGTCGATGCCGAAGCCGCTCCACTGCGTTTCCACCGGACATCTGCCCGAGCCCGAGCTCGTCCGGCGCCTGTTGGACGAGGCCCACCAGTTGTTCGAGCCACGCAACGAAGGCAAGAACGCCGACTACATCCCGGCCCTGGCCATGGTCCCGAGCGACCTCTTCGGGATCTGCTTGGCGGCGGTCTCCGGCAACTTTTACACGGTGGGCGAGACGGAGTTCGCGTTCACCATCCAGAGCATCTCCAAGCCGTTCGTCTTTGGCCTGGTCTGCCAGGCGATCGGCGAGGAGGAGGCGCGCAGACGGCTGGGTGCCAACAGCACCGGCCTTCCATTCAACTCGGTGGTCGCGGTTGAGCGCACGGGCGACGGACTGACCAACCCGATGGTGAATGCCGGCGCCATTGCCACCACCAGCCTGGCGCCGGGCGAGACCGCGGAGACCAAGTGGCAATTCATCCGCGATGGCCTGTCGCGGTTCGCGGGACGGTCCCTTGCGCTCGATGAGGATGTCTACCGCTCCGAGGCCGCCGCGAATCAGCGCAACGCGGGGATCGCCAGTCTTCTGCAGAGCTACGACCGGATCTATTTCGATCCCGTCGAGGCGACCGACGTCTACACCAAGCAGTGCGCCCTGCAGGTGACGGCCCGGGACCTGGCCTTCATGGCCGCCACCCTGGCCAATGGCGGGGTGAATCCGGTCACCCGCGCGTCCGTCATCGACGCCATCCACTGCGAGCATGTCCTGGCCGTCATGGTCACCGCCGGACTCTACGAGAACTCCGGTGACTGGCTCTATGACATCGGGCTTCCGGGCAAGAGCGGCGTTAGCGGCGGCATGATCTCGGTCGCGCCCGGCAAAGGCGGTCTGGCGACCTTTGCCCCGCCGCTCGACGCGGCCGGGAACAGTGTCAAGGGCCAACTGACGGCCCGCTTCCTGTCCGAGCAACTCGGCCTCAACCTCTTTGCCTCCGAGCCCGCGCACCCCTCGGCGCAGACATCAACGAGCCCGCCCCAAGCCTCGTAACTCTCTGCGTCTTCTCAGCGTTCTCCGCGTCTGCGCGGTTCAACAGCCTTTTTTGGCCGCCGAAGCAGCAGCATGCGAAGCACAAAAAAGGCCGCGATGGCCGCGGCCAGATGCTTGAGGGTGTGACCGCTCACCACGTGCCCCAGCGCGAACAGGTCCCGGTCGAAGGTCTCAAGGACCTTTGCGACCAGGTAGCCGGCGAACACCCAGTAGAGATCGCTGCCGCGCGTATAGCGCGATGGATACAGCGCCGTGAGCACAAGCAGCATCGCCACCGCGTAGGCCTGCAGCACGGCGTAGGGCACCACATTCCCCGCCCCGGCACGCTCTGTCGCGATCCAGTACCCGACCGATGCAAACCCGACCAGGAGCAGCGGCACGAGCAGGGCGAGGCCCGTCCGGATGCTGATGCGCTCGACGATCTGGGCGGCGATCAGCGACATGAAGGCGATCGTCATGGGCAGGCGGTCCCAGACCAAACGCTCGTTGTCCGGAAGCAGGTGGTAGTACCCGGAACCCACTGCGGTCAGCGCGACCCCGATGAAGAAGATGACATAGGGCCAGCGCTCGCTGCCGCGCTCGAAGGTTATGCGTCGGGTGCGCAGGACGAACAAACCGACGATGCCAGCGATGAGGAAGCCGGCGTTCGAGATGACGTCGAGGAAGTTTGCCATCCCGAGCAGGCCCCGGTGATCGGCGAACTGATGGTACTCGGCGGGCTGCGGCACGGCAGGCAGCAGGAACGCCGCCACGGCGCTGATGAGTGTGAACGCGATGATGTACCAATTGCGATTCGCCACGGTGCTGCGCCTTGTCTAGTGTACGAGGCCCATTGGTCGCCTATCGCCATGCGCATGCGCATGCGCTTGGAGCAGATCGGCGTTCAAAGTGCGCTTGCCGGAATCGGGCGACATCCTGACCTTGATGTCCAGCAACCTCGAGAACCTGCTGTGGGCATTCGCAAACGCCCCGAGTCCCATAGCCGCTGGCCTTACGGAGTGTCGATCGCAGCGGTTCGTCATCACAACCCACGCGTCATTCCCCCGCCTCCTTGTCTTGGCATCCGACGGCTGCAGTGTATCAGCCTCTTTTCGCCCCCCATGGCTGTTCTGAACGGCGTTGGGCTTGGCTAGCGGGGCCGGGCCGATCCGCAACAGCGGATTCAAGGTCGAGCTGCTTCCGCAGCTCCGAAACGTGCCGCAACAAGCGATCGCGCTCGTCTGCAAGCTCGGCCAGTCGCTGTTCGGCACGGGCGATGTCATCCAGGAGAATCTGGCGGTTACGGCTTACCATGATCGTCAAGGAATCGGCCTGCGATGCTACGATGCGGTCTTCTCAGTCTCTTGGAATGTACGGCATAATACCGTACATTAGGCGATTTAGGCGTTTCAAGAAGGGTTCGACGATGGGCAAGCAGGCAAGATTGGAGGCGCGAGTCAGTCCGGACGTTCACGCCCTTTTGAAGCGGGCGGCGGAGATCGAGGGACGGTCGCTGTCGGATTTTGTGGTCACGGCGGCGCGCCAAGCCGCGGAGAAGGCGATTGTCCAAGCGGACATGATCATCTTGTCCTATGAGGACCAGTTGCGCTTTGCGCAGGCGCTGATCGACCCGCCACCTCTGACGCCCGCCATGGAGCGGGCGATTGATCGCTACAAGCGCATGGCGGGGCCGGCTTGACAGTCGTTTCCTTCCGTACCGAGCCCTTGGGGAACAGGGCGCGCGACCCGTTCTGCTGCGGGGTCGAGGCGCTCGACCGATATTTTCACCGCCAGGTTTCCCAGGACATCCGCCGCCGCCTGACCGCGTGCTACGTCGCGCTCTGCGGCGACTCCGAGCGTATCTGCGGCTTTTACACGCTTTCGACCTGTCACATCGCCTTACCGGACCTTCCCGCCGAGATCAAACGCAAGCTTCCGCCGTATCCGGCCATCCCCGCCGTGCGGATCGGTCGCCTGGCGGTTGACCAGGAATTTCGGGGCCAAGGGCTCGGCTCTGCGATGCTAGTGGATGCCGCCCGCAGGGTGATTGAGTCGGACATCGCAGCATTCGCCCTGGTCGTCGATGCCAAGGACGCGCCGGCCGTCGCCTTCTATGAGCACCATGGGTTTTCGCGTCTCGATGTGGAAGGGGCGGGGCGGACCCTGTTTATCCCGCCGAAGGCGATAGCGGCACGGCTCAAGCAAGAGTAGGCGACGTGCTCACCATTACCGGATCGGGCCGAAGCGGGTTCGCGCCGAGATCGACAGCGAACTGGTGCCGGAGATCGATGCCTTGGGAGCGGTCCTGGCCCAACGTCTCTACAGCGCTCGTGGACCGTCTGCAAATAATCTGGGCCAACGCGGATGTTTGCAGGCTGTTGGCAGCTAATCTGGGCTGTTGGCAGAACAATGTGGGTCAGGAGACGCGGATATTGTCAGCGAATCCGGGCCGATATCGGCGATGTTTGCAGGTCGGGCGGCGGATGTTTGCGGGCCGTTACAGCTAGGGGTGACCGCGGAGGGTCGCCGGTCTGGTCTAACACTGACGATCCGACGGCTCCGGGCGGTCTCACACGGCTGAGGGTCCCGGTCCGACCCACTCCGGGGTGGAGCGGGTCGTCACCGCGTTTCGAGGGGTGCCGCTTCA
>CAVOQO010000108.1:0-32957 GCA_963698355.1 uncultured Gammaproteobacteria bacterium | reverse complement strand
CGAGGGCCAAGGGCCAAGGGCCAAGGTGGAGCCGCGGGAGGGTCCGTGCCGTGGGCCGGCGCCCGCGCCTCCACGACCGCGCCCTGTAGGTCGGACTTCAGTCCGACGGTCCCCTTGCGGATGACCTCGGGCGTTTCTGTCGGGCTGAAGCCCGACTTGCCGGCGCTTTCGAAGTATCCACGTAACGCCCGGCCCGTGTGACTGCCCTCGTACCGCGCGACCTCCGCGGGCGTGCCGGCGCAGACGAGCGCGCCACCTGCATCTCCCCCCTCGGGTCCCAGGTCGATCAACCAGTCGGCGGCGGCGATCAGGTCCAGGTTGTGCTCGATCACGACGAGCGAATGACCCTGCGCGATCAGACGCCGCAGCGCCTGGATGAGCACCGCGACGTCTGCGAAGTGCAGCCCCGTCGTCGGCTCATCCATCAGGAACAGCATTCCCTCCGGAGCGGGCATCCCTGCGCGGGCCTGCGTCAAGCCCTGGCCCTTGGCCCTTGGCGCTCGGCCCTTTCGCGCCAAATGCCCGGCGAGCTTGAGCCGTTGCGCCTCCCCGCCGGAGAGGCTCGGCACCGGCTGGCCGAGCCGCAGATAACCCAGCCCCACCGCCGTCAGCGGCTCGAGGGTCCGTTTCAGCTCCCTATCATCGGCGAACAGGGCCAATGCCTCGCTGGCGGTGAGCTGCAGCACGTCGGCGATGGACAGACCTTCCTCGCTGGACTCGAGCGGTAGCCGCACCTCCAGCACCGAGCCGCGATAGCGACGTCCGTTGCAGTCCGCGCAGCGCAGATAGACGTCGGAGAGGAACTGCATCTCCAGGTGCTCGAAGCCGCTGCCGCCGCAGGTGGGGCAGCGCCCGGTCCCGGAGTTGAAGCTGAAGGTGCCGGCCGTGTAGCCCCGCTCCTTCGCCAGCGGCAGCTTGGCGAAGCGCTTGCGGATGACGTCGAAGGCGCCCACGTAGCTCGCCGGATTGGAGCGGGAGCTGCGCCCGATGGAGGACTGGTCCAACAGGGAGACATCCGCGACGAGGGCATCCCCGTCGATGCTGTCGTGCTCTCCGGGAGGCTCCTCCGGATGACCCTTCACCTGGCACAGGGCGTTGTAGAGCAGATCCTGTATCAGCGTGGATTTGCCCGAGCCGGAGACCCCAGTAACCACCACCAGGCGGCCTAAGGGGATCTCGACGTCGATCCCTTTCAGGTTGTGCGCACGGGCCCCGCGAATGCGGATGCGCGGGGTCTCCTCAGCCACGGACAGGGGCTCCCGGGGCTCCGCCACTCGCCGGCGGCCTGACAGATAGTCTCCGGTCAGGGAGGACTTCGCCGCGAGCAGTTCATCCGGCGTGCCCTGAAAGACGACGCGCCCCCCGTGCTCCCCAGGCCCGGGTCCAATGTCGATGATGCGGTCTGCCGCCCGCATGACCTCCGGGTCGTGCTCCACGACCAGCAAGGAATTGCCCTGGTCGCGCAGGCGGTGCAGGACGCCGGTTACCCGGTCCATGTCCCGGGGGTGAAGGCCGATGCTGGGCTCGTCCAACACGAACAGGGTGTTGACCAGGGAGGTGCCGAGGGCCGTGGTGAGGTTGATGCGCTGGACCTCGCCCCCGGAGAGGGTGCGGGACTGGCGGTCCAGGGTCAGATAGTCGAGTCCCACTGCGCCCAGGTAGCGCAGCCGGGAGCGGATCTCGGTGACCAACAGGTCCATGGCCTGATCCAGGGCGCCCGGGAGCCGCAGATCGTCGAAGAGTCGGCGGAGGTCGCCCAGTGGCAGACCCATGAGGTCGGGGAGGTTCAGGCCGGGGAGGGCGCTCCAGGCAGCGTCGGTCATCGCCACCCGCGCGTGGCGGAAGCGTCCGTGGCCCGGGCGCGCGGGCGTCTCGCCCCCTGGCCCTCGGCCCTCCGCCCTCGGCCCGCCTTCTCCGCACAGTCGCCAGTCCAGCGCCTCGTCCTTGAGCCTAGCCCCTTTGCAGTCGGGGCAGGCGTCGTACGAGCGATAGCGGGACAGGAGCACCCGCACGTGCATCTTGTAGGCGCGCCCCTCGAGCCAGTCGAAGAAGCGGCGCAGGCCGTACCAGACCCCGGCCTCCCAATCGCCCTCGCCCTCGATGACCCAGGTGCGGTCGCGCTCGCTTAGCGCGCTCCAGGGGATATCCGTGGGCACGCCCCGGCGGTGGGCGAAGCCCATCAGGTCCTCCTGGACCTCCGAGTAGCTGTCCGACTGGATGGGTTTGATGGCCCCTTCGATCAGCGACTTGGACGGGTCGGGTACCACTAGTCCCCAGTCCACCCCGATCACGCGTCCGAAACCGCGACAGGTCTCGCAGGCCCCCACCGGAGAGTTGAACGAGAACAGGTTGGGCAGCGGGTCCCGATAGGCGATGTCGCAATCCGGGCAATGCAGGTCCGCAGAGAAGCGCCTCGCTTCAACGGGCTGGCGGTCTTCACCAAGGGTGTAGACGAGCAGCCGGCTGTGCCCGCGGTCCAGGGCGGTTTCCAGGGCCTCCAGGGTGCGGCCTCGGTTTTCCTCGCTGAGTCGCAGCCGATCCTGGATCACCTCGAGCACAGGTCCGTCTTCGCGCAGGAGGCGCACATAGCCCTGCCTGGACAGCAACTCGCGGACCTGTTCCGGGTCCAGAGATGCTGGGACTGGCACCGGGAAGACGATCAGCACCCGTGGCGGATCTTCACACTTTCCGCCACCGAGTTGGGCCCAGATGGACTCGGGCGTGTCCCTCCGGACCTCGCGCCCGCAACCCCGACAGAAAAGCCGTGCCGCCCGGGCGAACAGGAGCTTGAGGTAATCGTTCAGCTCCGTCATCGTCCCCACGGTGGAGCGGGAGGTGCGCACCGGATTGGTCTGGTCGATGGCGATGGCGGGAGGGATCCCTTCGATGCGGTCCGCCGCCGGTCGGTCCATGCGGTCCAGAAACTGGCGGGCATAGGGCGAGAAGGTCTCCACATAGCGCCGCTGGCCCTCCGCGTAGACGGTGTCGAAGGCCAGGGAGGACTTGCCCGAACCCGACACCCCGGTCACTACGATCAGCTCACCCAGGGGTAGATCCAGGTCCAGGTCCTTCAGGTTGTTCTGGCGCACCCCGCGCAGGCGAATGCAGTCCTGGTCTGGATTCCGGGTCGGCATGGTCGGGGGAAAACTCGGCTCTGTCGGTCGCGACGAATGGGTGGGTCAGCGGATTCTAGGGCATCGCTGCGATAGCCAACCTGGCCAGCCGCTCAGTCGTCGCCAATCTGCGGGGCTGACGTCCCCTCTGATGCCCACCGGCTACACTGGGATACGGAATATGCGGACCGGCGCGACCCGTCGGCCAGTCCGCTGGGAGGTCACGGCATGCTGAATCGGCTCGCTCATTGGATTGAAGGCCGGCCCGGGATTCACCGGCTGGCCCTTCGCGTTTGGCGCCTCTTTCCGCCCCGGCTTGCGGGCCTGCTCAAGGGACGATTCGCGCGCCGCTGGGTGGTGGGTGCGGTTGCTGTGATGATTGACACGGAGGCCGCGCCGCCGGAAGTGCTCCTGGTTGAGCACAGCTACCGGCGCCGGGGTGCCTGGGGTCTCCCGGGCGGCTCGCTGGAATCGGTCCCGGGCAGTCCGACGGTCCCGCGAGACGGGCCGTCCCCCGACGACGTCATTGATAGTGCCCTCAAGCGAGAGGTCCGGGAAGAGCTTGGGCTCGCCATCGACTCGATCCGGCTCCTGCGCGTCGATGCCGTGCCCTACGTGGCAGAGGAGCCTGGGCCCTACCGGCTCCATTTCTATTGTGCATGCAGACCCGAGGGCGGATTCGCTGCCTTGAGAGCGCGCCTCATCTCCGGCAAGCTCGATGGCGGCTCGCCGGAGATACGGCAGGCGCGGCTGGTCCCGCTTCCCGAGATCGGCGGATACGACCTCTTCTCTACCGACGCGGAGTTCCTGCAACGCGATCTTCCAAGGCTCATGCCGAGGCTCGCCGGCGTGACGCCTTGAGGGCCAGGGGCGAGTTCGGCGCCTTCCCGACTGACTGGCGTGTTCCCCTCGTACAGCTTCGACGCGGAAGACGACGGGAGCTAGCCCGGACGCATTCGCCCGGGCCAGGTCGTAAATGACCCCGAACGGCCAGGAGAACGGTGGTCAGGCGAGATATTCCTTGCAGACCCGGATGCAGTCGGCGCAGGAGTCGGCGCAGGCCTTGCATTCGGCATGCTTGTTCTCGTGCTCCCGGCAGGCCTTCTCGCAGTCCTCGCAGACGCCAATGCACACCCGCATGAAATCCTTGAGGTGGCGGGAGTCGTAGGAGGCGAGCTTGCCCATTGCGGTGCACGAGGCCAGCATCTCGTGGGCCGTTTCGGCACACTCCGCCACCGAGGTGTCGCCGGCCTTGAAGAGCTGGAGACAGTGCTCGATGCAGATCTCGCCCTTGGTCACACAGTCGGCCGCGTGCGTGATGACCCGCATCCGCCCCTGGTCGATGGTGTGCTGATGGTGCTCGTGGCTGTGCTCTTCGGCGCTCGCCCGACCGAGCACCGCCAGCCCGGGCAGGGTGGAGAGGGCGGCGGCCCCGATCAGCAGATTCCGGCGTGGAAGGGAGACATCCTGATTCAACTCGTCAGCGGACTTCTTCTCGTTCATCGGCGATCACTCCTTACGGTGGGTGGTTGGAACAGTCGGTATTGAGCGCTGGAGGTGCCGTCGTGGGCAAATTGGTGACTCGCCAGCCATGGACTCTCGTGAGCTCGGCCAAGACGCTGGTCCCCGTTGATGGCTGCGTGAACATTTGCGCCGGCCGGCCCCAACTCAAGGCCCACAACGCTCCGGTCCCGGCCCGGGTCTCGAGCGACGCCTCCTTGGCCACTGTGCAAATCTGCAGCAACCGCACAGGGAGGAAGCCATGAATCCGCCGACTCCGTGGTCGGTCCGCGTCCGGGATGCGCAATATGTCCAATACTTGATTTAGATGCCGATCAAATCGGCAGCAAGCGAGCATAGTCGCGCATCGTGAGACGGAGCACGCCATGCACAGGACATCCGATCGCGCGCACCAACGGCTCCCTGGTGCGGGCGGCCTTGCGGAGAAGGAGCTCGCTAGCGAGCCCGAGTCCGAGCGGTCGCCGCTGCGGGAGGGAACGATCCCCTTTGAGTCCGCCCGGACGCTTTCGGGTCTGCTCGCCCGGCGTGTCGAGCAGACTCCCACCCGGGTCGCCTACTGCCAATTTGTGCGGCAGAGGTGGCGGGAATACAGCTGGCAGGAGGTGGCGGAGGAGGTTGGCCGCTGGCAGCGCGGACTGGAGGACGAGAATCTGCAGCCTGGCGACCGAGTCGCGATCAGCCTGCCTAACTGCCTCGATTGGGTCTGTTTCGATCAGGCGGCACTCGGCCTGGGTCTGGTAACCGTTCCCCTCTATACCACCGACAGCCCCGGTAACCTGGCCCACGTCATCGCGGACTCGGGTGCGCGCCTACTGTTGCTCGAGTCCGACGACCGTTGGGTGCCGCTGGCCGGCATGCGCGATCGGTTTCCCCAGTTGCAGCGGGTACTGTGTCGGCGCGTCGCCTCGGCAGGCGACGCCGCGCTGCGCTGCATCGATGACTGGCTACCCTCCGCAGGGGGCACGCCGCAACGGTTGAGCGAGGACCCGGACGCCGTGGCGACCCTGGTCTACACGTCGGGAACCACTGGACCGCCGAAGGGAGTCATGCTGTCGCACCGCAACATCCTGTCGAACGCGGAGGCCGTTCTGCGCCGCATCCCCGCGCTGCCGAGCGATGTGTTTCTCTCCTTCCTGCCCCTGGCCCACGCCTTCGAGCGCACCGTCGGCTACTATCTGCCGATGATGGCAGGCTGCTGCGTCACCTACGCACGCTCAATCGAGCAGCTCCGGGAGGACCTGGTCACCGTCCGGCCGACCGTGATGCTCTCGGTGCCGCGGGTATACGACAAGATCTACATGGCCATTCAGGCAAAGCTCGGCGACCGCGGATTGAAACGGACTCTGTTCGATCGGACAGTCGCGATGGGCTGGCGGCGGTTCGAGTCGAGTCGAGGGTGGGTCGCGGGACCGAGCGCCGCCGACCGGCTCCTTTGGCCCTTGCTGCGCTCGCTGGTGGCGCGCCCAGTCCTGATGCGGCTCGGCGGTCGGCTGCGGGTCGCAGTCAGCGGCGGCGCGCCTCTGTCGGCGACGGTCGGCCGATTCTTTGTCGCTCTAGGGTTGCCGCTGACCGAAGGCTATGGTCTGACCGAGGCCGCACCCGTGGTCACCGCTGTCCCGCCGGAGGACTTCCTGCCAGGCTGGGTCGGCCGTGAGCTGGACGGCATCCAGACCCGTCTCGGCCCCGAGGGCGAGCTGTTCGTGCGGGGACCGAACCTGATGCAAGGCTATTGGAACCAGGCAGACGCGACCGCCCAGGTCATCGACGCCGATGGCTGGCTGCACACCGGCGATATCGCGGAGATGCGCGATGGCTACGTCGCGATCCGCGGGCGGCTGAAGGAGATCCTGGTGACCTCAACCGGTGAGAAGGTGTCGCCGGTCGATATGGAGATGGCCCTGACCATGGATCCACTGTTCGATCAGGCGATGATCGTGGGAGAGGGGAGGCCGTATCTCACGGCCTTGCTGGTGCTGGCGCAGGAACCCTGGCTGAGGCTGGCGCGGGGGCTCGGGCTCGATCCCGCCGCCCCGGGGGCCGTCCATGACCCCCGGATCGTCGAGGCGGCGCTCACCCGTGTCGCGGATCGGCTCGGCACCTTCCCCGGCTATGCCCAGATTCGCGCGCTGCACCTCAGCCTGTCGCCGTGGACCGTCGACAACGGCCTGATCACGCCCACCATGAAGATCAAGCGACCCGAGCTTCAGGCCCTGTTCGCGGACGCGATCGATGCCCTGTACGCGTAGCGCCGGCGGACATGGGGGTCGAGGGAGGGGCTCCAAAGCCGCCCCTCCGCCAGCCACGGCGCCCGCCGCGGCGGCGGTAACAACGGCGCCCCTCGTCTCCCGAGGCCCCCAAGCGGCGACCGTCCCCGTCGGCCCATGAGCACGCCGGTGCCCAGGGGCGACGACGCGGCCGTCCTACTGGAGATCTTGCGAGGGCTCGCACGGGACTCTCACCTGGTGCAGCCGCTGGAGTCGATCACGCTGCATAGTCGGCTCGAGGCGGATCTGGGGCTGGACAGCCTGGGTCGCTCCGAGCTGGTCGCACGGGTGGAGCAGGGGCTCGGCGTCCGCCTGCCGGACGATGCGCTGCTGGCGGCGACCGCGCTCGACCTGCTAGCGCTGGCCGGCTCCCCGGTGCCTGGGCCCGAGCGGCGCGAGCCCTCGGAGATGCCGCAGCCCATCGACGCGGGAGTGCCCGCCGCCGCCCGAACCCTGCTGGACGTCTTGGACTGGCACCTGGAACGGCACGCCGCGCGCGTTCATATCCTGCTGTACGAGTCCGAAGATCGTCCCAGGGCGATTACCTATCGGGACCTCGCGGACGGTGCCGGGCGGGTCGCGGCCGGTCTGCGGGCAGCGGGTCTGAGCGAAGGTGCCGCCGTCGCCCTGATGCTGCCGACCAGCGCCGATTATTTCTTCGCCTTTTTCGGCACCCTGGCCGCGGGCGGCATCCCGGTCCCCGTCTACCCGCCGGCACGCCCGGCGCAGCTGGAGGATCATCTGCGCCGCCATGCGGGTATCCTGACCAACGCCCGCGCGGTATTCCTGATCACGGTGCCGCGAGCGCACCGCGTGGCCGGCCTCCTGCGGGCCTGGGTGCCCTCTCTTAAAGCGGTCCTGACGCCGGAGGCCTTCGCCGCCGAGGCCCCCGCGGTGGGCCGCGCGCGTCCCGGCACCGACGACATCGCGTTACTGCAATACACCTCGGGCAGCACCGGAGACCCCAAGGGCGTCATCCTGTCCCACGCGGACCTGCTCGCCAATATCCGCGCCATGGGCGAGGCGGTCGCGGTGCGTGCGGACGACTGCTTCGTCAGCTGGCTGCCGCTCTATCACGACATGGGCCTGATCGGCGCCTGGCTCGGTAGTCTATATTTCGGACTCCCGCTCGTGTCAATGTCGCCGCTGGCCTTCCTTGCCCGCCCGCTGCGTTGGCCCAAGGCCATCCATGACCATCGCGGGACCCTGTCCGCGGCGCCCAACTTTGCCTATGAGCTGTGTCTCAAGAGGATCGGCGACCGGGACCTGGCCGGGCTGGACCTGAGCCGCTGGCGGCGCGCCATGAACGGCGCCGAGCCGGTCAGCGCGGAGACCCTGAGGCGCTTCGCGGAGCGTTTCGCCCCCTGCGGACTCAGGGCCGATGCGCTGGCGCCGGTCTACGGTCTCGCCGAGGCGGCGGTCGGGCTCAGCTTCCCCCCGCCGGACCGCGGGCCGCGCATCGACTGCATCGACCGGCAGCGCTTCGCGCAGTCCGGCTATGCGTTGGCGATCCACTGCGATGACCCGCAGGCCATGCCGGTGGTGAGCTGTGGGCGCCCCTTGGCCGGGTATCGGGTGCGGGTCGTGGACCCCGGCGGAAAGGCGCTCCCAGAGCGTCACGAGGGACTCCTCCAGTTCCAGGGGCCTTCTGCCACGCGGGGCTATCTTCGCAACCCCGAGGCGACCGCACGCCTGATCCGCGACGGCTGGCACGACACCGGCGATCGCGCCTACCTGGCGGACGGCGAGCTGCACCTCACCGGGCGCGTCAAGGACATGATCATCCGCGGCGGCCGCAACCTCTACCCCTACGAGTTGGAGCAGGCGATCGGCGAGCTGCCCGGTTTGCGTAAGGGCTGCGTGGTGGCCTTCGCGGCCACCGATCCGAGCACTAGCACGGAGCGGCTGGTGCTCGTGGCCGAGACCCGCGAGCGCGCTCCGGAGCGACGCGCCACGCTGGAGCGGACCGTTCGCCAGCGCGCCGTCGATATCCTGGGCCTGCCTCCCGACGAGATCGTCTTGGCTCCGCCGCGGGCGGTGCTCAAGACCTCGAGCGGCAAGCTGCGCCGCGGCGCCACCCGCGACCGCTATCTCTCGGGCCGCTTGATGAGCGGCCCGGCGGCGCCCGCCTGGCAGTTGGCGCGGGTCACGGCCGCTGGGCTGGCGGCGCGGGCTGGGCACCTGATTTCCGGCCTTCCCGCCTGGCTCTACGCGGGCTATGCCTGGACGCTGTTCGTGCTGATCGCGCCCTGGGTCTGGCTCGGCGTCGTGTTCCTGCCGCGGCACGCCTGGCGCTGGGCGCTGGTGCGTGGAGGGGTCCGGCTGCTGCGGCGGATGGCCTTCGTCCGGCTGGCGGTGTCGGGTCGCGAGCAGATACCGCCTCCCGGCCGCCCTTTCGTGGTTGCAAGCAATCACCAGAGCTATCTGGACGCGATGGCGCTGGTCGAGGCCATCGATCGCCCCTTTGCCTTCATCGCCAAGGAGGAGCTGGCAGCCAATCCGCTGGTCAGGCTGGCACTGAATCAGCTCGGTACCCTCTTTGTCGAGCGCTTTGACGCGCTGCGCAGCTCAGCGGACGTGGAGCGATTCACTGAGGCGCTCGAGCGGGGCGCGATCCTTGGCTTCTTCCCAGAGGGTACCTTCCGCGACCAGCCGGGACTTTTGCCGTTTCGCATGGGGGCCTTTCTGGCCGCGGCCGCGGCGGGCGTTCCGGTTCTACCCGTGGCCCTGCGCGGGACTCGCGACCTCATGCGAGGCTCGACCTTCTTCCCTCGCCACAGCCGGGCGGCGGTGACTATCGGTACGCCATTAAAGCCCGTCGGGAAAGACTGGGAGGCGGCTGTGCGACTGCGCGACGAGACCCAGACGTTTATCGCGGCGCATTGCGCCGAGCCGGGGCCTGCCGACTAAGGCGTCCCCGCCAGCTTCGCGATCACCCCTTCGAGTCCCGCCACCACACGCGCCGTGCGCTCGTAGTCGACCTTGTCCGGGGTGTCCTCAGGGGTGTGGTAAGGCGAATACCGGAAGAAGGCGGTGTCGGTCACCATGATGGCCGGGTAACCGGCCTGCCAGAAGGCCCAGTGGTCCGACCAGCCGACGCCCTCAATGCCGGCGGGGAGCGCGGCGCCCTCGGACGGAAATTGGGCATGCCGACGAAAGGACCCCACGGCGGTGCGGACCAGCGCGGCGTAGCGAAGGTTGCCAACGAACCCGATGAAGTTTCCGGTGTTGGGGTAGAGCTGGGCCAGGGGCGGCGGATAGTGCTGGGTGCCGGTGCGGTCCGTGTAGTAGCCGATGGTCTCCAGGGACAGCATGGCCCGAATTGACTCGCCCCGTGAGCGTGCGACCTGGGCGTGGACCACGCTGCCCATCTCGGCCGTGTAGCTGAAGGGCAGCTCCTCGTTGACGAAGGCGACGAATCGCAGTGTTCGTGCGAGTGGGCGGTCGGCCAAGAGGCGCGCGAGCTCAAGCAGCGCGGCCACGCCTGAGGCGTTGTCATTGGCCCCCGGGCCGTCCCTCACGGAATCGTAGTGAGCGCCGATCAGGATGATCTCCTGGCCCAGGGTGCCACCGGGCTTTTCGGCGATGAGGTTGCGGACGTTCCTGCCGCGGCTCTCGAACGGCTCATCGGTCGGCGGGTATCCCTGCCGGGCCAGTGTCTGCGCGATGTAATCCGCCGCGGCCGAGAGGGCCGGGTAGCGCCAGACATTCCGCTCCCCGATGGTGCCGGCCAGCATCTGGACGTGGCGTGAGAGACCGTCGCGGATACCGATCTCCCCGGCGCCCAGCGGCGGCAATGGCCCGGAGTGCGTCCGGCCCGGCATCCAGGTCATATAGGTCAGCGCCGCGCCCAAAGCGACTAGCAGGGCAGCGGCGCCGAGTCCGGCCCAGCCGAGCCAGCTATTCGGCGTCAAGCCCATTGGAGTCCCCGGAGTCGACGTGCCCCGCTTGGCCGACGCCATCTGCCGCTGCCAGCCTCAATCCCAGCTGAGCGCCCCGCCAGTCTGGTACTCGGTGACCCGGGTCTCGAAGAAGTTCTTCTCCTTCTTCAGATCCAGCACCTCGGACATCCAGGGGAAGGGATTGGCGGCACCGGGGTATTGCTCCGGGAGCCCGATCTGGGAGCAGCGGCGGTTGGCGATGAACTGGAGATACTCCTCGAACATCGGCGAATTGAGCCCCAGAACGCCACGGGGCATGGTGTCATGGGCGTACTGGGCCTCCAGTGCCACAGCGTCGCGGATCATGTCGACGAGCTCCTGCTTGAAGGACTCGGTCCACAGGTGCGGGTTCTCGATCTTGATCTGATTGATGACGTCGATGCCGAAGTTCATGTGCATGGACTCATCGCGCAGGATGTACTGGAACTGCTCGGCGGTGCCGGTCATCTTGTTGCGCCGGCCCATGGAGAGGACCTGCACGAAGCCTACGTAGAAGAAGATCCCCTCGAATATGACGTAGAAGGCCACCAGCTCCCGCAGCAGCTTCTGGTCGTTCTCGCGGGTGCCGGTATGGAAGTAGGGGTCGGCCAGGTACTGAGTGTAGGGCAGGGCCCATTCGGCCTTGCGGGCCACCGCAGGCACCTCCCGGTACATGTTGAAGATCTCGCCCTCGTCGAGCCCCAGGCTCTCCACCACGTACTGGTAGGCGTGGGTGTGCAGCGCCTCCTCGAAGGACTGGCGCAGCAGGTACTGGCGGCACTCCGGGTTGGTGATGTGGCGGTAGACGGCAAGCACCAGATTGTTGGCCACCAGGGAGTCGGCGGTGGAGAAGAACCCGAGATTGCGCTTGATGATGGTGCGCTCGTCCTCGGTGAGCCCGTTGGGGTCCTTCCACAGGGCGATATCCGCGTTCATGTTGATCTCCTGCGGCATCCAGTGGTTGGCGCAGGCGTCCAGGTATTTCTGCCAGGCCCAGTCATATTTGAAGGGCACGAGCTGATTGAGGTCGGCGTGGCAGTTAATGATGCGCTTGTCGTCCACCCGTACCCGGCCGGCGCCCATCTCCAGGGCCTCCAGACCGGTGGCGCCGCCTTCGGCCTCGGCGGCACAATCGAGATCGGCTGCGGTGTCCGGGCGCCCCTGGCCATGGCTATCCCCCCGGCCGGAGACGGTGCGACCCCCAGGCAGCAGGGTGTCGCGGATGGGCAGCTCCACCTGAGTGCTAAAGGGGTTGGGGTCAACCACGGGGGCGGCGCCGGCGGTCGCCATCAGGGCCTCATTGGCCACCAGACGCCGGCCCGGACGTATCTGAACGCTGGTGTCGTGGGCGCTGAGCTCGAGGGCCGGTGGCTCGGACTCGACGAGCTGCACCTCTCCCTCTAACGGCGCCCCGATCGGGGCCGGCCGGGGTGGGGCCTTAAGGCCACTGGCGGGTAGGGCCGCAAGGGGGTCGTCCCAGTTCAGCATCGGTGGTGTCCTCCTCTTCAATCTTTGGGGTGGTGGTCTCTTAGGGCAGGCGCCACCGGCGGGCCCTCGGCCGCAGCGCGCAGGTTGGAAGTTTAAGCGAACGGGTCGGAATGTCTAGCCTGGATTTCCTATATCTTGTGTATTCTTAGAACAAGAAGCCCTTTATGTTGTGTCTCATAGGGTAAGGCGAAACGGCCGGTTGACGCTTTTCGAATCGCCATTTTTCGGCCATTTTTCGCCAGAATTCCCCGGTTGTAGGAGGTCGGAAAAGCGGGATCACCGCTTGTGCTTGGTGAAATCCTTCAGACGTCGGCGATGGCGGATCTGGCGTTCAGTGAGGACGTTGCGGCGTCCCTTGAATGGATTGGCGCCGCTCTTGAACTCCAGCCTCAGGGGGGTGCCTGACAGGCCGAGCTCACGGCGGAAGCGGTTGACGAGATAGCGCCGATAGGCCTCGGGCACGTCCTCGGTCTGGTTGCCGTGGATGACGATCACGGGCGGATTGCGTCCACCCTGGTGCGCGTAGCGCAGCTTGATGCGCCGGCCGTGGACCAGGGGCGGCTGATGCTCGCTCACGGCCGCCTCCAGCAGGCGGGTGATCTCTGGGGTGGAAAGGTCCCGGGTGGCGTTGGCATAGGCCCGGTCCACCTCGTCGAGCAACAGCCCGACCCCGCTCCCGTGCAGGGCCGAGACCCGATGCACAGCGGCAAAGTCCAGAAAACCCAGCTTGCGCGCAAACTGGGTGTTGATCTGGGCGCGGCTGTCCGGGTTCAGTCCGTCCCATTTGTTGATGGCCACCACCAGGGCCCGGCCGCTCTCGATGATGTGTCCCGCAAGGGTGGCATCCTGCTCGCCGATGCCCTCCCGGGCATCCACGACCAGGACGATGACGTTGCACGCCTCGATCGCTTGCAGGGTCTTGATGATGCTGAATTTCTCGATCACGTCAGTGACCCGCGCGCGGCGTCGCATCCCGGCGGTGTCAATCAGGGTGTAACGCCGCCCGTAGCGTTCGAAAGGGATGAAGATGCTGTCGCGGGTGGTCCCGGGCTCGTCGAAGGTGACCACCCGCTCTTCGCCGAGGAGCCGGTTGATGAGGGTGGATTTGCCGGCATTGGGCCGACCCACCACGGCCACCTTGATGCCTGCGTCGGCTCCGCTCGGCTCCGAGTCACCGATGGGCGCGACCTGCGGCTCCGGGATCGAGGCCAGTACCCCATCCATCAGTGCGCGCACCCCCCGCCCCTGGGTGGCGGAGATGGGCAGGGGCTCGCCCAGGCCCAAGGCGTGGAATTCGGCGGCGAGCAGTGCGGGGTCCGCATGATCGGCCTTGTTGACCACCAGGGTCAGGGGCTTTCCGAGTCGGCGCAGCCGCTCACCGATCTCGAAGTCGCCGACGGCGCATCCATCCTTGGCGTCGACCATGAACAGGATCTGGTCCGCCTCATCGATGGCGAGTTGGACCTGACGTTGCATCAGGCCATGGAGTCCGTCCGCCTCCTCGATGATGCCGCCCGTGTCGACCACCACATAGGGCCGCGGTCCGATGCGCCCCACCCCATATTGGCGGTCTCGCGTCAGCCCCGGGAAATTCGCCACCAGGGCGTCGCGGCTCTGGGTAAGTCGGTTGAACAGGGTGGACTTACCCACGTTGGGCCGCCCCACCAGGGTGATGACGGGGAGCATGGGATCAGGGGTTGGGCGTGTTGCCTGTGGGACCCGAGCGCGTTTCCGGTATCGCCGATTCGGGGGCTGAGGAGGCGCCCTCTGCGGGGATGGCGGCCTTGGCGCCCCCTTCGGCAGCCTGGTTGCGGAGTGCGCGCCGGCTGGGGGGCGGTGCCTGACCGATGGTCAGGGCGGCCAGGGCCCCGTCGTTTCCGTAGACATAGAGTCGGCCCTGGGCGGAGACCGGGCGGGCCGTGATGGCCCCCTTCTTGGCGACGCGCGTGCGCCCCACCAAGCGCCCGTCGGCCTGCGCGATGAGGTGAACATAGCCGTCGAGGTCCCCGACGGCGATCAGGTTGCCGATGAGGGCCGGGGCGGTGAGTTGGCGGTGCAGCAGCCGTTCCTGCTTCCATCGTCCGGCCCCGTTCACCGGGTCCGCCCCCCAGATCCGATCGTCGGAGTCGGTCACGAAGAGATCGGTTTCGTTGGCTGCCAGGCCCGCGTAGGAGGAGAGTTGGCGACGCCAGAGGATGGCGCCCCCGTCCAGGTCCACCGCGGCCAGGTCGCCGTTGTAAGTGCCGACCAGGACCAGGGTCCCGACCACGATGGGGTCGGCGTCGATGTCGGAGATCCGCGCCAGCTCCGAGCGACCCCGCGGCGGCGTGACGGTAACCTCCCATAGGGGCGTCCCGTCCGCGGGGTCGATCTTCACCAGCTTTCCGCCGGAGAGCCCGACCACCACACCCTTGGGGGTGATGGCCGGCGTGCTGCTGCCGCGCAGGGTCAGGACCGGTGCGGGGTACGTCAACCGCCAAAGCTCGGCGCCATTGGCGGCGTCCAGACCGTAGATACTGTCATCGAGTGTGTGGACGATGATCTTGCCCTCACCGCCCGCGCGGGGGACCGAGATCACCTCGCTTTCGAGCTGGGCCCGCCACAACTCGCGTCCGTCGGCGGTGGACAGGGTCACGACCTGCCCTCCGCTGGTGCCCAGGATCAGGCGGTCTCCCTCCACGTCCGGACCGCCGCTGAAGGCCAGGCCGGTCTCCCGTTCCCAGAGCACACGTCCGCTGTCGGCGTCCAGCGCCGCCACCCGGCCACGGGAATCGGCCACGTAGACCCGCCCGCCGCTCACCCCGGGGACCAGCTTCAGACGCCGTCCCTCGCTGCCCTTCGTCACCCGCTCGGACCACAGGGTTGCGACGCCCACCTCGGGCACAAAGTCCTGGAGCTTGGTGGGCGGAGTGGGGTCCTTTTCGCCGCCCAGCCAGGGAATGGCGCTACAGCCGCCGAGACCCAGTGCGAGCAGGTTGACCAGCAGGGCGGCCGTTGAGCGGCCTAGGCCCCATTGATGGTTGGCCATGTGCTGTCCTCGCCTCAGCCCGCTGCCGGCAGGTTGTCGAGCTTGAGCCGGATGAGCTGAGAGAGCCCGGAACCTGCAGCGATGGCCTTTTCATATTCGTCGCGGGCCTTGGCCGTATCACCTCGAGCGGCCGCGATGTCGCCTCGAACGGCGGCAAAGTCGCCGGCAAATGCCGCCCCATCGTCGTGGGCCTGAACCGTCGCGGCCGCGGCGTCGAGATGTCCCTCGGCCACCTGGATACGCGCCATGCGCAGGGCGGCGAGCGTGGCCAGCGCTGGATCCGGGGCATCGGAGATGACGCCCTGGAGGATCGCCATGGCGCCGGCCGCATTGCCCGACTCGTATTGGACCTTGGCCGCGACCAGGGCGCCCAGAGCGGCGTAGGGGGTGGAGCCGTATTCATCGCGCAACAACTCAGCCTGCTTGATGGCGGACTCGGCCGCGCCGCCATCTGCGCTCACTAGCAGCTGCTCGAAGTCGGCGGAGGCCGCCCCCGCGACGCTGTCGCGGTAACCGGTCCAGGCACGCCAGCCAAACACGGCCGCGAGGCCAATTGCCACGCCGGCCGCCACGGACAGGCCGTTCTCCTTCCACCACTTTTTGATGGCTTCGACTTTTTCGTCGTCGGTTTCGTACTGACTCACGCTCAATATCCTTGGGGAAATCGTTATGGGTTTCTGGGGTTGACTCGCGGACGCCGCTTGCGGCTAAGGGGCGTCGCTCCACGGCTCATGGCCGCCGGACAGGAAGGCTGCGGACTCGGCCAGCCCGAGCTCGCGCTGGGGCGTGTCGTCACGTAGCGGCTTGATCCCGATCACGTCGCGCTGAAGCTCGCCGTCGCCCAACACCAGGGCGTAGCGTGCCCCGCTCTTGTCGGCGCGCTTGAACTGGCTCTTGAAGCTGCCGCCGCCGCAGTGGGTGAGCAGGCGCATCCCTGGGGCGAGGTCCCGCAGGCGCTCGGCGATCAGCGGTGCCTCTCGTTGTGCCCGGTCGCCGACCGCGACCAGGTAGGCGTCCAAGGGGGGCTGAGCGGTATCGCCCGAGCCTCCGAGGAGATCGACCAGCCGTTCCAGCCCGAGGGCGAAGCCGACCGCCGGGGTCTCCCGGCCTCCGAGCTGGGTCACCAGGCCGTCGTAGCGCCCGCCGGCGCAGACGGTCCCCTGCGCCCCGAGGTCGTCGGTCATCCATTCGAAGACCGTGCGGTTGTAATAATCGAGTCCTCGTACCAGCCTGGGGTTGATCCGGTAGGCGACGCCCGCCGAGTCGAGTCCCTGGCAGATCGCCGCGAAGTGGTCGCGGCTTGCCTGACCCAGGCTGTCCATCAGGGCCGGGGCGTCCGCGATCACCGTCTGGGTCTCCGGATTCTTTGAGTCGAGCACCCGCAACGGGTTGCTGTAAAGGCGCTTGCGGCTGTCGGAGTCCAGTCGCTCGGCGTGGCCTTCGAGATAGGCGACCAGCTTCTCGCGGTAAGCCAGGCGCTCCGCCTGGTCCCCGAGGGTGTTGACTTCCAGGCGCAGCGCCGGGAGACCGAGCGAGCGCCACAACCGGGCGGTGAGCAGGATCACCTCCAAATCGATGTCCGGGCCGGGGAGGCCGAAGACCTCGACTCCGATCTGGTGGAACTGACGGTAGCGTCCGCGCTGTGGCCGTTCGTGGCGGAACATGGGCCCGCGGTACCAGAGCCGCTGGGGGTTCATCAGAAGCCCATTCTCGATGGCCGCGCGGACGCAGCTCGCGGTGCCCTCAGGACGCAGGCTCAAGCTGTCGCCGTTGCGGTCGGTAAAGCTGTACATCTCCTTCTCGACGATGTCGGTGACCTCGCCGATGGAGCGCTTGAAGAGCTCTGTGACCTCAACCAATGGGGTGCGTATTTCCGTGTAGCCGTACCCCTCCAGCACCCGGCGGGCGCCGTCCTCGAGGCGCTGCCAAAGATGGATGCGCTCCGGCAGGATGTCGTGCATCCCCCGGATGGCCTGGATGGCCTCGATGGTCTTACTCATGCTCGTGGTAATACCGGATCACGCCGCGGGGCTCGGCGCGGCGCTAGGGTCACTCGGGCGCTTCCGGGTTCAGCTTGAAACGGGCCACGTTCCCCCGCGACCGGCCCTGCAGGTCGAAGGGCTCGCCGCCGACCGTGAGGCTGGTGGCGCCGGCGTTTCCGATCACGAAGGAGTAGGGGGGCTGGCCCTCCAGGACCCGGCGATCCCCCTTGGCCATCTCGCCGGTGAGAACGACTGCGCCCGAGGCGTCGCGCACGTCGATCCAGCAGGGGCCGGAGAACTCGAGTGCCACCTCGCCATTGACAGGCGTTTGGGGAGCGCTCTCAGACGCGGTTTCAGGCGCGCCCACTGACGCCACATCAACCGGCTCCCTGCCGGGCACCGGGGCCGAATCGGTTGCGCCATCGGTTACAGCCGCGTCCATGGCCAGCGGAGCGCGAACGCCCGCGCCCATGGACGGGGTCAAAGACTCATCCGCGGATGGTTCCGTCGCAACGGGGGGATACGCCGGTTCCTGAGTGTCGGCGAGGGCCGTCGGGCGCTCGGGAAGGGCAACCGCCGGCACTTCCGCTCGTGACTCCTCGATGGCGGAGAGTCCCGAGTCCGAGGTGTCGCCAGGCAGGTCGGACGTTCCTACCGTGTCCTCGTCCAGGGTCAGGCCCGGGGCTTGATCCCCCGCACTCGGTATCGAGAGCAGCTCCGCCCGGTTTTGCCACCACAGGGCCAGCATGCCGATCACCCCGGCGATCAGGGCGAGGCTGATCAGGCGCACCAGGATGTGGCTGCTGCCGATCTCGGACTTGGCCGGGCGCGCCACCCGCGGCGCCGGCTGCTCCATGTCTGGATTGCCGGCACGATAGGCGGTCAAGATCGGCTCGGGGTCAAGCCCGAGCAGGCGGGCGTAGTTGCGCAGGTAACCCGCCACGAACACCGGGTTCGGAAGCTTCTCGTACTGATCGTGTTCCAGGGCCTCCACCATCGACGGGCGAAGGTGCAATTGCGCGGCAATCCGCACGATTTCCAAGCCCTTGGACTGGCGTTGGACGCGCAGGCGCCGCCCTGGGCTCTCAGCGAACTCGACGACGTTCTGGTCGTCCGGGATGGGGACTTGGATAGGATTCATCGCAGATGACTCGCTAGAGCTCGAGAGTTTCTGGTGCGGTCGGGAAGTTTTTGCGCAGGACCTGCTCGTAGGTCTCCGCGCCCTTGCGGTTGCCCAGCTTGCGCTCGGTCCTGATGGCGAGCGCCAGGGCGTCCGAAGTGGGGGCATTGGTCTGGAAGAAACGATCCAGATAGCCCTTGGCGCCTTTCGCGTTTCCCCGTTTGTATTCGATGTCGGCCATTTTAATCAAAGCGGGGCCGAAACGCGGGTTCGCATTGAGGGCGCGCCGGAATTCGGTCTCCGCCTTGGCTGGGTTGCCGGCGCTGGCCGCGCAGGTTCCCGCGTTGGTCATGGTGACCCACGGGGTTTTATAGAGCGGGTTTTCGAGTGCCTTGGCGAACTGGGCGTCGGCCTCCGCGTAGCGGCGTTGGCTGCAGTGGAAGCCGCCGTAGGCGTTGAGGATGTCCGGGTTCTTGGGGGAGAGCTCCAGGGCCTGCTTGAAGTACTCGTCCGCGCGGGCGTTTTGGCCGATTCTCTGATAGATGACCGCCATCACGTAGTAGGCCCGAGGGTTCTTATTGTCCTCCTGGATGGCCTGTTCGCCCCGGCGCACGGCGGCATCGAGCTGGCCCAACCGGTAGTACTCCGCGGCCATGGCGACGTAGAGATCGCCGGGGCTGTCCTGGGTATCGAGGCCCAACGAGTTGTCCCGGTCCCGCACCTCCTTGTGGCTGCATCCCGGCGCCGTCAGCGACAGCAGGAGGAGCGCGAGGGGCCACGCTTGAGAGAGCGGCTTCATGGTGCCCGAACCCCGTCCCCAGGCAATGGGATAGGTACCGGACGGCCCAATCGGCGGGTGCGGTCCTGGACCCGCCCGACCAGCTGACCGCAGGCGGCAGCGATCTCGTCGCCGCGAGTCTTGCGGGTGAAGGCGAGCAGCCCGGAGCGCATCAGCCGCTGGCGGAAGATCTCCAACTGTTCCGGCTTGGTGGTGCCGAAGCCGCTGTCGGGGAAGGGATTGAACGGGATCAGGTTGAGCTTCGAGGGTGTGCCCTCGAGTAACCGGATCAGCTGCTTGGCATGGTGGACGCTGTCATTCACCCCGTCGAGCATCACGTATTCCCAGGTGATCCGGCGTCGTTTGTCGCCGGCGACATAGGCGCGACAGGCCGGCAACAGCTCCTCCAGGGGATACTTTCGGTTGATCGGGACCAGCTGGTCGCGTAGCGCATTGTTCGGGGCGTGCAGGGAGACCGCCAACGATACGTCGCTGACCTCGCGCAGCCGGTAGATGTTCGGGACTATGCCGGAGGTGCTCAGGGTCACCCGGTACTTGGAGATCATGTACGCGAGGTCGTCCTGCATGACCCCCATGGCCTTGACGACGGCGTCGAAGTTCGCCAGCGGCTCACCCATGCCCATCATCACCACATTACTCGGGGGCTCCCCAAGCTGGCGCGCGGCGTGCCAGACCTGGCCGACGATCTCGCCGACCTTGAGGTTGCGGTTGAAGCCCTGCCGGGCGGTGGCGCAGAAGGCGCAGTCAAGTGCGCAGCCCACCTGAGAGGAGACGCAAATCGTGCTGCGCCCGTCTTCCGGGATATGGACGGTCTCCACCCGCTGGCCGTCGTCAAGCTCCATCACCCACTTGACGGTCCCGTCAGCTGAGGGCTGAGTGTGGATGATGCGCGGCAGGCGTAGCTCTGCGGCATCGATCAGGGCGGCACGCAGCGTCTTCGGGACATCCGTCATCCCGTCGAGGTCGATGACGCCGTGCTTGTGGATCCACTTGAAGACATTGCGCCCGTGAAAGGACTTGAAGCCGAGCTGGACCACCAGGGCCTCGCAGTCGGCAAGGTCCAGGTCGAGCAGGTTCGGCTTGACGCGGTCGTCCTTGGGCATGTTCGTCGGCAGGGAGTCGGGCACTCCTAGCGGGTGCGGGGGCAGACGCCCTCGGGGAAAAAGAAGGCGATCTCGACCTCGGCCGTGTCCGGGGCGTCGGAGCCGTGCACGGCGTTCTCGGTGAATGAATCGGCGAAGTCCGCGCGGATGGTGCCGGGGGCCGCGTTGGCCGGGTTGGTGGCGCCCATGATCTCGCGGTTCCTCGCGATGGCGTCCTCACCTTCCAGGGCCATAACCATGACCGGCCCAGAGGTCATGAAGCCAACCAGCTCGTCGAAAAACGGCTTGCCCTGGTGAACGGCGTAGAAGGCGGAGGCCTGCTCGCGGGACATGTGGAGCATGCGCGCCGCGACGATGCGCAGCCCGTTGGCCTCAAACCGGCCGATGATGGCGCCGATGGCGTCCTTGGCGACGGCGTTGGGCTTGATGATGGACAGGGTGCGTTCGATGGCCATAGGGGCTCCAGAGTCTACTAAGGGTGTTCGGGGTTTGGCCCGCGTCGGCAGGTCCGACGGCCCCGGCTTCTCTGGCGAGAGCCGTGGCGGCCGCCGGCGCGCGCAGGCACTGGAGGACGGTTCCTGGTAATCCGGCGAGTTTACCGGCCCGATACAAGCCCGGCAATGCCGCTGACGGTCACTTGCTCTGGTTGCGACCCTTTTGGCGGGCCCCACTTCCCAGGCCATAATGACCGGCCATTCAAACTAAATCAGCGCCCTGGGAGTAGCAACATGGCCCGTTACGACGTCTTCAACGGCGATGCGGACGGCATCTGCGCCTTGCACCAGTTGCGCCTCGCCGAGCCCGTCGAGAGCACACTGGTCACCGGCGTCAAGCGCGACATCAGCCTCCTGGAGCAGGTGGACGCCGGAGAGGGCGACCAGGTCACCGTGTTGGATGTCTCACTCGACAAGAACCGTGGCGCCCTGGAGCGGCTGCTCGCCGCGGGCGCCCGAGTCCGCTATTTCGATCATCACTTCCCTGGGGAGATTCCCGCCCATTCCCACCTCGAATGCCACATCGAGACCCTGCCTGACAAGGGCACCAGTCTGCTGGTGGACGACTACCTGGGGGGACGCCAGCGGGCCTGGGCCGTGGTGGGGACCTTCGGGGACAACTTCGATGCCTCCGCCCGCCGGGCCGCCGATCCGCTCGGTCTTTCGGAGCCCGATCTCGAAAGGTTGCGGGAGCTCGGAATTTACATCAACTACAACGGCTATGGGGCCGAGGTCTCGGACCTGCACTTCGCGCCGGACGAACTCTATCTTCGGGTGAAGCCCTATACCGATCCGCTGGTGTTCATCGCCGAGGATCCTGCCTTCGGGGCCTTGCGCGAGGGTTACGCGGACGACATGGCGCGGGCTCGGGCGGTGCGCCCGTCGCTCGAGACCGGGCACCACGCGCTCTACATCCTGCCTGCCGACCCCTGGGGACGACGCGCCGGCGGGGTCTTCGCGAACGAACTGGCCCAGGCATCGCCCGCGCGTGCCCATGCCCTGTTGACACGCCTGACCGGGGGCGGATTCGTGGTCAGCGTGCGTGCCCCCATTGCGCGGCCCGAGGGCGCTGACGCGCTGTGCCGCCAGTTCGCGACAGGCGGCGGGCGCAAGGCCGCCGCCGGCATCAATGATCTGCCCGAGTCGGATTACGACCGTTTCGTCGCGGCCTTCATCGAGGCCTTCTAGTGAGCGACAGGGTAGGTCTCCGGGCCCTCCTGCTGATACTGACGTCGCTGCTCGCTGGCTGCACGGCCTTGACCACCCCAGAGCGGGAGGCATCGGTCGCCGTGCCCGGGCGCCCGGAACCCGCCTGGACGCCTCCGCCCCTCAACCGCGCGTGGCGCACCCCGCGTGTAAGGATCGCGGATTTACGGGTTGAAGCGGGCGATGTGGTGCTGTTCAATTATACGACCGGGCGGACCTTCACCGGGATCTGAGACGCGGCCCGCTCGGTCACGTCACCTGCGTTGGTCGGGCTGTCAGATCAGCACCCGAAGCAGAAATAATCAGGCAGACCCGCAATCCGGGCGGCCTGCTTTAACCCACCGCTCGGGAACAGCTGCTTCATCGCGTGGACGCAGTTGTAACTAAACGGAGCGCTGACCTTTTCGACGTCCTGAGAAATGACCTCTTGGCAAATGATGTGATAAGACGGAGAGGTCTCATTGGCACCATAGAAATCGCGGATGGCATTCAGCACCACCCAGTGGGCATCGGTCAACTCAACGCCTTCGGCTTTCGCCAAGGCGCCGGCAACGTCATGGCTCCACTCTTCAGGGTCAGATAAGAACCCCCGCTCAGTGATGTCTCCGTACTCTAGCGTTTGCATCTCTTACCTCCTCACTATGGGCGGCAACATCAGGAAGCCCGCGTGCTCGCCCGCGATCGAGCCCATCGCCGGAAAACCGCCGCTCAGGATCTCGCGGATCTTCCGTTCGTCAACGCACATTTAATTCGCCCGCGATCGGCATCACATCCGCACGTCGAAAATTCCGACGTTGGGATAGAACAATCCGATAAGCCTCTGTTTATGCGGCGCTTGCATGTTTTCGCCGCTGACAGCAAGGAATCCTTGCCCCTTAAAATTAGTCCAAAACCATTCTCGCAGTCTGGTATTCATCTGATCAGCATCATTGAAAGTGGCTCCAGGGATCCTCCGGGGGGTTAGCTCGGGTATCTAACGACCGCTCACGAGTGGGGAACAAGACCACCCCCGGCCTCAACAGTTGTACAAGACGACGGCCTTATCGATGACACAGTGTGAGGCCAAGCGACTGCGTCCCGACTGCTCGACGCCGGACTGGTGCGCGGCAGGATCAGCCGGGCGCGCTGAGCAATAATTGAGTTGCAGCCGGCCGGATTCCTAAGGTGTGCCCCCATCGCTCCGCGGCGCGCAGCCGGGGGCATTGGTCACCCCCAAGCCCAGTTGACGCGAGAACCCCGGTCTCAGCGACAGCGCCGCTCGCTTAGGATGCCGCCAAATCACCCGGCACCGGCGCGCCCTCGCTCTCGGTTTCTTCCTGCGGCCGCTCGCAGAAGGCGCTTCGTGCGGCGATGCAGCGCAACGGCAGGGTGAGCATGGTGAGGGTCACGGAGGTGATGGCGCCGAACAACAGCGAGATGGCCATGCCCTGAAAGATGGGGTCGAACAGGATGGCGATCGCGCCGGCCATCATGGTGAGGTCGGTGACCCAGATCGGGCGCATGCGGATCTGTCCGGCCCGCAGTACCGCTTCCTCGATCGGCAGGCCGCGGTGCATCTCGTTCTTGGCGAAGTCGACGAACAGGATTGAGTTGCGCACCTCGATTCCGGCCAGGGCGATGAAACCGATCATGGAGGTCGCCGTGAACTCGGCGCCCAGCAGCCAGTGCCCGGGGACGATGCCGATGACGGTGAGCGGAATCGGCAGCATCACGGTCGCTGGGATCAGGAAGTCCCCGAACTCGACGACCAGCAGGATGTAGATCAGGACCAGGGCCGCGGCGAAGGCCAGGCCCAGGTCGCGGAAGGTCTCGTAGGTCACCGTCCACTCGCCGGTCCACTCAAAGCTCGACGCGCCCTTGTCGTCCGGTGGCCCGGTCAGGGTTCCCGCCAGGGTGACCCCGTCCGGCGTCTGGTAGTCCGCCAGTCGTTCCCCCACGCCCAGCATGCCGTAGATGGGCGCGCCCAGCCGGCCGGCCATCTCGCCCACCACGTATTCCATGGGGCGCAGGTCGGTGTGGTAGATGATCGGATCCTCCGGCACCTTCTCGAACCAGCCAAGCTCGGTCAGCGGCACGGACCCGCCGTCCCCGGCCGGGATCGGCAGTTGTCCGAGGGCGCTGGTGGAGGCACGCACCCCCAGCGGCAGCTCGACCACGATGTTGACCGGCTCCAGCACGGTGCCCTGCTTGACGTCGCCGAGCTCATAGCCGCCCATGGCCATGGCCAGATTGCGGTTGATGGTGTCCACCGTGATGCCACGACGCGTCGCCTTCTCGGTATCCACCTCGAAGCGCCAGCGCTCATAGTGCTCGCTCAGGTAGTTGTCCACGTCGACGAGGTTCGGGACCTCCTCGAACAGGCGCGTGACATCCTGTGCGACCTGGCGCCGGGTCTCGGCGTTCGGACCATAGATCTCCGCCACGACGGTCTGCAGGACCGGCGGACCCGGCGGCATCTCCACCACCGCGATCCGGGCACCGAGGTCCTGCGCGATGGGAGTGAGCAGGTCCCGCGCGGCGCTGGCAATCTCATGGCTGCTGCGCTCGCGCTCGCCCTTGTCGAGCAGCATGACCTGGATGTCGCCTTCCCAGGCCTTTCCGCGCAGGTAGTAATGGCGCACCAAGCCGTTGAAGTTGAACGGGGAGACGGTGCCGACATAGGACTGCAGGGCGGTCACTTCCGGGACCCCTCGCAGGGCCTCGGTGAGGCGCCGGGTGACATTAGCGGTCACCGGCAACGCGGTCCCCTCCGGCAGGTTGACCACCACGTTGAACTCCGGCTTGTTGTCGAAGGGCAACATCTTCACAGTCACCGCCTTGGTGTAGAACATCGCGCAAGCGAGCAGGAAGGCCACGACGATGCTGAACAGCAGCACCCAGGCCAGCGGACGGCTGCGGATGAAGGGCGAGACAATCGGCCGGTAGATCCTGCCGATGATCTCCTGCGTGCGGCGCTCGCGGGCCTCGGCGCGCTTCAGGGCCTCGAGCTTGGGGCGCAGCTTGTAGGAGCACCAGGGGGTGAACACGAAGGCCGCAAACAGGGAGAAGCCCATGGCCACCGAGCCCAGCACCGGGATGGGCCGCATGTAGGGCCCCATCATGCCGCTGACGAAGCCCATCGGCAGGAGGGCGGCGAGCACGGTCAGTGTGGCGATGATGGTGGGGTTGCCGACCTCGCGCACGGCGTCCACCGCCACGTCGATGCTGGTACGACCCTCCAACAACCAACGTCGGAAGATGTTCTCCGTCACCACCGTGGCGTCGTCCACCAGGATGCCGATGGAGAAGACCAGCGCGAACAGGCTCACCCGGTCGATGGTGTAGTTCAGGGCCCAGGCCGACCAGATGGTGATCAGGATCACCAGCGGGATGACGATGATGACCACCGAGGCGGGGCGCCGCCCGATGGTGATCCAGGAGATGAGGCTCACGGCCAGGGCGGCCTCGAGGAGTGCGGACAGGAGCTCGTTGACCTTGTCGTTGGCGGTCTTGCCGTAGTTGCGCGTCACGCTGACCTGAACGTTCTCCGGGATCAGGCGCCCCTTCAGGCTTTCGAGCTTGGCGAGGATATCGTTGGCCACCGCCACGCCGTTGGTCCCCTCCTTCTTGGCGATGGCCACCGTCACCGCCGGGGCCCCGTTCGTGGGGGGCACTCCCTCCGTGGCCGCGGGGCCCGTGTGGTAGGTGACCAGCTGCGTGGTCTCCTCCGCCACCTCAAAGACCCGGGCGACGTCGCGGACATAGATGGGCATGCCGTAACGGCTGCCGACCACGAGGTTGGCGACGTCGTCCGCCGTGCGCAGATAGCCGCCAGTGCTGACGTTGAGCAGCCGGTCCCCCGCCTCCAGGGTCCCCGCGCCGCGTTCCCTGTTCGCCTGACCGACGGTCTCCGCGACCTGATCCAGGCTGATGCCGTGGCCGGCCACACGCTCGGGTTGCACCTCGATGCGGATCTGGTGGCGGCGACCGCCGACGACGAATCCCGCCCCGGTGTTCGGGACCTCTTGCAGGCGCTGCAGGACGTCGTTGGCCAGGTTACGCAGCTCGCAGTCGTGGACGACGTTTGACCACAGGGTGGCCGTGACCACCGGCACGTCGTCCACGCTCTTGGGCTGCACCAGGGGCATCGACACCCCCGGCGGGATCTTGTCGAGGTTGCTCTGCAGCTTGTCGTGGACCTTGACGATGGAAGGACCGAGCGGCTCGCCGACCTTGAAGCGCACGATGACCATCCCGCGCTCCCGCTCGGCCGCCGAATAGATGTGCTTGATCCCTTGTATCTCGCTCATCATGCGCTCCAGCGGCCGGATGGCGAGGTTTTCGACCTGCTCGGCGGAGGCCCCCGGATACTCGAAGAAGACGTCGATCATGGGCACCGAGATCTGCGGGTCTTCCTGACGCGGGGTCACGAAGAGTCCGATCAGGCCGATCACCAGGGTCGCCGCCATCAGTAGCGGCGTTAGGGGGGAATCGATGAAGAGCCGCGCGAGATTGCCGGCCAGTCCCAGTGGCGGCCGCCCTGCCGGCGGCGGGGGGAGGTGATAGGTCGCCGGGCGGCGCGAGCGGTGTTTGGGTTGATGATGCGGAATGCGCGTCATGATTGGGGTTACCCCGCTGGACTTTCCGCCGGTGGACGCAGACATCCGGACCGTGGCCGGCGCGACCGCCGCTGCTGACCAAAAAGCAAACCCTGAGTCTGGCCTTCCCCGACCCTAGCATCCGGCCACCTTCCAGTAGTGCCAGCGGCGTCTGAGAAGACCACCTGCCGTGTGTTCGGCTTCTCCAGGGAGTTCGACCGACCCGCGCAGGGCCCGTCCTTGCAGCTAGGCTCGAACTCCCATGGGAATATTATAGTTTTCTAAATAACCCCTGTTTCGATTTCCGACGCAGGGCACCAGATTGTTTTCCCTATTGATCTGGTTTACCTTTTCCTTGCGTTTTCCGCCGATTACCGCAGTTTGTTCGAACGGCTTAAACGGTGGATTAGCGCCTAGCGCGCCCAGCGGCCGCCCTCACAAAGACCACTCGGCGGGCTCATGGGCGAGCGCCTACGGGTTTGCCGTCAGGAATCAGGCGCACTACGGGACACCTAGTGGTCCAGAGTGAAACTCCTGATACCGTTTCTCAAGTCAATTCGGCATCATGTTGAACATGTGGACTTTCATGTGTTCGCAACTGCTTGCCATGGCCCGCTGCGCTGCTGCCCCCGTCCATGTCTCCACGAAACACCGCCGCCGTCTTGAAGCCATCGTACGGCAGCGTCACGCGCCGCAGAGTCTGGTGATGCGAGCGCGGATCATTCTGATGGCCGGCGACGGTGTCGGCGTACGTGAGACGGCCAGGATGCTGGATATGGGGCGCGCCACCGTGCAGTGCTGGCGCAAACGTTGGCGCGCCAGCGAAGGACAGCCGTTCGCCGAGCGGTTGTGTGATGCCCCGCGTCCGGGTACCCCGCCGACCTTCCAGCCCGAGCAGATCTGCCAGATCATCGCCTTGGCCTGTGAGCCACCGAGCGAGCGTGGCCGACCCTTCACCCCTTGGACCCACGCCACCCTCGTCACGGCGGCGAGCGAAGGCGGCATCGTGGAGCGCATCTCGGCCCACTCGGTGGGGCGTTTCCTGCGCGAGGTGAAGCTCAAGCCCCACCGCACCGGCGGCTGGATCAATACCCCCCGCGACGCCGACTTCGCCTCCAAGTGTCACGATGTCTGCCAGACCTATCAGCTCGCCCCGGCGCGGGCGGCCGCCGGGATCGAGACGCGTCGCATCGATGAGATGACTGGCGTGCAGGCACTCGAGCGCGCGGCGCCCACACAGCCGATGCGTTCTGGACGGCCCGAGCGCACCGAGTTCGAGTCCATCCGCCACGGCACCACGACCCTCATCGCCCACTTCGATGTGGCCACCGGAGCGGTCGGCTACCGCCTCGGCCCGACCCGCACCGAGGCGGACTTCGCCCAGTACCTGGCCACGCTCCTGGCTACACGCTCGCCCGAAAGCATTTGGCATCTGGTCATGGACAACCTCAACATCCATTGCTCGGAGGCGGTCGTGCGCTTGGTGGCCGAGGCCATCGGCTTCGACGGCGACCTCGGCATCAAAGGCCAGTGCGGCATCCTCCAGTCGATGGCCACGCGCGAGCAGTTCCTGCGCGACCCCAGCCACCGCATCGTCTTTCACTTCACGCCCAAGCATGCCTCCTGGCTCAATCAGATCGAGATGTGGTTCTCGATCCTCGCGCGGAAGGTCATCCGCCGCGGCAATTTCACCTCGCTCGATGACCTTCAGGCGAAGATCTCCCGATTCATCGACTTCTTCAACACGACCATGGCCAAGCCCTTCCGCTGGACCTAGGAACGATGAAAAAACAAGTAATACGTATGCTCAGTCAAAGCCGCGCGCATCGACGACGTAGTTCCAGTGACCCAGGACATCATCATGGCGAATGAAGTTGTCCTTGATGTCGCGGAAGGTATCGGAGCATTTGCGGCCGATATCATAGACCTTGTCGAGGATGCGGGCTTTGACATGCAAACCGGTTTCGGTGCGGGTGCGTTGAACGGCCTGCAACGCCGTTTCATGCGAATCGAGGATGACGCCGCGCAGCGCGCGCTCGACATGGCTGAACAAGCGGTGCTCGATCGGATGCCACTTGGAGGTATAGGGTGGGTAGTGGGCGATCCGCAAGGGCAGCCCCAAACGCGCACTGAGTGCCACGAGATCCTCCTTGAAGCGCAGTGAGCGAGCGGCGTTGGCACCGCCGGAATCGAAGGTGAGGACGATTTCCCTGGCGTCGGGGTAGCGCGCCTGACGGTCTTCCTCCCAGGCCAGTGCGATGGCGTCGCAGACGAAGGCGCTGGTCTCGCGCGAGGTGCCCAAGGTCATGAAGCCGGCATTGTCGAAGTAGTCGTAGACCCCATGGGGCACCAGCAGGGCGTTGGCGAGGTGGCGGAAGTCGTGGTCGTAGACGCACTGAACCTCGGTGCTGTAGCACTGACCGGGACGATGCAGATGCCCGAGCAGCTCCTTTTTCTTGGTGTCGACGCACAGCACCGGATTGCCGCCGGCCTGGGCTTGGCGGCGCAGCGCGTCGATGTGGCGGAACTGTTGGTCGCGTTCCTGTGGATCGACGTGACCGGTGATGAGTTCCTTGCGCAGGGACCGGCGGCGATAGCCGGCCCGTTTCAAAAGCTTCGCTGCGGTGTTGCGGCCGATCGCGAAGCCACGCCGCAGCAGCTCACCGGCCAACTGCATCGGCTTGAGATCGGTCCAGAAAACGCTCGGGTCGGTGGGGCTGCCGGCGCTGTGCGCCTCGAGGACGTCGTCGAAGGCTTGCTCCAAACCCGCCTGACGCTGGGTCGCCTTCGGTCGCCCGCCGCCGGGGCGGCGGATGCGTTTGGCGCTGCCACTGGGCCGTCGCGGCGGCGAGCCGCCGTCGTCGCCCATCGCCTCAAGCTCGCGAATCCCGGTGTAGATCGTGCGTCGGCTCATGCCCAACACCTTGGCGACATAGGTGATCCCGCCGCGACCAATCTTCAGCGCCTCGACCGCGCCATAGCGGCGCCGGTGATCCTCCGGCAAGGAGGCGCAGTACAGCCGCATGGTGTCTTCGTGCGTCTGGTCGTAACCACGAAACTCGCTCATCGTGCCACCCATAACGTCCAGTGTGTGGTGGCGATACTCTCACCAGGCTCGCACCAACTCAATATGTTGACGCGACTTCTTAGCGCTCTAGATGAGTAGATAATGAGTAAGTTGTTAGTGAACCGTTCCCTATGAAGGCAAACCCCTGGCCGCGTGAGTGACACAACGGTCTCGGGATTTCCACAGCGGTGCACTAGTACCCCGCGATGGAAGTGCTGTGACCATTTCCGCCAATTAGGCTGCCAGCGGTTTGCCCTGGTATGTCCAGCGGAACGGTCTGGCCATTGTCTCGTTGAAGTAGTCGATGAAGGCGTTGATCTTCTTGCACCTAAATGCTGCAAGCGCTGAATACAGGATGCGTAGAATGGTAACCTTCTCAGTACATTAGAGCCGCATTGGGTTCGCCTTGAGGAGTCACCGTTTCGATGAGCAAACCGACCGCAAAGAGACCCGGATCGGCCCGGGGTGCGTCGCCGAAGATCCGGCTGGAAGACGCAGGACGTGGCATGAGCAGCCAAGCCGGGCTGGTGCCGGTGGTCAAGTTTCTCGACGCCCTGGGCTTCGGCGGCCTGTTCGGTCATCACGTTGAGCACACGCGCGCGGCGAACGCCCTCTACCAACTCGGCGACGCCGCGTTCCTGGTGGTGGTGGGCTTGATCGGCGGGGCGCGCAGCCTCAGTCAGTGCATGGCGCTGTGGTCCGACGAGGTGCTGCGCCGGGTAGCCGGTTGGCAGCGCCTGCCCGATCAGAGCACGCTCGGGCGGGTGTTTAAGGAGGTGCGCGAGCGGCATGTCAGCGGCCTGGAGACGCTGGTCCATGCGCTGCGCCAGCGGGTGTGGGCCCGCGCCCTGCGCGCCGGGCGCTCGCATCTGGCCACGCAGTGCCAAAAATGGATCGATGCCGACTCCACGGTCAAGACTGTCTACGGTCGCCAGCAAGGGACGGCCAAGGGCTACAACCCCCACAAACGCGGCGCGCGTTCCTATCATCCGTTGCTCGCCTTCTGCAGCGACACCAAAGAGATCGTACAGGCGTGGTTGCGCACCGGCAGCGCCTACACCAGCAATGGCATGGTGGCGTTCATGCAGCAACTGCTCGCCCAGTTCCCGGCGCATCATCGCCTGATTCTGCGCGCCGACAGCGGCTTCTTCGACGGCGCCTTGCTCGACCTGCTCGACGCCCGCGGCCACGGCTACCTGATCAAGGTCAAGATGAGGAACCTCGCCCAGCTGCTCGGCCAACAGCGCTGGACCCCGATCCACCGGCGCCGCGGCTGGGAGCAATGTGAATTCTCTCACCGAGCCGGCGGGTGGAGCCGTGAGCGGTTCTTCCTCGCGGTGCGCTGCCCGCAAGCGCGCGATGCCGATCACCCCCAAGGCGAGCTGCTCGAGCTGGAGTGCTATGACTGCTTCTGCTACGTGAGCACCGAGCCGCTGAGCCCGTGGCTCGCCCATCGCACCTATGGTCAACGCGCCACCTCCGAGACCTGGATCGAGGAGGCCAAGAGCCAAATGGGCCTGGCCCACCTGAAGACCGTCCACTTCCTGGCCAACGCCGCGTTGTTCCAGTGCGCGGTCCTCGCCTATAACACCCTGCGCTGGATGGCCCTGCTCAGCGGCAACGCCCAGCTCAAGCGCTGGGAGCCGCAGAGCATCCGTCTGTTCCTGATTCGCGTGGCGGGGAAACTCCTGACCGGCGCCAATCAGTTGCGCATCAAGCTCGCGCGCCAGCACCTGCATGCCCGGGTCTGGGAGGACTGGTTGGCATTGAGCCAACCGCTCTAAGTCCTTCCAATGCTCCAAGGCGAAGTGATCGCCGGCCTGATCGTCCAGGTCGGCGGGCCCTGTTTGGAGCGGCATCCGCGCTGGCGCTTCCGGCCCCAATCCGGCCCGCCAAAGCGACCGCGGGAGGTGGCTGCGGCGGCGATTCGGTCATCCGCCCGGCAATTGTCGCCCCCGCTATCGCCCATTAATCAGACCCCTTTGTTCTGGTCGTCGCGCTCAGAGCGCACTTGCAAAATCTAGGTTGCAGAGATCTTCCACCGATGAGAAATCGCCTCGCCGGATGACTTTTCGTACCAGAATCGAGAACCAGATTTCGATTTGGTTCAGCCACGAGCGATGTTTGGGGGTGAAGTGAAAGACGATGCGATGGGTGGTATCGCAAAGAAATTTCTGGCGGGTCTCCATGGATCGCAGTATCCCGCACTTGCCTTTCACGCCGAGGTCGCCTTGGAAACCGATGGCGCCGGCGCTCAACCGCACCACCGATTCGGAGGAATGGGTGTTGAGGTTGTCCATAACCAAGTGCATTGGCGACTCCGGCGCACGCCCCTCCAGCAGGCGCGATATGAAGTGCGTAAAGTCCTCCTCGGTGCGTGTCTGGCCGAGTTGCGGGGTAACCTTCCCAGTCGTTACGTTGAACCCAGCAATCAAGGTGTGAGTGCCGTGGCGAATGTACTCGAACTCGCGGCGCTCGACTCGCCCCGAGGTCATCGGGCGGGTCGGAGCGATGCGCTCAAGTGCCTGAATCCCCGTCATCTCGTCAACCGAGATCGTCTCGATTCCCGCCGCCGCCCGTTGCGGTGCGAGACGGTAGGTCTCGCAGATGTCGTGGCACGTCTCGGCGAACCGCGCGTCCGGCTTGGCGTTGAGCCAGCCGCGCGTGCGATGCGGTTTGAGGTCCGCTTCTTGTTAAAAAGCGCCCCACGGAGCGCGACGAGATGCACGCCACGACCCCGCGTTTGATGGCCTCGTCGGCGATCTCCTGTTGGGTCCAATGCGTGATCGGCCGGCCGCTGTCTTGCGGCGCCTCGCAGGCAAGCGCGATGATCGTGCACACCTGCTCCGCAGTTCCTTCGCCACCCTCAACCAGACCCTCAAGCGGCTGCACGCTCACAAGGAGAAGCTGCTGCTGGTGCTCAAGCGCCCGGAGGTCGTCCTGCATACCAATGGCAGCGAAGGCGACATCCGCGGCTACGTGAAGTGGCGCAAGATCAGCGGCGGTACCAGCAGCGATCTGGGTAAACGCTGTCGCGACGGCTTCGCCAGCCTGAAGAAGACCTGCCGCCAGCTCGGCGTCTCCTCCTGGGATTACCTGGGCGACCGCATCGGACAGCATGGGGCGATCACGCCATTGCCCGATATCATCCGTGAGCGCGCCTCAGCAGCGCTCGCAGTGCCCTGAGTTTTTGAGAAGTTACTGTCGAAAGTAGTAACCGATTGATTAAATTGGTGGAGCAGGGGGGGATCGAACCCCCGACCTCCGCATTGCGA
>CAVOQO010000107.1:0-14833 GCA_963698355.1 uncultured Gammaproteobacteria bacterium | reverse complement strand
TCCTCTGGAGCACTACTTCGAACTCCATGGCGTCCAAGGGACAGGCTCATGACTGCTACGTCTCGGGATGCTTCAGTACATCGCGAGTTTCTAATATACGCTCGGCGCGTCAACCTTTGACGCATTTAGGCGGGCCCCCTTGATCGCGACCGGGTCAACTGCCTAGGCTGCCGCATCCGCCGCCGATCCGGGACTGATGGTGGGTTCCAGCGTCCGTTTTTCTGCGCCGAACATTTCGCTCGACGCGCCCGCATTCACTATTCTTGTTTGGTATGCAGCGCTTCAAGAACATTCTGCTGGTCCTGGACCCGGATACCGACGAGCCGGCGACGCTGGTGCAGGCGCTCAGGCTGGCGCGCGAAAACGGGGCAAGCCTGCGCGTGCTCACCGTCATCGAGCATCCCCCGCTCGATGAGCTGCCGCTGGGGACTCGTACCATGATCGGCCTGCTGGATCGCGACGAGGTGCGCGACATGGTCGAGCAGCGGCAGCGGTTGCGACTGCAGAATCAGCTCACGGCGCTCGCCGTAGACGATCTTGACGTGAGGACCGCGTGGAGTCCAGCCCGACACCCTTTTTGGCCATCATCCAGCACGTGCTGCGCCACGGGCATGACCTGCTGATCAAGGAGGCGCGCGGCGTGACCGGTCCCCGGGCGATCCTGTTTCATCCGACCGACCGCCATCTGCTGCGCAAATGCCCATGCCCGGTCTGGATGATTCGCCCGGAGCGCCACGCCGCCTACCAGCGCATCCTGGCCGCGGTGGATGCATTCTCCGACGACGAGATCAACAGGGACCTCAACCTGCGCATCCTGGAGCTGGCCAGCTCCCAGTCGGCACGAAGCGGTGCCGAGCTTCACGTGGTCCACGCCTACGGCCCGATCAGCGCGGTCCTGTTCTCGCCGGGCGTCGATGCGGAGACCCGCACCAAGGCCATCGTCGACCTGCATCGCGAGCGGCTGGACGCGCTGCTGGCCGGCTTTCCGGTCGGTGATGGGAGGGTGCACATGGAGGAAGGACGGGCCGGCGACGTCATTGCCGCCGTGGCGCGAGCGCGAGCGGATCGATCTGATCGTCATGGGTACCCTTGGGCGGGTCGGGATTCCGGGGCTTTTCATCGGCAACACGGCGGAGACCACGCTCGATCACGTGGACTGCGACGTGCTGGCGATCAAGCCCCGGGGATTCGTGACGCCCGGTGCAGCTTCCGGAAGACGACTGACGTCTCCTCGTGAGGTTCGTGAGCGGATCGTGCGGCTCGGTCGTGCAGGCCGGGGACAAGTCGCAGATCATGCAGGCAATTCCGCGCTTCCGCGGCGATCGCCGGGTGGCCAGACCCGCGACGGCAATTGCGCGCAAGAGGCGGGTGAGCCCTTGCGGCGGGCCAGCAGCTTGCGCAACTCCTCCGCCCACAGGACCGAACTGGCCGCGGCGATGATCACGGCGAAGTCCGCGGCCGGGAGTGGCACCGTGTGGAACAGCGCGTTCAGCGCCGGCCAGTAGATCACCGCCAGCTGCAACAGCACGGCGATAATCAGCCCCCCCAGCAGCCAACGGTTTTTGAATAGCCGGAGCCCCAGCGCCGATCGCGTTGCGGACTGGCAGTTCAGCACGTTGAACCATTGGCAGGCGGCCAGCAGCGTGAAGGTCTCCGTCTGCACCTGCGGGTAGGGAACGCCCTGCGCCAAGCGCCAGGCGAAATAGACGAAGGTGGTCAAGGCCATGACCGGCGTCATCAGCGCGACGCGCTTCAGCAGCGCCGCGTTCAGCAGCGCCTCCCCGGGCGGGATCGGCGGAATGCGCATCTCATCGCCCTCAAGCGGCTCCATGATGAGATTCACGGTCACGGTGCCTTCCGTCACGATGTTGATCCACAGGATCTGCACCGCTGCCAGCGGCAGCGGATAACCGAACAGCAGCGCCGACAGCAGCACGGCGATCTCCGCCATCGAGGTCGCGAACAGGTAGAGGATCACCTTCTTCAGGTTGCGATAGACGCGCCGCCCCTCCTCAACCGCATTGACGATGGTCGCGAAGTTGTCGTCCGTGATGACGATCGCCGAGGCGCCCTTGGCGACCTCTGTCCCGGTGATGCCCATCGCGACGCCGACGTCGGACCGCGCCAGTGCCGGCGCGTCGTTGACGCCGTCACCGGTCATGGCCACCACGTCGCCGCGCGACTGAAAGGCCTCGACGATGCGCAGCTTCTGACTTGGGTGCACTCGGGCGAACACGGCGATGTGATCGAGTCCGGCGCGCAGCTCCGACTCGGCCATCCGCTCCAGCTCCAGTCCGTCAACCGCCCGATCCCCTGGGCCGGCGATGCCTAGGGACTGGGCGATGGCGAGGCCCGTCGCCTTGTGATCGCCGGTCACCATCACCGGGCGCACGCCGGCGACCCGGCACTCGGATACCGCCGTGCGGACCTCGTCGCGCGGTGGATCCATCTGCGCAATCAGGCCCAGCAGGACGGCCTCGCCGTGAAACTGCCGGAAATCCGCATTCTCATCGATGACACCGTCCGCGACCTCGGCCACGGCCAACACCCGCAACGCCCGATCGGCGAACCCTTCGGCCACCGCCACCGCGCGCTGGCATGGGGCGCCATCGGCTTCCTCGGTGGTGCCGCACAGGCCGAGGATGGCCTCTGGCGCCCCCTTCAGCAGCACACGGCCCGCGCTGTCCGGCGGGCCGTGCTGGGTCGCCATCATCTTCGTGGTCGCGGTGAAGGGGATCTCGGCGCGGCGCGGCCACTGATCACGCAGGGCATCGACGTCGAGGTGGGCCTTGCGGGCCAGTGTCAGCAGTGCCGCCTCGGTGGGATCGCCGAGCGCGCGCCAGCGCGAGTCCTCCGCGTCCGGCGCGAGCAGCTGCGCGTCGTTGCACAGCGCGGCAGCCTCCATAAGGCGCGTCGCGCCGGCGCCGTCCTGGGGCATGTCGGCACTGTTGAGCGACCCTTCGGGCGCATAACCAACACCGGAGACCGCGATCTCGTGCCCGTCTGGCAGCCACAGCGCAAGCACGGTCATCTCGTTGCGCGTCAGGGTGCCAGTCTTGTCTGAGCAGATGACCGTGGTCGAGCCCAGTGTCTCCACTGCCGCCAGCCGGCGCACGATCGCGCCACGCGCGGCCATGCGCTGCATGCCGACCGCCAGTGCGATGGTCATGGCCACCGGCAGTCCTTCCGGCACCATCGACACCATCTGGCTGATGGCGACCATGAAGATGTCCACGACCGGGATGCCACGCAGCAGACCGATCCCCATCACCGCGGCGAACAATGCGATGGCCGCCACCACCAGGAAGCGACCGAACTGGGCGATGCGCAGCTCCAGCGGAGTCTTCGGCGTCTGCGCCGCCTCGGTCATCTCGGCGATCCGGCCGACCTCCGTGGCACCACCGGTGGCTACCACCAGCGCCTTGCCCCGTCCAGACGTGACGTGGGTGCCGGCGTAGACCATGTTGGTGCGATCGGCGAGCAGGGTCTCTCGCGGCAGCCTGTCGACCACCTTGTCTACCGGCAGGGATTCTCCGGTGAGCGCGGCCTCGGCCGTCTTTAGCGCCCGCGCCTCTACCAGCCGTGCGTCGGCACCGACGGCGTCTCCGGCCGCGAGGAGCAGGACGTCCCCAGGGACCAGCTCGCCAGCGTCGATCAGGTGTTCCCGGCGGTCGCGCAGCACCCGCACCTGGAGGGCCGAAAGCCGGCGCAGCGCCTCCATGGAGCGTGCGGCGCGACCCTCCTGGGTCCAGCCGATGAGGGCGTTAATGACCACCACCACCAGGATGACACCCGCATCTCCCCGGTGCCCCAGCGCGAACGCAAGGACGGCGGCCACGAACAGGATGTAGATCAACGGGCTCTGGAACTGGTGCAGAAATACGCCGAGTGAAGACGGCCGCTGTTTCTCGGGCAGCGCGTTCGCCCCGAAGGTCTCCAGCCGGCGCGTGGTCTCGTCACCTTGGAGCCCTTTTCCGGGGTCGACCCTGAGCGCCATGGCGGCATCGGCCGGATTCAGCGCGTGCCAGAAGTTTTGCTCCAGCGTTCGATGATCGATTGCCATGCCAAAGCGTCCTTAGCCAAACATGCCAAGTATTTATTAGAACTATAGCCATGCGACGTTCCAGGGAACGGCGGTGCGGATCGGCCATGGGCGGCACTGCGCCCGAAATGGACACCCGAAGGTCGGGGCCTCAGACCGTTGGGTGGGGGTTCGTCCTCCGAAACTCGCTGCCGTCGAGCCGTGGACTGGGATTCGCGGCCTAAGGGTAGGGGGAGCTTGCGGGACTCATCAAGGTCCGCCGTTTTGTCGCGGAGGCGAGGAGCAGCTAGGACGTTATCCACGCAGAGCTCTTCGACTCAGCGGGCAGCACCCCGTCGGCCTCACCTAGGAGCCGCCACGACGCCGGATTAGACGCGCGGACCAGCGACCGCGCCTTCCGCGTGGACCGGGTTCAGTCTGGTTCACGGCTGCGGTGCCACCCGCACCCCGTCATCGACCTCGTCGCTGGGGTGATTGATGACGATCTCGTCCTCGGTGAGGCCGCCCAGGATCTGTGCGGTCAGCCCCGTGCGTCGGCCGACCTGCACCTCGCGCAGGGCCGCGCGCCCGTCGTTGACAGAGAATACCGCCCAGCCGCCGCCGCGGCGGAACAGGCTGCTGGCGGGCACCTGGAGCACGTTATCCTCCTGCCAGAGGACGAAGCGGGCCTCGACGCGGTAGCCGTCCCCGAGCCGCTGCCAGAGCGCGGGCGGCGACGTGAAATCGGCGATCACCAGCACCCGTTGCTCCTCCACGCCCAGCGCGGAGATCTTGGTGAAGCCGGCGGGCTCCACGGTACGCACGAGGCCCTCCAACGGTTGGTCGCCGCCCCAGCGATCGAACAGCACGCGGCCGCCAGACCTAACCTTCACGGCATCGGCGGACAGCAGATCCACTTCGACTTCCAGCCGGGAGGGGTCACCCAGCTCCAGCAGCACGTCGCCGGTGCGCACGGGGCCCTCGCAATCGCGTTGCACCTTGAGCACGCGGCCGTCGATGGGCGAGCGCACCAGCACCCGTTCGGCAGGCTCGCCCCGATGGCTGGCGGCAGAGTATTCCAACGCCGTTTGAGCGGCCTCCAGCTCGTAGCGAGCGACGTCCACGGAATGCTGCGCCGAGCGCAGGTTGGCATTGGCGGCGATGACATCCATCCGTGCCCTGTCCAGCGCCTCGCGCGAGACGACGCCTTTCGCCGACAGCGGCTCGACGCGCTCCAGCTCGGCGGCAAAGAAATCCGCCTTGGCCTTTGCGGCCTCGGCGTCCTGCCGGGCGGACTCCAGCGCTGCCCGGGCGGCGGCGACCCGCGCCTGGGCCTCGGCACGGCTGCGCGGATCCAGCACCTGCGACTGCAGGGGCGTGATCCCGAACAGAACCTGGCCTTCGGTTACCGGGTCTCCGACGTCCAGTTGCAGGCGGCAAGCCACGCCGTCGACCGGGGTGCTGATCTCGTAGCGGTCAATGACGCGGGTACGACCTTCTTCCTCGATGGTGACGGTCATCGGGGAGCGCTTCGCCGCGACCGTCTCCACCAGGACCGGCCGGGGCCAAAAGCCCCACGCCGCAAGGCCGGCGACCAATGCAGAGACGATCGCGAACCCCGGATACTTGAAGCGCGGCCGACGCATCGCGACTACTCCTTGCTCTTCAAGACCGCCACCATGTCCAGTCGCCCCAGATTGCGCCAGATCATGAGCCCCGAGACGCCGGCGGAGAGGATCACCGTCAACGCGGCCAAAGCGTAGACATCGCGGTGCAGCACCAGGGGAATGCGGTAGAGGTCGGTGTCGAACCGATACGCCAGGAAGCCGCACAGACCGTAGCCGATCAGCAGCCCCAGCGGGATCGCCTCCAGGGTGAGCAGCGCCAGCTCGCCGAGGAGGATATAGGCCACCTCGCCGCGCTCGAATCCGAGCACCCGCAGACTGGCCAGCTCCCGGTTTCGTTCGGACAGTGCGATGCGCATGCTGTTGTACACGACCCCAAAGGCGATGGTGGCCCCCAATAGGGTCGCGATGAAAGTGAAGAACAGCACGCTCTGGGCCAGGGTATCGTAGAAGGCCCGGATGGCGGAGGCCTGCTCCACGACACCCGCGATCCGCGGCATTCCCTTGAGCTCGGCATAGACCTCCCCGCGGTCGCGTTCATCCACCGCCAGGTAGGCACCGGAGACGGCGTCGCCCTCGCGCAACAGCCGGTTGAGCGCCGGTCGCTGCATATAGGCGCTGACCCCCAGGTATTGCTCAGCGGTGGCGACCACCGGTACCCGCACGGTGCGGCGCCGACCTTCCAGCACCTCAACGGTCAGCGTGTCGCCCGGCCGGATATGCAGCAACTCGGCCAGATAGTCGGTCAGGACGACCCCCTCGGGCGGGAGCTCAATTGCCGCCAGATCGGTATCGAGCAGGCGCAACAGGGTGCCGGCGGGTTCGATGCCCTCGAGCGTGGTCCGGTAGGAGCGGTGGCCGAAGCGCAGACGCACTGGCACGCTGCGAAAACCCTCGGCGTGCTCGACGCCCTGCAGGCTGCGCAGCGAGTAGAGTGAACGGGCCGAGGTGGGCTCGGTATAGGTGGCGGTCAGGTCCCCGCGCTGGCTCATGCCGAACTGCACGCCCACCATGTAGTCGATGGCACCCTTCTGGAACCCACCGATCATCATGATGCCACAGGCCATGGCGATGCCCAGGGTGGTCAGTAGAGACTTGAGGGGCCGGCGCTCGATGCGGCGCAGCACCATCCGGGTCGGCTGGGAGAACCAGCGCTGCAGGCCAAGGCGCTCCACGATGGTGGCACGATAGACGGGCGGGGGCTCGGGCTGCATGGCCTGCGCCGGTGGCAGGCGGGCGGCGGTGCGCACCGCATGCAAGGTCCCCAGCAGAGCGACGCCGATGCTGATCAGGGCCGCTGCGGCGATCACCCCGGGCCTGAGCACGTAGATCATGTAGGGCAGGCTGTAGAACTCCCTGTAAATGTTGCTCATGCCCTTGCCGAGGAGGATGCCTAGACCAATCCCACCGGCGACGCCCAGCATTACGATCAGGAGCACCAGCTTGGCATAGTGCAGGCCGACGGCGAGGTCGCTGTAGCCGAAGGCCTTGAGTCCGGCGATCTGCTCCCGCTCCAGGCTGATCAGGCGGCTGGCAACCACGTTCAGGAGGAACGCCGCCACCCCCAGGAAGATCAACGGGAACACAGTCGCGATCGTCTCTTGCTGCTTGAGCTCTTCCGACAGGAACCGGTGCGAGAGCTGATCCTTGCGGGCGAAGGCGCCGGTTCCGCCAGAGACCTTGAGGATCTCATCCAGGCGGTCGATGACATCGGCGGCGTTGGCGCCCCGGGCAAGGGTGAGTGCGACGTCGTTGAAGGCACCGTCCATGTCGTAGGCGGTGGCCAGCGGCTTGCGGGCCATCCACAGCACGCCGTAGTGCGCGTAGTCGGGGAACATGGCCCCGGGGGCGATCTGGTAGATGTACTCGGGCGACAGCGCCAGACCGACGATGGCGAGGCGCTCGCTGCGCCCATTGATGGTGGCGCGCAGCGTGTCTCCGGGCCGAAGCCCGTGGGCGGCAGCGAGCTCCGCTGACACGACCACCTCGTCGCCGCCGCCTGGCTCGGGGAGCCGGCCGCCACGCAGGAACACGCGATTGAGCAGGCCGGGGCCCTGGTCCGGCAGGGACACCAGGTGGGCGCTGACCGGCTCGGCAAAGCCGGCCACATCGATGTTCACGTAGGCCACCACCCGCGTTTCCACCCGGTCGACCCCAGGGATCTCCCGGATGCGCTGGACCAGGGACAAGGGCGCGCGTTTGAGCGCGCCGAACACGTCAGCGAAACCTTGACTGCGATAGTAGGTCTCGCGGGTCTGGTACAGGGAGTCGAGCGTGCTCAGCGACATGACGAACACGGCCACCCCGCTGACGATCACCAGGGCGATGGCCAGCGCCTGCGCGCGCATCCCCCACAGGTCCCGCCAGAGTTTTCGGTCGATGGCCTTCATCGGAAGCTCACCAGCTCAGCTCGCGCGGCGCGAGCTTGGCCTCGTTCACCTCCACCTGGGTGATGCGGCCGTCGGCGAGGTGGATCACGCGGTCCGCCATCCGCGCAATGCCGGCATTGTGAGTGATCACGGCGGTGGTGGTGGCCAACTCCCGGTTGACCCGTTGCAAAACCTCCAGCACCAACACGCCGGTGGTTGAGTCCAGGGCCCCGGTGGGCTCATCGCAGAGCAGTACGTCCGGGCGCTTGGCGACGGCGCGGGCGATGGCCACCCGTTGCTGTTCGCCGCCGGACAGCTGGGCGGGAAAGTGATCCAGGCGCTCGCCCAGTCCGACCAGGTTCAATGCCTCCTCCGGCGCCATCGGGTCGCGGGCGATCTCGGTGACCACCGCGACGTTCTCCCGCGCGGTGAGGCTGGGGATCAGATTGTAGAACTGGAAGACGAAGCCGACGTGATAACGGCGGTACGCCGTTAGCTCGCGCTCGCTGGCGGCGGTCAGATCCCGGGTGCCGTAGAACACGTGGCCCTGGGTGGGCGTATCCAGACCGCCCAGGATGTTCAGCAGGGTGGACTTGCCGCTGCCCGAGACCCCCAGGAGAACGGTGAATTCCCCCTGGTAGAGGTCCAGGTCCACACCCCTCAGGGCATGCACCTGGACCTCGCCCATCTGGTAGACCTTGGTCACACCGTGGACGTGGAACACCACGCCGTGCTCCAGGGGTCGATGGGGTTCGTTTTGCGACTTTGCCACCACGCGGCACTCTGAGCGGGCGCGCTCACCGCCGCACCGATGCCCTGCCAGGCAGCATTGAACAACGGCACGATGGCGCTGGGTACGCGGGTAAGCGATTCTACCGCCCCACCTCGGGTCTGTCGGCGAGGTTAGCTGCGATCTGAATTGGCGGGTGCAGGATAGTCGGGGCACGTCCCCTCGTACCCCCTGCTTCTCAATCGTCGTCGTGGCTATTCGAGCCTCGCCCCTCATGCTCATCGCCTTCCGCCTCGCCGCTGCGGTGGCATTCCAAGCAGTCCTCGTACTGGGTGATGCTTTCTTCCAGATGTTTCTCGCGAATCCCGGAGCGTGAGTGCTCGTGGCAGCCGTAGCAAGTGTAGCGGCTGTAGTCGTTGTCCAGGTGACAGGTGTTGCAGGTCGTCTGGTGGTCCCCGTCCAGGATGAAGTACCGGTCGTGATCGAAGGTGGCCGGGGTCCACGCCTCCTGGGTGTGGCACTGGCCGCAGCCGCCCGAGATCTGTCGGTGCAGGGCGTCCTGGGGACCACGGTGGCAGCCGTCGCAGCGCTCACCGATCCCAGGCTGCAACAGCGCGTGGGAGAAGCGGCCGATGGGGTGAAAGGCCTGCACCCCCTTGTGGTCGCTATGGCAGGCGACACAGTCCTCCTCTACCAGATCCTGGTGGAAGGGGATGAGTTTCTGCTCCTCGCCGATGGCCACGCCTTTGGTGGTGACGAGTCCGATCTCGGCGGGCTTGTGGCACTGGATGCAGCGCTCGGGGCGGCTGCCCCGAAACGGGCTGTGGCAGGCGAAGCAATCCGTCTCCAGGGCGCGGTGGGCCTCCATGAGCCTGCCGGGGGCGACCATCAGGTGCGGCTGGAAGATGGTCAGGAGAAGGATCAGGACGAGGTTCGCGCCGACGATGTAGAAGACGGTTTTCTTGTTCATTTCCACTGCCAGAACAGGAAGATGCTCAGGATGTGCGCGAGCCCCAGGACGGCAAAGGCGAGGGTGATGGGGAAGTGCACCCGCCGCCATTGCTTCATCAGGTCCAGGGTGATCGCGTCCCAGAAAATCTCCCGCTCCACCGCCTCCCCGTTGAGGCCCTGCTGCGTATAGGCGTCCCGGCGCGACGCGAGATGTCGGCGCGAACGCTCCAGCAGGTACTGGCCGGTCATCCCACTGGCGACGTTCACCAGCAGGGCGATAAGGGCCAGCCACGGCAGGATCGAATCGACATGCACCCCCGCGTGCACCAGGATCATCAGCGCCCCGGTCCAAGTCAGCACCTCATGCAGGCGCAGCAGCGTCTTGGGCCGCCCCACCTGGATCAGCTTGCGCTTGCGCATGGAGTAGAGGAACGAGAACAGGATCAGGAGAGTGCCGGGGATGCCCAGATAACGTCCCACCCAGACCAGGTCCAAGGCGTGCAGGACGGCATCGACCAGCACGGTTGCCGCAATCAGGGACCCGAACAGGGCCAGGAAGGGCAGGATTTCTTTGCGGAAGATCGAGCTGTTCATGGTGTCTACCGCATCCTCTCTAGAGGGCCAGGGTCAAATCGCTGGTGGGTTTGCCGATACAGAGCAGGCAATGGCCGGGGGCGATGTCCGCATCCGGAGTCTGCAGATATTCCACCTCCCCGGACTCCACGGCCGTCTGACAGCAGCCGCAGCTCCCCGCCCGGCAGCCGGACTCCACCCGAATCCCTTGGTCCTCGGCGAACGCGAGCAGGGATCCGACCCGCGGGTCCCAGGGGACCGTTTTCCCGGAGCGGCTGAAGCGCACGGCGAATGCCTGGTCCGCACCGGCCGCCTCGGCCGGCGTCCGCTGCCGCGTCAGGGAGGCCGGGCCGAACGACTCGTAGTGGATGTCCTGTGGGGCCACGCCCAGGTCCTCCAGTGCCGGCACCAGGGACTCCATCATGGCGGGCGGGCCGCACAGATAAAACGCGTAACGCCCAAAGGGCAATGTCCGGCGCAGCAGCTCAGCATCCAGCCGGCCCGCATGCTGGTAATCCCGGCCAGGCTCCTCCCCCGCAGCGGGCTCCGTGTAGCAGACCCGCAGATGAAGGCTCGGGTAATCCTCCCGCAGGGTCTGCAGGTGCTCTTTCATGATCTGCTCGGAGCCGTTGCGCACCCCGTAGAAGAGCCACACCGGGCGCGGGTCGCCCCGGTGGGCCAGGGTGTTGAGGATGGCGAGCAGGGGCGTAATGCCGATACCCCCCGCGATCAGCACGATGGGCAGCCCCTCCTCGACCAGGTGGAAATGGCCCGAGGGCGCCCGGACCGACAGTCGCGCAACCTCTCGGATGTGGTCGTGGAAATGACTGGACGCCGCCCCGGGCGGGAGATCCGGCCGGCCGGGCGGGGCCGCGACACGCTTGATGGAAATCCGGTAGTGATCCGGGCGCGGGCGGTCGGACAGCGAGTAGCAGCGCACCAAGGCCCTGGGCGGGCCGCCCGCCGGGTCGGGGACCTCCAGGTTGACGGTCAGGTACTGACCGGGTGGGGCGGGAGCGGCTGGCCGTCCGCGGGGGCCAGATAGAAGGAACATACAGCCCCCGCGGCGTCCTCGACCTCACGCCGTTGGACCACGAAGTCCCGATAGCCGGACCAGGCCGCCCCAGGGGCGACTAGGGGCGCCGCATCGGCGCCCGTCTGCCGGTCAACCTGGTCACCGCCCGCCCCGCGCGGTGGACCAGCGATGGCTTCTCCGGCCCCAGTGGATCCCATGGTCCGCAGCTCGGCCCGGCGTCGATAGAACCCGAACACCAGGGCGGCACCGACCTGAGCCAGGATCAGGGTGCCGATCAGGAGCGCAAGGGCGGCGGTGCTCAAGGGGATGGTCCTCACGAAGATGCGCCCGCCGGTCTACCTCCGCGAGGCGTGATCGCCGTGGTGGGCTCTGAACCGGCCGAGCGCGAAGCGCGACTTGGGCCTAGGCTAGTGCCTGACAGAAAACTCCGATTTCATCGCCACGTTCATTCTGCTGGGCTGGGGAATTGGGGACGACGTCATTCATCGTGAGGCGATTGGCTGCAGTTGGCGTCAATCAATGAGAGCCGCTCTCGTTATTGGCGATCGGCAGGCGCACCGATCCTGCAGCTAGCGTATTCAGACCCCGTCGCGTGCGTTCAGGCCGCGCGGCGATAGGGCCCTCGCTGTCGCTCCGCTTCCTGCTGGCGCAACAGGGCGCCGAGGCGCTGGATGTTGCGCGCCACCACGGCCAGGGCGACATAGCGCTTGAAGCCGTCGAGGCCGTGGTCCAGACAGCGGTCCAGGCCATGGGCCTCCAGGGCATTGATGGCGGATTCCACCGCCGAGTGCTGGCGGCGCAGGTGCAGGAATTCGGGGTCGCGCTCGCGCTCGCGCTGGGTCTGCGACAGCTTGCCCTTCTTCGGCAGCACCACCTGCGGGATCAGGGCGGCGAGTGCGCTTTGATTGGCTGGGCTGTGGAACCCCTTGTCGAAGCTGGCGCTGGCGATGTGGGGGAAGCGCGCCTGGGCCTCCGCGATCAAGCCGACGGCGAACTGATCGTCGGTGGTCTTCTCCATGACCCGATGAGTGAGGATGAACCGGTGCTGGTCCTCCACCACCGCCACGCGCAGCCCCAACTCCACCGGGACGCCCGCCTTGCCTTTGCTGATCCACTCGGTGTGGCGCTCGAACAGCGAGAAGAGCTTCACCCAACAAACGCGGCGGCGGATCTGATCGATCTGGCGCTCGGCGTCGCCGAGGTAGAGGTCGATCTCCGCGAGGAAGGCCGCCGGGACGTGGCACACGACCAAGGGCACTCGAGTCTCGCGCACCCGTGCGAGCAACGCCTCGGCCTGCGCCAGGTAGGCGCGATGGGCTTGGCGAACAGCCTCCTGCTTGGCCGCCCGCTTCTCAGGATCCTGGGAGGTGGAGGCTGGGCCGGGACCGGGGAGAAGGCCCCCAGGTACTCGTCGAGGCTCGCCCGGTGGGTGTCGTAGAGGGCCGCGGCAGCCTTGGTGGCCGAATGTGAGCGCATCCGCTCGGCCTTCTCCGCAATGTCGTCCCACACTTCGCCCTGGTCGCTGAGCCGTGAGCCGGTGGTGCGCAGCGCCTCGCTGACCTGGGACGCCTTTTTCGCCCGCCCGGCCGCGTAGTGGGCGCGCTTGGCGCTGCCGAACTCCGCCGACTAGGCATGCCAGCGCCCGGCCTCCACGCAGGAAACGGGGATCACGATGGTCTGATGGGCCGGAACCAGCACCGTGAGATTGAGGATCCGGTTCTGCTTGGCGCCCACCAGCTCCTCGCCGTCGAGCAGAAGGACCGGGCGCTCGCAATCGTTGACGAAGCGCAGCTCGGGCACGCTACCGGCCTCGGACACCTCGGTGACCCGGGCGCAGCCCTGCTCCAGAGCCTGGTCGAGCAGCAGGTAACCGGGAACCGCGACCCCATCGCCGAGCAGGGGAAAGAGGCTGAGGTTACGGCGCATCTGGGGCACGCCCAAGGTGAGCTTCGACAGACACTCGGCAACGGCGGACATGTCGGCCTCCTGCGGTACGGGGGGCGTTATTCTGCGCGTACCAGTGGCTCAGACCGTGAGTCCGCGGACGTGTAGCCGAGTGCCTTTGGTCGGGATGGCCGTGAACCTGCACGGGGTGCCGCCGCCCTGCTCAGGGCTAAGCGTTGCCGCCGCGGGAAAGGCATGTGGCCCCTCGTCGTCGCGCCTGTCCACAGGAGCGCCAACCGGAACGGGGCAAGGAGGCTGTCGGAATGAGCCAGCGGGCGGCTACCCTATCTCCATGGTCACCGGCAACACCCTCGACGACTTCCCCGCCGGGGCGTTCACCATCATCGCCTTCTGCGATGCCTGCGGACACAGCGGCCCACTCGATCGATGAAAGGTGTCGGGGCGTTCGAGCGTCCCGGGGCTCGTGAAGCGGCTTTGCTGCTCGGCGTGCGGCGCGCGCGAAGCGTCGCTCCGGATCGTCTACACCGGCGCCGGCGGCTTCCACTACGGCACGCCCTAGACCCCTGACTGAAGGAGTTTCTACGACGGGCCCTCAGCGTCACCTTACCGCCAAAACTGTCAGTCAAGGTGGACCGGCCGAGTGACGGGTTAGCGCAGAGCGGACGGTCAGGAACCTCTAGACGAGCGGCTGCTTCACGCATTGCGGACGCTGGCGGTCACGCTCGGGATAGGCCGGTTACGACCCGAAGCCGACATCGGTTCTTTGAATCTCAACGGCAGCAGTCCAAGGGACAGCGGACGTTCGCCTTAGCCCCTGCGGGTGCTGCGCCTAGGTGCCACCGCCTACGGGCGCGGCGCCAAACATCCGCTCCCCAGCACGTTACCTGTGGGCCGTCCTACTCGCGCGTCTCTTCAGAGATCCCTGTCGGTAGTCTGCCCCACTGCGGCGCCGAAGTGCCCGTCCTCGTCTTCATTACCGCGGCCTCCCCAGTGAAGCGGATTCTCAACCACATCGGCGAGCCGACCGGGCCGCCGCCGATTGCCCCGCACGCGGGCCGCCCATGTGGGACGACGGACTCGATGCTCTTCCGGACTGGGACGCAATGGCTCGGCCGGAGCCCGTATATGTCCTCGACCAGCAGGTGCAATGGTAGGCACACGGGAATCCAGCGCTAGGAGGGAAGACCCATGGCCAAAGGCCGGCAACCGTCGGCCTGGCGTGAATCGACGTCCTTACCGTGATCGGACGCCCCTCTCGCCATGATCGGATTTTCCAAATGGATCGGTCTTTATCAATCGGTTTACGTTCCGTGAGCGTAAAACCCCTGCCGAGACGAAGCCGATCCGGGTACAGACCACATCGTTCAGGTGCATGCTCCAGACCGGCTCGCGAAAACAAGAACGGGACAGGGGTTTTGCGCCCGATAGTTGAACCCACCAAAGAGAGGTGACAAGTCCATGATTAGAAAAGCGATCCCCGCAGCCATCCTGGCTACCCTGCTCGCCGCGCCGGTGGCTGCAGACCCAGCCATGGCGCCCGGCAAGCCGAGCCCAATCAGTTCTGGTGGCCTGACGAGCTCAACCTCCAACCCCTGCGCGACCACGACCCGGCGTCCAATCCCT
>CAVOQO010000106.1:0-15909 GCA_963698355.1 uncultured Gammaproteobacteria bacterium | reverse complement strand
GCCATCTCCATCGAGCAGAAGACCACCTCCCACAACCCGCGCTCCACCGTCGGGACCATCACCGAGATCCACGACTACCTGCGGCTGCTGTTCGCCCGCGTCGGCACGCCGCGCTGTCCGCGCCACGGCGAGCCGCTGGAGGCCCAGACCGTCTCCCAGATGGTGGACCAGGTGCTGGCCCTGCCCGAGGGCGAGCGTCTGATGCTGCTGGCCCCGGTGGTCTCGGCCCGCAAGGGGGAATACCACCGGCTGATCGCCGAGCTGCACGCCCAGGGGTTCGTGCGGGCACGCATCGATGGGGAACTGTTCGAGCTGGATGACCCGCCCGACCTGGACCTCAAGAAGAAGCACGACATCGACGTGGTGATCGACCGCTTCCGGGTGCGCCCGGACCTGCAGTTGCGCCTGGCCGAGTCCTTCGAGACCGCCCTGGCGCTCTCCGGGGGCATCGCCCGGGTGGCGCCGATGGACCCGGGCGCCGACGGGGCGGCACGCCCGGAGATCACCTTCTCCGCCTCCTTCGCCTGTCCGGTCTGCGGCTACAGCATCCCGGAGCTCGAGCCGCGGATCTTCTCCTTCAACAACCCGGCCGGGGCCTGTCCGAGCTGCGACGGCCTGGGCGTGGAGCAGTTCTTCGACCCCGCCAAGGTGGTGGTGCACCCCGAGCTCAGCCTGGCGGGCGGCGCGGTGCGCGGCTGGGACCGGCGCAATGCCTACTACTTCCAGATGATCCGCTCACTCGGCGCCCACTATGGGTTCGACATCGAGACCCCCTGGTCGGAGCTGCCCGAGCCGGTGCGCGAGGTGGTCCTCTTCGGCTCCGGCAAGGAGAAGCTCAAGCTCAAGCTGCCCCACGAGCACGGCAGCGGCAAGCTGCGGGTCTTCGAGGGCATCGTGCGCAACATGGAGCGCCGCTACCGCGAGACCGACTCCAACACGGTGCGCGAGGAGCTGGCCCGCTACATCTCACACCAGCCCTGCCCCGCCTGCGGCGGCACCCGGCTCAACGAGGCGGCGCGCCATGTCCTGGTGGAGGGGCGCAACCTGCCCGCGATCTCGGCGATGCCGGTGGGCGAGGCACTGGGGTTCTTCGAGCGACTGCGCCTTCCAGGCCAGCGCGGCGAGATCGGCGCCAAGGTCATCCACGAGGTGGCCATGCGCCTGCGCTTCCTGGCGGACGTGGGGCTCGACTATCTCACCCTGGAGCGTAGCGCCGAGACCCTCTCGGGCGGGGAGGCCCAGCGCATCCGCCTCGCCAGCCAGATCGGCGCCGGCCTGGTGGGGGTGATGTATATCCTGGACGAGCCCTCCATCGGGCTGCACCAACGCGACAATGCGCGCCTGCTGCGCACCCTGGTGCACCTGCGCGACATCGGCAACACGGTCATCGTGGTCGAGCACGACGAGGAGGCCATCCGTGCCGCCGACCTGGTGGTGGACCTGGGGCCGGGCGCCGGGGTCCACGGCGGAGAGGTCGTCGCCCAGGGCAGCGCCGAGGCGATCGCGGCCAATCCCGCCTCGCTGACCGGTCGCTATCTCTCGGGGGACCTGCGCATCGTCATCCCGGAGCGGCGAACGCCGCCCGACCCCGGGCGCCAGCTGCGCATCCTGGGTGCCACCGGCAACAACCTGAAGTCGGTGGACGCGGCCATCCCGGTGGGCACCTTCTGCTGCGTCACAGGGGTCTCGGGCTCAGGCAAGTCCACCCTCATCAACGACACCCTCTACCCCGTCGCCGCCCGCTACTTCAACGGGGCGAGCCTGACTTCGGCACCCCATGGCGCCGTCGAGGGCCTGGATCACTTCGACAAGATCGTCGACATTGACCAGAGCCCGATCGGACGCACCCCGCGCTCCAACCCGGCCACCTATACGGGGCTGTTCAACATGGTGCGCGACCTGTTCGCCTCGGTGCCGGAGGCCCGCTCGCGCGGCTACGGACCCGGACGCTTCAGCTTCAACGTCAAGGGCGGACGCTGCGAGGCGTGCAAAGGCGACGGTCTGATCCGGGTGGAGATGCACTTCCTGCCGGACATCTACGTGCAGTGCGACACCTGCAAGGGCCGGCGCTACAACCGCGAGACCCTGGAGATCCGCTACAAGGGAAAGACCATCGACGAGGTCCTGAACCTGACCATCGAGGACGCCCTGCCCTTCTTCGCCCCGGTGCAGGTGATCCACCGCAAGCTCCAGACCTTGATGGACGTGGGGCTCTCCTATGTGCGCCTCGGCCAGAGCGCCACCACCCTCTCCGGCGGCGAGGCCCAGCGGGTCAAGCTCAGCCGCGAGCTCAGCAAGCGCGACACCGGGCGCACCCTCTACCTGCTGGATGAGCCCACCACCGGCCTGCACTTTCACGACGTCAAGCAGCTCCTCGACGTGCTGCACCGCTTTCGTGACCACGGCAACACCGTCGTCGTCATCGAGCACAACCTCGACGTCATCAAGACCGCCGACTGGGTCATCGACCTGGGACCCGAGGGCGGCGACAAGGGCGGCGAGATCATCGCCGTCGGCACCCCCGAGCAGATCGCCGCCGACCCCCGCTCCCATACAGGACGCTTTCTGAGGCCGCTGCTGGAACGCGGGTGGTAGAGGCGCGGTGCATTGGCGCTCGCTTCGTCTCGAGAGAGATACCAGGGGTGACCACTAGATCTCCTAACCGCTGCTGCGGCCCCCTTTGCCGGTGGGGCGCAGACAGCCGCGGGGCCAGACGACCGTCGTCCCAGCGGAACCGGGGCCAGTCCGGTTACTGCCAGATCCAGACCAGGGACGCTTGCATGGGCGATTCACTTCAGAGACTGAAGCGAAAATGGCCGGGAAACGCCTCACCCGCCAGATCGAGCAGGTGGGAAATCCCGGCCACCCCCTTGTGCCCGGCTATAGCCCGTGGCGAAAGGATTCGACTCGGATTACTCGGCGCCTGACGGGGGAGCTCCCTTTTGACCCCGTGTCTTTCCTCGTCACTTGCAGGTCCCATCTCCGATCGACCGGTTCCTTTCGGATCGAAGAGAACCTATGACCCCCCAGGAACCTTAGCTAGGTAAGAAAAATGGGCGGGGGTTCCGGACGGCGGGTCAGCGATGGGAGACCCGCTGGAGGAAGCGGCGTGTCCGCTCCTCGCGCGGCTCCCCGAGAACCCGCTGGGGGGGACCCTGCTCGACGATCAGACCCGCGTCCATGAACACGACCCGGTCGGCGACGTCCCGCGCAAAGCCCATCTCGTGGGTGACCACGAGCATGGTCATCCCGTCCGACGCCAGGCCCCGCATGACCCCGAGCACCTCCCCCACCAGCTCGGGGTCGAGGGCCGAGGTGGCCTCGTCGAAGAGCATCATCTCCGGATCCATGGCCAGGGCCCGGGCGATGGCCACCCGCTGCTGCTGGCCGCCCGAGAGACGCGACGGATAGTCGTGGATCTTCTCCGCGAGGCCCACCCGTCCCAGCACCAGGCGGGCCTTCTCCTCGGCCAGGGACCGTGACCGCTTGAGCACGGTGCGCTGTGCGATGGTGAGGTTGCCGAGCACGGTGAGGTGCGGAAAGAGATTGAAGTGCTGGAACACCATGCCGATGCGGGTGCGCACCCGATCGAGATCGCAGTCGGGTCCGCCGATATCCTCCCCGTCGATCAAGACGCGACCCGCGCTCGGCTCCTCCAGCCGGTTGACGCAGCGCAGCAGGGTGGACTTGCCCGAGCCTGATGGCCCGATGAGACAGACGACCTCCCCGGCCGTTACGGCGAGGTCGATGCCCCGGAGTACCCACAGGCCACCGAAGCGCTTCTCGAGCGCCGCCATCTCGATGGCCGGGATCCCGCCAGCGCTCACGGCGCGACTCCTGGATCCCACCGGGGATCCGACATGGGATCCGAACAGGGATCAGTCATGGCGCTCCGCCCGCTTCTGGCGCCGCTCCAGCCAGGCCACCGCCCGGGTGAGCGGTAGGGTGATGGCCAGATAGACCAGGGCCACCGCGACCAGGGGTGTGCCGTTGAAGGTTTCGGCCACCGCGTCGCGGCCGAACTTCGCGAGCTCGATGGTCTGATCGGTGGTCCCGAGGACGAACAGCAGGGAGGTGTCCTTGAGCAGCAGGACCAGCTCGTTGGTGAGGGGTGGCAGGATGATGCGAAAGGCCTGGGGGATGATGATGGAGGTCATGGCCCGGCCCTGGCTCATCCCCAGCGAGCGTGCCGCCTCCATCTGACCCTTGGGGACCGCCTCGATCCCCGCGCGGATGGTCTCAGCGAGATAGGCCCCGGTGACGATCGCGAGCGCCAGGCTCCCGGGCCCATAGGTGCCGGGTACCCGCACCTGCAGCGCGATCGGCAGCACGAAGCCGATCAGCACGATGGTGATGAGGGCGGGCAGGCCCCGGAACACCTCGATGTAGCAGACCGCCGCCCAGCGATAGGGCGCGACCGGCGAGAGCCGCATCAGGGCCAGCACCAGCCCGATGGCGAGTCCGCCGGCGAACCCGAAGGCCGTGAAGATGAGGGTGTTGCGGGCCGCCCGGGTCAGGATCTCCGGAAAGAGACCCCGGAAGACGCTGAGGTCGAAGAAGTTGGCCTGCAGCCGCTGCCAGTCGGCGGTCATCGCCAGCCAGGCGAGCAGGGCCAGGGTGGCCCCGTAGACCCCGTAGCGGATCAGGCGGGCGCGTTGACGGCGCGACGGCATTGTTCTTGTGGGACCCCCTCAGAACGCCCTGGACGCACTGCCCCTGCCGCTGACCCGGGGTTGACGGGTCAGGGTCCGCCGAACCAGTCTTGGTACAGGGACTGGTAACGGCCGGACTCGCGGACCTCGGCCAGGGCGCGATCGAGGGCGGCGACGAGGCCACCGTTGTCCTTGGCCACCGCGAATCCGTATTGCTCCCCGGTCTTGAAGGTCTCGGTGACCTCGAACCGGCCGCCCGCGCGAAGGGCCCGGTACTGGTTGACCGGGAAATCCTGCAGCACGGCGTCGATGTCCCCGGAGACCAGGGCGCTGAAGAGGTCCTCGGCCCCGGGAAAGGCCTTCACGACCGCACCCTCCGGGGCCTTGGCCTTGGCATAGCGCTCGCCCGTGGTTCCGGACTGTACCCCGATGCGTCCGCCCCTGAGGTCGGCCAGGCGCCTGTAGCGGTCCCGGTCAGCGGCGCGGAGCAGCAGCGACTGGTCGGCGTCGAAATAGGGGTCGGTGAAGGTCACCTTCCTCCGCCGCTCCTCGGTGATGGTGGTCGCCGAGGCGACCAGATCGCAATTGCCCGCCGCGAGGGAGGGGATGATGGCGTCGAAGGGCGTGGTCTTGAATTCGGCGGTCAGCCCCAGCCGCTCGGCCAGGGCCCGTACCAGCTCCACGTCGAAGCCGGTCAATCCCTTCCCGTCGCCTTTGTCGATGAACTCGAAGGGCGCGTAGGGGATGTCCGAGCAGACGGTGAGTCTGCCGCGGGCGACCAGCCGCACCCCCTCGAGTGGATCCGCCCCTTCCCCCGCGGCGGCTGAAACCTGGGGTCCCGGCCCCCCCGCAGCGGCCCCGTCCTGCTCCGGCGAGCAGCCGCCGAGCAGCAGGATCCCAAGGAGCGACAACCCGAGGGGCCAAATCAGGCGGAAGCGGCAGGCGACCACGGGAACGGGACCTCCCTATTGACTCGGATGCCACCCTACCACAGACGCTGGACCTGCGGTGTTTGCACGCGGACCATGACCCGTCTGGCTGAATGGAGGGCATATGCTCAGAGACTCAGCTGCACCCCAAGCTCCACGACCCGATTGGGCGGCAGGCCGAAATAGTCGCTGCGGCTGCTGGCGTTGCGCAGTCTCCAGGTGCTCATGAGGGTGAAGAGAAGCGCGACAATCGTGAGCGGGAACCAGCCGCCTGCGCCGAGCTGCACGCCCAGGGGTTCGTGCGGGCACGCATCGATGGGGAGCTGCGAGCTGGATGACCCGCCCGACCTGGACCTCAAGAAGAAGCACGACATCGACGCGGTGATCGACCGCTTCCGGGTGCGCCCGGACCTGCAGCTGCGCCTGGCCGAGTCCTTCGAGACCGCCCTGGCGCTCTCCGGGGGCAGCGCCGATGGACCCGCACGCCGAGGGGGCGGCACGCCCGGAGATCACCTTCTCCGCCTCCTTCGCCTGTCCGGTCTGCGGCTACAGCATCCCGGAGCTCGAGCCGCGGTCGGAGCTGCCCGAGCCGGTGCGCGAGGTGGTCCTCTTCGGCTCCGGCAAGGAGAAGCTCAAGCTCAAGCTGCCCCACGAGCACGGCGGCGGCAAGCTGCGGGTCTTCGAGGGCATCGTGCGCAACATGGAGCGCCGCTACCGCGAGACCGACTCCAACACGGTGCGCGAGGAGCTGGCCCGCTGCATCTCACACCAGCCCTGCCCCGCCTGCGGCGGCACCCGGCTCAACGAGGCGGCGCCGCCATGTCCTGGTCGGCGGGCACAACCTCGACGTCATCAAGACCGCCGACTGGGTCATCGACCTTGGACCCGAGGGCGGCGACAAGGGCGGCGAGATCATCGCCGTCGGCGCACCCGAGCAGATCGCCGCGGACCCCCGCTCCCATACAGGACGCTTTCTGAGGCCGCTGCTGGAACGTGGGTGGTAGTGGGGCCCCGTGTTGGCGCTCGGTTCATTGCCCGCCCACGCTACAACCAGCGCGACACCGAGGTCCGCGACGGATCAGCAACCGCGCGGAACCGCCGGCTGAACTGAGTTCAGTACCAAAGAACTGTTAAAGGCGTCACAGATTCTTGACCAAAACAGTCGATAGTTATCAGTTCCAAGACTTGCGCTCGGAGACGACAGAATGAAGATTCGGGAATCGCGAGATCAAAAAGCACCGCCGGCACGGAGCTTTGATGACCATTACGCACGAATCTTTGAGCAGAGGCTGCCTAGAACCGAAAAAGACGAGCTTTTGCTGGAGCTTTACGAGCAGTTGCAGGAGAAGTACTCGACGCGCGCTCCCGCCACAAGGGTCTGACTGCCAGAACCAATCCCACCAATCCCATCGTTGAGTCGGGGCATTACCAACGGCGTGGCCTCAGTTTTCGCGCCTCCACTGTCGCGCGGCGAGTCTTGTGCCGCCGATCCGTGAAACCGAGCTTCCACTGGCTGGGTGATGGGGGCGTTGAAGCGCACCGGGGCAGCGGAAAAAGGCGAAATACTCCGCTTGTCACGCCGGGATCGTGGGTGAGGGCCGCCTACAAGGGCCCGCACCCCGATCCATAGGCCCCACGGCACAGCCCGAGCACCACCGCCCAGCGGGCATCCTGCAGCGCCGGGATGTCCGGGAGGTCCAGTCGGTCGGTCCGGGAGGTGAGACGGAGCTGGGTGTCGTCCAGCGAGTCCTCGAAGAACAGGATCGGGTCGACAACGGCGTTGTAGCGCACGATGCGCTCGATCGCGGTGCGCAGGGTTCGACTGGCGAGAAAGGCGTAACCGAGCGCATGGAAGTCAGTCGAGCGCAAGACCTTCCGCTGCCTGCAGACCAAAACATGGGTTGGCGATCAAGCGGGCGGCCTCACCCCAAGCCGCTCGGGTATTCTCGACGCGGTGGCGGGCCCGAGGCTCAGCGAGCAATGCGGCGGCGAGTCCCGCCTCGCGGAACACCCACAGAGGGTCGATCCCGCTCCGTTCGATCAGGCGGGACTTGACATCCAGGCACAAGAAAGCCCGCCGGGCCGAAGCCGAGCGGGCTGAATCAAGGGTCAGAACAGGGGGTCGGTCAGACCTCGATCACCTCCGCCGGCAGCGCCGGCGCCGGGCCTTCGATGACGCCCCCGCGGGCGAACACCCGCTGGCCGACCTCGGCCACCGCGCACGTGCAGGATCCCACCCCCCGGCAACTCGAGGGTCGCAACCCGTTGCTGAGCGTGATGGCCGTGCCGACCCGCGGCGCCGGGTCGGGAATCAGGTCCAGGAACTGCCGGAACAGTTACGCATAGCTGTGCACCTCCACGGCTTGCCACACCTCGGCCAGGGCGGCCTCGATCTGGGTGCTGCGCACCAGCCCCAGCCGGGGTTGCCCCGCCTCCACGTACTTCAGGAACGCGCCGGGCTTCGATGACGCCGGTTTGCGCCAGGACCGGCAGTCGAAGACCGATCTCGACCTGACTGCCGGTGTCGGCCAGGATCGCGAGTCCCCGTTGGCGGGCGGCGGCCGCGGTGGTGATGAGGGGATCGACGACCAGCGGGACCAGCCACTCACCGACGGTCCCCGCCCTCGTAACCTGCCTCAAGACCCCCTGGGCCTCGCCGCTGACGAAGACCCGGTTGTAGGCGGGATTGCCTTTCCAGCGCAGGGATTCCTTGGATGCGGCATCCGCCGCCAGGACGACGTCCGGCGTGACACTGCCCCAGTGCCAGGGGGCCACCGGGTAGAGTGCGCGGACCTTCAAGTGCGTCTCGCTCGGATCGGGGATCAGATAACCGCCCGCCGACTGGGCGATGGCGACCACGGCGCTGATGTGGGTGCCGACGTGGTGGAAGACCCCCGCGGGACGGATAGGAAATTCAACCACCCGAGACCCGATATGGCCCCGAGCTCAGCCGCGCTCAGGACACCGGGCAAGCAGGTTGGTGGCTGGGTCGGGCGGTCTGGGGGTGGCGTGTGGCGATCGGCCGCGGGGCGCGGAGGATCGGCGCAGCCGGGGGCGTGCGCCGCCGTGTGAGCGGTGTCGGACCCGTGGCGGTGCTTACCAGGAGATACGCTGATCGAACTGGAGCTCAGGTGCGGGTTGCACGTGAGGGACAGCGCGGTGCGGCCGTCCGGCTGGGGTCTGGGTAGCCGGTAGACGACACGCTCGGCGTCGACCTTGGGTCAGCCGTTCCAGGGCGAAGGCCGGGCGGGCACAGTAACGCAGCGAAGGCTGCCGCACACTCCTGGCAGCCTGAAGCCGAAACCAGAGCCAACTGTTGGCATTTGGGACGCCGTTTGCATCGCGCGTACACGCGCTCGGTAAGATCCCAAGTCGCGGACGTGAGGGACGGTTGGGCCGCAACCCGAACCGTTTCTAGACCACCCGCGGTCTGCCAGTTCGGGTACTAGACTGCCGTCTGGCTAGCACGAGCAACGCAGACGTCAGTCCATTCCACTGTTGTGTTTCAAAGGAGCAAGTAATTGACGGAGCTAAAAAACAAAAATATTGCATTGTTGATCGATGCAGATAACGCGCCGGCCAAATCGATTCAACTAATATTGTCGGAATTGGCGCGGTATGGGAAAGTGAATATCCGGCGCGCCTACGGCAATTGGACTATGCAAAATTTAAAAGGCTGGGAGGCTATATTGCAAGATCACGCAATTCATCCTATTCAACAATATGCTCTAACAAAAGGAAAAAATGCTACTGATATCGCTATAACAATAGATGTTATGGATATTTTATATACAAAACAGGTAGATATATTTAGCATTGCAACATCAGACAGTGATTTCACGCCTTTGGTAACAAGAATTTTATCTGAAGGAAAAATGGTAATTGGTTTCGGGGAGAGGAAAACTCCTTCACCACTGGTAAACGCATGTTCAAATTTTCTATTTTTAGATGAAGAGTCAACAAGTTTAGACGGATCACAAAAACCAAGTGGTACCACAAGGAAGAACGGCAATTCTCTAAAATGTGATACAAAACTCATGAATTTAATGAGAGACGCAATTAAAGGAACGAAGGATGAAGAAGGCTGGGCGAAGCTATCTAGAGTGGGTTCCCATATATCAAATCACGCATCTTTTGACTCCAGAAATTATGGTTATGAAAGGCTTAGTGACTTGATTATGGCCATAGATCTATTTGAGATAAAACGCGATCAAAACAAGCACTTTATCATTCGAGACAAAAGAAAACATAACATTCCAATTAACGCGGACCCGTAAACTTCTTCGCAGTTTACGGTCCGGTTATTGGTGCGTTATGTGCAGAAGAGGGGGGCATGTCGAACCTGAGTAGGCAACTTAAGCTTCTTGCGAACGGCGTCAATCCGGAGACGGGGGAAGTTCTCGGTAAACTATCGCTCACGAATAAGCCTGAAGTGATCCGAATGCTTTTTCTGCTGGCTGATGAACTTGACGGCGCCCATCAGCACAACACAGAGAAGAAAAAATTAACTCCGGAGGAGCGAAGGCAAAAGAACATTGCCGAAGGCCGACCAGCACGATCCCATTTCCCGTGGAGTGATGAAGAGAAAGCCAAATTGCAGGAAGAGTTCAAAAAAACTGAGAATATTGTTCACCTGTCCCAGCTGTTTGAAAGATCCCGGTTAGCAATTGCTGTTCAGCTGAAGAATCTGGAATTGATCACAGAAGAACAGTTGGAATCTTACCGCCACGATTTGGCGTGAACTTGATCGGTGAGTCTGCCGCAAATACCAAGGGAAACACTGATTTAATCCTCGACCCCACCTGAGTTCCGGGGACAGTTTATTTCATTGACCTGAGTTCCGGGGACAGTTTATTTAATTGTCCGAACGGAGCAGAATATGCGACGAAAGCGGACCAACGATTCCACCGGGGGTGAGGCCCCCATATCGGCATGGCAAGACTTCCCAGAGTGGTTGCTCCGGGTTTGCCCCACCACGTCACACAGCGGGGCAATCGCCGGCAGCAGACGTTCTTTACGGACGAGGATTATGCGGAGTACCGCCGACTACTCGCCGATTCCTGCCGTAACTGCGGAACGGACGTGCTTGCCTATTGCCTGATGCCCAATCACGTGCACCTCATTCTCGTGCCCGCAGACGAATTCGGCTTACGGGACGCGCTCGGGGAAGCCCATCGCCGATACACCCGTATGGTCAACTTCCGTGAGGGTTGGAAAGGGCATCTTTGGCAAGAGCGCTTCCACTCCTTCGTGATGGATGAGCGACACTTGCTCGCGGCTGCGCGGTATGTCGAACGCAACCCAGTGCGAGCGCGTCTTTGCGCCCGCGCCGAGGATTGGGCGTGGTCGAGCGCTGCAGCCCACTTCGCCAGACGCGACGATGCGTTGGTCGCTGTCCGGCCGCTGTTGGACTTGGTCGCCGACTGGGCGGCTTTCATCGGCGCGGGCGAGGATGAAAGCTTCAACGAGCTGCTGCGTGCCCACGCCAGTACCGGCCGGCCGCTCGGCTCCGATTCCTTCGTCGAATCCCTGGAGCGCCAACTCGCCCGCTCCTTGAAGCGCAAGAAGCCAGGCCCCAAGCCCCAAGAGCGGGATCGCTACACGGCAGACCTATTCGGCGAGAGAGAGCGGAATTAAGTAAACTGTCCCCGGAATTCGCACACTCAATATTATTCGTCGCGCTGGAAAACCAGAAAGGGAGTTCTGAATCCCATCCGGCAACATGTATCGACTATAAGAAATCTTACTACATTGAGGTTCCAGAGAATCAGAAACTAATCATCGTCCGTGAGAAGCACTAACAATTGGCTCAGCGCCGACCCAATACCGCGCCTCGAGCCCATTGCGAGAATTCAAGGCAGTGCCGGCTCGGTATTGGGCCGGCTAACCAAACGTTATACAACAAGCGAGAACTTTGTGTTGAAGCGAATTTTCAATCTCTCTGTGCCACCAATTATCGCAATCATTGGCCTAGTAGCAAGTATCGTCACAATCCTAACCGGATTAACCGGAATGGCCAAGCAGATAGCAATAACAGGCATAGTCGCATCGGCTCTTTCGATCGTGTTCTTTTATCTCGGGAAACACGGCGGTAAATCGCGTCGAAACTGCCTGAGAGCTAGCCCGCATCGCTCACCACGCTGGCCTATCGATGGGGGCAGAAGAGCTGCGCGGCCGTGGGGGCACTGAGTCCGGCGCACAGCGGGCTTCGGTCGCTGCTCGGGCGGCACCAGGTCGGCGCCACGGCGCTCACAGCGGTATTTTCCGGTGTTTCAGCGGGCGATCGGCCGCCGCAGGCCAAAGCCGCCCGTCGGCGCCGGGCGGGGCGCGGCACTCAAGATCGGGCGGTGTTGGAGTGCTGCGGCGGTTCGCAGGCACCCGCAGATCAGCCGGGGCGGGGGTACGCCGGTATGGCGGCGAGGTTTCGCGCCGCCTGCATAAAGATGTCCTGTGCGGGGAAGGCTTCGGAGAGCGCCACCACGACCCGGCGCACGCTCACGCGCACCTGCGCGCCGACCTTCAGCAGGCGGGTGCGGATGTTGCCCGGGGTGGCGCGTTCGAGTTCGGTGTCCTGAAGCCCGAGACGGCGCAGCGCGACGAGCAGCGTATAGGCGAAGGTGGAGAGGGTGAGCCGCAGCTGATTGGCGCGCATCGTCTGCGTGCTGGTGCGGTCAGCGAACAGCTCCAGCTGTTGCTCCTTGATCCGATTTTCCATGTCGCCGCGCGCGCAGTACAGATCCTCGTACAGGCTGCGGGCGTCGGCCTCTTGCGGACTCAGGGAGGTGACGACGTAGCGCGGGTTGGCGCCCTTGGCCAGATGCTCGGCCTTGACCACGACGCGCCGCGCGCGGCTCCAGGTCTTGCGCGTGCGGTACTGGAGCTCGCCGAATACCCGGCTCGGCTCGCAGGTGTCGAGGAACGCCTGCTGTGCGTCGAGGCGCCAACGCAGACTCAAGGCATTGAGCCGGTCGTTCTTGGCCAGGCCGAGCACGAAATCGACGCCTTCGGCCTCACACCAGGCCATGATGTCCTCACGGCAGAAGCCGCTGTCGCCGCGGATGATGAGGCGCACCTTCGGCCAGGCTGCGCAGAGCATGGTGACGATGCGCTTGAGCTCCTCCACGCTGCCCTCGGCGGCATCGATGTCGGATTTGCGCAGCCGCGCGCAGAGCACATGCTCGCCACTGGTGATGTACAGCGGCAGATAGCAATAGTGGCCGTAGTAGCCGTGGAAGAAGCGTCCTTCCTGATGGCCATGCAGCGGATCGTCGGTGGCGTCCAGATCCAGCCAGAGTGTCGCGGGTGGCGTGTCGTGGGAACGGATGAAGTGCTCCACCAGCTCGCGATCCAGTCCCGCCTGGTCGGCGACGATTTTCTTGTAGCGCGCATCGCTGTTGGCGTCCGCCGGCGTCAGCTCCAAGCGGTTCAGCGTGCTGGAACTGGCCAGTGCCTTGCCCCGGTCTTGCTCGCGGCGACGCTTCTCGCCCGTCGGGTCCGGCTTGCCGGCCGCCACGGCCAACAGCGGATCGACACGCAGTCGGTCGTGATCGTTCAGGTCCGCATAGCCGAGCGCCAGCGCGATGATCCGCTGCGAGACGAGTTCACCGACCTGATGCTCGATCAACTCCGGATCGCGATGATCAGTGAAGTGATCGGCGATCGCCGCCAGCAACCCGGTCTTCTCCTCGACCGCACGCAGCAACAACGCGCCCCCATCGGTGCTGATGGCGCCGCCGTCGAAACGGGCAATCACTGCGCGGCGACCAAGGTCGTGAAACTCAAGCTGTTCGCAGTTACACTCTGTCATCGGAGGGCGGCGCTCCCTTGGTGGCTTAAGCAGTTGATCGCACAACCCTTATGCCAGAGAACGTCGCCCTCCTTCAATCCCCCGGTGAGATTTCCGGGCTAGAAAAGAGGCAGACTTGTTGGATACGGAGTTGAGTGGCGACTACAAAGATGTATTTTTTGCCGGCCCAACTTTGGCGAGTGTTGCTATGCGGCATGAGTTTTTTCGTTCTGTAATTAGCAAAGGCGGAACGATACGGATGTTAATCCCTGACCCTGATGCAACTAGTGTTGCAATGCGCGGTCTGTTAGAGCATTGGCACACCACGACAGACGGGTTGAAGGCGGAGTTGCAGAGTTCGTTAAACAGCCTCTCTGCATTCATCCAGTCGCTACCGCATCAAAATAGGAGTCGCATTCAGTTTAAATATTTATCATCTACGCCGACGCTCAGCATTGTGATGGTCGATTCGGGTACTGATCAAGGAGTAATCCAAGTAGAGTTGCTTCCATACAAGACAGCATCCCCTAATAAGCCACATATTCTTTTGTCAAATAGCAATGACAAGAAGTGGTATGAGTTTTTCAAAGAAAAGAACGAGCAGATGTGGAAAGATGCTAGTGCATTCAGTATTGAACAATTTGACATAAAGAATTTACGACATTTAAAAAGTGAAGTTGCATAACAAGGCGCTACACCCGACCGCTACGGTCGCTACCGCTCCCTCCGCGTCGGGTGAGCGCTGACGTTTGGCATAATCATGAAGGCCCATCTTGTACCTCGAAAAGACCTGTTGGAAAAGCTTGGTCACACAGCAAGGGCTTCAAGAGCCTCGTGGTCGCACGACTTAGGCGATGCCATCGTATTCGACGCCTGGGAAAATGGATGGACGCGTATACAGATCTCATGTGAGATTTCGGTTGAGCTTAGCCGGGTAACCAGCCGAAGAATCGGCTAAACTTTCGCCCATGCATGACTACCGACTCAGTCAGCAGGAACTCGCCGAACTGCGTGCCGCCCACCGCGCTGAGCGGGACGTGCGTGCGGCTTACCGCATCAATTCCGTGATCCTGCTTGGTCAGGGTCGATCGGCGGCGGATGTGGCCGATGCCTTGCTGATCGACCCGGACACCGTGCGGAACTACTTCAAACGTTATAAGAAGGGCGGCGTGGATGATCTGTTGCGGATGAGCTACGTTGGGAGCGAAGCTCTTCTCGACGATGATCAGTTGGCGGAGCTTGACGCCCATCTGCAGGATCGACTGTATCTGACAGCCCAAGCGGTGGCCCGGTATGTCGCGCAGCGCTGGGGCGTGCGCTACACCCTGAGCGGCATGACGGCGGTGCTGCACCGGTTGGGCTACGTCTATAAGAAGGCCAAACTTGAGCCCGGGAAGCATCCTGCTCCAGAGGAGCAAGAGGCGTTCGTCGCAAAGTACGAAAACATCAAGAATAACAAAGCAGAAGATGATGTGATCTACTTCATGGATGCGACTCATCCGCAGCATAATCCGGTACTCGGATGCGGCTGGATCAAGCGCGGTCAGGAGCATCCAATCCAAAGCAACACAGGTCGGAAGCGGCTCAACATCAACGGTGCGATCAACGTCCAGACCCTGAGTGCCGAGGTCCGCTTCGATGAGACGATTGACGCCGCGTCCACCATCGCCTTGATGCAGCAGATGGAGCGCGCGAATCCGAGCGCCCCGCACATCATCGTCATTTGCGACAACGCCCGCTACTACAAATCCAAAGCCGTTGCCGAGTATTTAACGACATCCCGAATCCAACTGGAGCCGCTTCCGCCTTATTGTCCGAATCTCAACTTGATTGAGCGCTTCTGGAAGTTTTTCAAACGCCAAGTGCTCTATAATCACTATTACGAAACATTTGACTCGTTTCGAAATGCCTGCAAGACGTTCTTCGCCGAACTCGACGTCTTCACTCCGCGACTACGAACACTACTCACTGAAAACTTTCAGATTATCGGAAATAAAAAGCCGAAAAATGCTATCGCTTAGGTATAATGCCCAAGACAATCTTGTGAAGTATCCACACCGCACAAATGGTTCCCACTACAATCCTGCCAATGCTCATCAAAGCCCCAGCCACAAGCGCTGGCAGAAGCACGTCGACCTAGTGTTGGCAGGAAAGCGTATTTCACAAGCCATATTGCCCGTCGCCAAGGACCCCATTTCAAAAAGTGGGGGTGCAAAAGGCTGGCTTCCATTCGTCGTTGATGGGCATGTAGAAACGGATGGAAATGGGCAGGTGTGGTTACGCGCAGATAAAATTACGCCTGCAGATCGAATTGTGCCTGATCGCCAATATGAGCAATCCCTTGCAGCAAACTTGCAGTTGATGGAAGGCGCATTACGCCGTGTAGTAAGTTCGCAGTACGAGCGTAATCCAGCTGCACGACTGGCTTGCATCGAGCACTACGGAGAAAATTGCTTCGTCTGTGGCTTTTCCTTTTAGTTCAGGGGACAGTTTATTTGATTGCATCGGGCAGCTACGCCGATATCGGCCACAGTGGAGCTTA
>CAVOQO010000105.1:0-17131 GCA_963698355.1 uncultured Gammaproteobacteria bacterium | reverse complement strand
TCCACGGAGGCTCTGCGTCAGTGCTTCTCATCCCGTCCCGCCACAGGTGCGACCGCGTCCCTGATCGCCTTATCGTATAATCCGTCGTCGCAATGGCTTCATCCAGGAGCGACCAGGACCGCCCTGGCTTCTCCGTAGAGGCGCCAGTCAATCCACACCCGAGCTCAGTACTCCCTGCACATGAACGACCTGCACAGCTGGATTGGCCAATTGCTCGAGAATCCCGAGCTGTTGGGAATGGGACATGACCAGAGCAAGAAGGACGGCAATCTGGGGCTGGGCTGGCTCTACTATGGGCTGGCAAGGATTCTGCGTCCCCAAACCGCGGTTGTCATCGGCTCCTGGCGTGGCTTCGTGCCAATGACCATCGCGCGTGGGATCTCGGACAATGGGGCCGGCGGACGAGTGATCTTTATCGATCCGTCACTCGTGGACGATCATTGGAAGGTTCCGGAGGCAGTGAGCCAGTATTTTCTGGGCTACGGGATAGAGAACATCACGCACCATTGTGTGACCACACAAGAATTCGTGGATTCCGAGGCGTATCGGGGACTTGTCGCGGTCGATCTGTTATTTGTCGATGGTTACCATACGAGCAGTCAGGCCCAATTCGATCACGAGGCCTTCATACCGCTGCTCACGGACGATGCGATCGTCCTTTTTCACGACACCGCTGGATCGCGGCAATCCAAAATATACGGGGTGGACAAGGCCTACCTGTGCGATGTCTATCGTTATACCGACGCCCTTAAGCGCCGAGGCGATCTCGACGTCTTTGATCTACCCATCGCATCCGGGGTGACACTCGTTCGCAAGCGTCTGAATGCCCGATGATGTGGGATCGGGCCAGGCGGAACCACCCCACGACCGGATGCGCCCGAGGTCGGGCGGTCATCACCGATCCTCGACTACCGTCGGGGCGCCCTCGAGCGCGGGCGCATCGGGGCTATGGCGGGTATCGGCGAGGAGCCTGCCCTCGCTGAAGGCCTGCAGCTGCCTCCAGACAGCGGCGTAGCGACCGCTCGCACCGACCGCCACAAGATCCCCGGGCTGGGCACTGAGGAGCGCCTGCTCGAGCGCCTCATCAATTCGGGGGATTACCGAAATGGCGTCCTCCGCGACACCCGCGTCAAGCAAAGCGGAGCGCATCTGCCCGGCCACGTGGCCCTCTTCGACGTGAGTCAATTTGAACGGATCACGACAGATGAACCGGTCGAACGCCGGCGCAACGGCGGCGGCCGTCGCGGCTCGCGCGGCCGCCCCTTGTCGCTCCTGGGCAAACACGATCAGGGTCCGGCGCCCAGGGCTATCCAGGGCCCTCACGAAGTCACACAGGACGCTGAAGCCGTGCGCGTTGTGCGCGTAGTCGACGATGACCCGGAACGGAAGCCCGTCGAAGACATTGAGCCGTCCCGGGGCGCATTCGATCGAAGAATCGAACGACTCCAGCGCGCCCCGAATGCCCTCCACCGGAATGTCGAGACCCAGGGCCAGCCCGATCGCAAACATGGCATTTTCGACGTTGTGCACGGCGGCTCCCGCCCAAGTGGCGGGGATGCGGTCGACGTCGATTACCGGAACGGCCCTGTCTTGGCTGCGCCACACGATGCGGGAGGTGCCTCGCCAGGACTCGCATCGGAGGGTTTCCGTCGCTTCGCCGAGATCCTGCATCTTCGTCGGAGGGTGGATTGGCGGGAAGACGAGGATCCGGCGCTTCGCCCGCGCGCGTGCCGCCATTCCAAGGCACAGGGGATCCATCCCGTTTAGGACGACACAATCGCGCGCGGTCCTGATAACCGTTTCCTTCACGTATGCCAATTGCTCGAGAGTCTGTATTGCGTCCTCGCCAAGGTGATCCTCCGCAATATTGGTGCAAGCGGCAACCGAGCAGTGATCGAAGGCCAGTCCTTTTCGCAACAGAGTCCCTCGGGATGTCTCCAGAATCGCAACGTCGACATCTTCCTTGAATGCCTGAAGAGCGCCTGAAATCCCGCTGAATATCCCTTTGCGCCGGCGCTTCCCATTCACATAGAAGCCATCGGTGCAGGCGAGGCCCGTCGACTTTCCTGAACTTCTCACGATATGGTCAAGCATCAGGCAGGTCGTGGTCTTGCCATTGGTCCCCGTGACCGCCGCAATTGGGATACGCCCCGAATGGATGTGCAACCCGAGATGATCCAGGTACTGCCGGGCGATCGTCGTCGGCAATCGCTCGCCCGGGGAGCGATGAAAGTCAAGATCCGGTATCGGGTCCACGGCCACGACGACCGCAGTCTCAGGCTCAAGGGCATCAGCAGAGCCGCGGACGCTGATCTCAACCGCGCAGACCTCAAGTCCGAGAGTCTCAGACACCCGGCAGGCGGTCTCAACGAGATGGGTGTGCGCGCGAATGAGTGGGAGCGCATCCTTGTGTGAATCGCGCAGCGCGGCGTCCGCCCCGCTCTGCAATACCAGTCGCTGTCCCGCCAGGGGGACTTGATCGCGGTGGAGTCCGCGCAACCTGAGGGCCTCGTCAAGATGAAGGCGCACCGATTTGGAGACCGCGTCCTGCGATGCCGAAAGCGAGACCCGCTCCACCTGCGAGTCGATCAACCGACCCAACTGAAGGATGCCGTCGCCCAGGACGGCGAAGGGCTGTCTCGGCGCCGCCGCAATCACCTGGCCACGCACCACCAGGAGTCGGTAGACGGGATTCCCGCAATACTGTTCGACCACCACTTCCCGCGTCCTTACCCTCAGGATCGAGTAGGCCGCCTCCACCTCTGCCGGGGTTCGGAGGTCCAGTAGAACTCCGCCGTACGGCAGCATCTCACGGGACTTGACCACGACCGGAAGACCAATCCGCCGCGCACTGCGCACCGCCCGCCCCGAGCTGTTGACATTGGAGAGCTCCAGGTCCCTGCGAGGAAGCGGGATCCCGGCCGCGTGCAGCAACCGGTACTGGGCGTCCCGATCGCGGCTGTCGCTGGGCACGATACCCGAGCGCAGGACACAGCTTTCATGAATCAGACGATGGTCCCGTCCCTGCCCCAGCCCAAATGCATTCACGGCGGCGTCCAGGTTGTAGCCGCCAGTATCCTGGGCGGGCCATTCCCCGAGCCGCATGACGGGGATGGACCGTTCGCCAGCAGCCACCAGGATTGCCCGGGCGGTCGGCGAGCGCGTGCGACGCTTGCGGGCCGCCCGGATACGCTCCACTCCAGATCGGACGATCGCGGCCAGATCCCCGCGATCCGATCCGGCAGACTCCGGCAGGGTACCGTTCAGAATGAAGTCACCGAGGACACAGGCCTCGGTGGCGGCGGCATCCGCCAGCAGAGAATCGCCGTAGCGCCAGAGGAGATGGACCACGGTGTTCGCATCGAGGATGCCCGGCGGGAGAGTCTCGATACCCGCGCTGTTATCGCCCGCAAGCTCGACGTAATGGGCCAGGATCGATTTCATCATGGCCACAACCGATGAGGTGCTGCCGATCGCGAGCAGATCCTCAAAATTCGTGCACCCCTCGCCTGACAGGCCCTGGAGAAAGGAGAGCACCTGTCCGAACCTCAGGCGACACCGATCACCACACCCGGCGGCCCCGGCATCTTCCTCGAGCCCGTCAATGGTCACCACGGCACACGCGTGATCGGCAAGGACATTCGGGCCATAAAACACCGATCGCAATCGCATCCCCATGGCTAGGCTCCTCGACCGTCGAACCAGGGACCCGCCGGCGGCCTAGCGGACCCCGCTCGCCCAGCGCGCGTCAATCGCCTTCCGGACTTCGACCGGAAGAATTCCGAGACGACATCGATGCGAAGGATCGATTGCGGCCAAAGGTCGGTCGCAGCCGCGAACCGCTCGCAATCGATGACAAAATGTTCTCCAAAAAATCGGTAGATCTCGCCCATGGGCATTCCCGGCCGATTCACCAAGTCGCGCAGGAGTCGTTTTGCCGGATCCACCGGAAAGCCCGACGCATAAGTGTCCGGGTGCGTAGCGGACTGGCGATACTTCATGACAAATTTACGCGCACTGAAATTGTTGTAATGCAAGAGACAGCCGGCACTGATTTCTCTCTCCGGACGATTGGATTCCGTCACGATCTTATGCAGGTTCGCGATTCGCAGCTCTCTGTCTATTCGGAAGGCCTGTTTGCCGATCACATGGCCTCCATACCAGTCAGTAACCAGGACTCTGCCGCTACCGACGTGTCTCATGATCGTTGGCGGGACATCCAATACTCGGTCCAAGGGCTCGCCTCCACCGAGAGCGGTAGCGAGATCGCGTCCCCAAGCCCGCGAGGCAATCCGCCATTTGCGAATCGCCTCCGTGCCGTCCAGTGTCTTTGCCGGATACTCGTCCCCGCCACGCGAGGGCAGGTCAACGGAGTTACTTTGAGCACTGTAGCGGCCCCCCTCTCCGAACCCATAATTGGTCTTGAACCAACGACACTCCAGAAACGGATCCACGCATTCGATTCCAGTGGGTACCACCTCCAGAGAGGGGAAGGTCACCGCGTCGACATGGTCCGGCAGGGCGGAGAGAAACTCGGCCAGCATATCCTTTCGCAATATGTTTTTGTCCAAACAGATCAACTCGTCGGGGTCCAGCGACACCATCCAGTCGACCCCGTGGCCTCGTCCCCAGTCAATCGCCTCGTAGCAATTGAGGATCTGCCGCGCGGTATGATGGGTGTCGAACTTGACGACCAAATTCGCGAACCTCGGGTCGCCCCTGAGGTGAGCTGGCAAGGAAGAATGCCTGACCCTGGTGCCGGGCGTCGCCCGGGCGATCGCTTCCGTTGAATCACTGGAGCCATCCATATAAAGCAAGAAATCGGTCCCGCCAATATAGGTGTGAAACCCGATATTGGCCGCGATCAGGTCTTCCTCATTTTTTACGGTGGAAACGAAGGCGATGCGCATCCCGCTCGACCCGTGATTCGAGACAGCCTCTCGAAGATCTTCAGACGGTTCTCCGAAAAGCCCTGTTCTTTCCACAGCGCATAACCGGAGGCGCTGTCGCTGTGGCAGCTTCGGTAGGCGCCAAGATCGTGGATCAGCGGCGCTCTCTCTCCGCAGAAACTGAGCACGATATCGTCGGCGTGGCCGAGGTCCTCGGGATCGCGGCAGCCGAGGCGCTCGAGCAGTTGAAAGTAGCGCACCAGATGCTCGCTGGAGAACACGTAGACGCGGTTCAAGACGTCCACCCGTCGCCTCAGGTTGCGGAACCCACCCTTGAGAACCCATTGGCCGTCCCGCTGCAGAAGCACCTGCCCCCAGATTCCTTGTGGCGTGCTCGTATCGCGGCGATACTCCTGCAGCAATGCGTCTATCTGGTCTCGCGTAAGAAAGATATCGTCATCCACACAGAGGTAGCAGGGTGACCTGATGGTTCGCGCCAATTCGAAACGCTTTACGGCCAGACAGTTGCGCCTTTGTTGGATCAACTCGATACAGCCGGTGTCCCCGGGCAGATAGGGAATAAGGTCGATGGCGGCGTTGTTATTGCTGATCAGTATCCGCTTCGGAAGCTCGAGAGCCAAGATCGGCTCCAATACCCGTCTCATATTCCACGGCCGCTTGAAGCTCAGCAGGATAAATGCGATCTCCGGGTCCCCGACTCCCGTCATTATTGAACTCTCGAACTGGCGGTCAGGTCGTACCCGAATTGCTCGGCCAAAGCGCGCACGCCTTCTAACTTTAGCGCTTCAGCCTCCTCCCTTCCGGTTCGCGGTAAGTCACGTGAACCCCGCACCCGGTGACGCAGCACGCTGACATCGATGCATCCCCGTGACAGCTGTAGGTGATCCTCGAGCTGACGCGCCACTGCAGCGCTGTGGCTGCAGATGTCCTCGAATCGCACCGTCATGATGCGGGGGTCTCCGATCACGGCAAACGACTCCGTGTTCCGCAACCACCTTCTTGTGACTCCGCGCGCCCCTCCAATCTCGCGGTACCACTGATTGCCTGCATTGGATGCAAGCACATCCCGCGGGTCGCGTAGCAGGAAGACGACGCGACCTCGCGGGAAACACTCGAGCAGGAAGCTTGCGTGTGCCGCTCCGTGCCGGACCTCCTTGAAGCCCCACCGTTGGTAGCCAAGCTTCAACGTGGCCGGGTAGTAGTAACTCAGGAAGTACGAGCGGCTCGCTTCGAGCGCGGGCTCGGGAGGGGCTGGGTTCAGGTTCGCGATCCAGCCGTTTTCCAGGTGCATCCCGAAATTCTTGTGCTGGCGCTCGATCAACGAGCTCCAACGACTGAGGTTATCCTGTATGCGCATGAGAAAGCCGGTCATCGCGGCATTCTCGCCCCAAACGAGCACTTCCCGAGAAGAGGTGATCAAGCGTTGAAGAAGCGTGCTTCCGCTGCGCCAGGCACAGCCGAAGACGAAGACCGGGGAATATGCCGCTCGCGGAACCGCTTCCTCTGTTCGCGGTGACTCACTCACCACGGGCTTAACTTCATTTTGGGCTGCGGCCCAGAGGACCGTCTTAGGTCGGTAGCTACGCAATCGCATCCCGCTTGACCCCCGTCTGCCTCGTGGTGGCTGAGCAGGACGTTGCAAATGAATGCATGCATCCGCGGCTTGTCAGAGGCCCACTCCCAAGATCCCGCCTCGCCCATTCGGATATCAACGAAGGGGTCGAAGCCAAAGCGCTCGAACTCCCTGACCCGTGGGCCATAGCGCCGACGATGAAGATCACCATGCCAGAGATGAAACAACCGCTGGGGAACAAATCCAATACGGGACTGCACCTCAGCGAAATAATCACGCGCCCATGCCAGGTAATGAATGGCCTGCGCATCGTTCATGCCATAACCCTCGATCGCATCGGTGTGCCTTCCCATGGAGGCATTGAACAAGAGCTTGTCGCCAATCCCCAGGATGTTGCCATCGTAGAGGCCGTGACGCTTGATCAGCTCCAGGCGTGCAGCCCAGGCGAATCCGGGTGCATAGCGCGCCTCCATGCTCGCGCCGGGCATTCCGAACCAAGTGGCGTCGAACTGGCCGTTGGCCACCAACGCCGCGACGGAACGGCGTACGGCGCCGCTGCCGCCGCCTGTGCCCACAGTGTTCGGCCACTGATCGCGTGTGAGATCGACCGCCTGAGAGAATGGCTGAATCAGTGGCACCTGGGAAAGCTCTCGAAGGGCCTGACGCGGCCAGTGGGGTGTCTCGAAAACGATATCGCAGTCCAACCAGGCGACGGCCTCGCAACTGGAGGGCAAAGCCGCGATGGCGATGTTCAGCAGCCGCTCCTTCTGCCACATGAGGTCGCCGCCGTGGACCTGGATCAGGATCTCGGCATCGTTCGCACCCAGCTCGAAGCGCGCGTCGAGAGACCACTCGACAACCAGCAGGGGGACGGCAAGTTGAGCGCGAAACAGCTTGTAGTTGCGAAGCCGCAGACGGTCGTTGGCGACATTAAAATATGTGGTGATAGCCCACAGCGGCGTTTGTGCTTTCATCGGAGGTCGTCACATGAAAGCCGGCCGCACGGCGGATTTCCGACGTTCGCTCCCAAGTCCTGGGATATCGCTCGCCGCGGGACCAAGGTGATCGTCGGGTCGAAGTCCAGCGCAAGATTGACGAGTACCGCGTTACGGAGCACCCCCCAGGCATTGCTGTTCGCCAGACGCTCTTGCGCGGCGAGCATACCGACATCGCAGCCACGGACCGCAGGGAGAAGGCTGTCGATTTGTGCTTTCCGTACCGCGTCCTCGCCGCTGAACAGCGCTTGCATGACCGATACGCACCGCCGGCATCCCTCCATTGCAGCGGCAGAGTCGAGCACGGTGATGCCCTCCATGCGGACCATTTCCAGAAAGGATTGGGCAGGTGTTGCCAATCTTGGTGGTTCCGGTATCTCCGGCGTGTCCCCGGCCAACGTGCGGATGAAGGTTCGGCCTTGATAGTGTTCGGCGCCCGAGATGTCAACCGGCACCGGATTGGTCCGCATGAGCGATGCCGCCACGGCCGTGTCGGGTGTCCCGAACGGAAATGGCGAACGCATCCGCCAGGTCCTGTTTACCCTGAGCTCCAAGGGTACGAGCTGTGAAGGGGGGAGAAGCTCGGGTGCGGCGGCGAAATTGCTCGCGACCACTGGAATCCCTGCGTAACCCGCCTCGGCGATGACACGGCCAAAGGTCTCGTGACTGGATGCGCTCGGGAAATAGAGGACATCGATCCGCGAGAGGAAGTCCCAGATGGAATCGGGGGCCAGCGCCCCCTGATAGGTCACGCGCCCTCTCGCCAGCCCGTGGGTTTCCGAGAGCTCGTATAAATCATTGCCTTGCGATAGTCCGGAGATTGGCGGGTAGAATGGGCCGGCGATCTGAAGCTCAATGTCCCCTTCACTGGCCAGACGTCCCGCGAGCTCGAACACAAATGGAAGATTCTTGTCCAACGATAGACGCCCGAGATAGCCCATGCGCAATCGCGAGGACGGGGTGCGGGGGGTGTGCCGCGGCAAATGATCCGCAAAGGGGTAAAGAACCCGGGAATCCCCGAACGTGATGTGGTCAAAGACGCGAAGGAAAAACCCGCGTGCGTACTCCGAAGGGAAGATGACGAGGTCTCCCGGCCGTGTCAGATTCGCACATAACCACTCCTGGGCCAGATAGGGCGCCCAAGCGGCGGTGCGGACGTCCCGAATGATGCGGTAGCGCCCCCCAAATCGCTCCCGAAGGTAGTGGTAGATGTGTGCGTAGGGACCAGCGTTGGAGACGACAATGTCTGCCGATCGGAGCTCGCTTGCCAAGGCCGTGAGGCCATTGTCGCTAATCGCGCGAAATAGATCGTGAGATTTGACTGGCCCTTTCCAACTCGATGACAGCAGGCGATGGACCTCGGAATAATTAATTGGCGCACCGCCCGCACCGATCGCCTTGAGGCCGTAAGAATGAAGATGGAGATCCATATCTTTTCAAAGTGGCTATTGGGCTCCTGCAGTTTTCGGCGCCAACCGCCGGGGAGCGCCAAGACCCGCGGTTCCTACACCGCACGGTCATGAAAGGTGCCGGAACCCTTGCGTCTTGCGTCAGTGTGGTCGTGCCATTCTTCGGGGCCGGATGGACGAAGGTCGAGCGACTACTGGCGAGCGTTGCAGCCCAGGATTATCCGGGTGACCGGGAAATCATCGTCATCGACAACAATTTAACGCCCGTGCTGGTACCCGGCATGTTTGCGGAGGCCGTGCGGCTGCTGCATGAGCCGGAGCCGGGCTCCTACGCCGCCCGCAACGCCGGCCTGAGGCTGGCTCGCGGCATGATCATTGCATTCACCGATAGCGACTGTACCTGTTCGCCAAACTGGCTTACGGCGGGTGCCGCCGCGCTGGCAGGCGATCGCGGGATCGGCGCCATCGGCGGCGCGGTGCTTGTCGCGCCGGTAGGGAATCGGCCCCTATGCCTTACGGAGCGCTACGACCAATTCTTCCACATGCGTCAGGCCCACTACGTCAGCCGGATGGGGTTTGCCGCCACCGCGAATCTCTTCGTCCGCAGAGAAGTGATCGAGCAGGTCGGCCCCTTCGATCGCCGTCTGCGCAGCGGAGGCGACCGCGAGTGGTGCGCCCGACTGCAGGCGGCCGGCCACCGCCTGGGCTACTGTGCACAAGCCGCCGTGCATCACGAACCCCGTCGGCTTCCAGAATTGCTGGTTAAGTCGCGGCGCCTGGCGGGCCAGGAAATGATGCATGCCCGCCTCGCGGGTCGCGGCTTGACGAGGGCGCTCCACTCCGACATTCGGTTCTATCTCGCGCGAACCCGCCGCTTGTTCGACCTGGGAGAACCCCTGGTCGGGCCCGAACGAATCGCCTTTGGGGCAATCGGCCTCCTACTCGAGCTGGTGCGCGTGGGCGAGCTGCTGCGATTGGGTCTGATGGGCGGCGAGTCCGAGCGACGCTGACGCCCGGTTGAACCTGTGGTTCCTCTCGTAAAGCGCTTGGATATTCTCAGGGTGCAGCCCCGTGACCCCTGGGCGCTCCACCAGCTCGACAAAAAATTCACCGAGCAGGGCCTCACCGAACGCCTGGCGCAACCAACGATCACCGTCGCGCAGCTCGATAATGGCCCGCCCGGGCGGTTTGCCTCGGCACCGAAGAATCGCAGTCCTTCCCGGTGCAGTGCGTGCAGCACCGAGGACATGTCCGAGACGGTAAAGGCCAGGTGCTGCAACCCCTCAGTTCCAGTTGCGGCAAGGATCCTCGCCGCTTGGCCCCCGGGGTCGATCCCATGTGAGAGCGGAGCCACGAGCGCGACGTGTACCCCGGCGACTCGGTCCTGGACATCGACAAGGATAATCCCATCTTCATCCTCATCCGCCACCTCGGGCCGCCGACGCGTTGGTGCGGGGAGTTGGGCGCATAGCCGGTCGGCGTAGCGCTCCAGATTGCCGGTGTAGATACAAATCGCAATGTGATCCAGGCGTAGGGCCACCGTCGTATCACCCGGCTCAAATCGCAGCAGGAATCGCTGATCGAGCTCAAGGGTAGGGCTGCCGGCGCAGCGAACCAGCAGGCCATCGATGCGAGAGCCCCGCCCAGCCGCCCTCGACCCGTCCACGGGGCGGCGGACCTGGCAGGGTGGGCCGAGTGCGATCGCCGGGGGGGGCGGAGCACAGGGTGCCGGCGGCATCGACAAGAACCTCGAAGGCCGTCAACAGCGGCGTCAGCTCTTGGTGAGCTTGATTCGATACCTCGAGTTGCAGCAGTCGCATTGAGCTCGCTTCTCCCGATTCTCCACCTCGGCCCGGGGCCGATATAGTAACAGCACCCGGGCGGGTAGGGACTTTCGCCGTCGCCTCGGGGGAGCGCACCGACCGGCTGACCGCGGGGGCCGGAGACCAGGCACCGGGCAGTCAAGATCCGAGCGTCGCAGGCGCCCAGCTCGGCGCCGGTCACGCGTATGATCGGCTATCCATAACCGCTGCACTTCGCCGCGCCAAGGCACCCTTTGGTGAAGGACCCCTCCATGCGACTTTCAGCCATCTGCGTCGCGCGCAACGAGGCCGATGTCCTCCCGCAGACGCTCGCACACGCGGCCACCTTCTGCGACCGAGTCTACGTGATCGACAACGACAGCAGTGACGAAAGCTGGGCGATCGTATGCGCGATGAGCGCGCAGGACCCGCGCATCGTCCCCTTCGCACGGATCCCCGGCTCGTTTCACGATGGAATGCGCGCCATCGTGTACAACGCCGTGCATCGCCAGCGTGACAGCGACGACTGGTGGCTGGTCCTGGACGCGGATGAGCTTCTAGCGGAGGCGCCGGCCGGCGTGATCGCAACCGCCGAGGCGCAGGACGCGGACGTGATCTGGACCTGGCAAGTCCAGTTCTACTTCACCGAGCGGGACCTCGCCGAGTGGGAGGCCGGCCGCGATAGCCGCGATCTCCCGATTACGTCGCGCCGGCGCTTCTACGCCATTAACTGGCAGGAACCGCGCCTGTTCCGCAACCGGCCGGAACGGCCATGGGATGCAACGATCAGTGCCAAGGTCCCGGGTGGGCTCAGGCGTCGTTGCAGCCGGCGCATTCTCAATCGGCACTATCAGTTCCGGGACCCTCCCCAGATCGCGGCACGTATCGGTCAACGCCTCGGCCACCCCACCTTCGCCCGGCACGTCAGGTCAGCCGATTGGCGCGCTTACTTGCGCGAGGCCGCCACACTGACCGAGCCCTTCCGCCCGCCCTTCTTTCCCCCCCCCGGGGCCGCCCCCCCCTCCGTTGCCCTCCGGGGGCGACGCGGTGGCCCGGATGTTGCGCCCGCGCTCGAAGGCCGAATCGGCTCCGTTCGCATCGGTGTCAACAACATGGCCGGCGCGTCCGGTGCAATCGCGGCCCGGTACGTGCGCAGTAAGCCGCCTGATGGCTCACACTGGCTGGCGGCCGGGGGTTATCACTCGGGGTTGCGCCCTATGGGGCTGGATGATGCCGTACCGTGGCAGGACTGGCAGTACTACGGCGCCGACGCCTCCTATATGAGCCTGGCGGTGCCGCCCGACTCGCCGATCACGGACCTTGACGACTTGATCCGGCGGGCGACGGACGACCCGAACCGATTCACCATGGCGGTCGACGGACTCGGCGGTACCTGGCATCTTGCCGCGCTCCAGCTGGTGCGCGCAACGGGGGCGCGCTTCCGCTTCATCCCCTATGACGGAGGCAAGCCCGCGACCGTCGCCGGCCTCAGGCGCGAGGTGGATGTGGTGTGCAGCGGAGCCCATGAACAGATCGGTGCAATCAACGCCGGACGACTGAGGCACCTCGGCACCGGCGCGGAGCGCACGCTGAGGCTCCATGGGATCGAGCTCGAATCGATCATTCCGCGCATCCCGGGACTTGCCGGCCAGGCCCCTATCGGCGGCGGGGCCTCGATAGCGCTGCGCCGCGACACTGACGCCGGCGTACTCGCCGTGATTGCCGAGGCCTGGTCGGATGCGGTGCGCGACCCTGGATTCCAGGAGCGAAATCAGGCCTCCGGCCGCTTCCCCTCGCTCACAATCGGCGCGCAGGCGGATCGCCGCGCGGCGCAGCTCGAATGCATTTCCGCGAATCTCCTGGCGGAGCTGGGTCTCGCAAGGCATTCGCCGGCCGACCTGGGTCTCCCGGCCATTGATGATTTCGATCGCTGGTGGCCACCCCGCGGTTACCGGGAGCAGATTTCGAGCCTATCCGGTGCGGCCATCGACGCGGCGTCCTGATGGAGGCCTGGCGCACGCTCAGTGTGACCCTACCGGTCGCGGGCCTGGCACTCTATGCCCTGTGGTCCTCCTGGGGGATGCCGGCGAGCGATCCCTGGGCCACGTCAGCGGCCCTGTTCCCGATGATCTGCGCTGGGTTGTTGCTCGGGCTGACCCTGGTCCAGTCAGTCTCAGTGGCCCGCAGGCTTCAATCCAGGGGCGATCCCAGGGCCAGCGGGCGGCCCCATCGGCAAGGGGAGCGGCCCCTCGCCTTCACGCTGATGCTGCTGTTCGCGGCCTACCCTGGACTGCTACTGCGCCTATTGCCATTCGACCTGGCGACCCTGGCCTTTTTGCTCCTAGTCATCGGGCTGGTGCTGGAGGGCGGCCTCAAGCCACGAATCGCCGGGGCGCTGCTCGCCCTGAGCCTGAGCCTGCCGCTGCTCTTCGAGCCGGCCCTGGGACTGCCGCTCCCGGGTAAGCGGGCACTCGTGCTGCACGTTCTCGACCGGCTGGTCGTTGGGGCCTGCCCATGAGCTTCAACTGGTGGTCGGTGTTCTCGCCGTTGATTCTGCTGGCCGGGCTCTGTGGCTCGGTTCTGGGACTAGCGTGGGGAGCCATCCCCGGCCTCTCGGTCAATATGGCGCTGGCGTTGCTCCTGGGGATCTCCTATCACTGGCCAACCGAGGCCGCCGTGGTGTTCATGCTCGGCCTGGCTTGCGGGTGAGTTTGGCGGCGCTATACCCGCCATCATCAATAACATTCCGGGTACACCGGCCGCCGTTATGACGCAGCTCGCCGGACATCCCCTGACCCTGCGGGGCGAGGGCGATGTTGCGGTTGGAATCGCGCTGCTGGCCTCCGTGGCCGGTAGTCTCATCGGCATACTCTTTCTGGTCACGGCAACGCCGCTGTTGAGCGCCCTGGCGTTGTACATTGGATCCTGGGAATTGGCACTCCTGGCACTGCTCGGTATCGCTGTCGCCGGGAATCTGGGCGGTGGTTCCAGCCCCGTCAAGGGCTGGATCATGGGCACGCTCGGGCTGCTCGTCGCCATGGTCGGAATAGACCCCATCCATGGCGTGGAGCGATGGACCTTCGGTGTGCTGGAGCTCAGGTCCGGCGTCGGCTTTCTGCCGGTGCTTGTCGGGTTGTTCGCCGTGTCCGAAGCGATCGAGGTGCTGTCCCGACGGCAGCGCCCGCGCCGTCCTTGCGGTGCCTTTTCGTTTCGCACGCCCTTTGGGATGCTCACGGGTTACCGCACCAGCATCCTCCGATCCAGCCTCGTCGGCGCTCTGATCGGCAGCATCCCCGGCGCTGGGGCCAATATCGCGTCGCTGGTCTCCTATGGCATCGGCGAGCGCAGCACCGGGCGGCGCTTCGAGGATGGCGATTACGAAGGTGTTATCTGCAGTGAGGTGGCCAATAATGCCAACGTCGGCGGCTCACTGGTGCCGACCCTGTTGCTCGGTATTCCGGGAAGTGACCCGCGGCCCTGTTTCTGGCCGCGCTCGCCCTGCATGGAGTCGCGGTTGGGCCCACCCTTGCCGTGGATCATCCGGGACTCTCCGGCTTCATTCTCGCGGCCCTGTTGCTCGGCAATCTCGCCCTGTTGCTATCGGCGTGGGTGGTGACGCCGGTCGTCCTGCGTCTGCTGGGCTTGCGCACCCAGCTGCTGATGCCGGTGGTGCTGGTATTGGCCGTCTGCGGCACCTACGCCGCCTCCTACTCGCAGCTCGATCTCGTCGTACTGGTTGTCGCCGGCGTCCTTGGGTACTGGCTGCGGGCCGCCGGGTTCCCCCTTCGCCCCGCTCGTGCTTGGACTCATCCTTCTGGGACCAATCGCCGAGACGAACCTGCGCCGGGCCATATTGATCGCGGATGGGGACCAGCTCCAGCTCGCAGGCCGACCCGCGGGTCTGGTCATCGTCGGCCTTGGGGCTCTGGCCATCTGGTGGGGATACAGGCGGCGCAATCGGCAGGAGATCCGTGAGTCCGCGCCGCGCCGAGCGCAACTTGGAGCCCCGGATTAGCTCCGCGGTGTCGTAGTGCAGAACATGCCACCCAGGGCAGGCCACGGGGTCAGCATCCCTTGCGCATCAATCCTTCGATCAAACCGGCGGACGTCGCCGCGCCATCGATGGCCGGCCGTGTCGGAGTCTTGTGCCTGCCCAGTCCGGTGAGGATGGCCGTTTGTAGCCTCTCCGCCGTCGCCTCGTCTTCGAGTAACACCTGCGCCAATCCCTTATCCGCAAATGCCCGGGCCCTCGGCTCCTGGTCCAGATTCGAATGGCTGGGGAGCAGGACGCCCGGCGTTCCGGTGACAAGCAGGTCGGCACAGGTATTGTAGCCGGCTCGGCTGATCGACAGATCCGCGCGGTTGAGCCAGTCCAGGAAGCTGCTCGAGGCTTGGCTGACGCGAAACCAGTCGGGATTGCAGGCCGCCGCGATGGCGCCGTATTCATCCTCGGGTGTCTCGGTCCCGACAAAGATCGCCATCTCCCCAACCAACCCCGCGGTGCACAGGCCGCTCCACGCCTCAACGCTCGGCCAGATGGCTCTGCTGCCGTGACTGTAGGAGCGGGAGGCGTGGCTGCCGCGGGCGCCGCCGGAGCCCACGCTGACGATCACATAGCCGTACTGCTCGGCCAGTCTCCTCGCCTCGCTGGCGGTGTCGCTCGCGGGAAGCTGGCGTGCCACATACCCTGTATAGCGGATGGGGACGCGAATTCGGGCCAGGAGCCAGGCCGGCAGTGTTGTTTCCAGCGGAATGAACGTCGGGTCGCCGTGGACCATCAGGAGGTCGAACCAGCCATTCAGGCAGTCCACCGTCTCAAGATGCCAACGAATCTGCCGTTCCTTCGCCGCACCGGACGGCAGCGCGTCCAAATCTGCCCCGGCGCCACCCTGGAGTATCTCCCGGATCGAGCAGACCAGGTATCCACCTCGATCGCGCACCAGCCGCATCGCCGGCATCAGCTCATCGGCGAATAGACGGCGTCGCAGCGGAAAGAGCTCGGTGACCAGGACGTCGGGAGCAAAGTCACCGGCCAGTTGCAGGATCTGATCCCGCCGGCGCTGCAAAAGGGCGAGGGGGTCGCTGCCATCCTCGGCGATGAGATTGTCCAGATTGTCCTCACGCTCGTAATAGGTCCGGCCGATGTGTTTGGCTATATCGACATTGATGATCGGCAGTCGAATCAGCTTGATTCGGTCAGGCAGATCGCTAACGGACGGCACCCGGCCACCGGCAAGAAGACAGACCTCGTTGTGCGCCGATAGGGCGCGTGCAATCTCACCCGCGCGAAAGAAGTGTCCTGCACCGAGAAAGTGCTGCTCCCAGATCAAGATCCGCACGAATGTTCAGCCCTGCGATTGGTTCGAGTAAGTCATTGCTCAGCACGGGTGAGGCAAACCGAATGACAACGCGCCGCGGGCTGCACCGGATCTCCTGTAGCGCCTCGCGCTGCGAGAGAGGCCCCCCGTGTGCGGGCCTCGAATCAGGCTGGACGGCAGCGCCGGGTCACTTTGCCGCCAGGGCCGCCAGCTGCTTGTCCGGGATGGTCTGGCCATTGAGCGCCCCGTCCTTGGCGGAGCTCCGTAGGCGACCGCCATCAGGGTCGAGGAGTACACCACCGGGGCCTTAAACTTGGTCCTGACGTCGTCCTGGTAGACTTCGACGTTCGTCTGGCAGACCGGGCAGGGCGTGACGATAATGTCGGCGCCAGGGTGCCAAGCGCGACTATTCATGCTAACTGGGGTGCTCCTCCCGGTAGGGAGGCCGTTGCGATCTTTGTCGATCATCGCCGTATTGAGGTCGCCAATGGGAGGGATCTTGGGCCTTCGTGTAGGGCGGATGCCACAAATGGGGGCTCGAGCGATTCTCATCGCGCCGCTGGTCACCTGGGTGGTGCCGTGCGTGCCCGAGGGTTCCCTGACCACGGCGCCCGCGGCAAGAGCCGCGGCGACGGTGGAGAGAGACCTGGCCCCGCCGCGCCTGATGCTGGCCCAGCGCTACGCGCCGGGCGTCGATGTCACTAGTTACTGGATCAGCGAGAAGCTCGACGGGGTTCGCGCCTACTGGGACGGCGCGCGGCTCGTCACCCGCGGTGGTCGGGCGATCGTCACGCCGCCGGGTTTCACGTCGGGCTTTCCGTCCGAGCCCCTGGACGGCGAGCTGTGGATGGGACGGGGCCGTTTCGATGAGGTGTCGGGTATCTTGCGCCGAGCGGAGCCCGACCCGGATGCATGGCGGGACATTCGCTATCTGGTGTTCGACCTGCCTGCCGCCGCCGGGTCCTTTGGGGCCCGTCTGCAGAGACTGCGCGGGCTGATAGAGAGGGCGGAGCACCCAAGGCTCCAGCTCGTCGAGCAGTGGCGCATTGCCGACCATGAGGCCCTGATGGCAAGGCTCGCCGCCGTGGTGGCCGCGGGCGGCGAAGGGCTCATGCTTCACCGCG
>CAVOQO010000104.1:0-7788 GCA_963698355.1 uncultured Gammaproteobacteria bacterium | reverse complement strand
CGACCAAAAAGCTCTTTGTTCGACCTTGGCGTCGGCGGCTTGTCGCCCAGAAGGGCCGCTTGTTGACCAGCCAATCATTCAGGGTCTTTGAGCTCGTTCCAATGCACGGGTTGTGCCAGGCGGCCTCGTCGGGGTCGCCCGCTTCGAGCTACCCGATCGGTCTGGCCACGCACCCCCATCCCTCGGTGGCCGTTACCACCGGTGTTGGTTGCTGGCACCCGTACAGGCACAACTGAACTTTGTGTACGGCGACTCTCAGAAACGCCTTTCGGTCGCGCCATGAGTTTTGAGTGTTACACCCGGTTACCAGCGTCGGCTTTTCTCCCGGCCGCGTCCCGGGTATGTCTACGATCATGAAGTGGCCCAACGCGCATTGCATGGTGTTTGCAGACGGTGCTTATGCGACTATTTGGCTGAGACATTTCCACTCGCGCAACTCTTGCCGTTGGACACCGCGAGGGATGATTCAGCCGCCCCTTCCTCGCGCCGGCTGGGCCAAAGGGGACGCATGGTCATGAACGGAGGCTCAGACGCCGTCCTCTATGTCCACCAACTCCTCCACGCACGGGAGACGACGCTCGTGGTCCCAACGATCTGCGCCCACATTGATGCAACCACCGAAGTGTTGCGTCCCGAGCGCCCCGAATGCGAGGAGTGCGCAGCGATCGGCGCCACCTGGGTCTAACCACGAACCTGTCAGACCTGCGGCGTCACCCTGTGCGGCGACAGCTCGCCGAATCGGCATGCCACCGAGCACGCCCGCGCCGGTGGCCATCCGGTCATTGCCTCCGCCGAGCCCGGTGAACGCTGGCTCTATTGCGACCTGGACGACGCTTCAGCACGGTATTGAGGCCGCGACCAGGCGGCCCCTGCGCCCACATGGCCTGCCGCGGCTGCAGCCATGAACGAGCCGAGTGCCCGCAGCCGCCTCGATCGCGCGATTGACCCGCGCCGGGACCATGTGCTGGGTCCCGAATCGGCCAGCCTGAACCTGGTGGAGTACGGCAGCTACGCCTGTCCGTACTGTCGGGCGGCCAACGAGGAGATTGCCCGGCTGCGCGACCGCTTCGGGGCGACGCTGCGCTACAGCTTTCGTCAGCGTCCCTTGACCGGAAGTGACATCGCCCGACGCGCCGCCGAGCTGGCCGAGTCGGCTGCGGACGAGGAGACCTTCTGGCGCGCCCATGTGGAATTGATGACCCGCTCCCACGAGCTGGGTGAGGACGACTTGGTGGCGGTCGCCGCCGATCTGCACATGGCGCCGGACGATCCTGAGATCCGCGCTCGCGCCCGGGCGCGGGTGGAAGCGGACCGGGAGAGCGCGCAGCGCAGCGGCGTTCATGTCACGCCGACGTTTTTCATCAACGGCCGCCGCTACGACGGCCCCTGGGACGAGGCGACCCTCGCCGAGGCCATGCTCGGCTCGCTCGGCCACCGCGTCCACTCGGCCGCGGTGGACTTCGCGAGCTGGGCACCGGCCACTGGCGTCCTGCTGCTCCTCACGACCCTGCTTGCCCTGGCCCTGGTCAACTCTCCCCTGGGTCCGGACTTCGCGGCGCTGTGGGAGACGCCCCTGGGTATCAGTTTGGGGAAGGCGGACCTTCGCCTGCCGCTGCTCTACTGGATCAATGACGCGTTGCTCGCGATCTTCTTTCTCGTCGTGGCGTTGGAGATCAAGCGCGAGCTCACCGTGGGCCGGCTGGCCAATCCGCGCCTCGCCGCCTTTCCCATTGCTGCCGCTATCGGCGGCATGGCGGTGCCGGCGGCGCTGTTTCTTGCGCTGATCCCTCCGGGACCCTGGCAGCCGGGTTGGGGCGTGCCGCTCCCCACCGATACGGCCTTCGCGGTCGCGCTGATCGTGATGCTGGGCAGTCGGGTGCCGGTGGAGCTGCGGGTCTTTCTCACTGCCGCCGCCATCGTGGATGACGTGGGTACCATCGCCGTCGTGGCCCTGTTCTACTCGGGCGACATCCACTGGGGCTATCTGCTGATCGCGGTCGCCATCCTGGGCGCGCTGGCCTTGCTGAACCGCTGGGGGATCTACCGCGCGCTGCCCTACGCACTGCTGGGCCTGACGCTGTGGTGGGCGATCCATGCCGCGGGACTCCATGCCACCCTGGCCGGGGTGCTGCTCGCGCTCGTCATCCCGACCCGCCCGCCACCCAACCTCAACGCCCTGATGGCGCAGGCGAACGCCGTGGTCCACGCGGAAGTGGGGCGGGGATCCGAGGTGCTGCGCCACGGTCCCTCATTGCCGGCCCTGCGGGCGCTCGATGCCATCCATGACCGATTGGAATCCCCGGCCGATCGGGTTCTGCGGGGCATCGCGCCGTGGTCGAGCTTTCTGGTGCTACCGCTGTTTGCGCTGGCCAACGCAGGGGTGGCCATCTCCGGCGAGGTCCTGGACGGGCATGAACCCTTGATCCTGGCCATCGGGCTGGGCCTCACGTTAGGCAAACCGGTCGGTATCCTGCTCGGCTGCGTCCTGGCGGTGATGGCCCGAGTCGCCGAGAAGCCGACTGCCTACACCTGGCGGCAACTCGTCGGAGCCGGCGCCTTGGCCGGGATTGGCTTCACCATGTCGCTCTTCATCGCCGGTCAGGCCTACCCGGACGCGGGGGATTTTGCCGCGGCCAAGGTCGCGGTGCTGGGGGCGTCCGTTCTCTCGGCCGCGGTCGGCATAGTCCTATTGTGGTGGCCCCGTACCGCTCCCGTCGCGGACCCGGCGGAGCGGGCGCCGGCCTGCACAGCGTTGTAACGGAGGCCGGTCCGACGTGCTGGGGCCCACTGGCCCTGCAGCCCCTTGATGGTGGTCATTACCACCAGGGTGGTGAATTTCAGCCGCGAGGGCTCAGAGGGATCCCGTCCGCTGCGGGCCGACGCGCAGTACCGCGCCCACACCGCTTCGACCGTCCGTCACTGGTCGAGCGCCTGGTTCACATCCGCGTGGACTTCCATCGTACTGCCCTATGGCTACGCGAAGCCATCCCAGGCGCTCGCCGAGCGATGGCACATTTCACCGATCGTGGCTGTCGCAGTGCGGCATGTGAATCGTCGTGCTGGAAGGCCTGCAACCGCCGTGCTCTCAACCCGGACCACCGGGGAGCGCCGCGGGCAGCGGCGCGAGCTCCTCGGACCGGTCCGTACGCCGATCCTTCGCCATCAGCACATACAGCGACGGCACCGCAAACAGCGTGAAGATGGTGCCGATGGCCATACCGCCTACCAGCACCAGGCCGATGGAGTTTCTCGCCGCGGCACCCGCGCCGGTCACGAGCACGAGTGGGAAGTGGCCGGCGATGGTGGCCACGCTGGTCATCAGGATCGGCCGCAACCGGATCATCGCCGCCTGGTGCACCGCGTCCAGCTTGCTCATGCCTTGTTGCTGCAGCTTGTTGGCGAACTCGACAATCAGGATGCCGTTCTTGGCGATCAGCCCGACCAGCGTGACCAGTCCGACCTCGGCATAGATGTTCATGGTCGTGGTCCAGCCGTTGGTCCAGTACGGCATGTTGGGATCGGGCATCTTCAACAGGGTGAAGATCAGCGCCCCGAACAACGCCAGCGGCACCGACCCCGCCAGGATTACGAACGGATCGCGGAAGGAATTGAACTGCACGGCGAGCACGAGAAAGATCATCAGCACGGCCAACGAGAAGGCCGGCAGGAACTTGTTGCCCTCGGTGCGCAGTTGGCGTGACTCGCCGGTGTAGTCGAAGCCATACCCCGGCGGCAGCAATTCCCGCGCGGCGTCCTCGAGGAAGGTCAGCGCATCGTCGAGCGTGCGGGCGCCCATGCCGGAGAGCTTGACTGCGTTGAGCTGCTGGAACCGATTGAGCGAGCGGGCCACCACGGAGTGCTCAATGTGGGCGACCGAAGACAAGGGCACCATCCCGCCGTCGGGAGCGACGACGTAGATGTCGCGCAATTGTTCGCTGTTGAGGCGATCGCTGCGCTGGATCAGCGGGATCACCTTATAGCTGCGGCCATCCATATTGAAACGGTTGACGAAGTCGCCGCCGGTGGCGACGGCGAGATCGGCGCCGACCTGGGACAGGTTCAGTCCCAGGGCCGCCAGCTTGTCGCGGTCGAAGACCACGGTCGCCTGCGGTTGATCGAGCTTCACATCGATGGTGGGTGGAAAGGCAAACAGGCCACTCTTCTCCGCCTTCTTCTGCAGCTCCTGGGCAAATTCGAGCAGCCTCTCGGCATCGCCAGTCGAGGTGATGAGAAACTCCACCGGGAAGTTGCTGCCTCCGGGCAGCGCCGGCGGCGTGGTCGCGAACATCTGAATACCCGGGATCTGCGACAGCTTGGCCTGCACCTCGGGCAGGATCTGGGTCACCGTGCGGGAACGCTCGGCCCAGGGTTTCACCACCACGCCGCTGAAGCCGTCCGCCCCGAGCGTTGCGCCTACCGACGGCGGAAACAGCAGCTGGAAGGTCAAGGCGGCCTCCGGGATTTCGAGCATGACCTGTTCCGCCGCCTTGGCGTAGACGGCGTTCTGGTCCGTGGTCGCGTTGGCGGCGGTATTGATAATGCCGAACAGCACGCTCTGATCTTCGGTCGGAGCCAGCTCCTTGGGCGAGAACATGAACATCGGGATGGTGCACAGGCTCACCACGACCCACACCAGATACACCGCGGGCCTCGCATTGAGCGTGGCGCCGAGTGCGCGACCGTAGGTCTCGCGCAGCTGGTCGGAACGGCGATTGAGCCAGCCGGCCAGGCCGCGCTCTTCGTCTTTGGCGCTGCGCAAGAGGGTGGCGGACATGGTCGGGGACAGGGTCAGTGCGACCACGCCCGAGATCGTCACGGCACCCGCCAGAGTGAAGGCGAACTCGCGAAACAAGGCACCCGTCAGACCGCCCTGAAGGCCGATGGGGATATAGACGGCGACCAGCGTGACGGTCATGGCGATGATCGGTGCGACCAGCTCGCGCGCGCCGACCAGTGCGGCGTCGCGGGGGCTGCGGCCTTCGCGCAGGTGCCGTGCGACGTTCTCGACCACGACGATGGCATCATCGACGACCAGGCCGACCGACAGCACGATGGCGAGCAGCGTAAGCAGATTCAGGGTGAAGCCGAACAGCTGCATTAGAAAGATGCCGCCGATGAGCGATACCGGGATCGCCATCACCGGGACGAGCACCGACCGCACCGAGCCCAGAAACAGGAAGATCACCACGATCACGATCAGCAGCGTATCGATCAATGTGCCAGTCACCTCGTGGATGGCGTTGCTGACGTACTCGGAGGCGTCATAGCCGATGCTGGCATCGAGGCCAGCGGGCATGTCACGCTCAAGCTGGCGCAGCTCCGCGCGCACGCCGTCGATCACATCGATGATGTTGGCGTTCGGCTGCGGAAACACGCCGGCGAACACCGCGGTCTGCCCGGAATAGCGCACCAGCGTGTCATAGTCTTCGGCGCCCAGCTCGACCTCGGCGATGTCCTGCAGTCGCACGATGGTGTCGTCTTTTTGATAGATCACCAGGCGTCGGAAATCCTCGGCGTTGTGCATATCGGTATTCGCCGCCAGGTTGGTCTGCACCAGGGCGCCTTTGGTGCTGCCGACGGCGGCCAGATAGTTGTTGGCGGCCAGCGCCTCACGCACCTGCGACGGGCTGACATGCAGCGCCGCCATGCGATCGGGCTTGAGCCAGATCCGCATGGCGAAGGTGCGTGCGCCGAAGATCTCGATGCGCTGCACGCCGGTGACCGCGGCGAGGCGCGGCTGCACCACCCGGGTCAGGTAATCGGTGATCTGCTCCGGCGACAGGATGTCCGATGAAAAGCTGAGATAGGCCGCGGCAAACTCCGAGTCCGCCGATTGCACGCTGATGGCGGGCACCTGCGCCTCTGCGGGCAGGTCGTTGCGCACCTGATCGACCTTGGACGAGATGTCCGCCAGCGCCTTGGTCGAGTCGTAGTTGAGCTTGAGTCGGGCCGTGATGATCGAGATGCCCTGCAGGCTCTTGGATTCCACGTAGTCGATGCCTTCCGCCGCCCCGATGGCGTGCTCCAGCGGCGTCGTGATGAAGCCGCGCACCAGATCCGCGCTGGCGCCGACATAGACGGTCGAGATCTGTACGGAGGCGTTCTCGCTGAGTGGGTACTGGCGCACGCTCAGCGAATGCCAGGCGTTCAGGCCGGCGATGACGATCACCAGATTGATCACGATGGCGAGCACCGGACGCCGGATGAAAAGATCGGTAAAGCTTGTCATGGCGGCGGGTCTCAGGACTCGTCCGGGTGAGGTTCGAGCTGAGCCTCGGGCGCCAACGCATTGTCGATGACCACCTCCATGCCGGTGCGCAGCTTGAACACGCCGCTGGTCACTACGGTCTCGTCGGCTTTGAGCCCATCGACCACGTCGACGAAATCGCCGCGCGCCCGCCCCAGGCGGACGAACTGCTGGCGCAGCACCTGCTCAGTTTCACCGGTTTGCTCATTCTTGCGCTGTTCGATGACGAACACCGAATCGCCGAAGGTCGCGTAGAGCACCGCGGTCGCGGCGATGGGCAACACGGACTGCTTTTCCGGCAGAACCACCTCGACGTTGACGAACATGCCGGCGTGCAGCTTCTCGTCGGGATTGTCGACCTGCGCCCGCACGCGCACGTTGCGCGTGGCGGTCTCGACCTCGGGGTTGACCGCAATGATCTCACCGGAAAAGGTCTCTCCCGGGGCAGCGTCAACGGTGACACGCACCTTCATGCCCTTGCGCAAGCGCAGGATCTGTTGTTGCGGGACGGAGAAATCGACATGGATCGGGTCCAGTGTCTGCAGGGACACGATCGGATCGCCTTCGCCCAGGATCTGGCCGAGGTTGACGAGGCGCAGGCCCAGGCGGCCGGAAAAGGGCGCGCGGACGGTCTTCTTTGCGATCAGTGCGCCTATGTTGCCGACCTGGGCGACGGTCTCCTTGACCTTTGCCTCGGCGCTGTCCACGGCGTCCTGCGACGCCAACTGGCGCTTGCCCAGCTCGCGCACGCGTGCAAGGTCCGCTTTGGCCAGGGCGGCGGTTGCCTCGGCCGAAGCGAGTTGGGCATCCTCGCTCGCCGTATCGAATTTCAGAAGAACATCGTCCGACTCCACGGCCGCGCCGGATTGAAAGCCGATCCGCGTCACCCGTCCCCCGACCTCGGCGCTTAGGGTGACGCCCTGCACGGGCGAGACGGTGCCAGTGGCGGCGATCGTCTGTTCCCACTGTGCCTCCTCCACCCTCATGGCGGTGACCGTCTCGGGCGGCTGCACCATGTTCTCGGCGGCCTTGCCCATCGCCGTGAACTGACCGAGCTTGGCATAGACGATGGCGCCGACCAGGATGGCGACGGCGATGGAGGTGATAATCAATTTGTGCAGCATGATAAATGCAATTAATAGAGTCTCTTAAGGGTTGTTTTCTTCATGAAGGAGGATCCGCCGACCACAAGCCGCAAGAATCCCTGGACGTCCTGGATGACGCGATGAGCGAAGGCCCGCCCGAGCTGTCGGTTCAGGCGGCGGCCGCGGTCCTTGTTTTCTTCGCAACGTGTAGCACTGGCGGAGCGGGCGGCGGCGCGGAAACGGCGCCCCAATCGAGCCGGAGCGGCCCCCAACTGGAACCGGAGCGCCAATCCAGTTCAAGTGAACGTCGCCAGTCGTATGCTGGCGTGACTTGTGACCGCCCGTGACCGCCCCGTGACCGCCTGCGGTCACACCCTAAGCTAATGATTATAAGGCTGTGACCGCCGTGACCGCCCGTGACCGCCTATTTTGGCAAGAGCGAGGAGATGGCGCCTA
>CAVOQO010000103.1:0-12040 GCA_963698355.1 uncultured Gammaproteobacteria bacterium | reverse complement strand
CAAGGTGGGCCAGGTGGTCAACAAGACCGTCGATCCGCCACGGGTGACGGCACCCTGGTCACCCAGGATGCCACCGTGACCCTGTCGGCTGTGGCCGCGCCGGGTATCGGAGTGGTCATCGTACCGGCAGGTGGTCACGGCGCTGATCGAACCGGGCAACCCGCAGACCCAGTTCCGCTGGTTCACCGTGTTCATTACGTGCAAGCGCCGAGCGGAACGGGACCATGGACTGGACGGCGACCATAAGCGCTGCCGGCGAACAGCGACCCGACGCAACGACGTCCAGACGGGAACCACATCGGTCACCTGCCGCTAAGGCGGACTGACCGGTAGCTTGAAGGGGAGGGGGCAACTCCTCCCCTTTTTTTGTTGCCCCTCGCCTTTTATTGTCTCCGGGGTATAGTGCCGGGCCAGACCGGATCCCGACCCCCGTCATCCATCAGGTAATGCTCATGACGCAATCGATCGCGACCCCCTCCAACGCCGGACGCAGGCTGTCCCTTGGCGTTGCGAGCCTGTTTCTGACGCTCACCAGCGTCGCCTGGGCGCCCCATGCGGTTGCCCAGCCGGCCGCCGGGGACCAGCCGGCGGCCATCACCAACGAGCCAGGCGAACGCCATCCTCGAAGAGCTCAAGGGGATCCGTCAGCTCCTGGAGAGCATCGACAAGAAGGGCATCGCCCAGGTGCCCACGCGCCCGCCGGTCCCGCCGACCGCGAAGGTCTCGATCAAGGGCAGCGAGTCCCTGGGGTCGGCCGACGCCCCCGTGACCGTGGTGGAGTTCACCGACTACCAGTGCCCCTACTGCCTGAAGTTCATTCAGGACACCTTCCCGAAGCTCAAGGAGCAGTTCGTCGACACCGGCAAGGTCCGCTGGGTGATCCGGGACATGCCGCTCAACTTCCACAAGAACGCCCGCAAGGCGGCGCAGGCCGCGCACTGCGCGGGTGAGCAGGGCAAGTTCTGGGAGATGCGCAACGTGCTGTTCGCCAACGCCAAGCAGCTCGATGAAGAGAAGCTGCCGAGCTACGCCCAGATCATCGGGCTGGATGCCGCGGCGTTTGGCAGCTGCCTGGCAAGCGACCGGCACCTCGCCGCCATCGACGAGAGCTCCCAGGACGCCGGCACCGTGCAGATCACCGGCACCCCGACCTTCGTGGTCGGCAAGGCCGCCAGCGACACGGTGGAAGGTGCCCGGGTCGTCGGCGCCCGCGATGTCAAGACCTTCGAGCAGGCGATCCTCAAGGCGCTGGAGGAGAAACAGGCCAAAGCCAAGTGAGCCTGGCCGATGAGCCTGGTGACGGCGGGGTGCCGTTCTGTCCTTTCAGCGAGGCGGGCCGAATGACCATGAAGCAGATGCATCGACACAAGTTCTTTTACACGCCCTTCCCGGGCGTGGCCCTCCTGTTCGCGCTGGGGTGCGTGCCGGCCCACGCGATGGAGACGGGCGTCTACCAAGCGCCCGATCTCGGCAAGTTCCTTCTCATCAGCGGGGAGGATGCCGATGGTGACGGCGACGGCACCAAGGAGACCCACGTCGTCCACTACCAGGACGCGGCCGGGGACAAGATCTTCAGCATGACGACCAAGGGCAAGCTGTGGGCGTGGAGCCTGAAGATGCAGGGTGTCGAGGTTGGCGAGGGCGCCGAGGGGGGCTGGAACTTTGTCATCCGGGACAGCGACTGCGACGGGGTCTTCGACCAGCGATACCGTCTGGACGAGGAATTTCACGTGCCCGACTGTCTCAAGTGACCATGGCGACGCGCCTGTTGCCCACCCATCCGGCCCCACAATGAAGACAAGTACCGTGAGAGTCTCGAGCCCCCGCGCGGGCAGTCGCGCAGAGTGTATCGCTCCGGCTGATCCGCGAGGTTGGCTGTCTGCTGACGCTGCTGCCCGCGCTTGCACTCGGAGACGAGTTTCAGACGCCCGCGATCACCGCCGAGGCCCTGGCCACCCGGCAGGGGACCGCTGATGAGCTGCTGGTGGTCGATGTACGGCCGCTCGGTGAATACAAATCCGGGCACGTGGCCGGCGCGGTCAACATCCCCTACGACAAGATGGAGAAGCACCTGGACAAGCTGAACCAGGCCAAGAACGGGGTCGTGCTCTATTGCACCCAGGGCCATCGCACCCGGCAGGCGGAGCAGACCCTGCTGGACAACGATGTCCCGAACGTTTCACACCTGGAGGGCGGCCTTGGCGCCTGGCGGCAGGGCGGCTACGCAATTCACACGGGCTGGGGACCCTGACGGAGCTCGACGCCGAAGCGCCGGAGACCGCGCATGCAACGCTGCCATCCGGACTGAGATAACTGGCCGCGGGGCAATCCTGCTTTTTGTGTCGCTGGAAAAGCTGCTCCAGCTCCATCAGCATCGAGCCTGCGCGCTGCGTGGTCCCGGACGGCGTGGTATGGATACTCTTGTTCCTCGGTCCATGTGGCGGAGCAGGGCGCTCCAGCGCAGCGCTCAATCCAATTTTCCGATCAGATAAGGTCAATCCGGGCTTCGAGAAAAGCAGCAACGCCTGGCAGCTCCTGGCGACGTAGAACTGAGATGAAAGCTTCCGCCTCAAGAGGGGGATTTCGCAGCGCCATCCTTTGCTCTTTCGCGACCCGCTCCAGCACCTGCGGCTCGAGGTCGGAAAGGTCCAGGATGAAGTCGTCCGGATGGATCGCGAAGATCTCGAGCTCATCGAGAACTTCCTTCGGGAAATCTTTTAGATTCAACGTGACTATCGCGGCCGCACCGACCCGGATGGCAGCGGCGAGCACATGACGGTCATTCGCATCGGGCAAAGTTAGGCGCTCGACGATGTGCTTATAGCCGGTGACCAGACAGTCCGGCACCGCCTGGTTGATGAGGTCAGCGACCTCCTCGAGTTTCCCTTTCGCGATGTCCGGCCGTTTGGCATAGAGGCTTGCAATCCACTCTGAGTGGATCTCTGTTGTCCAGCACGCACGGAATCGTCGTGTCAGGGCGAGACGAACCAACAAGTCACGAAGGGGCGCCGGGTAGAAGACGCAAGCATCGTAGACAACCGTGAAGTTGGCCACTCAGTACCCCATGCCGAGCTCTTGGGCATCCTGGGTCAGCGCATCGACCGACTGCCGACTTGTGCTGTCGATCCTCTCCATGTACGCCATCAGATCCTGATACTTGATGCGGCGATGGCGTCCCACCTTGGTGAAACCGATCGCTCCCGCCTCGAGGAGCTTCACCAGATACGGTCGTGAGACGTTAAGCAGATCGGCCGCCTGCTGCGTTGTGAGGGTATGGCCGATAGGGACCAAAGACACCGCGTTTCCCTGGGCCATCTGGTTCAGGATGTCTGCCAGCAAACGGATGGCGGACACGGGGACGACGAGCTTCTCGTCGCCATCAAACAGACACAGCCGCGCCGTGTGATCGTTTCCGATGATCGCCGCAAGTTTTCGGCTGCTCTCAGCGGCGAGCACAACGTCTTCGTCCGTTGGGAGGCTCGGACTCTTGACGGATGTGATGGACATGGTTGGTTCGTCTCCTGCAGTTGCGAGCTTGTTATGGTTCCACGCGAGTAGACCCGTAAATGTTAGTCACATTCGAAATATTCGAAATCATTCTTTTCTATCCACGTATTCTCGTCGATAGCCATTATCCGGTTATCCGAGTCGTCCCCAGCTCGGGACTGCTAAGAGGTGAAGTTTCTGCGTTGAGAAGGTAGCGGGTGGCGCGGGCGGCGCCGGTCTTGGTGACTGTGCCGTCGGCGAGCAGAGCGTTGATCGCGTCGTTCCACTCGGTGTCGGTGAGGCCCGTGGCGGCGAGGACCTCGGACTTGCTGGTGCCGCAATTACTGGCGGCGGTGGCCTCTTCACCGCCTCCAGGATGGGACTGCCGGGCCCGCGCCGGAGGGAGCGTGACGATAGCCGTTACCAGACCTCGGGCCAGCTGAAGCGCGGCGGGCCGTGCCGCGCAGGCACCACCGCGCTTGCCTTACAGATTGTAGTTATCAACGTCAATTTGTAAGATCAGGGCATGATACCAAGGCACGCAAGAGAAACGGCGCTGCGCCTGGCAGAGGGATTTCCGGTTCTATTGATCACCGGTCCGCGGCAGTCCGGGAAAACGACCTTGGCGCGCGCGCTGTTCCCTCGCCGAGACTATGTGTCGCTGGAGAACCCGGAGCAGCGGGAGTTTGCGCTGACAGATCCGCGCGGATTCCTGGGGCGGTTCGACGCCGGTGCCGTCATCGACGAGGCGCAGCACGTGCCGGCCCTGCTGTCGTATCTGCAGGGGTTGGTGGACGAGCGGCGGCGCATGGGCGAGTTCGTGCTGACCGGCTCGCAGCAGTTCGGGCTGATTTCCGGTATCACGCAGTCGCTGGCGGGACGGGTCGGGCGCATCGAGCTGCTGCCCTTTTCGATGGGCGAGCTGGACGCGGCGGGCCTGCTTCCGCCGGTGCTCGACGATCTGCTCCGGCAGGGCGCCTACCCTCCGCTCTACGATCGGCCCCTGTCGCCGGACGACTGGTTTCCGAACTACATCGCCACCTACTTGGAGCGGGATGTGCGCCAGCTCCTGGCCGTGAAGGACCTGGCGCTGTTCCAGCGATTCGTTCGGCTCTGCGCGGCCCGCACCGGCCAGCTGCTGAATCTGTCGTCGCTCGCCAACGATTGCGGCATCGGCCACACCACGGCGCGGCAATGGCTGTCGGTGCTGGAGGCGAGCTATCTGGTCTTCCTGCTGCCGCCGCACCATGCCAACTTCGGCAAGCGGTTGGTCAAGTCCCCGAAGCTGTACTTCCTCGATTCCGGTCTGGCCGCGGCCCTGCTCGGAATTCGGGACCGGACGACGATGGCCACCCATGCCCTGCGCGGCGCGCTATTCGAAACCCTGGTGGTCAGTGAGTTCGTCAAGCATCGCTTCAACGCCGGGCGCCCCGCGGGGCTGTACTTCTGGCGCGACAACACCGGAAACGAGGTCGATCTGCTGTTCGAGACAGGCAGTGCGCTGCAGGCGGTGGAGATCAAGTCCGGCGCGACCTTCGTCGGCGAATGGCTGAAGGGACTTGGCCGTTGGCAGCGCCTTGCTGGCAACCAGGCGCTGACCCCCTGGCTGATCTATGGCGGAGAGGACGGCTATCGCCGCGAGGGTGTCGAGGTGATCCCATGGCGCCGAATCAGTGACGCGGCGGCAGGCATCGGCGCCTCATCCGAACCGCTCGGCCCCAAGGGCTGAGCGGGCTCACTCGGCGGCGGCCTGCCGCGGCGGAAGCAGGCCCGAGAGTGTCTCCACCACGTCTGCGCTGTCCCACTCCAGCGGTCCGTACACGACGTAACGGATGTGGCCGCCGGAGTCCAGGATGAAGCTCGTGGGGTAAACGTTCCCGCCCCACGCCTTGAAAATCTCCCCCTCGGCGTCGAGCAGCGAGGTGAGGCGCATGCCGGTCAGCTTGAGGAATTTCGAGACCCGGAAGGGCGATTCCCCCACGTTGACGAGCAGGACCTCGAACGCTTCCCCGGCCATGCGGTCCGCGAGTCGCTGGATGCCCGGCAGCTCGGCGAGACAGGGCGGGCACCAGCTGGCCCAGAAGTTCACCAGCACGACCTTGCCCCGGTAGTCCGCGAGCTGGTGGGGCGTCCCGTTCAGGGCCTTGAGGGTAAACGCCGGCGCGGCCAGCTGCCCCTCCGTATAGGGCGACAGCTCCCCGGCGCTGGCCGCCTGGGTCAGCAGGAGGGCGCCGGCAAGCAGCAGCGCACCGGCGTATGTCGATGCGGCGGAGCTCGGAAAGCGGGCGCGGAAGTCGTTCATTGGGCAGTGTGCTCAGGGCCTCTTGAACCAGGTGCCAGGATACAGCAGGACCAGCAGGGACAAGATCTCCAGACGCCCCAGCAGCATGTCCAGGCTGAGCAGCAGCTTGAGCCCGGTCTCCAGGCCCGGACCCGTGATCCCGACCGACAGGCCGACGGTCCCCACCGCGGACGCGATCTCGAACAGCGCGTCCAGCGGTGCGTAACCGGCTGCCAGGAAGGGCAGCCAGGAGAGCAGGATCACCAGGGGGTAGAGCAGCAGCAGGAGCAGCGCATGCTCGATCTGGGGCGGCTCCAATGCGCGGCCGCCGAGCTGGGGTTGGACCACGCCGTGGCGGGGGATCTGGACGCGCAGGATCGCGAGCTGGATGACCCGGAGCAGGATCAGCGCCCGCAGTAGCTTCACACCTCCGGCGGTGGAGCCCACCCCCCCGCCGATCACCATGGACAGGATCATCACCAGCTTGGCCGCTGGATCGAGCTTGGCCAGGTCCAGGGTCGAGAATCCGGTGCCAGTCTGGGCGAATACCGCCTGGGCCAGGGCATCCGCCGGTGCCAGGTGGCCGAGCCACCACAGCAGCAGGGTCACCAGCAGCAGGGCTGTGCCCAGGGCGCGCAGCTCAGGGTCCCGCCAGAGCTGGCTCAGTCCCCGCGCATAGGCCCGATAGAACAGGGTTAGAGGCAGGGCGCCCATGCAGGCAACCGAACCCAACGCCATCTGACTCCGCTGGTCCAGTCCACGCAGGCTATCGGCGAAAGTGGAGAACCCGCCGGTGGAGATGGCGGTCAAGGTGTGGACCAGGGCCCGGAACAGCGGTACGCCCGCCGCCCACACCAGACCGAGCCCCAGGCCGGTAAGAATGGTGTAGACGACGAGCACCCGCCGGGCATGGATGCGCACGCTCTGGTCCAGGTTCTGCTCGTCGCCTGACGCGTCCGAAAGTCGGCGCTGGTCCGCCGGGCGCGCGGCGGCCAGCGCCAGGGACAGCACCACGATCCCGAGTCCCCCAAACCACTGCATCCAGGCGCGGGTGAACAGGAATGCGTCGGTCTTGTCCTGCGGGTCTGTCACCATGGTCAAGCCCGTGGTGGTGACCCCCGAGACGGACTCGAACCAGGCGTCCAGGGGCGGGAGCCTGGCCGCGGTGACCGGGTAGGTCATCAGGGCGGCGGCGATGACGAAGGCGAGCGCCGACACGACCAGGGCCTCGTTGGCCTGAATCGGACCCGCCGGCGCCGGGAGCAGTGCGCAGACACCAAGGGCCAGGGCGGGCAGCAGGGCGGCGAGCAGCAGCCGGTGGCCGAGGGCCCAGTCGCCGCTGCCGTAGGCGAACAGGGTGGGCACGGCGATGAGCACGGCGAGGACCAGGACGATCTGGCCCAGATGGCGGCAGACCACTGCCGGTCTGGCCGGCTGGAGCAGGGGCCTGAGCTTGGCTCCGAGGCTCATGGTCGTGGGCCAATCCCGGGGGGAGCAGGGGCCGGGTCCTCTGCGGGACGGCCGACCTCGGCGCGCCCGAGGTTTGCGGTGCGGTCTGGGCCCATTACGGCGACGGCCGCCTCGGTTCTGTCAGGTTGAGCAGCATGAGCTCGATCTCCTCGGTGATCTCCTCCTGGCGCAGCAGGTTGCGGCGCTGCCCGAGCTCCCGGACCCGACTGTCGATCCGCTCCAGCGCCCCCGAGAGGTGACGCACGCGCTGTTGGTGCTCCGCCATCAGCGAGCTGTACAGCAGCTCGTGAAGGGCGGCGAACAGGTAGTGCTCGATCAGGGTGGCGAGAAACGACTCCGGGGCCAGGTTCAGGCGGGGCGGACAGGCGTGGGCGGGCCCGGCGGCCTCACGGAAGGGCGGGAGCAGATGGACCTCATGAACCTCCTCGGTCTCCGCATCCCAATGGATGACGAGGAGTGAGGGGAGGTTCCACTCCTCGATGACCCGGCTCAGGGTCTGGACGAGCCGGTTCAGGACCGTCGGGACCTCTTCGGCGGCGGAGGCCCCTCGGATCGTGTCCGCCAATCGGGGATCATCCTCCAGGACGGCGGCGAGCCGGGTCCCAACGGCGACCAGGGCGAGCCGCTCCGCACCTGCACGGTCCAGCGGTCGGTCCAGTGCACCCAGGACTGCCTCGTTGAAGTTGCCGCAGAACCCGCGCTCGGCGCCGATCAGCACATACAGGGTTCCCGTCCCCCTGGGTGCTTCAAGCAGATGGGGATAATGGGCCAGGAAGTCCCGGGCGGCGGCGTTGATGCCCGCGACGACGCGCCGCTGGCTGTCCAGGAAGCGCGCGAGCTTGCGGGTCTCCATGTAGGACAGGTTCTTCATGGAGGCCATGATCTTGCCGATGTCCTCCAGTGAGTGGAGGAGCGTGTCGATGCTATGACGCCGGGACACCCGCGTCCTCCGTCCCGGACCCGGCCAACAGCCAGCCGCGAAGTGCCTCGATCCAGGCGTCCCGCCCATCATCCAGGGTGAGCGCGGAGGCATCGACCGCCGAGCGCAGGTGGGACATCCGTCCCGGCAGAGCCTTGGGGTCCGTCCCTTCGAACAGGCCCTCGTTGAACGCGATGAGCCAGGCGAGCTGGAAGCGGATCGGCAGGGGGTCGAGCCGATCCTGCTGCAACAGCTCCCGCAGGATGGCGCCCCGCCTGAGCCGGGCCTCCATCCCCGCCTCCAGCCGGGCGCCGAAGCGCGTGAAGACCTCCAGTTCCAGGAACTGGAGATAATCCAGCTTCATGCGCCCCGCCTCCCGTTTGATGGCGGGCGGTTGGGCCTTGCCCCCGATGCGGGAGACCGAGCGGGCGATGTCGATGGCCGGCAGGAAGCCCGCGGCGAACAGGGCCTGGTCCAGGTAGATCTGCCCGTCCGTGATCGAGATGAGATTGGTGGGGATGTAGGAGGCGATCTCGCCCAGCCGCGTCTCCACGATGGCGAGCGCGGTCATGCTGCCGCCGCCCTCGGACGCCGCCAGGCAGGTGGCCCGCTCCAGCAGCTTGGCGTGGAGGAAGAAGATGTCCCCCGGGTAGGCCTCGCGTCCCGGGGGGCGCCGCAGCAGGAGCGAGAGCTCCCGGTAGGCCTGGGCGTGGGTGCTCAGGTCGTCATAGACCACCAGGGTGTCGTGGCCCTGGGCCATCCAGTGCTCGGCGATGGCGCAGGCCGCAAAGGGGGCCAGGTATTTGAGGCCGGGCAAGGCGCTCGCCTCCCCCACCACCAGGGTCGTGTTGTCCATGGCCCCAGCGTCGGAGAGGAGCTTGACGGTGCTCACCGCGGAGGAGCGCTTCTGGCCGATCAGGCAATAGACGCAGCGCACCCCGGAGTCCCGCTGGGCGAGCACCGCGTCGATGGCGATCGCGCTGCGCCCCAGGCCCTTGTCACCCACGATGAGCTGTCGCTGGCCCCGGCCGATGGGGACCAGGGTGTCGACGATCTTGATGCCGGTGAACAGGGGCTCGTTGACGAAGTCGCGCCGGATCATGGGCGGGGAAGGGGCGTCCAGGGGGCGGCGGGCCGTGCAATCCGGCGGCTGGCAACCCGTCCAGTGGTGCGCCCAGGGGGTCGAGGACCCGGCCCATCAGCGCATCGCCCGTCGGGATGCTCGCCTGGCGGCCGGTGAGGAAGACGGGGGTGCCGGAGGTGAGCCCCTGGGTCTGGCGCAGCAGCACGGCCCCCACCAGGTCGCGCTCCAGTCCGAAGCAGATGCCCTGGCTGCCGTCCGCGAAGTCCAAGACTTCGTCCACGGCGGCGGAGGGAAGGCCGCGAATCCAGGTGATCCCGTCCCCGACCGAGACCAGGCTGCCCTGCTCGGTGACACGAAGCGCCGGTGCGTAGCGCTCGACCCAGGCGGCCGTCTTCCCAAGCGGAAGGTTTGTTCTGGCAAGGCTCGGTTCGCTCATTGCAGCAGGCTCAGCCGGCCGACTCGGAGAAGAACTGCAGCTCGTCCTGCAGGTTGGCCCGCATCACCAGGGGTCCGGCGTCGATGCGCAGGCCGGCGATCAGGTCCGGGTTGCGGTCGTGCTCGCAGCGCAGCTCCCGTCCGGCGGCCGCGCTGAGGGCGGACTCCAGGGCCGCGCGCTGGTCATCGCGCAGGGGGTAGGCGCTCTGGATGCGAACCGCGCCGGCGACGTGATCCGCGGTCGCAGCCAGGGCCTGGCGGTGGGCCTCCGAGAGATTTGGGAGGTCCTCGATGACCATCTCCACCAGCCTCGCCTCCAGCGAGGGGTCCGCGACCCGGGCGAGCAGCTTGGAGCCGAAGCCCGCCGCCAGGGCCAGCGCCGCCTCCTGGTCGTGCCGCTCGGCCTCCCGGGCCCGGCGCTCGTCCAGGATCGCGGCCTTGTCCCGCTGGCGCTGAAGCTCGGCCTGGATCTCGTCCAGGCGGCGGGTCCGCTCGGCGCTAAGCTCCTGTTCCAGGGCGGCCCTGGCCTGGTCGCGCTCCACCTGCCAGGCCTGCTCCCGGGACTCGTACTCGGCGCGCAGCCGCTCGGCCTCCGCTCGGGTCGCCTGGGCCTGCGCCAGCACCGACTCCACGCGCTGGCGGCGCTCCTCGATCGCCCTTTTCACCGGGACATAGAGGAAGCGCTTCAGGATCCAGACCAGGATCAGGAAGTTGATCAGCTCCAGGAAAAAGGTCGACCAATCCATGCCCATGGCTGACTCCTCGTTCCGCGGCCTACTTGAGCAGATATTCCAGGAGCGGGTTGCGGAACAGGATGATCAGCACGATCACCAGGCAGTAGATGGCGAGTGACTCGATCATCGCCAGTCCGATGAAGAGGGTGCGCATGATGGAGCGCTCCGCCTCCGGCTGGCGGGCCAGGGCATCCAGGGCCTGGCTGATGGCCCGTCCCATGGCGACGGCCGGGAGCATGGCCCCCAGCGCGATGGCCAGGGCCGCGGCGACGGTGGATGCGATCACCACCCAGGTCATGTCGGTCATGGGTTACTCCTGATGGTTGGCGTGAAGGTCGCGCTGAAGGCGCTCCTCGTCCCCCTCGCCCTGTGGGAGAGGGCCGGGGTGAGGGGAACGATCGTGGTGTCCGCGACCATCATCCTCCGGCCTGGCGCGGGCGTCATGGTCGTTAGGTTGGTCCGTCTGCGGAGGTCCGGTCTGAATGGCGCTGGCGATGTAGATCAGCGCCAGCATCCCGAAGATGTAGGCCTGCACCAGGGCCTCCACCACGTGGAGCATGAGGATCGGGATCGGCACCAGGAGGCCCCCCACCCAGACCAGCAGCAGGGCCACCAGCTCCAGGCTCATCATGTTGCCGAAGAGGCGCACCGCGAGCGCCAGGGTGCGGGTGATCTCGCTGATGATATGGAAGGGCAGCAGGATCGGGGTCGGGGACAGATAGTGCCGCAGGTAGCCCTTGAGCCCCTGGGAGCGGATGCCGAACCAATGGACCGAGAGGAACACCAGCACCGCGAGCGCCGCGGTGGCCGAGAGGTCCCGGGTGGGCGAGTGCAGGCCGGGGATCAGGCCCACCAGGTTCGCGACGACCAGGTAGGTCCAAAGGGTCAGGATGAACGGGAGGACCATGGCGGTCTGGGTCTGCTGAGGCAGAACCTGGCGGATGGCATCCTCGATGCTGAGCACCAAGCCCTCGGCGGCGGTCTGGATCAGGCCGGCCGAGGTCCTCGGCCGCCCGACCAGGAACCAGCAGGCGAGCCACAACCCCAGCATCACCAGCCAGGTGGTCACCACCGTGTCGCGGATGACGACAGGCCCGAGCCGAAACAGCTCGTGGGCGAAGAGTTGCTCCTGCCCCATCGAAACTACTCCCGGCTGCGAATCAGGAAGTACACGTTGAAGGCCCCAACCACGAGTCCGAGAAACAGCAGGCTGAGGGTCCAACGCATGGAATAGCCAGCGGTCATGCCGTCCAGCCAGCGGCCGAGATAGACGCCGGCGACCAGGGGCAGAACGAACACCAGGCCCAGTGTGCCCAGATAGACCGTTTGGACCAGGACGCTCTCTCGCTCCCGCTTCTCCTTGGCGATGCGGCGGGCATCCTGCTCTACCTGGCGTCGCAGCTCCTGGTCCTCCCTGCTTCCCGTCTGATGTTCCATCCTCATTCCCATTAACCCTGTTAGCGTTACCTGTTTCTCGCTCCCCCGCCAGCGGGGGGGAAGCCTGCCCCCGTTTCTCCCTCCCCCGGGCAGGGGGAGGGTTGGGGTGGGGGTCGAACGTTTGCACCATGGTTTGAGGTCGCGTGTGCCTGGTTGCTTCGACCCCCCTCCTAACCTCCCCCCTGCCAGGCTGA
>CAVOQO010000102.1:0-12403 GCA_963698355.1 uncultured Gammaproteobacteria bacterium | reverse complement strand
GGCAATGCGATCCTCGCGGCAGGCGGCGTTGAAGCGCAGCCGATCGCCCAGGCGTTCAGCGACTGGATGCGGGGCAAGCCAGTGGATATGGGTCACACGGTCCGCCGTGGGATCGCCCACTATCGGCAGACCGGCGAGACCCAGGTTGCACAGAACACCTACGATGCGGGCAACGGCGCCTGCATGCGTACCCTGCCGATCGCACTCTGCACCCTGGGCGCCGAGGCGGCAGACGTGGCGCAGGCCAGCCGTATGCAGTCGCACATCACCCATCACAGCCCACTGGCGGATGCCGGAACCCACACCGTGGCGCGGATGGTCCAGGCCGCCCTTCTGGGTGGCGACAAGAAGCACCTGAAGGAACTGGCCGACGCCCTGGTCGCCGAGGAGCCCCAGTACCGCTATGACCGTCGCCGGATGGAGAACCCCGGCGGATACATCGTCGAGACCCTGAGGGCCGTCTTCCAGTCCCTGTTTGCAACCGATGGGTTCGAGGGGGCCCTGCTCGACGTGGTCAATCGGGGCGGTGACGCGGACACCACCGGGGCCATCTTGGGCATGATCGCCGGCGCGCTCTATGGTCCGGATGCTATCCCGAAGCGCTGGCTCGGTGCCTTGGAGCGCCCCGTGGCCGACGCCTGCCGGGAACAGGCGATCAGGCTGCTGCGCCTCTCGCCCCACTGCCGCGGCACCCACTGATTCCGGCCACAGTGACCGGCTACGGTTGCGGGTTGCGCCGGTTTCCGCCACGGCCCGGCGGTAGACGAGACGCTCGCCCGGAGCGGCCGCCGCTCGCGGCCCACCGCGATCAGGTCCAAATCGTCCACCTTCGCGACCCTGCGTCAGCGCACCAACCGATACCCAAGAGCTGCGTCTCTCGCGCCACCTTCCTCGGCTTGGCCTTCAAGCTCGCCGAAGAGGCTGCCAAGAGCTGGCGGCGCATCCGCTCACCCGAGAAGGTCGCCGCGTTGCTCTCGGGGCCCCGCTACAACGGTGGCATTCCGGTGATTGACGACCCACCGGGGCAGCAACGGGAGGCCGCCTGACTCGACCCTCTGGCCCCAAGGTCATACGCTGCCCCACCGCCCCCGCGTCTCAGAACAGGCCGACCCGTTAGGGTACACAGGAGGCCGAGCGCCGCTCACCGGATGGTGGAACGAGCAGCGTCTTGTGGCTCGGGAAGCCTCTTCGGCAAGCCGGCAGGCGGAACCGAGGCATGGCGCGGCGGCACCAATCCGCTGGGGAGGCGGCGGTTATGCGGCGGGGCGCTGGTCGAACCCGCGCTCCGGCAGGCCGCGAAGGCCCCGGTCGGGCATGGGCTGGAGGGCAGCGTCTCAGGCGGGGTTCGGAGCTATGGTCAAGACTGGTGGTCGGATTTCTTATCCCCCAGGGGCCAGGCAATGACGCATGCGTGATTGCAGAACTTTACCCCGGACCTACGCCCATCACCATTTGTAGACCCTGAGCAGAACCCGGGTCAGACCCTTCAGCGTGTTGCCCTCTGCCAGGTCCCCCGCCAGGCGGTTGAGGGTGTCACGGAAGCCGTGCTCGGGGATCGCGGCGCTGACGGCATCGACCTCGGCACGCGTCAAACCGTGGCGGATCACCCCGCCGCTGGCGTCCACCCAATCGGCCTTGCGAAAGGCGTTCACGATATCCGCATTCTTGCCGCGGAACGGGAAGACCTTGTGGTGCCAGTAGATCAGGTTGCGCAGAAGCTCCGGGTCCAGGTCCCAGCCATTGGCCTCGTTGGCCTCTTGTGCACGGCGGATGGACGGCTCCAGGTAGGCCAGGTCGTGGTCGGTCCAGAGCCCCAGGTCGTGGAACACCAGTGCCGTCTCGACCGCTCGACGGTGGGTCTCCTCACCCCCAAGCAAATGCATCGCGTAAGTCAGCACACGATAGACGTGCCCGCGGTAGCCTTGATAGTCGGCGCCGATCTGGTCCTGAAACGGTCTGAGGAGCTGTTCGACCGTTTCCGACTGGTCGATGATCTTGATGGTCATGGGCATGGTCTCGCTTCGGCTAGGGCATCGTGGAGCATCTCGATCAGGGTGGTTTCCTGCTATCCGACACCGACCAGCGACGTATAGGGAAGCTCAGCGACCCGACTCGGCGGCAGCCCGAAGTAACGCTTGAACTCCCGGCTGAACTGGGTGGCGCTCTCGTAGCCCACCTCGGTCGCGGCGAGGTAGACCGGCCGCTCCTGATAGACCATTAGGTTTTTTGCCTTGTTCAGCCGGAGCTTCTTCAGGTACCGAAGCGGCGAGTCTCCGGTCGCCTCCTTGAAGACCCGGTGGAAGGCCGACGGACTCAGACCCGCCTGTGCCGCCAGATCCTCGACGCTGATCTTCGCGCCCAGGTTGTCCTCCATGTAGCGCATCGCCGAGGATACCCGGGCGAGCTTGCTGTCGCTCCGAGCCAGGGCCTTCAACGCGGCGCCCTGCGGGAGCGAGAGCACCTGGTAGTAGATGCGGGTGAGATGGGAAGCACCCAGTGCCTTGCAGTCCGTCCGGCTGTGGAGCGTGGCGACCAGGGCCCGCAGCTCGGCGCGCAGTTCGTCGTTCATCGGGCAGGAGATCAGGGCCTGGCTCGCATAGGTCTCATTGCCTCGCGGCAGCTGTCGCTGGGCGTCGATCACCTGGGTCAGACGGACGAGCTCCGCCATGTCGAAACGGATATAGAGTCCCAGCAGGGGCTCCTTCGCGCTGGCGAAGGTCTCGCAGAGTATCGGGTAGCTGTTGGTCAGGATCAGGAAGCGGTCGCTGCCGGTGCGAAAGGTTCGCCCGCTGACCTGGCCCACCTTGGACCCCTGAAGGATGAAGCTCAGACCGCTGTCGTACTTTTGCGGGCAGCTCGGCTCATGGTGGGATGCCCGGAACAGGGTAACCTCCGGGACGTAGGTCGGACAGAGACCCTGCTGGTCGGAGAATCCGAGCACGTCGCACAGACTTTCGATCATGGCCGATGGCATGGCGCCTCGCGCTGGGTCCTAGTCGCCAGGAATGGCGCTCCAGTCTAGCGAAATCCGATAGCGCCATCGCCGCCTCGCGGATCTGTTGTTCGACTCTCGGGCAGGATTAGGCAGCCATCGAGCAGGATTGGGCATTCTCCGTCCGGTTCTCCGGCGCTAACCTTCTGTGTCCGTCTGGTGCGCCGCGTCGGTTGCACTCGATCCCGGCGCTGTTATCCATGTCGAATCGCACGAACGAGGGCCAAACACAATGACGAGAACCTATCGGGTGCAATGTGGCTGCGGGGCGGTGCAGCTGTCCTTCGGCGGCCGTCCCATCGTTCACGCGTACTGCCACTGCGTCGACTGCCGGGACCTTCTGAACGTCCCTCTGCATGCAGTGACTGCCTGGCGCGACACGGACGTAACCGTCATCGACCCGAACCATCGGCTGACTGAGTACCAGCACCCGGAGCTGGATATGAAGCGGATGTTCTGCGCCGATTGCGGCGAGGTGCTGTTCAACACCAACAGCCCCGGCTGGCGGGTCATCTCCCAGCATCTGATCGCGAAGTGCAATGACGGGGATCTGCCGGAGGAACTGCGCTCGAACAAGCATTTCTTCTACGAGCAGCGCGTCATCGATATCGACGACGGCCTTCCGAAGTTTGTTCGGGGCAGTGACGGTCCCTTGTTCCAGGAAGCCTGACTCACCACCGATGATCAGGATTCGCGACGTTCGACCGTACCCACACCCCGGTTCCCTTAAGGAGGCCCCCATGCCCGGCAACATTTTCATCATCAATGCCCACGAGTATTACCCGTTCTCGGAGGGCAAGCTCAATGCCGCCCTGGTGGATCGCGCCAGCTCGATCCTGTCGGACAAGGGCTATGCGGTCCAGGTCACGACGATGCAGGGCGACTACGAGGTTCCGGCCGAGATCGAGAGGCACCTCTGGGCCGACACGGTCATCATCCAGAGCCCGTGCACTGGATGGGGATGCCCTGGAGCTTCAAGCGCTACATGGACCAGGTCTATTCCGCCGGAATGTCCGGGCAGCTCTGCGATGGCGACGGCCGGTCCCGCCACGACCCGGCCAGGCAGTACGGCACCGGCGGCCGGCTCAAGGACAAACGCTATATGCTGTCACTGACCTTCAACGCACCGCGGGCGGCCTTCGACGACCCGGAGCAGTGGTTCTTCGCAGGCAAGGGGGTCGACGACCTGTTCCTGCCGATGCACCTGAACTTCCGCTTTTTCGGGATGCAGCCGCTGGAGACTTTCGCCTGCTACGACGTCATGAAAAACCCGGAGATCGAGAACGACTTCCGCCGGTTCTGGATGCGATGCATCTCGGCATCCTCAAGGATGCACCGAACGAGGGGGCGGCCTTCGATGCCGACACCGAGCAACTGGTGCTGGCGAGCGTCGGGTCCGATGCCCCGGCGATCGGCGGGATCGCACCGGACTTCACGCTGCCTGACCAACTCGGACGTGACGTCCACTCCGTGGACCTGCGGACCGATGGTCCACTGGTGATTAGCTTCTACCGCGGGAACTGGTGTCCCTACTGCAACCTGGAGATGCATGCGCTCCAGCAGCAGCTGCCGCAGATCAACGCGCTCGGCGCCGGGCTCGTTGCGATCAGTCCTCAGGTCCTCGATGAGTCCCTGTCGATGGCAGAGAAGCACGAGCTGGCCTTCCCGGTGCTCAGTGATGTCGACAATCGGGTCGCCCGGCAGTACGGCCTGGTGTTCACCGTTTCCGCGCACCTGCGGCCCCTGTACGCGGGATTCGGCATCGACCTTCCCAAGGTCAACGGCAGCGACAGCTTCGAGCTGCCGGTTCCGGGAACCTTCGTCGTCGACCGCAACGGCATCGTGCGCGACGCCTTTGTCGACGCGGACTACAAGAAGCGGATGGAACCGGAGCGGATCATCGAAGCGCTTGCGGGGTTGACGCGCTCGTAGGACTCGAACAACCTTTCCTGCCCCCTGTCGCATCGCCTCCGGGCTCCCGATGCCGGGCACCAATCGGCGGCCGGCCAATCCGCCTGACGGCATCCAAGAGGGCACCTCGCTCATGCGGCGCATCCTGGTCCTGTTCGCTCACCCGTCCCTCGACCGCTCGGAGGTCAACCGCCCCTTGATGCTGGCCACCGCCGGCGTCGAGGGCGTGACCCTGGTCGATCTCTATGCCGAGTATCCGGACTTCCAAATCGACATCGACCGCGAGCAGGGGCGACTGCTGGTCCATGAGGTCATCGTCTTCATGCACCCGCTCTACTGGTACTCGACGCCCGCGATCCTCAAGGAATGGCAGGACCTGGTACTGGAACATGACTTCGCCTACGGCTCCAAGGGCACGGCCCTGCACGGCAAGATCTTCCTCTCTGCCCTGACCGCAGGTGGCGGCGAGGCGGCCTACCAGGCCGAGGGCTACAACCACTTCACGATCCGCGAGCTGCTCCACCCGCTGGAGCAGACCGCCTCGATGTGCGGGATGCGCTACCTGCCGCCCTTCGTCCTGTTCGGCGCACGCACCGCCGTGGAAGAGGCACGGGTCGACGCCCATGTCGCCGACTGGGTGAGCGTCCTGACAGCGTTGCGTGACGAGCGCCTCGACATCGAGGTCGCCAGCGGCCTGCCGCGGCTCAACGCCGACCTCGGCGCCATCATCACGGAGGGCTGAACCATGGGCGGACTCCTGTTCCACGCCTTCGTCTATCTCTGCGCCGCGGTCGTCGCCGTGCCGATCGCCAAGCGGCTCGGGCTCGGCTCGGTGCTCGGCTACCTGATCGCCGGCATCGTCATCGGTCCCGTCATCGGGCTGGTGGGCTCGGAAACCGAGGAGATCCAGCACTTCGCCGAGTTCGGCGTGGTCATGATGCTGTTTCTCGTCGGCCTGGAGCTGGAACCGCGCCTGCTGTGGGAGATGCGCGCCCGGCTGCTCGGCCTCGGGGGGTTGCAGGTCGCGGTCACCGCCGGCCTGATCGCCGCCATCGCCCTTGCCCTGGGCAGCGAGTGGCAGATCGCCGTTGCCATCGGGCTGATCTTCTCTCTGTCCTCCACCGCCATCGTCCTGCAGACCCTGAACGAGAAGGGCCTGACCAAGACCGAGGGGGGACGGGCCAGCTTCTCGGTCCTGCTGTTCCAAGACATCGCCGTGATCCCAATGCTGGCCCTGATCCCGCTACTCGCTGTGCCGGAGCTGTCCGGTCAGGGGCCGGCGGAGGCGGGGGTCCAGGGCCACGGGGATTCCATGAGCCTGGTCGCGGGTCTCCCCGGCTGGGCCCATGCCGGGGTGGTGCTAGGCGCGGTGGCGGTGGTGCTGCTCGGCGGGCATTTCCTCTCCCGACCGTTGTTCCGATTCATCGCCCACGCTCGCCTGCGCGAGATCTTCACCGCCAGCGCGTTGCTGCTGGTGGTGGGCATCGCCCTGTTGATGACCCTGGTGGAGCTTTCGCCGGCGCTGGGCACCTTCCTTGCCGGTGTCGTGCTGGCCAACAGCGAGTTCCGCCACGAGCTCGAATCCGACATCGAGCCGTTCAAGGGGCTGCTGCTCGGACTCTTCTTCATCACCGTCGGCGCCGGTATCGACTTCGGCATCCTGTTCGGCGACCTCGGGATGGTGCTCGGCCTGACCCTGGGCCTGATGGTACTCAAAGGGTTGGTCCTGCTCGGGCTCGCCCGGCTGTTCAAGCTGGGCTCGCGTGATGGCTGGCTGTTCACCCTCGGGCTCGCCCAGGCCGGCGAGTTCGGCTTCGTGCTGCTCGGCTTTACGGTACAGAACAGCGTCATTCCCCAGGACCTGGCCAAGCTGCTATCCCTGGTTGTTGCGCTGTCCATGCTGCTGACCCCGGCGCTGTTCATCCTCTACGACAAGCTGGTCCTGCCGCGGCTTCGCAGCATGGGCGCCGTCCAGCCCGACACCATCGACGAGCAGGGCACCGTGGTGATCGCCGGCAATGGCCGCTTCGGCCAGATCGTCAATCGGCTCCTGGTGGCCGGCGGCGTGCGTACCGTGGTCCTGGACCACGAGGCGGCGATGATCGACACGCTGCGCAAGCTTGGTATCAAGAGCTACTACGGCGACGCGTCGCGTCCTGATCTGCTGGAGGCGGCGGGGATCGAAGACGCGGCCGCCTTCGTCATCGCCATCGATGACCGCGACCGTGCCATGGAGATCGTCGAGCACGTGCGCCGGCACTATCCGGGGGTCCGAATCCTTGCCCGCGCGTTTGACGTCAATCATCTGTATCTGCTCCGCAAGGCGGGTGTGGACCTGGCCGAGCGCGAGATGTTCGAGGCCTCGCTGAAGCTGGGCGCCGAGACACTCAAGGTGCTCGGTGTCCATCCGTTCAAGGTCGAGAAGATGGTCCGAGCCTTCCGCCGGCATGACCAGTCCGGCCTCGACCAGCTCTACGAGCTCTGGGACGAGCACCCCGACATCGCGCGCAACCGTGCACTGCTCGCGCGGGCGAGACAGCATGGCGAGACGCTGGCTGGGATGATGGAGTCCGATCGGCTCCAACTGCACGATCGCTCAGAGCGCGGTTGGACACCGCCGCCGAAGGGCTACACCAAGGTCATGGAACCGGACAGCGGTCCCGGCGCCGAGGTGGCGGGCGACGGGGCCCTTTGAGCGCGTCATCGGCGCCCGGCGTGCTCGGGCACCGACGCCGGGGCCTTCCCTTGCCGGTTCGATCGATGCACCGTCAGCGCCGCACAACCATTCAAACCACGGCCGATATCCCCTTGTGGTCCTTGCCCTCGCGAATCGTCGCGGCCCTGTCCCCGGCAGGCAGGTTGTCGGTGCCGGAGAAGTGCTCTCGTAGCATGTCGGCCTTATAGAACATCTCCGCGACCGGCGAACCGCTCACAGGGATGCTGACCCGTCCCTGACTGTCAACACCATCCCGAGAGAACTGGCCTCTCTATCAGGGGTTTCGACAACACCCGGAGACGTACCACACCCTAGCACGGGAAGAAGACTGTGATGGTCAGTCGATGCCAGCCTCGGTGGAACGGGCGCTCCGCAGCTCGCCACCGAATCCGAGATCGGCGCGCGGACCCTCGATTCCCTCAGACGACAAGCTGTCGGGGCCTAAGGTAGTGCCTGAAAGAAAACCCGGTGTTTCACCGCCTCGCCCATTGCCCAGCGCCAGGCTATCCGGGACGATTTCATTGAACCGAAAAAGAGCAGTACGCGCCCATCGCGGGCCGTTTCCAACCCACGTGCGGGTACCCGCGGCGACGAAACTCCGGCTATGCCGGGGCCGGCAAACCGGGCGGCGGGTGCAATTCGCGGCCATTGAGGTACTTCACCAGGGCCCGCGAGAGCACGCGGTACCAGCGTTGCAGGGGCGTCAACTGCTCCGCAGTTTGGCGCAGGGTTTTGAAGAAGGCGGCGATGTCGCGGCAAGCGCTTTCCACCCAAGCGGCTTCGGCATGCGGGTGACTGATGGTGATGCGGGTCTGGCCGCTATGGCGGGTGAGGCGGGCGGGGGCGTGCAGCAGGAGCGGGCGACTGGTGATGGCCTCGGTATGCTGACGAGGATCGGCCAGACGTACGAACAGGCTCCACCAGTTGTAGGTCAACGCGGTGATCCGCGCCATAAAGCGGCAGCGTTTGATGTCTTGGGTGGTAAAGCCACCCCATCCCCAATGGTTCTTGAGTTCGTCAAAGGGATTTTCGGCGTCGGCGCGGTCGCGGTAGAGCTGGGCGATGGAGAGGATTTCCCCCGGCAGCGAGGTCACCAAGACGGCGTATTCGTAGACGATGGTGTCATCGGTGAGCTCGGCGAAGCTCAGACGCAATTGGTCGGGGTTGCTCTTGTCGACCACGGCCAGATCGGCTTTGATTTGCCTTCGCAACACGATGGCGCGGCGTGCCCGGCTCCAGCCCGACAGGCGCAACGGGGTCTCGGCCCCCTGCCAGCCCTGGCCGGCCTCGCTCCATTGGGCGCCGCCCATCAGGCGTTCGACGATCTTCTTGACCCCTTGGGTCATGCGCAGCTTGAACAGGTAGGGGACGTCTTCCTGCTCGGCGCGGGCCATGTTCGCCTGTGTGCCCCAGTCGCGGTCGCCGCGAATCGCCACCGGCCAGTGCGCCCGCGGCAGGCGCCCGAGCAACTCCCACAACCCAGGCGAGCTGTACTTGGACGCCGTTTGGTTACCGGCTTGGACCTCGACATCCAACACCAAGCGCAGGTTGGCAATGAAATAGGTGTGGTAGGTATGCGAGGGCCGCCCCGGCTTGTGCGGGTTATACCCCTTGACTGCCCCTTCCTGGTGGCCATAGAGCGGTTTGACGGTCACGTCCGTATCCAGTATCCACGGCTCGCTCAGCAGTGGCCTGACACAGTAGCCGAGATGCTCCTGCAGCCACGCGACACCTTGGGTTTCGTCCAGCTTGCCCAGATTGCCCCGCACCGAATCCTCGCTCACGACCTTGCTCATCCCCAACAACGGGGGGTTGACGGTGTCGCCCCGCAAGGCGCTGATGTGGGCGTAGCGCTGATGCCCGGAGAGGATCGCCAGCACCGCGGTGCCCAATACATCTCGATTGCTCGGCGCATTGGGGCTGGTGAGCACCAGCGGACAGCTCTCGACCCAGGGTCCGAAGAGGCCGCCCACCTGAAGAAATTCGGTGAAGAACGGCAACTGGCCGAGCGGGGTGACGGCCGCCTGCGGGTCCCACTCGACGTGGACTCTGCCCCCAAAGGTATCCACCGGCACCGGGCCCGAGTAGGGCACCAACGCGGTGCTTTCGCTCTCACCCGCTGGGTGACGGTTCTGCTTGTTCATATGTGCCTCCTTGCTGCGCTATTTCAGCGGCTTACCTCATGCAGGGCAAGGTCCAACTGCTCCTTTTAGGTTGAACGGTGTGCGATTATCCGCGATTGGCGCGAATTAATGAGAGCCGCTCTCATTGTGGCCAACCGGCAGGCAGACCCATCCCGCGGGGGTCGCTATCCGCCCCCTTCGGTCGTGCTCAGGCGGCCCGTTGATAGGGCCCCCGCTGTCGCTCGGCCTCCTGCTGGCGGAACCAGGCGCCCAGGCGCTGGATGTTGCGCGCCACCACCGCGAGTGCCACATAGCGCTTGAAGCCATCAAGGCCATGATCGAGACAGCGATCCAGACCATGGACCTCCAAGGCGTTGATGGCCGACTCCACCGCCGCGTGCTGGCGGCGCAGGCGGATGAAGTCGGGGGCGGTCTCGCGGCTGCGCTGGGCCGCGGAGCACTTGCCCTTCTTCGGCAGCACCACCTGCGGGATCAGGGCGGCGAGTGCCGTCTGATTGGCCGGGCTGTGGAAGCCCTTGTCGAAGCTGGCGCTGGCGATGGTGGGGAAGCGCGCCTGGGCCTGCTTGAGCACGTCAACGGCGACCTGATCATCGGTGGTCTTCACCATCACCTGATGGGTGAGGATGAAGCGGTGCTGATCCTCCACCACCGCCACGCGCAGCCCCAGCTCCACCGGCACGCCCGCCTTGCCCTTGACGATCCACTCGGTGTGGCGCTGGAAGATCGAGAACAGCTTCTCGCCGTGGGGGATGGTCTGTCCCAACAGGACGCGGCGGCGGATCTGGTCGATCTGGCGCTCGGCGTCACCCAGGTAGAGGACGATCTCCTCCAGGAAGGCCTCCGGGAGCGCGCAGACGATCAGATGCACGCGGGTCTCACGCACCCGCCCGAGCAGCGCCTCGGCCGACTCCAGATAGGCCCGATGGGCGGCCCGTACCTCTTCCTGCTTGGCCGCCCGTTTCTCCGGGTTCTGGGAGGTCGAGTGCTTGAGCCGTTGCACCTGCCGGTAGAGCTTCTTCAGCTGACGCAGCTGGTAGGCGCTTTGGCGCCAGCCGAGGATGCCGAGTTCCTCGCACAGCCCGGCGACGAGCCCGATGAGCGTGCGCAGCGCATCCCACAGCAGGTTGAGGTCGGTGGGATAGTGCACGTTGGTCTCGACCACGAAGGAATCAGCACGCACCTGCAGCGCCGCGTCGGGACTTTTTTTTACCAGGGCGTGCCCGGCCTTCACCACTTCCTGGTTGATCCGATCCAGGATCTCGGGGGTGAACAGGCGCAGGTTGTCCTTGATGGTCTGAAGCCCGTAGCGGTCCTCCTCCCCATCGGCCCAGCCGCTGTGTCCCAGCATCTGACGGATGCTCTTGTGCTCGTTGGCCAGCTCATGGATGCGGTCGTAGTCGGCGTTGAGCCCCAGGCGCAGGACCCCCAGCACCAGGATCTTCCACTGCTCCATGCCCGGGCGCCCAGTGCTGGTGTCGGCCTGGCCGTTGACCCCGGTCGGGACGATCTCCTCCAAGATGGCGAACACCCGTGCACGCAGCTCCGGGTTGGTGTAGATGTGCTGCAGCCCTCGCAGCAGCTGCGGGATGTCGTCGCGCGACTTGGGGTCGAGCGCGATGGCGCCGATGTCCACTTCGCCGAATTGCAATTGGGGATTGATCACCAGGCGCATGGGATTTCGAATGACGAAGTGCAATGGATCTTATTCGGCCCAGCGGGCGACCAGCCCCAAGAGCCTGCTCCAGCGTCCAGCCAGTCTGCCCAGAATCAACGGGTTGGAAATCTGGCTCCCGCCCTATCGAAGTGGCCCACGCGACAAATTCGATCTTGGGGCCAGATTATAACAGCTTGATCCGATGAATGTTTTATCGTTTCGCTCCAAGCACTAAGGTATGCTTCGCGGAAGTGCCGCTCTTCGCGCAAAGGCTTATCGCACCGAATCGGGCCAATATTGCGATAGGCCGACGTCAGCCTATCCCAGTTAACACTGACGTCAGTCCATTTCACCGTTAAGCGCTTAAGGTATTCATCTCAATAAGAAAGGCAGTTGTCATCAAATGAAAACAGAAGTACCCAAAGCATATAAATCTGGTTTTACATTATCTGAAACAGAACTTCGCAGGATTGCGCAATCTTGCCAAGAACATATGTTAAAGCAAGTTGTGCCCGAAAATATCGCAGTTCTTTTAACTGCGACACTTGTTGATGGTTCTATAATCGAGACATCAGCCGTTGATGATATTTTGGCACTTGAGAATGAAGGTTCAAAACAGGTAAAAAAATTAATATTCCGATACAACGATAATAAACTGAAGTTTCCTATTTTTCTTCACGCCACGAGGTCCATTACCGCGGCGATCAAGGGATTTCGAGAGGCTTTGTCGCCGCCCTGGCAATCGATACCGAAACCCTGGGCGCCGAGGTCCTTGGCAAGGGCGCGGCGCAGATCGCCGAAGGCGTATTCGGTTCGCTTGGCGGTGGCATAGCGCCGGGGCGGCGCTTTCTCCAAGTGTGCGCCATAGATCCAGGTGATGATGGTGGCGGCCATACAGAAATTGAGATGATTCGTCACGGCATCCGGATTGCGGGTCTGGGTCTCGGCGCTGCCGATCTCCTGCTTGATCTCGCGGAACCCGGACT
>CAVOQO010000101.1:0-50246 GCA_963698355.1 uncultured Gammaproteobacteria bacterium | reverse complement strand
GTCGCTTCCTGGTGGTGGCGGCCATCGCATTGTTTGCCGCGGTGATGGGGATCGGTCTGCTGCGTGGCATCCCGGTCGTGGACATCTTCATGGTTGCCATCAGCCAGATGGTGTCGATGGTGCCGGAAGGACTGCCGGTGGCCATGACCATCGCACTGGCGGTCGGCATGCAGCGCATGGCCGCGCGTGGCGCGATCGTGCGCCGGCTGGCGGCAGTGGAGACACTGGGCTCGACCACGGTCATCTGCTCAGACAAGACTGGCACCCTGACGCGCAACGAGATGACCGTGCTTGCGCTGTGGCTGCCAGACGGGCACGAGATCGCGGTCTCCGGTGTTGGTTATGCGCCCGAAGGGTCGCTCAACAGTGCCGACATGCCCCAGGACGGCGCCGGCGCGACGCGCCTTATGGAGGCTGCCGCGCTGTGCAACGACGCGCAGCTGCTCGCGCCGGACGCGGAGGACTCGCGCTGGCGCGCGCTCGGCGATCCCACCGAGGCGGCACTGCTGACACTGGCCCGCAAGGCCCACCTCGACGTCGATGCCCTGCGTGATCAGTGGCCGCGCCGCGCCGAGATCCCCTTCACCGCGACCACGAAGATGATGGCGACCCAGCACGGCCCGCCGGACAGCGCGGGCCGTGTGCTGCTGAAGGGGGCGCCAGAGGCCATCCTCGGCCTGTGCGGCACCACCGAGGAAGCCGATGGCGCCCCATGCCAGCGCGCGGTGGCGGTGGCCGAAGGGTTCGCCGATCGGGCGTTGCGGGTGTTGGCCGTGGCCGAGGTCGCGGACGGTGTCATCGATGAGAATGCGGATTTCCGGCAGTTTCACGGCAAGGCCGTCCTGCTGGGCCTGATTGCGCAGATGGATCCACCGCGCGACGAGGTCCGCACGGCGGTATCCGAGTGCCGGGTCGCCGGCGTGCGCCCGGTGATGGTGACCGGGGATCACAAGGCGACGGGCCTCGCCATCGCCCAGTCCCTAGGCATGGCCGGCCCAGGGGATCGGGCGGTTGACGGACTGGAGCTGGAGCGGATGGCCGAGTCGGAGCTGCGCGCCGGACTCGATCACATCGCCGTGTTCGCCCGAGTGCACCCAAGTCAGAAGCTGCGCATCGTCGAGGCCTTTCAGTCGCGCGGCGACGTGGTGGCCATGACCGGTGACGGCGTCAACGACGCGCCGGCACTGGCGCGGTCCGACGTCGGCGTCGCGATGGGCATCACCGGGACAGAGGTCGCCAAGGGCGCCTCGGCGATCGTCATCACGGACGACAACTTCGCGACCATCGTCAATGCGGTTGAGGAGGGGCGGCGCGTCTATCGCAACCTGAAAAAGGTGATCCTCTACCTGTTCGCGACCTCGATGGCGGAGATCGCCGTGCTGCTGTCGGCCCTGCTGTTCGGTTATCCGCTGCCGCTGGCAGCGGTTCAGATCCTGTGGATCAACATCGTGACGGAAGGCACCGTGACCGTGAATCTCATCATGGAGCCGCTTGAGGGCGATGAGATGCGCATTCCGCCGATCCCGCCCGGGGAGGCGCTGCTGAACGCGGCGCTGTTGAAGCGCGTCGCGCTGATGACGCCGGTGATGGCCTTGACCACCTTCGTCTATTTCGCCTGGCGCTTGGCGCAGGGCGTTCCCTACCCGCAGGTGCAGACGGAGACCTTCACGCTGCTGGCCGCCTGCCAATGGTTCAACGTGCTGAACTGCCAGTCCGCAACGCGATCGGCGCTGGGGCTCCGGCTATTCAAAAACCTTTGGCTGCTGGGGGGGCTGATTATCGCCGTGCTGTTGCAGCTGTCGGTGATCTACTGGCCGGCGCTGAACGCGCTGTTCCACACGGTGCCACTCCCGGCCGCGGACTTCGCCGTGATCATGGCCGCGGCCAGTTCGGTCCTGTGGGCGGAGGAGGTGCGCAAGCTGCTGGCCCGCCGCAAGGGCTCACCCGCCTCTTGACGCGCAATTGCCGTCGCGGGTCTGGCCACCCGGCGATCGCCGCGGAAGCGCGGAATTGCCTGCATGATCTGCGACTTGTCCCCGGCCTGCACGACCGAGCCGCACGATCCGCTCAAGAACCTAAAGAGGAGACGTCAGCCGTCTTCCGGAAGCTGCACCGGGGTCACGAATCCGCGGGGCTTGATTGCCAGCACGTCGCAGCCCACGTGATCGAGCGTGGTCTCCGCCGTGTTGCCGATGAAAAGCCCAGGAATCCCGACCCGCCCGACGGTCCCCATAACAATCAAATCGATCCGTTCGCGCTCCGCCACTGCGGCAATTACGTCCCCGGCCCGCCCTTCCTCCATGTGCACCCTCCCATTACCGACCGGAAAGCCGGCCAGCAGCGCGTCCAGCCGCTCACGACGCAGGCCGACGATGGCCTTGGTGCGGGTCTCCGCATCGGCGCCCGGCGAAAACAAGACCGAACTGATCGGGCCGTAAGCGTGGACCACGTGAAGCTCGGCACCGCTTCGTGCCGACTGGGAGCTGGCCAGCTCCAGGATGCGTTGGTTCAGGTCCCTGTTGATCTCGTCGTCGGAGAGCCCGTCCACCGCGGCCAGAATGCGCTGGTAGGCGGTGTGGCGCTCCGGGCGAATCATCCAGACGGGGCAGGGGCATTTGCGCAGCAGATGGCGGTCGGTCGGATGAAACAGGATCGCGCGGGGACCGGTCACGCCGTGTGCCTCCTTGATCAGCAGGTCATGCCCGTGACGCAGTACGTGCTGGATGATGGCCAAGAAGGGTGTCGGGCTGGACTCCACGCAGGTCCTCACCTCAAGATCGTCAACAGCGAGCGCCAAGAGCTGGTTCTGCAGTCGCACCCGATGCCGCTGCTCGGCCATGTCGCGCACCTGGTCGCGATCCAGCAGGCCAATCATGGTGCGAGTCCCCAGCGGTAGCTCATCGAGGGGCGGATGCTCAATGACGGTGAGCACCCCCAAACTTGCGCCGTTCTCGCGCGCGAGCGTGAGCGCCTGCACCAGAGTCGCCAACTCGTCGCTCTCCGGGTCCAGGGCCAGCAGGATGTTCTTGAAGCGCTGCATAACTCAAGAATAGTGAATGCGGGCGCGTCGAGCGAAATGTTCGGCGCAGAAAAACGGACGCTGGAACCCACCGTCAGTCCCGGATCGGCGGCGGATGCGGCAGCCTAGGCAGTTGACCCGGTCGCGATCAAGGGGGCCCGCCTAAATGCGTCAAAGGTTGACGCGCCGAGCGTATATTAGAAACTCGCGATGTACTGAAGCATCCCGAGACGTAGCAGTCATGAGCCTGTCCCTTGGACGCCATGGAGTTCGAAGTAGTGCTCCAGAGGAGTCAATTCTGTCACTTCGAGCAGGGCGGACACCAGGTTCTGCATCCCATCTGCGAGCAGCTCCAGGGCTCCCTGATCCAGGTGCTCGGTGCGGAGGGTCTGCAGCAGAACGTCCTGGGGCACATCGCCGTACTTGTGCTGGTACCAACCGATGTTGATCGCGAGGAGTTTGGCGACATCGGCGAGCTGCTCCTTGGTGGCGCGCTCGATGAGCTGATCGGCGAGCCTCGCGTAAGGAGCGAAATCTTCCGGCTGTGGCATCGGATGGTGGCTCCGGGTGTCTTCCATGGTCCCAGCATGCCGGGGCGGTGACCGGAAGGAAAGCGCTGGGCAGTGCCCAGCAATTTATCTTGAGCCCTACCAACTGCCGGTCACGGCTGCCAAACGGGCGCCGGCTCAACACTGGAGCCGCCTCCTCTGACGGCATGGGTGACAGGTGCGCACCGCGATATTTTTCCTGATTCTGCGACGAGCCCTACACTCGATCCACTAGTCTGCGGTTAGTGTCCTAATTCCATCCGTTCCCCGTCGTTACTTTAAAGGAATCGTAGGATATGCGAATACAATTAATGGCACTGCTGATTGCCATCGGGCCATACACCATGGATGCAAGCGCCGGGCAGCAAAGACCCTTCCGAGGGACGATTGGCGTCAGCGTGCTGTTGTGCAACTTCAACGACTCTCCAGCGCCAACGAAGTCCCGGGAATACTACGAAGAACTCCTGATCAAGGCGAACACTGGCGCGCATGCGGATTATTGGCGCGACGTTTCCGATGGATCCATCGTCCTCGACGGCGTGGTCAAGGGATGGTACACCTTGGATCTAAGTGAAGCCGATGCACGTGCCTACGGCGGAGGAGACAGTCCGATCCGGACCAAGAAGCACAGCGATTGCGTTGACAAAGCGAAGGCGTCCGGATACACGCCGCCCGCGGACCACCTTGTAGTCGTCATTACCAGTCCCGGGATCGACACATTCGGTTTCGGCGGCGGGGCGTTTTTGGGCGAGAACGTCGACGTTGGCGTGCTCGCCCATGAGGTGGGTCACGGTCTCTCGTTGAGCCACTCCTACTCCGACGATCCCAGCAACTGCAGCGCGGATTGGGCCAGCGTCGGAGAATACGACGACCAGTGGGACAAGATGAGCTATGCGAATGTATTCACCACCAACCTCGGTCAATACGGGCGTGGCGGGCCTTGGCTCAATGCCTATCACCTCGACCGCATGGGGTGGCTCGACTGCGGTAAGATCTTCCGTTTCGGTGCCGACGGCCGCTACGATACGCAGGTCACCCTCACTGCATTGAGTCGGCCGAGCAGTAACGGGAAAATGATAGTGCGTATTCCGTTTGATGCCGGCGATCTCAATCACTACTACACGGTGGAGTACCGCTTGGTCGATGACTGGGACAGCGGCATTGGTGTGGACCGGGTGCTCATCCACGAAGTCAAGGCAATTCCCAAAACAAAGTGTTCGGACGGCACCCAGCATGGTGGCGGCGGCTACAACAGCTACCTGGTGCGCGAACACACCGGCGCCCGGCACCCCAAGGACTCGATCGACCAGAACGGGGTGCGCATCGACCTAGTTTCAAAAAGCGCTGCGACAGGACAGGCGGTGGTGCGAATCCGCTCCACCCGGCCCGACTACTGCGTCCAAGGCTAAGTGTGGCGCGAGGCCCGGCCCACCGATCATGTCTGCGTCACCCCGGCGCGCCGAACCGCGGTGCGTGAGGAAAACCGGCAAGCCGACGCCACCCGCCAACCTGGCGGCGGAGCATACGGCCCCGACACCTGCAAACCCGGTTACGTCTGGCGAGAGGCATTCGAAAACGATCACGTATGCGTGCGGGCCGAAAGCCGAACCCAGGCCGGCAACGAAAACCGCATTGCCTTCGAGCGCCGGATCGGTGGCGCCGCCTATGGACCGAATACCTGCAAAACCGGATATGTATGGCGAGAGGCAGACACCAAAGACTGGGTCTGCGTCACCGCCCAGCGTCGTGCCGAGGTACAGGAAGAAAACCGTCTAGCCTCGTCGCGGCGGCAACCGGGCGGGGGGAACTACGGCCCCGACACGTGCAAACCGGGTTACGTCTGGCGGGATGCCTTCCCCGGCGACCACAACTGTGTCCCGGTTGCCAGTCGTTCCAAGGCAAATTCGGAAAACCGTACCGCACATGACCGACTCGCCAACAAGGGAGCCTGAGCGATGAGACATTCTATGTTGTGTGCCGCGTTCCTTGCCGTCGTAGCATTGGCGGCGGAGGCCCAAGGGGAAATCGAGCCCCGCATCGGACTGCGCTCGGAAGCCGTCATCCGCCAGGAACTTCAGCACGCCGGAATCACACCGGACAGGATCACCATACATGGTGAAATGGCACGGGTTGAAACCCGCGTTAATGGCCAACCCGCCGTTCTTGAGGTGGACCGACTCGGCGGAGGGATCCGGCTACTCACCGATAACCCCGCAGTTCGTGCGGAGCTCGCACCCAAGCTGAGTCCGTCGGCATGGCCCGTTCTTTGTCTTGGCGCCCGGCACTCAGGGCCAGGACGTACAACTCGCCGTCTTGGGGCTCTCTTACGTTTGCTGTGGGTGTAGGGGTCAGAGTCATTCGGTTTGGGTAGCCAGCATGGCTGCCTTGGCGGTGTGGAACGGCGAAGCCGGAAGGTGTGCGAGTCGACCTGCCACCAGATAGGAGATGGTGATGAGATGGCGGGTCGTGCCGTATCCGCGAGCCTTGGCCTTGGCGGCCTGGATGAGCGAGTTGGCGGCCTCCACGCGGCCATTGGTGAGCTTGGAATCGAAGGCATTGAGGATGCCCGCCCAGTGCTCCTTGAGGGTGGTGGCGATCCGTTTGATGGGCTCGAGGCGGCAGCGGCGAGCCCAGCTGCACCAGCGCTCGAGCAGGGGCTGTGCTTCGGCAGCGCTGTCGGCGCTGCGGAAGATCTCGCGCAGGGCCTCTTTGATGCGGAAGGCGCGATGGGTCTTGAGGTTGAGGCGCTTGAGGTCGTGGAACTGCTGGATCTGGTGGTGGCTCCAGGCGCCCTTGTCCTTGAGCCAGATGTAGCGGGAACGGCGCAGCGCGGGCGTGGACTTGACCTCTTGGCGGCGCACCGCGTCGACCGCTTGGTTGACCAGTTGGACGACGTGGAACTCGTCGAAGGTGATCTCGGCCCAGGGCAGATGCTCCTCGACGCCCGCGCGGTAGCTGGCGGACATGTCGATGCAGATCGCGCCGACGTTCTCGGCGCAGCCGCCATGGGCTTCGAGATCCTCGGCGAAGTGGGCGACGACCTCGCCCTTGCGGCCCTCGCAGGCATAGAGCAGGCGGGCCGCGTCGAGGTCATGGAACAGACTGATGTAGTTGTGTCCCCGCCGCGCCGCGGTCTCGTCGAGCCCGATGGTGGTCACGCCGGAGAAGTCCTCCTCGGCGCGGGCCTGGTCGACGTAGTGATCGAGGGTGCGCCACAGGCGCATATCGCTCACCCCGAGCAGCAGCGCCACCTGGCGCACCGGCATCGCCTGGCACAGGGTGATGAGAAGCGCTTCCATCAGCAAGGTGAAGCCGCTGCCAGGGCGCGCCCAGGGCACCTCGATCTGTGTGGTCTTGCCACAGTCGGCGCAGCGCACCCGAGGCACTCGGGCGTTGATGTAGGCTTGATACTGAAAGAAGTTGAGATGGCGCCAGCTGCGCTCCAGCGTGTCGTGCACCGCCTGCTCGCAAGCCCCGCAGTGCGGGCAGGCAAACCGGCTGCCGCGGGCAAACGCGACATCGAAATCGATCCGCCCCTGCGCCGGATCGAAGCGGACACCGATAACCTCCCAAGGAGCGGACAGACCAAGCGCGGCGCTAAACAGGGACAGCTGATTCATTCCAGGGCCTTACACGATGATGCGGGCGAAGGGAAGGGGGCTCACCGGCAGGGGCGGAGCGGGCGGACTCCGTGTGGACAAAGCATGCATGTCGCAAGCGACCGTGTGGGCAAGCCGGGGACAACTCGCTTGAGGCGAGTTGCCCCCGGCTTGTCCACACTCATGCACACTTTGCCCACACTGCGCCGCGCTGACCCGGTCGGTATCTGAGAACGCCTGCGGCGCTACAACAACAAATTTTTAACAAAAGGGTCTGGAAGAAACCAGCCCCTACCCACACGAAACGTAACAGAGGCCGTCACTAGTGTCCCAACGTTTAATCGAACAAAGTCAGCTGGTTACGCTCAAGGGAATCTGCTGAATTGTAGTCCGAATCCATAAGTAGCTGATTTATAGAGGCGCGCTCGAATAGGGTCAGACTCAGGACCTGTAACAAAGTGTAGAGACTATTATCAATATTCAGGCGCTTTTTTAAAATCGCTACTAATACGTAAGTCGAAACCGCAATCCAAATTTGTGATTTAACTGCATTCTCGGAGGTGCCGAAAAACGCCTTGATGCGCAAGTGCTGCTTGATCCATTTGAAAAACAGCTCCACCTGCCACCTGCAGCGGTAGAGTTCCGCAATAGTTAAAGCCGGTAGCGTAAAGTTGTTGGTAAGAAAAACGAAGGTTTGATCAGTTGTCCTATCATAGTACTTTATCCGCCGGAGCTTTTCCGGATAGTAGAGCGGGGTTTTGACGCCGGTTAGAACAACAGTTTGATCGCATCGCAGGCCGGTGCTCTGATCGCCGGCTTGAGAATACAGGCGGCGTAATTTGGTATTAGACTTCGCACGGGTCACAAAAAAGGCAGAAGCGAGCGTGAAGCGATAAAGCCGCGTGAAATCGACGTAGCCGCGGTCCATGATGTAAAACGCGCCTGGTTCGAACTCCAACAGGTCGAGGGCGTTAACATCGTGGAGCTTGCCGTCAGAAATATGTATGAAAGTCGGGATGTTACCGCGCAGATCCAGGAGCGTGTGCATTTTCACGGCGGCCTTGGTGCGACGGAATGGAGCCCAGGGAAACAGCGACAAGCAGAGATCAATGGTCGATGAATCCAATGCGTAGACGGTATTATCAAGATCAACGCCAAAGCCGTCATTGACGTAAAGACCGCGGGCAATCTTAATAAGATGTTGTGCGAAATCAGCGTAAATTCGCCAATCGCGAACCTGGTTCGCGTTGGCCAGAGTATTCCGCGAAACTCCGCCGCGAATGCCCATATGATACAGCTTGTTTTGGTGGGCACGCAGACAGGCTTCGATATCGCGGAGACTCTCGCGATACGTCAGCTGGGCGAACGTCATGCAGAGAAACTGATCGAGGCATGTGAACGATTTGACTTTGTGATGGCCACCATAACGCTCCACGCATTGCCGAAAAACCGGCAGCGGTAGATGCTCCGTGATCTGCGCGAAAACCAGTTTGCCAGCATACATGCGTCCGCCTCCATCGCCAGTAGGATGGGGCGGAAGCCTGGAGGACCGAGCGCCCGGCGTTCAAGTCGATTTTCGGAAACTCTGTCAGTTAAGTCGACAAAACATGTGGTTACGTCAGTCGTACACACAACATTGGGACAGTAGTGAGAGGCCGTCTTGGTCCAGGAGCTTGACCGTGACCTGGTCACGCACGGCCGCCCAGGGTCTGGTTAGAAAGGACTTTTCCAGCTCGGCCTTTGGGGGTGCCCACTGAATAGTGCACCGGTGGGTCTGACGCGCGCATCAGGGCCAGGGTCGCTTCGGTCGGGATGCCGCGATCGTCGTTTCTTGCAACCGTAGCCGCCGAGCACTAGGCAACAGCGTACAAAACCGTCCTTGGTGACCGATCATGGCGATGACCCTGCTCGGAGTCGTTTATCACGGCGTAGCCGAATTCGCTTCAAACATGACGATAGTGTCCAGATCCGTCACCTTCTGACCAGCACACTTTCTCGCTCAAATTCAGGAACTGCGGTCGGCGCGTGGAATGATGCCAACCGGAATGAGCGGGTGTTCCGCTTCATGGTCGAGTTCGGACCCGAATCCGTCCCGGAGCCGCCCGCTCTTGGGCTGTTGTGCGTCGGGTTGTTTGCCCTCGGAATGTAGGTCAGGACAAATCGACGTGGCTTGGTCAACTCTGCGCCAATCGCGAGCAATCGACCGCGTTGATCGGTGGGGCCCCCGCTTGTCCGTAGCGGAGAGGCACCGCGCCCTTTGCGGGCCCGACGGACGCATCTAGGGCAAGCCTCCAGATCCCAACCACTTGTACAGGGCGGCCCGATACGGGATGTCTAAGCGGCCATAGTCGTCGGGTCCATGCGGACGGCTGAAACCGCCCGAGAGGGTGCCGACCAACTCACCGCTGGGCAGAAAGAGTCCCGAGCCGCTGCCACCCGCTTCAGTGACACCTTTGGACCAAGTGATCCGCAGATAGTGGATGGCGTCTGAGTCTGCCCCTTCGCCGCAGTAGCGGATGTCCGCGCAGTTTAGATACTCGGTCAGCGCGCCGGTAGCGAGGCGTTGGCGTTTGCCGCGCGGGTGATGCAATCCAGTGAGTGTGGTGCCGATGGGAGGGAGGGTCGCGGACCAGCCCGCGAACACGGCACCCGCCGGTGGCGGCTCGCGCAGGCGCAGCAGGGTGGTGTCGGTGCTCTTCGCCGTATACAGCAGGTCAGCGCCTCCGGCGACCGCCGTGGTCTCGTCACACGGTTCGGCGCACCGGCACGATCGATGGAACCAGTAGGTCTGCACACTGGAGGCCCGGAGCGGGTCGGCCACGCAGTGGTGGGCGGTCAGCAGATAAGGGACGCGAGTTGTGGAATCGCTGTCGTTGAGCAAGATGCCGGTGCACACCCCGCTGCGACCGCGGCCTCTGTATACAGCAACAGAGCAGTAGCACGACTTTGGAGTTCCCAGCCAGGATGGCACGCCATGTCCGGGTCGTCGGCGACGTTATCCGCAAAAGGCCACCGGAAGAAGTGCGCCAACCGGGGCAGTGCAATCCGGACTTGATCCGGCTCCACTTCCGCGGGGAGCGTAATCTCCAGTGTCACGGTGTCGCCCGGGATGAGGGGGGACCAATAGGTCTCGGCCGCTTCCCCGGTCACTCCGGCTGTCCGAAGGTGCCCCAGGCTCGCGTTCACCGTGGCCCCAGTGATCTCCGGCACGGGCACCGATGCGCGGGGGAAGAACCGCAGGCTGGCCACATCCGGCAGGTGGTATACCCACACCCCCAGACGCACCCCCAGCGCGCCGGGCACGACCACCCGGATTGCAGATACTCGCCTTTGGTCCGCAGTCGCATGCCAATTTGCCCTGAGGGCGATCTCAGCTGTTGCCTGATCGCCTGCGATCGGTCGGCCAACGGCGAGGCGCAGCGATCCGGACGAAGATTCCTGGTCTGCCAGCGCCGCGGCGTCCTGCGGGTTCAGCGACGGCAGATGGATGGTTAGCGCCACTGCATCGGTCAGTGCAGGGGGGCGTAAAGAAGGAACGGGAACCGCCGCGGCGGGCATCACGGTGGAGCCGGCAGCGGGCATGGGTGCTCGCTCAGATACGGCGCGACTGCTGACTGCAAGCGCGGCCAGTATGGCCAGAGTCGCAGACGAAATCGGTTTGCGCGATATAGTCATGATTCCGCTCGCTCCGGCACGAGCTTCAGCCAACCATCTCTATATCACGGACATAGCCGGGCGGCCGCCCTCAGTGGAGGCTGCCAGCGCTCCCTGAGCGTCGCGCTATGATCGAGCGTATGGGAACCGGAAACTCCCACACCGACGAGGACACCGAGTGGCTTGAGGTGAGCCTGATCGCGGCCCATCAAGGAGCCGATGCGTTGCGCGTGCTTTGGCAGCGACTGGCGGCTGCCGGCAAGCTCCCGCACGACATCGATATCAGCAACCCGGATGCCGTCGATTGGGAGCGGATTACCGACGTCCTGCTGACCATGGCTGCGTTTGAGCAGCGCGTGCTTCAAGGCGGCCTACCGAAAGACGGACTCTGGTGCCGCGATGAGACGGGGCAGTTCGTGGAGGTCCTGGTGCCGATTGCGAAGCGGCCGGTCCACTGACCCGAACGTCCTCAAGCAGCGCCCTCAAGCGTGACCGATCCCGGAACCGAAATCTGCCTGGCTCTTGCGCCCGGTTTCGGGACAACCTCCTGCTCGCGGTGACCCCACAGCCCACCCGAAGCGCACCCCGGGTTCCTGCGAGGCGATCGGATGCTTTGAATTCGCACCAAGCGCTGCCCCCGCCGATGGATCGCCATCCATAAGTATTTTCGAATTGTACCTAAATGCTGCAAGCGCTGAATACAGGATGCGTAGAATGGTAACCTTCTCAGTACATTAGAGCCGCATTGGGTTCGCCTTGAGGAGTCACCGTTTCGATGAGCAAACCGACCGCAAAGAGACCCGGATCGGCCCGGGGTGCGTCGCCGAAGATCCGGCTGGAAGACGCAGGACGTGGCATGAGCAGCCAAGCCGGGCTGGTGCCGGTGGTCAAGTTTCTCGACGCCCTGGGCTTCGGCGGCCTGTTCGGTCATCACGTTGAGCACACGCGCGCGGCGAACGCCCTCTACCAACTCGGCGACGCCGCGTTCCTGGTGGTGGTGGGCTTGATCGGCGGGGCGCGCAGCCTCAGTCAGTGCATGGCGCTGTGGTCCGACGAGGTGCTGCGCCGGGTAGCCGGTTGGCAGCGCCTGCCCGATCAGAGCACGCTCGGGCGGGTGTTTAAGGAGGTGCGCGAGCGGCATGTCAGCGGCCTGGAGACGCTGGTCCATGCGCTGCGCCAGCGGGTGTGGGCCCGCGCCCTGCGCGCCGGGCGCTCGCATCTGGCCACGCAGTGCCAAAAATGGATCGATGCCGACTCCACGGTCAAGACTGTCTACGGTCGCCAGCAAGGGACGGCCAAGGGCTACAACCCCCACAAACGCGGCGCGCGTTCCTATCATCCGTTGCTCGCCTTCTGCAGCGACACCAAAGAGATCGTACAGGCGTGGTTGCGCACCGGCAGCGCCTACACCAGCAATGGCATGGTGGCGTTCATGCAGCAACTGCTCGCCCAGTTCCCGGCGCATCATCGCCTGATTCTGCGCGCCGACAGCGGCTTCTTCGACGGCGCCTTGCTCGACCTGCTCGACGCCCGCGGCCACGGCTACCTGATCAAGGTCAAGATGAGGAACCTCGCCCAGCTGCTCGGCCAACAGCGTTGGACCCCGATCCACCGGCGCCGCGGCTGGGAGCAATGTGAATTCTCTCACCGAGCCGGCGGGTGGAGCCGTGAGCGGTTCTTCCTCGCGGTGCGCTGCCCGCAAGCGCGCGATGCCGATCACCCCCAAGGCGAGCTGCTCGAGCTGGAGTGCTATGACTGCTTCTGCTACGTGAGCACCGAGCCGCTGAGCCCGTGGCTCGCCCATCGCACCTATGGTCAACGCGCCACCTCCGAGACCTGGATCGAGGAGGCCAAGAGCCAAATGGGCCTGGCCCACCTGAAGACCGTCCACTTCCTGGCCAACGCCGCGTTGTTCCAGTGCGCGGTCCTCGCCTATAACACCCTGCGCTGGATGGCCCTGCTCAGCGGCAACGCCCAGCTCAAGCGCTGGGAGCCGCAGAGCATCCGTCTGTTCCTGATTCGCGTGGCGGGGAAACTCCTGACCGGCGCCAATCAGTTGCGCATCAAGCTCGCGCGCCAGCACCTGCATGCCCGGGTCTGGGAGGACTGGTTGGCATTGAGCCAACCGCTCTAAGTCCTTCCAATGCTCCAAGGCGAAGTGATCGCCGGCCTGATCGTCCAGGTCGGCGGGCCCTGTTTGGAGCGGCATCCGCGCTGGCGCTTCCGGCCCCAATCCGGCCCGCCAAAGCGACCGCGGGAGGTGGCTGCGGCGGCGATTCGGTCATCCGCCCGGCAATTGTCGCCCCCGCTATCGCCCATTAATCAGACCCCTTTGTTCTGGTCGTCGCGCTCAGAGCGCACTTGCAAAATCTAGGTTGTATAAAGCACTCCCTGAACAATACTGAAATCTGAAGTCGTTCGAGCCGAACTTGCGCACCGTTCGCGGTCCGGGTGGTTTCGGACCTGCCGAGCTGCGCCGAGAGTGGCCGAGGAGGTGCAACTATGCTGGTCAAACAATGGCGCTTTGCCGCCTTTCTCCCGCTGACCCTGGTGCTGATTGCCGCAGGCATGGCGACTGCCACGGATGAGGCAGCCCCCGTCGCTCAACCGCAAGCAGCCGCGGAAGCGCCCGCCGCCGTGGAGCCGGCCGATCAGGCGACTCAACCCGAAGCGGTCGATGAGCCTGAAGCACAACCGGAGGTCACAGCGGTTATCGACGAAGAGGCAACATCGGTGCGGCCGCAGTTGCTGTTGCCCCCAGCGCCACCGCCGAGCCTGCAGACCCTGGTCGATCAACGCCGTGATCAGCTGCGCGAGCGGCGCGAGGCCCTGTTCGATGCCTTCCGCCCCTACTACGGGTATATGTCTCCATGGACGGCACGCTACGACCGGACCATGGACCTGTATCGCGACGCCGCGCGCCAGCTTCATCGTGATCAGCGCGACTACTCGCGGCACTACTTCGATCGCTGGATGGATGCCATGTGTCCGTGGTCCAAGCCGCAACGGGATTGGACGCGGATGCGCAGCTACTTGAGGCAGCAAGAGCAGCTTAATCGCCAAGAGGCGCGTGACGCCTGGTTGGCGCCTCGCCGGTACACGTACGCAGGGCTAATGCCCTGGTAGTCGATGTTCTCGGCTGCATCTGCAGTCGGGGACTGCCAATCGCGGGGGAGTTGTCGGTTCGCGCACCGCAGCGGTCCAAGCGGACCGCGACGCACTGTGCCGTATCTGGGAGAGGCCCTCCCCGGCAAGCGTCAATCCTGCAGACAGCCCGCCGCTGTCCCCGGCAAGCGCTCCATCAGCTCCCCGTATACCTCCTGGGTCCTTGCCGAATCGCGGAAGTTGACGATGACGTAATCCTCCCGCGTGCGGACGAACAGGTAGGGCGGGACACCGACCCGGCCGAAGAGCTGCCCGTCGCCGAGCTGCGCGAGCCGGAAGTGGCCCCGGAGCGTCCTCCCGCCGGCGTATCCGTTGGTTCGCGCGAGGATTCTTGGGACGCGCTGACAGAGGGCGACCTCGGTGATCTCTGTCATGGGGAACTTCTCGCCGTAGAAGACACCCTGGACCTGGAACGAGGCGTCGGTGACGGTGACCTTCGGGGGTTGCTCCTCCAGGTAGACCAGCAGGCCGATTCCTCCGACCACCAGGACGAGGATGCTGACCAGCACCATCAGCCACTTCTTCGTCGAGTATTGGACCTGTGCCTGCTCCTCCGGAGACAGCGGCTCGGGTGCACCGATGACCGCCTCGATGGCCCGGCACACGGCGTCCGGCTCGTCCGTCCCGATGCGCAAACGCTTCCCGCCCTTCAACAGAATCTCGACCGCCTGCAAGCCTGAGACGTTGTACAGCACCCCACCCGGGTACAGGTGGATACCCCACCCGTAGTACCAGGGGTTGCGCACCGCCTTGTAGTGCCGGATGTCCGCGAGGGCGATGCGCTTGCGGATCAGGCCGAAGGTGAATCGGAAGCGGAGATGCGTGTCGTCTACGACGACCGCCAGCGTCGCGAACAGCCCCATCAGCAATAGGGTGGCCGCCACGATGCCGAGCGGAAGCGGCCCGGCATCGAGCGCCGCGACGACCGGCAACAGGATTGCGGCAACCCCGATCGCCGTGATGATGATGGCCCAGCCGGTTTGCGTATGGCGGTAGCGCTGACGACTACTGATCACTCCGCCTTTTTAACTGAAACCAGCTCGCTGAGAAACATCAAAGGGGCGTCGGCAGGCACCACGCCGGGGACGCCTTTGTGGCCATAGGCGAGCCCGGGCGGAACCAGCAGAAGCCGTCGTCCTCCAGCGCGAATACCGAGGACACCCACGTTCCAGCCCGGCATGACCTTTTCGGTTCCCACCACGAAAGAAACCGGTTCGCCGCGATTCCGCGTATTGAAAATCTCCCGTCCCCGTTGATCGTCTTGGGCCAGCCAGCCGACGAAGTGCATGACCGCCACATCGCCGTCGCTGACGCTCTCTCCTTGCCCGACCTGGAGATCCTTGTACTGGACGCCCACGGGAGGCGACGGCGCGTCCATCGGTCCTGAGGTGAGCATTCGCGGGATGCTGTCACCCGTGGACCGCTACCAGGCCAGCACGTCCAGCGGGTTCTTTCGTTTCGATGGCACCCGGTTGCCCGCGTGACCCCTCAAGGCGGCGCCGCCGGCGAAGGAGTGCTTGCCTCCCCTAGCTGACGACCGGATCGAACGGTTTGACTCCCGGCAGAAAGACGACGTTCACGCTCAGCTGGTGTGGGCTGTAGATGGTCGTGCGCAACAGCAGTCCTTGCTTCCGGACGACCGCCTGTTCCGTCATGCTACGGATCTTGGTGGTGTCGTCGTAGCTGTCCTCGATCTCTTCGTATTCGAGTCTCATGGCACACCTCGTGACGCGGTGGGGGTACGGCTAAAGCTAGACCGTCTGGAAAAGCCTGCAAGGACCACCGACCCCGAGCCCGATCGTGATCCGTCCGTGATACACGCCCGGCCGGCTTTGCCTTTACGACGTGCGCGGGAGCAGGAAGGATGACGATGGTTTGCAGTGGGGCGCCGGCAGCGGGCCAGAGACGTGCGACTTTTTGGGTGGCGGCAGCACACGACCCACTGCAGCCGCCCGACGCCAGCCTCTTGATTGTCCGCAAAGGACGCATTACTGCCTCTCGCAGCCTACCCCCTGAGCGACTGTGATCGACCAGGAGCAGACCCCGACCAGATGGGACGGTGGCGGCTAGTTCAAGCGGTGCCGACTGGTTATCCTATGACCTCCGGCGAGAAGGGTGCCGCTGTCTGCGCACCAAAAGTTGCCGCGTACGCCCACTTTGCCTGCGGCCTCGAGTTATCTTTCTAAGTCGATGAACGCAGATTCCGTATCGCGCTGTTCACGTAGAATCCGTCTAATCAACTGTTAGGTCGCGCACACTTGAGAAGACCATCGCTAGATGGATATCCGCCTTTCACCCCAAACTGCTACGAAGAGAGGTAAGAAATGAAGAGTTACGTGTCGTTGGTGATGTGTCTCCTGTTGCTATCTTCAACGTCCTTTGCTCAGTTCACGGGACCATCAGTGACGGGTAGGGTAAGCACGGTCGAGCAGGCGCGAAACGCCCCAATCGACACGTACGTCACCGTCACAGGAAACATCGTTGCCCACCTGAGAGAGGACTACTATACCTTTCGAGATCGGACAGGCGAGATTCGGGTTGAAATCGAAAGGCCAGTCTGGCGAAACCGCAACATCGGACCCGACACCAAGGTGCGACTGGTTGCTGAGGTCGATCGAAACGCAGCTGGGACCATCTATCTATGGGTCGAGTCACTCGAGATTGCGGAGTGACTACGCACAATAAGACGACGCTGACTCGCCTAACGGTAGCAAGCCTTGTTTGAATGTTGGAAGCAGCATCGGGGAAGTCCTACTCCTGTAGTTCATGCTGACAAGACCTACAAGCGCATGCATTCGGACAAAATGCCCGCTACGCGTGCACTTTGCTGCTGATGCGGGACGTTAGCTGACAGAATGCCAAATGGATGAAGAAAGCCTTCAGCAACTCTTGGCCAAGCTGGACGGGCGCGGTTCCGACGAGGAGTATGACGCCCTTGACGCTTTGCGGAAGGAAGCCAACGATTTGCCGAAGCTACTTTTGGAAGGGTATCGCGTTGCCCGAAAATGGGGAGAAAGAGCGTCTTGCGTGTATCACTCAGTCAAATACGCAAAAACCAACAACAGCGCGTTCCAAATCGGAATCGAGGCAATTCGAGACAAGTCGGCGAAGGTAAGGTATAGAGCTTGTATGCTATTGGCGGTTGCGCAGCGACAAGAAGCTTTGGCATCACTTGAAGAACTCTTGAAGAACCCTGCATCAAAAGAGGACGCAGCGGCGGCAATCGACGCCATCAATGGCAAGAACCAAGATCTCTTCGTCGATCGCAAACACACCGGGAAAATCCAGCTCAAAGTCCCGCAAATACACAGCTAACAATTAGCTCTGCGCCGACCCAATACCGCGCGCCGAGCTTAGTGCGAGAATTCAAGGTCGTGCCGGCGGGGTATTGGGGCGGCCAGCCAACACGTTATCGACTGAGCAGTCCGCAGACGTGGCCATAGCAGCCGCTCCCAAAACGAACGCCTGGGGCAGCTGCGGGTCGTGGCCGGACAGCGCCTTGCCCCCGTGGGAGGCGGGTCTCGGCCATGAATCGCGTTTCGTGCGATCAGAAACGACTGACTGCAATGCGTAAGGCGGCCTCTGGTGTAAAGAATCCTGACAGCCCGCTACGCGCGTGGACCTGCCCTGGGCGCCTCAGGTCGAGCGTCAGCATTGGGTCGGTGAGCGCCCCTAGGGCCCAGGCAGCGGGACCTCGGGGGCGACGGTCGTTGACCGGCCACTTGCAGCCACCGAGGCGTCGCGGACGGAGGTCGGCAGTCGACTGGACGACCGACACAGTCGCCACGTCCAGGCGTTGCGTATACTGGCTTCGGAATTGTGCGACACGAAGTCGCACGTGCATTTATCAAGGAATATGATCCGGTGTTCTGCCACCGGTACCCTACCAGACCGTGCGCCGTGGGCAACTGCGGGGTGCGAAGCGTCTGGGACACTGTAGCCTCCGTTTCACAACGGGCGGGCGAACCGCGAGGGGAGTCCGTGACTGTCAGCCTCAAGACGGTCGGGAGCTGGGGTTGGAGGGCAAGGTCAACATAGGTGAATCGCTATTGAGCCGTCGTGAGGACAAACATGCCTAAGAGGCTGAGAGGCATGAACCAAAAGGTGGGCAGCCAGGTCGAGGGGGCAGTTCTTCTCCTCGCGCAGATGTTGCGCTGCCGGCGCCGAGGCGAGACCTACCCCCTTCTGGATCTGACTATTACCCATATCTCTGGAAGAACCTGGCCTCCCGCGTCGCAAGTGACTGATTCGTCCTCGCGCGAACGGGAATCCGGCCGTGTTGCGGCTCTGGTAACCCTCTGATCTGGCAAAAGCCGCAAAGATGTGGGTAATACTCAGCTTCTGGATTGGTGTGCGTGCGGAACGTGGTAAGCCCGTTTGTTCCCGCAGGGATAGCGGCAAGTGGCCCGCAAGGGCTCACCGATGGGCGAGCGGGTAACGGAGGTCGGAGGAAGCGAATGCCGCTCGGTAATCGAGCCGATAGGGGTTCGAACTTTGCCCCACCCCGAAAGGGGGCTGACTTCCGACTGGTCTCGAATCACGAGAAAGGTGCGGAAAGGCTCAACCCATGTGGTTACTTAGACGATGAACGCCTTTGGCGTCATTGAAGGCCCGTGGGGCGCACATGTAAGCCAATTACAATCCTCTATCGTGAAGATGGTCAGGGCGGGTTTTCGCCCTTGGCCACCGGGTGCTTCACGGCGCCTTTTCGAGGCTTGAGCCGTGTGCGGTGAAAGTCGCTTGCACGGTCCTTAGGGGGCGGGGTGGCGGTAACGCCACCCTGCTACCCGACCCCCAACGCGGCATTGGGCCGCTGAGCCAAAACCTTAGGTGCCGCGGAGGTGAGTTGTGACGCCGAATGAACTCAAGTACGTTCTGCTCTGGTGTGTGGCGCTCAATTATGCGACTTTATTTGTCTGGTTCGGCGCCTTTGTATTAGCCCACGACTGGATGTATGGCCTGCATGGCCGCTGGTTCAAGATCTCGGTGGAGATCTTTGACGCTATTCACTACGGAGGTCTTGCTATCTACAAGATCGGCATACTCCTGCTCAATCTGGTGCCGCTGATTGCACTCTACCTGACTTCGTGACACCCGGCAGGCCGTTCATCGCTTGCGTTTTGTTTCGGCTCGTGTGTCGTCATCGATTGCTCGGTCTGCAGAGGTACCCATAGCGGGGGTGCAATTTCGACATGATGTGATGTTGAGGAGTATCTTGTAACCATCTGTAGTAACGAGAGAAGGTGCGGTTGTGGCGGCGGTGTTCAAAAGATCGGGTGAGGAGGTGACGGTCGAGGTGACGGTGCGGCTCAGCGGCAGTCTGCTGGAGATGGAAGGAGCGATCCAGGAGGCGACCAACGCGGTCGGTCGTTGTGTTACCGAGGAGGCGCTCAAGCGGTTCGACACCGACGGCAGAGCGATCCGTGTTGGTGCGATCAAGCTGACCGCGCGCGGGCGCGACCCGAAGGCGTACCAGAGCCCGTACGGGGAGGTACAGGTGGAGCGCTACGTCTACCAGAGCTCCCGCGGCGGGCGCATCTACTGCCCGCTCGAGCACCAGGCGCGGATCGTGCGCGGGGCCACCCCGCTATTTGCCAGCCAGATCAGCCACAAATATGCGCACCTCAACGTGCGCGCGGTGCAAGCCGACCTCGAGCAGAACCACGGCCGGAAAGTGGCCGCCTCCTACATTCAGAATGTTGCCGAATGGGTGGGCACCATCGCCACGGCCAAAGAAGAAGACTGGGCGTACGCGATGCCGGCGCTTGAGCGCCCCATCGCGACCATCGTGGTCAGCCTCGACGGGGCCATGGTCCCGATGGCCGACAGTGAGGGGTATCGCGAAGCGATGGTGGGAACCCTGTCGTTCTACGACCAGGAGGGCGAGCGCCAACACACCATCTACCTCGCTGCCGCGCCCGAGTACGGCAAAGGGAAGTTCCTGCAGCGCATGGAGCGCGAGATTGCGCGCGCCAAGCAACAGTTTCCCGACGCCCTCTACCTGGGCATCGCAGACGGGGCAGCCAGCAATTGGCGCTTCCTCGAGCAGCACACGGATCGCCAGCTGATCGACTTTTTTCATACCACAGAGTACGTTGGCAAGATCGCCCAAGCGCTCTATCCGCACCGCCGCGCTGAGGGTAAGCGGGGGCACTGGCAACATGAGCACTGCAAGAAGCTCAAGCACGACCCCGACGCCCTCGACGTGCTCATCGGCGAGGCCGCACGCCTCTCGCATCGGCGTTCCCTCGCGCCGAAGGTCCGCGACGACGTCCTCAGCGCTTGGACGTACCTCACCAACCATCGCCACCAGATGGACTATGCCGGCTTCACCGCCGAGGGCCTGTCAATCGGCTCGGGGGTCACCGAGGCGGCCTGCAAGACCCTGGTCAAGCAACGGCTGTGCGCCTCCGGCATGCGCTGGAAGAACAAAGGCGCCAGAATCGTGCTCAGCCTCCGCGCCCTTACCCACACCGTCGGACGCTGGACGCAGTTCTGGCAGAAAATCGATCAGTTCGGGGCTGAATGCTGCTGCTGATCACATTATTCCAAGGCCGCACCCCATAGCGGTCACTCCAGAGCAAAATGTCTGTGGCAGCTTCGTAACCGGCCTATCGGGAGCGTGACCGTCAGCGTCCGCAAAGCGCATACAGCGGTAACCGGCTCCGCCTCCCCGCATGGTCGGAGTGACTCTACCGTTCGGCTCTTCGATAGCTGAGCGCTCGTCGAGATCGATACCAGCTCCTGCGGCTGGACGCGCGGACGATGAAGATGCGCCGGTGCTCGCCGCCTACGACGTCAACGCCGTGCCGGTGCCCGCGCGCCGACTTGACGGTGCTGGGTTACAGAGATCGCGATCCGCGTTCGGAAGCGAGATCGGTCGGATGGGCCGGAAGGCTTGTCTCCGTACCGAGGGGTCTGCGCCGACCGATCCCGGCGATGAAACGACCAAGACCACAGACGATCTCAATGCTGATGGCACTCAGCACGATCAGGTAGGGAAACGCTATCCCGAGCAGATACGGAAGGGCGACCAAGAACAGCGTGACCAGGATGATTCCAGCGGCAACGGTCAACACAACGATCCTCCTTTGATCTCACTTCTGGCTACGGAATAGACACCGCCGCCCAGACCTTCGATCGAACTCAGTCTAGCTGGAACCGTTGGCTTCTTGCCGGAAGGGGGTCACAAGAAGCTCTGCTCCGCTGAGCGTCGGGGCGGGTCTTCACTGGGCAGGGTGTTTGGGCCTAAGCCGCAAAGAGGCCGGGACCCTAGTGCGCTGATTTCTGTCCCTGAAGTCTCGCCCTTTGACGGACCGGAAAGGACGCTTTGCGGACCCACGCAGCCGACCCTGTGAGCGACACTGCACGGTCAAGAGCGGCCGGCCGGATCGCGGCGAGCAGGGGCTGCAATATGAGATAGAGCGGCCGCTGGGGGATTTGGGTGAGGAGACAAGGCAACGAATTCCGCGGCTTCGTGGTCCGTGCCCCGTTCCGTCGCATCATCACGACGTCCCAGAATCGGCAGATGGCGCGCGACCAGAGCGATGCGGAGGTGGATCACAAGGTCAACGTACGTGAGGCGGAGCCGGCGATCCGCCAGTTGAACGCGCGCCTGCCGGCCATCAAGAAACAGCTGACCGGTTTAAGGCCAAGCGAGGATTAGCGCCCCTGCAAGAATGAGCAGCGCTCCTAGTGCCAGCTTGACCGTCAGTGGTTCGCCGAGGAAGACGACCGCCAAGACGATCGCGAAGGCGACGCTTAACTTGTCGATGGGGGCCACCAAGGAGGCTGGCGCCAATTGCAGCGCACGGTAGTAGAGCAGCCAGGAGCCGCCTGTCGCCAGGCCGGAGAGGACGAGAAACGCGACGGGTCGAACCGTCAAGGTGCTAGGTAACCGCCACTCGTCGCGAACGGTGACGATGCCAGCGATCATCGCAAGAATGACGAGGGTTCGGATCAGGGTCGCCAGGTTGGAATTCAGCCCCTCTACTCCGAGCTTGCCGAAAATCGCGGTCAAACCCGCAAAGAAGGCGGAGCCGAGCGCAAACACTTGCCAGGACATGCGCTACCCCGTTCGCTGAGAAGATGGTGAGATAACCATGGGACGCGACCAAACGGCGATCAAACCTTGTGCCGTTGCCGATAGCGAAAGACCAGCCCGGGACCTTGCGGGCGATCAAGAAGGCGTAGGCTTCCTCCCTGATTGGCAGCCGCTTCCCTGGCGATGGCGAGTCCGAGTCCGCTGCCTTCACCGATAGCGCCAGGCAGGCGGTAGAAGGGATCAAAAGCGCGCTCCCGCTCGGAGATGGGCATGCCCGGGCCATTATCGACGATATCGATGATGGCGCTCGTGGCATCCACATCGGTCCGGAGCGTGACCTGGCCGCCTTCGGGAGCATATTTCAACGCATTTTCCAGCCCGTTCTTGAGCACCAGCCGCAGGGTCTCCGGTGCAGCCTCGACCCTGAGTGGCGCGACCTCCTCAAGACCCAGGTCGATGCCTTTCGCCTCCGCCATCGGCAGGCATTCCGCGATTAGCTCGCGCGCCAGCGCCGAGACATCCACCTTCGTGGTTGCCACCCTCCCCACCTGAATTCTGGCCAGGCTCAAGAGCTGCTCGGTTAGCTTGCGCGCGCGCTCGATCCCCGCCTGGAGCGGTACAACGCGCTCGCAGATGGTTTCCAGTGAGGTGGCCTGCTGCAGATTCTGCGCCTGGACCGACAAGGCGGTCAGTGGACTTCGGAGCTCGTGGGCGGCATCGGCGACGAAGCGCCGCTGCTGGTCCATCAGCACCCCGACCCGTTCGAGCAGACGGTTGATGGCCTGCACGAAGGGGGTGAGTTCGTCCGGAACGTCCTCTTCGAAGAGCGGACGCGGCCGATCCGCCGGCTGCGCGTCCAGGTGGCGGGCAAGACGACTGACTGCAGCCAACTCGCGACGGACGATGCGCACGATCATCCAGACCATCAGCGGCAGAAGTAGCAGTAGCGGAACGAGCGTGCGCAACGCGCTGTTGCGCGCCAGCTCATCGCGCGTCTCGGTCGGCTGGGCCACGACCGTCGCCTTGACCGCGAAGTCTCCATGCACGAAAACCCGCAAACGCCCGCCGTCGGTCTCAAGTGTATGGAAACCGGATGCCAAATCGCCAGCCAGCCAGTCCGGGCGGCGGTCGCCAGGCAGACGAATGACGCTGAGCCGCGATTCGGGATCGTCCAGGATGACCTCGGCAGTGGGTTGGACCTTTGCCTCGATCGGCGGCGATCGGCTCGTGCTGCGGGCCGCCAGCAGCGCAATCTGGCGCAGCATGTCGTCCTGGAACTCCGTTGCTTCAGCATAGGCGAGGATGAACGACGCCCCGGCCGCCACCAGCCCCGCAAGCAGGATGGCGCCGCCAAGCATCAGCGACAGCCGCCGTTGCAGTGAGCGCTTCACGCCGGGCACTCCACCATCCAGCCGGCGCCACGCACGTTCTTGATCACGTCGGCCCCCAGCTTCTTGCGCACGCCGTGGATCAGGAAATCGACGGCATTGCTTTCCACTTCCTCGTTCCAGCCATAGAGGTGGGTTTCCAGTTCCGCACGGGTGAAGAGCCTGCCGGGACGCAGCAGGAGCGCGCGCAGCAGCGCGAATTCGCGTGCGCTCAAGACCACCGCCAGATTGCCATGGGCGGCTTGGCGGGTCGCCGGGTCGAGACTCACCTTGCCGTTGGTGAGCACCGGGGCCGACTGTCCCCCCTGGCGTCGTGAGACAGCACGCAGACGGGCAAGCAGCTCGTTGACGTCGAAGGGCTTGACCAGATAATCGTCCGCGCCGGCGTCCAGTCCATTGATGCGGTCTTCCACACCGTCGCGGGCGGTGATGACGAGCACCGGAATCCTGTTTCCCGCCCGCCGCAGTCGCCGCAGCACCTCCAGCCCGTCGCGCTTGGGCAGGCCCAGATCGAGCAGCACTGCCTGGTGCTCGCCGTGCTCAAGCACATTGCCAGCGGTGGCGCCGTCCTTGACCCAGTCCACCGCATAGGCGGCATCCTTGAGCGCCACTGAGACCGCCTCGCCAATCATTGGATCGTCTTCGACCAGCAGAATGCGCATCGCTAGTCCCGTTGTTCGGTCAGGTTTCTCAATGGACCTGTCGCGCTGGCCTGGTCGAGAAGATCAATAGGCTGGCCAGGATGAAGGCGAGCAGGGCCGCCGATGCGGAGAAGCGACTCAGGTCCAGCCCGCCCGCTGCGAGCGGCTTGTCGAGAAAATCCCCCAGCGTCGCCCCAAGGGGACGCGTGAGGATGAAGGCGGACCAGAACAGCAGAGTGCGGGAGAGGTTCGTTTTGTAGTAGGCCACCACAAGCAGGAGCAGCAGGGCGCTGAACGCCAGTGCGCCGCCCTCGTAGCCAAGACCCGCCGTGTCGGCGGTCCAATCGCCAAGTGCCGTGCCCAGTGTCTGGGAAAACATGATCGTCACCCAATAGAAGATCTCGGACTTCGGAGAGCGGACGGTATCGACCGATACCGAGCCGAGTGACCAATACCAGATCGCCAACGAGGCCATCAACAGAACAAGCAAGAGCGACGTCCCCCCCGCGTAGCCGATCCCAAGCGAGCGGTCGGCGAAGTCCGCCAACGTCGTTCCCACCGTGGTCGTGGCCACGACGGTGGTCCAGTACAGAAAAGGATGGAAACCCTTGGCGTTAATCTGGGCCGCCACGGCAACCAAAAACACCGCCGCGAAGATGACCGTCCCGACAAGGTAGCCAAGGTTCATCGACATGGAGACGGCATCGCCACCGGTCTCTCCCAGCGTGGTTGCCGCAATCTTGATGATCCAGAACAGCAAGGTGACCTCTGGAACCTTGCTCAATGCAGACTCGGAAGCGTTGTTCATAGGACTTTTTCCTTTTTTGGCAGACTTCTGACGCCATAGTGACGATTAACTCGTCGGGCAACGGGGCAGAATTGGCTTCCCACCAATTCAGCCCTTTGTCATCCGGTCGGCGTCAGCAGACTGGATCGCTTGCCACCTGGCCGATCACGTCCTTCCGGGTGACGGTCAGATAGATCACGATCCCGGCGATGGTCGAGAGGAAGATCAGGCTGGTGATCACCGTGCCCACCGCCAAGCCGCCGTCGGCTGCGGGTTGCGACAGGTAGTCGCCCAGGGATGCCCCGAGCGGGCGTGTCAAGATGTAGGCGATCCAGAAGGTCGCGACGGCATTCGCCTTGAAGACGTAATGGGCGACCGCAACGGCGCCAATGGCGCTGGCGAAACCGAGTGCAGCGGTCGCATAGCCCAGGTTCAACCCCTCGGCCGCAAGATCGCCGCCTGCCGTGCCAAGCGCGAAGGTGAACAGGATAGCGGCCCAGTAGAAGAGCTCGCGGCGCGTCGTGGTGATGGTGTGGATGGACAGGGTCCGCTCGATCCGATACCAGACCATGAAAGTGGCGGCGAGCGCGACGGCGAACACGCTGGTGGTGGTTTCGAGCGCCACACCAAGGTTGTCCACCAGGTTATCCGAGATCAACGTGCCGACGATGCTGATCAGCACGACGGTGACCCAGTACAGCCAGGGTACGTAGAGGCGACGGCGCAACTGCATGACGAGGAATAGTGCCAGCAGCGCGCTCATGAGCAAAGAGGTGCCGGTCAGGCCCAAATTCAGGTTGAAGTTGAGGAAATCGGCAGCGGTCTCGCCAACGGTGGTCGCCAGGATCTTGATGATCCAGAACCAGAGCGTGACTTCTGGCACCTTGTTCAGCATCTGTCTGCCGTCGGCGCGCGTCAGGGTATTCACGTTGGAGCCTCCCGTGATCTTTCGGGCTGGAATGGATGAGGTTTGGGAGAAACCGGGGCGGTGAGTCCGCCCCGGCGTCCTGATGGCAGTGCGCGATCAGTCGGCCTTATCCCGCTCCTCTTCGTGATCGGCCTTGTCCTCGGTGGCGGCGAGCACCTGGCCGCTCGCAGGGTCCACCTTCACGTCCATGACCTTGTTGCCGTTCACGACTTCCACGTCGAAGACCCATTGGTCTTGTTGCCTTTCATACTCCGCGCGGGAAGCCTTGCCGCCGACATGCTGCTCGGCGGTCGTTACGGCTTGAGTCAAGCTGGTTTTCGCATCGGCGATGCCGAGTGCGTCGTTGTCCGCTGAGTTGGCCGCGAAGGCGCCGCCGAAAGCGGCGACGGAAAGGGCCACAATCGCTGCTGCCTGATGGAACTTGGGGTTCATGATGATCGCCTCTTCGAGTCACGCGGATATTCGCGTGGTCGTGAAGATAACGATCGAGAATTAGGGGAGCCTTAGCGACCTGTGTCAGCCGTAGCCCCAAGGGAGCCGGCGCTCAGCCAACAGCAAGGTCTAGGGCTCCCGCCTTTCCTGTTACCCCGAGGGTAAGACGACCCTGATCTCGATGCCTGCTAACGCAACCACAGCGTCCGCTCGTGTGTCCAGCGCGACAAACGGGCCAGGGTCAAATGCGGCAGCGGCGAGTGGCCGCTTAACTTCGCATTCCTGCCCCTATGTTCCTCAAGCCCAGGGGCTGCTCAGGGTCGAGAAGCGCCTTGCGAGTGATCACGCCCGGGCGACCGCGCGTAGAGCGGTCACCAGCAACCGACCACTGAGCGTCCGGTCTTCAGGTGCCCGGCGCATCTAACGGCGATCTACCAAGGGCCTCGCTCGCCTTCTCTTCCCTAAGTCGGCGAGCTTCAGTCACTGGCCCGAGACCCGAATCCCCGCGACCTCGGCGGCGGCGTCCACGGCTTCCAACGGGGTCTACTGGCTGAGATAGGCATAGCGCTAAGTCGTGGCGACTTGGGCGTGGCCCAAGATCCGCTAAACCCCGTAGATCGAGCGGCCGGCATTCCCGAGAAGCAGGCCCGGCACCGCCGCCGCTCTCCTCGCGCTTTTCCGAGCGCCGAAGATCGACACGCAGGGCAGCTGGGTCTTGGGGTTCGGCACAACGTGGGGACCACCCGCGATTGCCAGCTACAACCACGGTTCGACGATCGCCGTTCTACGCTCGTCGGACTGCGACCATTGGGGATCGATCGATGCTCTTCTCACCGCAAACCATGAGCCCAGCTTCGTCGGGCTTTCCCACCGACCTCAACCGGTTGTGGGATGCGTTGCGTAAGCTCATTACGATCCTCGCCGGGCTGTGCGAGGAGGTCGGCATTGGCGGATGGCGGCAAAGCGCCTACCAACTGGGCTGCAGACAGCCCACCGCTGTCCCCGGCGAGCGCTCCATCAGCTCCTCGTAAACCTCCTGCGTCCTTGCCTGGTCGCGGAAGTTGACGATGACGTATTCCGCTTGCGTGCGGACGAACAGATACGGCGGTACACCGAGCCGGACGAAGAGTTGTCCGTCGCCGAGGTTTGCGAGCCGGAAGTGACCCCGAAGTGTCCTCCCTCCGGCGTATCCGTTGGTTCGTGCGAGAATCCGCGGGATACGCTGACAGAGTGAGACCTCGGTGATCTCTGCCAGGGGGAACTGCTCGCCGTAGAGGACACCCCTGACCTTGAAGAACCCGTCGGTGACGGTGACTTTTGGCGGTTGCTCCTCGAAGTACGCCAGCAGGCCGATTCCTCCGACCACCAGGACGAGGATGCCGACCAGCACCATCAGCCAGTTCTTCGTCGAGCATCGGACCTGTGCCTGCTCCTCTGGAGACAGCGGCTCGGGTGCACCGATCACAGCCTCGATGGCGCGGCACACGGCGTCCGGCTCGTCCGTTCCGATGCGCAAACGCTTCCCGCCCTTCAACAGGATCTCGACCGCCTGCAAGCCTGAGACGTTGTACAGCACCCCACCCGGGTACAGGTGGATACCCCACCCGTAGTACCAAGGATTGCGCACCGCCTTGTAGTGCCGGATGTCCGCGACGGCGATGCGCTTGCGGATCAGGCCGAAGGTGAATCGGAAGCGGAGATGCGTGTCGTCTACGACGACCGTCAGCGTCGCGAACAGCCCCATCAGCAATAGGGTGGCCGCCACGATGCCGAGCGGAAGCGGCCCGGCATCGAGCGCCGCGACGACCGGCAACAGGATTGCGGCAACCCCGATCGCCGTGATGATGATGGCCCAGCCGGTTTGCGTATGGCGGTAGCGCTGACGACTACTGATCACTCCGCCTTTTTAACTGAAACCAGCTCGCTGAGAAACATCAAAGGGGCGTCGGCAGGCACCACGCCGGGGACGCCTTTGTGGCCATATGCGAGCCCGGGCGGAACCAGCAGAAGCCGTCGTCCTCCAGCGCGCATGCTGAGGACACCCACGTTCCAGCCCGGCATGACCTTTTCGGTTCCCACCACGAAAGAAACCGGTTCGCCGCGGTTCCGCGTATTGAAAATCTCCCGGCCCCGTTGATCGTCTTGGGCCAGCCAGCCGACGAAGTGCATGACCGCCACATCGCCGTCGCTGACGCTCTCTCCTTGCCCGACTTGGAGATCCTTGTACTGGACGCCCACGGGAGGCGATGGCGCGTCCATCGGTCCTGAGGTGAGCATTCGCGGGATACCTCTGGGCTGATCGCGTCGATGGGCTCATCCTGGATGACTTGATTCAGCGCCTCGAAGTAGCAGAGATCGCTTGGGAACACCGTGTTGAATGCCTTGTTCGACATGTTGACGAATTCGGTCGCCACCGGGTTTGCGGCATCTTTCAGCGGATAGACCTTCAGATTGGACGTGATATTCTCAACCGCGGGCTTCAGCCCGTGCTTGATCGAGCCGCGCAGGAACAGAAAATTCCGATTTGTCGGCGGCTTGAGCAGGAAGTAGCCATCGGGGATCTCGCCGGTATAGCCGGGAGGGATCACCAGATAGTTGCCGCCCTTGCCCTTGTCCGGGCCCGTGACGCCCATGTTGCCGACAAAGCGCTGCCAGGCGTCGTCGAGAAATCCGAGCATGCCGGGGCGCGATCTGCGTGCTCACCGTGCTCGGGTCGGCGGTGTTGCCCTCGAACACCCGCACCGCCAATGGCTCGCCGTCGGCGCCGGTCAGCAGGCCGATGACAATCTGCTGCTTGCCCTTCTTGCCATCGCGGTTGTAGCGATGGTGCGGACTCGGCCTGAGTACCAGTTCGATCAGGGCGTCGGTGCGTGATCGGTTGCCCGCCTCAGGGCTATACGCTCTGGAGGCGCCGCGGGGGCGAACCTTTCAGGCGTCGTAGACCAGCTCTCACCGTTGACAGTTGGCACCCCGCGGTTCCTGGTCGAGCCTCCGATGCAAACTGCGCGTCAGGCGGTTAAGACACCTGCCCTCATTTCGCACCCACCGCCGGTGGGTGAGGTGGGTACAATGGCCCCGATTCCAGCCCGCGGGGTCACACATGTTTGACAAGCCGCGCATCCTGGTCCTCTTCGCCCACCTGGACCTGCGCCGCTCGCGCATCAACCGGGCCATGGTCGATGCCATCGACGACCTGGACCATGTCGAGGTGCATGACCTGCTGGAGCTCTACCCGGACTTCTACATCGACGTGGGGGCGGAGCGCCGCGCCCTGGTGGTCGCGGACCTCTTGGTCCTCCAGCACCCGCTTTACTGGTATAGCGCCCCCGCCATCATCAAACATTGGCAGGATGTGGTCCTGGAGCGCGGTTTCGCCTACGGGCCCGGGGGCACGGCCCTGCATGGCAAGGCGATGCTCCAAGCGGTGAGCACCGGCGGGCCGGTCGAGTCCTACCAACCGGGCGGGGCCCACGGGGCACCGCTCAGTGAGTACCTGCGCCCCTTCCAACAGATGGCACCTAAATGCTGCAAGCGCTGAATACAGGATGCGTAGAATGGTAACCTTCTCAGTACATTAGAGCCGCATTGGGTTCGCCTTGAGGAGTCACCGTTTCGATGAGCAAACCGACCGCAAAGAGACCCGGATCGGCCCGGGGTGCGTCGCCGAAGATCCGGCTGGAAGACGCAGGACGTGGCATGAGCAGCCAAGCCGGGCTGGTGCCGGTGGTCAAGTTTCTCGACGCCCTGGGCTTCGGCGGCCTGTTCGGTCATCACGTTGAGCACACGCGCGCGGCGAACGCCCTCTACCAACTCGGCGACGCCGCGTTCCTGGTGGTGGTGGGCTTGATCGGCGGGGCGCGCAGCCTCAGTCAGTGCATGGCGCTGTGGTCCGACGAGGTGCTGCGCCGGGTAGCCGGTTGGCAGCGCCTGCCCGATCAGAGCACGCTCGGGCGGGTGTTTAAGGAGGTGCGCGAGCGGCATGTCAGCGGCCTGGAGACGCTGGTCCATGCGCTGCGCCAGCGGGTGTGGGCCCGCGCCCTGCGCGCCGGGCGCTCGCATCTGGCCACGCAGTGCCAAAAATGGATCGATGCCGACTCCACGGTCAAGACTGTCTACGGTCGCCAGCAAGGGACGGCCAAGGGCTACAACCCCCACAAACGCGGCGCGCGTTCCTATCATCCGTTGCTCGCCTTCTGCAGCGACACCAAAGAGATCGTACAGGCGTGGTTGCGCACCGGCAGCGCCTACACCAGCAATGGCATGGTGGCGTTCATGCAGCAACTGCTCGCCCAGTTCCCGGCGCATCATCGCCTGATTCTGCGCGCCGACAGCGGCTTCTTCGACGGCGCCTTGCTCGACCTGCTCGACGCCCGCGGCCACGGCTACCTGATCAAGGTCAAGATGAGGAACCTCGCCCAGCTGCTCGGCCAACAGCGTTGGACCCCGATCCACCGGCGCCGCGGCTGGGAGCAATGTGAATTCTCTCACCGAGCCGGCGGGTGGAGCCGTGAGCGGTTCTTCCTCGCGGTGCGCTGCCCGCAAGCGCGCGATGCCGATCACCCCCAAGGCGAGCTGCTCGAGCTGGAGTGCTATGACTGCTTCTGCTACGTGAGCACCGAGCCGCTGAGCCCGTGGCTCGCCCATCGCACCTATGGTCAACGCGCCACCTCCGAGACCTGGATCGAGGAGGCCAAGAGCCAAATGGGCCTGGCCCACCTGAAGACCGTCCACTTCCTGGCCAACGCCGCGTTGTTCCAGTGCGCGGTCCTCGCCTATAACACCCTGCGCTGGATGGCCCTGCTCAGCGGCAACGCCCAGCTCAAGCGCTGGGAGCCGCAGAGCATCCGTCTGTTCCTGATTCGCGTGGCGGGGAAACTCCTGACCGGCGCCAATCAGTTGCGCATCAAGCTCGCGCGCCAGCACCTGCATGCCCGGGTCTGGGAGGACTGGTTGGCATTGAGCCAACCGCTCTAAGTCCTTCCAATGCTCCAAGGCGAAGTGATCGCCGGCCTGATCGTCCAGGTCGGCGGGCCCTGTTTGGAGCGGCATCCGCGCTGGCGCTTCCGGCCCCAATCCGGCCCGCCAAAGCGACCGCGGGAGGTGGCTGCGGCGGCGATTCGGTCATCCGCCCGGCAATTGTCGCCCCCGCTATCGCCCATTAATCAGACCCCTTTGTTCTGGTCGTCGCGCTCAGAGCGCACTTGCAAAATCTAGGTACGATCTCTTCTCGCACGTCTACGACCGGGTGATCGCCCTGCACTCGGGCGATGCCAGTGCGCGCCTGCGGGACCTGTTGATCGAACGGACCGGCGTCAAAGCGGGCGGCAGGCTCCTCGACCTCTGTACCGGCACGGGGGCGGTGGCCGTTCGTGCTCAGACGGCTGTCGAGCCCGGCGGGCTTGCGGTGGGCGTTGATTTCTCTGCTGGGATGATCCGCCGTGCTTGCGTGAAGGCCCGCCAGACGGGCGTCGAGAACGTCGCCTTCGTCGTCGGGGACGCGGCTCGCCTACCCTTTGCCAACGCCAGCTTCGATGCGGTGAGCTGCTCCCACGCCATGTACGAGCTCAGCCCGGCGGTTCGGGACCGGGCGCTTCAGGAGGCCAGCAGGGTCCTTCGGCCGGGTGGCCGATTCGTGATGATGGAGCACTGCGAGCCCAGCCGTCCGCTCGTCCGTTTTCTCTACCGGGTGCGCCTGTCGGTGCTGGGGTCATCGGAAAACCGGGACTTCGCCCGCGACGAAGTGCCATACCTGCGCCGGTACTTTGCCGACGTGAGACGGGAACTGTCGCCCAACGGCCGCTCCAAGCTCGTCTTCGGAAACAAGCATGAAGGTGCTGAAACGGTTGGCTGAACGGCTGCACGCGACACCAGCCCTTGGTGACGGCCGCAGCCGCAAGGTCATTCTCATACCCCACTGCGCGCTCAATCAGAACGCGCGGGTGGCGGGCGCTGCCGAGCGCCCTGCAGCGGTCGTGGAGCTGATCACCGGTCTGCTCGAGCGCGAGATCGGCATCGTCCAGATGCCCTGCCCCGAGCTGTGCGCGTTTGGAATGGACCGCGCCCATGTCACAGTCGAGCTCGAATTGCGAAGCCCTGCCGGACGGGAGCTCTGCCGGCGCCTCGCCCAGGAACAGGTCGAGACGATAAAGGCCTACCGCGCCGGTGGCATCCGTGTCTTGGGGATACTGGGCAAGAACGGCTCCCCCAGCTGCGGCGTCGAGGAAACCTGGGACGATGGCCTATGCCCGGGCTCCGGTGCATTCACGGAAGCGTTGGCGGAAGCGCTCCGAGACCAGGGCATCCAGATCGGGATGACCGGCATTCGCGACAGCGAGCCGGACAAGGCGCTCGTGGCGGTAGACCGCTGGCTCGCCTCCGCCGAGCCTCGGTAGCCTACTCACCAAGGTGCGATTCCGAGGTCTCGGGCGGGTCACGGCTTGATCGCACCTTTGAGGCGCTCACCCGATAACGCTCCGGCTTTACCGGAGGTGACTGCACCGTCCTCGTGAATGCGCTGTTTGATCGCTGAGGTCCAGACCGTTGCTCCCCGTCCCGGCATCGCCAAGCAACCAAGCATCGAGATGCACCCCTACGACCACCAAACGAAGGCGGCAACCAAGGCGACGTCGTGAAACACCCGGCACTGGTCGCCGCGCTGCAGGGACTGCTTGTCGAACATGAGGGGGTCTTTCGTTACGCCGACTCGTTTGCGGGGCGGTGGGACAACGCGCTGAGCGCATCCCACGCGTGACCCGTGGTCGGGCTAATGTGCCCGTGCCTCGAGCCCGCAAAGTCCGCCACGCCTGCTCTTACAACGAGAACGTCGACCGAATCCTGCGCAGGGACGCCACGACGTCGCGGTAGTCAATCTGCGCCCGATTTCCCGCAACACCCTCGTAGAAGCTTGCATTCGACGCGTCACGCGGCATTCCGGCCCAGACCTTCGAAAGGTTTTCGGCAAAGCGCCCGTGGTCGAGCCTTCCGTTGAGCCAATCCTGCAACCCCGCCTCGGCCGCCAGTTGCAGGGCCATCCGGTCCTGCAGCTGCGGGCTGAAGCGTTCGCTTCCCGCCAGACCCATCGACCCGATCAGACGATCCAGGGTGTCGTCGATGATCTGGTAGCGGCCGATGGCCGAGCCTCCATTGGTGCGGACCAGGTCGTGCTGCAGCCCCCGCACCGCGTCGAGCGTCAGACCCGTCAGGTTCACTCGGCTCTGATCTGCATCGCCGTACCAGGCGTTGTAGTTGCCGGCAGACTCCGCGGACGCAATCAGATCGAGCACCGCCCCGTGCGAACCGCCTGTGACACTGGTGTGCCTCAGAGGGGGGGAAAGGGGCGTGCCGCCCCGGTTCGCCCGATTGAAGGCGGCGATGAGCCGCAGGTCGCTGTCGTCCCGCGCGGTCACCGACCGGGTCAGCAGGTCGGCCATGTGCGCCCCGACCGTCCCCTCCTCCCGGATCAATGCCTCTCTGGCGTTGGCGAGCTCGGTTCCGAGCGCCGCTTGCAGCCCCGTCGCACCGGGCAGCACCGTATCCAGCGCACCCCGATAGACGGCCATCTGGGCGGGCGTCAGCCCGATCCCCTGAACCTGATCCATGCGGGTGTCGATGAACGCGGCACGCGCCTGCGTCCAGCCGTCTCCGGCGGCCATCACCGCCTCGGGGAGGCTTCCCGTGCTCGACAGACCCCCGGCGAAGCGCACCAGCGCACCCGCCGCACCGCTCATCACCATGCCCGGGGCCTGGCTGACCTGGGTGGCGAGTCCCCCCAACTCCTGAGCCAGTGCCTGGGCGGAGGGCCGCGGCAGGACCGCCCGCTGCTCGATGCGCGCCGCGTACAGGTCACGCTTGTCCGAGCGCAGCTCTTCGTTGGTACCCGCGGAGAACGCATCCACCCTGCCCCGCTGGCGTCCGTGAGCGCGGTCCACCTCGGTGGGATCGTAGCGCTCGCGTGTCAACTGCCGGTGCGCATCGATGTCTCGGCGCACCCCGTGGGTCTCCGGTCGCGGATCACGCAGCCCTGCGCGGTCCACAGCGCCACGCGTTGCTCCATGGGCAGGGGCCTGCCCCTCCAGATCCGCGTGCCGGTGGGGATCGATCCCCGTGGCCGCGCCACCTCCGAAGGCCGCGCTCAGAATGCGCAGCCCCTCCTCCCGTGCCGCGAGCCGTTCCGGATCCTCCATCGAGCGGTAAGTCGGCTGCTCATAGCCGAGCAGCAAACCCAGCCCCGCCGCCGCCCGGGCCTGCTCGCGGTCGGAGAAGGTCTCCGCATAGCGCCACTCGCTGGCAAGGCGCTGATGATCCCCGACCAGGCCCATGCGCATGATGGTCGCGTCCAGCTGCTCCATGAGCCCCGGGTTGCGGGCCAGGGCATGTCCCACCTCCACCGCACCGAAGCTGCCCGCGGTGCCGTAGCGACGCGCCAGGGACTCGGCGCGCTGTTGGCTGCGGGAGGCGCTGATCGTGTCGCCGGCCTGCTGCGAGAGGGTGGACAGCTCCTCGCTGCGCAGGCCATCCGTGAAGACGTTGCGGCTGCCGGAGCCTAGATCGGCCTTGACGCCCTCGGCCAGGCGGGCCGAGAGCTCGTGATCCGAGGTGACACGGCGCGCGATGTCGTCGGCGATCTCATCGCCCAGGCGCTGGTCTACGCCATATTGGGTTTGGAGCTGACCGCTGATACCTCCCCGGATCTCCGTCCGGCTTCCGCCGCCACCCCCAGCGTTGAGCCCGGACGTGATCAGCCCCGCCATCTGCTCCGACGTAATCCCGCTCTGGCTGTGCTTGCGTGCCAGGCTCTCCCCTTCGCTGAGAAGCGCCCTGTCGGTCTGGCTCCCCGAGGCCTCGTAATTCCAGGCTATCGCCCGACTGTCGAACGTCTCCCCGCTGCGCGAGGCAGACGCCGCGGCGGTGTTGGACAGCCCGCGCTGGAAGGCGGCGGATGACTGCGCCAGGGCCGCGGAGGTCGCCGTCACCGAGCTCTGGAGCTCCTGGCCGACGTTGAAGCGCGGCAGTACGGACTCCGCCCCGCTGGTCACCGTGCCGGTCAGGGGTGCATTGGTCTGCAGCGGACTCAGGGCGAGCGCGGGGGCCGGGCGCACCACGTCCGGGGACACCACCTTCTCGTCGACGAAGTCGCCGCCCTGCAGGCGCCCGGCCAGATGGGTCGCCGTGATGGCGCTGCCATAGATCAGCATCAGGCTGATCGCCGGGGTGCTCGCGGCCAGCATGCCCCCGGTGGCCAGATAGTCCTGCAGCAGGAAGTCCAGCTTGTACAGGGAGAACATGGAGGGGACGTCCAGATGACCCGCCCCCTGGAGCGCCGCCAGGTCGCGGGCGATCGCCAGGTGCAGGTACAGGTTGATCACCGCCATGATCGGCAGCCACAGCTGGATCCACAGCCCGAACAGCAGGTATTTGCCGACCATGGCGATACCGACGGGACCGAGCGCCACCGCGAAGGCCATCAGCGGGGCGATGGCATAGAGGAAGCCCTCGAAGAAGGTCATCATGGGGCGCACGATGCGGGTGAAGAGCGTCTGCTCCGCCGCCCACTGGGTGTTGCGCTGCTGGTGGGCCTGCTCGACCATCGCCGCCAGCCCCCATTGGCCCAGGTCCTCGTGGGTCTGCACGATGCCCTTCTCGACGAACGGCATGACCGCGGCCATGACCAGGTAGCTCTGGGCGTCGACGCCCGCCCCGGCGATCTCGTCGAGGGCGGACTGCACCTTGTTCGCCACCTCGCCCGGCGCGCTCAGACGCAGCTGGGCCTGCAGGGTCTCCAGAAGCGCCGGAACGAACTCGACCGTGGTGTAGTCCGAGAGCGCCACCCAGGCCTCGTTGCAGGGCAGAATGCGCGGGTCGCCGCCGATCCACAGCTCCGTGGTGTAGACGTCGGAGTCGCTCCGGAGGGTCTCCCAGCTCGCGTCCTTCAGGATGTCATCGATGGCGCGCCGCCCCGTATCCACGTCCGCCAGGGTGCAGTCGGCCACGTAGTTGACGAAGGAGCGCTCGACGTCGGCGTTGGCGGTGGGGCTGTTGGCATCCCCGAGCGCCAGACGCGAGAGCGTCCCCTTGCGCACCCCCATCAGGGTCTGCAGGGCGTCGGCGAAGCCGTAGTCGGTCATCGCCGGGGTGGCGAAGGCGGTCTCGAAGAGGCGGGTGACGCCGTAGCCGACGTTCGACATCACCGACCCGACGGTGGCCGGACCGATGGGCACGTTGTCCACCACCCGCACCGCCCCCGAGTAGGCGTCCTCGATGGCCACCGAGACCTTGGGTCCGAACATCAGCGCATAGACGACCCAGGCCAGCAGCAGGTTCTGGAAGCGGATCCCCCGCCCGCCCTGCAGGATGCCCTGGAATAGCACCAGCAGGACCCCGATCAGGAAGCCGATGCCGGCCAGGGTGCGGAAGTCGTTGGTGCCGGCGATCATGGCCACGGCGTTGAGGATCGCCGCCAGGTAGGCCGAGTCGCCGATCGAGTAGATCTCCCACATGAGCGGCTAGGGCTGGGTGAGGGCCCCGGCGTGGGCCTGCTCGGCGCTCAGGTAGCGGCGGCCCTTGATCTGCTCGGTGAGGTCGCGGTAGTAGGCGAGCAGGCTCTGGGCATTGCCGTAGCGCTGGGACACCACCGCATACTCCCGGTAGAGCTGCGCCTTGGCCTGTTCGACCTGGGAGAGCAGTTGCTTGGCGTAGGCGTGGTTGTCCAGTGCCGAGGCCGCCTCCACCGCACGCAGCAGGTCGCTCAGGATCACCTGGGTCATCTCCACCGCGATGACCGGGGCGGCGTGTTCGACGAACAGCCGCGCCATCCCTTCGTCGTAGCGCGCCAGGGTGCGGATGCCGGCGCCCAGCCCGTTGGGCGCGAACTGCATGAAGGCCTTCTCGGCGTCGGTGACCGGACCGGCGCCGAGGCGGAACTTCTGCACCAGGCCGAGGCTGCCGGCCACGTGGCGCTCCCCGACCAGCACGTCCTTGACCCGCTGGATCATGCCCGAGAGGGTGTCCTCCGTGACCCGGGGTGCCAGGCAGGCGTTCTCGTCCCGGTCGTCGCAGTGGTAGAGCCGGAAGGTGTGGGTCCAGCGCGACACCCCCTCGCCCGCGTCCTCGCGCCGGCGGCTGCCGTTCAAGAGGTCCGTGACCTTGAGCAGATTCCCGGGCACCACCGTGATCGCGTGGTTCCTTCCCTGCCCGTCGGGGGCGTTCTCCGGCGGCCCGACGATCACCGAGCCGGTGAGGCTCATCATCGCCTCGAGCAGGGAGTCGTCGCCGTCGAGGAACCAGCCGGCGGCATTGCGGCGCTTGAGCGCCCGCCACACCAGGTTGCCCTGCAGCTGCTCGCGCTCCTCGTCGGGCAGGTTGGCACTGGCCTGCTCGATGGGGTCGGTCCCGCTCGCCGTCGAGCGGGTCTCGAAGACGTCCCCCAGGCCCTTGACCATGCCGAGCAGCGAGGTGTCGTCCTTGTGCTTCATGTCGAAGGCGTCGGCCACGTCGTTGACCACGCCCTTGGCGAGCTGGCAGGAGTTGGCGAAACCCTGGTTCAGCGCCTGGACCTTCTTCTGCAGGGCCTCCATGGTCTGCAGACAGTCCTGGCACATGGCGCCGAGCGCCACCTCGAAGGCGTAGCCGGCGGCGTTGGCGGCGATGGAGCGCAGCAGGTTCTGGAACTGCTCCGCCGAGATGAAGGAGAAGGACCCGGCGAACAGGTCGATGCCGCCGCAGCCGGCGCTGTAGGACGGCGGCACGAAGTGCCACAGGGACTCCGAGGCGATGCGGTTGCGCGCCGAGAGCGACCCGCCGGTGACCACACCCCGGCGCTGTCCCAGGTGCGCGGTGGGGTTGGTGTAGTTGAGCATGGTGTCGAACATGGCCGTCATCTGGTCGGCAATGCCCGACGGATCGGCACGTGCGCTCGCCGAGAACACCACCAGGACTAGGGCCAACGGGAGCAGGGTGGGACGTCGGGACAGGGGCATCGCCTCAGTCCGCCGCGCCCGTGCGGGCGAGCGCACGCAGCAGGGCCAGCAGCTCGGCCGGGTCGTCGGGGAACTCGGCCGGCAGCCGGCGCGGGTCCAGGGTCAGATCGGCGGTGACGGGCCGCGCGCTCGCATACTCGCGCTCGCTGATCCACCCGGCCTGAACGGCGGCCACCAGCAGACGCTCCTGGAGCTGGGCGAGCGAGATGAGTCCCTGGGACAGCGGCACGATGTCGCCCGGCGGGCGGACGAGAAACAGGGCGGGGGTGGAGACCACACCGAGGCCTTGCGCCTGGCCGCTGTCGCGCCGGTACCCGGGGAACTGCCCGCCCGGCAGCGGCGCCCCATCCAGCGACACCGGCAGCACCGGGAACCCGTAGCGGGCCGCGAGGATCTGCAGCAACGGGGCCTGGGCCTCGCAGTAGGGACAGTCGGAGCGGAAGAAGAACAGCACGCCCGCCTGCTTGGCGATGCCCGTGAGCACCGCGTCGCGGCGGTCGCCGCTGCGGCGGTTCACCAGGTTGGCCGCGAAGGTGGCGGTGGGACGCTGAGTGACCTCGTCGAGGAAGGGGTCGAGTTGCACCGCGCGCTGGGTGGCGGCGGCGAAGCGGGTGGACTTGTCCAGCGCCACCCGCTGCAGGTAGAGGTAAAGGGCGACGTTCTCCGGGTTCGGGTCGTCGATCGCCGCGTCGCGGTACGCGCCGAGGCGCTCGCGCAGCCACTGCGCGGAGAGCGGTCGCGGTCCCTCGGGGGCGGTCCCGGACAGCTGAGGAGGGGCAGGCGCGGGCGGCGGCGCGGCCTCCGGCTCGGGCGGCGGCTCGGGCTCGCGCTGGTACCAGAACCAGCCCTCCTGCCCGCGAAGGTAGAAACCGCCCGGTCGGCCGACGCGCTGGCCGTTGTCAGAGGCGCGAGGGCGAGCAGGAGCACGAGGGCACGCATAGCGGCCATGGTGCGTGGGTGCCCCTGGGGGGAGGTAGGGCGAAAGGTCGCCGGAAGTGCAGCCTTTCGACGAACACTGACCGGACCGGTGGCGCCTGGTGTCCGGCGCCTTGCCTCAACCCCCTGCGAACGGGTTCGTGACGGTCAGCCTGCCGTCGATGCTCTGGCCGTCCTGCAGGTCTTCGGTGAACACGACGCTGCAGCCAGCCAGGAGTGCCGAGGCGAGAATCATCGAATCGTAGATCGCAAACCCATAGCGCTCGCTCAAGGCCAGGCCCCGATCGTGGGTCTCCAGCGTCATCGGCTCGACCCGACAGACCGCGCGCAAGGTCTCCAGAACCTCGCGAATCTCGGCCCAGGACATCCCGAGCTTGCGCGAGGCGACCGACGCGAATTCGTTGAGCACCTGGACGCTGATGACACCGCCGGCGGTGACCAGGGCCTCCGCCCGGTCGGCCTTGGCCGCATCGCCGGACAGCAGGTAGAGCAGGACGTTGGTGTCGAAAAAGGCCTCAGTCCCGCGCATGGGCTTCGAGCCGGTCGAACGCGAAACCCCTCGGGCAAGCGGCCCCGGAACTTGCGCAGCCGGGCCAACAACTCGCGATTCTCCGGGGACTTGCTCACGCCCAGCGTGCGGGCATCCTCGACATGGATCTCGATGGTGTCGCCTTCCTTGAGGTCCAGCGCCTCGACCACGGCCGCCGGGAGGCGCACGGCCAGACTGTTTCCCCACTTGGATACTTGCATCGGGGTGCTCAGGAAGCCGGATGGATATACATGGAATAAGTGTATATCTTCCCCGTGACGGATCCAACTCGGAAGCAGTCGCCTAAGCGCACAAGAGGTCGTCCGTCCGCGACGGCCAGACCCCACTGCGCGCAGCGCTGATCGCTCATCGAGTGGTGGTGGATCCAGGTCGTCACCAGAAAGCCCGAGTCCTCCCACACCAGCACCGCCTCGCCCTCCCCCGTCGGCACCCGCAGGTGGACCGCGTAGCGCTCGCCGTGTGCCCGGGCCCGCTCGAAGAGCGACGCGGCACGCAAGGCCGCGGGCAGGAGCTCCTGCATGACCCGCGCGGGCTCGGTGGTGCGCAGGCGTTGGAAGAGCCGCTGCAAGGCGTGCTGGCTGACCCGGACCAGGTCGGTCTCGCTGACGCTGCAGGTGCGGCGGTCGAGCCGGGTCAGGTGGATCGCCGGGCGCGGCGGCTCGCCCTGCACGTCCCAGAAGATCCAGGAGGCGACCGCCGCCTTGCCGGCTCCGATGACCTCGCGGGCGAGCACCCTGCCCCGCAGACAGTCGTCCATGAACCGGACACCCGCACGAAACAGGGGGCCCCGCCGCTGGCGCGTCGGTGCGTAGCGCTGGAGCGCACGGCTGGCGGCTTCGCGCTGGTGCTCCCCGCTCTCGCGCAGGGTTCGGCGGGTGATGGCCCGCGCCATGGAGTCGTTGCTGATCGGCAGTGTCGTTGTCATTGTGGCTGCCCCGCGTGCGTGTTTGCCTCATACCCCTGATGACATTCTGGAACACCCAGGGGCTCATTCCGTGAGCCCGTCGGGATAATCATGCTCAAGGCCCACGCGTGTCCCGCGGCGGTAGCTCGCCCAGGTGAAGGGGAGGGTGACGGACCCGAGCTCCTGCAGCCGGTCCATGAGGCGGTCACCAAGGTAGGCCTCCATCTCGGGGACGGTCAGGTTGCCGATCAGGACGGTGGGGCGCATCTGCCCGTAACGGGCGTTGAGCACGTCGAAGAGCATCGCGCGGCGCGTGAGCGCGTTGCCGATCGCCACCCCCACTTCGTCGAGGACCAGCAGATCGGGGCCCGTGAGCATCTCGAATACCTCGACCTCCGTGTGGCTCGCACCGGGCGAGTAGGTTGAGCGGATCAGCCGCAGGCCCTCCGAGACGGTGAGAAAGAGACCGGTGTAGCCGTCGGCGATGATGCGGCCGAGGACGGCGCAGGCGAGATGCGTCTTGCCGGTCCCCGGACCGCCCACCAGCAGCAGGCAGCTGCCGCGCTCGCGCGCCGAAGCGAAATTGGCCGCGAAGTCCTGCGCCAGGCTCAGGGCCCGCCGCTGGGGGACGCTGGTCGCCCGGTAGTCCTCGAAGCTGTGGTGGCGGAAGCGCTCCGGGACGCCGGCGCGGCCGATCGCGCGCTCGACCGCCGCCTGGCGCGCGCCGCCCAGCGCTCGCGAGCCAGCTCGGCCATGGCCGCGTGGCTCACGGCCTCGAGCTCACTCAGCGACATGAGCCCGCCCCCGCCAGCTGCTGGCCCAGTCCGGGAGGTTTTCGTCGCGTGTGGCGCCGACGGTGTAGTCTTTCGCAGCAGATCGACGATCGGTTTCACTGGCTGTTCCTCGGGTCGCGTTGGTCCGTGGTCTCGAGCCTTGGCGGTCCCGGGGCGGACCTGTGCTCGGCTGCGCCGACTGCGCCTGGCGTTGCCTCCCGGCAGCACGCCCCCCGTTCCCCTCCCGCACCGCAGCGGACTCGATCGCGACGACGGTCCGTGGTTGGGCCGCAGCCGGTGCCGGCACTTCCGTTGCTCCGCGATTCCCGGTGGTCCCGACCAAGCGGTCCGACCCCGTGCTGACTGGCTGTGGCAGTGCTGTGGCTGCTGGAGTCGGCGACCGCTCACCGACTTCGCCTGTGGGCCCGCCTGGGGGCCGGTAAGCAATCATCGTGCTCGCCCGCCAGGTCCCCCCCAGCGGGGGGGTAAGGGGGGGGATCTCTTCGTTTCTTTCTTCCGGTTCCCTCTTCCGTTTCGTCGGAAGCCCGGTTCCGGTTGCCTGTCGCAGATTTCCGGTTGCCCTGCGCTGGATTTCCGGTTGCCTCCGGGCATCCGGTAACGGGATTCCGGAACTGGAGTGCCGGTTGCCCCTCTGGGCCTGCGGAAGCCGATTGCCGGTTGCCTTGTACCGGATTTCCGATTGCCCCCCGGCATTCGGAAAGGGCGTTCCAGAAGCCGGGTTCCGATTGCCCCTCGACCCCAGCGGCAGCGGGTTGCCGGTAGCCCATCTGCAGGCGATAGACGTTGGACTTTCGCCCGCCGCCCTGCCCGGGCCGGTGCTCGATCGCAATCAGTCCCCTGCCCTGCAGCTCGTGCAGGAGATTGCGGACCTGGCGGTCGGACACGCCGCACAGCTCCGCCAGACGGGCCTGCCCAGGGAAACAAGTCACCCCGTCGTGAACGTGCTCGGCGAGTGCCAGGAGCACCAGGCGGGTCGACGGGGACAGGTCGGGAACCATCCACGCCCAGTCACGCGCGGCGCGGCTCATCTCAGGCGGCCCGTTCGGCGGGTTCGCGCAGCAGCTCGGCAAGGTCGACCCGCAGCGCCCGAGCGATTCGCGTCACGCTGGCGAGCGTAGGGTTCTCGTCGCCGGTCTCGATGCGGCAGATCCAGGATTGGGACGTGCGCGCCAACTGGGCGAGCCTGGCCTGGGAGTAGCCGGATTGCTTGCGGATGCGGCGGATATTCCGCCCGATGATGGTGGCCAACCTGCCCTCCAAATGCCCTCCAAATGCCCTCCGGGCATTCCTCAAACGCGAATGGAAAATTGAATCCGCGGTTGACTGCGGACCACCCACGATTTGAGGCGGGAGACTGCATCGGATTGGCCAGGCACGGTGTCGAAAGCGCGCTCGGGCATTCGTGGTTCAGGGCGCCCCGCGCCAACAGCAGCGAGCGAATCAGCCTGTGCAGCCCCCCTCCAATCGGGGCAGGAACATGCTAGCCAGCCAGGGGCCCGGAGGGGACTCGATAGATTCAGTTTTTCGGCGTCTTTCGGTGTCGCTGCGGTTTCTCTTTCGCGGAGGCGGTCAGTACGTCTGATCGCGGTGGTTTGGCGTTGCGCCAAAGTCCGGAGGGTTTGAGTCCATCCCTATGCAGCGGCGGGGAGCATGGAACAGAAGCGGCCAGCCTGCCGACAGACTTGCCGCCGCAGATCCTCGGCAACGATCAGCGCTCAGGGTCAATCCGCAGGGTTAGAGCTCGAGGTCTGCGCTCGTGAGCATCGCGCTCGCCTTTGGCTCAGCCGCAAACGCCCCCAGCTTCGCAACTCCCAGCAACCGGGACACCCCGATGACCTTCGCCTTCGATAACACCTACGCGCGGCTGCCGGAACGCTTCTTCGCCCGGCTGGCGCCGGTTGCGGTCGCACAGCCGCGGTTGGTCAAGCTCAACGAGGCAGTCGCCCTCGAGCTCGGGCTCGATCCCGAAGTGCTGCGCTCGCCAGAGGGCATAGCGACGCTCGCGGGCAACCGGGTCCCCGAGGGTGCGGCCCCATTGGCCATGGCCTATGCCGGCCACCAATTCGGCGGCTTCGTACCCCAGCTCGGCGATGGCCGGGCGATCCTCCTGGGCGAGATACGGGACCCGGCGGGCGAGCGCTTCGACATCCAGCTCAAGGGTTCCGGCCGCACGCCATTCTCGCGTGGGGGCGACGGACGGGCCTGGCTCGGGCCGGTCCTGCGGGAGTACATCCTCAGCGAGGCGATGCACGCGCTGGGCATCCCGACGACGCGCTCGCTGGCGGTGGTCGCCACCGGCGAGCCGGTCTTTCGCGAGGCGGCGCTGCCAGGCGCGGTGCTGACGCGCGTCGCGCGGGGCCATGTGCGGGTGGGGACCTTCGAGTACTTCCAGGCGCGCCAGGATACCGATGCGCTCAAGACGCTCGCCGATTACGTGATTGCGCGTCACTACCCGGAGGCGAAGCAGTCGGAGCGGCCCTATGGGGCGTTTCTGCGCGCCATCATCACGCGACAGGCCGGGCTCGTCGCCCGGTGGCTCGGCGTCGGCTTCATCCATGGCGTGATGAATACCGACAACATGTCGATTGCGGGCGAGACCATCGACTACGGCCCCTGCGCCTTCATGGATGACTATCACCCGGGCCGGGTCTACAGCTCGATCGACCATCGTGGGCGCTACGCCTACGGCAACCAGCCCCGGATCGCCCAGTGGAACCTCTCGCGCCTGGCCCAGTCGCTGTTGCCGCTGCTCGACGATGACGCGGACAAGGCCATCGCGGAGGCCCAAGTCGCCATCGACGGGTTCGCCGAGCGTTTCGAGCAGGCCTATCTCGCGTGCTTCCGGGCCAAGCTGGGCCTCGTGGAGGCACATGCGGGCGACGCCGAGCTGATCGACGGGCTCCTGCAGGCGATGTCCGAGACCGGCGCGGATTTCACCAACACCTTCCGCGCCCTGTGCGACGCCGCCGAGGAAGCAGACTGGCCGGTCCCGGTGCCGCTCGACGCTAACCCCCTCTTCGAGGCTTGGCACGGGCGCTGGCAGGCCCGCCTAGTGAGCGAGCGGGTGAGCCCGCAGGCACGGGCGAGGGCCATGCGCCGTGCGAACCCGGCGATCATCCCCAGAAACCACCGGGTCGAGGCGGCGCTCGATGCAGCGGTCGCGGGCGACCTCGATCCGCTCGACGGGCTGCTGCAGGCACTCGCCGATCCCTGGGACGCAGGCCCTGAGGCCGACGATTACAGGCGGCCGCCCGAACCGCACGAGGTTTTACAGCAGACGTTCTGCGGGACCTGACCTTCGGGAGATCGTCCGCCAGCGACAGTGACGTGACGTAATAGGCGCAGGCGAAACCCTCACCTGTTTGCTTGCGGCACGTCGATTCATCACCGAATGCCCTGAGGTGGCGTTTTCTGCCGGACATCGTCACGACGCCACCGCCGACGCCGAGCTACTGTTTAGTCGGTTGCTCGGCAGGCTGTGCGACGAAGGGCCAACACACGGAGCTGGAAGTAAAGTGACTGAAGCGGTGCCCCTGCAGGCCAAGCAATCCGACGCGTCCCTGCGGGACAGCGAGCTTGAGTGCCGCATGCTGGCGGAGAATTTCCCGCTCGCGATCCAGACCATCGCCCCGGATGGAACGACCCTGAGCGTCAACCCAGCATGGGAACGCTTGTGGGGGGTGCCGTTCTCCGCCGTGAATCGGCACAACGTGTTCCAAGACCCGCAGTTAGCCGACAAGGGCTTTTTGCGACTGCTGCGAAAGGCCTTCGCCGGGGAGTGCGTCGAGCTTCCGATTCACGAGTACGACAAGGGCTTGGCCAAGGATGTGCCCAACCCCGGCGGCACGCTCTGGATCCGCGTCTTCGCCTACCCCTTGCAGGGTGCGGACGGGGCAGTCCGCGCGGTGGTGCTCGTCCAGGAGGACGTGACCGAGCGCGTCCTGGCCGAGCAGGAGATCCGTAGCCTTGCCTATTTCGATCCCCTGACTCAGCTGCCCAATCGGCGCCTGTTGATGGACCGCTTGGGGCAAGCCCTGATCGCCAGCCAGCGCAGCGGAGAACTGGGCGCCGTGCTCATGCTGGATCTGGATCACTTCAAGGCGCTCAACGATACCCAGGGCCATGCGGTCGGCGATCAGCTACTTACCGAAGTGGCACAACGGCTGAAGGCGGCGGTGCGCCGCGGCGACACCGTCGCGCGCTTGGGCGGGGACGAATATGTCCTGGTGCTCGAAGACCTGGGAGAGCGGGAAGTGGCGGCCGCAAACGAGACGGAGCGTCTTGCCGAGAAGATCCGCGGGGTCCTCAACCAGCCGCTCGCGGTGCCCGCTGGTCGTGCGGAATGCCACACCACCGCCAGTATCGGCCTCACGCTCTTCCGGGGACAGGACACGCCGCCCGACGAGTTGTTGCAACAGGCGGACGTCGCCCTCTACCAAGCGAAAGGCGCGGGAGGAAACGCCATCCGCTTCTTCAACCCCGCGATGCAGGCCGCCATCGATGCACGCCTGGCGCTGGCAGCGGCGCTCAGGAGCGGGCTGAAAAGACAGGAGCTCCAGCTGCTCTACCAACCCCAGGTGGATCGCGACGGCAGCCTGGTCGGGGCAGAGGCCCTGCTGCGCTGGCACTCGCCGAGTCGCGGTCTGGTCCTCACCGATGACTTCATCCCCCTGGCGGAGGACACCGGGCTCATCGTGCCCATGGGCAAGTGGGCGTTCGGGACTGCCTGCGCGCAACTGAGGGCGTGGCAAACCGCGACGGCCACGCGGACCCTGACGATGTCCGTCAATGTCAGCGCCCGGCAATTCCTTCAGTACGACTTCGTCGCGCAGCTCGAGCAGAGCCTGTCGCTGAGCGGCGCCGACCCGATCGGCTTGACACTGGAGCTCACCGAGCGCGTGGTGCTCGACAACGTGGAGCAGGTGATCGAGACGATGCGCCGCCTCGATGCGCTGGGCGTGGCGTTCGCATTGGACAATTTCGGTACGGGTTGTTCCTCGCTGTCCTGTCTCAGGCACCTGCCGCTCAAGCAGTTGAAGATTGACCGGTCCTTCGTGCACGACATCCTGGATGACCCCAGCGCCGCCGCGACCGTGCGCGCCATTCTGGCGATGGGCCAATCCCTCGGCCTTGAGGTCATCGCCGAAGGTGTCGAAACCGAGGCGCAACGGGATCTCCTCCACAAGTGGGGATGCACGTTGTTTCAAGGATACCTGTTCGGTAAACCCGCACCGATCGAGGCTCTCGGCGATCTTCTGTGCGATGCTCGCGGGTGAGCGGGAACGGAATGCCGGTTCGCGCGGCGCTGGCTCATGGCGGCCAAGACGGCCCGCTAACCGTCCAAGCCAGACGCCCCTTGCCGCGGCCCTATCGTCGCCACTACGATTGATCACGCAGCTCCGCCGAGAGGTTGAGTCTGCGCTCCTTGGGCTTGCTGTCTTCCCGCGGCTTGTTTTCCGCCTACAAAAGGGAACGTCATGATGAATAATGATGTGTTGGCAATGCTGGCGAACGTGATTGCCGCGCTGGGCATCCTGGTTTGCGCAGTCGCGGGTGTCGGTCGTCTGTTCGGGAGCTATCATGTCCTTGGTTATGAGGCGATGACGCTGTTCATTGGTGGCATCTCGCTCATGGTCTTCTCGGGGCTGATCAAGCTACATAGTGCCTGACAGAAAACTCCGATTTCATCGCCACGTTCATTCCGCTGGGCTGGGGAATTGGGGACGACGTCATTCATCGTGGGGCGATTGATTGCAGTTGGCGTCAATCAATGAGAGCCGCTCTCGTTATTGGCGATCGGTAGGCGCACCGATCCTGCAGCTAGCGTATTCAGACCCCGTCGCGTGCGTTCAGGCCGCGCGGCGATAGGGCCCCCGTTGTCGCTCCGCTTCCTGCTGGCGCAACAGGGCGCCCAGGCGCTGGATGTTGCGTGCGACCACGGCCAGTGCCACATAGCGCTCGAAGCCGTCGAGGCCATGATCCAGACAGCGGTCCAGGCCATGGACCTCCAGGGCATTGATGGCGGATTCCACCGCCGAGTGCTGGCGGCGCAGGTGCAGGAATTCGGGGTCGCTCTCGCGCTCGCGCTGGGTCTGCGACAGCTTGCCCTTCTTGGGCATCACGACCCGCGGGATCAGGGCGGCGAGCGCGGATTGATTGGCCGGGCTGTGGAACCCCTTGTCGAAACTGGCGCTGGCGATGTGGGGGAAGCGCGCCTGGGCCTCCTCGATCAAGCCGACGGCGACCTGATCGTCGGTGGTCTTCTCCATGACCCGATGAGTGAGGATGAACCGGTGCTGGTCCTCCACCACCGCCACGCGCAGCCCCAACTCCACCGGGACGCCCGCCTTGCCTTTGCTGATCCACTCGGTGTGGCGCTCGAACAGCGAGAAGACCTTCTCCGCATGGGGGATGGTCTGACCCAACAACACGCGGCGGCGGATCTGATCGATCTGGCGCTCGGCGTCGCCGAGGTAGAGGTCGATCTCCGCGAGGAAGGCCGCCGGGACGTGGCGCACGACCAAGTGCACGCGGGTCTCGCGCACCCGTGCGAGCAACGCCTCGGCCTGCGCCAGGTAGGCGCGATGGGCCTGGCGAACAGCCTCCTGCTTGGCCGCCCGCTTCTCCGGGTCCTGGGAGGTGGAGTGCTTGAGCTGCTGCACCTGCCGGTAGAGCTTTTTCAACTGACGCAGTTGGTAGGCGCTTTGGCGCCAGCCGGCGATGCCGAGCTCCCCGCACAGCCCGGCGAGGATCGCGATGAGCTTGCGCAGCGCGTCCCACAACAGATTGATGTCGGTGGGATAGTGCACATCGGTCTCGACCACGAAGGAGTCAGCGCGCACGTGCAGCGGGGCGTCGGGACTTTTTTTTACGAGCCGATGCCCGGCAGCGACCACTTCCTGATTGATCCGGTCCAGGATCTCGGGGGTGAACAGGCGCAGGTTGTCCTTGATGGTCTGCAGCTGATAGCGGTCTGCTTCGCCATCGGCCCACCCGCTATGCCCGAGCATCTGGCGGATGGTCTTGTGCTCGTTGGCGAGCTCGTGCACCCGGTCGTAGTCGGCGTTGAGCCCCAGACGCAGGACACCCAGCACCAGGATCTTCCACTGCTCCATGCCGGGGCGCCCGGTGTTCGCATCGGCCTGGCCATTGACCCCCGCGGGGATGACCTCCGCGAGGATGGCGAACACCCGCGCGCGCAAGTCCGGGGTGGTGTAGATGTACTGTAGCCCTCGCAGCAGCTGCGGGATGTCGTCGCGGGACTTGGGGTCGAGTTCAATGGCGCCGATGTCTTGCTCGCCAAACTGCAATTGCGGGTTGATGATCTGGCGCATGGGATTTCGAATGACGAAGTTCAATGGATCTTATTCGGCCCAGCGGGCGACCGGTCCTTCAAACCTGGTTCGGCGTCCAGCCCGACTGCGTTAAATCAGTGGGTTGGCAATCTGCCTCCCGCCCCATCGAAGTGGCCCAGGAGACAACTTCGATCTTGGGGTCAGATTATAACATATTGATCCGGCGTAGGTTTAATGGTTTCTTTTCACGCACTACATATCATCAAGGCGCTCATCTCGGGCAAGCCGTAACGCATGCGTGCGTGTATCGGTTCGCAATTTCTCGAAACCGATAGCCCAGAACCCTTGCTCCACTGCACGCCACTGGGGCTGAACTGCCGCCCGAGCGGGCAGTCGGTAGAGCTGTCTCACCGGTCTGCCATGGCTGGGCGGCAGCAGTCTTAGGATTCACCCCAGACTTGACACCCACGACGCCTCAGCGGCAAGAACCCCTTGACCTCACGTAAGCGCGACTGCACCGCCGGATGTCATGCGCGGCTATGGGGGTGGCATCCTCGAACAGGGCCGACCTCAATCGCGCATACAGAACTATTCGTGACTACCACGGTCATTCGGCGGCAGATGACGTTGGCTAGTACAGCAGCGCCAAAATCTGATTAACAACATGAGGATTGTTGGCTAACATATTGAAGAACTTTTTTGCGAGAGGTCCTTTGGCATGGCGCACCCCCGGTACCGCATCAATCTTCTGGCATCCGAGCGAACGGTTCTTGAACAGTTGATCCGCGCGCACAGTACGCCGCAGCAGGTCGCCAGACGCGCCCGCATCGTCCTGCTGGCCAACGGCGAAGGCTTGAGTAATCAGGCGATTGCCGAGGCGCTGGGAATCTACAAGGCGGATGTGAGCATCTGGACCAGACGCTGGGTCGAGCGGGGCTTAGAGCCAGTGTTGGAACGGCTGCGCGACCGCCCGCGCCCGGGCCGCCCGGACACGATCACGGCGGAGCAGTGGTGCCGGATCTTCGCCCTGGCGTGCGAGCCGCCGCGGGCGCATGACCGGCCCATCACCCACTGGACGAGCCGGGAGTTGGCCGATGAAGTGGTCAAACAAGGGATCGTGGAGCGTCTCTCCGACGGGCATCTGCGCAAGGTGCTTAAAAAAAGACCTTACAGCCGCACCGCAGTCGCTATTGGTTGAATGCCAAGGCGGATCCGCATAAGGAGGCACGCATCGAAGAGATCTGCGCGGTGTATCGCACCTGCTCCGAGAAAGGCGACGAGATCGTCTTCTCGGTCGATGAGATGACCGGCATTCAGGCCCTGGAGCGCATCGCCCCCGACTTGGCGCTGGCGCCGGGCAAACCGCTCGCGCGCGAGTTCGAGTACAAGCGTCACGGGACCCAGACCCTGATCGCGGCGCTGCGCGTGGCCATGGGCAGCGTCTACGCCCACTGCGGGGAGACCCGCACCGAAGCGGACTTCTGCCGGTTCATCGCAACGCTGATCGAACACCATCCCGGTTACCGGGTCTATCGCTTCGTCGTCGATCAGCTCAACATCCATCAATCCGAGGCGCTGGTGCGACTG
>CAVOQO010000100.1:0-263580 GCA_963698355.1 uncultured Gammaproteobacteria bacterium | reverse complement strand
GCCTGAGGCACCTATCCCCGACTGGGCCGAGGCGAAATTCTCATGGGCGTCGTCGGCAGTATAGGTAAGCTAGGGATAGCGCCCACGACCTGGCGTGGCGCCAATATTGCCAGGGCGGTTTGCCGCATTCAGATCTCTAAGGTCATCGAGAAGCGGTACGTTGTGCGTTTACTCCAGAGTGAAATGATGCAGGCTGCCTTTCATAGCGATACCCGTACGTTAGCACAGCCAACTTTAAACGTGGGCCTGATAAGAAACGCTGCCGCGCCATTGGCACCTGCGGTGGAGCAGGCACGCATCGTCGCCAAAGTCGATCAACTCATGGCCCTATGCGACGAGCTGGAGGCGAAGATCGCGGCCAACCAGACCACGGCCCAACGCTTCGCCGAGGCCGTGGTGGCGGAGCTGGCGGCTTGACCAGTCAACGAGGGCGAGCGGCCGCGTCGAGAAAACCCGAGCATGCCGGTTCGGACATTCCGTCATGACCGTCCTCCGGTGCACCCAGGCACTCCTCGCCGAGCTGCGCGTTAAGCGGGACCCCAGGGTCGCCGAAGACGACATCGGCTGGCACGCCAACCTGCTTCTAATCGAGCGCTACAGGTGCGTGCTCTTTACCCATGACGAAACCCTGTTCTCGTTCTTCGTCTGCAGTCCGCGGCGGCCCAATCTGGAGTTCTTCCCCGAGGTCTTCGGGCAGGGTCTGTTCAAGGCCCTGCTGCGCTCCGGCTTCTCCCAGGGGCAGGTCGAGACCATGCTGGACACCACGCGCGAGATCCGCTACGCGAAGACCAGCAACCGCCGCGTGCTCGGCTCCATGAACGAGATGAAGCGCATGCTGGAGTCGACCATCGCCTCCCGCGGCGGCCTCACCGCGACCGATCCCGCTGACCTGCAGCGCCTGCTCAACGAGACGCCCTTCAAGGCCATCGGCTACGATCCGCCGCTCACGCGCATGCGGCGCTGCTTGGAGAGCACCGGAAATCGCGAACCGGGCGCATCGCGCCGGTCCGACCCGGCACCGGATTCACCCTGAGGCGGCCGACCCAGCAGCGCGGGCCGAGCGCGGGCTCAACCGATGTCGTCGGGACCGTGTTCTTCGAGATGGCGGTTTCGGAGGAACCTCGGGCCTCCCCGACCCGGCAGACACCCTGCCTCCTTGGCTGCCCCCCTCGAAACGGCGGGCACGAGAGGTCCCGATAAATCTAGCGGAACCGTCGGATTATGCTAGTTTTCCAGAGTCCGTTGCGGCGACTCGCGATTGGGCCGCAGACACACGGAGAGAGTAGGAGTGTCGCGTGTCGCTCGTGAATCCGTCCGGGGGCTCCTGCCGCCGGACGGACTCGCTCCTTGGCGACAACCTTTGGTGCCCCGGTGCGCCCCGCTCCGGGCCGCGGCTTCGGCACGACCTGCCCCCTGCGGGGGCGGTCGGCCTGCGCCACAGCCCTTCGACGGTGGCTTGACGCCGTGTCGGATGCGCTTTGCATGTTCCCTACGCAGCTTCGGGTCTCGCGCCCCTTCGCCACTCCGGGCCCACGCCCGCGCCGACGGCTACCGGGGACTAGGAGCAGCCGACAAGGCTGCAATCCAGCTGGTGAAAGTCCAGTCGTGTCAGTTGCTCGTGACGGACACGTAGCGATACCACTGCTTGGGGCAGGTAACCAACCAAGTTCTGCGTGGTGTAAACGGCCCGGCCGCCCTGAGACGTTCAGTCACAGCGGTGGGTGCAACCGGGGGGTCTAGCGAACGTGGGAGCCTGAACATAACGAACTGACTGCAGCCTCGAAATGTAGGCCCTGTTGAAGTTGCATTGCAGGGGCGATTGGTGTGCCGAACGTCTTAGTCCTTACGTGAGGCCGTTGTCTGCCGGGAAGAAATGAGCATGTGCACCGGGAGAACATCACGGGGTAGGGGTCCAGGCACCTGGGTAAGGATTGCAGAGATAACGTCGGGAAAGGCCATCTCCCAGCAGGGACTGGTGACAACCTGCAAAGACCCGCCGGAGGAGGTTGATCCGAAGCCGGGGGGAGGGATTTGGTCTGGCGCATGAGCCCATAGGAGCGATGAAGGAGGGGTAATGCCCTCCGATGTGGTGCTGGACGCCATACCGCAGGAGGTAACACCTTGCTGCGGGCAAAGGGGCTCTGGGCACCTGGTGGTCTGGTTGAGCCAACCAGCAATGGGAGGAGCTCGGTAGCCAGGCCTGGACCTGCATGTAAACCGGCGTCGAGAGGGGTGCATATGCGCCAGCATTTAAGCTTCCTCGGCGTCGGGAAGGCAGCAGGAGGATATGCCAGGGTCAGAACCGCACTCGGGAAAACCGACCGTGTGGGATCGTAGGGGGGCTTGCGGAAACGTGGGCTATGGTTTGGGCTAAACGGGCACATACCGTGGAAACACTGAAACAGCCAAGTCCGGACCTAAGGTTGCGCGCATCGCATTTCTATCCCGACCCGGCCTTCGCGTTCGCTCTCCCTGGCCGGCAGCGGTAGAAGCGATTGCGGTGTCTGACCCAGCGTCGGCACTGCATCCATCAATCGATGATTTACGATTCCAAAACGACGAGGAGCCTGAGGAAGTGCGCATGAAAAGCAACCGATACGATCTGCGACCCGCCTTTTTTGCCGGGTTGCTTCTTTGCACCGCCGCGGGGGTATTGGCGGAAGCGGAGGACGCGGGCCAGGGATCGGACTACCGAACCTTCCACGCCGACGGCACGATCGATTACGGCAAAGTCGGCGATTCCTATACAGCGGATCTGGTGATGTACCTAGCGGGAAATCAGTTCATGGTGATGGAAGAACTGATCAAGGATTTCCAGGGAAAGAACCCTGACATTCAGACCATCTACGTCGAGACCATCCCTCCGGGACAAATCCTCAAAGGGCAGCTTCTCAAGCAGGGTGAGATCGAAGGCCAGAAGACGGCGATGAATCCAGACCTCTACGCCAGCGTGAATCTCAACCACCTGAAGAAGCTGCGCACCGAGGGGAAAATGGACGAGTACATGGCGTACGTGCACAACAAGCTGGAGCTGATGGTTGCGGAGGGCAACCCGAAGGGCATCAAGGGTCCGGAGGACCTGGGACGCGACGACTTGGTGCAGTCGCACCCGAACCCGTTGACCGAGGGCATCTTCAGATTCTATGGATCGGAAATGCTCAAGGATCTTGGTCTGTACGAGAAGGTCACCGGTAACGCCCAGTGCAAGGGTTGCTGGGCCGTCCCCGACAAGACATGGTTCACGGAACGCCACCACCGGGAGACGCCGCACCGCATCGAGCAGGGTGAGGCGGATGTGGGAATCGTCTGGACCACTGAGGTGGCCCATGCGAAGTCCGAGGGGCGGAAGATCGACGGCGTGGCCATTCCATCCCCTTTGAACAAGCAGGACAAGGTCGCCTATGCGATCGGCCCCTACAAGCCCGGTCGCAATCCCGAGAATGCCCGACGTTTTCTCGATTACCTGACCACTGAACAGGCCCAGGACATCTACGCCAAATACGGTTTCCTGAAGGCCAGTCCGGAAGAGCTTCAATTGAGGCCGATCCCGAGCGAGAAATAGGCCGAAAGGATTCATGCGCCGGGAGCTCCCGGCCCGCGGCGCATGATCATTCGCCCGCAGTTTGCGAGGAGATCGAGACGGCACGGAAGCGTTGCGCTCGTTTCTTCTGGCATCCCTTCCTCGATCGAGCAACCCATTTCCATAGCCATGCATCGGCCGCGACGCGTCGACCGCCTGCTCTTCGCGCTTCTTCTCCTGCTCTGTGCGGGCTGGCTCGCGCCGCTTCCGGCGCAGGAGATCAAAGAGGTCACCGTCTACCCGTCCTATGGGTACCGGGGCGGTCCGCAGTGGGTGATCCCGCTCCGCATCTGGGTCCATGAGCCGCGGCAGATCGCGGAGGCGGCGCTCACCCATCTCGTCGCGCGTCTCGAGGACCGCCCTGCCCCGGAGATCGATCGCTTCCGCAAGCGGTTGACCGATCTGATCGCGGACGACGAGTCCCGCGAGCGCGTTGAGCTTGTGTTCGACGGCGATCCTCGACAGCTGACCTTCGAGCTGCAGGACGCGGGCGGGAGACCCCTGCGCAGTGACTTAAACGGCCTGATCGCCGGCGAGCTGCGGCTGGACGCCGAGCGGGCGGACGAGTTGCTTCGGGCGCAGGGTTCCACCCACGGCTGGCTGCGACTGCTCGCGGTGTCTCCCGCCCACCAGGGAGCCGGGAGGGTGCGCCTGATCGCACCCCGCGGGCTGTCGGTGATCTCGGATATCGACGACACCATCAAGGTCACGGAGATCCCGGCGGGGCGCGAGGTGGTGATGGAGAACACCTTCTTCCGCCCGTTCGTCCCCGCGCCCGGGATGGTAGGGCGCTTCTGGGGGCTCGGCGAGGAGACGGCCTTCCATTACGTCTCCGGCGGCCCCTGGCAGCTCTATCGTCCGCTGGCTGAATTCATCGCGGACGCCGGTTTCCCGGACGGCTCTTTCCACATGAAGAGCGTGCGCAAGAACCTGCTCACGCCCGGCTCCTGGCAGGATCTAGCGCGCCTCGCCGCCGGCGATGCCACGACCGAGCAAAAGCTCCGGCAGATCAGCGGGATCATCGGACACTTTCCGGAACGTCGGTTCATCCTCGTCGGAGACTCGGGCGAGCACGACCCCGAGGTTTACCGCGAGATCCGCGACCGGTTTCGTCGGCAGATCGAGGCGATCTGGATCCGCGACGTCGTCGATGCGCGTCACCGCGATCCCGAGCGGCTCGACGGGATGCAGATCATCGAGGGGCGGTGACTCCAACCGTCAGATGAGACCCAGCGCGCATGGGCCTACCTGAGCGCAAGGCTCCTCTTGCACCCCCACCGACCAACTCTCATCGAGGAAGCGCAGGAGCTCGGCGGCGTGTTGCTCGACCTGGTCCGTGGAGTCGTGTCCCGCGTCATCGATCTCCAGAAGGCGAACACAGGCGTTTTGGCCGCTTGCCAGGATGCGACGCGCGTCGTCCACCGGCACGGTCCGGTCGTCCTTGCCATGCACCAAGAGGACCGGGCAGGCAATTTGGCGCACGGTGTTGAGCGGCGCGATGGTCTCGAATCGGTATCCGATGAGCCACTCCACGTAGCGGATCACCAGGCCCGTGACGGGGCGCGGCAGATGGAGATGGCGAAGATAGCGCTCGGTCACCCGGGTGGGATCGGCAAACGCGGCGATGCTGATCACCGCCGAGATGTCAGGGTTCCGAGAGGCCTCCAGCAACGCCGCGCCGGCGCCGACCGAGTGCCCGAGCACCGCGATGCGGCCGGCCCGGCGAGGGTGGTGGCGCTTGAGCCAATCGATCGCCTTGCCAAGGTCTTCAGCGAAGCGCGGCAACGATGAAAAGGTGTCGGAATCGCTGTTGCCGTGATTGCGGGCATCGCACAGCAACACGTTGAGACCGGCGCGCCGGAGGGGAGCGGCGATCGGCAACATCTGCTCGGCGTTGCTGCCCCAACCGTGCAGCACGACGACGGTGCGGACGGCGCCCGGAGCCGGCAGCAGCCAGCCGAAGAGGGATCGGCGACGCACCGTGGGAATGCGGACGGACTCAAAGGCAAGACAGTGATCGGCAGGGGTCCCCATCTCGCGGAGACGGGCGGCGCGAAAGCCCAGGTGTATGCCCGTCGGGACCAGCGCCGCGGCAACCGCCAGGAAAAGGCCGGCCGTCGTTACCGCGTCCACAAGACGCTCAAGTGCGCTGAACCCTGGGGGCCTGGTCCACTCAGACCCCGAAGGCCTCGATGGTCCAGCCGACACCGCCGACGCCGGTCTCCGGGTGGCGCTCGGCGATCAGGTGCTCGATCTCGCGGACCCGCCACGAGGGGACATCGACCAGCAGCACCACCTCGCCGTGCTCCAGTGGGACGCGCAGGTCGGTCAGGTGCGCGTGGGGCAGCGCGACGGCGAAGCGCTTCCCAGCGATGAAGGTGGCGAGCATGACGGCAAGGGATACCAGAATGCCCGCGGTTGAGCTGGCGAGCAGGCTGGCCGCCAGACCCACGGCCGCCAGGGCGAACACACCGAGGTTGCCGTACCAGAAGAGACCCTCCAGCCGCCAGACCTGGTCGTGCTTCTGGCCCTCTGTGGCGCGCGGCAAGCCGGCGAGGTGCGTGCCCTCCTTCGCCACGGCATGCATGTGGTCGGTCGGAATGCCAGCGGCCTTCAGGTCAGCAACCGCTCGGTGTGCCTGGGTCGCCGTGGGGAATGCCAGATAGAGTCGACGGGTCATGGTGGCCTCCGATCACCGGAGGGCCGCTTGGCGACAGGCGACCCGCCGGGTCGATATGGATGAAGAAGAAGTCCGGAGCGCGGTTAGAGGTTCATCCGCACCTACTCCGACACTCAGTCCGCAGAGGCTCGATTCAAGGGCCGCACCCGCCGCTGCCGCAATCCAATGTCGCGCAAAAGTCATGGATAGGCCGCTGGCGGAGGGACCGTGGTCTCCGGGCTGCCCCCCGACCATGGCCAGTTCGCGGCGCGGGCCGCGCCTCTCATAAGCGCTTCAAGAACCAGTCCCGGGCCAGCATCGCAACCGCGTCCAGCTTTCCCGCCTCCTCAAATAGGTGGCTTGCCCCCGGGATCACCTCCAGGCGCGGCTCCACCGGCATCTGACTCGCCGCGCCCCGGTTCGTCTTCAGAACCGCCCGATCGAGCCCGCCCACGATCAACAGCGTAGGCACCTGCACGTAGGCCAGGACTTCGGCGGCGAGATCCAGATATCCGCCCCGGGAGACCAGGGCCCGGATGAGGTCGGGGCGCGCAACGGCGGCAAAGAGTGCCGCGGCGGCACCGGTGCTTGAGCCAAAGAGGCCGATGTTCAGATCGGACGTCTGGGGACTCCCCCGCGCCCAGTCGACCGCGGCGATGAGCCGCTGGGTGAGCAGCGGGACGTGAAACCCCAACTCCCGGGGCTGCCGGTCGATCTCATGCTCTGCGGCGGTGAGCAGGTCGAAGCGCAGGGTCGCGAGCCTTGCCCGATTCAGGAACCCGGCCACCGACCGGGTACGGCGGCTGAAACGGTTGCTCCCACTGCCGTGGGCAAAGACCACGAGACCGAGCGCCCGTTGCGGCAGGTCGAGAAAGCCGGGAAGCGTGTCATCTTTGATCGGTATTTCGATATTCAGGGTCTCCATTGAAACCACCTCCGGATTAGTCGGGCCCAGCAGGATCAGGCTTCATCAACACGAGCCAGGCACGAGGGACTCGATACGGTTCCAGACAGGCGCGGCACGGTCACGCGCCCGGAAAACCGTTCAACAAGAGGACGACGCAAGGAAGCTGCCGGCGGAGACCGCAAACCCCAAGTGCAAGACGGGCTGCGACTCGCGCACTCCAGTCCAGCTCCGTGAGATGAGACCGCCGGGCAGTTGGAATGTCTCCCGGCGCTGCTACCCTCCACGGAATCGCAGAAGACCGTGTGCTGGTTCAACGACAGCGGCGTGGGTCGCCCGCTTGCGACACCCTGTTTTTGAGCTAGAGGATCGCCCCGCGTTCCGCCAGGGCGTACTCGCTGAGGCGGCTGGTGATGAACTGGAAGGCGTCTTCCACCGAGTCGGTCTGGTGAAAGATCCCAACGTCTGCGCCGTCGATCATGCCGTGGCGAATCAGCGCATCGAAATCGATGATTTCCTTCCAGTAACGGGTACCGAACAGAACCACGGGAAGGTGCTTGCGGATCTTTTGGGTCTGCAGCAGGGTGAGGATTTCGAACAGCTCGTCGAGGGTCCCGAATCCCCCCGGAAAGACGATGACGGCCTTCGCAAGATAGGCGAACCAGAACTTGCGCATGAAGAAGTAGTGGAAGTGGATCGCCAGTCCCCGGGTGACGTAGGTGTTGTCGAACTCCTCGGCGGGGATCGAGATGGTCAGGCCCACATTCACACCCTTGGCCTCCGAGGCCCCGCGGTTGGCGGCCTCCATGATCCCGGGGCCGCCTCCGGTGCACACCACGAATCGTCGCTCGGGGTCGTCGAGCCGCTTGGACCATTCGGTAAGCCGGAAGGCGAGCTCACGCGCGGCCTCGTAGTACTGCGACAGCTCGAGACGCCGCAGTGCCTGCTCCAGGTCACCGTTACCGGTCTCGGCCGCCCGAAACTCCTGCTCCGCCTGCTCCCGGGAAAGCGTTCTCGCGCTGCCCATGAACACGATGGTGTCGTCGAGCTTGTAACGCTCGAACCGGCTTTGGGGCTCCAGATACTCCGAGAGGATGCGCAACGCCCTGGCGCCCGCGCTGCTGAGGAACGCCCCGTTGAGATAGGCCTCCACGGGGCGCCGCCGCTCGCTGCTTCCGTTGTCCATCGTCTGCACTCCTCCGAATCTCGGTTGCCTCAGGTGACGCGCCCCACCCCCAGGGCGGGTGCGGGTGCATTCGCGTCAGCCCTCCCAGGCCCGCGGATCGCCCAGCAACTGCTGAAGGGTCGGCGGATCGACGGGCTTGACCAGATGACCGTCGAATCCGGCCGCTCTGGTCTTGCGGCGATCGCTCTCTTGTCCCCAACCGGTCAGCGCGACGATCACCATATCCTTGCCCCAGGGATGTTCCCGCATGCGTCGGCAGGCGGCGTAGCCGTCCAGCCCAGGCATGCCGATGTCGAGGAGCACCAAATCCGGCCGGAATCGCGCCGCCGACTCGACCGCGGCCAGACCGTCGTCGGCCGTCTCCACCTCGTAACCCGTCACCTGGAGAAACATGGCGAGTGACTCGGCAACGTCCGGGCTGTCGTCCACGACCAGGACGCGGCGCGCCGCCACAGGCTTGACGTCATACGAATCGTCCTGCAGCAGCGGCGATGGCGATTCGGGCCCGCCGCTGAGGATCGGCAAGCACACCCGAAACTCCGTCCCCTTGCCTGAGCCCTCGCTCCTCGCCTCGATGCTGCCTCCGTGCATCTCCACCAGGCCCCGGGAAAGCGCCAGACCGATGCCGAGCCCACCCTGGGGCTGCTCCGGCGTGCTGCCGACTTGCGCGAACATGTCGAACAGGTGCGGCATGTGCTCGGGCGGAATGCCGATCCCGGTGTCGGAGACCTTGACCACCACGAAATCCGTCCCGTCCTGCTCGGCGGTCACCCGGATATGGCCCCCCACCCCAGTGAACTTGCAGGCGTTGTGCAGCAGGTTCACGAACACCTGCTCCAGACGCACCGGGTCCGCGTCCAGCGCAATGGGCTGAGGCGGCGGCGCCCAGGTGAGCTCGTGCCCCGCGCATTGGACGTGGTGCCGGGAGGACGCGATGGCGTGCCCCAGGACCGCACTCAGATCGAGGTGCTCCCTGCGCAGCAGGAGCCTTCCACGGGTGATGCGACTCACGTCCATCAGGTCGTCGACCAGCCGAACCATATGCTGCAACTGGCGTTCGATCATGTCCCGCGCGGCGCGCGAGGTCGGGTCGGGCAGGCCCTTGATCCTGAGGATCTCCGCCGCGTTGCGGATTGGGGCCAAGGGGTTGCGAAGCTCATGGGCCAGGGTCGCCAGGAACGCGTCTTTGCGCCGATCGGCCTCGCGCAGGGCCTCCTCGGCCTCTTTGCGCTCGGTGATGTCCTGGGTCGTGCCGAACCCGCCCAGCAGCGCCCCATCCTGGTCGAACTCCAGCTCGGCCCGCTCGCGCACCCACTTGACCTTTCCGTCAACGATCAGCCGGTGCTCAATGTCATACGGCTCCCCGCGCAGACCTGCCTGCCACTGCCGGTCGACATCGTCCCGGTCGTCCGGATGAACGGCGGCGAGAAAGGTCTCGTAGGTCAGCGGCATTCCATCGGGGATGCCGAAAATTCGGTAGTTTTCCGCGGACCAGGTGACCTCATTGCTCCGCATGTTCAGTCGCCAGCTGCCGATATGACCCACGGCCTGGGCGCGCGTCAGATCCGCCTGGCTGGCACGCAGTGCCTCCTCTGCCCGCTTGCGCTCCGTGATGTCGATGGACAACCCGCTCACACGCACCGGGTGTCCAGCCGTGTCGCGGAGCGTCCGGCCCACCACCATGAGCCAACGGGTGCCCAGGTTCGGGTGATTGACTCGGAACTCCAGATTGAGGCCCCGCCCACCGGCGCCCGCCTCCCGCCAGCCCCGGTTCACCCGTTTCAGGTCCTCGGGGTGAACGACCTCCATCCACTCATCGAGTCGTTCCCGCCCCTGCTCCACGCCCCAGAGTGAATAGCACTCCGTTCCGCAGGCTGCGCGACCGGATGTCAGGTCCCAGTCCCAGTACCCGGCCTTCGCGGCCTGAAGCGCCAGTGCCAACCGATCCCGGCTTTCTCGCAGCTCGGACTCGGCTTTCATCCGCTCGGTAATGTCGCGGAGGATGACGGTAAAGACCTTCTCCCCCCCAACCTCGATCTGGGAGATCGATGCCTCAGCCGGAAACTCCTCGCCGCTGGAACGTAGGCCATTCAGCATGCCCAGCGCTCCTATCCGGCGCGCCGTCGTCGCGGTCTGGCCGAATCGCCCGATGTGCCCTTCGTGGGCCAGACGGCATCGTTCCGGGATGAGCCGCGACACCGGCTGCCCGATCGCCTCTTCCGCAGTCAGGCCGAACATTTGCTCGGCGGCCGGATTGAACAGTCGGATACACTGCTGCTGGTCCACCGAGATGATCGCGTCCATCGCCGAGCTCACGATACCGGCCAGCCGATGCTCGCTATCACGCAGCGCCAACTCCGCCCGCTTGCGCTCGGTAATGTCCTCTCCGGAGCTCAGGGTACCGACGAAACCGCCGTCCACGCTGGTAAGACAAGCATTGTGCCAAGCGATGAGCCGAGGACTGCCGTCGCGGCAGCAAATCGGGTTCTCAAAATATTCGAATGGGTCCAATTGTCCCGCCATCATTTCGCGGAACACCGGATAGACCGCCGCCATCCCTTCTGGCTGCGGCAGGCAGGATTCAAACCAGTTTCGCCCCAGCAGCTCAACCTCGGTGTAGCCCAGCGTTTCGCACCCCTTGCGGTTGATCATGGTGATCCGCCCTTCGCGATCCAGGGCGACGATGACGGTCTGCACGGTATCCAGATAGTACCGATTCAGCTCGACCTGACGGCGCAGCGCCTCTTCCGTCCTCTTGTACTCGGTGATGTCCTCGAAGGAGATGATGATGCCGCCGATGGCCCCGTTTTCATCGAGCCACGGCTGCACGACCCAGCGCAGCCACATCGTGCTACCGTCGGCCTGGATCCACAGGTCCTCGTCGTTCTTCACAGTGGCGCCGGAGAGCCCCTGCTGGTGGATCTGCTTCCACTCGGGGGGCATGTCAGGGAGGACCTGATAATGATTCAGTCCCACCAAGTCGACATGACCGCGACCGTGCTCCGCCAGCCAGCGGCCGCTGGTGGCCAGATAGTTCATGTTCCGGTCGAACATGGCGATGCTGATGGGGGCGTGCCGGATGAAGCTCCTGAGCTGGGCCTGGGAACTTCTCAGGTTCTCCTCGGCCGCCTTGCGCTCGGTGATGTCGAGGACTTGAGAGAGGATGGAGGTCAACCTGCCTTGGGAGTCGTAGATTGCCGAGTTGTACCACTCGCAATAGACGACGCGGCCGTCCTTCCGGTAGTTGCGATTGACGTTTTTGGTCCGCGGGCGCTCTCCGCTGAGCATGTCCGCGACGACGCGGCGGACTGAGTCGCCATCGTCCTCGTGCACCCCGCGCAGGTCGGAGACCGTGCGCCCGAGCACCTCGCCGGCGGTCCAGCCGAACAGCCGCTCGGCTTCCGCGGACCAGCGGGCGATTCGGAACTGCGCATCGAACTCGATCACCGCCAGCGGCGAGTTGTCCATATGGGCCTCGAGTCGCTGCTTGGCCTCGGCCAGCGCCGCCTCACCCCGCTTTCGCTCGGTCACGTCGGTGACAAAGCCCTGTAAGGCAAGCAACTCGTTACCTTCGGCAAGCATCCCTTGTCCTTGATCCCACAGCCAGCGCAGCGAGCCGTCCTTGTGATGGATGCGGTACTCGAGCTGATAGGGCCGGTTCTCCCGGACCGCGCTCTGCGCCGCCTCCCACGCCTGATCCCGGTCGTCGGGATCGACCAGTTGCACCCAGTGAATGCGGCCGGACGCAAAATCGGCGGTCGTGTAGCCGGTGATACGACTGATACCCTCGGTGACGAATTCGATCGTCTGCTGGTGATCGTTGCGGCGGCGGTACGCAATGCCCGGCAGATTGGAGACGAACGCTGGAGGTCGCCCCTCGCCCTCCCCTGAAGGAGCTGCCGCGTCAACGCGATCGTTCATTTCCTGCCCGCACTCCTAGTTCCGCCACCCGTTCGCCCATGTGTTCCCCGCGCCCGCGGGCCAACCTCATTCGGTGCTGATCCGCTCGGTCGCCCCCTCTCCCAACGCCGCCTTGAGTGCATGCCAGCTCAAGGTCGCGCATTTGACCCGCATGGGGTAACGGCGCACGCCGGCCAAGGCCGCCAGGTCGCCGAGCTCCGACGCGTCCGACCGCGCATGACCATCGGTGAGCACCGCGTGCACGGTCTCGAACAGGCCCTCGGCCTCCGCCAGGGTCGCCCCCTTGAGTCGCTCGGTCAGCATGGATGCAGAGGCCACCGAGATGGCGCAGCCGCTTCCCACAAAGCTGATGTCGGCGATGCGGTCCCCGTCGATCTTCAGGAACAGCTGGAGCCGGTCGCCGCACAGGGGGTTGTCTGCCTCCACGCTGCGGGTGGCGTCCTCCATCGGCCGGAAGTTGGATGGATGGCGGTTGTGATCCAGGATGGTCTCCTGGTACAGGTCCTCGAGTTCCTCGTTCCTACCGACGTTCACGCCAGCACCTCCCGGGCGTAGCGGATGCCGTCAGCGAGCCGGTCGACCTCCTCCAAGGTGTTGTAGAAGGCCATGGAGGCACGGGTGGTGGCGGGCACGCCATAATAGTCCATCAGTGGCATGGCACAGTGGTGACCGGTGCGCACCGCCACGCCCTTGCGGTCGAGCAGTGTGCCCAGGTCGTGGGCGTGCACCCCGTCCACCAGGAAGGAGATGACCGGCGCCTTGTGCCGGGCCTCCCCGTAGATGCGCAGTCCGGGAATCTCCCTGAGACGCGCCGTGGCGTGACCCAACAGCCCCTGCTCATGATGGCGCATGGCCTGAGGATCGAGGCCTCCGAGATAGTCGATGGCGGCGGCCAGCCCCACGGCACCGGCGATGTGCGGGGTGCCCGCCTCGAAGCGCTGCGGGGGATCCGCGTAGCGGGTGCGCTCGAAGGTCACCCGGCGGATCATCTCACCTCCTCCCTGCCAGGGCGGCAGTGCCGCGAGGCGGTCCGCCTTCCCGTAAAGGACTCCGATCCCCGTGGGGCCGAACATCTTGTGCCCGGAGAAGCAATAGAAGTCGCAGTCCAGCGCCTGCACGTCGACGCGCCCATGGGCGAGGGCCTGGGCCCCGTCGATGAGCACCGGGATTGCCTGCCGGTGGGCGGTCCGCACCACCTCGTCCACCGGGTTGACGGTCCCCAGCACATTGGAGACGTGGGTCAGGGCCACCAACCGGGTGGGGGCGTCGAGCAGCGCCTCGAGCCGACTCAGGTCGAGCCCCCCTTCCGGGATGACGGGCAGGACGGCGATCTCGATCCCGGTGCGCTCGCGCAGCAGTTGCCAGGGGACGATATTGGCGTGGTGCTCCATGGCGGTGAGCACCACCCGGTCACCCGCTCGCCAGCCCTGCCCGAGCCCGTACGCCACTAGGTTGATGGCCTCGGTGGTTCCGCGAAGGAAGACGATCTCCCCCGCCGAGCGGGCGTTGATGAAGCGCCGAACGCGCTCGCGGGCCCCCTCGTAGGCCTCGGTGGCCCGCTCCGCCAGGGTGTGCACGGCGCGGTGGACGTTGGCATTGTCCCGGCGATAGAAGCGCGCGACCGACTCGATGACAACGTCCGGCTTCTGGGCCGTTGCGGCGTTGTCCAGATACGCCAGCGGCGCGCCCCGCACACTCTGGTGGAGCACAGGAAAGTCGCGCCGAATTGCATCCAGGTCCCAGGGCTTCTGCTGCGGGTGCGAAGGCATGGCGGGAGGGCTCTCTTCTGCGGAGGGGCTCATGAGGCTACTCATTGGTGATGGTGCTCGAACAATCGGGGCGCGCCTGACTGTCGCGGGCATGGCAGCTTACGGCGATTCTAACCCCGCCCTTGCCGACCAAGCAGATTACGCGGAGATTGACGCGAGATCGGACCTCCGGGTGGTCCTGGACCTGCGGGGCGCAGAGCTCGTGTTGGCCCATCAGAGAGCCCGGTGCGGCATCAGCGGTGGGGCAGCGGCTCTCCGGACGCGAGTTGCGAATCCGTCGGAATCTTGATGGGTATCCAGTCCGAAAGGTTCAACGCGGGCCTGGACGTCCAACTCGGCCCGCTGCCAGGCGCAAAGACTGGCCTGCACGCCCCTTTTCGACTGCCAGGCGGAGGCCGCGGTCGGGCATTGCGCCTCCGCGGACAACCAAGGTCCTTGCATTCGGGAACGGCCCGAGCGACCAGCAACCGCGACGATCACCCACAGGGTCAGCGCGCTAGACAACAGCCGCAGGTGGTATCGCTCGCCTCATCGCACCCACAGCGCCCGCCTAAAGCCGTCCGGATCAACCCGCCCGCCAAGGCCACAGCCGACCCTGAGGAGCCTCCCGAGCAACTCCAATTTCTACACCCCGGTGTCTCATTTCCATTGACACATTCCGCAACGGCAGGTGGACGACCGGTACGGACGCATTGCATCCTCGCGCAGTCAACGCTCTGCGCGACTGTGATGTCCCAATTGCGGACCCTGAAGCTGAAGGCAGGTGGCCACGAATTCGGTGAAAAGCGCCCATTCCGGCGGCGACTACATGTAACGGCGGCGGCGCAACCCAACGCGGCCTCTCAGCGGCCCAAACCGGGGTGCGTCAGCTAGTCCGAACGCGATTTCGTGGTCTGCCCCTGTCTTCCCAGCGTTTTCCCAACGGCGCAAGTATTCAGTCGAAGGAGACCAGCCCCGAGGCCATCGCCGCGTGGCGCGGCAAGCGCTGGCGACCGCGAGGTCCTCCGCCAACAAACAGTCACCCAGACGGTAACCGTCCAACGGCCCATGGCCCGGCAACCGGCTCGGAGCGCAAAAGGCTCTAGGCCGATTCTCGCCGCGGTTCGGACAGGTCGCTTGCGACCCCGCCAGACGTGTCGTCAACAACCATCGTCTTGATAGTAGTAGGCGGGTGTGGGAACTTCGATTTGGTCCTCTTGAGGAGGCGCCGGGGTGGGCTTAACGCGGATGAACATCATGGAATCGAGCCGCGAAAACTGCTCGCGCATGGCCCGTTCGATGTCCGCCTCTTTCAGCCCGTCATAGATGTAGACGCGGCCCGCCCGCTCCTGCCGAAGCTCTGCGCGCGTCGGCTCGAACAGCCGCCGAAGCTCGATGTCACGCAGGTCTTTGGCCTGCGCCGTGGCGCTGAGGAAAACAATCCCGATAGCCATCGCGGCGATGAGAATGGAATGCTCCATGGCTGACTTCTTCCTGTTTCAATGTTTGGACAATCCAAACCACCATACTCGGATTAACAGACGAGAAAGGCAGTTCCAAACGAACGGAGGATGAGATCGTATCGCCAGGTCCAAAGCCATCCCTGGCCGCGTCGGGTGGCTCGGCCTCAGTGGGGGTAACGCGCCCGGTAATCCTCCGCATAGTTCGCAAGGCCATCGGGCTTGTTCAGAGCGGGATCGTGAAGCACCGCGTACAACTGGGCACGTGACAGCGTCGTAGGTTGAGCGCCTACTACGACTGAGGGCGTCTGGGCCTGTGCCGCATGTGGATTGGAAGCGTTCACCGCTGCAGCCTCCTCCGGGCACGACCAGACCGCGCTCGCGGTGACAAGGCCAGTGCACAGCAAGGTCGTCTGGGCAGCTCTTTTGATGATGGTGGTCGGGGTCATAGGAAGCCTCGCTCAGAAACGGAGATGGTTGAGACGGTGACCGGAGGGCAGCAGCCCTTGCACCTTCCCACCTCGTCGTTGTCACCGCCGATCGGTGAGCCTCGATGCTTGACTGCACCCTCACTACCCGAGGGAGACATCGAGCGTAAAGTCAGGCTACAACATAAGTCCGAGCTGCCTAGTAGGGTAACTACTTAGACCTATCCGGGAATCTACGGAGTTGGCGTACAAAATCTTTATTGCGCCTAGACCTTACGCACGTCCGGTCTCTCGCCGATCATTTCCGATCTGGGCCGAACGAGGCGGACCACGCGAGACCGGCACAGACCCATTGAAACCTCAGATCCGCATCGGGACCTCGGGCTGGTCCTATGATCACTGGGTTGGCCCCTTTTACCCGCGAGGTCTTCCCGCCGCCCAGCGCCTGGCCTTCTACGCCCGGCATCTCGACAGCACCGAGATCAACAACTCCTTCTACCACCTCCCATCAGAGCGGGCCCTCATGGCCTGGCGGCAGGCCGTCCCGGCCGGATTCCTCTTTTCCGCCAAGGGGAGCCGCTATATCACGCACATGACGAAGCTCAAGGACCCTGAAGCGGGCTTGGGCACCTTCCTCGGACGCATGGCCCTGCTCGAAGAGCAATTGGGGCCGGTTCTGTTCCAGCTGCCCCCCCGCTGGCGCTTCAATGCCGAGCGGCTCGAGCAGTTCCTCACCGCACTCAGCAAGGACTTTCGCTACGCCTTCGAGCTGCGCGACCACAGCTGGATCAACGATCAGTCCCTGGATCTACTCGCGCGCCACCAAGCGGCATTCTGCATCTACGAGATCGATGGTTTCCTGTCTCCAGCGGAGGTCACGACCGACTTCGTCTACGTCCGCCTGCACGGACCGGACGGAGCCTACCGCGGCGACTATGACCAGCAAACCCTCGCCCGCTGGGCCGGGGCCTGCGCTCGCTGGCTCGGCAAGGGACTGGACGTGTATTGCTTTTTCGACAACGACGAGTCGGGCCACGCGGTGGCAAATGCACTCGCGCTCCGAGAACTGCTACGAAGCCACGCCTGAGCCGGGCTTGGCCGAAACCCGGTTCCCTCTACTTCCTCCCAGACCGCAAGACCGCTCGAATTCCCCTCCTATGGACGCGGGGATTTCTAAATCTTGACTCCTATACTCAACCGCACCAGCGACCCCCGGGGCTTGGACAGGGACGATTTAACCCGCCCTCGCATCAAAGTACCGTCCGCCCTCCGTTTCGGGTCCGTCGACTTCGTCCCACTGTGAGTTGGAGGAAAACGTCATGGCCGAGAAGTGGAAGGTTCGAGGAACGTATTTCGAGGCGTGCAATTGTCTGCCCGCTTGTCCGTGCAATTTCACCAGCCCGCCGACCGAAGGCGAGTGCAAGGTCGTGGTCGCGTGGCATGTCGATGAGGGTCACCATGGCACCGTCGACCTCGCTGGACTCAACGCGGCCTTCTTCGCCTATGCCCCCGGCCACATGATGGAGGGGAAATGGCAGGTGGCGCTCTATACCGACGAACACGCCAGCCAGGAACAGGCCGAGGCGCTCGGTAAGATCTTCTCCGGCCAGGACGGCGGACACCTTGCCGCGCTGGGCCCGCTGATCGGCGAGGTGCTGGGGGTCAAGGCGGTGCCGATCGAGTACCACGCCGAGGGCAATCGACGCAGCGTGCGCATCGGCGGCGTCGCTGAGGCCGATATCGAGGCGCTCACCGGCCAGAACGGCCGCCCGGTCGAGCTCCACAACGTCCCATTCACGGTCGTCCCGGACGAGCCCTTGGTGGTCGCCAAGGCGAGCCGCTACCGCTTCGACGACTACGGCCTCTCGGTGGATATCAGCGGCCGCAATGGCTACTACTCGCCTTTCTCCTATCAGGCCTAGCGCGGGGCACGCCCAGCAGATCCAGGTCGGGCTCGGCCTGGGACTGGCGGCCGGGGCCGCCTGGCTTTACCTCGCCTACATGGCCTGGGGCATGGCGCACATGGACCGCGGAGCGGAGATGCTGATCATGCCGGCCATGACCCACTGGAAACCAGCGGACTTGGCGCTGGTCTTCCTAATGTGGACGGTCATGATGGCGGCTATGATGCTGCCCTCCGCCGCCCCCCTGGTGCGAACGTTCGCCCGCACCACCGGCGCGCCGTCCCCGGTCCTGCCCACCTTCGCCTTTGCCGCCGGCTATCTGGCCGTCTGGACCGCATTCAGTGCCCTGGCCACCCTGGGGCAGTGGGGACTGCTGGAGCTGCGCCTGATCACGCCGATGATGGAGAGCGCGAGCGGCTGGCTGAGCGGGGGCCTGCTCATCGGCGCCGGCGCCTTCCAGTTCACCCGCTTCAAGAGCACGTGCCTGAACAAGTGCCGCTCGCCCCTCGGCTTCCTCATGACCGAATGGCGCCCCGGCGCCGGCGGCGCCTTCGTCATGGGCCTGCACCACGGCGTCTACTGCGCCGGCTGCTGCGCCATGTTGATGCTGCTGCTGCTCGTCCTGGGGGTGATGAATCTGGCCTGGATCGCGGTGCTTACCCTCATCATTCTGGCGGAGAAGGCCGTGCCGACAGAGGGCATCTGGCCGTCGCGGGTGTTGGGTGCCGGTCTGGTCCTCTGGGGTGGCTATCTGCTGCTGGCCGCGAACGGCTGACTCCGCGTCTCGACCCTGCTCCCCAGACGCCGTCCCCGCTCAAGGGGTATCAACGTAGAGCGGTGTCCGCTCGAGTGTGGTATGACCAAGTCGATTCACCCATCCCCGGACTCCGTCTCCACCAGGTGGCGCAGCAGGGCCTCCACCTGGGCCGTATCGCGCAGCCGATAGTCCGCCGCGCTCGGCTGGGGCTGCTCTCCGACCAGGATTCCGATGCCGCGCCCGCGCAGCGCGCTGAAGGCGTCCTCGTCCGTGACGTCGTCTCCGATGTAGATTGGCAGGACGTCGGGACTGTCCAGCCCCAGCTTCGAGAGCAGCCAGCGCACCGCCCGACCCTTGTCCCAGTCGATGTCCGGTCGCAGCTCGAAGACCTTCTTTCCGCCGGTCTTGCGCAGCCGCGGATAACGCCCCTGGACCTGGTCGACCGCGAGCTCCACGCGCCCCGCGTCCCCCTCGGCCGCCTGCCGGTAGTGCACGGCGATGGCGAAGCGCTTGCGCTCCAGGCGCGCGCCCGGGATGGCTGCAATCCGCTCGCCGAGGTCCTCGGCGGCACCGTCCAAGTCGTCGAGCGCATCGACACCCTCTGGCAGCTCCAGGCGCAGGTCGGGCCCCTGGATATCGAAGCCGTGGCTGCCCGCGTAGATGATCTCCGGGAGCCCCACCAGCCGACGCACGTCCGTCAGATCGCGGCCGCTGACCACGGCCACCGGCATCACCCGGGCGGCAGCGCTCAGGGTGCGGAGCATCTCATCGGAAAGCCGGGCGTACTCGGGCCGCTCGACGATCGGGGTAAGAGTGCCGTCGAAATCGAGAAAGAGCGCCGGGCGCCTGTCCTCGAGCCAATTCGAGATCCTGGACCAATCAGTCAGAAGATCGGGACTGTGCCCGGTGTCGGGGTCGCCCCCCTCCACGGCGATTCGGCACAGATCCTCGAAGACCAGGTCCGCGCCGTGCTCCGAAAGCGCCTCGCGCTGCCCGCCCCGATCAACGCCGATGACGAGCGCGAAGCGGCCGCGGCGGGCAGCAGTCACCCCCGCGATGGCGTCCTCGATCACGGCCGCGCGCTCGGGCTCCACGCCCAGACGACGAGCGGCCTCCAGGAAGGTGTCCGGATCGGGTTTGCCGTCCAGCTCCAGGCGCTCGGCCTCAATGCCGTCAACCTGCGCATCGAACAAATCACCGACCCCAGCCCCCTCCAGGATCTGATCGCAGTTTTTGCTGGCGGAGACCACAGCCGTCTTGATGCCCGCCGCCCGCAGTTGGTGGATGAGGGCCAGGGCACAGCCGTAGACCTCGACGCCCTGTTCGCGGATGAGTGCGCGAAACACCCGACTCTTGCGGTTTCCAAGCCCACAGATGGTCTCGCACTCCGGCGGATCCTCGGGGTCGCCCATGGGGAGGTCGATGCGGCGGGCGGACAGGAAGTGCCTGACGCCCTGATAGCGGGGCCTGCCGTCCACGTAGCGGCGATAGTCGCGCTCTACATCAAAGGGGCTCGTGTCTTCCCCTTCTCCGGCCGTCCGTTCGCTGAGATAATTGTCGAACAGACGCTTCCAGGCAGCGGCATGGACCTCGGCGGTGCGGGTAACCACCCCGTCGAGGTCGAAGATCACGGCGTCGAGCCGCTCGGGCGAGATGGTCAGGTCAGGATCGGTCATCGCTGTTGTCTTCGCTGGTCAGTGTGCCTGCCGGGAACCGCCGCAGCACCTCGTCCCGACGTCTTGCCTCGCCGAAGGGGGTTGGATTTCCTCCTATGAGGGCTTCGTCGTCAACCCCGAGCGACGGGTCTGGCCGGGTGAGCGGCTTGGACGCTGACGTCGACCGGTGGCCGACGCTTCGACGTACCGCCACCCTTCGAACGGCGAAATGCCCCACCGCTCGTGGAGGTCCGGCCTCAGCGCGGCACTTTCGCGTCAAAGCCGCAGGTCAGGTCCCAGCGTGGTGAGACGCCGACCCCCGGGCATTCCCGGGCAGACTTCTCCCTGTTGGCCGGTGTCAGCCGGCCTGAAGTCCGTCCACCTTTTGGAAGCCGCGAGGCAATAGCTTGCCTCGGCGCCCGCGCTCGCCCGCGTAGAGGTCCAGATCGGCGGGTTTGAGGGTGAAGGTGCGCTTGCCTGAGAGGAGGATGAGGCTGCCCCCTTCCGGGACCACGGCCAGGGCCGCGAGCAGCTCTTCGCGGGCGGCGGCGCGTGCCGAGGGGATGCCGATGATCTTGTTCCCCTTGCCGCGCGGCATCTCCGGCAGCTCTGAGACGGGAAAGACCAACAGGTGCCCGCTGGTGGTGGCGGCGGCAAGGCGCGCCCCTTGGGAATCGACGACGGGCACGGGGGTCAGCACCCGCGCGCCGGCCGGCAAACTGAGCACGGCCTTTCCGGCCTTGGGCTTGGCGTAGAGGTCCTCCATGCGGGCAACGAACCCGTAGCCGGCGTCGCTCGCGAGCATCAGGCGGGTGTCGGGTCCATCCCCAAGGACGGCGACGAAGCTGGCGCCCTTGGGCGGGTCCAGGCGGCCCGTGAGCGGCTCCCCCTGCCCGCGCGCGGACGGCAGGGTGTGTGCCGGCAACGAGTAGCTGCGGCCGGTGCTGTCAAGGAACACGACGGTCTGGTTGCTGCGCAGCTGAGCCGCCGCGAGGAAGCGGTCGCCCGAGCGGTAGCTCAGGGAGGCAGCGTCGATCTCGTGGCCCTTGGCGGCGCGCACCCAGCCCTTCTCCGAGAGGACCGCGGTCACCGGCTCGCTGGGGGTCATCTGGGTCTCGTCCAGGGCCGCAGCGGCGGCTCGCTCCACCAGGGGTGAGCGGCGCGCGTCTCCGTATTTCTCTGCGTCCGCAGCGATCTCGTCCCGGATCAGGCGCTTCAGCTTGCCCTCGTCGCCCAGGATGGCCTGAAGGCGGTCCCGCTCCTCGGCCAGCTCCGCCTGCTCGGTGCGGATCTTCATCTCCTCCAGCCGGGCCAGCTGGCGCAGCCGGGTGTTGAGGACGTACTCGGCCTGAACGTCGGTAAGCCCGAAGCGGGCCATGAGGATCGGCTTGGGTTCGTCCTCGGTGCGGATGATGCGGATCACCTCGTCGATGTTGAGGAAGGCGATCAGCAGGCCTTCCAACAGGTGCAGCCGGTCCAGTACCTTGCCGAGTCGGTGCTCCAGGCGACGGCGCACGGTGGCGGTACGAAACGCCAGCCACTCCACCAGAATCTCCCGCAGGTTCATGACCCGCGGGCGGCCGTTGGCCGCGATCATGTTCATGTTGACCCGGTAGCTGCGCTCCAGGTCCGTGGTCGCGAACAGGTGGGACATGAGCCGCTCGACGTCCACCCGGTTGGAGCGCGGGACTATGACCAAACGGGTCGGGAACTCGTGGTCTGACTCGTCCCGGAAGTCCTCCACCATGGGCAGCTTCTTGGCGTTGAACTGGGCCGCAAGCTGCTCCATCACCCGCTCGCCGGAGACCTGGTAGGGCAGCGCGGTGATCACGATGTCGCCCTGCTCCATCTCGTAGCGGGCGCGCTGCCGGATGCTGCCGCCGCCGGTGCGGTACATGCGCAGCAGATCCTCCGCCGGGGTGATGATCTCGCCGGCAGTGGGAAAGTCCGGGCCAGGCACGTGGAGCGCCAGGTCCTCCACTGTCGCATTGGGGTGCTTGAGCAGGTGGATACAGGCACTCGCCACCTCCCGCAGGTTGTGCGAAGGGATGTCCGTGGCCATGCCCACGGCGATACCGGTGGCGCCGTTGAGCAGCAGGTTGGGCAGCCGCGCGGGCAGCATCTTGGGCTCCTCCAGGGTGCCGTCGAAGTTAGGCTGCCAGTCCACGGTGCCCTGGTCCAGCTCGGACAGCAGCAGGTCCGCATAAGGGGTCAGGCGCGACTCGGTGTAGCGCATGGCCGCGAAGGATTTGGGGTTATCCGGGGAGCCCCAGTTGCCCTGGCCGTCGATCAATGGGTAACGGTAACTGAAGGGCTGGGCCATGAGCACCATGGCCTCATAGCAGGCGGTGTCGCCATGGGGGTGGAACTTGCCCAGCACGTCGCCCACGGTGCGGGCGGACTTCTTGAACTTGGCTGCCGCCGAGAGCCCCAGCTCCGACATCGCGTAAAGGATGCGCCGCTGCACCGGCTTGAGCCCGTCCCCCACGTGGGGAAGTGCCCGGTCCAGGATGACGTACATGGAGTAATCCAGGTACGCTTTCTCCGTGAAGTCCTTCAGGGGCTGGCGCTCCAGCCCTTCGGCGGTATAGGCGGGGGTATCGGACATGGCTGATACGGCTGTGGCTGAGCGGGCTTGGTGCAATCGCGCCGCGCATGATGCGGCAAGCAGAGGGCCCGCGCAAAGCGCGGTGCGGCATCAGGGCGAATCGCTGCCCGGGCCCCGTCTCGGCGCACGGTGCGCAGGGCCCACCCTACGGTGGCTGTCTCGAGCCCCTTAGGTCAGGAGCCGGCGCGCCGCCCTGATTTGGCTAAGGTGATTTCCGGGCAATCTCATACCATGCAAGCAGGCCGGATCAGGATGTCCCATTTGGGCAACATTGGATTGCGTTGCAGCCGAGCCTCCACCGCCTGCATGGCGTGCTTGGAGAGGGAGACGCCTTTTTCATAGACCTTTCGGCTCAGTCCCACGACCGGATGAACACCCTTCCAGGTCATGCTGTTCGCCCATGCCAGCATGGTCTGGGAATCGGTCAGTTTGGCCCCGTTCCAATGCTTCTCCAGAATCCCCCAGCAACGCTCCACCGGGTTGTACTTGCTGTGGTACGGCGGGTAGTACAGCAGGTGGATGGGCTTGGCGATGGCGTCGGCGAACTGCACCATACGCTTGAGGAACTGGGTGCGCCGCCCGTTGCTTTCCGGGCCGTTGTCGGCCTTGATCTGGAGCCGCGAGACGGCGTCGCGTTGGTGCGGCGAACGGCGCTCCCACCAGGCGTGCAGGGCGTCGACAATGAAGTCGCTGGTCTTCGCGGAGCTGCCGAAGGTCAGGTGCAGTTCGCCGGTGTCTTCGTTCACGACACCGAACGGTGTGTACTTCTCCCGGCATCCCATGTCGTGGTCAGCGGCCTGATTGTCGCCGCGCGTGCGGCCGCCGCGGGAGTACTCGCCGATGTTCACCGTCGCCTTGCAGTCCATGCTCAAGCGCACGACCGCCCCGCCTGCGGATGGCTGGTCCTTGTCCTGGATGTTGGCGAAGATGGCATCGGTTGCTGGGACATTTTTTGGGGTTTGGCCTTGAGCACCGGGCGCAGCCGGTAGCCGTTGCGGTTCAGGATCTCGGCCATGGTGCTGGCAGCGGGCAGCACCGCGTCGGCAAAACCTTGGGCGCGCAACTGCTTGAGGGCTTGCGCCGCGGTGAGGCGAGTGAACGACAGCGTGCTGCGAAAGGTCGGGTCTTGTTGCGAATGCGAGCGCGCCAACGCCTACAGGGCATCGGCCACCTCCGGATGCTTCTCCTCCCACCGCTTGTCGCCGGCAAAGGCCGACTGCGCACTCAAACAGACAACCCCCGAGCGCTTCTCGTGCAACCCCAACTCCACCGCTCGGCGACTCCAACCAAACACCACTTCCGCCTGCCGCGGGTGGCCTGCACAGTACTTCAACGCCATCATCGCCTGGAATGCGCGCCGCTCGGGCCCCAGCATCTTCGATGCCGCAAGCTTGAGATCATCGAGATGACTCGGATCAGCGAGGATCGCGCTGGAGAGAACACGCCTCACTCTCATGAGGATCGGCTCGTTGCTTAAGAACGTACCGTAACTATCGCATACAATGGTATATGTTTCCTAAGAAATAGCCTAAATCAGGCCGTGTGGGCGAACTGGATCACCGCGAAGGTCGCGCCCTGGGGGTCGGTGACATAGGCGAAGCGGCCCACGTCCTCGATCTCCATGGGCTCCATGACGACGGAGCCGCCCAGCCGGAGGGCGGCGGCCAGGGCCTCATCACAGTCCGCGACCCCGAAGTAGACCGACCAATTGGGGGGCATGGGGCCCCAGGACTCCTGGATCTCCAGCATGCCGCCGATCGGCTTGCCGTCGAGCTCGAAGAGCACGTACCGCCCCTCCATTAGATCCGGACGAGTGCGCGTGGTCCACCCGAAGAGCTCGCCGTAAAAGTCGGCGGCCCGGGGCGTGTCGCGCGTCAGCAGCTCGTTCCACGACCGGGCGCCAACCTGGTTGTCGATGGCCGCGCCGAAGTGGGCGCGCGGCTGCCATAGGCCGACGACGGCGCCGCTCGGGTCCTGGATGAAGCCCATGCGCCCGTGCTCCATCACGTCCATGGGTGGCATGATCACGGCGGCGCCCAAGGAGACGGCCTTCTGGGCCACGGCGTCCACGTCCTTGACACGGATATAGCTCGCCCAATACGGGTGGGTCCCCTGCTCGGGCGACATCCGGTAGAGGGCGCAGGCCTGCTTTCCCTGGTAGCTCAGCATCGTGTAGGGCGGTCCCATGTCGGTGGGGACGTCCTCGGCGGTCCAGCCGAACACCTCGCTGTAGAAGGCCTTGGCAGACTCCGGGGCCATGGTGGCCAGGTCGACCCAGCAGAAGGTGCCCGGTGCGTAGCTCGTCATCTCGGCCATGATGTCTCCTCGCGGTGGTCGCGGTGTTACCCGGTGGATGGAAGCAGCGGTTGGCCGCCAAGCGAGGGCTCCCAGACTGCGGTTTCGCACGAGCCCTCAGCGCCAGCGATGAGAGCCAGTCCCGACCTCAAAGGTCCTCGACGGCGCGATGGCGCCGGCCCCGACCCTCGATGGCCAGCGGCGCCTCCTGGTTGGCGATGACCTTGATGTCCTTCTCCCCGCCCCCGAGTCGCCGCCCACCGATGATCTTCTCCTGACGGGAGCGCACCCCATAGCCGAGGACAGCGCCTCCGGCCATGGTAAGGGTGAGCAGACCCAGGGTCACGAACTGGGTCAGCAGCATGGCGATCCCGATCCCCACGGCCCCTCCAACGACGGCCCCGGACTTGAGGTTGAGAGCGCCGCCAATGCCTCCGCCCTTGGCGGCCTTCGCGGCCAGGCGCTCATGGTTGCGTACATCCTTCGTGCGCTGCTGCTCAGCCTTGACGCGGATCTGCTCGCGCTCCTTGGAGAAGCGCTCGCTGGCACGGGCCACGGCGTGGCGGCGCTCGGCCCCCACGATTGCGCTAAACCAGAGGGCCACCAGAGCACCGACGGATCCCCCGAGTAGCAGGAACAGAGGCCAGGTGATCTGCCAGTTGGTGCCGAGTGCGGTGTAGACCAGAAGCCCGGTCACCCCTTGGAGCAGGAAGATCCCGATCAGGAAGCGGATCAGTGTGCCGACACCGTCGACGATCATGAGCGGGGCACCTCCTAAGGGCCGTTCGCGGTCTTGGCCGCGCGGGGGTTGCCGTGGGCCGCGGCCCCCCCGGAACCGCCCCTGGCGGACACTTTCGCCGCGGCTTCAGGGACATTGACCGCGGAGCTGGGGCGGGTCTTGCGGCCCAGCCAGAACACCCAGGAGTCCCTGCCGGAGGTGTCCTTGGCTGCGTTCTGGGCTGCATCTGGGACGCGGCGGGCGAAGAGCCCGACGAGTCGCCGACGGATTGGGTCCAGACTCTCCGGGCTCCCAGAGAGATCCGCCGGGATCGGCCGGTCGTAGGCGTCGACCACCGCGTAGAGGTACTCGTTGCCAACGCCAGACAGGTCGGCGACGAGCCGCGGCGAGGCGGCACTGGTAGGGAGCAGGCGCGGCTCGACGCTGGAGACGAGGAAGGGACCGGGCCTGGTCTCGAGACGCTGCGCCAAGGCGGCTTGGCCCTCGTCGCGGAGATACCGGGCGAATTCTCGGCGAAGCGGATCGGAGAGCTCGGGACCAATCTGGTCCGCGAGTGCGGCATCCTCCTGCCCGGGGTGCACGGCAACGAGGAAGGCGTGGACCTCCGGGCTTGGGTCCCGGATCCCCTCCTCCGCCAACACATAGGTCTCGATCACGCGCAGCAGCTCCGCGTAACGGCCCTTCTCCGCCTCACTCTGGGCGTCGAGCCCGGCACCCGACAGCACGAAGGTGTAGACACCGTATCCCGGTCTCGCATTGCTGTAGAGGGTATTGACTGCGTCGGCGGTCTCAAGGCCCCGCGACTCGCCGCGGGATGGAAAATACGCCATGGCGTAAGACTGGGACTCAGCCTCGGGCGGCCCGCTCGGTTGAGCGGTGAGGGCCGCCACGTTGACCTCCAAGCCCGAGGAGGCCGCCGACTCGATGACGGGCTTCGCGTCCGGCCCGCTGAGAAGCAGGGCGCGTTCGACGACCGGGACAGCGGCCTGATTGCCCCCCTGGGCCACGAGCTCATGCACGACGGTCGCAAGCGGTCCACAGTCACCCAGGACCAAGGCCTCGGTGGCATCGGCGGGATCCACGCCGGAAAGATAGAGATCAGTTACCAGGGACGCGAGGAAATCCTTCTCCCCGTTCACCCGCGCGCTGACGCAGTGGGCCGCCACCTCGACGCGCAGCTGCGTCAGATCCCGGCTGTAGAGCTCGAGGACGGGTTCGGACTGGCCCGGCGGCACGGGGTCAGGGGCGGGCGTGCCGGGGCCCAAGGAGGCGTCGCCCGCGGCGTGCGACTGTGGATCCAGGGGCGTCTCCAGGTCGTGTCGGCTGTCACCGGGCTGAGCCTCGGCCATGAGCCCGCCCTGGATCGGGGGCCTGTTCGCGGCGCAGCCGGACAGCGCCATGGCCATCAGCCCAAATAGCAGGGTCAAGCGGGCGGTCCATCCAGCTGTCGCGCACGAGCATCGTGGGTGGCGTCGATCGCGCTGTTTTCGGTGAGCGTTCAAGGCATTCGGTCCAGCGTGAGGTCAGCGGCGCATGATAGCGGATCGCGGCACCTGACCCGACCCCCTTTCGACCGGCGGGACACGCCACCCTGGGGAAATGCTGGTTAAATGCCATCCTGGCGGTCACCCGCTACTTCCGGGCGTTCGCTCGCCGGGGATATGGCGCTGGGGCCGGTCTGAGCCCTATCCTCCGCCCCATGAACAAGCCGTACTCTGAAGCCTGCGATGAGAACAAGATCCCGATCCTCGAGGTGATTGAGCCGCTGTTCCGGGGGTCCCGGTCTCTGCTCGAGATCGGGAGTGGCACCGGCCAGCACGCCGTCTACTTCGCGGCCGCATTGCCCGGCCTCACCTGGCAGACCAGCGACAGCCTCGCCCATCTTCCGGGCATCCGGCTCTGGCTCGAAGAGGCTGGGCTGCCCAATCTGCCGCCGCCGCTCGCTCTGGACGTGACGGGCAACTGGCCCACCGGCCCCTATGACGGGGTGTTCAGCGCGAACACCGCGCACATCATGGGCAAGGAGGAGGTGTCGGCCATGTTTCGCGGCGTTGGCCGAGTGCTCGCCCCCGGAGGCCGCTTCCCCCTTTACGGACCCTTCAGCAGAGGCGGGCGCCACACGAGCGAGAGCAATGCCCGGTTCGACGCCTGGCTGCGGGCGCGCGACCCGCGGATGGGGGTGCGGGACCTGGACGATCTGCGCCGCCTGGGCGAGGAGTGCGGCCTTGAGCTGGTGCAGGACGTCCCGATGCCGGTCAACAACCGTACGCTGATCTGGGAGAGAGTGACGAGTAGCGCGTGACGAAGGACACGAAGCTGACCTCGCCACTCGTTACTCGCGACTGCCACTCACGATGAAATCGAGCAAGGAACCCGTCACCCAGGCCGTGCGTGCGCTGCGCGCGGCGGGCGTGCCCTTCCAGGGTTTCCTCTACGCCTACGTAGACGGCGGGGGTACGGCCCAGGTGGCCGGGGAGCTGGGGGTGGACGAGCATCTGGTGATCAAGACCCTGATCATGGAGGACGAGCGTGCAAATCCCTTGATCGCGCTCACGCACGGTGACCGGCAGGTCTCCACCCAGGCGCTGGCCCGCGTCGTCGGCGCCAAACGCATCGGACCTTGCGAACCCAATGTGGCCGACAAGCACTCGGGCTTCCAGGTGGGCGGCACCTCGCCCTTCGGCACCCGCCGGGCCATGCCGGTGTACTGTGAGAGGGGAATTGCCGCGCTACCGCGCATCTACATCAATGGGGGCAAGCGTGGCTACATCGTCTCACTCGCCACCGCCGATGCCCTGCGTCTGCTCTCCCCCACCCTGGTCAGCATGATGGCATAAGGCCAAAATGACGGCTCCGCCCAGAAGCCGCCCCGCTCAGGAGACACCATGAAGGTACCCGTCTGCGTCATCGTTGGTGCCGGGCCCGGTAACGGCGCCGCCTTCGCCCGCCAGTTCAGCCGCGCCGGCTACCGGGTCGCCCTGCTCGCCCGTGGCCAAGAGGGGTTGGAAACCCTCACGGCAGAGATCGCCGGCACCCGAGCCTACGGCTATGACGCGGCAAACCCGCATGACGCCGAGCGGATCTTCGCCCGCATCCGCGAGGATCTGGGCCCGCCCCAGACCTTGATCTACAACGCGTCCACCCGGGAGTTCGGTGACATCGACTCCACCACGCCGGAGGCATTCGAGCGCGCCTGGAGGGTCAACACGTTCGGCTGTCTCTTGGCCGCCCAACACGTCATCCCGGACATGCGGGCCGCTGGCATTGGCAGCATCGTCGTGATCGGCGCCACTGCCTCGCTGAAGGGAGCGGCCGGATTCGTGGCCTTTGCCTCCGCCAAGGCGGCGCAGCGCAGCCTGGCCCAGTCATTGGCACGCCAGCTGGGGCCGGAGGGCATCCACGTGGCCTATGTGATCATCGACGCCATCGTTGACATGCCCGCCGCGCGGGCCATGATGCCGAATGCGCCGGACAGCTTCTTCGCGCGACCCGATGACATCGCCGAGTCGGTGTTCTTCCTCGCACGGCAGCCCAGGTCCGCTTGGACCTTCGAGCTCGATCTGCGGCCCTTCGGCGAGCGCTGGTAGAACCGGATCCGGCGTCCGGACGGGGGAAGCGGCCCGATTCAACCCCCAGCTGACGCCGTTTCGGCCGCCGGCGGGCGCAGGCGCGGGAATGCAAGCCCCAGGTCCTTGTAACCCTTGGCCTGGACCAGCGCGCCTTCCGGCGACTGGTGTCCGTAGTCGACGATCAGCAGCTTGCCGTCCGCGCTCAGCACCGGACAGTGTCCCGCTGGGCAGAAGGCATCGATGGTGCTGTAGTACTCGGCCCCGGCCGCCTCGCTCAGGCTCCGCACACGCCGGTCCATCTCCAGACGCTCCGGAACCAGGAATCGGCTGACCCAGTCCTCGAGCCCCTCGCGCCGACCGTGGTGGAACACCAGGTCCACCACCCAGGGGGCAAACTCGGCCGCCGGTCCCAGCACGATGACGCGGATACCGAGACCCCGCAGGTGGGCCAAGGTCTTCTCCAGCGGCTCCAGATCGCCGGACTGCCAGCGCCCCGCGAGCACGACCCCATCGATCCGCACCCGCGGCAGGTAGTCCCGGAAGGCATACTCCATGCGCTCGGGGCAGTGGTAGTCCCGGAAATCCGTATCCATCAAGGGCCGGCAGCTGGCCGTGGTCATCTGCAGGAAGTTCACCTCCGGAAACAGGGAGGACAGGCCCGTATAGCGGTCTGCGCCGTGGCTGTCCCCAATGACCAGATAGTTCGGCCGCTCCGGGTCCACTCGCATGCAGCGGTCGTCCACATAGCCGCCCAGGGCGGTCTGCCCCACCCACATGTTCAGGTGGCAGATGCCGGTGCGGTTGCGCGCCTCGCGGTTCTGCCGCGCGAGCTCCAGCCCGGCGATGGGCGCGCGAATCTCCTCGGGGATCCGCCAGGGCCAGCCCTCGCCTACCAGCACGGCCGACGAGGTCCACAGGAGCACAATGGTCAACCCCGCACAGGCGAGACCGAATGCCGGAGGACTCAGGTGTTTGGGCCGCCGTGGTGCCTCCCTGAAGGGCCGCTCAATGAGCCGCACCATGACCCAGGCCAAGGCCGCGGCCGCCAGCACCATGGCGACCTTCTCCCAGCCCGCGATGGGGCGCATCAGGGCGAGCTCAGAAAACACCAGGATCGGCCAGTGCACCAGATAGAGTGAGTAGGAGACGAGCCCGATCCAGACCATCACCGGGTTGCGCAGGGCCAGCCCGGTGAGCGGTGCCCTGCCCGCATAGATGATCAGGGCCGAGCCCAGGGTGGGCAGCAGGGCATTGACCCCAGGGAAGGGCATGCCACCCTCGTAGGCGAAGATACAGTAGACGACGAGGGCGAGACCGGCGGCGAGCAGCGCCTCTTCCGCCCACCGCCCCTGTTCCGGGATGCGCGGGAGCCACACGAGCAGGGCCCCGGCGGCAAACTCGACGATGCGAAACGGCATGAGATAAAAGGCCGCGCGGGCGTCAGTTTCGAGCACCCACTCCCCCGCCCAGACGGACAGGACCCCAGCGAGGATCAGGGACCCGATCAACCAGCTGGTCCTGCCCGGCCCCCTGACCGCAGCCCGGCCCAGGACCAGGATCAGGAGCATCAGCGTGGGCCACACCAGGTAGAACTGTTCCTCCACCGAGAGGGACCAGGTATGCAGCAACGGGGTGCGCTCGGCGGTCGGGCCAAAATAGCCGAGCTCCATCCAATACAGAAAGTTTGAGGTGGACACGACGGAGTGCAGGGCCGTCGTGGCGAACCACTCCAGGTCGTTGGGCAGAAGGATGACCGTCGCCACCAGGAAGGATGCAGCGAGGGTGGCGAACAGTGCGGGAAAAAGGCGTCGGGCGCGGCGTATATAGAAACGGCCGTAAGACCAGGTGCCGGCCTGAATGTCCTGCAGGATATTGCGGGTGATCAGGAACCCGGAGATGACAAAGAAGATGTCGACGCCGATGAAGCCGCCGGAGATCCCGGTCACCCGATAGTGGTAGAGCAGCACCGCGAGGATGGCGAGGCCGCGCAGTCCGTCCACGTCAGGGCGATAAGAGCGGGTTTCCATGGTCGTTGTGTCAATCGTTGAATCGTGGGGCGCCAGGGCCGTTCGTCCCGGGGCAGCGAGCCGTCCGCCCCAACCCGCTCAGCGGGTTGGGGGGGCATCCCCGAGCAGACTCTCTTGCGCCCGGTCACGCCAATCCGGAAACCCGCCCCGGCGGCGCCAGAAACGGCGCAACGCGCCGCGGGTCACCTGCAAGCGCAAGCCCGACCCGTCATCGATGGTCAGCGAACGAATCCGCCCCGTCTCCAGGGCGGAGAGCAGCCCTACGGCCAGAATCTCGAATGCACTCACGCAATCCTGCCAGGACTCTCCGTCCCCCTCCAGGGCCGGCCACCAGGGCCCGTCCCAGAACACCAGGACCTTGCCCCTCTGGGCCCAGCCGCCGGGTGATCGCCAGGCGTCGAGGCTGAGTCTCAGGGTGCCGGCCGCGCTCGCCAGCCCCAAAGCGAGCGGATGGTCGGCGACCACGAGATCAGGGGCCCCGGCTAACCGCTGGAGCTCACCGCCGCCCCAGGTCCAGAGTCCACCCAGCGTGGGCCGTCCCGCACTCTCCCGCGCCGCATTGACCGGGTGGGCGTGGAACAGCATCTGGGTCTCGGTCTGCCAGCGGGCCCAATCGCGTGCGTCCGGGCCCGTCGGCAGCAGACCGTCCACCGGCCGGCCCGCAACCGCGTGCAGGGGCCAGGTGCGCAGGTCCGGCCGCTGACGGACCCGCAGATACCAGCGATCGAGCACCGGCGTCGTGAGCTCAAGCCCGTCCGGTGCGAAGTGGGCGTTGAAGGCAGCGGCCAGTGCGGCGGCCTCGTCCTCGCGGACCCCCAGGGCCGGACCGGCGAAGAGCAGGAGTCGGTCTCTGTCGGGGCGAAGATGGACCGGGTCCGCATGACACCACCAGCCAGAAGGGTCCAGGTGCGGGGCGTCGGCGAGCAGGCAAAATGGGGCGCTGGGAAGCTCCGATCCTGTCGGCGCGCGCAGTCCGAAACACCCTGCCAGGGTCTCCAGTGGGTCCCGCCGCTCGGCGGCCGTGCCCTCGGCCCGACTCAGCAGCCGGTCCAGGGCGGGGGTCGGGGCCAGTCCACCCGACGGCACATCGATGGGACCGAAGAGCCCTGGGCAGATGACGGTCAGGTTCACCGGCAGTGCTCCCGGGGCCGTGGGCCCGTTGAAGATGCAGGGCCAGGCGGTCCGCGGCCCCACGTCCTCGGTCCTCTCTAACCCGCCAAGGTCTCCATGCGGATGCGCATGACATTGCCCTGGACGGAGCCGAGGCGCTCGATCTCCGCGATGGCCTGGTTCATCCGGCCCTCAAGCACCCGGTGGGTGAGCATCACCAGGGGCACATGGGTCTCCCCCTCCCCCGGCTCCTTCTGCTGGATTGCCTCGATGCTGATGCCGTGCTCCCCGAGGATGCTGGCGATTCGGGCCATGACGCCAGGCTCGTCCAGTGCGGTGAGTCGAAGGTAATAGGCCGTCTCCACCTGGTCCATGGAGAGAACCGGGGTGTCTGCGAGCTCGTCCGGCTGGAATGCGAGATGGGGCACCCGGTTGGTGGGGTCCGTGGTCAGCGCCCGCACCACGTCCACCAGGTCAGCCACCACCGCCGAGGCGGTAGGCAGCGAGCCGGCACCGGCGCCATAGTAAAGGGTTGGCCCCACCGCATCCCCCTTCACCAGAACGGCGTTCATCACCCCGTCCACGTTGGCGATCAGGCGGCGCTGGGGGATCAGAGTGGGGTGGACCCGAAGCTCGATGCCGTTTTCGCACCGGCGTGCAATGCCCAAGTGCTTGATGCGGTAACCGAGCTGGCCGGCATAGGCCACGTCCTGGGCCTCGATCTTGGAGATTCCTTCCGTATAGCAGCGATCGAACTGAAGCGGTATGCCGAAGGCCAGGGACCCGAGGATAGTGAGCTTGTGGGCGGCGTCGATTCCTTCCACGTCGAAGGTCGGGTCCGCCTCCGCATAGCCCCTCGCCTGGGACTCCGCCAAGACGTCCCCAAAGTCCCGGCCCTTGTCGCGCATCTCGGTGAGAATGAAATTTCCAGTGCCGTTGATGATGCCGGCGATCCATTCGATGTGGTTGGCGGCAAGGCCCTCCCGAACGGCCTTGATGATGGGGACGCCGCCGGCCACTGCGGCCTCGAAGCCCACCATCACGCCGTGCCGCTGGGCCGCGGCGAAGATCTCATTGCCGTGCCGGGCGATCAGCGCCTTGTTGGCAGTGACCACGTGCTTGCCGTTCTCGATGGCCTTGAGCACCAACTCCCGCGCCGGCGAGTAGCCCCCGATCAGTTCCACCACGATCTGGACTTCCGGGTCCTCCACGACGGCGAAGGCATCGTCGCCAATGCGTCCCACCTGCTCGATGCCGGCGATGGCCTCCGGGTTGAAGTCTCGGGCGGCGGCATGGGCGATCACGATCCCGCGCCCGGCGCGCCGAGCGATCTCACGGGCATTGCGGGTCAGTACGGTCACGGTGCCGCCCCCGACGGTACCAAGACCCAACAGTCCGATCTTCACCGGCTCCATAACATCGCTCCTCGAATAGAAAAGAGATTCAGCCACAAAGGATACAGAAGACGCAGAGAAGACCGGGATTCAGCGGGGCGGGCTGGGATGCTACCTTGCCGCGCGGTGATATCGGAGGATGGATCCGAAACTACAGCCGTTAGATGCACGGACTTTATCCAACTTGATGTGCGACGCGCCCGTTCACAATCTGTAAGACCCACCCGAGCTAGCCAACGATGGCAGAACGGCCCACTCTGTGATCTCTGTGCCCTCTGCGGCAAATGGGAATCAGACCCCCGAGCGGGACTCGCGGCGAAACAGCTCCTTGATGCCGCGGACTGCCTGGCGGGTGCGGTGCTCGTTCTCGATCAGACCGAAGCGCACGTGATCGTCCCCGTATTCGCCGAAACCGATCCCGGGCGACACGGCGACCTTGGCCTCCGCGAGTAGCCGCTTGGAAAACTCCAGGGACAGCGAGCCCCCGTCCGGGAGATTGGCGCGAATGTGCTCCTGGATGAAGTCCGGGATGCGCGCCCAAACGAACATCGTTGCCCGCGGCGGCTCCACGTCCCATCCGGCCTCGTGCAGCCCCTTGCACAGCACGTCGCGGCGGCTCTGGTACATGTCGCTGATCTCGCGCACGCACTCCTGGGGGCCCTCCAGGGCGGCGATGGCGGCGACCTGGATGGGAGTAAAGGTGCCGTAGTCCAGGTAGGACTTGATGCGCGCGAGTGCCGCGACCAGGGTCTTATTGCCGCACATATAGCCGATGCGCCAGCCCGGCATGTTGTAGCTCTTGGACATGGAGAAGAACTCGACCGCGATCTCCTTCGCCCCCGGGATCTGGAGGATGGACGGAGCCTTGTAGCCGTCGAAGACGATGTCGGCGTAGGCCAGGTCATGCACCACCCAGATGCCGTGCTCCCCGGCAATGTCGATCACCTTCTGAAAGAAGTCCAGCTCCACGCACTGGGTGGTCGGATTGCCGGGAAAGTTCAGCACCAGCATCTTGGGCTTGGGCCAGGAGTCGGTGATCGCGCGCTTAAGCTCCTCGAAAAAATCGACCTCTGGGGTCAGGCGCACATGACGCACGTCGGCGCCGGCGATGATGAACCCATAGGGATGGATGGGATAGGCCGGGTTCGGCACCAGCACCGTATCTCCGGCCCCCATGGTGGCAAGCGCCAGATGTGCAAGTCCCTCCTTGGAGCCGATGGTGACGATGGCCTCGGTGTCAGGGTCCAGATGGACGTCGAACCGGTCCCGGTACCAGTTGCAGATCGCACGGCGCAGGCGCGGGATGCCGCGAGAGACCGAATAACGGTGGGTGTCCTTGCGGCCCGCCGCCTCGATCAGCTTGTCGACGATGTGCTGGGGCGTGGGCTGGTCCGGGTTGCCCATGCCGAAGTCGATGATGTCCTCTCCCCGGGCTCGCGCCTCGGCCTTCAACTCGTTGACGATGTTGAAGACATAGGGCGGCAGCCGCTTGATGCGGCGGAAATCGGGCTCAGGGACGACCACGGGGGACCTCTGGCGGAGAGTAAAAGATCAAAAGTGTACCCTTGCGCCCGGGAGATTGAAATCGACCGGCCGGGCCGGGTCTCGCGTCGGCGCTGGGCACCAAATCCTCGGATCCTTATGCGGCGCGCTCGGAAATTAAGCCCAACCGCCAAGACAGCGCCGATTCGAGGCCGTCGCCCATGGACGCAACGGTGGCGCCCGGCACCAGGTCGCTGACCCGAATCACCGGAAGGCCGGGGTAACCGCATGGATCGATGCGTCCAAATGGCGCGAGGTCCATGGAGACATTGAGCGCCAGGCCGTGGTAGCTGCAGCCGTTGCGCACCCGCAGCCCGAGCGAGGCGACCTTGGCGCCGTCGACGTAGACACCTGGGGCATCTGGGCGAGCCGCGGCACTGACCCCGTGCCCCGCCAACACGTCGATGACGGATTGCTCGAGGAGGTTGACCAGACGCTTGACCCCGAGGCCGGCGCGCCTCAGGTCGACCAACACATAGGCGATCAGCTGTCCGGGGCCGTGATAGGTCACCTGGCCCCCGCGATCCGAATTGACCACCGGAATATCGCCGGGGCTCAGCAGGTGCTCGCGGCGCCCTGCCTGTCCAAGGGTAAATACTGGCGGATGCTCAAGGAGCCAGAGCTCATCGGTCGTTTCCGGGCCCCGGGCGTCCGTGAAGGCACGCATGGCGTCCCACGCGGTCCGGTAGTCCTGCAGCCCCGCCAGACGGCGGACCAGCAGCCGCCGCTGGGCCGTCACAGCGCCCAGACCACCGAGTCGTGGCTCGTCAGGTCCCGGTAGATGGCATCGAGCTGGCTGCGGCTTTGGGCCTCGATGACGGCCGTAACGGCGAGCCATTTGCCGCCGCGGCTCGCGCGCACGGTCACGTCCGAGGCGTCGAAGCTCGGTGCGTGGCGACTCAGGATCTCGACCACCACCGCCTCGATGTCCCCGTCCGCCCGGCCCATCGCCTTGATGGGGAAACGGCAAGGAAAGTCGAACAGGCTGTCGGACCGGCTCATCGGATCAGAGGGATCCACTCCGGATCCTTTGCTTGTAGGACTGATAGAGACCGTTCATTCGTCTCCAGATTGGGCCTGGCACGCCGCTTCCCACGGGCTTGCCGTCGAGACGGGTGACCGGGATCACCTCGCGCGTGGAGCTCGACAGCCAGATCTCGTCAGCGGCCCACAGCTCGTCCGCTGGCACGGGACGCTCGACGAGCGGCATGGCGGCGTCGCGCGCCAGGGCGATCACCAGGTCCCGGGTGATGCCCGGAAGGATCAGCTGACCCTTGGCGGGCGTGACGATCACGTCGTCTTTGACCACGAAGACATTGGTGGACGACCCCTCGGTGACCATGCCGTCGCGGACCATGATCGCCTCCAGCGCCCCCTCGTCCTCGGCCTCCCGCCGCATCATGACCGCGGCGAGCAGAGAAACCGCCTTGATCTCGCAACGCTGCCAGCGAATGTCCGGCCGCGTGACGCAGGCGACTCCGGCGATCTCGACCTCGGGAAGGCGGGCCTTGATGGGTTTCGCCATGGCGAATACGGTGGGTTGGACGCCAGGCGCGCACAGATGATCCCGTTCATCGGGCGCGCCGCGGGTGACCTGCAGATAGACGTACTGATCCGCCGCCGGAGGCGGTCCGATGAGCCGGCCGAGCACCGCCTGCCAGGCATCGCGACTGAGGGGGTTGCCGAGCCGAATCGCCGACAGGCTGTCGTCCAGTCGATCCAGGTGCTGCGCCAGGCCCAGGAAATAGCCGCCGTAGCTCGGAATGACCTCGTAGACGCCGTCACCGAACAGGAAGCCCCGATCCATCACCGAAACGGTAGCCCGCTCCGGGGCCACGAAGGATCCGTTGAGGTAGACCTCTGCCACGCACGCGTCCCTCCGTCACCGGGCGATCAAACAGGCGACCTGACAATCACCCCGCTCAGAACCATTGAAGAATGGTGTCTCTGGCCCTCTGCCAGAGGCTGCCTTCGTTTACCGCCTGGAGTGCGACCAAAGGCACGCGCACCAGTTCCTTATCCTTGAGGTTCACGACGATATCGCCCACCCGGGCGCCCTTCGCAATCGGTGCGTTTAGCTCGGGTGCCTTCTCGAGCCGGGCGCTGAGCTGCACATAACGCCCACGGGGGATGGTGGCGACCACGTCGCGCGCGGGGCCGACCGGAAGCTCCTCCAGATCGCCCATCCAGACCCGCAGGTTCTCCACCGGCTGGGCCCCGGGATAGAGCCGGTGACTTTCATAGAACCGGAAACCGTAGTTGAGGAGCTCAAGGCTCGCCTGGGCCCGCGCCTCCGGTCCTTCGCTGCCCATGACCACCGAGATGAGACGCATCTGGTCCCGTTTCGCGGAGGCCACCAGACAATAGCCCGCATTCTGGGTGTAGCCGGTCTTGACGCCGTCCACGGTCGCGTCGCGCCACAGCAACCGGTTGCGGTTCTGCTGCTTGATTCCGTTGTATTCGAACTCCTTGGTGCCATCCCACGCGTAGTACTCGGGAAACTCCCGGATCAAGGCGGCGGTGACCCGAGCGATGTCCCGGGCGGTGGTGTAGTGATCGGGGTCGGGGAGTCCGGTGGCATTGATGAAATGCGAGCTGGTCATCCCGAGCTCCTTGGCACGGGTGTTCATCAGGTCGGCAAAGGTCCGCTCACTTCCCGCAACGTGCTCGGCCAGGGCCACGCTGGCGTCGTTGCCGGACTGGATGATCATGCCCTTCAGCAGGTCCTCCATGCCCACCTGCTTGCCGACCTCGACGAACATCTTCGAGCCCCCGGTTCGCCAGGCGTTCTCACTGATCAGGACCTGATCGGTAAGATTGACATGCCCGTCCTTGAGCTCCCGGTAGATGGTGTAGGCGGTCATGATCTTGGTGAGACTGGCAGGCTCGAGCCGCTCGTCCGCAGAAGCGGAGGCCAGCTCCTCCCCCGTGCTGAAATCCACCAGCAGGTAACCCTTGGCGGCGATCTCGGGGGGAGGCGGAATCGGCGACTCGACCACCGGCGACTCGACCGCCGAGGAATCGGCCACCGGCTCGGACTCTGCTGCGGCGGTGCGTGCAAAAAGGGACAGGAGACAAAGCAAGAGGGGGAAAGCGAGAGACTTCATGAAGGCAAACCGAAGGATTAGGTGTTGCGGTCGAACGACTCGGTTCATTCTAACAAGTCATCAACCGGAAGCAGACATCCGATGCCCGGGCAGTAGCACCGGGTCCAGGGTCTCCCAATGGGGCATCGACACCAACGGGCGCAAGCCCCGAGGGCTCAACGATCGAACCAGGGATCGACGTAGGCCTGTGGGCGCTGACAGGTCGGGACCGGACCCGCCTGCCAGCGCCACCAGAATCGGCAAGCGGTCAGTTCCAGACCGGGCGCGGCTCGCTGAGGCCCAGGGTGGCGAGCTTCGCCGAGACCTGTCTGGCCTCACCCTCGGAGCTCAGGGGTCCGACCCGCACCTTGTACAGTGTGGGGCCATCCGCGATGCTGCTCTGCACGCGGACCTGCTCAGCGAGCTGGGACCCCAGGCGCTTCCGCAAACGTTCCGCGTTGCTCGGGTCCCCGAAGGCGCCGACCTGGAGATAGAGGCCCTGCCCCGAAGCACGGGACTCCGATGTCGCGACGCGTTCGGCGCCGGTCGCAGCCAGCGCCGCGTCCATCGCCCGCTCCCGGGTCGCGTCGTCCTCACGCGCCGGGGGCGCCTCGCGGTGCATGGATGGGCGAGGCGCCGGCTTGGATTCGTTGATCGCAACGGTTCGCGGCTTGGCCTTCGCCGCCTTGCTGGCGAAGAACGGCCCGGTATCCGAGCCGGGACGGTTGGGGTCGATGGCCCGGACCTCCACCATGGCGGTACCCTTCTGGACCACCCCGAGCTTCTTCGCCGCAGAGTAAGACAAGTCGATGACTCTGGGCCCGTGGAAGGGACCACGGTCATTCACTTTGACCACGGCGCTGCGCCCGTTCTCCAGGTTGGTCACGCGCACATAGGTCGGCAACGGCAAGGTCTTGTGGGCCGCGGTCATGGCGTACATGTTGTATCGCTCGCCCGAGCTGGTCTTGCGCCCGTGAAATTGCTTGCCGTACCAAGAGGCCAGGCCACGCTCCACGTGACCCGCGCTGCTGCCCTTGGTGCGGTAACGCTTGCCGCGCACCACATAGGACGCCGGATTGCCGTATTTGGACTTCGGCTCCACCCGCGGAACCGCATCGGCGATGTCCGCACCCTCGTCGGACCCAACCGAATCGCCCGCCTGCCGTGGCGTTCCGCTGCTCGCACAGCCGCCGAGCAGGCCCGCCAGGATCAAGAGCCCGATCATCAGCGCCGTCCCGGCCGTCCGCCGCGGGCGCAGAAGAGCAGCGGTCGGACTCGGGGCCGCCGGGCCTTCCGCTAGATTGCATTCACTCCGTCTCAACCCGGAGCGCGCGCTCCCCGGCCAGTTCCACTCGCGTTGCTCACCGTTCATAGACCCCCCGTTGTTTGAATCATCCGGCGCAGCGATCCGTTAGGATTTCTTCTTACGCACCCCCGTCGAAACGCTTCCGGATCTCCCGACTCAGCTGGTACACCGCCATCGCATAGAGGTTGCTGTGGTTGTAGCGGGTAATCACGTAGAAGTTTGCGAGAGCCAGCCAGTATTCGTCCTCCGGCCCATCCAGGCGGATCAGCGTGGCCGGCGCGTCGCTCGGTACGGCACCACGCCAATCCACCCCCGCCACCCGCAACTGACCGGCGGTGGTGTTCGGCTCGAGCGGCTTCTTCTCGGCCACCTCGATGCCCTCGGGCAGGACGCCGCTGAGACGCGCCGGAAAGGCGATCGACTCGCCGCGGCGCCAGCCATGGCTCTGAAAATAATTGGCCACGCTGCCGACCACATCCGCATCGCTGCCCCAAAGGTCCCGACGTCCGTCCCCGTCGAAATCTACCGCGTAGGCTCGGTAGCTCGACGGGATGAACTGAGGCTTGCCTAGGGCGCCCGCATAGGAGCCGACCGCCGCCAGAGGGTCCATGCGCTCATCGCGCTCAAGCAGCAGCAAGGACTCCAACTCGCCGCGAAAGAATTCAGCACGCTTCGGATAGGAGAAACCGAGGGTCGTGAGGGCATCGATCGCCCGATGCTCTCCGATCCGGGCCCCATAACTGGTCTCCACCCCCAGGATGGCGACGATGGCCTCCGGGGGCACGCCATAGGCCGCCTCGGCGCGCGCCAGCGTCTCGGCATTTTGGCGCCAGAAGTCGACCCCGCCTGAAATGCGCTCGGGGGTCAGGAAGATCCGCCGGTAGCGATGCCACGGCTTGCCCTCGTAAGGGCGCTCCATGGAATCGATGATCGCCTGGCGATAGCGGGCCTGTTCCAGCAGGACACGCAGCTCGTCCCCATCGAATCCATGCTTGAGCGCCATCTCGTCAGCGAAGCGCGCCCTCTCCTGCTCGTAGCTCTTCGGCTCTGCCCCCGGGGCATCGCCGGCGGCGTCCACCCACGGCACACTCAGCGCCAGCAGAAGCACTCCAAGGCAACGTCCGGCGCCGAGGCCGGTGGATTTCGCCGGGCGATGACCAGGCATAGGCACAGAGGATTTTGAGGATTTACCTCGAGTATATTGCTAAACCCGCTAAATATGAAACGCTTTTCGATGCGTCCGCACCGCCATGATCATGCCGAATCCTGCCATCAGGGTCACCATGGAGGTCCCCCCGTAGCTCACCAGCGGCAGCGGGACGCCCACCACCGGCAGCAGTCCGGTCACCATCCCGGTGTTGACGAAGACGTAGACGAAGAACACGAGGGACAGACCGCCAGCGAGGAGCCGCCCGAAGTTGTCGCCGGCACTGGCGGCGATCACCAACCCGCGGTAGATGATGAAGAGATACAGGGCCAGAAGCACCGCGATTCCGGCGAGTCCGAGCTCCTCACCGATGACGGCGAAGATGAAATCGGTATGCCGCTCCGGCAGAAACTCCAGGTGTGACTGGGTGCCGTTCAGCCAGCCCTTGCCATAGATGCCGCCGGACCCGATGGCAATCTGGGACTGGATGATGTGGTAGCCGGAACCCAAGGGGTCTGACTCCGGATCGAGGAAGGTCAGGACCCGCTGGCGCTGATAATCACGCATGCCGTACCAGAGCATCGGGGCCAACGAAGCGCCGGTGGCCGCGAGCACCAGAATCAGACGCCAGGAGAGCCCCCCGATGAAGAGCACCGCGGCACCTGCCGTAGCCACCAGGATGGCGGTCCCCAGATCCGGCTGCTTGGCGATCAGCAGAACCGGGACCATGGTCAGGACTGCCGCACCGATGACGCGAAGCAAGCTCGGCGGCAGCGGCCGCGCGGCCAGGAGCCACGCGACCGCCATGGGCACCGCCAGCTTGAGTAGCTCCGACGGCTGAAATCGCATGAATCCGAGGTCGAGCCAGCGCTGTGCACCCTTGCCCACGTCACCGACAAGCAGCACGGCGACCAGCATCAGGACACCCAGCCCATAGAGCGGGAGCGACCAGCGCTCCAGGCGCGCCGGTGGCACCTGGGCCACCGCGAACATGAGCCCGAAGGCGAGCACCAAGCGCACCAGCTGGCGCTCAACGGCTGCGAGGTCCTGACCGGTCGCGCTGTAGAGTACCGCGAGGCCGAAGGCGCACAGGAGCAGCAGCCCCAGGACCAGGGCCACGTCGATATGCAGCCGGCGCATAAGGCGGATCTCGGACGGGTCATCCATCCGATCCAGCCCCTGGGAGTCGGACCTAATCGCCATGGTCCGAGCCGTCGTCGTCCCTCGACCCCTGGGCCACCAGCATGGTCCCGCCCAGATAGGCGTCCATGACCTGGCGGGCCACCGGCGCCGCCACCGAGCCGCCGTGCCCGCCATTCTCCACAATCACCGCCACGGCAATACGCGGGTCTTCCACCGGGGCGAAGGCGATGAACAGGGCATGGTCATGCATGCGCTTATCGACACGCGAGGCGTTGTAGCTCTCGCTCTGACCCACAGTGAAGACCTGGGCGGTACCCGTCTTGCCGGCGATTCGGTAACTCGCGGTCTGGATACGCTTGGCGGTGCCCCGCGGACTTTCGATAACCGCAGTCATGGAGCGGATGATCTGATCCCAGTGGTGCGCGTCGCCCATCTGTACCTGGCGTGACTGAGCCGGCAGCTCCTCCGCCGCGCCGGCCCCCGGCACCTGCGAGGCCCGGGCTACGCGGGGCTGGATGAAGATACCGCGGTTGGCCACGGTAGCGGTCGCCGCGGCAAGCTGCAGCGGCGTGGCCAGGAAGGCCCCTTGGCCGATCCCCACGATCAAGGTCTCCCCCGGGTACCAGGGCTGCTTGCGCGCCTGCTCCTTCCACTCCTTGGACGGCACCAGGCCGCTCAGCTCCCCCGCCACATCGATGCCAGTGCGGGCGCCAAACCCGAACTGACCGAGGAAGCGCTTGAGGCGCTCGATGCCCAGGTCATGGGCCAGGCCATAAAAGTAGACGTCGCAGGATTGGACCACCGCCTGCTCGAGTGCCACGGTCCCGTGTCCGCCCCGCCGCCAACAGCGGTAGCGGTGGCTCTGGCCCGGCAGCCGGTAATAGCCGGGGCAGTACTTTGCGCTTCCGGGGTTGATCACCCCGGCCGCCAGCCCCGCCAGCCCCACGAACGGTTTCACTGTGGAGCCGGGAGGGTATTGGCCGCGCACCGCTCTGTTGTAGAGCGGCTTGTCGGGGGAAAAGAGCAGCGCCTGATAGTCCTTCTGGCTGATGCCCTCGACGAACAGGTTGGGGTCGAAGCTCGGTTGACTGACCAGGGCCAGCACGCCTCCGGTGCGCGGGTCGATCGCCACCACCGCCCCGCGATTGTCACCCAGGGCCTCGGTCGCCGCCTGCTGCAGCCCAATGTCCAGGTACAGATGCAGATCCCGACCCGGCACCGGCGGTTTGCCCTCCAGCGTGCGCAGCACGCGGCCCCGGGCGTTCACCTCGACCTGCTGGTAGCCCACCTGGCCGTGCAGCAACGCCTCGTGCGCCTTCTCCACACCCGACTTGCCGATGAAGTGGGTGCCGGCATAGTTGCTGGTGTCGATGCGCTCCATCTCCTGCTCGTTGATGCGTCCCACATAGCCCAGGACATGGGCCGTCAGCTCGCCCCGGGAATAGGTTCGGATCAGCTCGGCGCGCACCTCCACCCCCGGGAAGCGGTAACTGTCCACCGAGAAGCGGGCGACCTCTTCCGAGGTCAGGTTGAGCCGCAGGGGTACCCCCTGGAAGCGCACCCGCTGGCGCGCCATGCGCTCGAAGCGGGCCCGGTCCTTCTCGTCCACGGGGATGATGCCCGAGAGCGCCTCAATGGTTCCTTGCAGGTCCTCGACCTTCTCGATCGTGATCTCCAGCGAGAAGGACGGATGGTTGTCCGCCAGCAGCACACCCTTGGCGTCGTAGATCAGGCCCCGGGTCGGCGGGACGGGCTGCACCTTGACTCGGTTGTCCTGGGACAGCACGGAGAAATGCTCATGCTGCTGAACCTGCAGTCGAACCAGCCGGATGACCACCAGAGACAAGGCGAGCAAGACCACCAATCCGGCCACCGCCGCGCGCACCGTCACGAGGCGGGTCTCCCGCTGGCGATCCTCTACGCTGGAATCGAGGAGCATGGGGTCAGATCATCCCGGTACGCCGCGCCAGGTCGCGCAGCACCACATAGAGCCAGGGCCAGAGGACCAGACCCAGGAAGGTCGGCGCCCAGTAGATGAGGGTGGGCATCGGCTGGCCAGTAGCGCCCATCAGCCAGAGTGAGAGCAGACGCTCCACCAGGAGCAGCACCCACACGAAGAGGGTCTGCTGCCAGAGCGGATAGATGAGAACCCGCTGGTGCAGCGTCACCGCCAGGTAGGCAACCACGGAGAGCCCGAGTGCATGAAACCCAAGCAGGGTGCCGGTGACGACATCCAGCACCAGCCCGGCACCGAAGGCCCAGAACACACCAATTCGTTCTGGCAGGGTCAGGGCCCAGAAGATCAGCGTCAGGGCCACCCATTGGGGCCGTAGCTCCTCCACGGCGATAGGCATGGGCAGGATGCTCAGGAACAGTGCGGCCACCAGGCTCAGCATGACCACCCAGCGGCCTCGAGCGATCGTCTCGCTCACCGCGGAACCACCCGCCTTGCCGGGGCACTGCCCGCGCGCGCCTGGTCTGCACGTGAAAGGGCGTCACGCCGCTGATCGGCGGAGAGCGCCCACACCAGAAGCACCTCGCGGCTGCGGTCGAGGCGAGCGGTCGGCTCGGCGGTCACGGCCATAAATGGATTGTCCGGCTCATGGCGCACCGAGGTCACCCGGGCCGCGGGGTAACCGCGCGGGAAACGCCCGCCCATGCCAGATGTGACCAACAAATCGCCCACGCGCACGTCCGCGTTCTTGGGGATGTGCAGAAGCTCCAGCTCCTGACCCGCCCCCGTTCCTGCCGCCACGGTACGCAGGCCGTTGCGGTTCACTTCCACCGGCAGGGCATGCTCGAAGTCGGTAATGAGCAGCACCGTCGAGGAGAACGGGTTGGTCCGGATCACCTGCCCCATAACGGCTTCGGCGTCGATCACGGGCTGGCCCACGAAGACGCCGGAACTGGAGCCCTTGTTGATCAGCAGCTGCTGGCGACTGGGGTCCTGGTCGACCGAGAGGATCTCGGCGATCAGCACCCGCTCGCCGATCTTGAAGGACGACCCCAAGAGATCGCGAAGGCGCATGTTCTCGGCCTCCAGTGAGCCGAGCTGCTGGAGACGCGCGTTCAGCACCAGGTTGTCCCGGCGCAGAGACTCATTTTGCGCGCGGAGCTGACCTTCGCTTGCCAGCCGCCCCTGGGCGCCAAGCGCCATGCGCACCGGCAGGTCCGCCAGGAGCTGCAGCGGGTAGACCACGACCGCCAGGGCAGACCGCAGGGCGTCCAGGTGGTCGTAGCGGTGGTCTGTCACGATCAGGCCAAGCGCCATGGCCGATGCCAGGATCAGCCGGAGCGTCGGTGACGGGCCATGGAGGAACAGGGGCTTGATGGCTGAACCCTCGCCAATCGCTTTCACCGGCCTTGGGCCGGAACCCCGCCCAACAGCCAGCCGTCGCGGGGACCGCGCCCGGGCACTCTTTGGCGGTCTATTCGGAGGTGAATAGGTCGAGCCCGCCGCTGTCGAGCATCTCCAACGCCTTGCCTCCTCCTCGGGCGACGCAGGTCAGCGGATCCTCCGCCACCACCACCGGCAGCCCGGTCTCCTCCTCCACCAGGCGGTCGAAGTCCCGCAGCAGGGCGCCGCCGCCGGTAAGCACGATTCCGCGCTCCGCCACGTCGGAGCCCAACTCGGGCGGAGTCAGCTCAAGGGCGGACTTGACCGCACCCACGATGCCCGCCAAGGGCTCCTGGAGAGACTCCAGGATCTCGTTGCTGTTCAGCGTGAAGCTGCGCGGGATGCCCTCGGCCAGGTTACGCCCCCTGACCTCGATCTCCAGCACATCGTTTCCCGGGAAGGCAGAACCGATCGCGTGCTTGATGCGCTCGGCGGTTGCCTCCCCGATCAAGGTGCCGTAGTTGCGGCGCACGTAATTGATGATGGACTCGTCGAAGGTATCCCCGCCGATGCGCACCGAGTTGGAGTAGACGATCCCGTTCAGTGAGATTATCGCCACCTCGGAGGTCCCACCGCCGATGTCGATGACCATGGAGCCCCGCGGCTCGTCCACGGGCAGCCCGGCGCCGATGGCCGCCGCCATGGGCTCCTCGATCAGATAGACCTCGCGGGCGCCCGCACCCGCCGCGGATTCCTTGATGGCGCGACGCTCCACCTGGGTCGAGCCGCAGGGGACGCAGATCAACACCCGCGGGCTCGGGCGCACCAACCGGCTCTCGTGCACCTTATGGATGAAGAATTGGAGCATCTTCTCCGTGACCGTAAAATCGGCGATCACCCCGTCCTTCAGTGGCCGGATGGCGGTGACGTTCTGGGGGGTGCGGCCGAGCATGAGCTTGGCCTCTTCGCCCACGGCCACGACCGATTTCGTCCCGCCCGCCCGCTCCTGGCGGATTGCCACGACCGAAGGCTCATTGAGCACGATTCCCTGGCCGCGAACATAGATCAGGGTGTTTGCGGTCCCCAAGTCGATCGCCAGGTCGGTAGAGAAGATCCCACGAAAGCGTCTAAGAAACATCAAGTACTTACCTTAACAAGGGGAGCGGCGCCTGGCTCCCGTTGGCGTGCCGGGCGAAATCCTGGACAAAAAGAGCCGGTAATCTAGCAATGCGTTCGGGGATCGGCAAGGCGCGCGGGACGGGACCCTGGCGACGGGCTCGGCCGACCGACGACAGCCCCGCGGCCCGTTACCGCGCCGTTCGGCGCTATGGTATGTTGCACCGCCTTCGCATAGACCACACGGCACGACAGCTATGGCACTGGAGCGTTCAGACGTCGAAAAGATCGCCCACCTCGCGCGGCTGGCCATCTCCGACGAAGAGACCGGGCGCTACGCCAATGATCTCTCCAATATGCTCGATCTCGTGGCCCAGATGGACGCGGTGGACACCTCGGGCGTGACACCCATGGCTCACCCCCTGCACATGGCTCAGCGGCTGCGCCCAGACGTGCCCACTGAACCCAACCGGCGCGAGCGGTTCCAGGCCAACGCACCCCTGACCGAGGGCGGGCTCTATCTGGTGCCCAAGGTGATCGAGTGATGCACGATAAGACCATCGCCGGGCTGGGGGCGGACCTGCGATCTGGCGCCTGTTCCAGCGTCGAGCTGACCCAACACTTTCTCGACCGTATCGGGCGCCTGGACAACGGTCTCAACAGCTTCGTCACGGTAGCGGCCGAGCAGGCGCTGGCCGCTGCCGAGCGGGCCGACCAGACCATCCGTGCCGGCGCCGCCGGGCCCCTCACCGGCATCCCTATCGCCCACAAAGACATCTTCTGCACCCAGGGGCTGCGAACCAGTTGCGGCTCGCGAATGCTGGACAACTTCATCGCTCCCTACGACGCGACGGTGGTCGAAAGGCTCGCCGCGGCCGGGGTCGTGGTGCTTGGGAAGACGAACATGGACGAGTTCGCCATGGGCTCGTCGAACGAAACCAGCTTCTACGGCCCGGTGAAGAACCCCTGGGACACGTCGAGGGTACCCGGAGGCTCCTCGGGCGGGTCGGCCGCCGCCGTCGCGGCGCGTCTGTGCGCCGCCGCCACCGGCACCGACACCGGCGGGTCAATCCGCCAGCCCGCCGCCCTGTGCGGTATCACCGGCATCAAGCCCACCTACGGACGCTGCTCCCGCTGGGGCATGATCGCCTTCGCCTCCTCGCTCGACCAGGCGGGGCCCATGGCCCCCAGCGCCGCGGACGCCGCCCTGATGCTGGGCGCCATGGCGGGATTCGACCCCCGGGATTCCACCAGTGTGGACACCCCGGTCCCGGACTATGCGGCCGGCCTGGGCGCGGATCTGGCGGGGCTGCGGATCGGGCTCCCCAAGGAGTACTTCGGCGATGGACTGGATGCGTCGGTGGGCGCCTCCATTCAGGCGGCCATCCGGGTCTACGAGGGGTTGGGCGCCCAAGTTCGCGAGATCAGCCTCCCAAACAGCCCACTCTCTGTGCCGGTCTACTATGTGGTCGCCCCGGCCGAGTGCTCCTCCAATCTGGCCCGTTTCGATGGGGTGCGGTACGGCCACCGCTGCGAGAACCCCAAGGACCTGGAAGACCTCTACAAGCGCAGCCGCGCGGAGGGTTTCGGGACTGAGGTGAAACGCCGCATCATGATCGGCACCTATGTGCTCTCCGCCGGCTACTACGACGCCTACTATCTCAAGGCCCAGAAGATCCGCCACCTGATCGCGGACGACTTCAAGCGCGCCTTCGAAGATGTGGACGTCATCATGGGCCCCACCAGCCCCACCACCGCATTCCCGCTCGGCGCCAAAATGGACGACCCGGTGTCCATGTACCTCAACGACATCTACACCATCGCCACCAACCTAGCAGGCCTTCCCGGAATCTCCATCCCGGTCGCCGCGGTGGGCGGCATGCCGGTGGGGCTGCAGATCATCGGCAACTATTTTGATGAGGGCCGCCTGCTCAATGTCGCCCACCGACTGCAGCAGGAAACCGATTGGCATCTAGCACGGCCAGTCGGGTTCGAATAGCGCCGATTCCAGGTGACATCGACTATGCCATGGGAAACCGTCATCGGTCTCGAGATCCATACCCAGCTCGCGACCCAGTCCAAGATCTTTTCCGGTTCGCCCACCCGATTCGGTGCCGAGCCCAACACCCAGGCCAGCGCGATCGACCTGGGGTTACCCGGGGTGCTGCCTGTACTCAATGGGGATGCCGTTCGCCTTGCCGTTCGCTTCGGCAAGGCCATCGACGCGGAGGTGGCGGAGCGCTCTGTCTTCGCCCGCAAGAATTATTTCTACCCCGACCTCCCCAAAGGCTACCAGATCAGCCAGTACGAGCTCCCCGTGGTGGGAGAGGGGCGTGTGGAGATCGTCCTGGAGGACGGCAGCGTCAAGGAGGTCGGCGTCACCCGGGCCCACCTGGAGGAGGACGCGGGCAAGTCGCTGCACGAGGATTTCCACGGATATACCGGGATCGACCTGAACCGCGCCGGCACCCCGCTCCTTGAGATCGTCTCGGAGCCGGACATGCGTTCCCCCGAGGAGGCCGTGGCCTATGCGAAGAAGGTCCACCAGATCGTGCGCTGGATCGGCATCAGCGACGGCAACATGCAGGAGGGCTCCTTCCGCATGGATGCGAACGTCTCGGTGCGTCCCCGCGGCGAGCCGACCTTCGGCACCCGCACGGAGATCAAGAACCTCAACTCATTCCGCTTCCTAGAGAGGGCCATTCAGTTTGAGGTGGACCGCCAGATCGACCTGATCGAGTCCGGGGGCGAGGTGGTCCAGGAGACGCGCCTGTATGACCCTGAAAAGGACGAGACCCGTGCCATGCGCACCAAGGAGGAGGCGAACGACTACCGTTACTTCCCCGATCCGGACCTGCTGCCCCTGGAGATCGACGAGGACTTCATCGCGAAGGCGCTCGCGGACCTGCCGGAGCTCCCAGACGCTATGCGGGAGCGATTCCACTTCGAGTATGGACTCTCCGAGTACGACGCCAACCTACTGACGGCGAGCCGGGAGCTTGCGGACTATTTCGAGCAGGTGGCACGAGACACGGGAGAGCCCAAGCTCGCGGCCAACTGGATCGGCGGAGAGCTGTCGGCCGCCCTGAACAAGTCGGGGAGCGACATCGGCGCGAGCCCGGTGACGGCTGCTCAGCTGGCCGGCCTGATCCGGCGTATCAAGGACAATACCATCTCCGGCAAGATCGCCAAGCAGGTCTTCGAGGCACTGTGGAATGGGGAAGGCGACGCGGACCAGGTCATCGAGACCCGGGGTCTCAGGCAAATCACGGACACCGGCGCCATCGAGCCCATCATCGACGCGATCATCTCCGCCAGCCCGGAGCAGGTGGAGCAGTACCGGGCGGGCAAGGAAAAAGTCTTCGGTTTCTTTGTGGGCCAGGTCATGAAGCAGAGTCAGGGCAAGGCCAACCCCCAACAGGTGAACGACCTCTTGAAGCGGAAGCTGCAGCCCTGACGCGACGCTGCGCCATCGTCGAGAGGTGCGTCCTATGTGCTATCCCCGCACCCAGCGACTCATCGCCCCCTTCACCCAGGCTGCCGTGGCCTACTTGGATGGCTCCGGCGTCCTGACCGGAAGAGGCGCTCAACGAGGTCGCCGGCCAGCTCAAGCAGGCCGCCGCCTCCGAGCTGCAGGACGACGCCCTGGTGGACCTGCTGCACCAATGCCTGAAGGGCGTCCGGGCAGCCGATGCGGAGCGGGTCCGGAATCTGATCGGCGCCATTCGAGAGTGACTCGCGGCACCCACGGGTTCGGCGTCTCCTGAGCGCTCCCTGACACAAGGCGAGGCGGCCCGCGCCCTCGATGCGCAAACCGCAGCGGTTCAATGCCGCGTCCGAACCCCCGCCGGCACTTCCTTCTGAGGCCTATTACCTCCCCTGCCCGACGATGCGAAACGGTGACCCGGCGGTGTCCACCTCCGGCCGGTTGCGCATGAAATCCGCCACCTGATAGAGGGCCTGCACCAGATGCGCCCTCAAGCCTTCGTCTTCCACCAACTCGTCAAGGGCCTGGCGCATGCACCCCATCCATTGATCCCGCTCGGCGGCTCCAATCACGAACGGCAGATGGCGCGCCCGCAACCGTGGATGGCCATAGCGCTGCTGGTACACGTCCGGCCCGCCCAGCCAGCCGGACAGGAACAGAAATAGCTTTTCACGCGAACCCTTGAGGCTCTTGGCGTGCAGGGCCCGGATGCCGGCCGCTTCCGGTCGGCTGTCCATCAGATCGTAGAAGCGGTCCACCAAGGCCCTCACCCCGGCCTCACCGCCGATCTGTTGGTATGGGGGTGCGGGTGTCGTCGATCATGGGGTCGGTCACCAAATCCGATTCGCCGCAGGGCGGCCATGCACCAGCGCCGGCCGCCGAGGCGGCACGCATCCGGTGCAAAGAGCCCTCCCACCGCATCAGAAAAAGTCATTTTCTTTCCAATCGTTAGCAGCACATCCCCGAGATTGCCAACGATTCTTGTCGGGCTTGACAGTCCCGTTGCGACTGGGTTACGAAGGGGTCGTCACCGTCTCGTATCCCGGAGCAACTCGCCATGACAGAGGTCAGCGGCCACAGATCCGTTATCGCGGTTACCAGCCTCAAAGCCTTCTTCCATCAGGCACTGCGTGAGGCGGCAGGCACCCAGAAGCTCGACGCGGACGACACCATCATCGCCTATCTTACCCACTTGCTCACGGATTATGCCCGCTCAGACCGCCTGTTCGACCACACCGAAGATGGCCTCGTTCGACGCCCTCTGGTCGACATTTACAAACAGGCGAGCGAGGCCGAAACGACCGGCGAGCGGGAGCTTGCCCTCCAACGCCTGGGCGACCTGGCCCTGTTCGTCTCCAACATCCTGCCCCACAGCCTGCAGCGCAGCCTGGTGGACGTGGACTATTACATCGCCATGGGCGCCTCCGCCTACGGTTATCTCTCCGACAGCGCGGGCCCCGGGTACGCGCCCTGCGCTCGGTCTTCGCCCAGCTCTCCAGCCGATTCGTCGACTTCGTGGACCTGCTCGCCGAGACCATCGAACAGGGTCAGGCTACCCGACAGCCCGATCTTCTGCGCCTACACGATCTCTGGCACAAGACCGGCAGCCGAAGGCTGGGCCGCCTGCTCGTCGGTTACGGGGTCACACCCCAAGGCGCCGCCACCATCAACTGAACCCCCCTGGGCGACGCGCTAGGCTCGGGTCGGCAACGGCGGCAGCCCGTGCCGGATCGGCGGGTCGACCGGCCCTCCAAATTGGGGTGCCGCTGCTCTAAGCTAGGGCCTGTGGACACCCATTCGCTCCCCGACGGCCTGACCTGCGAGCTGATCCGAGAACGCCTGGTGCGCGCGCACTGCCGGGGCAAGCCTGGCGCCGAGCTCCCAGATTCCGCGAGTGCCCCGGCCCACCGCGCGGCGGTCCTGCTGCCCCTGTATTCACTCGACGACGGCTGGCACCTGATCTTCATCCGCCGGGCCGAGCATGCGCTCGACCGCCACAGTGGAGAGGTCGGCTTCCCCGGCGGGCGCTGGCAGCCAAGGGACCCCAGTTGCACCGCCACCGCGCTGCGGGAGGCCGAGGAAGAGATCGGATTGGCGCCAAGAACCGTGTCCCTCCTTGGCGAGCTGCCACCCTTTCATACCGTCAGTCAGTTCCTCGTCACCCCCGTGGTGGGCTGCATCCCCTGGCCCCAGCCGCTGCGCCCGGACCCCCGCGAGGTCTCGCGCATCTTCAGCATCCCACTGGAGTGGCTGCGCAATCCCGGGAATCACCGCAGCCGAGTCTACCCGGCCCCGGATCACCCCCAGGCGCGGGACCTGGTTTTCTTCGACGAGTACGACGGCGAGCAGCTGTGGGGCGTCACCGCCAGGATCACCCTGGATTTTCTCTCTTGCGTGTCCCTACCGTCCGCGGACTGATCCCGATGTGCCCTGACGGATCCCCCGGTTGTCGCGGCGCGCAGCGCGATTGAGCGTCGGGGTCGGAGGGCACCGGGGGGTCTGCCGTCGAGGGGCTCGAAGCGAGCACTGGCAGGGCACGCGGCGGGCGGCAGGGAGTTCTGATTTAGCGCAACCGCGAGCAATATCGGCCGCGCAATTTTGCCACCGTTCGCTTAAGGTACGCGCCCGTAGCGCCCCCACCTGGGGCGGCCTAGAGATATCCGCGATGGACGACACCCTGCAACGACTCCTGGCCGCCGAGATGCGGGCCGAAAAGATCGCCCAACAGGCGGAGGAAGAGCAAGAGCGCGTGATCCACAAGGCCATGGCTGACGCGAAGGCGGAGAATGAGCGCTTCACGACGCGCATCCCGGACCTGCACCGCTCCTTCATCGGCAAGGCCGAGGAACGGGCGGAGCAGAATATCGCGGAGCTGCGCCGCCGCTACGACGAGCGCCACGTGCAACTGCGCGACCAGGCCGAGCAGCGCGAGGACGAGGCCCTGGAGGCGGCCTTCCAGGTCCTGATCGACCCCGAGCGTTAGCCGCCGAGCCCTCGGCTCATTCGTTTCGCAGGATTCTCCCTCGCGTCGTCAACCCAGGTCCCGAGCCCCAGACCCCAGCGATGAGCAGCGCCGCCAGCCAAGCCTATCTGAACACCCGGATATCGGTGATGGCGACCCAGCTGTTCGACCCGGACACCATCGGGCGCCTGTCGCAGATGCAGCTGCCGGAGCTGGCAGAGCGGTTCGGGCTCTCCGGCCTCCTTGACGATCAATTGAGTGCCCAGACCCGCAGCCGCGCCATCGAGCAGACCCTGATCCAGGTGCTGCTCTCGGAGCTTCAGATACTGTCCCGGCCGATGAATGCCACGGAGCGCGCCTTGGTGCTGGCCTGGGGACGCAAGTATGCGCTCTTCAACCTGAAGAGCCTGATCCGCGGCAAGCTCCACGACCTGGACCCCAAGGAGATCCGGGACAACCTCTTTGACCTGCCGCCCTACATCCGCCTGGCCGACCAGGACCTGCTCCGGGCCGAGAATGTGCTGGAGCTCCTGCGGCAGCTCGAGGCGGGCCCTCACAGTCTGATCGCCCGCCAGGCGCGTGAGATCTACGAGCAACGGCGCGAGCCCTTCGCCCTGGAGGCGGCCATCGACCAGCGCTATTACGCCGGTCTGGTGCGCCAGGTCACGCAGTTCTACGATGCCAACCTTCAGCCCCTGCAGCACCTGATCGGGACCGAGCTGGACCGGATCGATCTGCTGTGGCTGCTGCGCTTCCGCTTCTCCTACCAGCTCTCGCCGTCGGAGACCTTCTATCAGTTGGTGCCCTCCATGCGGCTGCTGCACCGGGACCGGCTGCTCGGCCTCGTGAACCTGGAGAGCTTCCAGCGCGTTCTGGAGTCCCTGCCCACACCCCTTGACCAGATCCTCGCCGACAGCCGCACGATCATCGACGTGCAGCGCAAAATGGGCCGGTACGTGGCGCGGGAGGCACACCGGGTCCTGCGCAAGAGTCCATCCGGGGTGGCGCGGGCCCTGGCCTACCTGATACTGCGCGAGATGGACCTGTTTCTGTTGTTCGCCCTGATCCAGGGCCGGCTCCTGAACCTCTCAACTGAGGTGGTGGAGATCGCGCTGGAGATCACCGAGCCTACCTGTCCCTGGTCTGGCTCAGGGGCCGGGGCTGGCCCTGCGGGTACCAAGCTTCCGAAGGCGGCCTGAGCCAGGGTCCCGGATCGAGATCAACCACCAGTCCAGCGGATCGACCCCAATGCTCCGGCCTCTCCCCATGAAGAGCGTTCGCCTGCTGGTGCTCACCGAGGACCTGCCCCAGGCGTCACTGGCAGTGGCAGAGACCGAGAGCTTCCACCCCGACACCCGGCCCCCCACCGAGGCCCAGCTCTCCGGTCAGCCGGGACGCGAGTACCGCGACACTTACAACCAGGCCCGCTCCCGGCTCGACAAGATCGCCAAGCTGATCCCGGTGCCTGAAGCGCCGGACATCGCCCAGGTGCGCGTGGTGGAATACGCCGAGCTCGTGGAGGTCAACGAGTGGCTGGGCCAGATCTGGCAGAAGACCTCCCGTTACGAGGAGGACTTCCGCCGGCTCGACGATCAGGACCGCTTCGTACGCGAGCAGGAGGCCGCGCTCTCCAACTTCCAGCATCTCAACATCGACCTGGGGATGCTGCGCAGCAAGACCCGCTTCCTCGACTTTTACGTGGGCATGGTGCCGCGGGAGAACCTGCGCCAGCTGGAGGGCGCCGTGGGTTTGGCGGAGCACCTGCTGCACGTCTACATGCAGCACGACGACCATGCCCACGTGGTCATCGTCGGACCCTCGGGAACCAAAGAGGCGCAGCTCTCGGCGGTGCTCAATGCGGCTGGATTCCAAGCCATTCCCATCCCGGAGGAGCTGGACGAGAAACCAGCGCAGATCCGCGAGGACCTGGAGGCCCAGCGCAAGGACATCCACACCCAACGGGAGAACCTGCATCAGCGCCTTTCCGACTGGTCCGACAGCTTTCGCGAGCGATTGGCCGAGGCGCGGCGCACGCTGATGCTGGCCGAGCCCTTAGTGACCCTGGACCCATCGATCCACAGTGCCGGTCATCTGGCCTATCTGGCGGGCTGGGTGCCCTCCCGGGCGGTAGAGGGACTTAGGAAGCGACTGCGCGAGTCACTCGCCCTGCCCTTCGAGATGCAGTCCCGCGATCCCCGGGCGGACGAGCGCAAGCTGGTCCCCACCGTGCCCACCAGGAGCCGGCTGCTCGAGCCCTTCGCCATGCTGGTCAAGCAGTACGGAATCCCCGAATACGGTGAGGTGGACCCGACGCCGCTGTTCGCCGTCACCTTTCTTCTGATGTTCGGGTCCATGTTCGGTGATGTGGGCCAGGGCGCCGTGATCGCGGGACTGGCCTGGTACTTCCGCGGCAGGCTCAAACGCTTCTGGCTGTTCGGCCTGATGGCTGGGCTCTCTTCGATGTTTTTCGGGCTCCTCTACGGCAGCGTCTTCGGATACGAGGACGTGCTGCCCGCGCTCTGGATGAGCCCCATCCATGACCCGATCCTGATGCTCAAGATCGCCCTGGGCTACGGAGTGGTGTTCCTGAGCCTGGCCTGCCTGCTGGCCATCTACAACCGCTTTGTCGTCAAGAACTGGTGGGGGGCGATCTTCGGCCACCACGGCATCGTGAACCTGGTGTTCTATCTGGCGCTGGTGTGGGGCGGGCTGAACCTGGGGACCCGGGGTACATTTGGCACCCTCCCCATCGTCCTGGTGATCGGCGCACTCGCCGCACTCGCCTGGTACGCCTGGCGCCACCTGGACGCACCCCTCGGCGAAAAGATCCTGGTCGTCTTCATCGAGACCCTGGAGACCATCATCGGCTACGTCTCCAACACCCTCTCGTTCCTACGCGTGGCGGCCTTCAGCCTGAACCACGTGGCCCTGTCGATCGCCGTCTTTACCCTGGCAGGCATGATGGGCGCCTTCGGGCACGTGGTCACCGTGATCCTGGGCAACATCTTCGTGCTGGTGCTGGAGGGCGGCATCGTCATGATCCAGGTGATGCGCCTGCAGTATTACGAGGGCTTCTCACGCTACTTTTCCGGAGAGGGGCACGAGTTCACTCCCCTTCGGCTGCGCCGGAGAGCGGCTTCGCCCTAGCCTCAGCCCAAGGCCCTGGCGTGACGGGTCGAGCCCAGGGCTGCAAGTGACGACACACCGTCAGAGCAATCGCCACGACCGATTACCGACTACGAACATCAGCACAGCAGCAACCCCAACCCAGGAGCACACCATGTACTGGCTCGTCGCCCTCATGTCCCTCGCCATCCTCGGTCTGACCGTCTCCGGCATCGTGCTGGAGATGCGCCCCGCCCTCGCCCGCCGCATCGGACCCTGGTACAAGCCTGCGATGGGGACCCAGCTCGTGGTCTTCGTGGCCGCCCAGCTGGGACTGCTGCTGCTCGGCATCAACGAGGTCTTCGCCGCCGACACCGCCGAGACCGTGGCCGTCACCCTGAACGAGATGTCCACGGGCCTGGGTCTCGCCATCATCGGCGCGGGCATTCCGACCGGGCTCTCCACCATCGGCGCCGGAATCGCGGTCGGACCCATTGGCGCGGCGTCCCTCGCCGCCATCACCGAGAAGCCCGAGACCCTGGGCCGCACCCTGATCTATCTTGGCCTCGCCGAGGGTATCGCCATCTACGGTCTGGTCATCTCAATCCTGCTGCTCAACAAGATCTAGGACGCCCCGCCCAATGACTGTCGAGCACGACCTGGGAAGCCCGACCCGCATGCTCTTCCTCGGCGATGAGAGCCTGGCGGACGGCTTCCGCCTGATCGGCTTCGAGACCCATGCGAACCCGTCGCCCGACGAGGCGGACCGGATCCTGCGAGACCTCAGCCGCAACCGGGAAAAGGCCTTCGTGGTCGTGGACCACGCCCTGATGGGCCAGGACGTGCCCAACCTCGCGCGCGTGCGTCGCGAGGGCGGGCGTATCGTGGTGATCTCCGTCCCGCGGCTGAGCGACCCACCGGTGCTGGACAGCGAGGTCGCAGACCGCCTCGCCGCCCTGTTCGGAGCCGCCACCCTGGAGTCCGGCCAATCGGGGCGTTCCGGCACTTCTGGCCATTCCGGCCCATCCGGAGAATGAGCGTGAATCAGGTACAAGAACTGGAGCAGGCCATCATGGCGCGCGCAGAGCGCCTGGCCGCCGAGTATCGCGAGCGGGCCAACCGCAGCCGCGATAGCATCCTTCGCGAGGCTGCAGAGCGCCTGCGGCTGCGCGAGGCGCGCGAGGAGGCCATCGCCAAGGCGCTCGGCGAGCGCACCTTCCGCCAGCGAGCACAGGCAAGCGAGCTCAAGATGCAGAGCCATCTGGACCGCATGCGCTGGAATCTGGTGCAGGACGTGGAACAGCGACTGGTGGACCGTATGCGCGCCTACATGCAGGACGAGGGGGCCTACGGCAACTGGCTACAGTCACTGATCGTCGGCGCTGCCGCTCAGATCGAGCGGGATGCCATCCAGGTCACGGTGAACGGCCGCGACCACCAGCGACTGTTCGCACGCTGGGATGCCATCACCGAGCATCTGCCCCGCGGACAGAAGGCGACGCTCTCGGAGATACCCATCGAGACCCTGGGCGGCGCCTTGATCACGAGCGCGGACGGACGCATCCGCGTCGACCACACCTTCGAGGGCCGGCTTGACCGGCTGCGCCCGCGGGTGCAACAGGTGATCCTGGAGCGCCTGCTGCCCAGCGGGTTCGATACCGGCAACCTCTTCACCGGATGAGACCATGACAGAGCACGGCAGAACAGGCGTCATCCGCGACATCAACGGCCCCATCGTCACCATCGAGCTGCCCGGGGTGCGCAGCGGCGAGCAGGTCAAGATCGGCGAGCTGGGACTCTTCGGCGAAGTGATCTCGCTGTCCGGCCAGCAGGCCGTGGTGCAGACCTACGAATCCACCGACGGGGTCAGGCCCGGCGAGCCGGCGGTCGGCCTCGGCTGGCCGCTCTCGGTGGAGCTCGGACCCGGGCTCATGGGCGGCATCTTCGACGGGGTGCAACGGCCACTGGAGAAGATCGCGCTGCTCTCCGGCGACTACATCCGCCGCGGCATCTCGGTACCGGCCCTGGACCGCTCCAAGTTGTGGGAGTTCGAGCCCAACGGCGAGCTCGAGCCCGGCTCCAAGGTGGGACCCGGCATCGTCCTCGGGACGGTGCAGGAGACCCAGACGGTCAAGCACCGCATCCTGGTCCCGCCCGGAATCGAAGGGGAGCTGGAAGAGATCGCGCCCTCCGGGGAGTACGACATCGAGGCGTCCATCGCCCGGGTCCGCAATCAGAAGGGCCAGAGCGTCAAGCTCAGCATGTATCACCGCTGGCCGGTGCGAAAGCCCCGCCCCTATTTCAATCGCGACGACGGCGTGGCACCGCTCATCACCGGGCAGCGGGTGATCGACACCTTCTTCCCCCTGCTCAAGGGCGGCAAGGCCGCTGTCCCTGGCCCCTTCGGTGCGGGCAAGACCGTGGTCCAGCAGCAGATCGCCCGCTGGTCCAACGCGGACATCGTGATCTACGTGGGCTGCGGCGAGCGCGGCAACGAGCTGGTGGACGTGCTGGAGAGCTTCCCGGAGCTGGACGACCCGTACACCGGGCGCAAGCTCATGGAGCGTACCCTGCTGGTCGCCAATACCTCCAACATGCCGGTGGTGGCCCGCGAGGCGTCGATCTATGTCGGCGTCACCATGGCCGAGTACTACCGCGACATGGGTTATGACGTGGTCATGCTGGCGGACTCCACCTCCCGCTGGGCCGAGGCCCTGCGCGAGGTCTCGGGGCGCCTGGGTCAGATGCCGGTTGAGGAAGGCTACCCCGCCTATCTGGCCTCGCGTCTGGCGGCGGTCTACGAGCGTGCCGGCCGGGTGGAGACCTATGGCGCAGGATCCGGCTCGGTGACCATGATCGGTGCCGTCTCGCCCCCGGGCGGAGACTTCTCCGAGCCCGTCACCAGCCACACCAAGGACATCATCGAGACCTTCTGGGCACTCTCCAAGGAGCTGGCGGACGCCCGTCACTACCCCTCCATCGACTGGGTCACCAGCTTCTCCGGCCACGTTCACACGGCCGGCGAGTGGTGGCACAAGGAGGTGGACCCGGACTGGGAGAAGCGCCGCGCCACGGCACTGGCGCTCCTGGCACGGGACGCCGAGCTCTCGCGCATCGTCAACCTGGTGGGCCCGGAGGCCCTGTCCGACGCCCAGCGCTGGGAGCTCGAAGGGGCCGGACTGGTGAAGGAAGGCGTGCTCCAACAGAGCGCCCTGGACGACGTGGACACTTTCTGCTCGCCCCAGAAGCAATACGCTCTGCTGGACCTCGCCATCACCATCTACAAGCGCGGCGCCGCACTGATCGACATCGGAGTGCCCGTCTCAGAGCTCCAGACCCTGCCGATCCTGGCCAAGATGCGGCGGTTGAAATCCATGTACACCAGTGAGCAGATGGACCAGATCCATGAGTTCCGGGTGGAGGTCAACGCCTCCATGGAGGCCATCCGCGTGGAGTACGCCAAGCAGGGGGAAGGGGCTAGCGCCTAGGGCCTAGGCCACGCAACTCTCGCTTCTCCTTGGCCCTCGGCCCTTGCGTGGGCACGACCGATCGGGCGACAACACAACCTTGAAGATGGCATGAACGAACCATGAGCATCAAAGAATACAAGACCGCCAGCGAGGCCCGCGGCGGTCTGCTGGTGGTGAAGGACACGCCGGGGGTGGCCTTCGGCGACCGGGTCCGGATCGAGGACCACGCAGGGACCATCCGCAACGGCCAGGTGATCCGCTCCTCCGACGAGGAGGTGCTGGTGCTGATCTTCGAAGGCACCGACGACCTGGACCTGGAGCATACCTGGATCCGCTTTCTGGATGAGCCAGTGGAGATCGCACTCTCTCCCGAGCTGCTCGGGCGCGAGTTCAACGGCCTGGGCGTCCCACGCGACGGCCGCCCGCCCACCCTCTCCAACCTGCGCCGGGCCGTGGGCGGCTCCGCCATCAACCCCGCCGCCCGCACCTACCCGCGGGAGTTCATCCAGACCGGCGTCTCCACCATCGATGGGCTGAACAGCCTGGTGCGCGGCCAGAAGCTGCCGATCTTCTCCGGATCCGGACTACCCCATAACCGGCTGGCCGCGCAGATCGTGCGCCAGGCCAAGCTTAAGGACGAGGACACCAGCTTCTCCATCGTCTTCGCCGCCATGGGCGTGTCCTACGCGGACGCCAAGTTCTTCCGCGACGAATTCGCCTCATCCGGCGTGCTGCGCAACGTGGTGATGTTCATCAACCTGGCGGACGACCCGCCGGTGGAGCGTCTCATCCTGCCCCGCACGGCCCTCACCGTGGCCGAGTACCTCGCCTATGACCTGGACCGCCATGTGCTGGTGGTCATGACCGACATGACCTACTACGCCGAGGCCCTGCGCGAGGTGGCCACCGCCAAGGGCGACGTGCCGGCGCGCAAGGGCTACCCCGGCTATCTGTATTCGGACCTGGCCGAGATCTACGAGCGCTGCGGTCGCATCCACGAGCGCCACGGGTCCATCACCATGATGCCCGTGGTCTCCATGCCCAGCGACGACATCACCCATCCGATCCCGGACCTCACCGGCTATATCACCGAGGGTCAGATCGTGCTCTCTCGGGAGTTGCACAACCAGGGCGTCTACCCGCCGGTGCATATCTCACCCAGCCTGTCCCGGTTGATGAAGGACGGCATCGGCAAGGACGACACCCGCGAGGACCATCCCCGGGTGGCGGCCCAGATCTACGCCCTCTATGCACGCGCACAGGAGACCCGCAACCTAGCCTCCATCATCGGCGCCGATGAGCTCTCCGAGCGAGACCGCCGTTACCTCTCCTTCGCCGACGCCTTCGACACCCGCTTCGTCGGCCAAGGCGAGGCGGAAGACCGCTCCATCGAGGCCACGCTCAACCTGGCCTGGGAGCTCATGAGCAGCTTCCCCCGCGACATGCTGACCCGCCTGAAGGAGACGGATCTCGCCAAGTACTACACAGGGACCGAGTAGCGGGTGGCGACGGCCCAAGGCCGAAGTCGGGCATCCCAGGCTCCGCCTACCGGTGGGCTGAACCGGGTCCGTCGACTATAGTCTGGCCATCCGCCGGCATGCCCGAGTATCCCTCATGGCCATCACCCACAAGCCCCCCCCGCCGTCCCGTGATCCGGGCCTCTACGAGGCCGACCATTATGCCTGGCTGGTGCGAAACGCCTCCTTGATCCGGGCAGGCCGTTTGACCGAGGCGGACCTGGAGCACGTCGCCAAGGAGCTGGAAGACCTGGGGCGCAACGAGAAGCGGACCTTGGGAAACCACCTCGCCGTGCTCCTCCTGCACCTGCTCAAGTGGCAGTTCGAGCCCCAGCATCGAAGCAGCACTTGGCGGGGCTGCCATTTACAACGCCAGGGATGCCATCCGCGAGTCACTGAGGGAGAGCCCCAGTCTGCGCAACCGCGTCCCCGAGCTGGTCGCCGACCGATTTGGCATCGTCAGGTACAACGCCGTCAACGAAACCGGCCTCCCGGAATCCGACGTTCCAACGGATTGCCCCTACTCGGTGGAGCAATTGATGGACCCGGATTTCTTACCCGGGGTACCCCATGACAGGCAGTCTGGCCTGAAGTGCTGACGACCTTCGCACGAGACCGAAGCCGTGCCCACCCAGCCCCCCGTTACCTGCGACGCCTGTGCGGCCGTCTGCTGCCGGCTGGAGGTCCTGTGCATCACCGAGACCGGGGTGCCGCGCCGCTATATCAGACCGAACGCGGACGGCGCGCCCTCCATGGACCGGCTCTCCGACGGCTGGTGCGCGGCACTGGACCGCGACACCCTGCGCTGCCGCATCTATGAGCAGCGCCCCCTGATCTGCCGGGAGTTCGAGATGGGCGGACCCGACTGCCTTACGGAACGGGCAGCCTGGGGCGGTCACCAAGGGTAAACGGTGCGCATGGCGCACCCTACACGCTAACCGCGAGCCACCAACAACAATGGCCCAACAACTGATCAAGGTCCCGCCCACCAAGAACACCCTGCTCAAGCTCAAGAAGCAGGTCAAGTTTCTGGAGGAAGGCCACGACCTCCTGGAGCGCAAGCGCGAGCTCCTGACCCGCCTCGTTTACGAACGCATCGGCGAGTACCGGCGCCTGCGGAGAGAGGCCGAACGGGCCCTCGCCGAGGCCTTCCGCTGCCTGAGCCTCACCCACCTGCGCATGGGCAGCCGCAGCATCCGCCAGGCGGCCCTGGGGGCCGAGCCGGCGCTCAAGGTGGACATCCTGCCGCGCCGGGCCCTGGGCGTCGAATACCCGGCGGTGACTGCCGAGCGGGTCCCGCTGAAGCCCGTCGGCCTGCTCGGAACAGACGCGAGCTTCGACACCACCCGCGCCAACCTGGCCAACGCCGCCGTCCTGCTCGCCCAGCTCGGCGAGGTTGAGATCGCCCTGCACCGGCTCCTGGAAGAGCAGCGAAAGGCCCAGAAGCGTGTCAACGCACTGAAGTACAACATCATCCCGCTCTATCGGCGGACCATCCATTTCATCCAATCCTCCCTCGAAGAGGAAGAGCGCAACACCTTGTTCCAGGTGAAGCTCCTGCGCGAGCATGCCAAGGCTTGAGGTGACCCGGCCGCTCATACTGATGGTTCCGAATTCTTTCCCCCTGTGGTGCGACGCGCCCCATAGGGCACCTGACGAACACATCGTCGCCCACTGCGATACCCGTGCCGCGCATACTGAGCCCTAGGCGAATCCCGCGGCGGGGCGCCATTGGCCGCGCGTCAGAACCCCGCCTGCACCGGCTGCTGCTCGTTTCCTGGCTGATCCTGCTCGCCGCTTGCGCCTCGCCGGAGCTCCAGGAGCCCGGCCACGCCCGTCACCCGCCTCGGCTCTCGCCGGACGCCGCCGTCATGGGGGACGGCTACCGCCTGCCCTTGCGGCGCTGGGGAGACCCCGCCCAGGCGCGAGCCATGGCGCTCGCGCTGCACGGATTCAACGACTACGGACATGCCTTCGCCGCCCTGGGCGACTACCTTGGGGAGCGGGGCGTGCTCACCTACGCCTACGATCAGCGTGGATTCGGCGCCACCGCCCAGCGCGGGCGCTGGGCCGGCGAGGATCGGCTGATCGCCGATCTGCGCACCCTGGTCGGACTGCTGCGCGCGCGCCACCCCGGACTCCCCGTCTATCTGATCGGCGAGAGCATGGGCGGCGCCGTGGTCATGGCCGCCGCGACGGATCTCCAAGGTGTGCAGGGCGTCGTGCTGATCGCACCCGCGGTGTGGAGCCGCGACACCATGCCCCCGCTCCAACGTCTGCTGCTCGCCGCGGGCGCCCGCACCCTGCCCGGGCTCGAGCTGACCGGGCGCGGACTCGGCATCCGACCTACCGACAACGACCCCGCGTGGCGCGTCTACAGCGACGACCCCCTGGTAATCAAGTCGACCCGGGTCGACGCCCTGTGGGGCGTCGCGAATCTCATGGACCGCGCCACCCGCGCCGCCCCCGAGCCGCGGCCGCCCACCCTGGTGCTCTATGGCGAGCACGACCAGATCATCCCCAGACGCGCCTTCTGCTCCCTGCTCGCCGCCCTTCCCGGCGAGCCCCCGGCGCTGCGGCTCGTCGTCTATCCGCGCGGCTGGCACATGCTCACGCGCGACCTCCAGGGCGCCTGGGTCATGGCGGACATCGCCGCCTGGATCGACGACCAGGGGGCACGGCCCCCCTCCGGAAACGAGGTCCGAGCCGACGGGGACCGCGTCGAGCGCCTGTGCAGATCGCAATAACCCGGCACCACGGACACTGCGGAAAACGCGCCCGCGCCGAGCCGCTGAGCAGACGCTGGTGCATGTCCTGCAAACCAGGTAAAGGGTCAGATCCCGACCGGGGCGTCGGATCCTGCGGTGCGCACGGTGACAGTGAACAACCGTACGCTGAGGTAGGCGGCTCAGCCCGGGACCGCGGCCAACTCCCGGTGCCGGAAGCAGTCCTGGGTATGGTCGTTGACCATTCCGACCGCCTGCATGAAGGCGTAGCAGATGGTGCTGCCGACGAACTTGAACCCCAGACGCTTGAGCTCCCGGCTCATGCGGTCGGACTCGGGGGTGCTGGCGGGGACCTGCTGAAGGCTCGGCCAGGCGTTCTGGCGCGGCTCGCCGTCCACGAAGCCCCAGAGCAGATCGGGCAGGTCGCGGCCCTGTTCACGCAGGGCGAGCAGGGCGCGGGCATTGCCGATCGTGGACTCCACCTTGAGCCGGTTGCGCACGATGCCGGGATCGTCCAGGAGCCGGGCGATGTCCGTGGCGCCGAATCGCGCGATCGCCTCGGGGTCGAATCCGGCGAAGGCACGGCGGTAACCCTCGCGCTTGCGCAGGATGGTGAGCCAGGAGAGTCCGGCCTGGGCACCCTCGAGGCTCAGCATCTCGAACAGGTGGCGCTCGTCGCGGTTGGGGACGCCCCACTCCCGATCGTGATAGCTCAGGTAGAGCGGATCGGTCCCGCACCAGGCGCAGCGGACCGGGCCCTCCGCTGGGCCACGTGCAGCGTGGTCGGTCATTGGACCTCGTCCCGTTCACCCGCATCGGGGACCTCGTCCGGCTCGCCTGGAGCTAGCAGCTCTTGGCGCCGGTCCGTGCGGATGTCGTCCGGGACCTGGTCGCGCCTGTCGGCGCCGATGTCGTCCGGCACCTCGACCCGCGGGGTCGGATCGCCGACCTCATCCGGGGCTGCGGCGTCCAGATACTGCTCCCGGCCCTCGTCCGACATCGCGGCAGCGGGAAGACCGGCAAACACCCAGCCGACGGCAAGAAGGACCGCAATGCGCTTACGATTGGTCAGCCACATGTCATTTCACCCCCCCCCCGCGAGTCGGTCGAGGATTCCGAATAGGGCCCCATTGATCTGGCCGTAATCCTCGGGCGCTGCCGCCAGCATGCGCTCGGCGGTCTGAATGTACGGGGCCGCCACGAGCTCGTCCGCGCAATGGTCCACGATCGCCCGCACGCTCGCCGGCGTCGACTCCAGGTGAAATTGAAGCCCCAGCACCCGCCCCTCGTGGACAAAGGCCTGGTTGGCACAGGTGCCGCTGCGGGCGAGGTGGATGGCGCCCGGCGGCAGGTCGAAGGTGTCGCCGTGCCAGTGGAAGACCTGGAGCGACGGTGGAAGGAAGCCGAACAGGGGCAAGGCGCGGGCCGACTCGGTCAACTCGATGGCCATCCAACCGATCTCCTTCTCCGGGTTGCGGTAGACCCGCGCGCCCAGCACCTCGGCGATGAGCTGGGCGCCCAGACAAACGCCCACCACCGTCTTGCCGGCGGCGATCGTCTCGCGGATGAATGTCTTTTCCGGCGCCAGCCAGGGATAGACCAACTCATCGCCCACCCCCATGGGTCCGCCCATGACCACCAGCCACTCGAAGGACCCTTGATCCGGGAAGGCCGCCCCGTCGTACAACGGGGTCAGGGTGACGGTATGTCCCCGCACCTCGGCCCAGTCGGCGATCCCCGCCGGACCTTCGAAGTGGACATGCTGCAGGCACCGGATGCGCACGAGATCCCTCCTCGGAGCTTCGGACCCGACGGCGGTTCCCGGAGATTAGGCTCAGCAGCCCGGGTCTTCGGGCATCAGCTCCAGGGCGCTCTTGAGGAGCGCATTGGTGCGGTAGAGGCCCACCAGTGTCTTGGCGTCGGTGATGGTGCCGTCGCTGCACCAGTCCAGGGCCTGGTTGAGGGGCAGCCAATGGATCTCGATGACCTCGTCCTGCTCCTGGGTATGGGGTTGGATCTCGAGTCTGCGGGCGAGCCACAGGTGGATCACCTCGGTGAAGACGCCGGGTGAGCTGTGCATCGGACCCAGGTCCGTCCAGTCCGCGGCCCGTACCCCCGCCTCTTCCTCCAGCTCCCGGGTCGCGGTCGCGAGCGGCTCCTCACCCGGGTCGATCTTTCCCGCGGGCAGCTCCCAAAGCCAGCCGCCTCCCGCATGGCGATACTGGCGCAGCAGACAGACCCGTCCCTGCTCGTCGAGGGCGACCGCCGCGGCTCCGCCCGGGTGACGGACGATCTCCAGCTCCACCTGGCGTTCGTTGGGAAGCTCCACCGTCTCCAGGACGACGTCGATCACCCGCCCCTGAAAAATGGGCTCGCGCTTCAGTATCCGGTCTTCGCTCATCGCTGGACTCCTCTGTGTCTATCCGCAGGACCGACCGGGCGGGCAACGCGCCGCCCGCGGGCTCGTCCCGTTGGGCCCCCGGTCCGAGGAGCCCAAGCTACCCATCCCGGCGGGATGTCACAAGGGTAACCCGGATCCAGCTCGCCGACTCTTCCCGTTTGGCGTGGGTCGGGCTTGAGCGCAACTGCGGCGATCGCGGCGCGGGATAGGCCCCTGTCGGACTGAAGTCCCGACCTTGTATGTTCTGTTCCGAGGGATTGACAGGGAGGACTGATAAAAGGACTTTATGGAGAGTGCCCGGGAAGCCGTCCCGACCTGAAGTCTTGAGCTTGTACGTAGATTGGCTCCCCGCCCTCTTCGCCGATACCGAAGAGTATCCGAGGCCTTGGGCCAAGCCCGTGAGCCTGCATACACAAGGTCGGTAGGCGAGGGTGCAGGGTCGGGGAACCGGGACACGATGTTACAGCGATCAGCCTTGGAGACCCAGCAGCGATGAAGGTGGCAGGAATCGATGTGGCCCACAAGACCCTTGGGGTCGTCCTTCGGAGCGAGGAGAAGGCCGGCAAGGCACAGGAGTTTGCCAACACCGCCAGCGGTCACCTGGCGCTGGTGAAGGTGCTGAAGGCGGCGCGGGTCGAGCGCGTCTGTCTGGAGGCGACGGGTTCCTACCACCTGGACCTGGCGCTCGCCTTGGACACGGCCGGGTTGGCGCTGATGGTGGTCAACCCCAAGGCGGCCAAGCGCTTCACCGAGGCCCTGCTCACCCGCACCAAGACCGATGCGGTGGATGCCGCGGTGCTGGCGCAGTTCGCCCTGCGCATGCCCTTCGAGCCTTGGAAACGACCGGACGCCCAAGCCTTGGCGCTGCGCGCCTGTGCCCGGCGTCTGGCGGCCCTCAACCGGGCCAAGACCGAGGCGAAGAACCAGCTCCATGCGCTGATCCAGACCCAGACCACCCCAGAGGTTGTACTCGCCGATGTGCGCCTGAGCATCCGCCAGTGCGAGGACCAGATCGAGGACTTGCGCACCTGGGCCGAGGGGCTGATCCAGACCGACGCGGGCCTCAAGGAGGTCTTTGACTTGCTCATCAGCGTCAAGGGTATCGCCGCCGCCAGCGCCATCCAGCTTATGGGCGAGATCCTGGTCCTGCCCGCCGACATGCGTGCCAAGCAGTGGGTCGCCCTGGCCGGGCTCGACCCCCGCCAGAGTATCTCCGGCACCAGTGTCCACAAGAAGCCGCGCCTGAGCAAAGCGGGCAACCGCTACCTGCGCCTAGCCCTGTTTATGCCGGCCTTGAGTGCCGCGCGCCACGACCGCCATGTCAACGGCTACTACCGCCACCTCATCGAGGGCCGGGGCCTGAAGAAGATCCAGGCCGTCTGCGCGGTGATGCGCAAGCTCCTGCATGCCATCCACGGCATGCTCAAGTCCCGCCAGCCCTTCGACGGCCGCCGCTTCTACACTCTGGCCGCGACCCCGACCTGAGCGCACACCCAGCGAGAATCCGTTGATCAATGCCTTAAAAAACTTGATTGTTGTTGCGCCGCAGGCGTGCGCACCAACCGCTTTCCTCGCCGCGGCGCAGTGTGGGCAAAGGGTGAATGAGTGGGGGCAAGCGGGGGGCAACGCGCCTGCCTCGCTCCCCACCCCAGGGATGAGGTCCGCGGCGCGCTGTCCCCGGCTTGTCCCCACGTTCGCTCGCGACATTCACGCTTTGTCCACACGGAGTCCGCCCGCTCGGACCCCGCAAGCCGCTCCAACAGGCCGCCCCACCAGGTGTCAACGGGGTCAGAAGCCTCGGCTCGGACGCCGCTCGTGAGCCCAACGAACTGATAACACTGGCTTATGGAACGGAGGCAAATCGGACTTGCAACGGAACAGAGTATCTACCCGGTCACTGTCTCAGATCGGGCACGCGGTCTAGGCAGCAGCAAGGCCAGCCCCCCCAGAATCAGGGTGGTGCCGAGCAGGAACAGGTGCAGATTCACCGCCCCGGTAAGGGCCAGCTTGGCGTCGACCCCCAACGGCACCAGGGCGGCCACGGCCGCCAGCTCATAGCTGCCGCTGCCGGCAATGCCGTGGAAGGGCAGCACGCTGGAGAGCTCCGCCCCCATCACCCCCGCCATCACGCGCCAGAATGCCACCGGCACGAAGTGGTGGAGAACGCTCGCGAAGGCGATGAACTTCAGGGTCCATGTTGCCATCGTCCAGAAATACACGCGGGTGATCAGCCAAGGGTCCCGCGGTGCGGCACCGGCCAAAAGCCGGAGGACCTTGCGGGTTCGACCAGCCCCGGCCAAGCGCGGCGAAGCACCCGCCCGCCCGATCAGGGCGAGCAGCGAGAGTCCGGCAACCCAAAGGGCCCCAGCCGCCCACCAGACCCACGAGGGTTGGCGCAGCCAGAGGATCAGGATGCCGACCAGCCCAAGGAAGTGTAGGTCCAGGATGCGGATCCAGAGCAGTGAGGCGGCGGCATCCATGAACCCATGCCCGAAGTAGCGGCGCATCAGCCAGGGGAAGACCATCTCCCCGGCCCGCATGGGTAGCAGGTTGTTGGCGGTGTTGTGCAGCACGCTGAGCCGCAGCACCTGGATGAAGTGACCGGCGAAGCGCGGGCGGAAATAGTCGTAGACCCGCACCGCCCGAAGGCCGTAGCTCGCGGCCGTGAGCAGGAAGAGCCAGGCGATCAGAAGCGGCGGGAAGGCCAGCCAGGGGGCCAGCAGCGGACCCCAGCCCACGGTGAAGTGGACCGCCGCCACCAGGGCGGCGAGCAGGGTGCCGCCAATCAGCCAGTCACGCGGTCGGCCGAGCCCGGGCAGCCCTAGAGCCAGCTCGTCCTGGCGGGTCAGCGGCGTTTCCGGCGCCTGCGCTTGGGCGGGTAGATTGGAGCCTCCCCGGGGGGGCGGGTCTTGAAGCGGCGGTGCACCCAAAAGTACTGCTCCGGCATGGTGTGGACGCGCGCCTCGATGACCCGGTTCATGTGGGCCGCGTCGGCCGCGGGGTCCCCGCTCGGGAACGGGTCCAGAGGCGGATCGAAGATCAGCTCGAGGCCCCGTCCCCAGGGGAGGAAGCGCGCGAAGGTGGGGATCACGATGGCCCCGGTCATGGCGGCGAAGCGCCCCAGCATGGGTACGGTGGAGGCCGGCACGCCGCAAAACGGCACGAAGATACCACGCCGCCCGCCGTCCTGGTCCGGGAGATAGAAGAAGGGCGTGCCCCGCTTGATCTCGCGCAGCAGGCCGCGCAGGTCGTCGCTGCGCTCGATGGAGACGCTGCCGTACTGGCGGCGCGCCCGGCGCACCCGCCAGTCCACCACCGGGTCACGGATCTTCTGGTACATGTAGACGCCGGAGTGCACCAGACCGGTAAAGGCCGCGCCCCCTAGCTCCAGGCCCACGAAGTGCGGCACCAGAACGATGACGGGCCGCCCCTCGGCGACGCGGGCGTCGATCAGCTCTCGATTCCTGATCCGCACCAGCCGCGCGAGGCGACGCCGCGAGATGCCCCAGGCGACGCCCTGCCCCAGGGCGGCGACCCCGAGCCAACCGAAGTGGGCGCGCAGGATGCGCTCGCGCGCGTCGTCCGGCGCGTTGGCGAGGCAGATGCCCAGGTTCCGCCGCCCCACCGCCCGTCGGTCCGCGGCGAACAGGTAGGACAGACGGCCCAGCCCCTGGCCAAGCACCCATATCAGCGGGAACGGCAGCCGTCCCAGGAGATAGACGAATCCGACGGCGAGCCAGCTCGGCCAGTGCCGCGGGTGCCAGAGGCCGGGTCTGTCAGGGGGCTCGGGCGGCATGATGGGAGCAGGCGGGGCGTGACGACCCGCCGGTCACTCGAAGAAGGCCTCGCCGATCCTGGCGACGTAAGGCAGGGCGGCCAAGGCCGCCAGCACCTCCCGGAACCCGGGCTGGTGGGTGTTGCCAAGCACCAGCACCTCCCCCGGCCCGCACCCGATCCGACCGCGGCTGCCGGGCATGAAACTGGCGCTGGGGTCGATGGCCCCGACCTCATCGTTGTAGGGCGTACCCACGGGGATGCAGAATTCGTAATCCAGGGATCGGCGCCCGTCAGGCGGCCCGTAGAGTCCGGCGTCGTCGAGACGCCCGAGATCGAAGCCGATCGAGGCTGCGGCGGATGTTCCCTCGCCCGCGACCCCGCCGGTCGGGTCAAGAGTCATGGCAAGGAGCAGGGTCAGGGCGCGTAAGGTCATGGGAGGCGGGCGGATCCGGCGGCCGTCCCGATCAGTTCTCGAACTTGTAGAAGATGTCACCGCCCGGGTTGTCGCCGGTCTCCGTCTGGAGCTCAATGCGGCGGTTCAGATCATAGCGGAGCTTCACCTTGTCCTTCTGGTCGTTCAGGCCGCTCTCGTATTCCATGTAGAGCTTGGGCGCCACGTAGGTCCCGACGGAGAGTGATTGGTCGGCGGCACCCGTATCGCGCTTGGGCGGCACTCCGGTCACCAAATACTTGGTGATCTCCGCCTGGGTCATGTCCGGGTCGCTCTCGGAGAAGAAGGCGAGCTTGGGTCTGCGGATGGTGCCGCGAACCCGCACCCCGGCGGTCGTGTCGCCGCCCTCCCGCTGGGCCTGAAGGAGAAGCCCCGGGTTGTCGATTGGGCTCTTGGCATAGATCAGCCGGCCCTGCTCGATGGTCAGGGGAGCGCCGATCTCGGCCGACAGCCCGAACGCGCCCTGGAGCCGATAGAAGCCGTCCTCGATGGCCAGCTGCCCGTCCCCCAGCATCTCCCTGCCCGGGATCTGGAAGGCGCGGATCGCGCCCGTGAGGCGGCCGCGCACCCCGAAGGCATCGATGGTCACATCGTCTCCGAGCTTCACCTTGACGTCGATGTCCAGGGTCGATGCGGCCTTGTCACCCTTGGCCTTGTCGATCATCACCACGTCCGGGGACGGGGAGACGGTGCCGGCGGGGATGGAGCGGGGCCGGATGCGTGCCTCGGGCACCGCGATCTCACCCCGCACCTGGGTCCCTTCCGGGCTCACCCGGACATCGAAGGTCGGCGACACCAGCGCGAAATACTCCTTGGTGTCCGCCACCTTGAGCCGCTGGCCCCCGGCGCGCAACTGGCCCACCAGACCGGACGGGCCGAGGCGGAAGTCTCCGGACATCTCGAGCCGCCCTCCGCCCACGTCACCCTGGCCCTGGATGTCGAGACGGTCCCCGTTGGCGATCATCCCAACGTTGAGGTCGGACACCTTGAGGCCGATCAGCGGCACCTCCGCCCCCAGCCCCCGGGTGTTTGCCTGGCCCCGGACCCGCGGGGCGGCCAGGGTCCCGTCCAGGTTCAGGTCCGCGTCGATGCTGCCCTTAACCCCGGTTACGTCCGGGAACAGGTCAGAGACCCGGGCGAGCCCGTCGACCCTGGCCTTCACCCCCCCGCGCAGGGGCTGGCTGGGCCGTGCCGGGTCGTCGAGCCGCCAGCCCGGGAGGTCCAGGTTCCCCTGGACCTCCCCGAGCCCCCTCACCGGCAGACCCAGCTTGGCGCCGATGCCGCGCGCCCCGGCGTCGACGGTGAGTCGGGTCGAGGAGAAGTCCAGCTCCTCCTGCTTGCCCGCACCCAGGACCACCCGGAGCCGGCCCTCTGGGACCTCGGCGACCGCGCTGCCGGTCAGCACCGCACCCGCCGCCTGAAACCGGCCCTTGACCCGCGCCCCGCCCTCGGCGACCAGCTTCTCGGGCAGGAAACCCTGGATCAGCTCGAAGCCCAGCTTGTCGAGGTCAATGTCGGCGCTCCACTGGCCGGCCGCGGTCTGATCGAACCCGAGACAGCCCCCGGAGCCCTTGGGGTTGCGGATACACAGGGGACCGGCCGCGATCCGTTCACCCGCGAGCTTGACGGGCATGGGCTTTTGCAGCCGCCAGGTGCCGAATGGGTCATTGTCCAGGTCCAGGCGTGAGAGGCTCCCCTCGTAGGCGCCGTCAGGGCTCAGCGACCCGCTCCCCTCGAGCTGAGCCGAAAGCTGCTGGCCGGTGACCGAGGCGCTCAGGCGGTGGCTGGACATGCCGCCGTCGCCCCGCACCGTGAGGGTATCGAAGACCATCCCGCCAGCCACAAGGTTCTTTCCGTCCAGGCGGATGTCGAATCGACCGTCCGGCGTCAGGGCCACGTCCGCGGTCCCGGTGAGCGTGCCGATCCCCTGCCCCGCCATCTCCGCATCCTTGGCGGAGAGGTCCAGCTTCACCTGGGGGGCCTGCAGGGTGCCGCCCACCCGGCCCTTGGCCTCGAAGCGGCCCTTGGCCTCAGGCAGCAGGCTGGCGAGATCGGGTGAGGCGAGATCGAAGGCCAGGTCGAGTGACTCGCCCTCGATGGCACCGTCCACCTGGGCCGTGCTGGGACCCGAAGAGGCCTTGAAGCCCTCGACGCGGATGGACTTGCCGGCCATGTGGACCTGGCCGCCGACCGCGACGGGGTAGCCCCGAAGCTCGCCCTCGAACCCGTCGATAAGGGCACTCAGGTGAGGACCATCGGGCTCCAGGGCGCCCTGAGTGGTGACCCGCCCGCCGATTCGCCCGGGCCATTCCGCCGCATAGGCGCCCGGATTGATCCCGCTCGCCTGGAGCTCGGCCTCCCAGGTCACCTTGGGGTCCCAGGCGGCCTTGGCCTTGCCCTCGATGCGGCCTTCCAGCGCGTCCAGGCGCAGGGTGTCGATCACGGTCCCCTTGATGTCCCCTTTGCCGCCAAGGGCGAGTCGCGCGGGGGGCAGGCCGGGACCCTCGGTGGTGGCGGACAGGTCGTAGCTGAAGCCGTCGAGTCCGCCCTTGCTGTCCAGGGCGAGCCCGATTCGGTCGACCACGCCGGGCGCCAGCTCCTCGGGATTGAGGTCCTGACCGCGGACCTGCAGGTCCCAGCTCAGGTCCGGTGACCAGGCCAGATCGCCCGTCGCCGTGACGTTGCCGCCAAGGGTCTTGGCCTCCAGGGTCTCGACATGGGTCCGGTGCTGGTCGCCCGTGCCGGCGAGGCTCAGGTCCACACTCGGGAAGTCGGAACCCTGGGCGGCCCCGGAGAGCCTGTAGTCATAGGCATCGAAGGTCCCCGAGGCGTCGAGCTTTCCCTTGGGTGACTCGGCCACGATGTCGCCGCTCAGTGGCCAGCGAAGCTTCTCCCAGGACCCCTTGATGACGAAACGGCCGGGCTTCGGCTTGATGTCCAGGTCTCCGTTCACGGTAAGGAGCGCCCCCGAGACCGACTCCTTGAGGTCCAGGGTGCGCAACGTGAGCACCTGGTCCTTCCAACGTGCATCCAGGTTGGCCTCCAAATGGCCGAAGTCCGGCAGGTCGGTTGCCTTCCCCTGCAGCGCTCCAACCGCGGTGGCCTCGTCCAGGTTGCCGTTGGTCGCGACCCGCGCGGTCAGCTCAATCTTCGGGGCATCGGCGGAGAAGTCGGGCAAATCCACGCCCTCGAGCCGGATCTCCCCGTCCCAGCTTGGGTGCGTCAGGACGTCCTGGACATGCGCATCCAGGCGCACCCGGGCGGAGCCGGCGATCTGGTGGTCGATCGCCAGGCGCTCGAGGTCGCCACGAACGTGCCCCTTGCCCTCGAGCCGGACGGCGGGCTCCATCCCCAGCTCCCAACTGAGGTCGAGCCCCAGCGGATAGCTGTCCACCAGCTGGGCCTGACCCGTCGCCCTGGCCTTCAGCCGCGGCTGCGGCAGGTCGACCTCCAGCCGAGTCAGGTCGAGCGCACTGCCCTGGAGACGCGCGGCCAGTGCCGCCCGGTCCAGCTCGAATGACGGTGTCTCCGCCCCGGGCTCGAAGACCTTGAGACGCTCCACCAGCGCCTCGTCGATCTCGACTGCCAAGGGCAGCGCGACCTCGGAAAGGGTTAAGGGCTCCTTCTTCTTCTCGCCGGGGGCTACCGTCACGTCGACGTCGCGGGCGGCGATCTGATGGATACGCAGGGTGCCGGTCAGGGCCGCGAGGGGTGACCAGTCCAGATCGAAGCTGCCCACCGCCAGGTCCAGGTCCGCGACGTGCACCTCCACGTCCTCCAGGTGCAGCCGACCCAGCACCCGGCCCTCCACCTTGCCCACGTGGATCATGCCCGGGGCCAGGTCCTCCGCGATGGCCAGGGCCGTCCGCAACCCGGTCTGGGTTCCCAGCACCAGAACGACCAGGAGCAGGACCAGCAGCACCAGCTGGATGACCAGCCCGAACAGGAAACGCAGCACGCGGAGCACCGGGTGGGGGCGGCGGTTGCGTCTGGCGGCGTCCGTCGGCACCGCGGAGCCTGGTGCGCCGGGAACGGGCTCCTGCCCGCCCGCCGACACCTCGGGTGCATCTGCGCTCACAGGTCCGGTCCGATGATGAAATGCAGCCGCGTGGGCGGGAAGCCGTCGCCCTGCTGCCAGTCGTCCTTGGTCAGGGCGAAGGCCACGTCGAGCCGGATCTGGCCGATCGGCGAGAGCCAGCGCAGGCCCACCCCCACACTCTGCTCGAATTGCTGCTCGTAGCTCGGATCGAATGCGTTGCCGAAATCGGTGAAGACCGCCGCGCTCCAGGGCCCCTTGATCTTGCGCTCCAGCTCCAGGCTTCCCACCGCCAGGTAGCGGCCTCCCACGGTCTCATCGGTCACGGGGTCATTGGGTCCGAGTGCGTCGAAGCCCCAGCCGCGGATCGAGCTGTCGCCGCCCGCGTAGAAGCGCCGGCTCGCGGGCAGGTCATCGACGCTGTTGGCCCAGGTGGCCCCCAAGTCCGTCCGGGCGATGAGCCGGTAATCCTTCCAGAAGGCTTGAATCCATTTGAAGTCCAGGGTGCCGCTGAGATAGCTGGCGGGCGAGATCAGCGCGTCGGTGGTGCCGAGGATGCCGTATTTCAGCCGGTAGCCCTTCTTGGTGTAGATGGGATCGTCGGTTACCGTCTTGGCCCAGGTGATGTAGGGCACCAGCTCGTTGATCGCATCCTGCTCCACCTCGTTGATGGAGTAGTCCTCGTAGCGATAGCCGATGCCAATGGTCCGCCGCCAGCGACCCGGCGTCACGACGGAGCGCGCGATCTCGACCGAGTTGATCCAACCCTGGTGAGTGGAGGTGTCGTAGTAGGTGATCTCCGGCCTGATACGAACATAGTCCCGCAGGGGGTTCGCGGATCGGGATCCGATAGTCGAAATCCCAGCTCGAATAACCCGGCGACAGGGTGAGCTGGGTGCGTGATTTATGCCCCCAGCGGTTCCAGTAACGGCGGCGCCAGTCCATGGTGAGGCGCGGACCGATGTCAGTCGCGTAGCCCAGCCCCACGCGATACTTGTTGGGCTTGTTGGGGGTGGCGACGACCTCGATGGGGACCGTGGTTGACCCTCCGCTCGGGTCCTTGAGCGGGACCACCTCCACCGAGTCGAAGTATTCCGACCCCAGCAGGCGGGATTGAAGTGCAAGGAGCCGGTCCGGATCGTAGACGCCTCCCGGCTTGAACCTCACATAGCGGCGCAGCAAGTCGTCGTCCAACAGGTCCTGCTTGAATCGCACCTCCCCCAGATGGTACTGGGGCCCGGTGTCCAGATGGAGCTCCACGGTGGCCTGGTAGGCGACTGGATCGATTAGGACCTGATGGCGGATCAGCTGGTAATCCAGGTAGCCCTTGGAGGCGGCGGCGTAGCGCAGGTCGGACTTCGCCTTCTCGTACTGGGCGTGGAGCAGGACGTCCCCGACCTTCATGGGGAACTCCTTTGGGAAGGCCGGGTTGTCGGCGCCGGGTCCGCTCACCTGGTAGCTGACGCTTCCGATCTTGACCGGCGGGCCCGGGTCCACCTTGTAGGTTGCCACCCAGGTGCCTTTGGGGTCCTTGGGCTCGGACAGTGAGTCCTTGACCTCCACGCGGTAGAGCCCGAACGGCGCCAGGGCGTCGCGGATCTGGTCCGGCGCGAGCCGGTGCAGGGCCAATAGACGCTGGGGACCAAGGTCGGGATCGGCGCGCTCCTGATAGATGCTCAGCAGGGCCTGTACGTTGGCCTGCTGCTCACCCTGGAGCCCCTCCAACTTGACATCGAGCTTCAGGGCCAGCACGTCGGCGGTGCTGAGGAACAGGAGGCCGGCGGCGACGATCCGCGCGCGTGTCGGCCGTGCCGCGGCGAACGCTCTATGGGCTGGGGTTCGCGGCCGGCTCCACGTCCAGATGGGGCGACCGGAGTGAACGGACCACGCCTGTGTCACAAATGCCACGCACTTGAGTTCCGAACGAGACAGTGTGTCTATCTTAGCAGAAGGGCCGAGGTCCACGCCGCCATCCGGCGCCGAGCCGCCGGGGCTTATTCCGGCCCGGTCAGATCCCGCCTCAAGGCCTGGATCTCCTCCCGCAGGGCGCGTACCTCCAAGCCGATCTCACGGGTGTCCCGGTCCAGTGTCCGCTCGATCAGGGCCCGGTCCTGCGCCATCTGGTCGTCGTGCAGGGTCTGCATGGTGTCGACGATGATCCCGATGAAGAGATTCAGCATGGTGAAGGTGGCCACCAGGATGAAGGGCACGAAGAAGGCCCAAGCGTAGGGGTATTGCTCCATCACCGGCCGGACGATTCCCATGGACCAACTCTCCAGGGTCATGACCTGGAACAGCGTGTACATGGAGGCCCCGATGGTGCCGAACCACTCCGGAAACCTGTCGCCGAAGAGTCCGGTGGACATCACCGCGAAGACATAGAACAGGATCAGCATCAGCAGCCCGATGGAGGAGATCCCGGGAAGGGCCTTGAGCAGGGCCTCCACCACGAACCGCAGGCGCGGCACCATGGAGACGAGGCGCAGCACCCGCAGCACCCGCAAGGCGCGCAGCACCGCCAGGGGACCGCTGGCGGGGACGAGGGCGATGCCCACCACGAGAAAATCGAAGACGTTCCAGGCGCGGCGGAAGAACCCGAGCCCCTGGGCATAGAGCTTGATCAGAATCTCCACCACGAAGACCGCCAGGATCAGGCGGTCCAGGGCGTGCAGCAGCTCGCCGTGGCGGGCCATGAGCGACTGGGAGGTCTCGAGTCCCAGGGTCACGGCGTTGATCACGATCAGGGTGACGATGAAGTGCTGGATCCGATCCGACTCGATCCAGGCACCAAGCGGTTCACGACTCAACACGGAACATCACTCCTGGTCCGGACACGCCGACCGCTCCAACCGCGTGTTACGTGTGCGACCGCCCGCAGCCAACCGGGCGGATTCTAATCCCTGGCTGGAGGAGTTCGTCCCTGGCTGGAGCGGCTCGCCGCCCGACTCCGGCGGCGCCAAAGCCCGCGCGGACCCTAGCTGCCCACCGAGGGCTCGGCCCCGTATCCCGCGTCCACCACCGCCCGGACCAGGGCGTCGGTTTCCGCCTCACCCTCTACTCGGGCAAAGGCGCCGGCAAGGTCGACCTGCACGGCGGTCACGCCGGGGACGGATTGGAGCGCGCGAGTCACGGCGCCCACGCAATGTTGGCAGCTCATGCCCGTAATCTTTAATTCGGTAGTCATCAGTAACCGTTCGTGGTTGGTTTATAGCGATCTTGGCCGCCGGATTCTCGCCCAGACCCTAGGGGGCATGCTCCACGGCCATGAAGCGGGCAGAACCGAGCAGCGGAGTATTGCCGCACAGGATCACCCGCACCGGCATGCGACGCATCAGTGGCTCCATGCGCCCCTTGGCGAGGAAGCCCTCCAGAAACTGGCTCCTCTTCAGTGCCTCCAGGTTCTTCGGGGCGATGCCTCCGCCCAGGTAGACACCGCCGAGCGCCATGTGTTTGAGACCCATGTTGCCGGCCTCACGGCCGTAGAGCCGGAAGAAGAGCTCCATGGTCTCGGCGCAGACGGGACACCGCCCCCCCTCCGCCGCCCCTGCAACCGCCGCTGCCGTGTCGCCCTTGGCGATCTCGGCAGCGAGCCAGTCCGGGGTCTCCGTCTTATGCCAGCCGAGCAGGAACTCGTAGATGTTGGCGATCCCCATGCCGGAGACCACCCGCTCCCAGCTCACCCGCCCAAAGGCCCGTTGCAGATGCCCGAGCAGCGCGAACTCACGCTCGTCCACTGGGGCGAAGTCGGTGTGTCCGCCCTCGGTGGCGAACGGGTGGTGACGGGCACCGTCCCAGAAGAGCCCTGCCTCCCCGAGCCCGGTCCCGGCCGCGACCACGCAGGCGTTGCCCCCGCCAGCGTCGCCAGGATGGAGCTCCTCGAGATCCGCCGGCCCGAGGGCGGCGACGCCCCAGGCCACCGCCTCCAGATCGTTCAGGAGTCCGACCCGGGCGAACCCCAGGGTCCGCTCCACCGCGTCCGCGTCCACCTCCCAGGGCAGGTTGGTGGTCTTGCTGCGCCGCCCGTGCACGGGTCCGGCGATGGCAAAGGCGCCGAAGGGGCAGTCGTCCCCGGTCTGCCGTCCGGTCTCGTTCAGGTAGCGCCCGACGATCGCCTCCAACGAGTCGAAGTCCCCGCTTGGATAGCGCCGCTCCTCGCTCAAGGTCACGCTGGACCCGTCGGTCTCGGCCACCGCCAGGCCGGTCTTGGTCCCGCCGATGTCGCCTACCAGTACCCGCATCTGCCGTTCTCCCCGGTTCGCCTGGCGCCGTCGCCACGGATCATAGCAAGCCAAGCACGCTGGAAGCAGCCGTCGGTCAAAACCCGGCGCCCCAGCGCACGCCATGCCGCGGATTCCGGGGGTTGGGGCTAGACTGTCCGCCCACCATGGCATCCAGCATCTCCACCTGGTCCGTCCGCCACCCGGTCGGGGTCGTCGCGCTGACCCTGGCCGTGATGGTGCTCGGCGGCTTTTCGCTCGCCCGACTCAACATCGACCTGCTGCCACAGATCGTCTATCCGGACGTGCGGGTGCGGGTGCTGGACCCGGGGGTTCCGGCCCGGGTCATGGAGGATGCGGTCACCCGCCAGCTGGAGGAACAGCTCGCCATCACCGAGGGCGCCATCGCCATCCGCTCCGAGACCACGGAGGGGCGCAGCGCCGTGGACCTCTCCTTCCGCTACGGCGAGGACATCGATCTGGCCATGCGCGACGCGAGCGCCCGCCTGGACCGGGCCAAGCGCTTCCTGCCGGACACGCAAGATCCGCCCTTCGTCTACAAGCGCGATCCATTCCAGCTCCCCGTGGCCGAGTACGTGGTGAGCTCGGGCCTGCGCGATGCGCTGGAGCTGCGCGCCTTTGTGGACTACGGGCTCAGCCGGGACCTCATCAACCTGCCGGGCGTGGCGGCCGCGGAGGTGGGAGGCGGCCTGGAGCGGGAGATCCTGGTGGTCGCGGACCAATACCGTCTGGCCGGTCTGGGGCTCGATGTGCTGGACCTGGAGCAGCGCGTGCGCGAGGCCAACCAGGACGTCTCGGCCGGGCGCCTGCGCATGCCCCAGGGGGAGCTCAGCGGCCGCGCCCAGGGGCGCTTCGAGGACGCCCGCGCCATCGCCGAGCTGCCACTCCTAGACCCGGCCACCAGCGGGTCCACCCTCAGGGACGGCAGCGGTAATCCGCTCTCCCTGCTGCGGCTCGGCGAGGTGGCGCGGGTCATCGATGGGGCGGCGGAGGAGCGCCTGCGCATCCGTCTGGACGGCGAGCCGGGCATCAAGCTCTCCATCCAGAAGCAGCCACAGGCCAACACCGTGGCGGTGGTCGACGCGGTGGAGGCCGAGCTCGGGCGGCTCGCCGACTCCGGCCAGGTCCCCGACGACATCCGCATCCAGCGGGTCGACGACCAAGCCCGCTATATCCGCCACTCACTGGACAATGCGATACAGGCGGCCCTGGGTGGCGCCCTGCTCGCCATGGCCGTGGTCTACATCTTCCTCGGCAGCCTGCGCCGCACACTGATCATCGGCAGCGCCATCCCCATCGCGGTGCTCTTCACCTTCATCCTGATGTCCGCCAACGGGCTCACCTTCAACATCATGACCCTCGGCGGTCTGGCGCTCGGTATCGGCATGCTGGTGGACAGCACCATTGTGATGCTGGAGAACATCTATCGTCACCAGCGCCAGGGTGAATCCGCCGTTCTGGCCGCGGACACGGCGAGCCGGGAGGTCACGAGCGCCATCGTCGCATCCACCTCTACCAACCTTGCGGCCGTGCTGCCCTTCCTGTTCATCGGTGGGCTGGTGGGACTGCTGTTCCGGGAGCTGATCTTCACCATCTCGGCGGCCATCCTGGCCTCCATGGTGGTGGCCCTGACCCTGGTCCCGGCGCTGGCCGGGGGGGTTCCGGCGGGGCGCGAGGGATGGCTGCGCCGGCGGGTGGAGCGGGTCATGAATGCCTTGCAGAGTGGCTATGCCTGGATCCTGGCGCGCCTGCTGCGGGTCCGGTGGCTGGTCATCGCGGCCTTCCTGGGAGGCCTGGCCGCGACCATCCCCTGGCTCATGGACGCACAGCAGGAGTTCCTGCCCAAGATGGACGAGGGCAATGTGCAGATCAGCCTGACTGCGGATGAAGGTCTGGCCCTGGACGAGATGGACGCACTCGCCGCCCGGATCGAGTCCATCGTGGCCGCCCAGCCGGAGGTGGAGGCGGTCTTCACCACCGTAGGCGGATTCGTGTTCGGCCGCTCCGCCTTCGAAAACCCCAACCGGGCGAGCATCCAGGTGGTACTCAAACCCCTGGCGCTGCGCGGTGGCATCTCCAGTACGGCCTGGAGCGACCGGGTCAAGCGGCTGATCGCCGAACAGGAGATCCCCGGCCTCAGGGTGGCGCTCTACACCCGTGGCATTCGAGGCATCCGCTTCAGCGACGCAGACGACGACGTGAGCCTGCGTATCAAGGGCCAGGACCTGGACACCCTGGCACGGCTCGGGGACCAGGTGGCCGCCCGGCTCAAACAGGTACCCGGTCTCGAGAACGTCCAGAACAGCTACGAGTCGGTGAACCAGGAGATCGCGATCCGCCTGGACCGGGAGCGGGCCGCGTCCTTCGGGCTCAGCGTCGCGGATGTGGGCGCGATGCTGCGCTACGCCATGGAGGGCCGCGCGGTCACAGAGCTGATCGAGGGGGACCGGGCGGTGGATATCCGCCTGCGTCTGGACCGCCTGGACATCGCGGCGCCTGGCGACCTGGAGTCGGTCATCATCTTCAGCCGCACCGTGCCCCGCCGCCCGTTGCGCCTGGGGGACCTGGCCCAGGTGGAGATCCTGCCCCAGCCTTCGAGTATCCTGCGCGACCGCCAGCAGCGCATCGTGGAGATCACCGCCTCGGCCGGCGAAGGGATGAGCGTGGAGCAGGCGGTTCGCGCCGCGCTCGCGGCGGCCGAAGAGATCCCCTTACCGCCTGGCTACACCCTCTACGAGGGCGGGAGCCTGGAGACCCTGAAGCAGGGTCGTGATCTGGGCGCCGTCCTGCTCGGCCTCGCCCTGTTCCTGGTGCTGGTCGCCATGTCCGTGCAGTATGAATCGGTGCGCAACCCGGTGATCATCCTGCTCTCGATCCCCTTCGCCCTCACCGGCGTGGTGCTCGGGCTGCAGTGGTCGGAGCTGACGCTATCGATGCCCGTGTGGCTCGGACTGATCATGCTGGCGGGCATCGTGGTGAACAACGCCATCGTGCTGGTGGAGTTCATCGAGATCGAGCGCCGCCGCGGACTGGACGTGGAGGAAGCCATCCTCTCCGCCGCCCGGCTGCGCCTGCGCCCAATCCTCATGACGACCCTCACCACGGTGGTCGGCATGCTGCCGCTTGCCCTGGCCGTCGGGGAGGGATCGGAGATGCTGCAGCCGCTCGCGGTGACCATCGTCGCCGGGCTCTCCTTCTCAACCCTTGTCTCCCTGGTGCTGGTGCCCATGGTGTACCGTTCGATGGGACGGCAAGGCGCTACTGGGGCGGCGGAGCACCCGGTCGGGCGACCCGCCATTCAGACCGGGCCGGCCGGCTCCACGGCCCGGCGTTGAGGATTGCCGTCGATGCAGGGGCCGTGATTCCAGTCCCTATGCAGGACAACCCGTCACCTATGCTCTGCCTTGGGGCGCGCATACGGTCCGACGCCGAGGGTTCCATTAAGCGCAGCGGGCCTCTTTCGGAGACAATATGGATACCAATCTGACGCATCTTGAGGGAGCGGACACCAGCCACGCACTGCAGATCGCACCGCGGGTCTGGTGGGTGGGTCACGTGTTGGAAGACGACGCCTTCCAGTGCCACGTCTACCTGCTGGAGCAGGGGGACCAATCCGTGCTCTTCGACCCTGGCTCGCGCCTGACCTTCGCCGATACCCTGCGAAAGATCGAAGAGGTCATCCCCTTCAACCAGATCCGCTATTTCGTCTGCCACCATCAGGACCCGGACATCGCCGCCTCCCTGCCCCTGATCGACGACATCATCGACCGGAAGGACGCAGTCGTGGTGACCCACTGGCGTAGCCAGACGCTGCTGAAGCACTACGGGCTCAAGCTACCCTTCTGGCTGGTCGACGAGCACGACTGGCGCCTGCCCCTCGAAGACCGGGAGCTGCGTTTCATCTTCACACCCTACGCGCACTTTCCCGGCGCCATCGCGACCTTCGATCCCGCCACCGGGGTGCTGTTCTCGAGCGACCTCTTCGGCGGCTTCACCGAGCACCCCACCCTCGTTGCGAAGGACGAATCCCACTTCGAGGCCATGCGGCCCTTCCATGAGCACTACATGCCGAGCCGGGACATCCTGGACTATGCGCTGACCCAGATCGCGCGCCACCCCGTCAGGGTAATCGCCTCCCAGCATGGCTCCATCATCCCGGAGCGGCTGGTGCCGTTCATGATCGAGAAGCTACGTCACGTGGACTGCGGCCTCTATCTGTTCGCCCGGGAGAACACGGATATCAGCCGGCTCTCGCGCCTCAACGAGTCGCTGCGCGAGATCACCCGCGCCATGCTCCTGTACCGGGACTTTCGCGACATCGCAGACCAGCTGCTTCTGGTGGTCCAGGGCAACCTGCCCGCGGACCGCATCGACTATTACGCCCTGCTCGACGACGGTGAGGTGCTCACCTTGTCCAACGAGACCCGCTACTCCGGCTTCCAGGGAGGCGCCCCTCCGCACCTGGTCCGCACCACACTGGGCAAGAGCCGGGAGGAGTGGGTGCAAGCCCACCAGGCAAAGCCGGCATCGGAGGCGCCAGCCATCCTGCATGCCAACGCCTTTTGCATTCGCGCAGATGACAACGGTGGAAACTTCCTGACCCTGCCCCTGCACTACCCGGCGCAGCAACGCTTCAACGCCGCGGCCATCATCCACCTTGAGCGCTCAATCCCCATCACCCGGGAAGTGGAGCAGGTCATCCAGCAGATCGCCATCCCGCTGCAGGTCGCCCTCGAGCGGGAGGTGATCTACCGCACCATCGAGGCGGAGCGCCAGAAGGCCTACCAGCGCTCCATCCGCGACCCGCTCACCGGACTCTTCAACCGCGTCTACATGCACGACGCCATGCAGCGTCACTGCAGCATCCATGATCGGGACGAGACCACGCCGGTGGCGGCGGTGATGATCGACCTCGACTATTTCAAGCGGATCAACGACACCCATGGCCACGCCGCCGGCGATGACGTGTTACGTCAGATTGCCCAAGTGCTGCGCGAGAATGTGCGCGGTTCGGACATCGCGGTCCGCTACGGCGGGGAGGAGTTCATCCTCTTTCTCGTCGGCGCGTCGGCGTTCGGCGCAGCGGACTACGGGGAGCGCATCCGCAGCGCGGTAGAGCGCCATGTCTTCGCCCTCGACAACGGGCCGCGGCTGCGCATCACCGCGAGCGTGGGAGTCGCGGTACGGGACCGCTACGAGCCGCTGAATGCATTGATCCGTCGAGCCGACGAGGCGCTCTATCAGGCCAAGGGGGCCGGACGCAACCGGGTGGAGCTTGCCCGAGCCCGCCGCTGATCCATCCGCCCCGACATCAACTTCAATCCGCAAGGGAAGATTCCTGCGTAACGACCTGTTATTAAACGACGTCGCTCGGTCGCGCGGAAACCAAAACCCGGCGTTGCTACTACTGAAGCGGGATTGCAGGCGGGGCGGGCAAGGGCGCGGGAGCATAAGGCGGCGGGAGCGCCAGCTCCGGGCCCCGGGGGCTGCGGACGAAGGACGGGAAGTCCGGGTTGATCCAGCCCGGCGCCGCGAGCTTGCCTTCGGGCGGCCTCAAACGCGAGAGGTAATCGAGCACGGCAGTTTCGTCGCGCAGGGTGAACCGCTGGATCTGCTTGACCATCTTCGGATCGGAGTTCTTGCGCCGGCCGGTGCGGATGGCCTCGAACTGCCGCATCAGATAGGCGTAGTGCTGGCCCGCGATCTGCGGCAGATGCTCCGCCTCGTTCCCCGTGCCCTCCTCTCCGTGACACTCGACACAATGCTTCTGGTAGAGCTGGGCGCCAAGATCCAGATCCACCCCCGGACCCTTCCCGTTGTTGGGCGTCATCGGCAACTGCGCGATATAGGCCGCGACATCCGCGACATTTTGCGGTCCGCCCAGGATGCGCGGCACCGAGAACGGGTACATCAATGGGTTGTTCCGATTGCGCGCCCGGATGTCCGCAAGCTGCTTCACGATCACGGTCCGGAGCTGACCGGCGATTTGGGGATAGGTACCGTCCTGGCTCCCCCAGCCCTCGGGTAGGTGGCACACGGCGCAGGTGATGTAGACCTTGCGCCCGTTCTCCAGGTTCGGAGTCAGACTCATGACATGGTCGTACTCGGCCTTGGCCACCGCCGCAGCATCCTCCGCCAGCCCCTGAGTGAGGTGCGCCGATGCCAGGACGGCCAGCGACCAGGCGGCAAGCTTGCGATAGTTCGTCGGAACCTTCACGGGAAACCTCCTTCGATGGTGCGCCGTCGGCGGGCGCCGCGGTTCACTTTCTAGATTTTCCGCCGGAGATTAGGACGGGGTTCAAGGCTTGGCAACCGGGCCCTGAGCTGTGCCAATGGCCCCCACGCGCGCGCGGGACATCAGGGCGCCAAAGCCCCAGGGATGGAACCGGGGGTGAGAAGGGCATCGCGGGCGATAGCCCGCCAGAGCCCCCCGGGCCCCGGGCATGAACACGGATCAGATGCCCTTCAAGGCACCCGTGATGTTCGCGTGGAAGATGGCCTTGTGCACGTCTCCCAGGCTCAGCATCCCGACGAGCTTGCCGTCCTCGGCGATTGGGATACGCCGGAAGTTGTGCTTGACCATGATGGTCGCGGCCCGCAGCAGATGCATGTCGGGATCCACGGAGATGGGGTTCTTGGCCATGAGCTTATCGACGCGCTGCTCCAGCACCTCACCGTAGCGAGCCATCTGCCGATCGTAGTCCACCGAGTGCATCCCTTCCGACATCAGGTTCTCCAAGGTCGGAAACAGGCTGTGCAGCACGTCCTTCTCGGCGATGACCCCGATCAATCGGTTCTCATCGTCCACCACCGGCAGGCCGTGAAAGCGATAGAGGCACATCAGCGACGCCACCTCCATCACCTTGGTGTCGGCCTTCACAGAGCGGACCGAGGTACTCATGACTTCGCGCACTTTCATAGGGATGACTCCTCCTATTGGTATGCCCGTTGGGCCTCCCGGCAGGGAGGCTGGTTTCGGCAGAGTATACTCGCCGCCCGTCGCTTTTCGATCTGATCGGGCGTCAGAGCGCTCCAGGCCGTGCCCTCTGGGCCCGCCCGCTCGACCGCGTGTTTGCGAGGCTTACCGCTACCGGGGTATTCTGCGGGCGGTTGTTTGTCCTGGCCAAAGACCGATGCGCGATGGAATACAGACCTGAGTCCGCAGACGCCCTGCCCAACGCCGAGGATCACCCTGCACAGGCGCAGCCCCACCCGACTGCGTCCGGTGCGGATCGAGCGAACGGGGTTCATCGGCGAGCAGCCATGGGCCGCGAACGCCGCAGGCACAGCAGCAGCGCGCGGGAGGCCAGGCTCAGGCGCAAGCTTCTCTTCGCTCGCCTGGTCGCCATCGGCGCAATCGTCTGCGCGGTCGTGCTGTCCATGATGCTCATCCGCACGGAAGCCGAGCGCGCCAACGCCGATGCGGAAAGTCGTATCCTGACGACCGACCTCCACCATGCCCAGACGGAGCTCGACCAGGCCAAGCGGCTGCTGGCGGCCCAGGACGTCGAGCTTGGCGCCCAGGTCAAGCAACGTATCCCCGGCGCCTTGTCACTGGAGATCGACAAGCTCTACGACATCGACAGCTCGTACTTCAAGAAGGTCAGTTTCTCGGAGTCCGGCGTCGACGCGGACAAGCGTCTCACCTATTACGCCGTGCTTAAGAACGCCGAGGCCGCCCCAGTCCAACCCGCGGCGGTCATCCATCTGTTCGATCACACCGGCCTTCAGATCGGTCTTGCACGCATTCAACTGAAAGACGCCACCACGCCGGCGTCGACCGCGGAGCTCCTGCCTGGAGAGACGCGCACTTACTCCGCCCCCGTCGAGATCACCCGCAAAGGCGAACCCGGTTACTTCCTCGTCGAGCTCCAGTAGCCCCTACCCGTGGGCAGCCGCCACCGGTCTGGAGACTGCAACGCCCGCATCCCCTGCACCCGTTCGTCGTAATTCCCAGCTGCCGCCCGTCGGCACGGACCGGCCGCCCCCCCAAACCGCCGGAGCGCCCGCAAAACGTTGCGGCGCGCGGTCCGACGGCGCTTATCCACAGCTCCCCCACAGGCCCTCTACAGGTTTCTCGCTGAATTTTTCACAACATGTTGTGGTTGACTGATCTCGCGCAGCGTATATATTGATTCTGTCGCCGATCATCAACAGACCCCCGCCGGGTCCGACCCGCATCGCCAACCCAAGAAGAGCACCCGGCCAACCCGAGCCGTAGCCCGACCAAGGGCCCAACAGGAGGAGCCATGTCCGCCCAGATCTCGCCCGAAGAGTCCTCGCCGGAGAATCAAGAAACCGTCGCCGCCGGCGCGCTGCCCGCGGAGCTTGGCGAGCAGGACCAGAACCGCGCCGCCGAGATCGGGGCCCATGCCCCGGGCCGGGTCCAGGTGATCCGGCGCAACGGCAAAGTCACCCATTTCGACCCCAACAAGATCGCGGTGGCCATGACCAAGGCCTTCCTGGCCGTGGAGGGCGGGAACGCCGCCGCCTCCAGCCGCATCCATGCCCGCGTGCGCGAGCTCACCGAGCAGGTCGCCTCCGCACTCACCCGCCGCCTCCCGGGTGGCGGCACCGTGCACATCGAGGACATCCAGGATCAGGTGGAGCTGGCCCTGATGCGCGCCGGCGAGCACAAGGTCGCCCGCGACTATGTGCTCTACCGGGAGGCGCGCTCGCGCGAGCGGGCGGAGAAGGCCCGCGCCACCACCGCCGCCCCGGAAGAGCACACGATCAACGTGACCCTCCCCGACGGCAGCACCCGCCCCCTGGACATCGAGCGCATGGGCAGGCTGGTGGACGAGGCCTGCCGAGACCTAGACGGCGTGGACGCCCAGGCCATCCTGGACGACACCTGCCGCAACCTGTTCGACGGGGTCAAGGAAGCGGACGTGAGCCAGGCCCTGGTGATGTCCGCCCGCGCCATGATCGAGCGCGAGCCCGCCTACAGCCAGGCCGCCGCGCGGCTGCTGCTCGACCTGATGCGCCGTGAGGCCCTGGGCTATCTCGACATGGCCGTCGGCGTGGAGACCCAGGCCGATCTTTCGGAGCGTTACAGCGACTATTTCAGCGCTTACGTCAAGCGTGCCGGCGACCTGGAGCTGCTCGACCGCCAGCTCGGCCGCTTCGACCTGGAGCGCATCGGCGCCGCCCTGAAGCCCGAGCGGGACCTCCAGTTCACCTACCTGGGGCTCCAGACACTCTACGACCGCTACTTCATCCACACCGCCGGCGGCATCCGCTTCGAGCTGCCCCAGGCCTTCTTCATGCGCGTCGCCATGGGCCTCGCCATCAACGAGATCGACCGCGAGGAGCGCGCCATCGAGTTCTATGAGCTGCTCTCCAGCTTCGACTTCATGAGCAGCACCCCGACGCTGTTCAACTCCGGGACGCTGCGCCCCCAGCTCTCCTCCTGCTACCTCACCACGGTCCCAGACGACCTGGACGGCATCTACACGGCCATCAAGGACAACGCCCTGCTGTCCAAATTCGCCGGCGGCCTCGGCAACGACTGGACCCGGGTGCGCGGCATGGGCGCCCATATCAAAGGCACCAACGGGCGCAGCCAGGGGGTGGTGCCCTTCCTCAAGGTGGCGAACGACACGGCCGTGGCGGTGAACCAATGCTTCGCCCCGGATACCACGGTGTTTACGGCGGACGGACCCAGGCCCATTGCCGATGTCAAAGTTGGCGACCTGGTGCTCGGCCAGCGCGGACGCTATCGGGAGGTCACCGAGCACTTCGTTTATGACCAGAAGTCCGCCCCCATGGTCCAGGTGGCCGTCAAGCACGCGGTCAACGACCTCAAAGTGACCGAGGGACACCCCTTCTGGGCCGTCCAGGGCGTACCCATGGAACAGTCCGTCGAACGTACCCTGAGCCAGATCGAGCGCGGGAAATTCAAACCCGAGTGGGTGGAGGCCGGCCACCTCAGCCGCGGCGACTACGTGGCCCAGGTCATCCCCGCCGAGATGGTACCCGTGGATGGACTGACGGAAGCCGACGCCCGCCTCTACGGCATCCTGCTCGGTGACGGTCACCTGACGCGAGGTTACGAGTTTGGCGTCTCCGGCAATCCCAGCAACGATGGTGGACATCTCGAATTCGTGCGTAGCTACCTCGCCGATCGTGGCATTCATTTCTGGGAGAACGCGCGAAGCGACAGCTACTTGCAGATCAAGTGGAGCGTCGGCAAGGGGCTGGCCCGCTGCGCCACGACCGGCCAATACGTTGGCTTGGACGAGGCCCACCTCCCCTTCGCTTATGAGGATCTCTATGACGCCAGCGACAACAAGCGCATCGCCCGGCGTTTCACCCATCTGCCCCACAACCAGGCACTAGCCCTGATCCAGGGTCTGTTGGAGACCGACGGCGGCATCTCCCGCGGCAAGGAGATCTACTTCACCAACACCTCCGCCGCCCTGGCGGAAGGGCTGCGCTACCAGCTCCTACGCCTCGGCATCCCCTGTGCCGGCCAGTACCGGGAGCGGGAAAGCGCCCATGAGGGTACCCGCAGCGACGGCTCCGTCGTCTCCTTCACCGGGACGACCCGCGCCTTCGACTTGCACATCCCCGCCGTGCCCCAGGTCGCTGATCTCCTCGGCGTCTCGGCGCTCACCAAGCACAACTGGTTCCGGCTTGGCAACTGCATCTTCACCCGCGTCAAATCCGTTAGCCCCATGGCCCCAGTCCCGGTGGTGCACGATCTCAAGGTGGAGGGCGACGAGACCTATATGACCGCCGCGGCGCTGGTCCATAACGGGGGTAAGCGCAAGGGCGCCGTCTGCGCCTACCTCGAGACCTGGCACGTGGACATCGAGGAGTTCCTGGATCTGCGCAAGAACACCGGCGACGACCGCCGGCGCACCCACGACATGAACACCGCCAACTGGGTGCCTGACCTGTTCATGAAGCGGGTCGCCGACGACCAGCAATGGACGCTCTTCTCGCCGGACGAGACCCCGGACCTGCACGACCTCACCGGCCAGGCCTTCGAGGCCGCCTACACCGCCTATGAGGCGCGCGCGGAACGGGGCGACATGAAGGTCCACAAGCGCATCAAGGCGGTGGACCTGTGGCGCAAGATGCTCGCCATGCTGTTCGAGACCGGCCACCCCTGGATCGCCTTCAAGGACCCCTGCAACATCCGCTACACCAACCAGCACGTGGGCTCCGTGCACAGCTCCAACCTGTGCACCGAGATCACCCTGCACACCAACGACCAGGAGATCGCCGTCTGCAACCTGGGCTCGGTCAACCTGGCCGCCCACGTCAGCGACAAGGGTCTCGACACCCAGCACCTCCAGCGCACCGTGCGCACCGCCATGCGGATGCTGGACAACGTCATCGACTACAACTTCTACAACGTCCCCCAGGCCCGCAAGTCCAACCTGCGCCACCGCCCGGTGGGGCTCGGCATCATGGGCTTCCAGGACGCCCTCTATAAGCTCCGCATCCCCTACGCGACCCAGGAGGCCGTCCAGTTCGCCGACCAGAGCATGGAGTACCTGAGCCATTACGCCATCCAGGCCAGCACCGAGCTCGCCGAGGAGCGCGGGCGCTACCAGAGCTTCGAGGGCAGCCTGTGGAGCCGGGGCATCCTGCCGGTGGACAGCATCAAGCTCCTGGAGGAAGGCCGCGGCGGCTACCTCCAGATGGACACCAGCAGCACCCTGGACTGGGACGGCCTGCGCCAGCGGGTCACCACCGTCGGCATGCGCAACTCCAACTGCATGGCCATCGCCCCCACCGCCACCATCAGCAACATCGTGGGAGTGAGCCAGTCCATCGAGCCGACCTACCAGAACCTGTTCGTCAAGTCGAACCTGTCCGGCGAGTTCACCGTGGTCAACCCCTACCTGGTGGCCGACCTCAAAGAGCAGGGCCTGTGGGACTCCGTGATGGTCAACGACCTCAAGTACTACGACGGCTCCGTCCAGCCCATCGACCGCATCCCGGACGACCTGAAGCTCCTCTACGCCACCGCCTTCGAGGTCGACCCCCGCTGGCTGGTGGAGGCCGGCAGCCGCCGCCAGAAGTGGCTGGACCAGGCCCAGAGCCTCAACCTCTACATGAGCGAGCCCAATGGAAAGAAGCTCGACAACCTCTACAAGCTCGCTTGGGTGCGCGGACTCAAGACCACCTATTACCTGAGGTCCATGGGCGCGACCCATGTGGAGAAGTCCACCATGGACGACTCCAGCAAGGCCAACCGGCTGAGCGCGGTTGGGGGGAGCTACATCTCCGTGGACAAGGAGAAGTCGAACGGCAAGTCCAACGGCGCAGCCGCACCCAAGGCATGCTCGATCCTCGATCCCGAGTGTGAAGCCTGCCAGTGAGACAGAGGCAAAAAGGAGCTTCGGGCAGGGATGCCCGCGCCCCGGGGCGGGTACGAACCCGCGCCACCGACGCTCGCCCTACCAACGCAGTGGGTTCTGTCTAGCAGTGCCTAGACAGAATCTGTCTAGTCCCACGAACATAGATTCTGTCTAATCAGCTGTTATGTGTAAAAACCGACTGAACATCGAGTGTGAGAATATTTAATGCTTGAAGTGCTAATTTTGGCTGTCGCGCTGAGTATGGACGCTTTTGCTGTATCAGTGGGGCTAGGCTCAAAAAATGCAAAGAACACGCAAAACTCTAGCCTTACTTGCTTCGATTTACTTTGGACTGTATTCAAGGATTAATGCCTCTAATCGGTTGCTTTGGTGGGAAGTCAATAGGGGTCGAAAAGTTTTGAATGGATTGAAAGTTACGCACATTGGATTGCATTTTTCCTTCTGTTACTGATTGGCGGAAAAATGATTTATGAATCAATTGCTGAAGGAATAGAGGAAGACATTGCTCAAATTACTCATAAAGTGATGCTTGTTCTTGCTATTGCTACGAGCATAGATGCAATGGCAGCAGGGTTCACGCTAACGTTGCTTGAGGTTAATCCATTCATTGCTTGCGGCATAATTGGAGCGACAACTTTTATTCAGTGGCGGGGTATTGTAGGCGCCAAGAGTGGAGTCTGGCTTGGAGCAAAGCGAGCTATTGGTGGTGTCATTACTGCTTCGGGATATTGAGCGACAACTTTTTTATTCAGTTGGGCGGGTGTATTTGTAGGCGCCAAGAGTGGAGTCTGGCTTGAGAGCAAAGCAGAGCTATTAGGTGGTGTAATTTTGATCGCAATTGGCTTTAAAATTTTACTCTTTTCCGGGTGGTGCGGCGCAGTGGGGCAAAGGGTGCATGAGTGGGGGCAAGGTGGGGGCCACGTGCCGGGAGCGCGTGGTCCCCGGCTTGTCCCCACGCTCGCTTGCGACATGCACGCTTTGTCCCCACGGAGTCCGCCGGCGCGGAGTTTGCGGCACCTGCGCTGAGGCTCAGATCGTGGGAGGTTCTCGGGATGAATCAGTTGTCGTTGTTCAGCGCTGCGCTGGGCTTGGCGGCGCCCTGGCAGGTGGTCGATGTGCGCTTCGACCCCAAGGCGGGGCGCATCGATTTCCAGGTCGCCTTCACGCCGGGGGCGCGCTTTGCCTGCCCCCACTGCGGGGGCGAACACCAGCCGGTGCATGACACCCTGGAGCGGAATGTCGGACATTGAATTCAAACACATAACCATGCCTAACTCCACGCCAAAAAGCCGCGGTACGCTGTGCGTCTCGGCTTTTTGGCGCCGGTTATGCTGGCGTGAGCGCGACCCAACAGGTACACCAGCTGATCGAACCTTGATCGTCCCCCTGCGCCGGTGGTCGTGCAAAAGATGGACCAGTCTGTTGGGTCACGCATCGCTTCCCGCACCCGAATCTTACGTCGTGTGCCGCGCCTGGGAGGACTTCTCAGCCCACCGCCGTCGGTCTGGATGAGAGCGGCCTGCGCGGCACGACTACATCAGTCTCTTTCACGATCTGGACGCGGGGCGCCTGCTGTTTGGCTGTGAAGGTCGCAAGTCCGAGGTGGTGGCGCAGTTCGCCGACGATCTCGAAGCCCACGGGGGCTGTGCGGAGAATGTCCGCGCGGTCTGTATCGACATGTCCGCCAGCTACCGCGCCGGGGTCGATCAGCACCTGCCCTGGGCGGAGGTCACCTTCGATGAGTTCCATGTGATCCAACTGGTCAACAGCGCCGTCGATGAGGTCCGCCGCCAGGAGGTCAAGTCCACCCCCAGCCTCAAGCGCAGCCGCTACCTGAGTAATCTTCCCATCGCTAACAATTAGTTACAGCCGCCCTTTGGGCTGGGACCTCGGCTTCGCCTCGGCCCCTGAACATGTGCGTTGGGCGACTTGAGAAATGGGCATGAAGATCCTGGTGGAGTCCTATCTCACCCAAGCGAAGCTAAAGGCCGCACTCCAGCAGTTTGGGATCCCGCCGGCGATTCGACATGGCTTTCCGTTCGAAACGTATAACCGTTCTTGTTGAGTATGACGGGGACGAGCACTATCGACACAGCATGAGGATTAAGGCTGATCGCGAGAAAGACATGCTTGCGTTGAAGAACGGCACACGCCTGGCGCCAATACCATATTTTTGGTTCAGCTGGACAGCATCATGGCAAGACACTGGTTCGGGCTGGAGGCGGATATGGAACAGTCGTTTCCGCATGGCTTCATCACAACACGGCTCTTCCCAGCTTCATTCTGTCAGCTGGGAATTTCCCGCTTTCGCCGGCAGCTAAACTCGCTGCCGTCTCAAGCCCGAAATGCGGTCGTCGCCTCCCTGAGGGATCGGGTGGCAGAGCATGGCATAGAATACGTGGTGCCCGCCGATTTTCGATCACTCGTTTCCGCCCAACAATCCGCTGCTACCGACGCGCTACCGCGCGCGGTAGAGCGTTAGGGCAAACACATTGAAATTGAACGTATACAGCGATGACAAAAGTCTGGGTTAAAGATCCTCACTCTGGCGGAGTGAAAATTCCTGAGAGAATAAAAGATGGGGTTAAGAACCGCATAGCAGACTATGCCGAAACGCATTACTCTGGAAAATATACACGGCTTGACGTTAGCTTCAAGGGGCACTTTTGCTATATAGACGCCTATACCGAACCATTCTTACCAGAAGATTATGACCCATTGCAATTCGGTGAAACGAGAGAAGAGCATCTTGAAAGGCTAAGAACTACGCCAACACATCTCTGTAGATTAAGATACAAAGGTGACGAAGAGAAATGGACCATGGCTTTTTATACTTACAGCCACAACAAATATGAACCAAGTGTATTTGATCACGGCGGCTTTTTCGGAACACCGGAAGAGGCTTTTCAAACATCATCCATATACTTGGATGACTGACATCCTAACCACGACGTAAAAAGCGCGCCCACACCCACACTGAGGGGATCAGGGGCCAGGCTCAATTGTCCTCCGAGGCGAAAAGGAATCGCACCCCTATTCGCCAAATGGCAACCAGGATAGGGACCTCTGAAAACGAGAACGAGAACGAGAACGAGAACGAGAACGAGAACGAGATGAATATAGAATCTTTCCCGGCCGAACGACTTATCGAGCTTCTTCGGGCTGCTTTGCCATTTTCCGCCTATGTCACCAAGCACGCGCTATCGGCGAGTGACCCGTCCAGCGATCGCGTGGTCCGAAATAAACAGAAGCTCCTGATTGAGAATGTGCTCGACGGGGGAACCATTGCCGGAATCGTATGCATGGCAAGCCTGAACGCTCGCAAAGAGGCGCTCGCCATATCCATTACGCACCTGCGGTTCGATCTCTCCCACCCGCTCTACAAGCAAATCCGGGCTTATCAGATCCAGAGGATCAAGGAGCTCTCTGCCGCGAGAATCGCACAGGAACGACGTCCTTGAGGATCGTGGAGATGGGCAGGTTCGGCGAGCCCGCATCGCATGGACGTTCGTCTCTTCGTCTTAGAGCAGGCAACAGCAGGAGATTGACGATGGCAAGGCTGGGCACGAAGGAGCGGCCGATCATTGTCCGCGTCCCTAAGGACGAGACGGCCCTTTACGTCGCAGAGACCTGTGGGCGCCACGGCGGGGAGTACATCATTGGGTTCGAATTCGACAAGCCGGAGGATATCTCGGACCTGGAAAACATGCTGAATCCCGCCTTGCCCGCCAAGTCCACCTAAAGTCGACCGGAATGGACCCTGTCCATGCGGGAGTGGCAAGACGTATAAGAAATGCTGTGGGGCCGTATAGAGCGCGGCTCCGTCGGTGACATCGAACGTGATCTCGCGCCGGTAATCCAAGCCCGGATGCTTGATCAATCGACTAACAGGCTCACTCACAGCTGGAAACCACCATGGCACAGAAGCAAAGCAAGCAGGCACTCAATCGACGGGCAGAGAAGCGACACAGGCGGGCTGTGATGAAGAAGGCACAGGCCCGGCGGGCATCAGATCACCGCTTACCGGCGGGCTTGAACGTAGCGTCCCCGTTTCTGTCGGGTCGGCCCAAGCTTTCCGAGGTAATCTGGGAATTCGCTGAGCCGCTGACGGATGCGGCGCTGGGGGCTGAGGGACAGAAACGCGCGGCGGAGATCGCGATCGTCTGCTGGAATGCCGCCCTGCTTCCGGCAGACAAGGGAAAGGAAGCGCTCGCCCTCGCGGTCCGTGACATCTCAGGAGGTGATCAGAAGATTGAACGGGGGCTTTGCGACGTCTTGGACATGATGCTGGCACGCAAGCATCAATACTTCGCCGATGACCATCGTTTCGTCTTCGATTTCTCGCTGACCGTTACGGACGAGGGACTGCACCTCATGGTCGCGTCGTCGCCGCTGAGTCCCCAGAAGGCGAATGCGGTGTTTCCAAGCGCGCCGGGACCGCTCCCGCAACTGACCAACCATCAACCGAGCGTTAGCTCAGAGATCTGACATGTCGAGTCATTCCGAAAAGGTCCCGAAGGCCATGGCGGACACCTTCGCCGCCGTCACCGCCATCACGGACGCCTTCTGCCGCGAGCATCTAAACGACGAGTACGCTCAACTGATCCGCTTTGCCGCCGCGGCCCTGTGCCGCAAGCGCCCCTCGCCACTGGCCAAGGGGACGCCGTTGAGCTGGGCGGCCGGGATCACCCACGCGGTGGGGATGGTGAACTTTCTCCACGACCCCGCCCAGTCGCCGCACATGCCGCCTCAGGCGCTCTACCAGGCGTTCGGGGTGAGCCAAAGCAACGCACTGGCCAAATCCAAGCAGGCCCGCGACCTGCTGGACATAGATCACCTGAGCCTGGAGTGGTGCCGGCCCAGCCTGATCCCCGAGCACCCGATGGCCTGGATGATCTTCCTAAACAACGGCATGATGGTGGACGCTCGCCAGCTCGAGCGGGAGGAACAGGTGATCCTCTACCAGGCAGGTCTGATCCCCTACGTGCATGCGGATCGGGAACCGGACGAGGCAGCGGCGCGCAGCGTGGCCGATACCCCAGCCGTGACCGTACCGCCGACCGCGGGCAAGCCCGAGCCTGCTCGCTCACCAAAGCCGAAGGCCCCAGCGGTGCCTGGGCCGCCCTCGCCCCAGCTCGAGCTGTTCTGATTGCCGCGCAAGGTCAGGGACCTGGCGTCCCGGGAATATCGGTAAAGATGGCTGAAGGCTCGCACACGCGATTCGCACAGTTCAATCGGCGCCTGCTGATGCTCGGCTTCGGCTGCGTCGGTCGGGGTGTGCTGCCGCTCCTGCTGCGGCACATCGCGATCGCTCCGGAGCAAATCCGGATCCTCAATGCCGGGAAAACGGGCGCGGGCGTTGCGGCCGAGTATGGCGTGGCCTTTGTGGATCGGCCCATCACCAGGGACAACTACCGTGCGGTGCTCCAAGAGGAGCTGGGTCCTGGGGACTTCCTGCTCAATCTGTCGATCAACGTGGGGAGCGTCGACCTCATCGCGTGGTGCCAGGAGCATGGGGTCCTGTATCTGGATGCCTGCGTCGAGCCCTGGGAGGGCGGTTATTACGACACCTCGGTGTCGCCGGCGCTGCGGACGAATTACGCCCTACGCGAGGCGGCGCTGGCGCTGCGGGGCCGCTCGGCCAACGCGCCCACGGCGGTACTGACGCACGGGGTCAACCCGGGCCTGGTCTCGCACTTCGTTAAGCAGGCCCTTTTGAACCTGGCCGCAGACTTGCTGCCAGGCAGGTATGAGCCCGCCGACCGCCGGGGCTGGGCGGGGCTGGCCCGGCGGCTGGGCATCCGCGCCATCCACGTCGCCGAGCGGGACACCCAGACGTCTCACCGGCACAAGCAGCGGGGCGAGTTCGTCAATACCTGGTCCGTGGAGGGCTTCGTCGGAGAAGGCTGCCAGCCAGCCGAGCTGGGGTGGGGGAGCCACGAGCGTCACTGGCCGGCGGGGGCCCACCGCCATACCTTCGGCTGCGACTCTGCCATCTGGCTGGAGCGTCCCGGTGCCGGGACCCGGGTGCGCAGCTGGACACCCCTGGAGGGACCTTACCTGGGCTTCCTCGTCACCCACGGCGAATCCATCTCCATTGCGGACTACCTGACCGTTCGTGAAGGAGACGGCGTCGTCTACCGCCCGACGGTGCACTACGCCTACCACCCCTGCGATGACGCCGTCCTGTCGCTGCACGAGCTGGCCGGAAGGGCCTGGCAGCTTCAGCCGGGACGGCGCCAGCTCGCGGCGGAGGACATCGACGCGGGCATGGACGAGTTGGGGGTGCTGCTCATGGGCCACGCGCGGGGAGCCTACTGGTACGGATCGCGGCTCACCAACGATCAGGCCGTCGCGCTCGCGCCCCACAACAATGCGACCAGCCTGCAGACCGTTGCCGGCGTGCTCAGTGGTGTCGTCTGGGCATTGAACCACCCCGATTCCGGCATTGTGGATCCCGAGGAGATGAATTTCACGGAGGTCATGGAGGTTGCCCTCCCCTATCTCGGCGAGATGGCGGGCACCTACAGCGACTGGACGGCCCTGCAACATCGCAACACCCTGTTTCCTGAAGCGGTTGATGCGGCAGATCCGTGGCAGTTCCTGAACGTCCTCGTCGTTTGACCTGACGCGCTTAGCCTGAGGCCCCGGAGGCGTCCCCGCGAGGCCGGTCCGGGTCGGAGCCACTGGCCGGGCGTTAACGGACGCACGCGGTTTGCGCGCCGGGCGCGACGACTCAGGGCACACCGATCACGACGTAGACAGTGCTATCGCCCGATCCAGTCAGGCCGAGGCCCAGATAGGCGGGTCCGATCCAGGTGTCGGAGCCGAAGAAGACACTGCCGCCGAAACGGGTCGCCTCGTCGCTCAGGACAAGTAACTGGCCGGTGTCTGGGTCCCTCACCTTGCCCGCCGAGAGCCATCCCGCCTCCAAAGAGGCCCCGAGATAGAGACCGCGCCCAATCGGCGGCGGGAGAGTGGCGATCTGGCGGTAATAGGCCAGACCGGCGAAGGCCATGTCGTTGCCGCGGAACTGCTCGTTGGCGTAGCCGGAAAGGTTCAGGAATCCGCCCAGCGGAAACTGGTCGTAATAGGGCATCTGCGCCCCGAAGCTGCTACCCGCTTTCAGGGAACCGGCGATGGTGTTGGAGCCGAAACTATGGGCGGCGCTCGCCGTCAGGAGCCCACGCGTGTACTCGACTTCCGACCCCATTGCCTTGAGCGGACTCATCGCCTCCAGTGAGAGCCGTTGCCCGGAGCGCGGTGCCCCGGCGCTGTCCAGGGTGTCGTACAGGATCCGGGCGCGCAGCCCCGAGTCGGTGATCCCGCCCTCGGGGAGCTGCGGCGAGCCCGTGTCCAGCTCGGTGTCGGTTCGGCCGAAGTAGGGACCGGCCCGCACCTCCACGCCAGACAGGGTGGTGCCCAGATCGGCACCCACGCGCAGGCGCCCGACATTGTAACGGGCGACCCGCTGGTCCTCCTCAAAGATGCTCTCCGGGATCTCGGAAATGTCGAAATAGGGCGCGACGAAGGCCGCGCCGTCGAGGCGGAGCGGCTGGTAGAGCTCCGTGTAGAGGCTGGGCTCGTTTCCGAGCGTGACCCCCGTATTCCACTCCGCCCCCAGATGGTTGAGCCAGCTCTGGCGATAGGTTGCGCGGAGGCCGAAGCGGTTGTCACCCTTGGTGTCGCTCGACAGACCCAGCCCGAAGCCCAAGTAACCGGGACCCCAGGACTTCTCCACCGCATCCACGATCAGTAGGTCCGACCCGCCCCGCCGGGGCTCGAAGCGATAGCTGATCCGCTCGAAATCGTTGCGGCCGTAAAGCTGCTGAATGTCCTCATCGAGCCGCGCGCGGTCCAGCGGCTTGCCCTCCTGGCCCTCGATCAGCTGATCGAAGACCGCGGGGTTGACCCGCTCCAGCCCCGCGATCCGGACCTCGCCGACGCGCTGCACCGGTCGGCCCGGGCCAAAACGCTCGTGCCGCCAAGCGGCGTATTCGCTCTCGCTCAGGCTGTAGCGGGCGAGTTGTGGTGCCGCCTTGCGAGCGGCCGCCACGCCGGTGGCGATGGCTTCAGGGGCACGGTCAAAGTCGCCCGAGGTGATGTCGCCCAGGTCGGGGAGGATCAGCACGTCTCGCTTGGGGTCGATCTGTTTCAGGGAGGCCTGGACGTTCTGCTCGGTCAGGATCGCGATCATCTGACCGGTGACACCGACGATGGTCCCAAGCTGATCGCGCGGCAGGTACCCGGAGCCCAGGTTGACCGCGATGATCGCGTCCACGCCCATGCGGCGGGCCACGTCGATCGGCAGGTTGCGCACCAGTCCGCCGTCCACATAGATCTGCCCGTTGGCCTCCATGGGGGCGAACAACCCCGGCACGGACATGCTGGCGCGCATGGCCACCGGCAGCGAGCCATGGTCGAAGACCACCATGTCCCCGTTCTCGAGATTGGTCGCAACGGCCCGGAAGGGGATCGGCAGCTCGTCGAAGCGCTGGACCGTCTCGACCCCCTTCACCAGGTCATTGAAGAACAGCTGCACCTTCTGGCCGGAGATGGCGCCCTTGGGCAGGCGCACCTTGCCGTCGCGCACCCCGACCGTAAACCCCCAGGCCGGCGCCGCACTGGACTCCTTGCGCCGGGCGGGCCACTCCTTGCGGGCCGGGTCGTCGTTGAAGAGGTCGTCCCAGACGACCTGGGTCACCCGTTCCTCCAGCTGCTCCGCCGTCAGCCCGGAGGCGTAACCCCCGCCGACCAGTGACCCCATGCTGGTCCCGACCACAACGTGAACGGGGACGCGCAGCTCTTCCATGACCTTGAGCACGCCGATGTGCGCCGAGCCCCGGGCCCCGCCGCCGCTGAGCACCAGCCCGATTCGGGGGTGGGCGGGATAGGTGCCATCCGGCGCGGCCGAACATGGCAGAACCGCGGCGACAAGCGCGAGCGCGAACAGTGCAGGAAGGTACCGTCTCATGGGGACACGCCTCGAAATGCAGGGGCTGTGGATGAGCTCCGGGCGGACCAACCGGGAGCGACGTGCAGACTAACAGAGGCGCCCGCCTGCAACACAGCGGCCGAAACCCTCGACGCATCCGTCAATCGACGCAGATTCAGGGACTGGAACGTCGATGCGAGGACCCGGCGCGCCGGTTGGGACCGCCCGAAACAAACGGCGGCACCCCCAAGAATGACTCCACGTCAATGGGTGCGACCGGTATCATCCTGCGCCGGGCCGAGCGGCACGGGACCGCGCACCATCACCATCATGGCGGACACCATTGCGACGACCCGCACTGTGAGGACCATGGCCACGTCCACGAGTCGGAGCCGGAGCCCGAGATTGGCGAAAGCCCCCTGATGCGCGGCATCCGCTCGGCCATCGATTAGCCGATCACCACCTTGTCCCATGCAATCCTGCATGACCAACCCAATCCCCACGAGGCCTCGTCGAATGTCCGAATTCACCAATGTCACCGTCGTGCGCGAGGCCAATGTCTATTTCGACGGAGGAGTCACCAGCCGCACCGTCCTGTTCCCCGACGGCAGCCGAAAGACGTTGGGCGTTATGCTTCCCGGCGAGTACGAGTTCAACACGGGGGCCGCGGAGGTCATGGAGATCCTGTCCGGCGAGCTCAGGGTCCTGCTGCCGGGGGAGAGCGCGTGGCGCGAGATCAAGGGGGGCGAGTCCTTCGACGTGCCGGCCGGATCCCTGTTTCGGCTGCGGGTGACCCAACTCGCAGATTACTGCTGTTCGTTCATCGACTAAGCGCGTGGCGGCTAACGCGCCGCTCCGCCCATGCCCCGGGTGCCCCGGGGTCGGGTTCAGGCCAGCGGTGCGCACGGCGCACCCTGCCCGGTCCGGGAGTGCGAATGCCGAACAGACTCAGGCCGCCGGGCCCGAGCGCTACCATCAGGACACCGCCATGACACCACTCATTCGCACCCTGACCCTTTGTACGGCTCTGCTCCTGGGGGCGATCGCCTCGCCGGGTCAAGGCGCCTCATTCGACTGCGCGAAGGCGGCCACCCGCGTCGAGCAGTTCCTGTGCGGCAGCCCGGCCCTGGGCAAGCTGGACGAGCGTATGGCGGCCGCCTACGGGGCCGCCCGCGCCGCACAAAAGGATCAGGCCGCCCGGGAGCGGCTGCTGGCCGACCAGAAGGCATGGCTGCGTGAGCGGGACACCTGCGAGACCGCCGCCTGTCTCACGCGAGTCTATGCGACACGCATCGCCGTACTCACAGGGGACAACCCAACGGGTGTCGCCCCCCTGCAGCAGACGGACCTGCAGGAGACGGGTCCTCACTACACCATCAAGGCCAGCTTCCCGGTGACGGCGGGCGTCACCGACGCCGAGGCCGCGGCCAACCGCGAGATCCGGTCACGGGTCGAGGGCGTCATCGGCCCCTTCCGCGACCAGCTTGCGGAGGACCTACGCGGGGGGGACCCCAGCGCACCGGGCTGGCAGGGGCCGGACTGGTCCCTGGTGATCGAATACGGCCAGCCCCACAGCACCGACCGCTACCTCGCCATTCCTTTCTCGGGCTACGTCTACACCGGAGGGGCCCACGGAATGCCCGTCATCCAGCCCCTGGTGATCGAGACCGACACCGGCCGGCGGGTTTCGCCCGAGGGACTCTTCGCGCCGGGGAGCGCCTGGCTCACAGCCCTGTCGGAGCGCTGCTTCGAGGCCCTCAAGGGGCGCGACCTGCTCGCGGACAATGACGACTGGCTCCGCGAGGGCAGCTCACCCAAGCCGGAGAATTATCAGCTGTTGTTCCCGGGCCCCGACGGACTCACCGTCACCTTTGCACCCTACTCCGTGGCCCCCTATGCCGCCGGCATCCAGGAGGTCGTGATCCATTACGTCGACTTGGCGGGATTCCTGAATCCACGCCTCTTCGGGCACTGAGCCTGGAGCGGGCAATTGCCTTCAGCCCGCGGGCGGCGGCGCTCAGTCCTTGTCCGACCTGGCTTGCAGCCTCGGCGCCAGGGCCCATGTGGTTGACTGCTCGAAACGCACACGGAGACTTCTTCCATGACACGCGCAATCCGGGATGACCAAGTGACCGACACCTATCGCTACGCCCTGCTCCAACGCGCCCTGCACTGGCTGATCGTCCTGCTCGTCCTGGGTCTGCTTGGGGTCGGGATGCTGATCGGCTCCCTGGGGTTCGACGGACTCAAGGCCAATTTTGGGATCGAGACGACCAACACCCTCTACGCTTATCACAAGACATTCGGCGTGCTGGTCCTCGGCCTCATGGCGCTGCGCCTGATTCTTCGGTTGACCCTGGGCGCCCCCGCCCTATCGGGAACCCTTGAGCCCCTTCAAAAGTGCGGCAAGCCGAACGGTCCACGGCCTCTTCTACCTGCTGCTCCTCGCCATGCCGATTCTGGGCTGGATGGCGACTGCCGCGGGCGGGTATCCGGTCCAGTTCTTCGACTGGAACCTCCCGGGCTTCATCGGCAAAAACGAGAAACTCAGCGAGACACTGTTCGAGCTCCACGAGCTGGTGGGCTGGACGCTGATCGGCCTGATCCTGATCCACGTCGGGGCCGCGCTCACCCACTGGCTGGTGTGGAAGGACGGGGTCATGGAGCGGATGGGCCTGTTCGGAAATCGGTAAATCAGTCGTCGGCGGGCCCGCCTGGCGACAGAGCGATCGCTGCCCGCTCGACTGGATGGCCTACAATGGCGGCTGGACCCAGCGTCAGTTGGCTGGCTCTGCGGACGGCCGACTTGGTCTCGTTCAGATGACCCGGCGTGCCGCAGGCAACACCAGAAACCGAGCCCAGGGACCCGAAATCGGTTCGGGGTTCCATCCCGGGGGCCCCGGGACCGATGCGCCACCGGGGCACAACACCAGAACTGCAACAGACGACCGAATCCAGAGCGCCAATGGACATCCAATCACTCACCGAAGCATTCGAGCTGATCGATAACTGGGAGGGCCGCTTCGAGATCATCAGCGACCTCGGCAAAGGGCTCATCCCAATCACCGAATCCGAGCGCGCCGACGAAAACCTGGTACCCGGCTGCGACACCCGCACCTGGCTCACGGGCAGCCTGATGCCTGGCGAGCCGTCCGTGCTGGAGTACCGCGCCGACGCCGAGACCCCGCTGGTGCGCGGCCTGGTTGCGGTCCTGCTCATGCCCTTCCAGGGCAAGACGCCCGAGGAGATCCTGGAGACCGACCCCGCTCGGGTGCTCGGCCCACTCCATCTGGACCAGGCCCTGAGCGCTAAGCGCCAAGCCGGGATGGAGGCTTTCCTGGATCGCGTGAAGCGAATCGCGCGGCGTCACTCCAGCGAGTGAAGCGACCGGCTAAACGCCTGGACCTGCCCCGCCAACGCCGCGGCCGGCTCAGGCCTCCGTCGTTTCGGCCCGCGATCTAGGCCGGTTCCGATGCTCAGGTCCCTGCGTCGTTGGCCCAGTTCCCGTCAGAGACCGCGCGACGGCATCCTGCGGGCGGCCATCCTGGTCGGCGCCTGCCTGCTCCCGGCTCAGCCGACCTTCCCGGGAACGGCGGCCGAGGAGACGGTGGTGGAGGGACAGGGTTCGGCCCGAACGCCGCCGCCCGGAAGCGCTCAGCGCAGGGCGATCCTGGACGCCTTGCGCTCAGCGATCTTGCGCATCCACGAGCTCGAAGTGGTGTTCCTCGTCGAGCACATGAAGGTCAACCATGGTTGGGCCTGGGTGCTCACTCGGCCCCGCTCTAAGGACGGGTTGAACAACTACGAGGACATCGCCGCCCTGCTGCGCGAGGAGGGGCACGGCTGGCGCGTTCTCGAGCTCACCGGCGGGGGGCTCGACGAGGTGCAGAAGCGCTACCCCCAAGCGCCGACGGATATCTTTCCCCCTCCGTGAGCCTGTTCGGGCCCGATAGATTATCCTGTGGGCTCTGCGGCAATCTCCGAGGCAGTACGGCCATGGCGCTGCGATACCCAACCGGTCTCGACCCCCGTTCCCGTTCGTGGCTGCTCGCGATTCTCGTCGCCGGCTGCCTGGTCGGCTCCGGCTCCGGTTGCGGCGAAAAGGCACCCGCTTCGGCTGCTGCCGATGACATCGACGCCTGTACCGTTCTGACGGGCTCGGACGTTGGCGCTGTGCTCGGGACCACCGTTGGTGAACCGCTGGCTCAACGCCACGGCGACGGGGCATTCTGGCTCTCCACCTGCCAGTACCAGGCGGACACCGGGGACGGGATCCTCTCCGCCGGTCTGACGCTCAAGCCCCACCACGTGCCCGAGGGACCACTCAAGGCGTATGCGGACTACGAGCAGGCATTGATCGCCGAGCTGGGGGACACCGCATCCATGACGCCCGTCCCCGGGATCGGGGAGCGCGCAGGCTGGCAGGATTTCGGCACTTCGGTCGGACAGCTCGCCGTCTTCCAGGGCCCTTACCAGCTCATCCTGACCGCCAGTGCCACCGCCGGTCAGGATCAACTCGCGAACGCGAGATCGCTGGCCGAGCGCGTGTTGCAGCACCTTCAGTCACGGTAGGCGTTCTACAGAGTTGTCGCGCCAGTCCTCCGCTCTCGCAGTCCGGCGGGGATTCCGGGAGGACGACCACCTGCTATTGCCCACCGCGCTCTGCGAGGATTGCCGCTAGGCGCTCCCGCACCTGGGGGTTGTTCCGATAGACAGCGAGCTCAGCGATTGCGACCTCCGCGCTCGCGCGGTCGCCGTCGGCAGCGACCTCGAGCAGCCAATCCAGGGCCGCCTCGCTCCGGTGCAGCGCCGCCGCGCGCAGCAGCCCCCGGTCGGCGTCGCGCTTGAACGGCTCGCGGTCCCAGCGTGCGCGCAGCAAGTCCAAGGCGCGGTCGAGGTGCGACTCACCCAGCGCAACCGCAGCGAGACCGCTGATCTCGGCATTTCGCCCCTCAAGGAAACCGGCCACGAAATCGAGCGCATCCTCCTCCGCCAACTGCAGCAGCTCGGCGAGACAGTCGCCAGTCACCTCCGGCTCAGGGTCGCCCGCGAGCGCCTTTGATCGCAGCACCGCCTCGGCCGCCAGGGGCTGGGTGCAGGCGATGGCGCGCACGGCGCCGGAGCGGGCATGGGGCTCGGGGTCGTGGAGCAGGTCGATCAGGTGGATCAGTGCGCGCGGGTGGGTGGTGGCCGCGAGGCCGATGGCGCAGCTCACGCGGAGATCCACGGCGGTATCCGCCGTGCCGCCCCAGACCGGCTCGGCCTGGCGGTAGCGGATCCCCTCGATGAAAAAGTCCGCGTCCCGGCCGTCCAGCGCCACCAGTGCTCGGGCGATTGCGCCTTTGGCGGTGCAGCCGGGGTCGCGTTTCGCCGGATCGACGAGAAAGCGGCGATAGGCCGCGGTGAGGTCCGGCACCAAGCCGTAGATCAGCCGATCGCCGATCAGCTCCGCCGCCCTGGCGACCATGAGGCGGTGGCGGTCCGCGAGTGCCTCTCGGGCCGCCGCCAGCACGGGCTCCGGTGCCTCCCGATCGCACAGCGCCTGGAATGCCTCGATGCGCTCGCGAATGTCCTGCCGCTTGGCCATGAGCCATTGTGCCTGATCCTGCCCCGGGTCGGATCGAGTCGAGCGACTTGGGGGACCGTGACAACCGGTCTCCTGAAGCTAGCGTTAGCGGGTCCACAGAGGTCTCCGATGGCGTGCGAGCCCGGCGAACCGACACCTCGTCACCGGTGCCAGAAGGCGACCGGTCCCGGAAGCTTGATGTGGCCGTGTGGACCCGGCCGAAGACCGATTGCCCAAACCCGTGCGCGCAAGCGCGTGCTGGCGCCAGGCCTTCGGTATCATCAGCGGTGTACCGGGTGACCGGAATCCGCCGAAGCGCTGCCACCCGTGTCGAGCGCCGCTTGGGCATGGCAACACCGGAGGAGCCAGATGGAAATTCAGTTTTACGGCGCGGCGAGCGGTGTCACCGGCTCCTGCCACATCCTGACGGTCGGCCAACATCGGGTGCTGCTCGACTGCGGCCTGATCCAGGGCAGCCGGGAAGAGGAGGCGCGCAACCGCGAGCCCTTCCCCTTCGACCCGGGCGCCATCGACGCCGTGGTCCTGAGCCATGCGCACCTGGATCACTCCGGCCGCCTGCCGCTGCTGGTCCAACAGGGCTTCCGCGGACCCATCTATACCCAGAACGCCACCCGCGACCTGTGCGATGTGCTTTGGCAGGATGCCGCGGGGTTAGAGGAGCGCGACGCGGCGTACCACAACCGCCGCCGATCGAGCGGTCAGCAAGTGCTTCCGCTCTATACGCGCCGGGATGCGGCCGCGGCGTTCGAGCGACTCGTTGGACTGCCCTATCGCCAGGCCAGGGAGATCCTCCCAGGAATCACGATCCGCCTGCTCGACGCCGGGCACATCCTGGGATCCGCCCTGGTGGTGCTCGACCTCACCGAAGACGGCGCCTCCCGCAGGCTGGTCTACTCAGGCGACATCGGCCAGTACGACACCCCCATCCTGCACGACCCGGCGACAATCGAGGAGGCGGATTGCGTGCTCATGGAGAGCACCTACGGCGGCCGCCTTCACCGCAACCGCGAGGAGACCGTCCGCGAGATCGGGGAGATCATCGCCGCCGCCCGCCACGACAAGGGAAACGTGTTGATTCCTGCCTTCGCCATCGGCCGCAGCCAGGAGATCCTGTATCTCTTCGGCCGCCATTACGACGCCTGGGGACTGGACCGCTGGCAGATCTTCCTGGACAGCCCCATGGCCATCGAGGCTACACGCATCTACTGGGAATACCCCCAGCTCTATGACGAGGAGGCCACCAAGCTGCGACGCAAGATGCACGAGATGCCGAGGCTCCAGAACCTGCGGCTCACCGGCACCGTGGAGGAATCACAGGCCATCAACCGACTGCAGAGCGGCGCCATCATCATCGCCGGAAGCGGTATGTGCACCGGCGGGCGCATCGTCCACCACCTCAAGCAGAACCTGGGGCGACGGGGCTGCCACGTGCTCATCGTAGGGTTCCAGGCCCAAGGAACACTCGGCCGGCGACTGGTGAACGGCGAGGAGACGGTCCGCATCCACGGCGAGGACTACCGGGTCCAGGCCAAGGTCCACACCGTCGGCGGTCTGTCCGCGCACGCCGATCAGTCCGACCTGCTGCGCTGGGTGGGTGGGTTCCAGAACCGCCCGACGGTTTGCCTGGTACACGGCGAGACCGAGGCCAAACAGGCATTCCAGTCCAGACTTCGTGAGCGGCTGGGCATCGATGCGGTGATTCCCGAGCCGCGGGACAGGCTCAACCTGAGCGACATGGGCCTGAAGCGTCAGGGTTCCGAAGCCATGAAGCGGCGCACCTAACAGGGCGCGGAATCAGCCTCAGCGCCGAGAATCGATCGGGCGCAACACCGCTGGCTCGATCAACCGATAGGCCTCGGCGAACCGTGCCGCCCAGGCGGCAGCGGCAGCGAAGGTCGGAATACCGTCTTGGCGGATCTCAATCATGACGCTGGGCAATCCACGACCGCCGCCGTGGAGGGGGATCGTGTAGTCGGTGTCATCTTCGATTGGATATGGCTCGTTGTCCCCGATCGTGAGATCTCCGCGACGGCCGAGTGCCCCGAGCAGGAGCGCGGCAAGCCGCGGGTCGCGCCAATGGGAGACGCCAAGGTGCCAGGGTCGCGGCTGGCCGTTCAGGACCGGCGTGAAACTGTGAATGCTGAGCAGCACAGTCGGTCGGCTGGAGCGGCTGTCGAGCAGCTGGCCGACGGCGCCGTGATACGGCCGGAACAGCTCATCGATACGGGTCGCGCGTTCATCCGGCGAGAGTCCGCGGTTGCCTGGGATGGCTACGCCCGCGCTGTGTTCGGGAATGGATTGCGGGCTGCCAAGCGGGCGATTGCAGTCGATGACGAGACGCGAGTAGCAGCTCAACACCAAAGGCGCATCGAGATGAGTCGAGAGGCGGCGCGCCACCTTGGCCGCGCCCGGGTCCCAGGCAATGTGCCCGGACAGCGAAGCCGGATCGAGACCAAGGGTGCCGAGCCGACGGGGAACCCTCCGAGCGGCGTGATCGCAGAGCAGCACAGCGCTGCCGCCCCCCTCCGCATTGACGATCTCGACGGCGGACGGATCATCGGGGCCGAGCAGCGACCCCGCCGTCGCGCCGTCAGTGTAAAGGGTACGCATCGGCACCGGTTTCACCCCTTCACTTCGTCCGTCCACACTCTGAATTGCTTGAGCACGTTGGGGCCGAAGGCGTTGCTGATTGGTACATCCGCCGCATCCCGTCCTTGTGCGATCAGCACACGCCCGACGCGCGGGATGTGGTTGCGCGGGTCGAAGGTATGCCAGCGGCCGCCGAGGTACGCCTCGAACCAGGCGGAGAAGTCCATGGGATCTGTGGAGACTGGAACCCCGATGTCACCCAGATAGCCCGTGCAGTAGCGAGCCGGGATGTTCATGCAGCGACAGAAGGCGACCGCGAGGTGGGTGAAATCGCGACACACGCCCGTGCGCTCGTTGAAGCCTCGAGGGCGGTCTTGGTCGCCCGGGCATGCTCATAGCCGAAATGGATGTGTCCATGTACGAAGTCGCAGATCGCCTGGACACGCGGCCACCCCAGGGGTGTGTGACCGAAGAGTGCCCAGGCCGTCTCGGAGAGCCGATCGGTTTCGCAGTACCTGCTCCCCAGCAGATAGACCAGTGTCTCCGCCGGCAGGTCCTCCACGGCGTGCTGCGGGGCGGAGGGGTCCACGGCATCGGGCAGTCCGCTGTCGTTGATGAGGGCGTCAGTGGAGATTCGGAACTCACCCGGCGGCGCGACGATCCGGCTGCACCAGTTGCCGAGGCCGTCGCGGTAGGCCGTGATCGGGATCGGTGGGCTGGTGACGATATGGTCCGGGTAGACCAGATCGGAGACACGGGAGAAATGGACGTTGAGTACCAGGATCATCGGTGTCGGCTGCGGACACTCCTGGACCAACTCGTAACCGACCTTGATCTGCATCCTGATCCCCCCTCGCTCTGAATGCCGGGAAAACGAGCGTCGCTCACCGGGTCCTAGGCTCACAGCACGCGCCAGCTCGCATACAGTCGACCTTTACCATACCAGGTATCGACGGATCCTCCAGGAAGAGACCGCTACGCGGGTCCAACGCCGGGCCAGTTGTTTGAGCGGTGACCGTCATGACCCCTCACCTGGTTGCCTCCCGGACACCGTCGCGCGAGTTGCGGGGCCAGGTGCCGACATCCGGCCAAGCCCCACGCCTGAGGTTGCGGACGCTCGACCCGGCCCCGCTCTGGGGCACGATTTCGGACGCAGGTGCCCGGGCTACTGGTCCCGGCTCAATCATTTGAGATCTGCGAGACCCGTGTCTTGAGCCGTTCTTTGTGCTGTCGGAGGAGGTTCAACGTATCGACCACGTACGTCTTCGACGAGATGTCTCCGGCAACGTACTGGCTTAGAAGCTCGAGCCAGCGTTCGTGGATCGCGCAGGTCGTCCCTTCTTTGCACCTTTGCAGCGGGCAGTCTGGACAACGGCTGGCCGGCGCTTCCTGGGCCACAACATTCTCGTGCCACTTACGGCGGTAGTCCTCTGCGTTGCGCATGATCCACTCGAGCGCCCGCTCCTGCCTCTGGTCCCCAGAGGCGTCTTTCACGTGCTCGCGTATCTGGTCGCATTGATGGCGCAGAAAGGCCTCCTCCGACATCTCCGGGTCGTCGCAACACGCGGCGAATCGCGTGATCAGCGCAAGCATTGGATCGTCAATGGAGAAAACGCTCATCCTGCTTTTGATTCAGGTCGAAGCTGGGCCGGCACGGGTTTCAAAGGTCCATTCTTCACCCCAAGGGCCCCAGCGTGCTAGCCGTTCAACAAAGGTGTTGCGACACTCACGAATTTTTCTTTGGAATCCAACTGTTGCGATACAAAATCGCCCGGAAAATATCTTCCGGAGCATTCGCACCCATAAGTGCCTGATTTTCTGAACGAAGACTGGCACTAAGCAACACCTTTCGCCAGCGGCTAGCCCAGCGTGTTGTTTTGCCTGTCGACCGTGGCTTCAAATTCTCTGGCAACCATACCCCAATCTGAGCTTGCCGGCAGGGTTGGACCGCGACAGGGGCGCCCACCCTCCGGGGCAGCCGAAGACGACATCGGTCCGCTCGCCGTTGAGCGTTGGAGCAACCCGCCACTGAGGCCAGGTGGCGCCGCGTCGCGGCCAGGCGTCAGCCAGTAAAACGTGTAAATCGTCAGCGACAATTGCGTGAATCACGACAATCGATTGGATAGATGTATCTGCCTTGGATGTAATGATGACAGCCCCGAGCAACAGGCTCGATTCCCCGAAACAGCGAGAAAGTCGCATTGAGCCAACATCCCTTCATGATCACCGCTCTGGTCCGCCCCGGCCATGCTCGGGATGGTGCTCCGTGGCGTCGCGTGGCCAAGTGGGTCGCCCAATGCGCATGACCAGCGGCTCGGTATCGGCTATCCCGGGCGGCTCAGGCCCTTGGAACCTGCGCGCGGCGAGGGCGGTCGATCTGGACCCGATCAACGTCCTCATCGGCCGGGCTGTAATGACCTGGTCACTGGCCGAGCGGGTAAAGCGCCTGGCCCTGCCCAGCTACCACTACCAGTCCCAGGACCTGGACCACCTGCAGATCCTGGTCGCTGAGGACCAGGCGGCCAACCTGGCCGGGGTCGCCGCATGGGAGCCGGCGGCGGAGCGCGATTGCCCGCAAGGTCGGCGCGGGCTCCTGCTGTACGGGCTCTATGTCGATCCTGACCGGCAAGGCCGGGGCGTGGGCAGCCGGCTGCTGGCTGGAGCCGCGGCTGCGGCCCGGGCGGATGGGTACGATGGGCTCCTGGTCAAGGCCCAAGCCGACGCCCTGGGGTTCTTCCAAGCCCGGAGACTCGAGCGGCTCCCCGTCGGAGACTCGGCCCAGAGCTACCCGAACCGCTTTTGGCTGGACCTTTCCTCGGGAGCGGGGCACTGACCATCGAGGCACTCGGGCGATTGTCACAACACCAGAGCAGACATCCACAGAGATCAGTACAACATGGAGATCGTGACCCAACCCCCAGCCGCAACCCTGCGCGCCGCCTGGATCGAGCAGGCCCGCACTCACCCCTGGACCGCTCTGGGCCTCGCCGTGGCGTCGCTGGCGGTGCTCCTGATGCTGGTGGCAAGCACCTGGCAGGCCCTCACCGGGGCGGCGGATTCCCCCGTGCGCCTCGCCCTGCTCGGCGGCATGGCCGCCTTCGGGGCCACGGCGGTCGGGGCCCTGCCCGGGGTCGCCCTCAAGGGCATCGACCAACGCCTGGAAGACAGCATGCTCGGTCTGGCGGCAGGGATGATGCTGGCGGCAAGCTCTTTCTCGTTGATCCTGCCCGGGCTGGAGGCTGGTCAGGCCCTCACCGGCAACGGCACCCTGGGGGCCACGACTGTGGTCGCCGGAATGGCCCTGGGGGTGCTGCTGATGCTGGGACTGGACCAGTTCACTCCCCACGAGCATACCCACGGCGGCCCTTGCGGGGCCGGGTGCGGGCGGATGGGTCGGCTGTGGCTCTTCGTCTTTGCCATCACCCTGCACAATCTCCCCGAGGGCATGGCCATCGGCGTCTCTTTTTCCCAGGGCGAAATGGATGTCGGTCTTCCGCTAACCACGGCCATCGCATTGCAGGACATCCCGGAGGGTCTGGCGGTGGCCATGGCCCTTCGCGCCATCGGCCTCTCACCCTGGCGAGCCGTGCCGATCGCCGCTGCCACCGGGTTGATGGAGCCGTTCGGGGCCTTGCTAGGGGTGGGCCTGAGCAGCGGCCTTGCCATCGCCTACCCAGTCGGGCTCGGCCTGGCGGCCGGGGCCATGATCTTCGTAGTCTCCCACGAGGTCATCCCCGAGACCCACCGCAACGGTCACCAAACCCCCGCGACCCTCGGGCTCATGGCCGGCTTTGCCCTGATGATGGTGCTCGACACCACGCTCGGCTGAGGGTGGAATCGCGGTCCACCCCGGATTGCCCGCGATCGGCGGGCGGCGGCCTGATCTGGCCGTCGCATTCAGGGATCCGATCGATACGCGGCAGCGGGTAGTCGGGAGACTTTGACGGCGAGAGCCGCATGTCAAACCGCCGACGCGCCTGGTTGAGGGTTGAGGCGCGGCAGCCTTCAAGCCGCTCGCAGGTCGACGTTTTTCAGCGGGAACTGACGAATGCGCCTGCCGGTGGCGGCGAAGATTGCGTTCAGCACCGCCGGGGCGGCGACCGCGATGGTCGGCTCGCCGACACCGCCCCAGAATCCGCCCGAGGGCATCACAATCGACTCGACCTTGGGCATCTCCGCGATCAGCAGGGATGGATAGGTGTCGAAGTTCTCCTGCGCGACACGCCCGCCCTTGATGGTGCACTCGCCATACAGCAGCGCCGAGAGACCGAACACAAAGGAGCCTTCAATCTGGGCCTCGATCTGTTGGGGATTGACCGCATGGCCGGGATCGGTGGCGGCGACGATGCGATAGATCTTCAGCCTGCCGTCCTGGTCGACCGAGACCTCTGCACAGGCGGCCACGTAGCTGGCGAACGTCTTGCACACCGCCAGCCCACGGTGCACACCCTCGGTGGCGGGCGTGCCCCAGCCTGCCCGCTCCGCCACCGCGTTCAGCACCCCGAGCGCCTGGGGGTGGTCCGCCATCAGCTTGCGCCTGAATTCGAGCGGGTCCTTCCCGGCGGCGTGGGCCAGTTCATCCATGAAGCATTCCATGTAGATGGCGTTCTGGTTGATGTTGACCCCACGCCAGAAGCCCGGTGGCACCGGCGGGTTGCGCATTGCATGATCGACCAGCAGGTTGGGTATGGTATAGCTGATGGCGTGGTCGCCGTCGGGCAGCAGCCCCTGGAAGGTGATCATGTCGGCGCCGTCTTTCAGGGCCTCGGGGCGCACGGCGGCCAGGATTGACTGCCCGGAGATGCGGATACGCAGGCCGACCAGGTCACCCTTGTGGTCGAGCGCGCCGACCAGACTCGCCTTCGTGATGGGGTGATAGGCGCCGTGGAGCATGTCCTCTTCGCGGGTCCACAGCAGCTTGACCGGCGTGCCGGGCAGCTGCTTTGCGATCGCGACGGCCTGTTTGACGAAATCGTGGAAGGCGCCGCGCCGCCCGAAGCCTCCGCCGAGGTGGATCTTGTAGACCTCGCATTGTGTCGCCGGCAGGCCGGCCGCCTCCGCGGCCGCCTCCAGCGCCGCCTCGCCATTCTGGGTCGGGCACCAGACCTCGCAGCGCTCGGGGGTCCAGCGCGCGGTGGCGTTCATGGGCTCCATGGTGGCGTGATTCTGATACGGGTAGCCGTAGACGGCCTCCACTGTCCGCGCGGCGCCCGCAAGCGCGCCGTCGATGTCACCGGCACTATTGCCGACGAACGCGTCCTCGGCGGCGAGCCCTTCTTCCAGCATCCGCGCGATCGACGCACTGCTCAGCCCGGCGTTGGGGCCCTCGTCCCAGGTCACCGGCAGCGCGTCCAAGGCCGTCTTGGCGTGCCACCAGGTGTCGGCGACCACGGCCACAGCGCTGTCATCGACGGGCACGACGGCCCGCACCCCGGGCATGACGCGCACCTCGGCGGCGTCGAAGCCGGCCAGCTTGCCCCCGAATACGGGGCAGGCCTTGATCGCGGCATTGAGCATGCCGGGCACCCGCAGATCGGCCGCGAACACCTGCTTGCCGGTCAGCTTGTCGAGGGTGTCAAGTCGCTTCACCGGCTTACCGGCGATCTTCCAGTCCTTCGGGTCCTTGAGCTCGACGGTCGGCGGCGGCACCAGCTGGGCCGCGGCGGCGGCCACCTTGCCGTACGTGGTGGTTCGACCGGTCGGACGGTGCGTGATCACGCTGGAAGCCGCGCTGCATTCCTCGGCTGGGACACCCCAGGCCTCGGCGGCAGCCTCGATCAGCAGCACCCGGGCGAGCGCGCCGCCCTCGCGTACGTACTGATGGCTGCCACGGATGCCCTGGCTGCCGCCGGTGGAGAAGCTGCCCCAGACCTGGTTGCGAGCGAGGCTCTGGCCGGGAGTCGGATACTCGGTCTCGACCTTTGACCAGTCACATTCGAGCTCCTCGGCGACCAGCTGCGCGAGGCCGGTGAGCGTGCCCTGGCCCATCTCGGAACGCGCGATACGGATGACCACGGTGTCGTCCGGCTCGATCACCACCCAGGCATTCACCTCGGGTGTCTGTTCGCCCGCCTGAGTCCGGGCGGACCCCGTCGGCAGGTGGAGGCCGAGGGAGAGACCCGCCCCGGCGGCCGACGCGCCGATGAGGAAGCGCCGACGGGAAATATTCACCTGCTGTGCCGCCATCAGGACCTCCCGCCCTTGTTGATCTGGGCCGCGAGGTGAATGCCGCGCCGCACCCGGTTGAAGGTCCCGCAGCGGCAGATGTTGGTCAGCTTGGAATCGATATCCGCGTCGGTCGGGCTCGGATTGCTGTCGAGCAGCGCGGCGGCGGCCATGATCATGCCGGGCTGGCAGTAGCCGCATTGCGGCACGTCCAACTCCGCCCAGGCCTGCTGGATGGGATGGTTGCTATCGGGCGACAACCCCTCGATGGTGACGACGTTTTGCGATGCTGCGATCGCGGACACCGGGATGACGCAGGAGCGCACCGCTTCACCGTCGATATGCACAGTGCAGGCGCCGCACAGCCCGATGCCGCAGCTGTACTTGGTGCCCGTCAGGCCCAGTTGCTCGCGCAGGACCCACAGCAGTGGTGTTGTGCCCTCGACGTCGATCTCGACGGATTTCTCGTTAATCGTCAGTTTCGCCATTCGCCAGACTCCATCGTTACGCAGGTGCCGCGCGGCTTGAGGCGGAGACGAGTCGCCTTGCTTTCGGCAGCCCTGGCTGAACGGGCTGGGGGCTGCCGGGAGCCGGCGTCATTGGCCGACCCCCGCGACACGGCGCCCGACTCCTAGTACATGTGCTGACCGCCGTTCACCGAGAGGGTTGACCCAGTGATGAATCCCGCCTCGTCCGCGACCAGAAAGAGCACCGCGCGCGCAATGTCCTCCGGCTTGCCGAGGCGACCCACGGGAATCCTGGCGACGATCTTGGCCAAGACCTCCGGCGGGACGGCCCGCACCATGTCGGTGTCGACATAGCCCGGGGCGACGGCGTTGACAGTGATGCCCTTGCCCGCGCCCTCCTGGGCCAGCGCCTTGGTAAAGCCGTGGATCCCAGACTTCGCCGCGGCATAATTGACCTGGCCGTACTGCCCGGCCTGCCCGTTGATGGACCCGATGTTGACGATGCGCCCGAAGCCGCGGGAGCGCATGCCCTCGATGACCGCCCTGCAGGTGTTAAAGCAAGAGCTCAGGTTGGTCTGGATGACCTGGTTCCACTGCTCGTAGGTCATCTTGTGCAGGGTCCCGTCACGCGTGATCCCGGCATTGTTCACCAGCACCTCCACCGGGCCCTGCTCAGCCTCGATCTCCCCGATCCCGGCAGCGACGGCGGCAAAGTCGCCCACGTCGAACCGCTTGACGGCAATGCCCGTGCGCGCTGAAAACGCCTGCGCCGCTTGGTCGTTGCCGCCATAGTTGGCGACCGCGGTATAACCCGCGTCCTTGAGAGCGAGGCAGATCGCCTCGCCGATGCCCCGGGTACCCCCGGTAACCAGTGCCACTCGACCCATGGTGCTCCCCTCCTCCGAGGTTGTTGTTGGAGTTTATAGGCTAGCTCGAAAGTCGGGCGGGCGCGTCGGACAATTGCCGCGTCCGAGTCGTTCTAGACGGCCCGACACGGAATTGGCGTCTCGCGAGCAGCGAACTCTTCGCGACAGACCTGGAGTCCCCGGGACACCCGAGGCACCGTGGTCCGCGACGGATCCTGGAGGCCGGGGACACCCCGGTGGCAGACCGAGCGGACAGTCGCCTGAGCGGAGTTCAGGGCTTGCCTTGCTTTGGGGCGAGGACTAGTTCGCGTAGCAACAAAGATTTGCTAAAGGTGTCACAGATTCTTTACCAAAGCAGTCGATAGTTACCAATTCCAGAATAAGCGCTCGGAGAGGGCAGCATGAAGGTTCGGGACTCGCGAGATCAAAAAGCACCGACGGCACGGAGCTTCGATGACTATTACGCACGAATCTTGAAGCAGAAGCTGCCTAGAACCGAAAAAGACGAGCTTTTGCTGGAGCTTTACGAGCAGTTGCAGGAGAAACACTCCACGCTCGCTCCCGCCACAAAGGTCTGACTGCCCGAACCAAATCTCACCGCCCGGTTCAGACGGAGACTGAGTGACCTTACATCTGCCGGCCCATCGCCCGTGCCTTGGGCGTAAAGGACGTCAGCGAGTATTCTTCCCCGGCGGATCGTCCGAGCCCAGGCTGCCCATGGCCGCGAGCACCTTGTAGATCGCCGCCGAATCTTCGTCCCCCAGGCCCGAACCCACCAGGGCGTTGAGATACTGAGCGGTCTGGGCGGCACCGGGTAGCGCAAGCCCGAGCTCGCGGGCGGAGTCGGTCACAATGCCCATGTCCTTCTGATGCAGCCGCGCCTTGAAGCCGGGATTGAAGTCACCCTCGATCATGCGCCGGCCGTGCACCTCCAGGATGCGGCTGTTGGCGAAGCCTCCGAGCAGGGCCTCCCGTACCCGAGCCGGGTCCACACCCGAGGCCCGCGCCAGCAGGATGGCCTCGGCAACCCCGGCGATGGTGGCCCCAACCACCACCTGATTGCAGGCCTTGCAGACCTGTCCTGCACCGTTCGGCCCGATGTGCACGATGTTCTTGCCCATGGCCTGGAACAGGGGCAACACCCGCTCGAAGGTCTCCCGCTCGCCGCCCACCATGATCGACAGGGTGGCGTTGACGGCGCCGACGTCGCCGCCCGAGACCGGTGAGTCCAGCATGGCTACGCCCCGCTGGGCCAGGCGCTCGGCCATGGAGCGGGTGGCGGACGGTGAGATGGTGCTCATGTCCACCACCACCGAACCGGCACCGGCCCCTTCGATGATGCCGCCCGGACCGAGGATCACCTCTTCGACATCCGGGGTGTCTGAGACCATGGTGAAGATCACGTCCGAGCGCGCCGCGCACTCGGCCGGGCTCAAGCAGGTTTCGGCACCCGCCGCCGCCAATGGCTCCATGGACTCGGCCCGCCGGGCATAGACCGAGAGGGGATGGCCCGCCTCGAGCAGGTTGAGTGCCATCGGCCGCCCCATGATCCCCAACCCAATGAATCCGATGCGATCAGTCATCAGTCGCTCCGCTTGAATTGCGAGTTGCGAGGCCCGAGACCTGCCCCGGCGCTCGGCGCTCAGGAATCCAGCAGCTCAAGCCAATGAACCACCGGCAGGGCGCTGCCCGCCTCCAGGTGGAGCTGACAACCGATGTTGGCGGTCGCAATCAGCTCCGGTCCGCCCGACTCGAGGGACGCCACCTTGTCGGCGAGCAGGCGCTGGGACAGCTCTGGCTGGGTGATCGAGTAGGTTCCGGCGGAGCCACAGCACAGGTGGGCGTCCGGCACGGGAGTCAGGGTGAATCCCAGCCCCGTCAGGATGGACTCGGTCACGCCGGTGATCTTTTGCCCATGCTGCAGGGTACATGGGGGGTGGAAGGCGATGCGCCGGCCCTGCCCCGGCCGACCCAGTGCGGCCAGATCCAGCCCCGCCAGCAGCTCCGCCGGGTCCCGCGCCAGTTCCGAGACGCGGGCAGCCTTGTCCGCGTAGTCCGGGTCATGGTGCAGGAGCTCGCCGTAGTCCTTCACCATGACCCCGCAGCCGCTTGCGGTGACCAGGATGGCCTCACAGCGGGACTCGATCTCGGGCCACCAGGCGTCGATATTGCGGCGCATGGAGGCGAGGCCCTCGGCCTGGGCGTTGAGATGATAGGCCGCGGCACCGCAGCAGCCGGCCTCGGGGACGATAACCAGATCGAGCCCCAAGCGGTCCAACACCCGGGCCGCGGCGGTATTGGTGAGCGGTGTGGCGACGGACTGCACGCAGCCCGCGAGCACCAGCACCCGCTTGCGTCCCCCGGGGCGGGGCCAGACTCCTGCCGGTCGCGGGTTCGGCACCTTGGCGGCCAGCTTCGCCGGGAGCAGTGGCCGCGCGAGCCGGCCCAGGGCCGCCAGGGCCCCGAAGCGCTTGGGATGAGGCACCAGGGCCACCAGCGCGGAGCGCAGCAGCCGCTCCTTGAGCGGCCGTTCGACCTGTTCCTCCACCAAGTGCCGGCCGATGTCGGCAAGACGCCCGTAGCGCACACCCGAGGGGCAGGTCGTCTCGCACGAGCGGCAGGTGAGACAGCGGTCCAGGTGGCCCTGAGTGATGCGGGTCGGGGCGTGCCCCTCCAGCACCTGCTTGATCTGATAGATGCGCCCACGCGGGCCGTCCAGCTCGTCGCCCAACAACTGGTAGGTGGGGCAGGTGGCCGTGCAGAAGCCGCAATGGACACAGGTGCGCAGGATCGCGTCTGCCTCGCGGCCCTCGGGGGTGTCCAGGTATTGCGGGAGTATCCGGGTCTGCATCGGGCGCCTCAGAGTCCGCGGTACATGCGGCCCGGGTTCAGTATCCCATGGGGATCGAACGCGGCCTTGAGGTTACGGTGCAGGGACATCAGGGGGGCCGGAAGCGGCTGGAATACGTCACCGGTGCGGTCGCCGCCGCGGAACAGGGTGGCATGGCCGCCAACGGCGGTGGTCGCGGCGCGGATGGACTGCGCCTCGGCGTCACTTCGCAGCCAGCGCTGGGCCCCGCCCCACTCGATCAGCTGCTTGCCGGGCAGGCCCAGTGGCGGGGTAGCCGAGGGGACCGAGAGGCGCCAAAGGGGCAGGTCACCGCCAAAAAACCCGTGCTGCTGCTCGCCGACCTTCTGGACCCAAAAGGTCGTATCGGCGCCCTCCTCCACCGGATCGCCACCGATGCTGGCGGCCGCGGCCAGGACGCCCTGTTCCGCCCCAGCCTGACGCACCCAGAGCCGCTCCCCGTCCCAGCAGGTCGCGGTGACCGGCAGCGGCTTGGCGGCCCAGCGGTTCATCAGCTCGATGGCCTCCCCCTCACCGCAGGTCCGGACCCGTGTGCGGCTCACGGCGGGGACGGGCAGCACCTTGAGGCTCAGATCCAGCAGCACCCCGAGGGTCCCGAAGGCCCCGGTCATGAGACGGGAGACGTCATAGCCCGCGACGTTCTTCATCACCTCGCCGCCGAAGCGCAGCACCTCGCTGCGGCCCGTCAGCACCCGGGCGCCGAGCACCAAGTCCCGGGCCGCCCCCGCATAGGGCCGGGCCGGGCCGGAGAGACCGCAAGCAATGGTGCCGCCGATGGTCGCCCCAGGCCCGAAGCGCGGGGGCTCGAAGGGGAGCATTTGACCCTGCTGGGCAAGCGCGATATCGATCACCTCCAGGGTGGTCCCCCCGCGGGCCGTGATCACCAGCTCCTTCGGCTCGTAGGTCAAGATGCCGGAGTGACCGGCCAGATCCAGGGGCTGGGCGGGTGTCTCGGCCGAGGTATCGCGCCCGAGGAACACCTTGGAGCCGGAACCGCGCAACGCCAGGGGCTGGCCCGAGGCCGCGGCGGCACGGACCCGCTCCGTCAGCTCAGTGGTTAGATCGGCGTTGGATTCGGGGCTGCTCAAGGCATACTCCTGCGTCTCCCGCGCACACCGGCGCGCTTGCTCGAGTCACGGCCGCTGGAAGGGCGCGGCCCACCGTGACGGGGCCTCGCGGCCATTCCGCAGCGAGGAAGATCGTGCCCAGGCCGCGCCCCAACAAGCGTTCATCCGGCAGCGGACCTCAGTGCGGAGCGGATGATCTCCTCCGAGGTCTTGGCGCCGTCGTCCACGGCGCGCGCCATGCGGTTGGCCTCCGCCGGCTTGTAGCCCAGGGCCACCAGGGCGCTCACAGCATCGGTCAGGGCATCGTCCGCACTCCCCGGCGCGCCGCTGGTCCCGCCTGGTAGCCCCACAATCCCCACGGAGACCGAGAAACCGGCGCCCAGGCCGTTTAACCGGTCCCGCATCTCCATCACCAGCCGCTGGGCCGTCTTGGTGCCAATGCCCGGTAGGCGCGTGAGTGCGTGCAGGTCCTCCTGCTCCACGCATTGGACGAAGCGGGCGGTGTCCATCCCCGAGAGGATGGCAAGTCCCATCTTGGCCCCCACCCCGGTCACCTTGATCAGGGTGCGGAACAGATCCCGATCGCGCTCGCGGGCGAAGCCATAGAGCACATGGGCATCCTCGCGCACCGCCAGGTGGGTCACCAGGGTGACCGTCTCACCCACTGACGGTAGCTCGTAGAAGGTGGACATGGGGGCTTCCAGCTCGTATCCGACCCCGCCGACGTCGATCAGCAGGTGGGGCGGGCGTTTGACCAGGATCTCACCGCGCAGCCGACCGATCATTCCGCACTCCAGCAGGTCGTGTAAGGGAATTCTGGTGGCGCGGCCGACCCCCGTAGACCCGGCCCAGAGACGCGTTGGGACCCGTTCACGGACGCCAGTCCCTCCACGATGCTGCGGCCCTTTTGCGCGCCGGGATACCCATCGAGTGGGCGTGGCAGAGTGCAATGGCCAGAGCGTCGGCCTCGTCTTCTGCCGGCTCCTCGGGCAGGGCGAGCAACACGCGCACCATGTGCTGCACCTGGAACTTGTCCGCCCCTCCGGTTCCCACCACCGCGAGCTTCACAGACTTGGGGCTGTACTCGTGGACATTGACCCCGCCCTTGAGGCCCGCACACAGCACAGCCCCCCTGGCCTGACCGATCTTGAGTGCGGCGGTTGGATCCCGGGCGAAGATCAATTGCTCCACCGCCATCTCGTGAGGACGATGCTCGGCCACGATGGCTGCGATCCGGTCGAAGATGGTCCCGAGCCGCTCCGGCCAGGGCTCCGCACCCACCCGGATACAGCCACTCGCGACCCGCACGCTGCGACGGCCGTCGGTATCGATGACCCCAAAACCCGTGGTGCGGGACCCCGGATCGATACCGAGGATGCGGTGGCGAAGTCCTGCGTCAGCGGAAGGCGCTAGTGACACGCTGGTCTGTCCCTGGTGAGCCTGTGAGAGCGAGCTGCTGCCTGCTGCGGTTCATTCCCGCATCCGCGATGCCGCCGCTCATCAAACGTCCAACGCCACCATGATCTCGTCGGAGATATCGGCGTTGTGGTAGACCTCCTGCACGTCGTCCAGATCCTCGAGGGCTTCCACGAGCTTCAGCATGCGCTCGGCGGTCTCCTGATCGAGCTCGGCGCTGGTGGAGGCGTTGAATGTGACCTCCCCCATCTCGGTGTCGAACCCGGCGGCAGTCAGCGCGTCCTTGACGACGGTGAAGTCGTCAGGCCCGGAGATGACGTCAATCGAGCCGTCATCATTGACCACCACGTCCTCGGCGCCGGCCTCCAGCGCGGCCTCCATAAGCGCGTCCTCGTCGGTGCCGGGCTGGAAGCTGATCACCCCCTGCTTGGTGAATAGGTAACCCACGGAGCCGTCCGTACCCAAATTGCCGCCGTACTTGGTGAAGGCGTGACGGACTTCGGCCGCAGTGCGGTTGCGATTGTCCGTCATGCAGTCGACCATCACCGCCACCCCGCCTGGGCCATAGCCCTCGTAGCGGATCTCCTCATAGTCCTCCCCCTCCATTGCGCCGGAGCCACGCTTGATGGCGCGGTCCACCGTATCGCGCGGCATATTGGCGCCGAAGGCCTTGTCCAGCGCCAGGCGCAGGCGCGGATTGGACCCGGGATCGCCGCCGCCGGCGCGGGCAGCCACCGTGACCTCCCGGATCAGCTTGGTCCAGACCTTGCCTCGGGTCTTGTCCTGGGCGGCCTTACGATGCTTGATGTTCGCCCATTTGCTGTGACCGGCCATCGTCGGATTCTCCTTGCGCTGCTCTGCCCCGATGGTGTCCCGCATGGGACCGGGGCGTTCGGATCCCAGCCGAACCCGCCGGTAGCGTCACGAGCTAGCGGCGGGGCGGCGGGGGAATTGAAAAGTCAGGCATTCTAGCACCGGCGCCCGGAGGCCGACCAAAAGGCCATCGCGGCACGGCTATTCTCGTGGCAGCGCCGCCCCCGGCGCGATTGCCACCGGCCTGTGGTCGGCGCGAGGCTCGGACGCAGCGAAGGCGCCGCTCCCACGTTGGCGCTCCAGCTTTGCGCCCCCATGCCCCATATCCCCCATATCTGCCGGGAGTGCACGGATGCGCTGGCCGGTGATAGCATCGCCTGCCCGCCAACAGGGCCGGATTCACCCCACGCACGCGAAGGGTCAGCGCATGTATGCGACTCCAGAGACCGATGACGGATGGATCACGGCCGTACGAGGTCGCGACGGCGAGGCCCTGGTGGTCGATGCCCGTTTCGCCCTCCCCTCGCCCTTCCGCAGCCTGGTGCGCGGCCGCGAGTCGGAGCTGGTGTTTGCGGCACGCAGCCGACTCGCCCGGCTCGGGATCAACATCACGCCGCTCGACGAGCCGGAGTTCAACGGGCACTTCTGCCACCTGAGGCTCTCCGTGGTGGCGGCCATCCGGGCCTACGGCATGGCTGAGCACCTGGACCGACTGGTGATACCGGGCCTCAAGGTGGGCCGCCTGGTCTTCTGCCCGGAGGACACCCGGCTGGGCTCCACGGCGATCCACCACCTCATCCGGGACAACCAGATTCAGGTCCCCGCCGGCTTCTCACTCGACGCCCACGGTTACTTGATTCTGCGCCCCCAGCAGCAGATCTTTCGTTTCTCCCACCAACTGACGCCCCAGGAGGTGACGGCGGTCGTCAACCACGCGGACGGCAAGGACCTGCTGAACCGCCTGCAGATCCGCGAGCGTGTGGACAACATCGAGCTAGCCCCCAACGACGGACTAGTGACCGCCTGCTCCATGTTCCTGCACCGACACTACGTGGTGCTCCAGAACCTCGACGACTCCCTGGGCTTCCATCTCCAGGCCACGGTGCTGGACCCGGTCTCGACCCGCGGCACCAACATCTATCTGGAGTTCATCAACCGCTCCGATCAGCTCATCGTCAACCCGACGGTTGCCGCCACCGTCCACGAGGCCGTGCGCCTCACCCCGGAGCGACGCTACTGGCACGGCGGACCGGAGGCCTCGACAGACAACGGTGGGGATGATTGCGACGGCCTGATCCAGATCTTCGACCGACTGGAGGGCTCGCCCGTGCTCGGGCAGGCATCGCACCGGCTGATGGCCGCCACCATCAGGCCCCAGGATCTGCTTACCGGTGCCGACCCGGATTTCGTCTGGGCGCGCCCGGACACCCCCGTGAGTCCGGCGGCCGAGGCCGATTCCGTCCGGTCTGAGTCGAGCTTGGGCCCGGACACCGACCCCGAGGCCTACGGCGGGTCGGGCATCCTCCCCACCCTGCCGGACGAGGCCGGCGCCACCCTGCTGCTGGGTTACTTCCCAAATCTGATCGAGCATACCGAGATCTGCGCCTCCGCCCTGCGGCGCAAGGTGTCGCGCATCATCTTCCGGCGTCCGTCATTCGAGCACGGTGCCTTTCTCTCCGACCGCGACCACGGGCGCCTGGCGGACTACGAGGGTCTTGGCCTGGAGGTCTTCTGGTGCAACGAGGTCCGCCGTCACGTGGTGCGCCATGTCTTCCGTGGCCTGCGCGGCTACTTCACCACACCCGACAAGGTGGACCGCTTCCGTTCTACCCTGGTGTTCGCCATCTACGGTTCCATCAAGCCCCTGACCGATGCCGAGATTGCCTGCGCCGAGCGCCTGATCGAGAACCTGCGCGGACTCTTCGGCAACGACATCGGCATCCTGACCGGTGGCGGCCCAGGGTCCATGCAGCAGATCACCAACACCGCCCACCGTCTCGGGCTCATGGTCGGCTCCAGTTTCATCGAGACCCAGGACCAGGAGACCAACAAGTCCGCAGACTTCTACCAGACCTTCCAGGCGCGCAGCCGCCAGTCCCGCCAGCGCTGGTTCGAGATCGCGAGCTTCCACATCTTCCTGGTCGGCGGGGTGGGCACCTTGGAGGAGATTGGCCTCACCCTCACGGACATGAAGCTCGGCGTCATCGAGGCGAGTCCGGTGGTCTTCCTCGACAGCTCCGGCGGCGACTTCTACTGGGAGGGACTCCAGTCGCAGCTCGCACGCATGACCCGGGAGCGACGCATGCCCGAATGGCTGCTCGACAATATCCTCATGACCTCCGACCCCGATGAGGTCCCGCGCTTCTACAAAAAGGCCCTGCGACTCGGCTGACGCGCAGGCGCCGTCGCATCGCAGCAGCAACCTTCTGGAGCCGACATGTGGGAGCGGCGCCTGCGCCGCGATTGGACTGCATTCGATCTCTCAGCGTCATTGGTCTGAAGGCACTCGGGCGCAGCACTGGCGGCTCACTCCGACTCGGCATCGGTGTCCTGAGCCAAATCTTGCGTGGATTCGGGTCCCGCGCGGTGGAGCCGGTCAATCGCCCATCGAGCGAAGGCCGCGTAAAGGCCGATCGCGGGATCGACCGCGGCGATCACTCGATCCATGTCGATGTCGTCGTACAGGTGCGTGCGAACATTGCGCATGCCGCAGGCGGCGATCAGGTCCGATGCCATGGTCGACGGCAGGGCACCGGCCCGCTCTAGGGCCGAGAAGACCTCGCGGTAGCTCGCGGGCAAGGTCTCGCCCGGCTCCTTGAGGAACTGCAGGGCGATGTCTGCGGCACATTCGCTGCAGCAGCCGTTCAATGGCGTAATGCTCGCGGCACCTGCCGTCCCGTCGGGGTCGAGCGGGGCATAGCTGCCGAGATCCCGCAGATAGCGGTTCAGATACCCGAGCTTTCGATCAAGCGTCTCGCTATCGGGCAAGGCCATGGAGCACCTCCCGCTGCTGGCGCCGCAGCCACTCGCTGTCGGCGTGAAGGAAGAAGGCCCGGTCCCGCTCGCGCTCGAACAGTCCGGCCTCTCGACCTCGACCTCGACCAGTGGACGCCCGTCACGAAACACCTGGAACCGGGTCACCGCTGAGAGATCCGGTCCAAGCAACAACAGATCCACCGGGCGGGGTGCGTACAAGGCCTCCAGCTCAGACTGCCAAAGGCCTTGCTCGAGAAGCGACAGCATCGATCCGGGCAGCACCGCAAGGTCCAGGTCGCGACCCGCCCCGCCCCGGACGACGGAGCCGAACAGCACGACCAGGCGCCAGCCATGGCGGAGCGCGATCTCCCGCAACTCCGCCGCATGGGCTTCAAGCCTGTCGTCGGTCCGCAATTGCGTCATGTCCCTGTGTCCGCTCGGCAATCAGGAATTGATGAGGCGTCGTCAACGGCGCGAGGCTCACGTCACTGGTGTTGTCGTGCCGATACAGGATAACCCTGCAGCTATGGGAGTGCTGAAAACGGGCCGGGGCCAAAGACGCCGCATCTCGCCGAGGGAGGCGCGCTCCCACGGCGGATTCTCCCGCGGTCACTCTCGGGCTCAGAGCGGCGAACGGGTGCCAGGCACGGAAGCCGGATGCCCTTTCCGGGGTACCCGGTGCGGCGGGGGGCGGCGGCGAGCGCGCGTCAGTCGCCGCCCAGGCCGCTTCCGTGCGCTAGCTGCGCCGCGGTGGACACTGAAGTCAATTCGAAGCCGACGGATCGGCGGGAATCGCCTTGGGCGGCGTCACGAGATGCTCGGCCAGCAACTCGGTGAGACCGGTCACGGTGATGTCCATGCCATAGTGCTCCAACCCCTCCTCGATGACGATTCGGCAGTTGGCACACCCCGTCACCAGGGCCTGAACGTTCAGCGCATCGAGCTGGCGCTTCTTGCGCTTGAATGCCTCGAGGCGCAGGGGCTCGGCACCCTCGTTGGCGCTCACGCCGCCTCCTCCGCCGCAGCACCAGTTCATGCGGCCGGCGTCCGCCATCTCGGGGTAATCGGGCGCGACCATGTGGAGAAGGTTGCGCGGCTGGTTCAGGACACCGCCTCGGCGGGCGATCTGGCAGGGGTCGTGGTAGGTCAGACGCCGCTCGTCGAATCCCTCGGTCTTGAGTCGCCCCTCGGCGCGCAGCTGGTCGAGTAGCTCCAGGATGTGCACGACCTGGAAGCCGTAGGGACGTCCGATCAGGTTGGGCCCGTCCCAACGGATCGCCATGTAGGCGTGGCCGCATTCGGGACTGATGACGTACTTGACACCGAGCGACTCGGCCGCGTTCACCACCCGGCTCACCAGCTCCGCCGCGATCTTTGAATCACCGATCTGGATGCCGCTGTTGGTCGCCTCGAAGGCCTTGCTGGAGAGAGTCCAACTCACGCCCGCGGCATCGAAGATGCGGACCAGGCTCTCGATGTACTCGGGGAAATTGATCACCTCCATGGAGGAGAGGAGCGCCATGTAGTCCGCGCCCTGCCGATCAAGGGGGACGGTGAGTCCGGTGGCCTTCTCCACATGGGCGATCTGAGCCCTCAGGGTCTTGATGGTCACCCCCATCGGACTGCCGATCTCCAACGCGCGGGTGGTTGCCCCCTGCAACCCCTCGGGCGAGTATCCGGAGGCGGCAAACGCCTCCCGCTGCCTGCGAATCATGTAGGCGATGTCATTGCCGACCGGGCAGACCATGGAGCAGCGCCCGCAAAGGGTGCAGCTGTCGTAGGTCATTTCCTGCCAGGAGGCGAAGTCCTCCTCGGTCAGATCCCGGCCGAACCCGAGCGCCTTGCCGAGCTTGCCCCAAAAGGTGTGCTCCCGCTGCCACAGGCGGCGCATGGGCTCCACCTTGTAGATCGGGGTGTAACGGGGATCGCCCGTCTCGGTGTAGAAAAGGCAGGCCTCGGCGCAGAGACCGCAATGGACGCAGCTCGAGAAGTAGGCGGCGACCTTGGCGTCGATCTGGTCGCGAAGCACCGTGACGCCCCGCTCGAAGTCGTGCTCGGTCTGAACGGCGAGCATGGTCAGGCCTCCTCGTTGCGAAAAGACGGGCGTCGGAGCACCACGCGGTCCGGCGCCTCGGTTCAGGCCTGCACGCCTTTGCGCGCCATGGCCGCACCCGTGTAGCTGCGGCTGATGGCGAAGGTGAAGGCATGCATGAGCCGACTGAACGGGAAATAGATGAGCAGAAGGCACACCGCAAGCATGTGAATTCCGCGGAGGCTCTCATGGCTCATCAAAAGGGCCATGCACCCCGTGAACATGACCGCGAAGATCAGGATGGCCGCGGCATGGTCATCGAAGGTGGAGATCTTGCGCATCACGGGGTGCATCGCCCGGCGCAACCACAATAAGACAATCCCCGCAAAGGCGAGTTGCGCCGAAAGGATGAACAACCAATAGGGTGCGGGAGTCCAGCCGAAGCCCAGGATGCGCTCCTCGATGAAGACCACGTGGGGGGCGGCGAAGAGGAGCAGCACAAAGAGCCCGATATGGAACATGTAGCCGGCCACCAGATGGAAGGTGGCGCCCCGGGAGAAGCCCTCGGCCGTCCAGGATCGGCTGACCAGGGTGCGCACGGCGCCGGGCCAGCCGAGGGCGCGCGGCGCGGAAAGGTCGGGCCGAGTGCCCTTGACGAAGACCTCGAACAGCCGAATGACCACGCCCGCGAGGAAGATCGTGACCGAGGCGTACCACAGGGGGCCTTCGACAAACTCGAGAAACATCGCCTCACCTCTTTATTCAGCCGCAGAGGACAGAGAATTGAGCCACAGAGGGCAAAGAGATCACGGAGTCAGATGAAGATGTGTCAGCCGTCGAGCATGGACTCACCAACGGGCGAGCGACACCCCGGGAACCTCTGCGCACCTTTCATCTCTGGTCCTCTGTGTCCTCTGTGGCTAATTTCCTCAGCGCCCGGATCAGTCGCCGGCCTCGCCCTTCGGCAGGGGTGCGCCGAAACCCCGGAAGTCGATATCGTCGTGACGCCTGACCTCTTCCAGCGCGTTCTCCGGCACGTCCACCATTCCCGCCTTCTCCATCTCGGCATACCACAGGTTGTGATGCTCCTTGGCCCAGTTTGCGTCCACATAGCCCCGCGTCATGGATTCCGCCGCCCCCTCCATGCCGAGGGTCCCGATGTAGATGTGACCGAGGGACGCCGCGATAAAGCCGACGGCAATTACGGCATGGGCGACGTGAGCCGCGGCCATGATCTCCCGGCCCTGACCGAACATCGGGAAGTCCAGGACCAGTCCGGAACCGGAGATGATGATTCCAAACAGCACCGTCATCCAGAACCAGGTCTTCTGGCCTCCGTTGTAGTAACCGGAGTCGGCGATTTGGTGGCCGAAGAGCCCGCCGGCCTTGAGGAACCATTTGACGTCGAGCCAGCGGAAGCGGTTGCCGCGACCGAACAGGACCATCAGGGCCACCAGGGCGAAGGGAAAGATGGGTCCGAAGAGGTTGTGGACCTCCTTGCAGGCAGCCGCCGTAGCCGAAAAGCCCTCCGGCCCGAGCAGCGGGATCAGGATATAGCGCCCGTAGAGCAGGACCAGCCCGGTCACGCCTAGCAGGACGAAGAGTCCGGCGGCAAACCAGTGCACCACGCGCTGATTGACCGAGAAGCGCGGCACCAGTTTCCCGGACCGGCCCCCTTCGATCCTGATCTTTCCGCGGATCAGGTAGAAGGCCGCGATCAGTCCCAGCATGCCAAGAAGGACCCCACCGCCGATGGGCACCAACTGGGAGGCGCGGAACACTCGCCAGGTCTCGCCCCAGGTATTGATGAGTACGGAGCCGTCGATGTTCTCTACGGCGGTGGTTGCGTTCTGCGGCTGCACCCGCTGGCGTACCTCGCGCCAAAGCTCAGCCCCCGGGTTGCTGAGCTGCAGCCCGGTTGCTGCGAGTCCGTAGGGAATCAGTGGGGCGATCAGCACGAAGGCAAGCAGCAGGGCGCTCACCCGAAGGGCTCTGCGATAGCGCTCCTGCTTCGGTGGGGCGGCAATTTCGCTCATGGTGCACGGACTCCGAATGGCGGCACGTGGGCCCGAGCAGCGCGATGGCGGATGACCCGCCACCTGTCGCCGGAACCCGATTGAACTGGCGATCAGTCCTTGCCGGTCGCCTTGCCCTCGAGCCCCTTGCCTTCGCGTACGCCGGGCTTGCCGTAGGCTACGCCCCAGCCACGCTGCATGCCCATTGCACCCCGGTAGGCGACGCGCTCCCGGTAAATGTCGGACACCACGCTCGCGTCGCCCGCCAGCAGGGCTTTCGTTGCACACATCTCGGCACAGGCCGGGAGTTTGCCCTCGGCGAGGCGGTTGGCACCGTACTTGCGCCGCTCCTCAGCGCTGCTGTCCGGCTCGGGGCCGCCGGCGCAGAAGGTGCACTTGTCCATCTTGCCGCGGGAGCCGAAGGCCCCGTCGGTGGGGAATTGAGGTGCACCGAAGGGGCAGGCGTAGAAGCAGTAGCCGCATCCGATGCAGATGTCCTTGTCGTGCAGCACCACGCCGTCGGCGGTCTCGTAGATACAGTCCACGGGACAGACGGCAATGCAGGGGGCGTCCGAGCAGTGCATACAAGCGACGGACAGGGAACGCTCGCCCGGCAGACCATCATTGATGGTCACCACCCGGCGGCGGTTGATACCCCAGGGGACCTCGTTGACGTTCTTGCAGGCGGTCACACAGCCGTTGCACTCGATGCAGCGGTCGGCGTCGCAAAAGAATTTCATTCGGGCCATGTCCTTCTCCGCTGTTACCCTGGGGCCTCGCCCCGGGGGTGCTGGTTCTAATTCGATCGGTTGGCGGTTCGACTCTGAGACCTAACGCTGGGCCGCGCCGGGGACATGTCAGTCCGCCCACGACCCTCGCCGCTTCCTATGCCGGATAGATCTTGCACAGCGAGCATTTGGTTTCCTGCATGGCGGTCACCGAGTCGTAGCCGTAGGTGAACGCCGTATTGCACGCCTCGCCGAGCACGATGGGGTCGGCGCCCTCCGGGTACTTGGCACGCAGGTCCTTGCCCTCGAAATGTCCGCCGAAGTGAAATGGCGCGAAGACCACGCCCGGGGCCACACGCTCCGTCACCATGGCCATGACCCTGATACGTGCGCCCTCGGGGCTTTCCAGCCACATGTCCTTGCCGTCGCGCACCCCGGCATTGGCTGCATCCCGCGGGTTGACCTCGGCGTACATGTGCTGCTGCAGCTCCGCAAGCCAGGGGTTGGAGCGGGTCTCGTCGCCGCCGCCCTCGTACTCCACCAGACGCCCGCTGGTGTAGATCAGCGGAAAGTCCGCCGTATAGTCCGTGGCCTGGACCGACTCGTAGCGGGTCGGGAGCCGATAGAAGCTCTTGCGGTCCTCGTAGGTGGGGTATTTCTCCACCAGGTCGCGGCGGGAGGTGTAGAGGGGCTCACGGTGGATCGGCACCGGGTCCGGGAAGGTCCAGACCACGCAGCGGGCCTTGGCGTTTCCGAAGGGGGCGCAGCCGTGCTTGATGGCCACCCGCTGGATGCCTCCCGAGAGGTCGGTCTTCCAGTTTTTGCCCTCGGCAAGCTTCTTCTCTTCGTCGGTCAGGTCCTTCCACCAGCCGAGCTGCTTCAGGATGTCCGCGGTGAACTCCGGGTATCCCGCGTCGATCTCAGAGCCCTTGGTCCAGGAGTCCTCGGCAAGCAGACTGACGCCGTCGCGCTCCACACCGAAACGGGCGCGGAAGGGCAGCCCACCCTCGGCCACCGGGATTGAGGTGTCGTAGAGGTTCGGCGTCCCGGGGTGCTTCATCTCCGCGGTACCCCAGCAGGGCCAAGGCAGGCCGTAGAAGTCGCCGTCCGCGGGGCCGCCGACCGCCTTGAGGCTGGTGATGTCGAAGGTGTGCCAGTTCTGCTGATGCTGCTTCAGGCGCTCCGGACTCTGGCCCGTGTAGCCGATGGTCCACATGCCGCGGTTGTATTCGCGGGTGATGTCCTCGATCTGCGGCTCGTCGTTGTTGACCTTGACGTTCTTGCACAGCTCGTCGGCGAAGCCGAGCTTCTTCGCGAACTGGTACATGATGGTGTGGTCGGGCCGGGACTCGAACAGGGGCTCGATCACCTTGTCGCGCCACTGGATGGAGCGGTTGGACGCGGTCACCGACCCGTAGGTCTCGAACTGGGTGCAGGCCGGCAGCAGGTAGACCCCGTCGGTGCGGTCGTGCATCACCGCCGAGACCGTTGGGTAGGGGTCGATGATGACCATCATGTCCAGCTTTTCCATGGCCTTTTTCATCTCGAGCCCACGGGTCTGGCTGTTGGGTGCGTGGCCCCAGAAGACCATGGCGCGCAGATTATCCTTTTGCGTGATGTTGGCCTTGTCCTCCAGGACGCCGTCGATCCAGCGCGAGACCGGGATGCCCTTGGCGTTCATGGGGAGGAGCGGCTTGTCCTTCTCCTGCTCGTAGCTGGTCTGATCGAAGCGGCCCTTGAGCCACTCGTAGTCGACCCCCCATACCTTGGCCCAATGTTTCCAGGAGCCCTCCGCCAGGCCGTAGTAGCCGGGCAGGTCGTGGGAAAGGACGCCGAAGTCGGTCGCGCCCTGGACGTTGTCGTGACCGCGGAAGATGTTGGTGCCGCCGCCGGCCACGCCCATGTTGCCCAGCGCCAGTTGGAAGATGCAGTAGGCGCGGGTGTTGTTGTTGCCGATGGTGTGCTGGGTGCCACCCATGCACCAGATGAAGGTGCCGGGGCGGTTGTCCGCCATCAGCTTGGCGGCGCGGTAGACCTGCTCCTCGGGCACGCCCGTGACCCGCTCCACCTCGTCCGGTGTCCACTTGGCAACCTCCTTGCGTACGTCGTCCATGCCGTAGACCCGCTGCCGGATGAACTCCTTGTCTTCCCAACCGTTCTGGAAGATGTGCCAGAGCATCCCGTAGACCAGCGGCACGTCGGTGCCGGGGCGCAGGCGGACGAAGTGGTCGGCGTGGGCGGCGGTGCGGGTGAAACGCGGGTCGATAACGATCAGGGGCGCGTTGTTGCGCTCCTTGCCCCGGAACAGGTGCTGGAGGGAGACGGGGTGAGCCTCAGCCGGGTTGCCGCCGATGATGAGGATCGCCTTGGAGTTGTGGATGTCGTTATAGGAGTTGGTCATCGCCCCGTAGCCCCAGGTGTTGGCCACACCGGCGACGGTGGTCGAGTGACAGATGCGGGCTTGGTGGTCCACGTTGTTGGTGCCCCACAGGGCAGCGAACTTGCGGAACAGATAGGCCTGCTCATTGCTGTGCTTGGCAGAGCCCAGCCAGTACACGGAATCGGGTCCGGATTGCTCACGGATGGCCAGCATCCTGTCGCCGACCTCGTTAATCGCCTCGTCCCAGGTGATGCGCTTCCACTTGCCGTCCACCAGCTTCATGGGGTACTTGAGCCGGCGATCGCCGTGGCCGTGCTCGCGCACCGCGGCCCCCTTGGCACAGTGCCCACCCAGGTTGAAGGGGTGGTCGAAGGCCGGTTCCTGGCCAGTCCAGACACCGTTCTGCACCTCCGCGTAGATGCCGCAGCCCACTGAGCAGTGGGTGCAGATGGTTCGTGCGGTCTGAACGGCGTCGCCCGCGGCGGCCGGTGCGGGGTCCGCGGCGCGCACCTTGCGCACCATGCCGGGCGTCAGGCCGGCAGCCAGCGCCGCACCGCCGGTCATCAGGCCGGTCTTGCGCAGGAAATCGCGCCGGCTCACCGCCAGCCCGGTCACGGGTGCCGGGGTGCCGGTGTCGCGATTGGAGGTAGCGGACTTCTTCACGAGCTTCATGGGATTCTCCTCGCCTCGGTTGGCGGCCGGTGGCGCTTCAGATCCGGGCGGTGCGGTAATAATCGAGGACGTGCTGGCTGACCTGATAGCCCTTCTTCCCCGGCCGGTCCTCGGAGGACTCTTCGACGACTGCCGCGCCCGCGTCCGGGAGCAGGGCCACGGCGGCTGCCCCGGCACCCACGGCCACGCCGGTCTTGAGAAATTCGCGGCGGCCCTTCGGGTCGGTGTTCTCGTCTTTCATCGCGATACCCTCGTCAGTCGTCATCAGTCGTTTGCGGCCCGCGTCAGCGCGGGGCGCTAGTCTTCCATTTCCAGGTAGCGGCCTTCGAGCTCGAAAAAGGCCGCTCCCAGGCGGCCCACCGCGCCGTAGAGTGGCGCCTCCGGCACCGTCTCCAGATCGCGACAGAACCGTCCGATCCAGCGCGCGAGGTGGGCGCGGTAGAAATCCCGCTGACGTTCCAGCGCGACGTCCGGGTCGAGCACGAGCTGGGCCATGACCTCACAAAGCGCCGCCACGTGATCTTCGGGCTCGTGCACCCCCGGGTCGCGCTCGAAACCCAGGGCGGCGAGGTCCCGACGCAGCGCCCCAAGCGGCAGCTCCATCAGGAAGCCGGTCTGGTACCAGGATCCGTAGGGGACCAACTCGCCGCGGCCGAGACCGATGAAGAGTCGGTGATACTCGTCGTCCGCCTCGCCCGGCGATACCTGGCCAGCCGCGAGCCGCAGACCCTCCCAGGCAAGCGCGAAGTCGTCGCGGCCGGCGGCCGCGTCGAGGCCGCGCACCTGAACCAGGAGCGCCGCGCTGGGCACGTCCCGCAGCAGTGCGGCGAGCAGGCCGTAAAGCCCGGCGCGCGCCGCGTCCTCGGCGGAGACGACGTCCTCGCCGGTCTGTAACCTGGCCCCTGGACTGGCCTGGATCTGGGCGGAGACCTGGGCTGGGATTGCGTTCAACGAGTCGTTGGCCATGGGTCGTTGGTGTCCGTTAGATGAGCAAGTGCGGGGCCAGGTCGAGGAGGAAAGAACGGTGCGAAAGAGACCGATCTCACCAAGGCCCCGCGACGCAGCCGGGGCCCCTCGTGGTCGGCCTCAGAGCTCCTGGGTCAGCATCTGGTCCGCAACCCGACAGTCGCCGCACATCTGGAGCCGGCGCCTGGCCTTCGGGTCCTGGTACATGGAGTGCGTGGCGAGACGCTGTTGAATGCGCCCGATCACAGCGGTGGTCGCGAAGGGCTTGCCGCAGCTCACGCAATGGAAGGGGCTGTCCTCACGCAGAACCCGCAGGCGGCGGCGCGCCTGAGCGTCGAACAGGAGCCGGGGGCTGATCCAGATCGCGTCCTCGGGGCAGGAGCGGGTGCAGAGACCGCACTGCACGCAGTTGGACTCGAGGAAGCGCAGCTGCGGCAGGTCGTGGCCGTCCTGCAGGGCCTTGCCTGGGCAGACGGTGACGCACGCCAGACACAGGGTGCAGGCCTTGGCGTCCACCGCGGCGGTGCCGAACGGCGCACCGACGGGGAGCTCAGCCAAGGGCCGGGAATTGGACGCCTGGGCGTACAGGTGATCGATGGCGGCGAACAGAGTCTGCCGCTTTCCCCCGGCAGCGGCGAATCCGGTGGGTGCGACGTCGGGCATGACGGGATCGAGTGCCTCAGGCCCCTCCCCGAGCCAGTCCACTGCCGATTCGGGGTATCCGAGTCCGGCGAGCAAGGCGCGGGCGAATCCGAGTTGGTCGTCCAGCTCCCGCCGCGCACTCGCCGGAATAAGGGGCGTGCCGAGCAGGCATACCGCCCGGGCACCATAGGCCAGGGCCGAGAACCAGACCTCCAGTCCCAGGCTCGCGACCTCCTCCACCGGCAGGGGCAGCACATGACCGGCGTCGGCCGCGAGTGCCCTGGCGCGTCCGGCCCCCTCACCCACGTCATGAATGAGCAGCACCGGGTTATCCCCGCCCGCCTCGCGATAGGCGGCGAGCAGCCGACGCACGCGGGCGAGTACGTCGCCGACCGGCGGGTAGCCATAGGTGATCGCCCCGGTGGGACAGGCAGTGGCGCAGACCCCGCCGCCTTGGCACAGGTTCGGCTCCACCCGGATCCGCTCCACCAGGCTGGTGATGGCCTCGGCCGGACAGGCGTCGATGCAGCGCCGGCAAGCGGTGGTGCCCTTCATGCCGTGGGCGCAGATATCGGGGTCGTAGTCGAAATAGCGCGGCTTCTCGAACTCGCCGACCAAGTCGCGCAGGGTCTCCAGGGCCGCGCCCCGGGCAGTGGTCTTGGCTCCGGGGGCCTGGTAACCCGGGGGCGGGAGCTCGGCACCGATCAGGGGCGGTTCACAGAGATCGAGGACCAGGTCGAAGCGCTCCTCACCCGCTCCCTGGCCGCTGAGCCTCAGGCGGAAGTCACCCAGCCAGCCGGTGAGGACAACCGACGCCCGCTCCGCCCGCCAGGTGGTAAGTCCGGCGACCGCGCCGGTGCCCGCCGCGAGCAACAGGACGGCCGGGCGCAGGGGCGCGGCCGCGCCGGCCAGTCGGGCGATGGGCTCCGGGTCGGAGCCGACGATCAGCAGCCGCCCGGCGGAGCTGTAGCTGACCAGGCCGGTGACCCCGACCCCGTCGTCGGCGACCCTGGCGAGGGCGGCCTCACGGGCCGAGCGGTTGCGGAGATCGGCCAGATCGACCGGGACTACGTTCATGCGGGCTCTCTGCGGGTTGCGGGTGCGGCTTGGACCCCGGGGCCTGAATCGGCGTCGGGGTCGGGAAGGACGGCGACTGCTGGTGCAGTCTCGTCCGTCAACGCGTCTGGCTCCGGAAAATCGGCGGTGGCCACTGCTTCCGGTATCGCCTCTTGTTCCTTATTCGCCCGTTCTGCCAGACGTCGGGCCGCGACCTCCAACTGGTGGCGCATGTCAGACGTTATCAGGTCGCCCAAGGCTTCGAAGCGAGTGAAATCTTCGTCGAAGTCGTCCAGGCCATCGGTGACATTGAGATGCGGACTGTGAAAGAGCCTGGCGAGGGCCTGACGGCGCAGGGCCGCCGAGACGCCCCGGGAGAGGAAGCCCGAGTAATCCGAGGATGCACCCAGGGACTCCAGCGGCGGCATGTCGGCATCGGTCAGGACAGGCTCCGGTGGCGAATCGGAGACAGGGTCAGCAATCGGGCCGGCCTCTCTGGCGGGCCTGCCGCTCGCCTCCCCTGGTGCATCGGCAGCCATTGGCTCGTCGGGCAGGGTCTCGCTCCGGCGGACGGCCTGCTTACGGTCCGACCAGCGGGTGAGGAAGCCTTTGTCTCGGTCAGTGTCTCTCACGGGCCTCCCCCTTCCAGTCCTCCAGCCGGCGCTTGCGTTTCTTTTCCGGGACATAGTGTGTCAGCACAAAGGCCTCCGCCGCACGGTAGAGCTCCGGCGGCAGGGGCACGCAATAGACGGTCTCGCCGCCCTCCTGGTACGCCTGCCCGGCATCGAAGCTAACTGTGACCAGCACCGGCCTCGGCATCCCGTCCTCCCGGGGACGGACAACCACATAGCAACCCGGCGAGTCCACCTTGAGATTGTGGTAGTAACTCTCCGCTTCGTCCGGGAAGAACTCCACTCGGAGCCCCGTCCAAAGGTACTGAGCGGCCTGCACCCCCTGCACCAGAAGCCGGGGCTCGAACGGCCCGGGACCGGGCAGGTTTCCAACGGTCACGCCAAGGGCATTCCAGCTCTCCGTGATCCAGCGGTTACCGCTCACTTGGCGTCGCTCCATGATCACGCAGACCGGAAAGCTGGAGGCTGGCGCCATGATCGCTTCAGTCATCAGGCCCTCTCGATTCGGTTGGTAAGGCATACCCGCGCGGCAAGTTGCATACCAGACAAGGCGCCACCCCTCGAGGACCGGAAGCGACGGGGCATTCGGGAAAATCGGGACAAATCGTGACACCCGACCGATCGGGACAAATTGTCCCTAAAGGACCGAGCGCCTGGGCCGATCCGTCTCACCCCCCAGTCCGTAGACGTCGCATGGCGGCGACCGGGGTGCGCGCCAGGATCGAGTCCGTCTGGGTCTGCCTCGAGACCTGTCCGGTGAAAGGATCCGGGGAACGAATCTTGCCTCGGAACTCAGTCGCGACAGAGCCTAGAGGAACCCCGATGGCATTGACCCCCACGGAGACTCCCGAGCGTCTCATCGACCGCTTCGGCCGCCACATCACCTATGTGCGCCTCTCGGTCACCGACCGCTGCGATCTGCGCTGCGTCTACTGCATGGCCGAAGACATGCAGTTCCTGCCCCGCAATCAGCTCCTGACCCTGGAGGAGATGGCAAGGCTCGGGCGTTGCTTCAGCGAGCTCGGTGTAACCAAGCTGCGGGTCACCGGAGGCGAGCCCCTGGTGCGGCGTAACGTCCTGTGGCTGTTCGAGCGCCTGGGTGAGCTGCCCGGCGTCCGCGACCTGACGCTCACCACCAACGGCACCCAGCTCGCGCGCTTCGCCCGGGACCTGGCGGCCGCCGGCGTCACCCGCGTGAACATCAGCCTGGACACCCTCAAATCCGAGCGCTTTCGCTCCATCACCCGCATCGGGGACCTCGGGCGCACCCTGGTCGGCATCGACGCCGCCCTGCGCGCGGGTTTCCGGCGGGTCAAGCTCAACAGCGTCATCCTGAAAAACCGCAACCACGACGAGGTGGGGGACCTGGTTGCCTTCGCCCTGGCCGGCGGCATGGACATCAGCTTCATCGAGGAGATGCCCCTGGGGGTCATCGGCGACCACGACCGCGCCGAGGCCTATTACTCGAGCGAGCTGATCCGCCGCGACCTGGAGGGGCGCTTCGCGCTCATCCCAACCACCGAGACCACCGGCGGACCGTCCCGCTACTACCGCATCCCCGGAAGCAACACCCGGGTCGGCTTCATCTCCCCCCACAGCCACAACTTCTGCGGCGACTGCAACCGGGTGCGGGTCACCGCCGAGGGGCGCCTGCTGCTGTGCCTGGGCCAGGAGTTCTCCACGGACTTACGCCGCGCCCTACGCGCCAACCCGGGCGACGACGAGGCGGTGAAGCGGGCCCTGGTCGCGGCCATGTCCATCAAGCCCCGGGGGCACGGCTTCGAGCTCGGCGTACAGCCAGTCATCTTCCGCCACATGAACGTCACCGGAGGCTGAGATGGCCACCCCGGCACCCCGCGACCGCTACCGCCCCCTGCTCTCAGACGCCGGCCTGAAGCCCGCCTATCCGGTGATCGCGGTCGACGAGTACGGTGAGCCCCGGGAAGGCGACATCGCCGGCGAGCAGCCCCTCACCCTCTACATCGACAAGCGCGAGGTGGTGACCCTGATGACGCTCGGCACCCACCCGGAGCTCCTGGTGCTGGGCTATCTGCGCGGCCAGCGCCTGGTCCCGTGCCTGGAGTCGGTCCACTCCGTCCAGGTTGACTGGGAGAGCGAGGCCTGCGCCGTCACCACCTTCGACGGCATCGGCGACCTGGAGGAGAAACTCCGTCACCGCACCGTGACCACCGGCTGCGGCCAGGGGACCGTGTTCGGACGCCTCACCGAGCAACTCGAGCGCCTGCGCCTGCCGCCGGTGCGCCTGCGCCAGTCCCAGATCTACGCCCTGCTCGAGCGCCTCAACCGCTACAACGAGGTCTACCGCCGCGCCGGCGCGGTGCACGGCTGCGCGCTCTGCGCGCGGGGCGGGAGTGCGGGCGAGCGCATCGAGCTGTTCGTGGAGGACGTGGGCCGTCATAACGCCGCCGACGCCATCGCCGGCTACATGTGGCTGAACGCGGTGGAGGGCGCCGACAAGGTCTTCTACACCACCGGGAGGCTGACCTCGGAGATGGTCATCAAGGTGGCCCAGATGGGCATCCCGGTGCTGCTGTCGCGTTCCGGCATCACCCACAAGGGCCTGGAGCTCGCGCAGAAGGTGGGCGTGACCCTGATCGCCCGCGCCAAGGGTCAGCATTTCCTGATCTACAACGGGGCCGAGCGGGTGCTGTTCGATGCGATCCCGGGTGCACGGACCAGTCCCCGACGCGGAGACGACCGCGGAGCCGCAGATTGATCCGGCGACGCTCGCAAGACCCGACCGCCATGCCCGCCGTCGTCGAAGAGCTCCCGCGCTTCCTGGACGTCCGCCAGGTCGCACAGTATCTCAATCTTAACGAGAAGAAGGTCTACACCCTCGCCTCGGAGGGGCGCATCCCCGGGACCAAGGTCACCGGCAAGTGGATGTTCCCGCGGGACCTGGTCGACCGCTGGATGCTGGAATCGAGCCACGGAGGTCTGTTGGCCGACCGCCTGATGATGGCCGGAGGCGACGACCCCCTGCTCCACCGGGTGGTCCGGAACCTGGGTCGGGACACCGGCGCCCGCGCCCTGGTGAGCTATACCCCGACCGGCACCCGGCCGGGGCTGGAACTGCTGCAGGCGCGCAGGGCCGACGCCTGTCCACTTCACTGGGGCCCGATCGAGGAGAGCCATCTGCGCCACCCTGCCCTACTCGGCCAGTACGGCGGTCACCACCGCTGGGTGCTGATCCGCGCCTTTCGCCGGGAGCAGGGACTGATGTTGCACCCCGACCTGGCGGCGGAAGGCGACGATCCGCGCGGGTTACTGCGGCGGCCGCTGCGCTGGGCCATGCGGCAGGAGGGAGCCGGCGCCCGGCGCTACTTTGAGGAGATCCTGAGTCGCCACCGGGTCGACGTCCGCTCCCTGAACGTGGACGTCAACGCGTTGTCCGAGCGCGATGCCGCCTCGGCCATCTCACTGGGGTTGGCCGACGCCGCACCCGGGTGCCGGGCATCGGCAGCGGAACATGGTCTCGGGTTCGTCGGAACCGGCTGGGAAGCCTTCGATCTGGCCCTGGAACGTGGCATCTATTTCCGCAAGCTCTTCCAGGACCTGATCGCCCGACTGCGGGACCCGGAGACCGGGCGCCTCGCCGGACTGCTCGGGGGCTATGACCTAGCCGAGGCCGGCCGACTGGTTTGGGGGCAGGAGTAACCACGCTCAGGCCCGCCGCCCCGGGGTCCCTCGATCGCGCGCCGCCCCAACGTCATTCGACAGCGGGCTCGTCCATGGCTCCCCAGGCCTTCAGCTTGCGCTCCAGGGTCTTGCGCGAGATGCCAAGGCGCCGCGCGGCCTCGGACTTGTTACCGGCCGAGACCCCCAGCACCCGCAGGATATGGGCCTGCTCCACCGCGGCGAGCGACAGGTCGGGCTCACCATCCCGGGCTTCGTGGGCTCCTGTTGGGAACTCGCCGATGCAGCGTCCGGGGCGGTCGCCGAGCAGCAGGCAGCGCTCGATGACGTTGCGCAGCTCGCGCACGTTTCCGGGCCAGTGGTAGCGACATAGCTGGTCCAGGTCCCAACCATCCCATTCGGGCGCCGGTATGCCGAGCTCCGTTGACAGCTGCCCCAGGAAGTGGCGTGCCAGGGTCAAAACGTCCTCGTGGCGCTCGCGCAGGGGCGGCAGCCGCAAGGCCACCACATTGAGTCGGTAGAACAGGTCTTCACGAAAGCGACCCGCGGCGACCTCCTCCGACAGGTTGCGATTGGTGGCCGAGATGATGCGCACGTCCACCGGCACCTGTGCGTTGCCGCCCACCGGGCGTACTGCCTTCTCCTCCAGCACCCGCAGGAGGTTGGCCTGCATACCGAACGGCATCTCGCCAATCTCGTCGAGGAACAGGCTACCCCCATGGGCGAAGCTGAAAAGCCCCTCGCGGGCCTGATGGGCCCCGGTGAAGGCGCCCTTGACGTGCCCGAACAGCTCGCTCTCCAGCAGCTCCGGCGAGACCGCCCCGCAATTGATGGCGACGAAGGGCCCTGCCCGTTCGCTGCGGGTGTGGATGGCGCGGGCGGCCAGCTCCTTGCCAGTACCCGACTCGCCCTCGATGAGGACAACGGAAGGCATCGGCGCAATGCGCTCGATGATCCGGCAGACCTCGCGCATGGACGGGCCGTCGCCGACCAGACCGCCCACGGGCTGATACTGGTCCACGTCACGCTCGAGCAGGACATTCTCGCGTCGGGCGCCGCGCCGCTCAGCGCCGTGCCGGGCCGCGGCCAGGAGCTGCTCTATGCGGAACGGCTTGATGATGTAGTCACAGGCCCCCGCGCGCAGGGCCGCGATGGCGGTGTGCGGGTCCGCCTTGGCAGAGACGAAAATCACGTCCGGGCTGCCGCCCTGATCGCGCAGGCCCTCGACCCAGGCGAACCCTTCGCGGCCGAACGAACCGATGTCGGCGATGAGCACATCGAAGTGACAGCGGCTCAGCAGGTCCTCGGCCTCGGACCTGTCCGCCGCGCTCTCGACCAGCGCGCAGTGACGGCCGAGTCCGCGCTGCATGAAGCTGCGCATGGCGGGCTCGGCGTCGAGAATCAGCACCGAAATGCCAGCCGTCCATCGCGGACGTTGGCCAGCGAAGCACTCAGCATCGGGTGCAGGCACGGCCCGCAGGTGATCGACACCCATGACTAGACCTCACAATGGCACGGCCGTCCAATGGCGGCCGTATCGCTTATCTTTTGCAATGCTGGTCGCGGAGCCCGCCTGACCACGGTCACCCGCCCGGTCCCGCGGCTTGCCCGGCAACACGAAATCCGGTCCTCCGCGAGCCGAACGAGTCGCCGGGACATTTTGTCCCTGATCCAGGTCCATCCGGGTCAATCCGCACCGCGCAGACCACCTGCACTGGCCGCTGACCTGCGTCGTCAGACCGCGGCAGGCTGAGAGGATAACCGCCAATGCTCGCCGCTGGCACCCGATTTGCTGCAATCCCAGCCATTCAACACCGGCGGCGTCGAGCCCCACGGGCCTAAATCCTAAGAGACACGCAGCTTGGACGATCAGTTCACTCAGGCCCCTAGTCGGGGGACGGTCACCGGCGTCATCCTCGCGGGCGGGCTGGCCCGGCGTATGGGGGGGCGTGACAAGGGGCTGGTGCCCTTTCGGGGCCGATCCCTGGTGGACTGGGTGATCAGGGCCCTGGAGCCCCAGGTCGCCGCAATCCTCATCAACGCCAACCGCAACCAGGAGTCCTACGCCGCCTATGGCCACCCGGTCATTGCCGACCAGGTCGACGGCTTCCAGGGCCCGCTCGCCGGGTTTGCCAGCGCCATGGCAGCGGTCTCGACACCCTGGATCGTCACCGTGCCCTGCGACGGGCCTTATCCGGCACCGGATCTGGTGGAGCGGCTGTGCGCGGCCCTGACCCGCGACGGCGCCGAGATCGCCGTGGCCACCGACGGGGAACGCATGCAGCCCGTCTATGCCCTGCTCCCGGTCGCGCTTGCTCCCAGCCTGCACGCCTTTCTCGCTGCCGGAGAGCGCAAGATCGACCTCTGGTATGCCCGCCACCGGGTGTCCCTGGCAGACCTGAGCGACCGTCCCGAGAGCTTCGCCAACATCAACTCCGAGGCGGATTCCGTGCTCCTGGAACGGGAGGCCACGCGTTGACCATTCGCTGCCCCGTCCCTCTTCTCGGTGTGTGCGCCTTCAGCGGCACCGGAAAGACGACCCTGCTCCGCAGTCTCATTCCCCTGCTCAAGGCCGAGGGACGGCGGCTTGCCGTGCTCAAGCACGCCCACCACAGCTTCGACATCGACCACCCTGGCAAGGACAGCTTCGAGCTGCGCAAGGCCGGCGCCGAGCAGGTGCTGGTCGCCTCGAGCCACCGCATGGCCCTGATCAGGGAGTCCATGGGCCCCGCCGGCGAGCCGAGACTGGCCGACCTCCTTCCCTGCGTGGACACACGCGATCTGGACCTGATCCTGGTGGAGGGCTTCAAGCACGAGCCCATTCCAAAGATCGAGCTCTACCGGCCCGCACTGGGCCGACCACAGATCCACGCGTCTGACCCCCACGTGATCGCCGTCGCAGGCGACGCGCCCTTCACCCCGGCGCGGGACCTCCCGCTGCTCGACCTCAACCGGCCAGAGGAGGTCCTGCGTTTCGTTCTCGATTGGCTGGCAGGCCAGGGCGCGCTCGTCGCGGCTGGCTGAAAGGGGCCGCGCGGCCGAGACGGACAGCCCGCGCTTCCGGGATCACTCCAGGCTTGCACTCGCCGGATCGGGAGGCGGGTCCGCGTGCCGCAGTGGACCGAACCGCGACTCGAGTCTGGACTCGGGATACTGGATCCAAGAGTCCAGCCTCGCGAGACCAGTCCGGGCCAACGCTTCGCAGCCGTCTCCGGGAAGGAGCAGGGGAATCGGCCAAGGTCCCCGAAAGACCAGCGCATTCAAGGGGGCCGCCCAGTTGTCCAGGATGGTCATCCAGGGCCACTGCAGGGCATAAGGTTCCTGGGGGCCGAAGCGGATACAGGCAACCTCAGCGCTCGCGGTGGTGTTGATCAGGACGCGGGTCGCTGTCCACCAGGCCGCGGACTTGGCGGAAAGTAAAAGGACAATGGTCAGGGAGCACGACAGCAAATACCCGGTCCAGCGGCGCGTGTGCAAGCTCGATACTCGCACGCCTGTGCCGCTGTCCAGGGCGAGCGAAACCGCCAGCCCCATGAGCAGAACTGCCGCAAGATAGACCATCCCGGCCTTGAGCTGGATACCCTCCCCGTTGAGGACCTCTACGGCGATCGAGGCTCCGATCGCTGGCAGCAGCAGGAAGCCGGTATCCACCAGACGCCAGCGCCACGTGCCGGACCCGCTGCGCCGGGTCGCCGTCACGGCCAGCGCGAGCCCGAGGAACAACGTCATCAAGAGCAAAAGTGACTGAGCCGGGGTTTCCGGGAGCAGGTAGCGCACCGCATCGGCCGGTGCGGCGTGCGACCGCTCATAAGCATTCGCGCCTAGCAGGGTCCACCCCAACCGCAGGACGCCGGACACCGCCAGGGCCGCCCCCAGCCAAGCCCAGACCGGCCGCATTGGCGGCCAGAGCCGGGCATTGAGGGCCGCTATCCCGGCGAGCAGGAACGAAAGGACAAAGCTCATGGGGTGCAGCAGGGGGAGCAGGACGGCAATCAGGACACCGTAGGCCCAGACGACCCGGCTGCGCGGATACAGGATCGCGGCGAGGGCGAAGGGCCAGGTCAGGTACAGGCTCGCGAGGAGCTCCGAGACGGCCGAGAAATTGATCTGGTTGGCGACCAGAAACAGGGCCGGAAACAGAATCAAGGCCGGCGCGCGACGCCGCACGCAGAACCAGCAAGCGGCGAGCGACAGAACCGGCAGGGCCACATAGCCAAGCGAGAAGGCGTGACGCAGTGGCGTGACGCCATCCGTAAGACTGAGCAACGCAAGCGCCGGCAACTGGGGCAGCACGGCGGCGAAGCGCAGATTGGGAACCTCCGGGGCGCCGTCCAGAACCAGCTTCAAGAAGTAGTAGGCGCCGTCCGCGAATAGGGGAAGCCCCGCGAGCCCCGATACCGCGTAGGCAAGCCCAATGGCGGCAAGGGACCAACCGATCGTCGGGGGGCTCCACCACTCCCCTTCAGTGCGCCCCTCCCCCGGCGTCCGCGGGTCGATGGGTGTGTCGCATCCATCGTTAGGCTCAGACTTGGTCATGAGGAGGATGTGGCGGAGACCTGCAATTGGGACGATAGGCGGGGGGCGCGGAACCGGGAGGCCCGGATGCCCGTTCACGTGCAGCCGGAAGCATACCGCCAGCGGAGCCGTCTATGGTCTGTCGGCTGCCCGATTCCTTATTTACAAAAACGGATCGGCTACCGCCCGTGCCACCAGGAGAACGAAGTTGGTCGCAATCCATTCCGCCTACCCAGAAACGCTCGCGTCTGCGCAAGACGCTCCCTGGACCTCGCGGCAAGATCAGGGTAGCGGCGTCGAGCGATGCGGGCCCATCCGCCGTCTCGCGGCCCGGCTCGGGGCACTGGCACTGGCTATCGGTTTGCTGGCCTGCCCTCCCGTGCACGCGCATGAGAACGCCGAGGTGGACGTCGCCGAGCAGCGCCCGCCGGAGTTGCAACAGCGACTCGCCGGCGCGTTGGCGGCCAAGGGGCCTCGCTACCGACCGCGCACCGTGCACGTACTGCCCGATGGCAGACCGCGATTCACCAATCGTCTGATCCTGGAAGACTCCCCCTATCTGCTCCAGCACGCCCACAACCCGGTGGATTGGCACCCCTGGGGACCGGATGCCTTCGAGCGGGCCGGCCGGGAGGGAAAGCTGGTATTCCTGTCCATCGGGTATTCCACCTGCCATTGGTGCCACGTGATGGAGCGAGAGTCCTTCGAGAACCTGGAGATCGCCCGCCTGCTCAACCGCCGTTATGTGGCGATCAAGGTGGATCGGGAGGTGCGGCCCGACCTGGACCAGGTCTACATGACGGCCGTGGAGCTCCTGGCGGGCCAGGGCGGCTGGCCCATGTCCAGCATCCTCACCTCCGAAGGCGAGACCATCGTCGCCGGCACCTATTTCCCACCCGAGGACTTCACCCGTCTGCTCACCGAGGTTCAGGCACTGTGGACGGAACGCCCGGGCGAGCTTCGCGCCCAAGCTCGGACCGTGGCCGCCGCCGTCGAGCGGCAGCTCGCCACCAGCCGGAAGGCCGCGGAGCTGGACGCCGGGATCGCCGCCCGCGCGGCGGCGACTCTAATCTCGGAGCACGATGACCTGCAGGGTGGGTTTGGCTCGGCCCCCAAGTTTCCCCGGGAGCCATGGCTCGCCCTGCTCCTGGATCAGGCGCTGCGTGGGGGAGATCCGCAATCTCTGGCGGTGGCCGTTTTCACCCTGAAGGCCATGGCCCGCGGCGGCATCCAAGACCAGGTGGGCGGCGGTTTCCACCGCTACGCCATCGACAACGCCTGGCTGGTGCCGCACTTCGAAAAGATGCTCTACAACCAGGCCCAGCTGGCACGCCTCTATGCCGCGGCGGCGCGCCTCGCCGCTGACACCGAGTTGGCCCGCACCGCCCGCCGAACACTGGACGCCGTGCTCCGTGACCTGACCTCACCGGAGGGGGTCTTCTACTCCGCCACCGACGCCGACAGCGAGGGCGAGGAAGGTCGCTTTTTCCTTTGGACTCCCGCCGAGGTCCAGGCGGCCCTGTCGCCCGAGGACGCCGACCTCGCCATACGCTTCTACGGGGTGAGTGAGTCCGGCAACTTCGAGGGGCGCAATATTCTGCACGTCCCGCAGGATCCGGAGACGTTCGCCCGTGCGGAGGGCCTCGCGACTCAGCAGCTGTGGGCGCGCATCGACGCCATCGCCGCGGCCCTAAACGCCGCCCGGGAGGCCCGCCCCCACCCCCATCGTGACGAGAAGATCCTCGCCGGCTGGAACGGGATGATGATCACCGCCCTGGCCGAGGCCGGCGAGGCGCTGGACGAGCCCGGATACCGCCAGGCAGCCGTGCGCGCCGCTGATACGCTATGGGCACGCCTCCGCCCAGCACCCGGAGAGTTGCGGCGGATCTATCTGGACGGACGGGCCTCCATACCCGGTCTGCAGGAGGATTACGCCTTCCTCGGCGAGGCGATGCTCGCACTCTACGACGTCACCGGTGAGCCGACATGGCTCGCCCGCGCCCAAGAGCTGGCGGACGCCCTGTGGCGGCGCTTTGCCGACCCCGACGGCGGTGGTCTCTTCATGGCGGAGGCCGACAACGACACCCCCCACATGGCCCGCCCCAGGGACCTCAGCGACGGAGCCATGCCCTCAGGCACATCGGCATCCCTGTCATTGCTCGCTGGCCTCGCCCGGCGCACCGACCAGGCGGTCTACGGCGAACGGGCCCAGGCCATCCTGGCCTCGGCCTCCGCCCAGGTGCGCAGCACGCCCAATGCCTTCCCGTCCCTACTGGTCACCCTGAGCCGCCTACGCAGCGGGGAAACCGGGCCCCGTCAGTACGCCGCCCGGGGCGCCGTCCGCGTCGCGGCCAAGGTCGCCGCGGCCGATTCCGGAACCAGGATGCTCGCCGTGGACCTCACCCTGTCCCCCGGCTGGCACATCAACGCCAGCGAGCCTCTACAGGACTACTTGATCCCCACTCGGCTCAGCCTTGGCGGGAACTCCCGCGGCTGGCGGCTTGCCGCCCCCAACTATCCAGCCTCGCAGGTATTGAAGTTAGGATTCCAGCCCGAGCCCTTGGCCGTCTATCAGGGCCGGGTCCGCATCACAGCGACGATCGAGGACCAACCCGAGGGGAACACTGCGACGGCTTGGCTGTCGGCGGAGCTCCGGCTCCAGGCCTGCAGCGTCAGCGAGTGCCTGCCGCCCGAGACCCTGTCTCTTCAGGTGCCGACCCTGGCCCAATGATCGATGGACCGGAGCCCGCGACAAAAAGGCCCCGTCCGCGTCGTTCCGGACAGGGCCTCTGGGCGCAGGGCCGCGGGCGCGTGGGCCGCGGATCACTTCACCTGAGAGATCATGTATTCGATGGCCGCCTTGAGGTCATCGTCCGAGCAATCGGTACAGGTTCCGCGCGGGGGCATGGCATTTTTGCCGTTGATCGCCGAGCTCAGCAGGGCGTCGAGACCTGTGTCGATACGGGGTTGCCAGGCCTCTTTGTTGCCGAACAAAGGTGCGCCGGCCGCGCCAGTGGCATGGCAGGCCTGGCAGACGCGTTGATAGAGGGCCTCGCCCGGATCGCTGCTCGCCGCCGCCGCGGGAGCGGCAGCCGGCACGACTGCTGCCGCGTTGGTATTCACGGAGCCGACTGGCGCGAGACGAGCGGCCACCACCTGGGAAGAGGCTTGCCCCCCCTCGCTCGCAAAGCGCCCGGCGGTCAGCGTGTAGACCACGGCGCAGAGCAGCACGACGCCGATCAAGGCAGAGATGGAATTGCCGAAATTTGTATCGCTGGGATGGCTCACCGGAACACCTCGAAGACGCTGGTTAAGAGGGAAACGACGGGAGTGAAGCGACAACCGGCGTCCCGTCCCGCCCGCCGTCCATCAGAGAAAACTGATATTCCGATTATATCGACGGCCCCCGACCGAAATCCATCGGCACCTGATCCGCGCCGCCTGGCAAACCGGCGGCATAGACATGGCGCCGCGGCCCATGTAGCATCCGTTGCCCTCGGTCGACACGCACACTGAGACGATCGGCTCCGCCCTCGATCGGGCACAAGGCCAAAGGTCCAGGTCCGCATTCTGCGCCCGTAGCTCAGTTGGATAGAGTACAGCCCTCCGAAGGCTGGGGTCACAGGTTCGAATCCTGTCGGGCGCGCCAAAACAACAAGATGTTAGATAAAGCCGGCCTTGAGCCGGCTTTTTTGTAAGTGCAGAGTAAGTGATGGAAGCGCCAGTATTCCTGCGAAGGTTAGGACGGATACCAGGGGTTCTGACGTCCGCGACTACGTTCGCCACGGTGCTCGCTGGTACGGCGAGAGTGTCGGGGCGACAGTTGCAGGTGCTGCAGCGATCCAGGAGTGTGATGCCCGACCAGGAGGCGGCGGCATCGGGCCCTTCAATGCCCCGCCAGAACTTGCGTAACATCCTCCTCCTTCACGGCATCCTTCGCGCGGAGCCCCTTGCCAGGTCGGCACAGATCCCCAAACTGAAGTCTCCCGAGGCACACCGAGGTCGAGTCACCCAGCCTCGCCCGGCGATCGTCATCGCAAACAACGCGAGGGAGCGCCTCCTGGCGTAACCTGCTGGTATCGGGGTTTTTGGGCTCCACTGGGACCGGTGGCAAGCGGACGGGCGAACACCAGGAACGCACGGACAGCGGCTGACTTTCCAAAGGACCTGAAGCTCAGGAATCGAGGGACTGCTGTATCCCAGTTCCCTACGCTCAGGCGTCGCCGGTGAGGGGCAGCTTCACGCGCATTGCTGACGTTGGTTGGGGGCTAAGTTGGAGATCCCCTACGACCCAAAGCGGCCCCTGAATCCGAAATGGTCTGCGGCAGCAAAGGCACCGGAAGCGGCCTGTCGGCCCGACCAAGCACTTGACCCCTGGTCCGATAACCCACGCCCCCACCTACATCGGCGAGCCCACCGCGCCACCGCCCATTGCGCCGGCCCGCGGACCACCCGCCTGGGAGGGCGACCCCGAGCCGATGCCGGACTGGGATTCCCTCGGTCAGCCCGCGCCCGAGTTCGAATTCGACCAGCGCATCTCCTGGTAACCGCCGTCTCCTGAGAGAGATGGCGCCGCCGCCCCCAGTGGGACCCGGATGCCTGGCTCTCACTCTTGCGCGGCCGTCTCGAGCGGCTGGAGCTTCCGGCCCCGGTACGGGAGGTGCGGCTCGGCGTGCAGGACATCGACACCCTGGATCTGAGCGCCCCGGAGATCTCCCCCGACCTTTTCCCAGACCCGGCCCGCCCCGGCCGCCCCCCGGACCCGGCCATCCTCGACCGGCTGCGCGCCCGTCTGGGCAGCGACGCGGTCCGCGGCCTCGCCCTGGCGGCGGACCATCGCCCGGAGCGCGCCTGGCGCTGGTGCGAGCCCGGGGAGACCAGCACCGGAATTCCCCGCGCCGACCGGCCACTGTGGCTGCTGCCCGAGGCCCTGCCGCTGGATGGCCGCGACGGCCGCCCCTGGCTCGACGGCCCACTGGACCTGGGCGGGGAGCGCGAGCGCATCGAGACCGGCTGGTGGGACGATTTCGAGGTGGCCCGGGACTACTTCGTCGCCACCACCACCAGCGGCGAGCGTCTCTGGATCTACCGTGAGCTCAAGGGCCCGCGTGGCTGGTACCTGCACGGCGTGTTCGGGTAACAAGGGTGTTTCGGATTCCTCAAGGTCTCCGACTTCACAACCCGCCTCACGACGCGGGGGCCGAAATGCGGGTCACCTGGCAGGGTAGAATTGTGCCCGGCCCGCTGTCGGGCCTGGCGATCACCGCCGATTCCGTGGAGGCGGAGCTGCGCAAGCTGTGTCAGGAGCTGCGCGCCGAGATCCTGCGTCGCAAGGCGCAGCCGTCCGCTCCGCCCTGTCGACTGGCCAAGACCTGCGAGTAGGGGCCGGGGCCGGTCGCTTTCTCAACAGCACCCGGCACACCGAAGGCGCTATAGTCCGCAGCGCTCACTGCGCGGGGCCGGTGCTCGCCCCGATGGTGACCGACAGATTTCCTCGCGTCTGGGTCGTATACATGCATTGCGGGCAACTTGGCGTCGGAGCGATGTGCACCCAGCGCAGGCTCGGCGCGGTCGCGATGCTTGTCGTCGTGGGGTGCGCGACCGCAGAGGACATTGAGCCCCGCCGCTGGACGCCGCTGCCCGTCGGGACCACCGTGGCCGGCGTCGGGGTGGTGCAGGGTCAGGGAGATGTCGGGTTCGATCCGGTGCTCAAGGTCGAGGACGCCACGGTAGAGGTCACGACCACCGTGGTGTCGATCGTCCATGCGTTCGACCTGCTCGGGCGATGCGCCCGTGTTGATGTCCGCCTTCCCCAACAGCACGCCCGATGGGAGGGCCTGCTGGACGGGGAGCCGCGCACCGTGGATCGGCGAGGGCTGGCGGACCCCCGCCTTAGGCTGGCAGTGGATCTGCTCGGCGCGCCTGCGCTCAGAGGCAGGGAGTTCGCCGCCTATCGGGCCGCCCATCCGGTCAACACCGTCGTCGGGGCGGCGGTGGCCGTGACCCTGCCGCTCGGGGAATACCTGAAGGACAAGCTGCTCAACCTGGGACAGAACCGTTTCGCCATCCAGCCGCAGCTGGGCGTGGTCCACACCCGCGGCCCCTGGTCCTACGAGCTGACCGGTTCGGTCTCCTTCTTCACCGACAACAATGATTTCCTCGTGAATCAAACCCGCGAGCAGGACCCGGTCCTGCTCGTCCAGGCGCATACCGTCTACGTTGATCCGCGCGGCTGGTGGGCATCCATCGGCGCCGCCTACGACTGGGGCGGGAGATCCACGGTCGATGGCGTGGTGAAGGGCGATTATCGCGAGGACCTCCTTTACGGCATCTCCTCTGGGTTGGCGATCAACCGGCAACTGAGCGTCCAAGTCGCCTATGTCGCCAATCGCGCCCAGACCGAGATCGGATCAGATACGGACAATCTCGCGCTCGGTTTCTCGATGCGGTTTTGACGAGACTATTCTGGCGCTACGATCGGGTCGGCGGCTGTCGTGGTCGTCAAGGTGGAGGATCTGGAGCACAAGCAACGTGCGCAAGTGCGGCATTGGCTCGAATCCGCGCGCACCCTATGCCACCGACCGCCGCCTCGGCCGGCTGACTAGCCACCGACGATCGCGCCCGCGATTGTCGCCTAGACGACCGCTGGCCCCCAGGGTCCGAGGTGCTCGCGATCGCCTCAGCGCAGGGCCCTCGACTCCGGGACGTGGCGGCCGTAATTTACCTCTCTTCCATTGGGTTACCTGAGCACTCGAGGTCATGCCCGTGTCCACATTCGAAGGTCGTTTTCAGGGGCTCAAGGGTCGGAGCAGGTCGATCCCGCTGGTCGCTGTCCTATTGCTCGGGTTCTGTTGTTCCGGCGACGTCGTCGCAGCGGGCGAGGGGGGGCGCGCGGACCCATCGGCCGGTATCGCGCCAGACACCGCGGAGGTGATGGTGGACGGGCGGGTGATCCTGAAGGTAAGGGGGATCGCCTCGTTCCCGGCCCAGCGACGAGCGACCGAGATCAGTGAGCGGATCAGGTACATCGCCGCCGACCAGAGTATCCCGTCCGGGGACGTCACGCTGGTGGACGAAGGCGACCATACGAAGGTCATGGCCGGGGGCCGCCTGGTGCTCGGCCTCTTCGATGCGGATGCCGAGGTCGAGGGGGTCGAGCGCAAGGTCCTGGCCTATTCGGTCAAGCTGCGATTGCAGGAAGCGTTGACCGACTACCGCCTTGACCGCAGCCCGCACGCGTTGATGCGCAATAGCCTCTATGCCTTGGGAGTGACGCTCCTGGCAATCGGGCTTTACTTCGGTTTCCGAAAAGGATTTCGAAGCCTGGACCGAATCGTGGTGCGGCAACTGCAGAGCCGGCTCAAGGCCCTGGAGAAGCAGTCGGCCCGTTTCATCCGGGCCCAGCAGCTGGCGCGGCTACTGCGCGCGCTGATCAAGGCGGTCCACGCCGTCCTGTTGGCCCTCACGCTCTATTTCTACTTGAACTTCGTGCTCGGACTGTACCCCTGGACGCGGCCCTTCGCGGACTGGCTGTTCGACCTGATCCTGACCCCGCTCCGAAGCATGGGTGCCGGGGTCCTGGCCACCATCCCGGACCTAGTCTTTCTGGTCATCCTCTTCTTCGTCACCCGCTATGTCCTGGGGATGATCCGCGCCTTCTTCGAGAACATCGACAGCGGTGTGATCAAGCTGGCGTCATTCGAGCAGGAGTGGGCCTGGCCCACCTATCGGATCTCGCGCGTGCTCGTCGTCATCTTTGCGTTGGTAGTGGCCTACCCTTACATCCCAGGCTCGGACTCCGAGGCGTTCAAGGGCATTTCACTCCTGCTGGGGCTGATCGTCTCCATCGGATCCTCGTCGATCATCGCCAACATCATCGCAGGTTACAGTCTCGCCTACCGGCGCCCATTCAAGGTGGGCGACCGGGTCGAGATCAACGGAATCATCGGCGACGTCATGGACATACGGGTGCTGGTGACCCGGCTGCGCTCGCTGAAGAACGAGGAGGTCGCGATCCCGAGCACCCTCATCCTGAGTGGCCACGTCGTCAACTACAACGCGCTCGCCCAGGAGCAGGGGCTGATCCTGCACACGACGGTGGGTATCGGTTACGAGACGCCCTGGCGGCAGGTGGAGGCCATGCTCAAGCTGGCCGCGGACCGCACGGCTGGGCTGTTGAAGAAGCCGGAGCCATTCGTCCTGCAGAAGTCCCTCGGGGACTTTGCGGTGACCTATGAGCTCAATGCCCATTGCACCAACCCCAAGCACATGACGCAGCATTACTCGAACCTGCACCGCAACATCCTGGACGTGTTCAACGAGTACAGCGTCGCGATTATGACTCCGGCGTACGTGGCGGACCCGCCGGAGCCCAAGCTGGTGCCCGAGGACAAGTGGTACGCCGAGCCGGCCTCCCCCCCGTCGGCTGCGGCCTCGGATCATGGGGTGTAGAAACCGGGATCATGGCCGGCCTCGTCCGGGGTCGGCGGACGACGGCTCGCGTACCTCCCCGACCGCGTTTCCGGAGAGGCTCGTCAGTACTCACAACCCGATCCAGGCTCTCAACTCGTTTGCCGGCAGTGACGGTTCAGCCCTGGATTCCGGTCACCCACGGCCCTGCGCTTCGGCGCGTGCTTACGACCCACTGCAGCCGCTTGGGGCTGTAACCGGTAACTCCGCGGCGTCCTTGTTCAGGGCGCGCGGCCGTGTAAGTCTGAGCGCAGCGGATTGTCGGCGAAGTGCTGCTTCCACAGCCTGGGGATGAGCAGGTGGACCTCGGCGGCCGGATGGCGGCCATGTCGGCAGCGTGGCGTGATCACGTGGATAGCTGTTTGTTTATACAACATAGCAGGGTGATCTTGGAGGGCTGCGGCGAACGTCCGCTGTCCATTGGACTGCTGCCATTGAGATTCGGAGGGCGGATGTCGACTCTTGGCCGTCCAGAGTCTCTCACAGGGTAGGCTGCGAGAGGCTGCAATGCGTCCAAACCTGCCGCTTAGGTCTGCGGACTGAGCGTCAGCAGTGGGTCGACACCGCCCGCTTGCTTCCCGGGGTCCATTTCAGGGATCGCTTCGGGTTGGTCTGCGATCCAGGGCAAGCCATAGTTCCCCGACCCCCAGACTGCCGTCCAGCCGGACCTGTACGTTCCTCCTGCACCTGTCATTTCGGGGCAGAGGTGGAAGTCAACGGTTACGGGGCAGCGGCGCAGGTCTTCGTTTCATCCCCCGGCAGCATCTTGTAGGGGATGCCTTCGCCGGTGGTGCCCGCGACGGCGGTCCCACCTCCTGAAGGGCCTTGGTCGGCAGTCGGACGTGCCGTAGCATTCCCCGTGGTCAGGTCCACCCGGAGCAAGTTTCACCCGATGTATCTCCTGGAGATCTGCAGCGACGAGGCAGCGTACCCTGAGGCCCGTCGGTTCAAGGTGGAACGTAACGACGAGAGTCTGCACAAGTGGACCCTGTTACCGGCGTGCCCGGGCAACCGCGAACTGCTTCTGCATGCGGCCCTGGCCTGTTGCGGCCATCCGTTCCTCCTGCGCCTGGCGGCCGAGCCGGATGTCCTGGCCGGCCGGCATGGCTCGGGGCTGCGCATCGGTTACCTGATGGCCCGCCATGCGCCTTTCGACGGCCTCGGCCAGTGCGCCGTGATCGCCGCCGGGGGGCTGCGGATTTTGCCCACCGTGGCGGGTCTGGATGTGCGCCCGGACCTCGACGACATCGCCGCGCCGGACGTCCCCCGGTTGTACCCTGCCTTGGGGAGCGGCTTACGGGCCTTGTTCTCCATTGCCCTGGGTCCGCGCCTGGAGGCGCATCGCGGCAGCGACGATTTTCACTTCAACGACCCGGGGTTCCGCGCCACGCGCTACGCGTCGCTGTTCGACCCCGGCGCCCGTGTCACCGATCCGGCGGCCTTTCTGACCCGACTGCACTACCGGGGCGTGCTGAAGGGGCGGGTCCCGGCGGTGCATAGCCTGGATCGCCTGACCCGCCTGCTTACGCGCCACCTGGGACTGGATACCGGGGATTGGGGCGAGCGGGGGTGCGATTTCGCCGTGCAGTGGCAGCGGCTCGACCCCTGGCAAAGGCAGGCCGCCCTGCCCGCCCTGGACCTGGCGCGCCACATGCTGGATGCCTTCAACCACAGCGCCACCCCACTGGATCAGCCCGGACTGGTGTTGCTGGAACAGCCCGACCGCCACTGCCCGGCCGCGCGTTTCCCGGATTGGGCCGGGCTCATGGACGAGCTGTTTCCTGCCATTCAGTTCTTGGCCACCCTGCCCGCCGATGCGCTTGAGCGGTTTCCTGCCGCGGCGCTGTCCGGACGGCTTCGGCTACCGCAAGGCGCAACCCCCACCCAGCCCAGGCGCGGCGCAATCGCCCGGGTGGCACCCGGTACGGTCGTGCTGGTCCAGGTCGATGGGCGGCTCCCAAATCTGGCGCTGATGAAGCTCAGTCGCCACCTTCGCTCCCAGGGACAGCGCGTGCGCCTGACCAGCGGCGACGAGCGGGTCGCCGGGGCCGAGGCCGTCTATGCAAGCTGCGTGTTCTCCTCCCCAGCCTCGCTGCGGCGCATCGAGCGCCTGCGCGCCTACTACGGCGATGCCCTGGTCGCAGGGGGCTCCGGGATCGATCTCGGGCTGCGCCTGCCGCCGGAGATCGAAGACCTCCCCCCCGACCTCGACCTGTACCCGGAGTTGGGCGAACGGGCCATCGGCTTCCTCACCCGCGGCTGCCCCTACCGCTGCCCGTTCTGCATCGTGCCCCGCAAGGAGGGAGGTGTGCGGCGCGTCAGCGATCTGGACAGCCTGCTGCAGGGCCGCACCCGGCTCATTCTGCTCGACGACAACCTGCTGGCGCACCCGGACGCCGGCGCAATCCTGGACGACATGGCCCGGCGCGAGGTGGATGTGAACTTCACCCAGACCCTGGACATCCGGCTGCTGGATGCAGCGCTCGCCGCCCTGCTCAGACGGGTTCAATGCGCCAACACCCGCTTCACCCGCCGTGTTTACCACTTCAGCCTCAACAACCTGTCGGGCCTGGAGCGCGTCCGCGAGAGCTACCGGTTGCTCGGATTCAGTTGCACGGACAACGTGGAGTTCGTCTGCATGTATGGCTTCGACACCACCCTGGAGGAGGATGTGGAGCGCCTGCGCTTTCTGCGGTCCCTGCCGGGGGCCTATGTCTTCATGCAGGAGTACCAGCCGGTGCTTGGGGGCCCCATGCCGCCACCCCTGGCCTTCTTCGACGACCACGCCGACCGCCACATCGACGAGTTGGTGCGGATACTCTTCCCCCAGAACATGAAGAGCGTCGAGCGCTACTACCGCTGGCTGAGCCGCCGCTACGTCGGCCAGTTCGGGCGGCTGCATCCGGGTCTGGTAGACACCATCTTCCGCTACAACAAGCGCGACCAGAGGGGGCGCTATGTGGCTACCCTGGCGGGGACCCGCCCCCTGCCGAACGACGTCGGACTCTAGGTCGGGCCCGCCAAACCCGTTGCGCCGGCTGATTATGGTGGCATGGTCCCTGTCGAGCGGAACTGAGGGCCGGATTGGTATGCGTTGCTACCCCTCAAGGCAGACCTGCGGGCGGCCGCGTCGGGTCGGTGACTGTTAAGGGTTATCAGTTGCCTGCCGCCGCGGGGAAGCGCTTGGAAGTCGCACCGAGGTGGGAGCGTCTGGCAAAGCTGGCGAGTCAGCGCAAGCGGCGGTAGGCGTCTGATAACCCTTAACATAAGCACGCGCCCAAGCTCAGCATCGTGGGTGACCGCAATGAGCTGCCGATTCAACCGATCGACGCACGTTGAGCGGTAGCTTCTGGCCGAATTGAGCCCCTCACCGGGTTTACCGCCAGAGTCCGCAATGGGTCCTTTGCGGACAATCAAGAGGCTGGCGTCGGGCGGCTGCAGTGGGTCGTGTGCTGCCGCCACCCAAAAAGTCGCACGTCTCTGGCCCGCTGCCGGCGCCCCACTGCAAACCACCGTCATCCTTCCTGCTCCCGCGCACGTCGTAAAGGCAAAGCCGGCCGGGCGTGTATCACGGACGGATCACGATCGGGCTCGGGGTCGGTGGTCCTTGCAGGCTTTTCCAGACGGTCTAGCTTTAGCCGTACCCCCATCGCGTCACGAGGTGTGCCATGAGACTCGAATACGAAGAGATCGAGGACAGCTACGACGACACCACCAAGATCCGTAGCATGACGGAACAGGCGGTCGTCCAGAAGCAAGGACTGCTGTTGCGCACGACCATCTACAGCCCACACCAGCTGAGCGTGAACGTCGTCTTTCTGCCGGGAGTCAAACCGTTCGATCCGGTCGTCAGCTAGGGGAGGCAAGCACTCCTTCGCCGGCGGCGCCGCCTTGAGGGGTCACGCGGGCAACCGGGTGCCATCGAAACGAAAGAACCCGCTGGACGTGCTGGCCTGGTCGCGGTCCACGGGTGACAGCGTCCCGCGAATGCTCACCTCAGGACCGATGGATGCGCCGGCGCCTCCCGTGGGCGTCCAGTACAAGGATCTCCAGGTCGGGCAAGGAGAGAGCGTCAGCAACGGCGATGTGGCGGTCATGCACTTCGTCGGCTGGCAGGCCCAAGACGATCAACGGGGCCGGGAGATTTTCAATACGCGGAACCGCGGCGAACCGGTTTCTTTCGTGGTGGGAACCGAAAAGGTCATGCCGGGCTGGAACGTGGGTGTCCTCGGCATGCGCGCTGGAGGACGACGGCTTCTGCTGGTTCCGCCCGGGCTCGCCTATGGCCACAAAGGCGTCCCCGGCGTGGTGCCTGCCGACGCCCCTTTGATGTTTCTCAGCGAGCTGGTTTCAGTTAAAAAGGCGGAGTGATCAGTAGTCGTCAGCGCTACCGCCATACGCAAACCGGCTGGGCCATCATCATCACGGCGATCGGGGTTGCCGCAATCCTGTTGCCGGTCGTCGCGGCGCTCGATGCCGGGCCGCTTCCGCTCGGCATCGTGGCGGCCACCCTATTGCTGATGGGGCTGTTCGCGACGCTGGCGGTCGTCGTAGACGACACGCATCTCCGCTTCCGATTCACCTTCGGCCTGATCCGCAAGCGCATCGCCCTCGCGGACATCCGGCACTACAAGACCGTGCGCAACCCCTGGTACTACGGGTGGGGTATCCACCTGTACCCGGGTGGGGTGCTGTACAACGTCTCAGGCTTGCAGGCGGTCGAGATTCTGTTGAAGGGCGGGAAGCGTTTGCGCATCGGGACGGACGAGCCGGACGCCGTGTGCCGGGCCATCGAGGCGGTAATCGGTGCACCCGAGCCGCTGTCTCCGGAGGAGCAGGCACAGGTCCAATACTCGACGAAGAAGTGGCTGATGGTGCTGGTCGGCATCCTCCTCCTGGTGGTCGGAGGAATCGGCCTGCTGGTCTACTTCGAGGAGCAACCGCCAAAGGTCACCGTCACCGACGGGTTCTTCAAGGTCAGGGGTGTCCTCTACGGGGAGCAGTTCCCCATGGCAGAGATCACCGGGGTCTCACTCTGTCAGCGTATCCCACGGATTCTGGTGCGCACCAACGGTTACGCCGGAGGGAGGACACTGCGGGGTCACTTCCGGCTCGCGCAGCTCGGCGACGGGCAGCTCTTCGTCCGGGTCGGTGTCCCGCCGTACCTGTTCGTCCGCACGCAAGGGGAGTACGTCATCGTCAACTTCCGCGATCCGGCAAGGACGCAGGAGGTATACGGGGAGCTGATGGAGCGCTTGCCGGGGACAGCGGTGGGCTGCCTGCAGGATTGACGCTTGCCGGGGAGGGCCTCCCCCAGATACGGCACAGTGCGTCGCGGTCCGCTTGGACCGCTGCGGTGCGCGAACCGCCGCTCTCGCGATTGGGAGTCCCCGACTGCAGATGCAGCCGGGGAACATCGACTACCAGGGCATTAGCCCGGCGTACGTGTACCGGCGAGGCGCCAACCAGGCGTCACGCGCCTCTTGGCGATTAAGCTGCTCTTGCTGCCTCAAGTAGCTGCGCGTCCGGGTCCAATCTCGCTGTGGCTTGGACCATGGACACATGGCATCCATCCAGCTGTCGAAATACTGCCGCGAGTAGTCGCGCTGACGACGATGAAGCTGGCGCGCGGCGTCCCGATACAGGTCCATGGTCCGATCGTAGCGCGCCGTCCACGGAGACATATACCCGTAGTAGGGGCGGAAGGCATCGAACAGGGCCTCGCGTCGCTCGCGCAACTGATCACGACGTTGGTCGACCAGGGTCTGCAGGCTCGGCGGTGGCGCTGGGGGCAACAGCAACTGCGGCCGCACCGATGTTGCCTCTTCGTCGATAACCGCTGTGACCTCCGGTTGTGCTTCAGGCTCATCGACCGCTTCGGGTTGAGTCGCCTGATCGGGCTGCGCCACATCGGCGGGCGCTTCCGCGGCTGCTTGCGGTTGAGCGACGGGGGCTGCCTCGTCCGTGGCAGTTGCCATGCCTGCGGCAATCAGCATAAGGGTCAGTGGGAGAAAGGCGGCAAAGCGCCATTGATTGACCAGCATGGTTGCACCTCCTCGGCCATTCTCTGCACACCTGGACACGTCCGACGCCCTCCGGACCGCGAACGGTGCGCAAGTTCGGCTCGAACGACTTCAGATTTCAGTATTGTTCAGGGAGTGCTTTATACAATTCGAAAATACTTATGGATGGCGATCCGTCGGCGGGGGCAGCCCTTGGTGCGAATTCAAAGCATCCGATCGCCTCGCAGGAACTCGGGGTGAGCTTCGGGTGGGCTGTGGGGTCACCGCGAGCACGAGGTTGTCCCGAAACCGGGCGCAAGAGCCAGGCAGATTTCGGTTCCGGGATCGGTCACGCTTGAGGGCGCTTGAGGACGTTCGGGTCAGTGGATCAGTTGCTCCTCAGTGGGCACCTGAACCTCCACCAGCTGCCCTGTCTCGTCGCGGCACCAGAGTCCGTCTTTCGGTAGGCCGCCTTGAAGCACGCGCTGCTCAAACGCAGCCATGTTCAACAGGACGTCGGTGATCCGCTCCCAATCGACGGCATCCGGGTTGCTGATATCGATGTCGTGCGGGAGCTTGCCCGTCGCGGCCAGTCGCTCCCAAGGGCGCGCAACGCATCCGGACCCTGATGGGCGGCGATCACGCTCAGCTCCAGCCACTCGGTGTCTTCGTCGGTGTGCGAGTTTCCGGTACCCATGTTCTGAATCATAGTGCGAGTGTAAGGGGTACGCTGGCCGCTGCCAGTAAGGAGGAGCGCCCGGCTCATCCTGCCCCATGTTGGTGGTATGAGTAATCGGCAGAAGCTCCAGCCGAACCGAAGGGAACCATGACGTGGTTGCGCAGGACGCATAGGACAGTGGCACGGCCCTTGCTGGCCATGCTCGCAGTGAGCAGTCACGCCCTCGAGCCAGCACCGATTCCGGCTGTGGGTTCTGCGGTGATGCCTGCTACCGCCGTTCCCGTCCCCTCCCTGCGTTCCCATTCACTAACCGATGCGTCGGCAGTGGTGATCGAGCTGCCCCCTTTGAGCGTGCAGGAAGCCGCCGCGTTGGCAGATCGGGAGTCTTCTTCCGGGTCGCTACGACTTGGCGCTGGCCGCCCGATCCCGACCGATCAGGCAACGGGTGAAATCGGCCTCAAGCTGAACTGGCAGGCGACCCCGGAGGGAGGGCACGTGGCCGTAATCCGAGTGATGGCGCCTGGGGCGTTGGGGTCGCGTCTGGCGGTGCGGGTATACCACCTGCCGGATGTGGCCAGCCTGCGTTTCTTCCCCCGCGCATCGATGCCGGTGCCGGAGATCACTGGGACCACGGTAAACGCCAGCCTGCTGGACCTTCGGACAGCCGGAGTGACCGGGGAAGCGGCCGAGACCTATTGGTCCCCCCTCATCCCGGGCGACACCGTGACACTGGAGATTGCGCTTCCCACGGAAGTGGAACTAGAACAAGTCCGGGTCGCACTGCCCCGGCTCTCGCACTTCTTCCGGTGGCCTTTTGCGGACGCCAGCACGCCCGCTGACGACGACCCCCAGGACATGGCGTGCCACCCCGACTGGGAGCGTCAAAGTCGTGCCACTGCCCTGCTGCTGTATACCGAGGCGGGCGGTGGCAGCGGGGTGTGCACCGGCACGCTCCTGAACGACAGCGACCCCGCAACCCACGTTCCCTATTTGCTGACCGCCCATCACTGTGTGGCCGACCCACTGCGCGCCTCCAGTGTGCAAACCTACTGGTTCCATCGATCGGACCAGTGCCGCGACCCGACGGGTCAGGCGACGGCACTCACGGGGGGCGCCGACCTGCTGCATGCGGCGAAGAGCACCGATACCAGCCTGCTGCGCTTGCGCCAGCCGCCACCGGCAGGGGCGGTCTTCGCGGGCTGGTCCGCGACCCTCCCTCCCATCGGCACCACGCTCACTGGATTGCATCACCCGCGCGGCATGCGCCAACGCCTCACCACCGGGGCGCTTAGCGAGTATCTAAACTGCGCGGACATCTGCTACTGCGGCGACGGGGCAGATCCCGACGCCATCCACTATCTGCGGGTCACTTGGTCGCACGGTGTCACCGAGGCGGGTGGCAGCGGCTCGGGAGTCTTTCTGCCCAGTGGTGAGCTGGTCGGCACCCTCTCGGGCGGTTTCAGCCGTCCGCATGGCCCCGACGACTATGGCCGCTTCGACATTCCGTATCGGGCAGCCCTGTACAAGTGGTTGGGACCTGGGCGATCCCCCTCGACGACCCAACCGGCCAAGAGGTGAGGGACTCGTCCCAATCGGCGAGAATGCGAGAACCGAGCGCGCTTCTGGGCCAAGCTCCTGGACAATTGGCGGGCAGAAAAAAAGCGCGACGGGGGGGGTCGCGCTTTAAAGTTACCACCAAAGGAGGATGGAGGAGTGCACTGAATCTGGGGGCAGATTCAGTACATCATCAGTATCTAATATATGACCCGATCTGTCAACCGCCGACCCTGGGAGGTCGCTGGACTGAGGCACCCCGTCATGTCCGACGCAACCGATTTCCCCGCCTACGCGAGTCTTGCCGACCAGTTCATCAAGCGCGCCACCAAAGACCAGCTCGCGGACGTGGCGCGGCTCCTGGCCCTCAACATTGGCTGGTACCAGCAGAAGTACGGCGACGTACCCCAAGAGATGCTGCTCAAGATGGTCAAGGCGGAAACCCTGGACGAGGAAACCCTCACGCTGCTCTCAGCAGGGATGCAGAATCTCGTCTCTGCGCTTCTCGAAGTCACCGGACTGACCGAGGAACTCCAGGATGAGCCGCGTCACTAGCCTCCTGCTGCTGCTTCCGGTCTTGGTGCTTGGGCTTTCCGCCTGTGCGACGGACCGCCAGGTCCAGGACGCGGACGAGACCTCTGACGGCCCCACGGTCTACGGACAGATTTCGGTCTCCGTCGATCACGTGTCGGTGCGCTGATGGGGTTGGCGATACAGGCGGCGAGTAGCGCACCGCGAGCCGGTAGCGCACGCCGGTTGCGGCTGCCCGTCGTCTTTCTCCTGCTCCTACTGCCCCTCGTCTCCTGGTCCCAGGAACTGACCGGTCGAGTGGTCCGCGTCATCGATGGTTCAGGGGCTTGCACTTAGTTACAAAGGAAGTAGCCTCTCTCTTGTCTCTTAGAGACGAGTAGCAGGAGGGGGCCGGGGGAGGATGCAGGCTCATGAAAGCTGTGGATAACTGTACGTTGGCCCGCTGCCGGTCGGTTGACGCCGCGCAAGTCTTAGGCGCGCTCGCCGACTACGCGAAGAAGGATCTCACCTTCACGGCCCGCGCTGACCCGCACACCACGCGCTGGCATGCCCATGTCGCAGGCCGCGACGTGGAGATCCTTTGTACTGGCCCGAAGTTTTGGGACATGCGCGCGAAGCGGGCGTCAGCACGGCTTTGATCCACAACTGCCACCCCGATATCGCCGAGATCATTCGCGAGGCCCAGGGACGTTCGAGTCGAGCCCAACGCGATGCCAAGCACCAGGAATTGAAGGCCGAGCGCGAGAAGGCCCGCGCCTTGCGGGACGAGATTGCGACGCTTCGTTCCCAGGTCGCGAAGTTGGCCTCGGTCAACGAGGTCTTGCTGGCGGAAAACCGCACGCTGAAAGTCCGGCCGAACGATCCCAAAGTGGTCGATCTGGCCTCGAAAAGTTTACGAAAGAGTTATGACTCGTAACATCCTGATGTGACAAGCGAACATCGTTCATAACCGTTATAAACGCCCCTGAACGATGGCGACACCTTGGTGGTCCTCGATGCGACCAACGCGCAACACAAGATCCGCCTCGCAGGCATCGACTGCCCGGAGCGCAAGCAGGCGTGGAGCACGAAGGCCAAGCAAGCTCTATCCGACTATGTGTTCGACCGCGAGATCACGGTGGACTGGGGGAAGCGAGACCGTTACAAGCGGATCGTGGGCAAGGTCCTGAACGGCCACCGGGATGTGAACCTGGCCTTGGTCCGGGACGGCATGTGTTGGTGGTATCGAAAGTACGCGAGTGAACAGACCCTCGTGGACCGGGTGCTGTACGAGGATGCAGAGGAAGGGGCCAAGACAGAGCGTAGAGGGTTGTGGTCAGACCCCGAGCCAGTGCCACCGTGGGAGTGGCGGCGGCGGTGAGTCAGCGGCGGCAACACGCCGGTAACGACCCACTGCTGCCACTCGGGGCTTGCCTCTTGACAGACCGCAAAGGATGCCAAGCGCCCTGCCGCATTCAACCCGCTGAGCGACTCGATGCGGCTGGGAAGAGACCTTCGTCCGTCGCCCCGGACGCAGAAGTTCGTTTGCCGTATAAAAGAGAACCCGGGGACACGGGCGGAGGTTGTTGGCTGCCGCAGTGTGAGTCTTACGCCGCCAGCTTTTTCCGCCCCAAAACTCCGATTCCGGCAATGCCGATACCAAACAAGGCGATGGTGGAGGGTTCTGGAGCAGAGGTTACCGAAGGCGATCTGACGCCATAATCCGGGGCAGTGTCGCTTCCGATACCGTTTTCAATAAAAACGTCATCTAAGAAATAGCCCTCGACAAACGTATTTTGTCGATTGGGCCCAATAATATGAAAGCCAATAAAGCTATAGACCGCAAAAGGGCCATTCGGGGAGGAGTCCGTTAGCACAACCGGAAGAACTACATCTTGATTCAATGGGGTATTGTCGACAGCCGCATTGCTTAAGCCATTCACGATCCCGATACTGTCGCCAATACTGACCGGATAAAGGTTCCCGGTGCTCATCAAGGCAATTACCTCAACTATGGAAGCAGACCCGGGCCCAGGGAGAAACGACGTGAAGTACGCATTCGGCTCAACCGACGAGCTGGATTCAAACAACCTAATGGTATTTGAAGTATTATTATAATTCTCGTGCTGGTCAGCGAAATCCTTAGCGATTGCGATCGGAAAGAGGGTTCCAGCCGGAAGAGTTTCTGAAGGAAAAATGGTTATCTGTGCAAAGGCTGTAGGAACGAATCCGAGTAATAGGCAAGCTGCGCTGATGGTACGGATCTTACTTCCGAAGTATGATTTATTCTTCATGATCCTCCCTTCTTTCGTAGGGTACGTCTTCCCATCTACTTTGACCAATTATCTAGGACTCCAATTTCATTAGTAGCCTGTACTGCACTGATGCAAGTCTCCCCCGCGCAACCCAACGGCAATGCAACGTTTTGGCATTTATCACCCAATCGCCTAGGTCTACTCGATGGCAGAGCCACAGAAGCCTATTCCGCGCCGATCTAACGCAGCGGACGGAAGCTGTTGTTTTTTCGGAGGAACGCCACTCATCGGAACGGTGAGAAAAAGATGCGTTGTAAAGAATCCTGACAGTCCGCTCTGCGCGTAGTGCCGCCCCTCGACGGGTCGAGGTCGAGCGGCAGGTCGGGACGCAGAGCCGCCACCCGCAAGGCCTCGGTTGAGCGGCAGGTGAGGACGCATTGCAGCCTCTCGCAGCGGACCACCTGAGCGACTGTGACCGGCCAAACCGGGCACCAACGGCCTTGAGCGGCCGCTTGATCCCGCATAACTGTCACAGAGCGTCCAACAAAGACCCGGCACTAAGGCCAGGGGCAGTTACAGGCCCGATTCAACGTCTTGTCATTGTCGCTGGGTCATCAGACGCCGATGGTAAGCAATGCCGGCAACGCCGAGGCTCAGCAGCATGATCGTGCCCGGAACGGGAATGCTAGGCGGTGGTGATGCTCCTTCAACTTCCGCTGCACCGCCAACCTGCAAGCTCACTTGAATTCGTTTATACGACGATTGGTCAACCGAAGCTGCTGGCAGCAAGATGTCATACGAGAAAGAGTCCTCTAGGTCCGACATGCCATTGATGATGGATTGTGTCAGAACGGTTCCGGGCCCACCTGGGGTTAGGTCAGAAACCGTAACCCTCGCATATGACTCGGCAGTTTCGCCAGCGCCGGCGAAGCTCGCAGCAGCTTGCAAGAGGTAGTCAATCGTCAGTGTGCCGCCGCCCCCTTCCTGAGTGTCAAACGACTCGAATCCGAAGGTTTTCGACACCCAAACATAGTCTTGATCGGCTAAACCATCGCCTGGCCCTGCCTGGCCAGAAACGCTCGCGGAATAGGGCGTGTAGCTACCGGTTTTGTCGGTAACTTGTCCTGTGCCTTCTTCAATCGTGGAACTTTGCAGGATGAAGCTCGCTTGGATAAAGACGTTGGTATTGGCCAAGCTCGTAGTAGTCACGTCGGCTTCTGCTAAGGCCTCGAAGGTTGCTAAGGCATGAGCTGATGAACTCCACGCAAAGGTTGCGGAAACCGCAGCGAATACGCCCAGCCAGATATTGCGCAGCTCGAATGAATACTTCATGTGTCCTCCCGAAATACGTTTGGCTTTATGCATGAGATAGAAGGCAATCTTCGTGCCCTACAAAATATTTCCAATATTTTCCGACAGTTGATGGCCGCTATATCAGATGAAAACGGTCGGAATGGAAAGATTCTTGACAGTCCAGGCAGTTAGATTTGTTCGTACAACCAGTCAGGCATCGACTGGCATTAATGGGGGGATAGCTAATCCGGAAGCCGGCCGCAAAGCGCGTGGAGCGGTCGCTGACACCACGCAGTGTGTTGGGACCGCCGGGGCGGAAGTAGGGAGACCGCTGGGACGCTCTGCGGACTCTCGCGGTCAACCTCCCAGCGGTCAGCGCTACATCCAAACACGGCGCAAGTGACCCGGGTCCGCTGCATATGACAACGTGACGAGCCCGAGGAACGTCGTTTCAACCTCTTGATCGGAGCCTAAGTTAGACCTAGCGTCGACGCTCTTCGAGGCCACCAAAGGAGGCCCAATAGTCGCTATGTGGCGTGTGGTTCGGCGACCTTAACGAGGATGACGGAATGAGGCCCAGCGAAAAATACTACGACGACTTCGGCGGAGATCGCGTGGTACCCGAAACCCGCTTGGAGGAGGAGGTGCTCCGACAAGCGATCCTCGCTGACCAATGGGATTTAGCCGAATCGGAGCGTGAGGCATTGGCTGGAAGTATTGGCGTCCACTTGCTCTTGTGTCGCGCCGGTGGAAGGGCAACCTATCAGCCGCGGTGGTCACCAGATTATTTAGCGCATTACCAAGTCGGCCGCCATCGTGACGACGGATTCTTCGATTTGACCATAAGAATTCTCTCGACAAAGACGGGCGAAGTGACCGGGAGTGTTGGGCTGTTTGCCGCGCTCAAGCTTCAAAAACACCCACCGTTCCAAACGGGATGGAGCGGGCCGGAACGCGAACACCATTTCATTCCGTTTTGGTATTTCATCGCGGCGAGCGCGGATTCGCAAGGGATGAGGTGGAAGGTCAATAGAAACCTTCACGGTGCTCTGCTAGTTCCGGGCGATCTAAAGATAGAAGGGGAGTGGCACTGCAGTCCACCACACGTAACCCTTCTGGATATTTGAGCTGGTGGTAAATGCAGTTGTATCGCATAACCAGTACATCCACCGGAGCCGCCGAGCCGGTCAGTTTCGAAGGAAAGGCGCTTGGCGGCGGCCCGGTGATGCCCGCCTTTAGTTCAACCTAGAAGCCCTTATCTCACCGATAGTCCGCAATGCGCGTAGAGCCGCCGCACGACTGGTGGAGGTTGAGCGGCAGGTCAGGACGCTTTGCAGACTCCCCGACCACGCCCTGGGAGAGACTCAGTACGGCCGTATCCAGACGCAGGGTCTTCGTTGGCCGAGGTCCGCCACAACATCGAGAGCCGATATTCTCCGGGCCCACGAGTTACATATACGGTCCCTGGAATTGCCCGAATAACTGCCTTCCGTCCGCGCGAGCCTCTTGCATAAAAGCAAGTGGTCAAAGAAGACCTCAGAAGCTCCAGAACAACTGCAGCTGCGCTGTATTCCACGGCTTGGCGCCACCATCGGCGGCGTCCTTGATGGCCGCCCCCGGGAAGGCAATGCCCGTGATTCCTTGCACGAACAGGCTCCGCGACAAGGCCCAGCGGATCGTGAGCTGGATCTCCTCGCCGAGGTCAAGTGACGACAGCGTGCCGAGGGCGGGATTGGCGCCGAGGTTGTTCTTCTCGTTGGCGATGTGTTTGTAGAGATCGAGGGTCAGGTTGAGCGCCGGCGTGGGCGCCACGTTCAGCCGGATCCGATGCGTCATTCGGTTCGCCTGGGTGAGCACCTTGTTGATGGAGATGCCCTGCAACCACTGGTCGAGGCCGCCCGAGTAGAGCGTGTCGAAACGTTCGTAACGACTCGTATTCGGGTTGTCTCCCGAGAAGGAGGCGAAGCGGTACGAGATGCTCGGCGTCCAGGGTGCCGTCCGCGCGATCCAACCGAGCTCGCCGTAGCCGGCCCAAGCAGACATATCGAAATCGTCGTGCCACTGGTGCGCCAGCTCCGCTTCGAACCACATCCCGGGCGCGTCGGGTATCGCGCGGCGGTGCACATGCGCGGCAACCGTCCAAAGTCCCGCCCGCTGGCGCGGGAGAGCGTCCGGTGAAAGATATCGGAAGTCGGACTGGGGAATGTAGATGAGCGAGGTGTCCACGGACCAGGGCCCCGCGATTTCCCGGCGTAGGTTCGCGCCGGCGACGCGCGTATTGTCCTCGATCGGCTCGTACTCGTTCGGGTCGAGCCAGAAGGCCTGAGCCGACCAGGCGCCGAGCCGCCCAGAGGCGAGCACCGCAAAATCTTGTGCGGTGCGGGGGGAGATGTACACCCCCGGTCTGGGCCCCGCGTTCCACTGCGAGCCGAACTGGGAGATGAGAAAGCCACTGTTCAGGCTAAAGTTCTGCCGGCCGACGGAGATCTTGAGCCGGTGGCTTTTGTCCGGCGGGGCGTACAGCAGGCCCCCATACAGCAGCTCGGTATTGGAGGTTGCGCGGGGATTGTCGCGGAAGATGTCTTGTCCGACCGAACCGGGGGCGATGGCAGTCGCGGCGCCGAACGCGTAGAGGTCGTTGCCAGGCAGGGGCGTGACGCCGCCCAGGCCGAACTGCACGAACCCCTCGGCCCAGCTCGCGCGTGGACCCGTGCCCGCACCCTGCGCCGGATTCTCGACCAGCGGATTACCGCGCGTGAAGGTTTCGGGTGTGTCGAACCACGGGTTGCCGTCCGAATAGACCCCGAAGCCGCCGTTCAGGATGACCCGCAAGTAGCTTCCACCGCGGTGGTAGAGCAGCGGGAAATCCGCCAGGTCCCCCGTGGCCAGGAAGCCCCGCGCCGGTTCCACCGCCGAAGCCGCGGCTGGATGCACCGTCACAACCAACTGGTGCCCCGCACCACCGCCGACAGCGCGCCCGGCGAACTCGACCGACCGGATCTCGGGGAGCGCCTCGAGCTTGGCGCGGATCGCTGCCCCGAGCGTGGGCTCCCACAGGTCGCCGGGGGCGAGACCCAGGGCGTCGCGCACCGTCGTCCGCAGCGCGTCGGCCCCCGGAGCGTCCGGCGGCTCCACCTCGACGACGATCGACGTGATGGTCTCGCCGCCGAGCAGCGGCTCGAGGGCGTCGTAGCCGGGACCACCGCCCAAACCGGCGCCGGTCCCGCTCTGCGCTAGCGCGGCACCCGTGGTGAGCGCCGCCACGAGCGCGAGCCAGTGCAGTAGTTTCAAGAGGGCCTTCTACTCGTCGGGAATCAGACGCACGCGCTTACCGCCGCCCGAGACCTGGATCGTCTGACCCGAGACCCAGCTGCCCGCCGGGGACGCGAGCCAGAGGAAGGCGTTGGCGACGTCCTCGGGACGTCCCGCCCGACCCGTGAGGTTGTCGGGGTGCGACAGTGCGTCCACGACCTTCTGGTCGAGACCGGCCTCGGCGTAGCCGGGCGTGATCACGGTGCCGATGAGCACCGTATTGACTCGAACCTTCTTCGCGAAGTAGTGCGCGAGCCCCAGCATCGCGTGGTTGAGCGCCGCCTTCGCCGCCGAGTAGGCGATGAAATCGAACGCCGGCAGCACGCCCACGAGGGAGCCGGAGTTGGTCACGGTCGCGTTGGTCGCCTTCTCGAGGTGTGGTCTGCAGGCCGCCGTCATCTTCAGTGCCGCCAGCGTATTGAGCTTGTAGCTCTCGACCATCTCCTCGGCGGAGACGGCGAGCGGGTCCGGATAGGCCTTGCCCCAGCCGACGTTGTTCACGAGCGTCGAGATGCCGCCGAAGGCTTCGGCGGCCTTCGCGACGCAGGCGTCGATCTGCTCGTCCTTGGTCACGTCGCAGGCCATGCCGAGGACGGCGTTGCCGGTCTCCGCGGCGATCCTCTCGGCGGTCGCCTTGGCCTTGTCGCCGTTGAGATCGGCGATCATCACCTTGGCCCCGGCGCCGGAGAAACTGCGCGCGATGGCCTCGCCGATGTTCTGCGCGCCGCCGGTGACGATGGCGGAATGGCCTTGCATCCGGAAATCTTTGAAGGGATCGAATTGGGGCATGTCTCGCTCCTGGTGGTTTTCTCTGGCGAATCGGCAATGAATTCGGCAATGGTCTTCAATCGAGCTCTTGGACCCCTCCGCCGGACACGGTCAGGATCTGACCGCTGATCCAGGACGCGGCGGGCGAGCAGAGGAAGAGCGCGGCGTTGGCCATATCCGCGGGCTCGCCGAGGCGCTTGATCGGGGTGTGCTTGAGCATCGTCGCCTCGATCTCGGGGGTGAGCACGGTCTGCAGCGCATGGGTCCGGGTCGCACCGGGCGCGATCCCGTTGACGCGAATGTTCATCGGCCCGAGGTCGAAGGCGATGTTGCGCGTCAGGTGGCTCTCGGCGGCCTTGGACGAGGCATAGGAGGCCATTTTTTGGTTTGTGTTATCGCCGGCCATCGAGGTGATGTTGAGGATCGCACCGCCGCCGGCCCTCTCCATATGCGGCGCGGCGAGCTGGCAGAGCCGGAAGACCGAGAACAGGTTCAGCTCGAAGGCCAGGCGCATGTCCGCCATCGGCATGTCGAAGGGCTTCGGACCGCCGCCGCCGGCGTTATTGACCAGGATGGTGAGCCCGCCGAAGGCATCGACGGCGAGGTCCACCGCGGCGACCAGGTCCTCCTCCTTCGTCACATCGCAGCCGGCGCTGGTTGCCTTGCCGCCGGCGGCATTGATGGCGTCCGCGGCTTGCCGGGCCGCGGACGCGTCGCGGTCCGTGACGGCGACGGCCGCACCGGCGGCGGCAAAGGTCTCGGCGATGGCACGGCCGATTCCGGCACCGGCACCGGTAACCAGGGCAACGGCGCCATCGAGCCGGAAAGCGTGTGGGTCATACATGGTGTCACCAAACGGGCTGAGTAAAGGCGGCCCGATTGGAGTCGATCGGTGGACCCAAGACAACCCTTTGGGCGCCCAAATTGGGCGCCCGCGACTGGCGTCCGTGCATGGCATAGGGATTCGATCGCGACGGTGACGCACACCGCATCGCCCGAGCCATCGTGGGTCTTATCGGGGCGGCTCTCGATCCGCTATCGCCGCGTTGCAGGCGGTGACGACGGTGGCCAGATAGCGCAAGGTCGCCTCGGTGGCGGGCGCCAGGTCATGCGCGGCGCCGGCAGAGGCGATGACATAGCCGTTGTCGCGCCGGATGACCCAGCCCGCGTGCTCCAGGTCCTTGACCTTCCGGCGAACGGTCTCTCGCGGGATGCCGCTTGCATCGGCGATGGACTGAAGATTGATCGGCGGGGGCTCTTCGTCGGGCCGCTCCAGCGTCATGAAGCGGTCGTAAGACATGCCGTCGATGCGGCCCCCGGACAGCGTGCGTGATCCGATGATGGCGAGCACCATCATGCGGTCCAGGTCACCGCCGAAATGCCGCCGCAGCACCACCAAAAGATCGCAGAAGGCATCCATGTGGACGGGCCAGATGCGGCCGAAGTGCGCGGTCAGGGTCTCTTGATCGAGGGTCATGGTTGACGCAGACAGGCGGATTCCGCTCGGTCGAAGACGGCAATGGACGCGTGCAGAATTATTCCGCAAGTGGCTCTCTCCAGTCCCGTCTGATCACTCATGTCGCCCGTATTGGCACCTCGCCCTCGCCGTAATGGTGGGATGTCTCGATGCCGGGTGGCTGCCCGCTCATTGGAGTGCCCGTCGCCGTTCCAGCGCGAGCGACCGCAAGGGATCGCGACCGGCCCATTCGGAGCGTGACCTCCAGCGTCCGCAAAGCGCTTCAGCGGTCACTCGGCGGGGTCAGGCCCGCCGGCAGCTGTCGGTCCAGGCGCTCCAAGAGTCCCCGTTGACTGACCGCCTCCTGGGCCTGAACGGCCGCTCGGCCCCGACATTGAGCACTGGGTCGAGGGGTCCCCACCTTGGTTCACGAGCTACCAATCGAATCTGTTGACTCGACCACCACGACACCCCCGTTGGGATCATGGTTAGGGCACGCCCCCTGGGCAGCCATAGTGGAAGCCACCAGCCCCGGTGTAGACGATGGGAATGGATGCCTCCCTTGACCCACAGGACGAGCAACACAGCCGACCGCGGAGCGCCTGGACAGTGATACCAGCCGGCATCCGGTCCCGCGCCAACGCGGCTGAGTGACCGCAGGCGCCACAGAACGCCACGATGGTGAAGGACACGGCGGGGAAGTCGTCAGTTAGGTTGCCGGGGGTGTCCATGGCCGGACAGCATAGGACCGACGGGGCTCAGAACGGGCGCCAGCAGGTCTCTGGCGCAGTGCGGCTCAGAGCCCCCTGAACGCCGCGCGGAACGCAACCAGGGTCACCCGCAGGACGATCCAAAGGAACCAGACCACCGCCAGGGCAGCGGCGCCGACGAGAATCTGCAGCGGTAGCGGCTGGGCCAGGAACCACGCATGGGCGACCGAGAAGAGGTCGACGGCCCTATCGATGAAAACCAACACGGTTGACCTCTCTGGACCCGTCAGCGTCAGCCCGCCTCCGCGGCGCGCTTCGCCTCGGCCTGCGCCTTCTTCCTTACCAGCGCCTGGCCTTTGGCGTCAGTCTGGCGGTAGGTCTGGATCAGGTCGATCTCGTCCGCCGTGAGGTTCATGGCGCCATCCACGCACAGCAGATACGCAGGAGTGCACGTGCCGAATGCTTCTGCTAGCAGGCGCGCTGCCTCGATGCTCAGGCGCCGGATGCCTTGTTCGTAGTTCGAGATCCGGCTCTTGGATAGAGCGCCGCCGGTCAGCTCTGAGAGTTGGCCGAGGCTGAGTTCTTTGGAGTGTCTGGCGTTGCGCAGGCGCTCGCCGATCTCGCGGGTCAGTTCATTCTCAGCTTCGGTCCGCATCGCATGGTGTCCTTGGCGCATGAGTTGAAAAGAAGGGTAGCCGACCTGAACGCGTTGTGTCCGAAGGCACACCGTGATGCTACGGGCAGGAACCGCTCGGCGACACGCTTTTTGTGACGCTTGGCGACGGAGGCTCGACCGAGGCCGCGCGGGCCAGCGGCGAATTCCGAGTAATGCGGGCAAAATTGTAGCGTCTTCAAGCGGCGTCGCACGGAGGATCAACCGCGACGCCCTCTCCCCAGCTCAATGCTCCTCGGGTAACACCGCCGGGAACAGACGTTTGAGCTTGGCGCTGACACGTCGCTCGCCGATCCAACCGGACAGGCGGGGCAACAGGGCCTTGAACGCGGACATAGCCACCAGGGCTGGTAGCAACCAGGTGAGATGTGGAACTAAGGCGTTCTGAACCAATGCGGTGTAGTCAAGCAGCATCTTGGGTCGCGCGAGGGGGCGCCCTCGACTGAAGATGAGCGGGACGAGGATACGCGACCGAAAGGTTCGTGAAGGGTGACCGCCGTCAACCCCCGCAGGGTCCTCGACGTCGCTCTTTCGCGGCAACAACCGCAGGGTACTGTTGCCACCCCCCGATCCCCACCGCCCGCCGGGCCAGGAGCCTGCGCGTGCACCGGAGCGTGCCAGCTCCGGTGCTCAGGTGACGGAGAGCCACCGCTGTACGCGCATCAGTGGCTCAGACCGTGAGTCCGCGGACGTGTAGCCGAGTGCCTTTGGTCGGGATGGCCGTGAACCTGCGCTGGGCGCTGCCGCCCTGCTCAGGGCTAAGCGTTGCCGCCGCGAGAAAGGCATGTGGCCCCTCGTCGTCGCGCCTGTCCACAGGAGTGCCACCCGAACGGAGGATCACTAGGGGGCTGTCGGAATGAGCCAGCGGGCGGCTACCCTAATCTCCATGGGCACCGGCAACACCCTCGACGACTTCCCCGCCGAGGCATTCACCATCCTTGTCTTCTGCGATGCCTGCGGGCACAGCGGCCCGCTCGACCGATCAAAGGTGCCTGAGCGCCTGCGCGTCCAGGGGATCGTGAAGATACTCCGCTGCTCGGCGTGCGGCGCTCGCGAAGCCTCGCTCCGGACCGTCTACACCGGCGCCGGCGGCTTCCACTACGGCACGCCCTGGACCCCTGACTGAAGGAGTTTCTACGACGGGCCCTCAGCGTCACCTTACCGCCAAAACTGTCAGTCAAGGGGGACCGGCCGTGTGACGGGTTAACGCAAAGCGGACCCCCATGACCGGCTGCGGCAGCGTCTCCATAACCCGACTTCGACTATTCGACCCGGGATTTTGCCATTTTGGGGCCATTCTGGCCCTTGGTTGTGCTGTAAGTGTCTGAGTGAACGAGGCCAGGTTGCGCGAAAGCGTCTGTAGTGCCGACCTTGGTCCTTGAGCCGGGTGGCGAATCTTCCGACACTGTCGGCATGTTCCTGCGCTCCAAGACCCGCAAGAAGGACGGTAAAGAACACCGCTACTGGAGTGTGGTGGAGAACCGTCGGGTAGCGGACGGGCGGGTGGTGCAGCGCCACGTCTTGTATCTGGGGGAGATCAACGACGCCCAGCGGGCGGCGTGGTGCCGCTCCATCGAGGTGTTTGACGAAGACCGGGGCGCCTCGGCCCAGATGGCCCTGTTTCCGGAGGACCGCCGGGCACCCGAGTTGGCCTGCGCGGTGGTGCAGGTCAAGCTGAGCGGGCTGCAACTGCGCCGCCCGCGCCAATGGGGCGCCTGTTGGCTGGCGTGTGGGTTGTGGGACCTGTTGCAACTGGACAGCTTCTGGTAGCCGCGCCTGCCGCCCAGCCGCAAGGGCACCCGCTGGCTCAATGTCTTGAAGACCCTGGTCGCCTATCGCCTGATCGACCCCGGCGCCGAATGGCGCCTGCACCGCCACTGGTTTGACCACAGTGCCCTGGGTGACCTGCTTGGCGAGGACTTTGCCATCGCCCACAGTCACACCCTCTACCGCTGCCTGGATCATCTCGTGGAGCACAAACAGGCGCTGTTCTCTACCTACAGGAACGCTGGCGCAGCCTCTTCGACGCCCGCTTTGACATCCTGCTCTACGACCTCACCAGCACCTACTTCGAGTGCGACCCACCGGAGCATGGGAAATGCACCTTCGGTTACAGCCGCGACAAGCGCTCCGATTGTGTCCAGGTGGTCATCGCCCTGATCGTCACCCCGGAGGGCTTTCCGCTGGCCTACGAGGTGCTCCCGGGCAATACCCTCGACAACAACCCTCACCGACGTCCTCGCCAAGATCGAAGGCCAATACGGCAAGGCCGAGCGCGTCTGGGTGATGGATCGCGGGATCCCCACCGAAGCGACCCTGGCCCTGATGCGCGGCTGCGACCCGCCGGTGCAGTACCTGGTGGGCACCCCCAAAGGGCGCTTGAGCAAGCTGGAGCGGTCCTTTCTGACCAAGCCCTGGACGGCGGTGCGCGAGCAGGTCACGGTCAAGCTCCTGGAGCAGGACGGCGAGCTGTATGTCCTGGCCCGCAGCGCCGGGCGCCAGGACAAGGAACGGGCCATGCGCCGGCGCCGTCTCAAACGGCTGTGGAAACGGCTCCATGACCTGCAACGCCAGACGCTCAGCCGCGACGCGCTCTTACTGAAGCTCGGCGCCGCCAAGAAGGACGCCGGACGGGCCTATGGGTTGGTGCGTATCCAGGTACCAGCGTCCGATCAACCCGTCACGACCGAGACCTTCACCTTTGCTCTCGATCACAAGAAACTGCGCCAGGTCCGCCGTCGCGAAGGCCGCTATCTCCTGCGCTCCAACCTCACCAGCGACGACCCGGCCCAGCTGTGGACCTGGTACATCCAACTCACCGAGATCGAACAGGCGTTTAAAGAGCTCAAGGGCGACCTGAGCATTCGCCCGATCTACCACCAACTGGACAGGCGCATTGAAGCGCACATTTTTGTCGCCTTCCTCGCCTATTGCCTTCAGGTCACCCTCAAGGCCCGGCTGCGCCCCCTGGCCCCGGGACTCACCCCCCGCTCCGTCCTGGAGAAATTCGCCGCCATCCAGATGGTCGATGTGCATTTACCGACCACTGATGGACGCACCCTGATCTTGAGCCGTCACACCGAGCCGGAGCCCGAGCAGCAACTGCTGCTCGAGCAACTGCGTCTGCAACTGCCCCCACAACCCCCACCGAGGATCACCGCCACCCTGGAAGCCCGCATCCACTAAGTGTCTTTTAGTGCCGACCTTGGCCCCTGCGGTAACAGCCAAACAAGGGGTTACGTGAAAAATGGGCGCGAATAGTCGAAGACGGGTTAACGCGCAAAGCGGACTCCCAGGATTGCTTACAGCGACGGCCGCTCCATGCTGTAACCGGGCACCCATCGGCGAGCGGCCCGGAGACAGCACACGATACGACGCAGTCTTGAATGGATCACTTCTGGACATTGCCAAGAAATTTTCCACTCGCTTCTGTGAGGAGTCGTTCGTGACAGCCGGTATCGACCCGCAAGAAGCGTAAGCGAGCACGGATGTTGTATAACCGTAACATCAAAATCAACTCCCCATCGTTCCTGCTCTCCTTCGCGGTGGCAGCATGAAACTCTTCTCACTTTACGCGAACAGACCAATCTGGAAGCTGAACCCCCGGGAATCTCTTACCACGCAGTGTTGCTAATTCGCTTTCAAGCGTTTGTGCATCAAATATATCCAATGCGAGCAACTCGCCTTTGAGCAACTCCACCAAATCGTATTCCCCTGCGCTATAAAGAGCCTCCGCTAATTGCCGCAGATACTTTCCACTATACGGATTGAACCGATACTTCAGATTCCGGTAGACAACCACAAAGTTTTGGACTGAAGCATCAAAGGTATAATGCTCATAGAAATCTGGTGGACTGTCCATTGACTGCCAGAACTTAATCGGAAAGCTGAGCACGCTCCAAACTTCATCGCACGCCTCTTTAATAACCGGAAGACTTTTGCTTCTCCATCTCACATCACGACACAGTCTCCACGCACCCGTTTTGTCGTCGCGCTGGTTTAAATGCGAGACCGCAGTCGCGATGACATAACTAGACGCGTATGAAACCGATTCCGAAAAATAAAGGCTTGGTTGCGTCAATGCTCGCTGGACGAATTGATCCAACATCTCATCCAAAAACTCCGTCGAGCCCTTGGCACCGGATTCTTGGAGCAAAGCCGCAACGCTCATTTGGCTAGCTCTTACGGCAGCGAGCGTTTCGGGCCACGAGTCGACTATTTCAGCCAAATCCGCCTCCAGCGCAACGAGGCGTGCGCCTGGCTCGTTAGATCTACGAAAAGCTTCCAACGTGGTTTGTAATCGCTGGCCCGGGGTTTCCTCAAGTGTTTCGAACTGTGTTTCTGACGACGAAGGGTCAGTCTGCTTTTGGATGGGAATTAGGATACCGAAGCGCCATACAATTGCCGCGAGAATGACGCCGACTGCTGCTAAAGGTATTATCAGAAACGACCCCATGCGCATCCATCTAAAAAAGGTTATGCTAAAGCTGCTATTCATGGGAATCGATTGGAGCGTGCAAAACGGTTACGGTGCGTTGGTGCGGATCCTTCCAGACGCTGGCCTTCCAGCCAGGGGAAGAACCCTCGCCCAATATCCAGTAATACACGCGCTGGTAATCCGGCGAGCTGTCCGGCGGAAGAGGAAGAAGATCTCGTTTTGTCTGTAAATGCAGGCCGCTTAACTTACCGGAGCCGTCTATATCCGGAGTCACGGAAACGTTCTCACGATTGGAAAGCCATGTCGCAAAGGCATTACCCCGCAGAAAAGAAACACCTGGAGCCGCTCGGATACCAGACAAGAAATCGATTAAAGAGTGCAGGCCGCCTTTAGCTGCGGGCGTTGAAGGATGAAAAAGCCAGACTTCAGGCAGCCCGCCCATCGGTGCAATTCGATCAAATATTAGATGATAATTCTCGACGTACGCTTGGTAATCATCCCATGAAACTTCTTCGTTACAGCAAGGGTCACACTGCGGCGACGGTATCGAGAACATCTTGCCGGTTAGAGCCTCCGGTAAGATAAAGTCATCCGATGCTGTAGATATGCTGCGCTCCGCTAAAGGTATGAAAAGGCGAGAAGCTATTGGGCTGCGGAGCCAACCCAGTGGCGGTGTATAATAATCTTTATGCGCTGGCAAATCGGACATTTGGTCTAAAACCAATCCGACACCAGCTTTATGCAACCCCAGCCAAGCAGCTGAGTCTGTTCCCCAGCCGTGGGTACGCATAGCTGTGAGGCCCCCATCTTTGTGATTTCTCTCCCTAACTCCCAAAAGCCGTCGCGCGCGGATAGTATCCGAAAGAACTTCTGTGGCGCCGACAATGCGCTTCTTAGTTCTGGGGCCATAGATACTTCCTTCAGTAGAGTGCGCTTCAATTTCGACATGGTTCATGCCCAGCAGGGCTTTGATATGATCAGGAGTGAGCGTACCCAAGCGGCCTTCAATAAACAGGGAGAAAGGTATTCCGGTCGGCTCCAATAGCTCGGCCATTAGCCGTGCGGAACGTATCTGCCCATCATTTGTATCATCATGTACGTCCCCAGTCACTAACACACCATGAGGTCGTTCCGATGGAATTTCCCACGGAAGCGGCAACTGGACTCCCCTCTTTTCCCATAGCAAATTTACAGTCAACCAGCGCATTATTGCGCGTGCGGTCGATGAAGCCGAGCAGTCAACAGCGACTCCATCTGGAGTTGGATAGCATGACGTGACGCGAGCAAGCGATACGGTAAGAAACACAGTCCAGCCGTGCCCTGCTTGATTTCTTAGGATCGTTGGATAAGTAAGTCTAACCACACCGTCGGGATCTGCGTTAGGATCCAAGCGCACCGAACGTGCTAACACATTCCCCACGTCCGATTCCACAATAATGCTGCTGTCGACACCAGCCTTACCGAGGCGAAGCCCATCGCCTGGAAGGAGCGGACTAATCAGCTCAGAAGCTTGCACGACGTAAGGATATGACCGCAATATCCCGAGATCCCACCCACCAAACCGTGCTCCCAGGATTTCCCGCAACACGAAGTCATTCTCGGTTCGTATTTCGGTCGCCTTCAACTGCGTTTGCATGGCTGTATTCGCGCCAGAAACTATTAAAAGGCCTCCGTTTTTTGTCCAATCGCTGATCAGACGCTGTGCCTTAGGGGTCAGAGGAATATCGTCAATTACAATTAGCTTGATCGTCGCTGGAATGCTCGCCAGAGTAGCTCCTGCGAGCTTGACAATCTCTGCGCCGCCGCCCCGAAGTGCCCAGGCCCATTCTCCAGCGGGATCACGGGCATGCTCACTATCCGACAAGACCCCGATCTGGACCGGGGCGGCCGAAACTAATTTACAGGAAATGTTTAAGGCGACGAATGCTATGGTAACAACGCTGTTGAGAAATCTACGAATCATCATTGTTCTCAATGCTCCTTGACTCCGGCCATTATCTTCCCGCCCGTTAGCCAAGAGCGGTCCCCAACTCTGGGAGGATATACATACAAAAATCGGGGGCCGAAGGTTGATAACGGGTAACAGGCGCAAATTCCAGCGAAAAACAGGAGCCGCTAAGCGATTCCTGACACCGAGCCGCGCTGTCCCTACTAAGAACGAAGGCCAGCGGCGAGCGTGGTGTTCGATAATAGCCTTGTCGGGTGCCACGGACAGTTCCATTTTCGTCCGATTGTGGTCGAAAGCGCCCGCTCAGAGGCCCCGGTTCGGGTGTCTCTAGTTTGGACACCTGAGTCACTAATCGAACGATAGCCAAGAGACCGCTCTGCGTCCTTTGCCGTCAGTCAAGAGGCGAGCCCCGAGCGGCGCCAACGGGTCGTCTCCTGCCCCTACTGCGCCGTCTGACTCCCCCGCCCCGTTCGGTGGCTCCTAAGCTGCCGCAGCAGCTCCTCCCTGCCCTCCAGCGTTCGCACGAGCGCCTCATCGACCGACCCGTCGTCGTCGGAGGCCTCCACCCACGCCGCGCCGAAGCCCGCGAGCCACGCGCGCTGCACCTCCATGTCATTGAGGGGTGGTAACGACTCCGGGTATCGCCCGCACTCCTTATAGGCATCCCACCCGACGTCGAACCAGTCGCGCATCGCGTCAGTCGCCCCACCCCAGCGTCTGGGTGTTGAACGACGTCGGCTCACCCCTCACGACCCGCAGCCGCCGCAAGACCTCGACGAGGTGCGCCATTCCTTCGGCGACGAGTTCCATGCTCGTCGCATCCTTGGGCGCACCGGCGATTCGCGCCGCGAGTTCCTCAAGGGGAAGACACTCGTGGTAGCGCTCCGCGTACGCGACCTGGCACGCGAGCAACCAAAGCGCCTCCGCGACCTGGTCACGCCGCGCCCCCTGGAGCAGCTCCTCGGCCTCGCGGTATGCGCTCACAAAGAAATCATCGTGCATGGAATCCCCCACCCCTACCGGTCGACAGGCATAGCTTGGCTGGCACGCGCGCATGCCTCAGCTTTGCTGAAGCCGTGATCCGCGACAAGCGCCGCTACGAGCACGAGCCGTAGGGCTGTTTGCTCGTTCCTACCCGGCTCGTAGAACTCGGTAACCCGTTTTCGCAGATACCGAACGTGCGTATCCGGCTCTTCGTCCACGTGGTGGATCGATGCGAACTGCTCCCTTGAGAGATCGAGTCCCTCAAGCAGGTCGGCGATCCTTTGATATGCCAATGACATGCCTACCCCCGTTAGTTACCTTCGACCCCTCACCTCCGCCACCCCCATGGCGGCACCGTCGCCGCATCGCGCCACAACCCACGCCTCCGTGATACCTTCCTGCCGGTATCCAGAAAACCGACCATGAACGACACCAGCACATCCGCTGCACACGGCCTCCTCGAGACCGGCACGCTCGTGCTCTTCCGTGTCGTCGACACCCACACCGAGGCCAGTCCAGACAAGGAAAATGTCTTCGTCCGCGCAGACCTGGTGTTCACGGGCGACGACGAAGACAGCGACCCGGACGAGATCGCCGAATGGGCCGCCTTCGGCTTTCTCTTCACCCTGGCAGCCCTCTCGTTCCACGATGCCCGACCCCGCGGCATGTCAGAGATCGACTACCACCCCAACGACGAGTTCACCGTTGCCGACTTCTTCGGCTGCCTTTCCTACAAACACGGCGAGTTGCGCCTGGTGACCGACTACATCCGGGGACGCAGCATGAAAACGGATGTGACGATCCGTCCAGACGGAACCGTCACGCTCACCACTTGGGGCCGCGGACAGAGCGCCCTCCGCTGGTTAGACCAACTCCAGGGTAAGAAGCGGATTGCCCCCGTCCCTAACCCTTACTAAGCGACTCCCGGCAAGCCGCCACGATACCCTTCACGCCCCGCCTACCTACTCACCGTCCCTTCGACGGCGCAGACTCCATAAGATCATCGCCAGATTGGCAGCATCCACTTCTTCCCCCTCGGCAGCCGCCGCGTGCTGCATCATCATTTCAAGGATACGCTGGTAATTCTCCGGTTCGTCCCAGCCGCGGTAGCCTTTCATGGCCTGTTCGCGCAGGCGCGCTTTCATTTCCGCGGAAAACTCGTCAACCGCCTCATAAAGACGATCGATTTCTTCTCGCGTCGCAGCGTCTATCGTCATCGCGTCGTTTTGATGTCTGTCGTTGCGTTCAACGGCCCCCAGCATACCCCCCTGCCGGACGCGCGTCCGGCCGTTCAGCCCTCGTTCAGCGTCCGCGCCGTATCGTGATTCCACAGAAGACCGGAGCACCCACACGGCCGGTCATGCGCTGACAACCCAACGAGGTGTCCACATGAACAAGAATATCGCTGCTCTAGGCATCTGCGCGGCTCTCTCAACGCTCCCCGTGAGCGCCTTCGCCCATGGGTACAACGCGGGAGACGCGGCGCTCGGCGGACTTGTCGGGGGTGTGGTCGGCGGCCTCATCGGCTCAGCCATCGTGCCCCACCCAGTCTACGCGGCACCGGTCGTGGTCGAGCGCTATGCGCCTGCCCCGGTGGTGGTCGAGCGGTATGCACCCGCGCCGGTCTTCGTGGAGCGGTACGAGCGACCCGTGGTCGTCTATCGCGGTGGTGATCGTGGCAGGCATGGCCACAAGAAATGGCACAAACACGGTCGCCACTGGGACGACGATTGAGGACGCCGGCGCCGGTCGATCCCTACCGGCGCCCCCCTCCACGCCTCCCTCAGTGCACCCGTGGCGTGTCGAGGACGAGCTGAATGTTGTCGAGCCCGTTCTCGGAAAACTCCTCCTCATAGCGCGCGATTAGCTCAACGAGCTTCTTAGTCAGCTCCTTCTCACCCCGAGCGGCCCCTCAGCGACCAGATCCCGATGGGCGAGCTTGCTTGTAAGCCCTACCCAGAACACCTGCTCGTCGTACTCGTCGATGAACCGCATGTGCGGCGCCTGCTCCTCGTAGGCCGCGGTCTCGAAGTAATCGTCATGCTCCGGCGAGTACTCGAAGGCCTCCTCCATGCCCATCTCCTTGTGGTGGGACAGCACCTTCTTGCGCAGCTCCTTGTACGGCTTCGTCGCCTCCCGCTCCTCCTCCTCGTGCCCAGTTATCACCCAGTCCGCGACAAGGAGCATCTCGACCAGCGTCTGATACTCCTTCTTCGTTAAATTGATCTTCATGGTCTGCTGCCCACCTGAGCCCCCTGATAGAGATCAAGGATACCCCCTCCGCAGGGGCTACCCCAAATCTTCGACCTTTGCAGTGGCCCTCCTGACAAAAGACCCCGAGCACCTGCCCGGGGTCTCAGTCGCAATCCCAGAAGCACGTGCAAAAAAAGCCCGGCGGGTGGCCGGGCCTGGAGGAGAGTTAGGAGATCGGTCGAGCAACAGTCCCGTCCGTAGTCGTGCAACTCGACGTCGAGTGTAGTGCGAACGCGAACCATTCGCAACACGTTCCCGTCCATCGTCGCAATCCAGGAAATACTGACGTAACGGTAAGGCATATCGCGTGGATGCGGCGGTCCACTCGATCAATCGCAGCGCCAGGTAGACCGCGGACATCGCTAGAGCCAGTTTCAGGATAGCCAGGAGATATGCCCTTAGCATCCGTGCGAGACCGATGGGGGCTGTGTCAGATCTGACTGGGCCCCGCCAGCATTCTCGGCCGCGAGTGGTTTCCTCGAGATACCGGGTGACCAGCTCGTCGGCCGACAGGCTGTCGATCAGGTCGGCTCCTTTCCAAAGGCATTCGCACGGGCGAAGCCTCTTCGCGAGACCACCAGTACGACGCGGTTTTCGCGGGTATACCAGGCGACACCAAGCGAGGACTCCTTGCCGGCAGTGTCCGTGCCACGTCCCTTCCGCGGCGCGCCTCCGAGCGCCTGTAACACCCCGCTGTCCTTGGCCAACGCCTGGTCCAGACTTGCCGGTAGATCCACCAGGTACATGCGACATCCGGCGTTGGCGGCGGAACACGCATCCTGGACGCACTGGTGGAGTTGTTCAGGGGTGGGATCTGTCAGGAGCGCTGTGAAGGTCTGTTGCCAGAACATTGTCTTCTCTCTCACGGTGGGGTTATGCGCATATGACGGCGGAATCTACCTGATCCGCTCCGACGATGGCAGTGACAGCGGCCGTCGGGGACTGACCCAGCACGGCAGTGGCAGCCGTGTTACGAGACCCGACTCGTCTTCACCTGAGCCGAGAGGGTGGGGGCTGGGAATGCACATTGGCTGGAACGTATTTGCGGATGCGAAACATTCGCGTTCTCAACGAAATTTCATAACAAAACCTCGTGCGCACCTACCCCGTGCGCTGCACAGGTCGTGTTCGCTAAGTCGCTGATATCCCCCCCCTTTTCCAGATTGCGTTTCGCGTCAGTCGCTTGCGGCGCCCGATGAAGCTTTCCGACGAACGGCCCGACGAACGGTAGGGTCAGACACTAAAAAAGGGCCTTCGAGGGCCCTTGGTGCGGGAAGCGGGTCGGGTCAGCTGACGCTGCGGGCGGCCCTTCGCAGTATCTGAGTGCGCCGCTTGGGATTCCGAATCGTCATCAGCTGACGCGTGAAGCGGGCGGAGTCGGTGCGGTCACAGGGGAACATGGCGGTCCCCTAGTGGCGAGGGTAGACGATGACTGCCAGGGGTGACGCGCAAAGCTTGCACTCGCCACACTTCGCAGACCCCACGATGCCGGGGCAAGTCTTCGCAGGCATCCCACGTTCCCGCAGCTCGCGAGCGTAAGCGCGCCCTGCTTCGATCGCGCGCCCTTTCCAGCCCTTCCCGAAGTCGGGCGGGTCAATAACCAAGCTGACGCTGAACCCGGCCGCCAGGGCCCGTTTAGCGGCACGCCAGCCCTTGTTCTGGATGCTGACCCTCGGCCTGAAACCCAAGGAGCGGAACGTGACCGCCTTGCCCAGCGTCTCCACTGGCATGTGCACCGCGACTGTGGTCTAGCGACTGCGCAAGCTCCGCGAACAGAGCCGACTCAGTATCAGATAGGCTTCGCTGGTAGCGCTCCGAATGCCGAGAAGCGAACCCATGGGGCGCTCGCGAGCTTCTCCCTATCTGATAGGACTGCCCGCAAGAACCCTTCGACGTTGCGCCGATGGCGGCCGCCATTGACTGCAATGGAGGGTTTCCTGTTTTCGCCCGCAGTCGCATAGCAGCAATCAAACAAAGCACATGTGCGACTGCTGTCAGCGCCGATCTGAAATCGTAGCCAGACGGGCGCTCTGAAACTGCGGAAGAGCTTCTTGTTCTTCCGGGTTTTCCCTCGTCAATCTGTTGTTCTTTTCTTCGTCTTCTTCGGCCGTCCGGCGCCGCTGACGGCCGGTCGTTTGGTGGTGTTTTCCGGGGTCCGCAGGCTGCGGTTTTCCCATCATTGGTGTAGAGCGGAGAGCCCACCAATGAAACGCCACAGAAGACGCAAGTGCCGGCATTGCCGGGAATTATTCCTTCCCGATCCACGCAACCTGCGCCACCAGCACTACTGCTCGAAGCCCGCCTGTCGGCGCGCCAGCAAGGCCGCCAGTCAGCAACGCTGGTTGCGCAAAGCGGAGAACCGCGACTACTTCCGCGGCCCGGCGAATGTGCAGCGGGTGCGTGCCTGGCGTGGCGCCCATCCGCGGTACTGGCAGCGGGCCGCTCGGCAAGGCGCAGCTGCGTTACAAGAAGACTCCTTGGCGCAACCCGTTGAATCTGCACAGGAATCACCGACTTTAGCGGGCACTGCGTTACAAGATCTCTTGTGCGCCCAACCCTTTGTTCTGATTGGACTTATCGCGAATTTAACGGGTACTAGGTTACAAGAACACATCGCCGAGACCGGCCGCCGGCTCCAACAATTGGGGCAGGACATTCTCACCGGCGGCCAGGCTGCCACAGGAGGCGATGATGCAAAAACGTCTGTTGGTCCCTTCGCGGCTGCGCCGCATCCCCGCCCAGTTCAGCTGGATCGATCAGCGCCTGGTGCGTGATCACCACATCGAGCAGGCCGATTGCACGGCGCTGGCGCTGTACTTGTTTCTGCTCACCGTGGCCGATGCCCAGGGCCTGAGCTACTACGCCGATGCCTCCATCGGGAGGATGCTCTCGTTGGGCCCCGAGCAGGTGGCCGCGGCCCGCGCGGGCTTGCTGCGTGCCGGGCTCGTCGCCTACGAGGCCCCGCTGTATCAGGTGCTGGCGCTCGACGCGCCGCCTCCCCCCAGGCCGATGGCACAGGATGGGGCAGTGCGCCCGCGTGCCCGGGGAAGCGAGGCGCTGCGCAGCCTGCGCGAGGTCCTGCGCGAGAGCCTGGGGGTGCGGTCATGATCGACTATGCGACCTATTGCCGCATCCAGGATGCGCACCAACACCAGGGACTGAACATCAGCCAGATCGCCCGGGCGCTGAATCTCGATCCCAAGACCGTCACCAAGTGGCTGGCCGAGCCACGCTATCGTCCCCGCCGGCAGGTGGCGCGCCCGAGCAAGCTCGACCCGTACAAGGCGCAGATCCGCCAGTGGCTGGAGGCCCACCCCTACAGTGCCCAGCAGGTCTTTCAGCGCCTGCGCGAGGCGGGCTTCGAGGGTGGCCCCACCATCGTCAAGGACTACGTCTCTGTGGTCCGTCCGCGCCGTGCCCCCGCGTTCCTCACCTTGACCTTTGCCCCGGGCGAGTGCGCCCAGGTCGACTGGGGCTGCTACGGCGCGGTGAGCGTGGGCAATAGCCGCCGCCAGCTCTCCTTTTTCGTCATGGTGCTCTGCTACAGCCGCCTGCTCTATGTGGAGTTCACCCTTTCCCAGCAGATGGAGCAGTTCCTCGCCTGTCATCTCAATGCCTTTGGGTATTTCGGCGGCCGGGTTCCGGACAAGGTCATGGTCGACAACCTCAAGTCCGCCGTGCTCCGGCGCTTGACCGGCGAGGCACCGGTGTTCAATCCACGCTACCGCGATTTTGCCGACCAGGCCGGCTTCACCATCAAGCCCTGCAACGTGGGCAAGGGCAATGAGAAGGGCCGCGTCGAGTCGGCGGTGGGGTATGTGAAGAAAAATTTCCTCAACGGACTCGACATCCCCGACTTCAGCGCCCTGAACCCGGCCGTGCGGGGGTGGCTGGACACCATCGCCAATGTGCGTGTCCATGGCGAGACCCATCAGCGCCCGGTGGATCGCTTCGAAGAGGAGAAGGCGCTGCTGCATCCGCTGCCCGCCGGCCCCTTCGACTGCGCCACCGTAAATTCCGTACGGGCTTCCAGCCGCTTCCGCGTCAGTTACGACACCAACCGCTACTCGGTCCCGGCCGAGTACGCCGGCGCCATCCTGACCCTGAAGGTCTTTGCCGACCGACTCTGCATCTATCACCACGACAAGCTCATCGCGCGCCATGCCCGCTGCTACGAGCGCCACCAGGACCTCGAGGATCCCGATCACCCCAAGGCCCTGCTCGCCCAACGGCACAATGCCCGCGAGCAGAAGCTGCTCGGGCGTTTTCTTGCCCTCTCCCCATGCGCGGAGGCCTACTACCAGGCCCTGGCGCAGCGCCGCCTCAACCCCCGCCACCACGTGCAGAAGATCGTGGCCCTGAGCGAGATCTACGGCACCGAGGCCGTCGCCCGCGCCATGGCGGACGCCTTTGCCTTCCAGGCCTTCAGCTGCGAGTACATCACCAATGTGCTCGAGAGCCGCGCCCGCCTGCGCCCCGAGCCCGGGGCGCTGCACCTGACCCGCCGCCAGGACCTCCTCGAGCTGGACCTGCCGGAACCGGATCTGTCGGCCTATACCGCGGGCACGGCGGATACCGCCATGGATCCCGGCTGCGAGCGCCAAGCCAATGCCGATGAAGATGACGATACGGAGGGTTCGACATGAGCGATTCCCATCCCCCCAAAACACCCAGCACCGACACCCTGCCCAAGGATCTTCAGTATCTAAAGCTCCCCTTCGTGCAGGAGCACTTCGAACCCCTGGCCCAACAGGCCGCGCAGGCCCACTGGGGCCATGTCAGCTACCTCGCCAGCCTGATGCACGGCGAGGCACAGGAGCGCGAGCAACGCAGCATCGCCCGGCGTGTCCGCCTGGCCCGCTTCCCCGTGATCAAGACCCTCGACGGCTTCCAGTGGATCTGGCCGCGCAAAATCAACCGCCTCCAGGTCCAGGAGCTGTTCCGGCTGCGCTTCATCCCCGAGAAGGCCAACGTGATCTTCCTCGGCGGGGTCGGCTTGGGCAAGACCCATCTGGCCACCGCCTTGGGCTACGCCGCCTGCCAGCAGGGCCACTCGGTGCTCTTTACCAGCGCCGTGGACGTGATCAACACCCTGGCCGCCGCCCAGCGCAACGGGCGGCTGAAGCCGACCCTCGAGCGCTACCTCAGACCGACCCTGTTGATCCTGGACGAGCTCGGATACTTGCCCATCGACAAGGTCGGCGCGGACCTGCTCTTCCAGATCGTCAGCCGCCGCTACGAGCGCGGCGCCATCATCATCACCTCCAACCGCGTGTTCAAAAAGTGGGCCGAGATCTTCAACAACGACGCCACCCTCACCTCGGCCCTGCTCGACCGCCTCCTCCATCATGCCGAGACCGTGCTCATCGAAGGCAAAAGCTATCGCATGAAGGATCAAGTCGAAACCTGACCGGCTCCAAGCGCCGCCCAACTCCCTCGCGCGGCGCTCTTTTTGTCCCCCCAGTTTCAAACCGGCCGAATCACGCCGTTTTCACGGCGGCGCTAACAACTGCAAAACCCTCGCGCCCCGCTTTCCGAGAAGTTCAAAGCAATCGAACCCTCGCACCCCTTACTAAAGCTTCCAAAGACCGTGCCTAGCGTCTCCATGATTCACCCCAGCTGATTCGAATACGCAGCGACGTTGCTGCAATTCCAATACTAGGGTGACCAATTCGCTTTCGCTAATTAGCGGGGTAATGTTTTAAATCAAATGGTTAGCATCTCAACTCGTTGATTTATCTCTGTATATTTCAACGGCTTATTAATTTTTTTGAAATGACAAAGGCGCTCGTGGTGAGCGCCTTTCTGGGTGGTTTTGTATAATAGAGCACCGCTACACTTTTTCTCATAGAGCACCGCTACAGTTTTTCATTCAAATTAATTCAGCGTGACGCTTTTGGGCCGCGGTCCGTCGTCAGGCCGGACGGAAACGGCTTCACACCAGTCCGCCATGCTCATCGGGACATCGGGCGCGAGCGTTATTGGCCCATACCGGGGTGCCCGTGTGTTCAAGAACTTCGGTGACTCGCCGGCTTGGCATTGAGTGCTCGGAGATGCTTGCGCCGATGCTCTATTCCGCGTGCCCGGGTCCGCAGCCTGACCGGCGCCTCCTGATCCTTCTGAATAAACTTCCGGCCATAAGCAACTACGCCGTTATCTCTTTACTCTCGGGCGCGCAGAACGCGAAGGGTTTCCCGTAGGCTGTGTGGTGTCGTGAGCGGCAGCGCTTCAGCCTGGGTCTTGTGCGCGGCACTGGCGGCCTTGGTCCTCGGACGAGCTAGCTGGCCCTCGGACGGGCACTGGTATAAGAGTTTGGCGTGGTATGCCGTGCGCCCTTCCCGTTTCAGTTCCACCAGTCCCAGTTCCTCCAAGGCTTTCAACCCACGCCGTCGGCTGCTGGTGTCGAGTCCGGGGACTCCACGTAGAGCTTCTTGTGAAACGGAAGCCCATCCGTTACGGGTCCGGTTCATGGCGGTCACTGCTTGAAGGTAATGAAACAAGAAAAGAGCTGCCTTGCCGTGTGGGTGCCGAGCGATTTCAGCCACAACGCCCAGGTCAAAAGGAACCATGACCTTGAACGCCAAAACAGCTTCGGGAAACTCGCCTAGGTGGAACATAAGAGGCTTCTTGTTACCAGGGACATCTATTTTTCAAAGACAAGAGACAAAGACAGAAATGAGAGACACAAGGGGTCGGTCACGGGTGATCGAGTTCTTGTGCACCGGTGATCGAGTTCTTGTGCACCGGCGACCGGGTTCTTGTGTACCGGTGACCGGGTTCTCTGTCCCTGTAGAACGAGGCATCATCGGATAACAGCCAAAGGAGGCTGCCCTTCCAGTTCCGCCAGGATGCCCATCACCAAATCCCAGGTCGCCTTGCCGCGCTTGTCCATGTATCGGTTCGGGTAGTGGATCGGCTTGTCGGCGCCTTCCGCCGGCACGGCGAACCCGTCCGGCAAGAGCACCTGCGACGCCAGCGCCATGCACCGTTCCAACTCGCGTGCGTGGTCCCGCCAACAGTCGGCCGGGGCCTCAAGTAATAGGGCATCATGCACCGGACCGATGATTTTCAGCCCGGCGCGTATGGCGAAGATCACGGCGAGGCGCAGCATCTCCGCGCCGTGTGCTTGCATGCTCCAGTTCATGATCGCGGTGGGTCTGGTGCCCTCGGGGACTTTCGCCTGCCAGCCTAGGCGGGTGCGGATCCAGCCCCTGGAGTAGGCGGAACAGACAACGTTGTCGAGCCAGTCCCAGAAGACGCGGTAGCGCAGCCGGTGGCCGCTGATCCACTGGCGTACTTGCCATGGGTCGGCCTCCAGCTGCGTCGTCATCCTGTCTGCTCCGAGCCCATAGCCGAGCCCCAGGCAGACGCGCTTGAGCCGGTCACGCTCGCCCCCGTGGGTGGCCTTGGTCGCACCCTCGGGCAGGAACCCGGTGCGGGTGCCGAAGCTGGTGTAGAAATCGCCGCTCGCGTAGTCGGCGATTAGGTTGGGATCCCGGCTCAAGGCCGCGGCGATACCGATCTCCTGGCTGACCCAGTCCATGTACAGCAGCACCGTCCCCGGCTCGGGCCGAATAAATCCGCGGGTCCAGGTCGCGGGGCCGAAGACATAGGCCGAGGACCCCGGCTGATTGCGCGCGGTGGACCCCCCAAAGGGGCGCAAGTAGGCCCGATTCCTGCCATCGGGACCCACGGCCAGCTTGTGCAACTTCAACTCGCCTAGGGTGGCCGTCAGTTCCTTGAGTGGGCGCAGCTCCGGGTGGGCGGCTGCCATGGTCTTCCAGGTGTCCTCATCGGTCTGTAGCCGACCGGTGCGGGTCAACGGCCAGGCAATTCCCTGGCGCCGAAGGTAGGCGCCGAAGTGGGCCTGCTTGAAGGTTGCGCCCTCGTATACGCCAAACTCCTGGTCCGTTTCCTCGATCAGTCTCAGCTTGATGTCGTGGCAGTGGTCCTGGACGGCCTCTAGCAGGGGGAGATCAAGCGGGATACCGTTGCGCTGCACGTGGCTCAGGCACTGGACATACTGGCCGCGGATAAGCGCCCGACCTAGGTATCTGCCCCAGTTGTGATGCTGATTGACCAGACGGCCCAGCAGGCGGGGGAACAGCTCCTCCAGGGCCAGAACGTCGGTCTCGCAATAGGCCAACAGGGCGTCCCGCTCGTCGGCCGTGAAGGGCGCCCCACGCATCGCGAGGGCTTGCATGGCGGGCTTCTCCACCCCGGCCAGGTGATGGAGCCCGAACCAGCGCAGCGCGTCGGTCAGATGGCGCCCAGGCGGTGGTGTTCCGAACACCTTGGTCCGGTTAGCCGCGACCAGGTACTCGGCGAAGCAGTCGTAGACGTTGGCCGGGGCCGGCCAGCCGAGGGTCCCGAAGGCCCCCAGCTCGGCCCCAGCCGAGTAGCAGACGAAAAGGGCATCCTCGCCCGTCGGGAACGGCGGCGCGTCCATGCGCTCCAGCTGATCCATCTACAGCCTGTGGGTCACCCGTGACCGACACTCTCTCGCGACGATGCACCAGACCCCTACTGGGAGCGGGTGTCCATCTGGCTGTTGGAACTCGGCATCAACAAGCCAAATGCCATCCGCGAACGGTAGACGGTCAAGCGGATCCATCACCGAGGCCGAGCTGGTCCACAAGAATCGGATGGTCGCGGGAGGTGATCTGGCGCTTGCCGAACGCCTTGTCCACCAACTCCCAGATCGTCAGATCCGGCCACTTCGGGGGCGCGGGGACTCTCATCGGAGTGTCTAGGTACCCACTGCTGCCCTTGTCGGCGGCGACGCGGATCCAGGTCCCCGCGTAGTCGTTTACGACAGCCAGCGCGGATTCGGCCCAGGCGCTTAGCTCGCCGCGCGCCGTTGCCTTTAAGCTGATCGGCCATAGCCGAACCGTCCCGGCCGCGTTGACGTAGGGGACAAGCTGAACGGGCCGGCAGGATTCGGGGACCAATGCCGCCAAGTCGGAAAGGATCAGGTAATAGACCCGATCCATGCCCCCATCGCCGTCTTCTGAGACGTAGGCCATGACGCGGGCCCGGTAGTCAGGATCAGGGGAGAAACTCACCGCGCTCTGCTTAGGCGGCGATCCAATCGGGATGTTGGTCTGAACAGGCTTACCGCCGAGCAGGGCGGCCTCGTCATCGTCAGCCACGAACTGGGCGAAGCGGGCGGCCAGCTGGTCTTGTGGCGCTGGGGCCGGCTCGGTGTTGGTATCGAGGGGCGGCTGGTCGTTTGCAATTGTGTTAGTCGTGACCTTGGTGCGCATGGTCGTCTTCTCCGGGTTGGGTTAAGTGAAGCTCGAACTGGATCGCGACGTCATGGCCGCCAACTCTTCTAATACGTGCCCGCGTCCGCCGCGGTCGTCGTCTTTTGTCGCCGTGGTGCACCTCCCTATGCCGCCGCTTGTTCGAGGCGTCTTACCCAATCGGCCAAGGCAGCGGGCGAAATGAGGCGGCGCTTCCCAACCTTGAAGCTGCGAAGTCGGCCTGAGTTGAGTTCGCGGTATATGGTTTGCCGCGACAGCCCGGTGCTCTGCATGACGTCAGGCACGCTGAGTCCGGACAGTGGGGGATTGCGAAGGGTTTCTGGCATCTGTCTCGCACCGTAGTTGATCGGTGTTGACAGGTTAGGCAGAGTGTTCGGGGTTAAAAATATTCCCCGGCGGGATTGACTTACCTCTCGGCCAAGCGCGTGTTGCGGATCAGTTGGTCAATGGCGGGGGGGTTGCGCTGGACCCCGGCGAAGTGCCCGAAATACCAGGACAGCCAACGGGCAGCGCGCTTTCTCGGAACCTGAAGCGAGAGCAGGATCTTTGCTAAGTCGAGGATCAGTCCGCTTTCCGGCTCTGGTGGGCGTCTTCTTTCACGCTTTAGCTGTGGCAGGAACTCCTGCGCTGCTTCACGCTCTTTCTCGATCGCGGCACCGATTGGGCCGAGTTGGGCAAAATGTTCCCGCAAGATCAGTTGGGCGCCGATGGGCGCTGCTTCGAGCACGTCAGTCAACTTGCGCCATGCGGTAGCGATGCTAGTCAGCGCGAGAAGGGTCTGTTCGCTTTGAAGGAGGAACCGCTCGTGTTGGCGGGCGCCTCTCCACGCCTCATCTTCCGCCATTTCCGCGGCGCATTCGATCAGAACCGAGGCGGCGGGGATTCCGTGCTCTTGGAGGGACGAGCGAATCTGGCTTTCGATGTCGCACCGCTGCTCCTCGGCGCGACTGACGATGTCGCTGATCTTGGTCACCGCCCCACCTCAACCAGCCGCGCCACGGCCGCCGCCTTGTGCTCCGGCGCCAGGTGGGCATACCTCAGCGTCATCGTAAGGTCACTATGGCCGAGCAGCTCGCGGACGGTGTTGATGTCGACGCCGGCCATGACGAGCCGAGACGCGAAGTGATGCCGCATGTCATGCCAGCGAAAGGCGGTGATGCCGGCATCGGCGAGGAGTGCCGTCCACGCTTTCTTGGCGTTGTCCACGCGGCCTCCCTTGCGGCCGATGAAGATCAATCCGTCACCCTCGGTCTGCTTGCGCCACGTCTTGAGCGCCTCCAGGGCCTCGGCGTTGAGCGGCACATGCCGGGTCTTACCGCTCTTGGCGCCTTCGCCGCGAACGGTGAGCATGGCGCGCTCAAGGTCGATGTCCGGCCAGCGCAGGTTGAACAACTCGCCTTGCCGGATCCCGGTGTTGATGCTGACCAGCAGCATCGGTGTCAGGTGATCACCGAAGGTCCCGAGGTCCGGCCTGCGGTCCAGGTGCCGGACCTGTCGCCACTGGTTGCCACGCTCGCGAGCGGAGCGGAGATCCAGGTCACGGCGGGCGAGCGCCTCCCGAAGCCGGCGCTCCTCATCCGGTGACAGATAGCGCACCACGCCGTGGGCGTCGACCCTGGCAGGCTTTACCTTGGCGAGCGGGTGCCGGTCGATCAGCTCCCAATCCACGGCCCGCGAGAGCGCGGCCTTGAGCGCGTTGATGTCGCGGTTGACGGTCGCCGGCTTGGTCCCGGACTGGAGCCGCGCCTTGCGCCATAGCTCGACGCTCCAGGCGGTGACTTGGTCCAGCGGTGTGTCGCCGAGATCCGGGAAGAAACACGCGCCGATGCGCCGCACCAGGTCGGCGCCGGTCTTGCGGTTGGCCTTGACCCACGGCCCGTAGGTGTCCGTCAGGAAGGCGGCCAAGGTCGGGACCTTGGCTCCCTCCTCGATGCGGATTGCTGCCTTCGGATCTCGACCATCGGCTTGAGCGCCGAGCGCTACCTTCGCCTTGAGCCGACCCTGTGTCGGCGTCAGGACTGCCGCGTCGCCGATGGTGATCCGCTTTCCTCGGCCGAGCTGGACGATGTAGGACAGCCGGCCAGACGGCTGCACACGCAGGATGAAGCCGGTCAGGTCGGTGTCGTTGACCTCGACGGGCTTGGGGACCTTGCCCTCTTTTGCGAGCTTTTGGTAGCTCGCGACGAGCTTCTGCGTGATGACCGCTTTCATGTCGCCTCCTGAACGGACGACCGCCAAAGACCCCGATTCGGGGTAGGCTGGCGTCCTGGTGCCTGCACTTATAAGTGACAAGATACGGTATCAGGAGGGATTAAGCTAGACAACAGCGAACAATAAGACTCTGTTTTTGTTGTAGGTCACTGATCGTGCAAGGCGCTTTTTCGGTCTCCGAAGGCTGGGGTCACAGGTTCGAATCCTGTCGGGCGCGCCAATTAAACCAATGAGTTATGCCCGAGTTTCGGAGAGTTCACTCTTCGCAAGGTCTGGCCGTACTCCTCATATACTCCGCCGCATCGCATCTTTTCCGGCTGGCAACGGCACCGGCCAGCCCCCATTGCTGCAACTGGTTGCAGGGCTCCTTCGGGTCTCCACTCCACCGCCGTCCCGTCCCCGGCCAGGTCGGCCCCAGACTTCCCCGCCGGTTGGGGCTGGCGGGTCTGGTCACTGGTCCTGGCATCCCGCCTGCGGCCCCTCCACTACAACCCCCGTCGCAACCGTCTTGAGCGACTTGTCCCCGTCGCGGCTCCGCGCCTGATCCACGGGGCCATGCCCGGCGCTGGCCGCCCCAGGGTGCTTGGCGACACGCTGCCATCCCATGGCGGACGCTAACCCGATTCTGTTCGATTCCCCCCTGGCCACAGCGGCCATCGCCCACGCCGACAACCGGCGGCAACCTGCCAATGCCCATTCCTTTGCGCCAGGACACGGCGTATGCGGGATGCCCTGACTATTTTTGGGGTTTAGAGGGTACCCCGCCGGGGCATTCCAAAGGGCCGACTTCCGGCGGGCGGTAGGGTCGGACAAAACCAGTCGAGCGGAGGGTGTGATGCGTTTATTGCTTGGGTTCTTGTTGCTGTTTTCAGCCGCTGCCGCCACGGCGAACACGCCGCCGGTTGCGGATGCGGGGGCGGACCAGGGTCTCCTTGGGTATGTTGCATAAGTTTCGTCCCTTACGTTTCATACCCAAAACGAGACCCGTTCTTTAACGCCGTCCCGCCTCCGCGCCGCTACGCCTTTGTTCTGCAAGCACCTGGCGTCGTTTCAGAAGAGCCGCATCCAAACCCGTTTATCGGGCCAGCAGCGTTAACGAGATGCTCTCCCTGCCACGGACCCACGAACATGTCGCCACGTTGCGCTCGCCCTGAATGCCATCAAGATCCTTGAGGACCCGAAAACGTTTTCCAGTGACCGGGTCTAATATGAGCCCGCGAGCCTTTGGACGAAATCTCGGGAGGGGGCCATCACCAGGCAAGTATGCCGCCTGCCGATGACCCTGTGGGAAGCGGGCCCACTCTTATGAGTGAGAGGTGTGGGTGGGTACCCGGGGCCAGTGGGTGCCGGGGCGAAAAAATTTCGGTTGATGCGGATCTGGGTTGGGCAGCGTACCGAAAGACGTGCTGACGGGCCAAGGGGCGAAAGGCTGTAGGCGAGGTGCAACATGCGATCGAGCGGGCGTGGCTTTGTGGTTGGGGAACAGACGGGCTGCGCCGGCCAACATGGGCAGAGCGCGCGCCGCCCGGCTCGGCTTTTGGTGGTCTGCGGCGCTATTCTGGCGATGTTGGCGGTGTCGGCAGCCAGCCAGGCAGGCGGTTATCACCGGGGTCCCTATCCGGGCCACTACTGGGGCCACGGGGGTCACCATTGGCGCGGCAGCTCGGTAAGTGTCGTCGTCGGGGTGCCAATGGTCGGACCCTACCTCGGGCCTGGCCCGCTCTACGACTGGCCTTATCGCTGGCCGTCACGCACGGTGATCGTCGAGTCCCCGCCCACCGTCTATATCGAGCGGGATGCGATGCCGGAGCCAGGCCCGGCCGATGTCAAGTCCAGTGGGGACTGGTGGTACTACTGCCGCAAGCCACAAGGCTATTACCCCGATGTCGGGCGTTGTCCCGGGGGTTGGGAGAGGGTCCCGCCCCGGTCTGAGTGAGCCCAAAGAGTCAAAGGAAGGTCGAATGATCATCAAGCCTCTCTGCTACCTACCCCTGTGGCCGCTGCTCGCCCTGTTTGCGGGGGGTTGCACCACGGTGGTGGATGGGCCGAGCGTCATGGCCCTGCCCGGCACCGGCTACGGATTCGACCGGTTTCAAGTCGATGACAGCGCCTGTCGGGCCTACGCGTACCGGCAGATGGGCGGTGTGACCGCCAGCCAGGCCGCGGTCGGGACTGGGCTGGCCAGCGCCGCCATCGGTACCGGCCTGGGGGCCGCGGTTGGGGCCATTGCGAATGGCGGGGAGGGTGCCAGCGTAGGGGCGGCCACTGGCCTGGCGGTGGGGGGGCTCAGCGGAGTAGGTTACGGCGCCGCCGCCGGTTACGCCGTGCAGGGGCGTTACGACAACGCTTATGTCCAGTGCATGTATGGCAAGGGGCACCGGGTTCCCGTGCGCGGCGACCTGGTCCAGGCCCCGGCCCGGGGCTGGGACGGTCAGCCGGTGAACTCGCCACCGCGGGACTACCCGCCGCCGCCGCCGCGCGGTCGGCCGCCCCCAGCCCCACCGGACGCTTACTGAGTCCACCCTTTCGGCGCGCCGGGGCCTCGACTTCTCCCGCCCCGCCGCGTAGATCGGGCGGGAGACAATGCGGTTCGCTGCGAGAATTCCGAGCCCTCAGTCTTCATGACCTCCCTGATCCTATTTCGCCGTCATCTGGGCCTACTCCACGGTCTGGCTGCTCATCGAGGACTTCACCAAACGCCTGGTCGATTGGCATGTGGAGATTGGACACGTTCGCCGCCCGCAGCGTCATGCTCAACCGGTGCCGGAGTCTGCACCCTACTGCACGATTGCGGAAGTCTCCGACCGACATAACCCCTCCGCTGCGCCTGGATCTTACCGCTCCAGGCCGTCTCGAGCTCAGGCGTCAATGCATTCCCACGCCTTCAGGACTCGGCGAGCCCATAGCGACGGATCATCCGATAGATATTGCGCTCGCTCACGGCGAGCACTTCCGCCACCTTGGCGCGGTGGCCGGATTGCTTGTGGAGCTGGAGCTTCAGATATTCCGCCTGCAGCTCCTCAAGGGTCGGATCATGGTCGAAGCTCACCGTGGTCTTCACGTTGCCCCGGCCGGCGCCGGCGCCGAATGCCAGGTGCTCGGGACGGATTTTGCTGCCGTCGCGGGAGAGGATGATGGCGCGCTCCACGACATTCTTGAGCTCGCGCACATTGCCCGGCCAGTCGTAGGCGGTGAGGCGGTGGATCGCCTCCTTGGAGATGCGCTTGTTGATGCGGCGCGAGAAGTTGTGGTTCTGGATGAAATGGGCGGCCAGGTAGGGGACGTCGTCTCGCCGGTCGCGAAGCGGTGGCACCTCGATGACGAAGGTGCTCAGCCGGTAGAAGAGGTCTGACCGGAACTCGCCCGCCTCGCTGATCGACTGGAGGTCCCGGTTTGTCGCCGCCACCACCCTCGCGTTGGCATGGAGGTCCTTGGTGCCGCCGACCCGGCGGAAGATGCCGGTCTCCAGGAAGCGCAGGAGTTTGGCCTGGATCGAGGCGCCGATCTCCCCGATCTCGTCCAGGAACAGGGTGCCGCCCTCGGCGCCCTCGATGAGGCCGCGCTTTTGCCGGTCCGCCCCCGTGAAGGCGCCCTTTTCGTGACCGAAGAGCTCGGACTCGAAGAGCTTCTCCTGGAGGGTGCAACAGTCCACCGGGACGAAGTTCCGACCCGCGCGCTCGCTGTTGTCGTGGATCGCCCGGGCCACCAGCTCCTTGCCCGAGCCGCTCTCGCCCTGGATCAGCACGTTGACGTTCGTGGGGGCCACCGCGGCGATGGTGTCCTTGGTCGTTAGCAGTGAGGCGCTAACCCCGATCATGAAGTCGGCCGTCCCTTCCCGCGCCTTGAGACGCTGCCGGCAGAAGCGATGGTCGTTGCGAAGCGCCGCGTCGTCGATCGCCCGCTTGACCACCAGGGACAGCTCGTCCGGACTCGCCGGCTTGAGCAGGTACTCATAGGCCCCGGCCTTCATGGCCGCCACCGCATCGCGTACCGAGCCGTAGGCGGTCAGCACCACCACGGGCTGTATCTTGACCAGATCCGGAAGCCGTTTCAGGGTGTCGCCGTCGGCGAGTCTCACGTCGGCGATGACCAGATGGGGCTCGTGGGCCTCCAGATAGGCGTCGGCGTCTTTCCACGAGCGTGCCCCCGTGGTCTGGTATCCGAGTCCGTTGAGCTGTTTGACGATCAGCCGGTTCAGGGTGGCGTCGTCCTCGATGACCAAGATCTGGTTTGGCAAGGCTCAGTCCTCCGCCGTCTCGGCATCCGCGTCCGGGAAGGAAACCGCAAATCGGCTGCCCTGACCGGGGGTGCTGTCCACGCGAATAGTCCCTCCGTGGCTCTCGACGATGGTCTTGGTGATCGACAGACCCAGCCCCGTGCCGTTGACCCCATCCGCACGCCGGCTGAAGAAGGGCTCGAAGATGCGCGGCTGGTCGCGGGGGTCGATGCCGACGCCCGAGTCCTCGAAGGTGGCCGTCACCCTATTCCCCTCACGACTGCAACGCACCGCGAGCGAGCCGCCCCTCGGCATCGCGTGACAGGCGTTCTGCCCGAGATTGAGGGTCATCATGCGCAGGTCGCTGTCAGTGGCCAGCACCCGCAGGGGTGGGCCGTCGGCCGAGAATCGGATCTCCACCCCCTGATTCTGGGCTTCCCAGCCCAGGAGCCGGAGCGTGTCCTGGACCGCCTGGTCGAGGACCACGAGCTCCTGCTCGGACGGTGGCAGAATGCTGAGCTTGAGGAGCCGCTCCGTCACCTGGATGCAGTTCTCCACCTCTTGGTCCACCAGCTCCAGATACTCGGACAACATGGCGCGATCGGGCTGGACCTGCTGACCGACCTGCTCCGCGGCATGCAGGGCCATGCGTACCGCCGCCAGCGGGTTATGGATCTCATGGGCGACGCCGGCGGCGAGCCGCCCCAGCTCCGAGAGTCGCTGCTCGTGGGAGAACCGAACCTGCTGCTGCAGGTCCCGGATCGACTCGACCACCATCCGCCTCGGCCTACCTTGGCGGGTCACCTGCATGGGGGCCGCGTAGATCTCGACCTCCAGATGCTCGCCGTCCGCGCGTTCGTGCTGGTGTACCACCCGCAAGGGCTCACCCGTATTGGTCACCTCCTTGAGCGTGCACAGGGTCAGGGTCTCGGGGCAGGGGCTCGCGCGGCCATGGGTGGCCGCATAGCACAGGTCCGGGACCTCGTGGTCCGGGCCGTACCCGAGCTGCTGGCGATAGGTGGCGTTGGACAGGACCACACCATAGTCCTCGTCGATCACGCGGATCCCGTCCGGGATGGCGTCCACCAACCCTTGCAAGAAGACCTCCTTGTCCTCGAGTTGGTGGATCTTGTCCTTGAGGCCCTGGGCCATCCCGTTGAAGCGATCCGCTAGGGCCGAGAACTCGTCTTGCCCGGGAAGGGTTATTCGGGCGTCGAGGTCTCCCTGAGACAGTCGCAGGCTGACGTCGGACAGACGTTCCACCGGCCGTATGACAAAGCGGCGGATGAACCACCAGCCACCGGCGATATTGATCAGGACGATGAGCGCCCCCGACCCCATCAGCAGCAGGGTCGTCGCGCGCGCCTTGTGACTGATCGGGGCCGTGTCGAAGTCCACATAGAGGACGCCGCCGATCGGCTCTTCGGTCTTGGCCCTGTCGCATCCCGCGCACGGCTTGGGGTGGATCGGATTGATGCTGCGCAGGACCGTTCGACCGCTGCCGTCTTCGATGAGGCGCGTTCCGGGCCCTTGCGCATCAGTGGTGGGAACCAGTTTGCCGACGGCGCCGGCGCTGCTGGCGACTTGAACCTCGCCTGCGGCGTTGGTGAGCCTGACGTCCAGGATTCCGGGCAGTTCGGCCAAGCGCTTCACCATGTCCGCGAGCCCTTCGGTGTCACGCTTCACCATCAACTCCTCGAACGAGGTCTGGACCAGCCGGCTCAACTGCACGGCGGCGCCTGTCCGCTCGCGCTCGAGCTGGCCGCGATAGAGGCTCACGAACAGGACCAGAAAGAACAGGGAGCTGATGAGCAGACCGGCCGCGGTGCCCGCGGCAAATTTGTGGTTGAGGCTTTGGCTGAGCCAGCTCATGGATGGCACGCTCGTGTGGTGTCGGCGGAGAGATGCCTCCCCGCGCCTTTGGTGTTGCTTCCAAGAGTAACCGTCCCGGCCATGATCGCACTGACTTTTTGGCAGGTCTAGACGGCGCCACATGTGCGGCGCGGCCGGCCAATCGGTCCGTCTGGGTGCGCGAGCGGCCGCCCGGTGCAGCGTCCGCGCCTGTTAGGCGCACCTCGGGTCTTGCAGGGCATGAGGCTTGCAGCTGGGACGCGGATGCCGGCAGAACCACATGACGAGGGGGATCGATGCACACGAAACTAGCCGCGATGGGAAGGGTGACGCTCGTTGGGTCGGGGATCCTTTGGCTCGGACTTGCGGCGGCTGGCCCCGCCACTGGTGGGCAGACCTTCGTTGAAGCCCTGCGTGCGGCGGGCTGGCAGGTGGAGGTTCTGGTCGACGGGAGCCTCCAGTTGACGCCGGCCGGCGAGTCGGCGTCCGTACCAGAGGCGCCAGGGCCGCAGCCAAGCGCGACCCCCGCTCCGGCGCCGGGGGTCCAGGCCCCCGGCTGGGCGGCATTGCGCGAGCACGGCTGGCGGGTGGAGACCGACGCCGAGGGCTCGACCCTGCTGTTTCCCCCGTCCGCCGCACCGGCCACGCCGCCACCCGCACCGGAGCCAAGTCCGCCCAAGGCCCCGGACGAGGCCGTTGCCAGGGACGAGGTCGCGCGCGATCTCGATGCCTTGCTCGCAGAGCGCGGCTGGCGTGCTCAGCGCGAGCCTGACGGCTCCCTGCTGCTGTTCCCGCTTCGCCGGGCACCGTCCGCCCCGGTGGCCGTGGAGCCGAGCCCGGGCGTCGTGCCATCGGTCGTGAGTGAATCGGAGGTCCGGCTCCCCATCGACAGCTGGGAGAAGGCGAGGGCGGTCGCCGCGTCCTGGGTGGGGTCGGTGGGTGACGCGACCCTGCAGGTCGGCCGGGTGCGCCAGATCTTTCGTGTCTACCTGGTTAGCATCGTCGACGCCACGGCCCCTCATGCGCTGCGGCATCAGATCGCCATTGGCGTCGAGGACGGTCGGGTTGTGGTCCTGAACTAGCCTCTGGGAGCCGGCTCACGGGCCGATCTCTGCCTGGCGTGAAGATCGTTTTTTCCGGGCCCTGCCAGATTGGCAGACACCCCGGGCCGAGCGTTGCGCGCGCCGTGCCGCCCCTCCGCATCGGCGCTCGTGACGCCATAAGTGTCTGTTCAACGGTAAGAACTCTAGAGCATGGCGCAGGCCTCCCGGTCCGCGTCGAGATCGGGATGCTGGGGTCGACCCGGATCCATTAGCGGTGGCTTGTGACAAATGGTCAGGATTCCTGGTTGGGCGGTCGCCCGGGGCCGTGACGGTGCTCGCGAAATTGCTCAAAAAAAACAAGAGGGAATGCCGCAGAGAACGTTTCTGGCGCGGATGTTGCGTAACATCGACGTGCGGCCGTAAGGCGGTGACGATTGGACGTGCTTGGCGCGGATGAAACACCGTGCTGGGTGGTCGTCCGATGTGACGCGAACCAACGTGGAGGTAATCGAATGGTAAAGATCGCCATGATGGTCGCGGTGCTGATCGGCGTGGTCGCAGGCCAGGGCATTGCAACCTCGGCCGAGGGCGGATATCCCATCGCCGGGACGCAGCCGTCCGAGCGCCCCGCCGGGGCACCGGTGATCCGCGAGGTCCAAAAGCCACAAGGCTGGTACACAAGGGCGCTGACAGGAATCTCCCAGCCCTATCCGCCCAGCCTGCGGTTCCTTGAGGACCAAGGGAACTGGTACACCCCGTTCAACCACCCAGGAATGCACGGCCGCTACGACATCCGCGGATGGTACGGTCAGTGACCGCGTAACTTCTGGATTTTCACACCTTTGGAGGACTCGTAATGACACTGAAGAGCTTCAAGAGAACTGCCGTTTCCGCTCTGGTCGGTCTTGCCCTGGCCGGAACCGGAACGGCGTACAGCATGGATGGCATGTCCGGAATGGGCGGCTGGGTCTGGCAGCCCAGCGGCATGTCCGGTATGGGTGGCATGGGCGGTATGTCTGGCATGGGCGGCATGGGCGGCATGGGCGGTATGTCTGGCATGGGCGGCATGTCCGGCATGAACGGCATGTCCGGCATGGGCGGATGGGTCTGGCAGCCCAGTGGCATGGGCGGCATGTCCGGCATGGGCGGCATGTCCGGCATGGGCGGCATGTCCGGCATGGGCGGCATGTCCGGCATGGGCGGCATGTCCGGAATGGGCGGCATGTCCGGAATGGGCGGCATGTCCGGAATGGGCGGCATGTCCGGAATGGGCGGCATGAACGGCATGTCCGGCATGGGCGGATGGGTCTGGCAGCCCAGCGGCATGGGTGGTATGTCCGGCATGGGCGGTATGTCCGGCATGGGCGGTATGTCCGGCATGGGCGGTATGTCCGGCATGGGCGGTATGTCCGGCATGGGTGGCATGTCCGGCATGTCCGGCATGGGCGGCATGTCCGGCATGTCCGGTATGGGCGGCATGTCCGGGTACTTCAAGATCACCCCTGAGGGGTCGATCTTCTTCTATCCCTTCACAGGCATGTCCGGCATGAGCGGAATGTCCGGTATGGGTGGCATGTCCGGTATGGGTGGCATGTCCGGTATGGGTGGCATGTCCGGTATGGGTGGCATGTCCGGTATGGGCGGCATGTCCGGTATGGGCGGCATGTCCGGTATGGGCGGCATGTCCGGTATGGGCGGCATGTCCGGCATGTCTGGCATGGGCGGCTGGGTCTGGGTGCCCAGCGGCATGTCCGGCATGTCCGGCATGGGCGGTATGTCCGGAATGGGCGGTATGGGCGGTATGTCCGGTTGGACTCCACCGGCCCAATGACCCGCTCGAAGCCTGATCAGTCCTGACGTTCAGCCAGCACAGGGAGGTGCTGGTTTTTCCCTGACGTGAGTGGATGCGATGCAGGTCCGATTTGACCCCCGATGCCGTTGCAGTTGGTCGCGAACGCTCAGTCTCAGCGGTGCCTGGAGCGGGTTGTCGATACAAAAGTTGTCAATCGTTTGCCGCCTTCGCTGCACCCGCCCGCCGGTCGTTGCTGGTCCAGGGTGCGCCGTTATCGGGCGAGCAAGCGATGGAGAGCGGGATGCGGGACAAGGCCGACGGACCTGGCCACACAACATCCGGAGGTTCGTGATGTCTAGGGCCAACCTATTCGCGGTGCTACTTGCACTGGTTGGAGTCTCGGTGCAGGCGGACGCCCCACCCCCAGAGGGCCTCAGTTATCAGCAGGCTCGCTGGAATCCGATTCATTTCAAGCCGGCCATCGAAACCGCCACGGACGAGCAGTGCCTCGCCTGTCACGCGGAGGTGCTGGAAAAGAGCGTCCGTGCCGAGTCACCCGCCGGCGTGAAGGCGAGCGAGGCGCTTGCCTGGTACGAGACCCTCGATACCTATCAGGGCGACGAGGAGACCTTCCACCGCCGTCATCTGGTCACGGACTACGCCAAGCAGGTGATGGACCTCAAGTGCAATACCTGCCACCTAGGGAATGACCCGCGGGAGGAGACGGCGATGTCCCATGCGGGAGGGGACCCGACCCTGACCCAGCGCAAGCATGTGGACCCCAACATCTGTCTCATGTGCCACGGCCAGTTTCCCTATCAGAACATGGGCGTCCCGGGTCCCTGGCTCGAGGCCGGTCTCGCGTTCCAGAACAACTGCCTGCTTTGTCATGTGACCTTCCGTACCAACCGGCACAACGTCAACTACCTGAAGCCCCAGGCGATCGAGGCCCTGGCCAAGGAAAAGGAGGACGTCTGTTTCGGCTGCCACGGGGGGCGACCCTGGTACCGCATCAGCTACCCCTATCCGCGGCACGCTTGGCCGACCATGGCTACAGTGGTGCCCGATTGGGCCAAGGACCGCCCGACCGAGTCGGAGCCCCGGTTCCTCGTCGGCGCCGTCAAGCCGGCAGAGGCGCCAGCACCCCAGGCACAGCCAGCAGCGCCGGACGCCAAGGCCCCGGAGACCAAGGCCGACGCACCCGGACAAGGCGACCAGCCGAAGGACAAGTAACGATGAAAGACCACGACGATCTCGCGTTCCTGGATTCGCGTCTGAATCTCACCCGGCGGACCTTCCTGAAGTCCACGGCGGCGGGCGCCGCGGCGCTCGGGGCTGGCGGCCTGATCAAGACCGAGGAGGCGAAGGCATTCGCCTATGAGCCTTACCCGCGCGACGACCAACTCCAGACCGTGGTGACCAGCTGCGCCCACAACTGCGGGTCGCGCCACATGTTGGTGGCCCACAAGAAGGGAGACGTGATCGTCCGCATCTCCACGGACGACGGGCGCTATCAGAAGGACGGCTTCTTCGGCAAGGACACCGAGGAGGAGCCCCAGATCCGGGGCTGCCTGCGTGGTCGCTCCTATCGCCAGCGTCTCTATTCACCAGAGCGTCTGCTCTACCCCATGGGCCGGGTGGGCAAACGCGGGGAGGGCAAGTTCAAGCGCATCAGCTGGGAGGAGGCGCTGGAGTATGTCGCGAACAAGATGATCGAGATCAAGGAGAAATACGGGTCCACCGCCCTGCTCGATCAAAGCTACGCCGGCGCATCTTACGGCGTGCTGCACAAATCCGATCAGATCGAGGGTCTGCTCGGACGCTTCCTCGGCATGTTCAGCTGCCGCACCAACTCCTGGTCGGTGCCTTCCTACCAGGGCACCACGTCCAGCTCCCGCTGGACCTTCGGTACCATCCAGGACGGCAATGAGGACGATGCGTTTGCCCACTCGCAGCTGATGATCATGTGGGGTTGGAACCCCGCCTACACCTTCCACGGCGGCAACACCTTCTATTACATGCGTCTCGCCAAACAGCGGGGCTGCAAGTTCGTGTTGGTGGACCCCCAGTACACCGATTCGGCGGCCGTTTACGACGCCTGGTGGATTCCCATCAAGCCCAATACGGATGCGGCCATGATGGCCGGGATGGCTCATTACATCTTCACCAACAACCTGCAGGACCAGGACTTCATCAACCGCTTCTGTCAGGGAATGGACGCCGGGACCATGCCGGTATGGGCATCGGGCAGCGCGAACGGTCAGGAGAACTTCAGGGACTACATCCTCGGGGCCTACGACGGTCAGCCCAAGACACCCGAGTGGGCGGCCAACATCTGCGGCGTGTCCGCGGAGGACATCCGCAAGCTCGCGCACATGTACGCGAGCACCAAGCCCGCTGCACTGAAGGCCTCCTGGGCGCCGGGGCGCAACGCTTACGGCGAGCAGTACAACCGCATGGCGGCGGCCCTACAGGCGATGACCGGCAACATCGGGGTCCTGGGCGGATCCGCCGAGGGTGTGGGCAAGGCCTGGCACGCGGAGGCGGTGGCCTATCCCTACGACCAATACGCGAACATTTGGTTTGCCGCGATCAAGTCGGACCGCTGGGCCCATTGCGTGCTGAACTACCCGAACGTCAGCCGCGAGGAGATCGGACTGTGGCCCCGCGAGGATCAGATGGACGGGGTCATCCCGAACATCAAGGGGATCTTCTGGCAGGGCTCGGACTGGTTCAATCAGCTCACCAACATCAACAAAGAAATCGAGGCGATGAAGAAGCTGGAGCTGGTGGTGTGCATGGACTCCACCATCACCCCCTCCGGTCTCTACGCGGATGTGCTTCTTCCGGTGGCGACCCACTTCGAGCGCCATGATGTGGCCCTGCCCTGGTACAAGGGCCATTACTACATCCACCGCCCCAAGGTCATCGAGCCCATGGGCGAGTCCAAGACGGACTTCCAGATCTTCACGGAGCTGGCCTACCGCATCGGGTGGAAGACCGGGATGGGCGACCGGTTCGGCAAGACCTACAACCCCAAGGCGGATCGGAGCTATTTCTTCAATCCGGATGCGGTGGACGAGGCCTATCTGCGCGAGTGGTGGGAGACCAAAGTCATGGCCCACCAAAACGTCGACATGCCTTGGGACGAGTTCAAGCGGCACGGGGTCTACAAGTTCAAGTTGCCCGAGCCGCACGTGGCCTTCCGCGACCAGATCGAGAAGGGCGTGGCCTTCGAGACGCCCTCGGGGAAGATCGAGATCCTGTCCTCCCAATTGGCCCAGATCAGCGACTGGACCAAGACCATGTACGGGTATCACATCCCCTCGATCCCGAAATGGATCGAGCCCTGGGAGTCGTTGAACAGCCCCAAGACGGCCCAGTATCCGTTCCATCTGGTGTCGCCACATCCGCGCTGGCGGACTCATTCGATCTTCAACAATTGCTCCTGGTTGCGGGAGACCTACGAGCAGGAGGTCACCGTCAACGCCTCGGATGCCAAGCGGCTCGGCATCAAGACGGGCGATACGGTGGAGCTCTGGAACGAGCGCGGCCGCGTCGTGGTTCCAGTCTACGTCACCGAGCGGTGCATGCCGGGTGTGCTGGTGCTGTTCGAGGGCGCCTGGCTCGACCTCGATGAAAACGGCGTGGACCGGGGAGGTAACCCGGACATGCTGACCCTTGACGCTCCGAGTCCGGCCGGGGCCTTCGCCTACAACACGGTGCTATGCAACATCAAGAAGAGCAACCTGGAGCACAGGCCCGGCTGGGACAAGCTCGCGACCTCGCGCGCCCACGTCTTCCGGCGTGAGCTCTAATGCCTTCGGAGGATCGATCCATGGCTGATCAGAACGACCAGGGCAAGATCAAGGAGGCTATCAAGCGTCGTAAGCGGGAGGCCTATACGCCGGTGGTGCCGCAGATGCAGCTCGGCTTCGTCCACAACAACGTGGACTGCATCGGTTGCCGTGCCTGTGAGATCGCATGCAAGGACAAGAACGGGCTGCCGCCTGGGCCGCGGTTCCGGCGCGTCCTATACATCGAGGGCGGGACCTACCCCGAGGTGTACGCGTACAAGGTCAACATTTCCTGCAATCATTGCGCGGAGCCGGCCTGTCTGCCGACCTGTCCGACCGGGGCCATCTGGAAGCGCAAGGACAATGGAATCGTCGACATCGACTCGACCCTGTGCATCGGCTGCCGTCGTTGCGAGGCCGCCTGCCCCTATGGCGCGCCTCAGTTCATCCCGGAGCAGAACATCGTCTCCAAGTGCAACCTGTGCGTGGACGAGATCGAGGCGGGCCGCAAGCCCTATTGCGTCATGGCCTGCATGATGCGGGTGCTGGACGTGGGCCCAATCGACCTGCTGCGTGAGAACCGGTACGCCACCAAGGCGATCGGACCCCATGAGGACCCGGTGCGCGCCGTCAAGAACTTCGCCAACCCGGAGCTGACCAACCCCTCCATCGTGTTCGTGGCCCACAGCAAAGGAAAGGTGGAGAAATGAGCGCCGTGCTGAAAGCGATTCAGACCGAGGCGACCACCGCCAAGCGCTTTCGCGCAGCGGTCGTGGAGGATCTGCTCACCCTCGCCCTGCTGCATGACCGCGAGCTCGACCGGGAGCAGATTCACGCCCTTTGGCGCGACTGCTATGAGGACTTTCTGGGTTTTCGCCTGACAGGGGATCGTGCCGCGGTCGCCTTCGGCCTGCTGCGGGAAGGGCTGACCGAGATCCCCACCGAGCTGTGCCAGACGACCCTAGACCGCCTCGCCGCCGACTATGCGGACATCTATCTCACTTACGGGTTGCGCGCTTCGCCCTGCGAGTCAGTCTGGCTGGACGAGGACAGCCTCACCCTGCAGGAGCCCATGTTCCGGGTGCGCGCCTGGTTTCGCCGCTACGGTCTGGAGGTCGAGGACTGGCGCAAGCGCAGCGACGACCATCTGGTGAACGAGCTGCGTTTCCTTGCACATCTGCTGGACGGGGCGACCGAGCCGGTGGCCCTCGATGAGGTGGCGCGATTCATGGACGAGCACCCGCTGCGCTGGATCGACGCGTTTGCCGAACGCGTCGCCGCGCGTTGCGAGACCCGTCTCTACGCGGGACTTGCCCTTCTGACAGCCGCCTATCTCGACGAGCTGCGAGATCTCTTGGCGGAGCTGCTCGGAAGCCCGCGTCCCACCGCCGAGGAGATCGAGGGCCGCGCGGTGCCAGTCGTATCCGTTCCCCTTGAGGTGGACGGGCCCTACCTTCCGGGCACCGCACCGAGCTGGTAAGGTCTACGGTGCTCGTGGTGGGGCGTTCCGCGCCGACGGACCAGCTGCTTCCAGAGGTCATCGAGGCACGCTGCGTCCATTCCCGGATGGAGCAGGCGAGTTGCCGCGCCTGTGTCGACGCCTGTCCCACCGGGGCCTGGGTCATCGACGACGAGCGGCTGGGGATCGACACGGAGCGCTGCGACGGCTGCGGACTCTGCGCGCCGGTCTGCCCGGAGGGGGCAATCGCGGCGCGTTGCGCGCCCGCCGAGTACCGGGTCGACGGGGTCGGGATCGCCTTCGCGGCATGCGGCCGAGCCGGACCAGGTCTCGGCGACCGCGATTCGGGGGCGGGGCTCGTGCCGTGCGTCCACCTGTTCGGCGTGCGTGCCCTATTGGACCTGCAGCGCCGGGGAGTGCGGCGTCTGACGCTTTCCGCCGGCGATTGCGACACCTGTCCGCGCGGCACCGTCACCCGGTTCGAGCGGCATCTCGATCAGGTGAACGCCCTACTTCTGGACCGCGGTCAGGAACCGATCGAGGCGCATCCTTTGTCTCCTCAGGGATGGGCTCGGAGCCGTCACGCTGCCGAGGCGCGGCATCGGCCACCATCCATGAATCGGCGTGCCTTCTTCCGAGGCATGATGACGGCAGCGACGGAGACCGCCGTCGAACTGGCGGAGCGGGCCGATCCTGGCGTACCAGACTTCACCCCCCCGGGCCGGCTGATTCCGAGGACGGAGGGCAGCCAACTCAGTCTCAACGCCCCCCGCATCGATGGGGAGCGCTGTAGTGGCTGCGACGCCTGCGCGCGGCTGTGCCCGCACGCCGCGATCCGGGTCGAGCCGTCGGCGTATCGATTCGACCCCGACGGCTGCACCGGGTGCGGAATCTGCGTGGACGTCTGTGAAACGGGCGCGGCATCGGTGCGAAGTCTGGACCCGTCGCCGCAGGACCTGCTGCCGCTCTTACAGCGCCGATGCGCCGCGTGCGGCGCGCCCTTCCATACCCCGGCCCCGGAGACGGCGCGGGGGCTTTGCCCCATCTGTGGGACGTCGAATCACCGCACGCGGCTCTTTCAGGTGCTTGGCTGACCCCCCTTGTTCCGCGTCCGCGGTCGCGAGCCTATGTTGGACCGGCCGCTGGCGGCTTTGGCGCTTACGCGGGGGACGCGAGGCCCTCAACCTCTCCAAGCTGGCTCGATTCGAGCCTACGCCCGGGCCCACGCAGGAGCCGCCTTCCCTCGGCCCGTCATCCCGCCCGTACTCAAGAGGAATTCGATCTCCAATGTTCGTCTGGCGTCTTGTTGGCTGGTTTCTATTGGTGCTCTTCGGCATCGGATGCCTGGCCGCGGGCGAGGCGCCGACGCGTGTCTCCGGGGGGGCCGTTCTGGTGCTGCCGGACGGTCTGAAGTGGCTGAACGTGGAGCGCCCGCTGACCCCCGCGGATCTGCAAGGGAAGGTCGTCATCCTGGACTTCTGGACCTATGGTTGCATCAACTGCATCCACGTGGCCGAGGAGCTCCGCCGCCTCGAGGATCGTTTCGGGAACCGCTTGGCCGTCATTGGCGTGCACTCTCCCAAGTTCGATCACGAAAAGAATCTGGAGGCGCTGCGCAGCACGGTCGTTCGGCTCGACCGCCGCCACCCCATCGTGAACGATCCCGACTGGCGACTCATGGAGCACTATGGCATCCGAGCCTGGCCAACTCTGGCCGTTTTCGCACCCGATGGAAGCTGGGTCGGCAAGGTCACTGGCGAGGGCAACGAGGAAAAGCTCGCCCGGGCCATCGACCGGCTCTTGGAGATGTACCGGGCGGACTTGAATGACCGTCCTTTGCCTTTGTCGCTCGAAAAGGATCGATTCGCGGCCGCCCTGCTTGCCGCCCCTGGCAAGATCGCCGTGGCGGGCGATGGTCGCCGGGTGGCGATCAGCGACACCTTGCACCACCGCGTCATCCTGGCCGCGGCGGACGGCAAGATCGAGCGCATCGTCGGCAGCGGGGAGTCCGGCTGGCGCGACGGCCCGGCGGATCAGGCCCGGCTCGGCTCGCCCCAGGGGCTCGCATTCACAGGCGATGCGCTGCTCGTCGCCGACCCCGGCAGCCATACGGTCCGGTCCATCGATCTGAAGTCGGGGCGGATCCGCACCCTCGCCGGGACCGGCCGAGTTGGTCTCTCGCGGCCGGAGGGCGAACAGGACGCGCTCCATCTGGACCTGCGCTCGCCCTGGGACCTGACCGTCCGGGACGGGCAGGTCTATATCGCCATGGCGGGCAGCCATCAGATCTGGCGTCTGGGTCTGGACGACGGGAAGATCGCGCCCTACGCGGGTTCCGGTCGGGAGGGGATCGCCACCGGCACGCTTGACGACGCGAGCTTCAGCCAGCCGAGCGGACTCGCGCTCGTCGGCGACGACCTCTACGTCGCCGATGCGGAGGCCTCGGCCATCCGCCGTATCCGTATCGATCGGGGGGTCGTGGAGAATCTCGTCGGGGCCGGGCTCTTCGAGTTCGGTGACCGGGACGGCCCGCTCGCCGAGGCGCAATTGCAGCATGTCTCCGGGATCGCGGCGCTTGAAGGGGGGAGGCTCGCCATCGCCGATACCTACAACAACAAGGTCAAGCTGATCGATCCCAAGTCCGGTACCGTGACCACCGTCCTGGGCACCGGAAAACCGGGGCGCCGCCTGGGCTCCCCCGCAGACACCGAGCTGAACGAGCCGGGCGGCTTGGCAAGCGTCAACGGGCGCATCCTGATCGCGGACACCAACAATCACCGAATACTCAGCCTGGATCCCGACTCGGGCCAGGTCGAGGAGTGGGCACTCAGGCAGTAACGCCCGAGGGTGGCCTCGCACGAACCGCGAGCCACAAGTCGGCCGATAAAGTGTTCCCCCAAAATGGGCTAGGCTAGGCATGCAGTTCGTTCGGTATCACCACAGGTAGGAGGACGATTGATGAAAGATCAAAGCTACTGTCTCAGTGCCGCGATTGGGTTGGTCCTTTGCGGTGCCCTGGTTTCGGGCGCAGCGAGCGCCCAGGGCGGCCCAATGATGGGCTACCCGGGGGGCGGTCCAATGATGGGCTATCCCGAGTCCGGCCCCATGATGGGTTATCCGCAGGGTGGCCCGACGATGGGCCATCCCGGCGCTGGGCCCATGATGGGCTATCCGCAAGGGGGTCCCGCGCCGGAATACCGGCGGGACGGTCCGATGATGGGTTATCCACAAGGTGGTCCCATGAGAGGCTATCCCCAGGCCGGTCCTGGGATGGGATACCCGCGAGGCGGGTCGATGATGATGCCGGAATCAACTCCTGGGGCCGGCTATTGGGGATACGGCCAGCCGCAATCCGGAATGAGCGGCATGCAGGGGATATCCGGGATGCAGGGAATGTCCGGCATGCAGGGAATGTCCGGCATGGAGGGAATGTCCGGCATGGAGGGAATGAGTGGCATGCAGGGCATGTCTGGGATGCAGGGGTCAAGCCCAACGGCGATGGGCTATCCGCAAGGTCGACCGGTCATGGGCTCCCCCCAAGGTGGGGCCATGATGATGCCGGGCGCGGCGCCCGGGGCCGGCTACTGGGGTTACGGACAGCCCCAATCCGGAATGAGCGGCATGCAAGGGATGTCCGGGATGCAGGGCATGTCCGGCATGGAGGGCATGAGTGGCATGCAGGGCATGAGTGGCATGCAGGGGACAGGCCCGACGACGATGGGCTCGCCGCAGGGTCGACCGGCTATGGGCTACCCCCAGGGTGGTCCCATGATGGGCTATCCGCCGGCCGGGCCTATGATGGGTTATCCGCAGGGCGGCACGATGGTGCCAAGAGGCTTCACCGCACCGGGCTATCGCGGCTACGGACAGCCGCAATCCGGGATGAGCGGCATGCAGGGGATGTCCGGGATGCAGGGGATGTCTGGCATGGAAGGTATGAGCGGTATGCAAGGAATGTCTGGAATGGAGGGAACGAGCGGCGAGGGCGGAACCTGGGTCTGGATACCAGGCGGCATGTCCGGCATGGAGGGAGCCGCGGGGACGGAGCAGAAGAGCGGCTCGTCGGGTGAAGCCGCGAAGTAACCGCCCCTTTCGTTTAAGGGTCGCAGCACAGGGAAGTGCGTCGTAATAGTCTGCACTCGCCCCAGTCAAGTCGAGAGGCTCGGCCGCGTTTTCTGCAATTCAGCGATTTCGGCAGGTCGTTGATGGCGATGCAGGGCTGGTAGGGATGCCCGGCGAGATAGCCCTGGTGGTAGTCCTCCGCCTCAAAGACGCCCTCGAGTGGCGACACCTGTGTGACGATGGCGCGCGAGAAGGCATCCGCCTCCTGCAACTAGGCGATGTAGGCCTCGGCGATATGCTTCTGCTCGTCGTTGGAAAAAAACACGGCTGAGCGGTATGACGAGTCCGGCCATGGCACAGAAGTGCACGTAACGCGCCCTGTCGTAGCCGCCGAGCAGCGCGCGCAGCAGCGGGAACTGAACCGACTTCCACAGCACCAGCAGCCGGACAGGCCAAAATGCCTGACCAGCCGCTGCAAACCGATCCTGTAACCAAAGGCGGCGATTCAACGAATGACAGAACAGGGCCGATCTAATCCCAACGAGGAGCGCCTCCGCGGCTACTGCGCGGACTCGACGGCGACGCGTCGGCCTACCACGCGTTCCTGAAGGAAATGAGCGCGCATCTGCGCGCCTACTTCAGGAAATCTCGTCGCCTCCGGCAAGCGATGGATCGGGTCATACCACGTCGCCGCGGGCGTGCCTCGATGGCCTCAGAAACGATCATGGGGACTCGTCAGAGAGGGTGAGACGGGTGGGGAATCGTCGGCTTCGGGGTGATAGATGGGTTCGGCCGGCTCCAGTTTCGACGACGTGGCACAATCGGGACCCCGTTTTCGACCCGATCGACCTGCATTCGAGATCTCATGGGAATCCCGCCGACCCCCACGCCCCTCACTGACCTCAAGAAACGCGTCAACGAGTTGCGGGCTCTGATCCGGGACCTGCTCACCGAGCTGGTGGGCCCGGTGCCCCTAGTCTACGACTTCTATCGCGAGTGGAACGGCTGCTGGAAGGTGCGGGTCGAGGTCAGCGGCGCCGCCAGCGGGCGGCTGGAGTTCACCCTCCTCGAGACGGCCGACGGTGCCCTGCTCGCACTGCCGCGACCCCTGCCCGAACGCTGGCGCACCCACACCGGCATCCCTGCTGGCGACGGCAGCCGTTGGACCCTCGACGACAGCGGCCATCTCGTGCCGTTCCCGCTCGCTTGAGGCCCCGGTCCCCACTGGACGACCTGCCGCGCGAAAGCCGCGAGATCGGTGGCCTAATCGGGGTTGCCCGGAGTGGCCATCGGTCACTTATAGGCCCCGACACCGCAGAAGAAGCCAACACCGCATTGGTGGGCGATGTAGACGCCCGAGCAGTTCCTTGTGGCCAAATGAGATGTGTAAAGGCGCGGCTCGGGATCAGCTAACGCCTGGTCCTGGCCAGCTACCACCACCGGCCCCAGAACCTGGAGCACTTTCAGAGACTGGTCGCTGAGGACGCGGCCACCGACGCCGTCCGCGTCGCTGCCTAGGAGCCTCAGCAGTCCGCCAGCCCGCGTCGCGCCGCCGCCCTACCAGCGGAACGTCACGCCAGTCAGAATGCCATAGTCATCCGCGGCGCCGTTGAGCCCCACCTTTGCCCCGAGGTCGAAATCCACGCTCACGGCCGGCGAGTAGATGACCGCCGCCAAGGCGACGGCCGGGAAGGTGTCGTTGTCCTTGTCAACGTTGGAGTCGGCGGAAAGATCCAGCGCCCACTGCAGTCGCGGATTCATGCGGTAGACCACAGAGCCGGAAAGGTGCAGCAGATCCCGCCGCTCGTCGAGCCGGTTCTCGTTTCCCAGGTAGCCGACGTGGACATTCAAAATCCATGCGCCGAGCTCGGACGTCGACACAACAAAAATGCTGGGAACGACTTGCCCGGTTCCCAAACCCCGGCGAAAGTTGCCCGTCGGGACGGTTAGTCATGGTTTGAGCGCCAGCTTGGCCAAGTCGTTTTCCCAGAAGCGCCATTTCACTTCAAACGACGCGTCGGCCAACCCGCGGGTACGCTCGATCCCGTCGGCCGACAGCTCGCGGGTGTCCAGGTACGGCGTGCCGACGAGCACGTCGAGGTTCTCGCGCTCACCGTACGATAGGGTCAGTCGCACCGCGTTGATTCCGTCCATGGACGTCCGATTGATCGAACCGGGCGTGCTCGAAACCAAGCTCCATCTGGGTGACACCCGCGCCCAGGGTGTAGGCGCCCTCCGTAATCAGGGGGTGCGCCGCCCCAAACGGATGGGGGTGGTTGGCTGCTCTGCGGGCGGCCCCAATCGATGGCCGCCCGCGCCAAGGGGGCAACAACTAAGCTTCGGCCTGTTGCCTGCGGTTCATGAGGGCCACGGCGACCGCCACCGCCATCAGAATGAGCTGCAGCCCCAGGGCCTGAAGATTCGGATAGACACCCAGGAGGTCGATACGCGGAAAGGCGATCTGGCTCACACCGATCACGCCTGCCTCCTGCAAGGCGGCGACGCCCTTGCCGGCGAAGATGATGGCGAGCGCATACATCAATATGGTGTTGATGCCAAAAAACTGGCGGAGCGGAAGCCGGCTGCTGGCTCGGAGGATGATCCAGGCGGCCAGGCCCAGAAGCAGGGCCGCCGTGAGGACCCCTGTCATGATCGGGGTGTGGCCGTCGCTCCCCGCCTGAACCGCGAGCGCCTGGTAGAACAGGACGGTCTCGAAGACCTCGCGGTACACGGCCACGAAACTGAGCGCCGCTAGGGCGAACAAGGTGCGCTGCTGCATGGCCGTCTGCATCTTGGAGCGAATGAACTGGTTCCAGCGCCGGGACTGGACCTTGCTGTGCAGCCAGACACCGACGTAGAAGAGCACCCCGGCGGCGAAGAGGGCCGTCAGCCCCTCCGTCAGCTCGCGGCTGGCGCCGCTGACATCCACCACGTACGTGGCCGTCGCCCAGGTCGCGATGCCAGCCACTAGTGCACCCGCCCAGCCGATGTGGATGTAGCGCAGGGCGTCGCGCCGGCCGGTCTTGATCAGGTAGCCGATGATGGCGGCGAGCACCAGAATCGCCTCGACGCCTTCGCGCAGCAGGATGATCACCGCGCTTGCGAAGGCGACCGCCGGCGACAGCTCACCGGCATTCAGGGCGTCGTGGGCTTCGGTCAGCATAGGCACGAGTGCCGCCTGCGCCTTGGCCACCGCATCCACCGGCGCACCCTGTTTGATCTGAAGGCGGTAGGCGAGCATGGCCTCCTCGACCTGGTGCTTGAGGTTGGGATCCACCGCGGACAGCCCGGTCTCCGCCAGCTCGAACCCGTCCAAGTAGGCGGACACCGCGGCTGAATAGGCCGCCTCATGGGCGCCGCTGCGGTAGAGCTCGAGGCTCTCGCGCAGCTTGGCCTCACTGAAGGCAAGAGGCTCGCCTTGGTGTGGCGTTAGGGATTCGGGATTGGCGCGCAGATAGGCCAAGACCGCGACCACCTCATCGCCATGCTTGGCCTCGAGCTCGGCCGGATTCAGCGTTGCAACGGCCCGCAGATCGCCGAGCCACTCACGCCCTTTCCCCGCCTCCCAAAGGGCCTCGCCGCGGGCCCGCTCCGCGTCGCTGAACAGGAAGCTCCCTACCTGGAAGGCCAGCCCCCAGCGATCGTCATCGGAGAGCGATTTGAATCCCACCATGGCCGTGCCATCAACGCCGAGCGAGATGGTGTTGTAGAGATTGGTGAGACTCCGCTGGCTCTGGCGAGCCGGGTCGTGGAAGTCCTTCGGCGCGGGCTCCAGCCGGGCGGCCAGGGGGCCGTCGCCGCCACCCTGCGCCCCGTGACAGGCCGCGCAGTTCTCGGCGTACAAGGCTTGCCCCCGGGCTTGGTCAGGGATCCGACGGGGGGATACCTCGACCTGATAGGCATCGGTCACCTCTTGGGCAATGGCTTCCGTCAGCGCACGCGTCTCGGCTCCCGGCGCGCGCTGGTCGATCGCCCGGACCAACTGCTCCGCCTGTCGCTGGAGCCCATCGCGGGCCGGGCTCGCGGACAGGTCGCCGGTCAGCGCTTGGATGCGCTCCGCGAACTCACGCTGCTCCGCGTACTCCGCCTGGTTGACCACCTGCCCATCGGCCACCGTCTCGGGATAGTCCACGCCGACATAGCTCAACAGGTGCAGGAGCACCTGCCCGGTGTCGGCTGCCCGCGCGGGCGGGGCGCCCAACAGACTGATCAATAATATCGAGAGAATCCATAAGGGCTTAGACGTGCGGGAGATCATGGAGCGTCACACACAATTGCAAATGCGAATGCTTTGCAATTCTAAACGCTCCGCCGCCGCTGTCAATCGGCCAGACGCAACGGCCTCAGTTCCGGGGCCTACTCGGAGTGGATCCTCCCCAGTTCGTCAAACATCCGCAGATCGTAGGCGAAGTGCGTTGGCGATCACCGAGACGGAGCTGAAGCTCATCGCCGCCGCGGCGATCATCGGGGAGAGCAACAGGCCGAACACCGGGTAGAGCACCCCCGCCGCGATCGGCACGCCGAGCGCGTTGTAGACGAAGGCGAAGAACAGGTTCTGGCGGATGTTGCGCATCACCGCGCGGCTCAGGCGCCGGGCGCGCACGATGCCACGCAGGTCGCCCTTGACCAGGGTCACGCCGGCGCTCTCCATGGCGACATCGGTCCCCGTCCCCATGGCGATGCCGACGTCGGCCTGGGCCAGGGCCGGGGCGTCGTTGATGCCGTCCCCCGCCATGGCGACCCGGTGCCCCTCGGACTGCAGGCGCTTGACGATCTCGGCCTTGCGCCCGGGCAGGACCTCGGCCTCGACCCGGTCGATGCCGAGCGTGCGCGCCACGGCCCCGGCCGTGGTCGCGCTGTCGCCGGTCAGCATGACGACTGACAGGCCCTCGGCATGCAGATCCCGGATCGCCTCCGGGCGTCGTCTCCTTGATCGGGTCAGCGACGCCGATCAGGCCCGCGGCCCGGCCGTCGACGGCAACGAACATGACCGTCTGGCCCTGTGCGCGGCCCGCTTCCGCGTGCTCTTGCAGTTCTCCCGGTTCGATGCCGAGCGTTTCCAGGAGCTTGCTGGTGCCGAGCGCCACGCGGCGGCCCTCGACGATGCCGGTAACCCCCTTGCCGGTGACAGACTCGAATGCCTCCGTGTCCGCTAGGGAGAGACCCTTGTCCTCGGCCCCCCGCACGATGGCCTCGGCCAAGGGGTGCTCGCTGGCGCGCTCCAGGCTGGCGGCGAGCCGCAGCAGGGTGTCCTCGTCGAGGCCGGGCTCCGCACGGACCGAGGCGACCGCGGGTCTGCCTTCGGTCAGGGTGCCGGTCTTGTCCACCACCAGGGTGTCGACCTGCTCCATGACCTCCAGGGCCTCGGCGTTCTTGATCAGCACACCGGCGCTCGCGCCCTTGCCGGTGCCGACCATGATCGACATCGGGGTCGCGAGCCCGAGGGCGCAGGGACAGGCGATGATGAGGACCGCGACGGCGTTGACCACGGCGTGGGCCAGGCGCGGCTCAGGGCCCCATAGACCCCAGACGAGGAACGTTGCCAGGGCGACGAGCACCACGGCGGGCACGAACCAGCCGGCGACCCGGTCGGCGAGGCGCTGGATCGGGGCGCGCGATCGCTGCGCCTCCCCGACCATGCGCACGATCTGCGCGAGCAGGGTGTCGGCCCCCACGCGCTCGGCGCGCATCAGCAGACTGCCAGTGCCGTTGAGGGTTGCCCCGATCAGCCGGTCGCCGGTCGACTTCTCCACCGGGATGGGCTCGCCGGTGACCATGGACTCGTCGACGGTGCTGCTGCCCTGGGTGACAGTGCCGTCCACCGGCACCTTCTCCCCGGGCCGGACTCGCAGCAGGTTCCCGGGCTCGACCTCGTTGAGATCCACGTCAACCTCGGTGCCGTCGTCGCGAACCAGGCGCGCGGTGTTGGGCGCCAGACCGAGGAGCAGCTTGATGGCCGCGTTGGTGCTCCCGCGGGCGCGCAGCTCCAGCACCTGCCCGAGCAGCACCAGGGCGGTGATGACGGCCGCGGCCTCGAAGTAGACGTGGACGGTGCCTTCCGCCATGCGCATGGCGGGCGGGAACAAGTGGGGAAAGAGAAGGGCCACGACGCTGTAGCCCCAGGCGACGGCGACGCCCAACCCGATCAGGGTGAACATGTTCAGGTTCCAGGTCAGCAGGGACTGCCAGCCGCGCACGAAGAAGGGCCAGCCGCCCCACAGCACCACCGGTGTGGCGAGGGCGAACTGGATCCACTGCACCGTGCCCATGGACACCCCGGCCGGCAGCCAGTCGGGCGCCAGGTCCGCGACCATCGCCAGCACGAACAGTGGCAGGGCCAGGGCGGCGCTGACCCAGAAGCGCCGGGTCATGTCGATGAGCTCTTCGTTGGGCTCATCCAAGGCGACGGTGCGCGGCTCCAGGGCCATGCCGCACTTGGGGCAGGTGCCCGGGCGGTCCCGCACGATCTCCGGATGCATCGGGCAGGTGTATTCGATGCGCGTCACGGGCGGCTGTCACCGGCTCCAGGGCCATGCCGCACTTGGGGCAGGCGCCTGGTCCCTGCTGGCGGACCTCGGGGTGCATCGGACAGGTGTAGGTGATGCCGCCGGCGCTCGGCGTCTGGGGCGACAGCGCCGGGTGCTCGGTGCAGCAGCCCCCGCCGCGTCGCCCTGGGCATGGGCCTTCCTGCCCCGGCAGCCGGCACTGCGTAGCGCTCCGGATCGGCCTCGAATTGCTCCAGGCAGTGCTGGCTGCAGAAGCGATAGTCCTTGCCTGCGTGGGTGACGCGCAGCGGTGCGTCGGCGGCTACCTCCATGCCGCAGACGGGGTCGGTAACCGTGCCTGTCCCCATCGGTAGTGCCGTTTCCTGCTCGTTCATGTTCAACCTCCGGATCCCTAGAGGGTCCTCAGAAATCGGATGATCTTCCAGCGGTCGCTCTCGCTAAGGGCGTCCTTGAAGGCCGGCATGGCGGTGCCGAGCTGACCTCCGCCCTCACTGATGGCCCACATCAGATAACTGTCTCCTGCAATCGGCCGCTGCATCAGCCAGCGCAGATTGGCAGGAGGAGGCGACATGCCCGCTGCCGCCGGTCCGTCACCCTCCCCTTGGTTGCCGTGGCAAGAGGAGCAATTGGTCAGAAAGAGGGACTTTCCCTCTGAGACTGCCCGCGGGTCGGCGGGCAGACGGATCGCGCTGTCCCGCATAGGCGGTGGGAATCCCCTGCATCATGGCCCACCGGTGCCGCAGCGTCGGCCCACCCATCATCATGCCGCCGTAGCCGCGCATGCCCGGGCCATAGCCGCCCATCCCCGGCCCACCCATCATGCCCCAGGGGCCGCCGGGCCCAGGACCGGCCGCCGGACCCATGGGTCCGCCACCAACCGGGGCTGGACCCGCGCAGGAGGTCACTCCAGCCGCGGTGGCTAAGGCCAGCAGCAGTGAGACTGGCACATGGCGTTTGGCTGTCATCGGCTCATGCCTCCACTCGCCCGCCTACCGGACGGCGATCCGGATCTTCTCGGAGAACAGGGGTGGTTCCTGCGGCTCGTGGACCTCGTCGCCGAGCAGGAGCTGCAGGCTGTGCTCACCTGGAGGCAGCTCCAGCAGCACCTCGCTCTCGCCACCGTCGAGATGGACGTGGTGCGTATCGCGGGGGATGGGCGAGCTCAGGTCGGGCAATTCATCGACATCGATGAGCACGTGATGGTGTCCCGCGGTGTGACGGCGCGGACCCTTGGTCCCGGCCGGGGCAATGCCGAATCATTCAATCCCCGCCCGCACCCGGACGGGGCTGGCCACCACGGCACCATCCGCGGGCTCGATGAAATAGACCCTCGCGCCGGCGGGCGGCGTGTGGCCCCCAGCCCAGGGGACTCGCCCCGCCGAGCAGGAGTGCGATCGCCGCCGCTGAAAGATTCTCTCGCATGGTCCTTTCCTTTGCCGGTGGTTTGTTGAGACCAGGTAGGCAACCGCACCCCAGCCTAGTGCTCGGCGAAGACCTTGGTGCTCCCGTCCTTACCGATCAGCAGCACCTGATAGTGCTGCGGATTCGGAGCATCCATGCCGGGTGAACCCTGCGGCATGCCCGGTACAGTGAGCCCGCGCGCGTCGGGGTGCTCGGCGAGCAGGCGACGGATGTCACCCGCTGGCACATGACCCTCGATCACATAGCCGCCGATCTGGGCGGTATGGCAGGACGCCATTTCCGGGGCGATGCCGGACCTGGACTTGATCATCGGGAGGTCGCTTGTGTCGATGGGATCGACCTTGAACCCGTTCTCCTCCAGGTGGGAGATCCATTGGCTGCAGCAGCCGCAGGTGGGGCTCTTGTAGACGGAGATCGTGGGCTCCTCCGCTGGGGCCGTCGTACTCAGGACCGACCCGCAGAGGAGCAGTCCGAGCGCCAGGTTCTTGAGCGTGAACATGCGTGGTCTCCTGTGATGTTGGATCGAAGGACGAGCCAAAGCGCCCTTAGGGGGTCAAGCTTCGTCAAACGCTTACGGCGCTACCAGCAGCAGGTGCCGTTACCGACACCGGGAGTCTGCGCGCCGCAGGGAACCTCCCGGGGCTGAGCCTAACGTTGCAGCAGGTGTTCAAGCATGGTCTCGATCTTGGCGAGGCGCGCGTCCAGCAGGTCCAGGCGACCCATGACCTCGCGATAATTCTCCTGCATGGCGGGACCACGGCCGCCTCCCAGCATGCCGCCCGGGCAACCGCGCATCATGCCCATCATCCCCCCGCTGCCCATCATCCCGCGGTTCCCCATCATGCCCGGCCGTTCCATGCAACCTCCCGGCATCCCGCCCATCATGCCGGGCTGGACCATGGAACCGGTCTGCATCCCGGGCCTCATGCCCATGCCCATCATGTCCGTTGGCATGGGCATGGGCATGGGCGTGGCGGTTCCCGGCCCCCGGTCGGCGTCCGCCTCGTTAGATCCCCCCATAGTCATGCCGCCGGGCATCTCGGGAGCTGTTGACTCGGCTGGGGGCGTCTGCTTCGTTGCGGCAGGTTCCGCGGCCGGCGCCATCCCGGTGTCGGAGGGCTGGGTCTCTTTCCGCCATCACCAATGGGCTCGAGAGCAGCGCGGCGGACATGGCAAGGGGTACGAATCGTTTCATGACCATCTGTAGTCTCCTCATCTATGGGGTTCGTTTTGTGAATTGAGCCTTGGCCCGGCTCCTGGACTCTGAATGGAAGGTAGTTGCACTGCCTATCCGTCGCGCGGCCACCGGTTGCGGGCGGCCCTTCAGTGGCGGAGCTCTGCCGAAGACTCACCGGCGCCGGCTCGGAAAACCGAGGCGCTCCGGGAGCCTCAGCGCACCTACGACTTAGCAACCCGGCTCGGCGGTTTGTTGCAGCACGCGGGAGCGGGTGCCGCAGCGTTTTCCCGGCCCGTCAGGTCGAGGTTCTGGTACCACCCAGACTTGAATCTTGCCCAGCGGCCTGTTGCCGGGGGATAGCCGGCCGCCTCCAATGCGCGCTCGAGGGTCTGGTAGTCGGTTTTGGTCACGAGATAATCCACTGCGACCCAAGGCTTAACGGGGTCGACCGAGACCCGCACGACCCCGTCGATGCCTGCCAACGCCTTATCCATCGCTGCCGTGCCCATTCCCTCCTGGAGGGTCGGGACACGAATCTTGCGCCGTACCTCCCAGACGTCCCGCGACCGAGCCTCGGTCGTCGCCGCTTTGGTCGATTCAAACATCGAGTCACCTCCTCGCTCAGGGAGCGACGGAAACCTTCCCCAGCCCCAAGCGCGCGAGCAAGGTCGGAGCATTGACGTAAACGGGTACAGCGGCGCCTGACGGAAGCACGACGGTCGGGGTTCCGCTGACACCGAGTTGGACACCGAGGCGGTACCCTGCATCCACGGCCGTGGCGGCCGGGCAATCTCCTGTCCCCAATTGGCCGTCGACCTGCCCCGTGGCAATATCGAAGGCGCCGGCCCGGTCCTCGGCGCACCAGACGGAGCGCAGCTCCCGGTAGCCGGGACTTTTTTCTCCGCCGCGTGGAAATGGTATGTAGGCGATGGTTACGCCGGCCTTGCGAAGGGCCGGAACCTCCTGGTGGAGCTTGCGGCAATAGGGGCAGGTGCTGTCGGTGAAGACATGGACGCGGGCCCGCTCGACGCCCTCGGCCGGAAAGAGAACGAGCTCCCCCGCTGGAAACTGGGCTAACGAGGCCAGCCGGTTTCCGTTGCGCCGGGTCTCGGTCAGGTTCTCTCCCGTTGAAAGGTCGAACAGGTCACCCGTAAAGGCGTGGCGCCCGTCGGCGGTGAGATAGACATACCCGGACCCAATCCTTACGCGAAAGATGCCGGGCACCGGGGTCGGCTCCGGGCGCTCGATCTGGGCGCCTCGAACGAAGCGCTCGAGCTGTGCGGTCGGGGGTGTCGTTTGAGAACTTGACTCCGACCGCCGCGTGGCGGCACCGGGAGGCTTCGGGTATGCAGCCGCAGCCGCCAGGGCAAGCACAGCCACCGCTCCGACCCGCCGCATCAGTCGCGCTTTTCGCATCGTCCCGCACCTCGCTGCATCACGCTGTCGCACGCCCTCGTCAGGAGGGGCTGCTCATTGTTCCAGCAACCGCCGCTTCTGTTCGTACTCCTGTTGATCGATCTCCCCGCGCGCAAAGCGCTCGTCCAACAGTTGCCTGGCGCTCTTGCCACCGCTCGAAAAACCGCCGGCGACCGTGCGCACCAGCCAGACGACGAAGACGAGGATCAACCCCCAGACCAGGATCATTCCGAGGCCGGGGATGCCGAATCCGAATCCAAATCCGTTACCCATCATGTGTCACTCTCCCTGCAGGCAATCGGTCCCTCGCGACACCCGGTTCCCGCGCCAATGGCGCCTACCTGGCCATGCTCAGCCCAGGCTGGAACATGAGGAGCGTGTTGGCCTTGGCCTGCTGCTCCGGTGTCAGGACCTGGTAAAGGCCCTGGGTGGCCTGTGCCGTTTTCTGCATCATCTGCGCACCCTGCTGATGCATCGCCGCGCGCTGATCGATCGGGGGCGGCATGGGGCCGTTCCACATGGTCTGGCGGTGTGCGTTCATCAGGGCCGATTGGTTGATCACGGCCTGCTCATAGGCCTTCCAGGCGTCGGCCTGCGCCGCGGTGATACCGAGCTCGCCCTTGATCGCCGTGAGTCGGGCGCTGGTTGCGGACACGGAGCCGCCCATCATGCCGCCGGGCCCCATTCCCATCCCGCGGCCCGGTCCGCCCATCATCCCCGGATACATTCCGGGATAGCCGACCGCACCCTGGGTGCCGGCGGCCAGCACGCCGGTGACCGCACCGATGCTCAGCACGGACCCTGTGACCAAACCGAGAAACTTTCTGCTCGACTGTCTCATGGACTTCTCCCAAGCGATTCTGCTGTCAGCGGGCTGATTGCCCGGCCTCTTCGGCTTGGCATCATTAAAGCCCCCCCGTGTAAGGGGCCGATGTCTGGAACCGGCCGCTTTGTAAGCCCATGTAACAGGTCCCCTCTGAGTTACATGGCCTTACGGTTCGCCAGCGGGACGCGGCGGAGATCGGCTAGAGTGCGCTGCATGAGCACCCCTGCAGACCATATCCTGGTGGTGGATGACGATCCGGAGATCCGGCATCTGCTCACGCAGTATCTGGAGAAGAACGGCTACCAGGTCACCACCGTCGCCGAGGGCGGCGGGATGCGGATGGTTCTTGAGCGCACCCGCATCGACCTGATCGTGCTCGATCTCATGCTGCCCGGGGTGGACGGGCTGGAGCTCTGCCGGGACCTGCGGGCGCGCTCGAAGGTGCCGGTGATCATGCTCACCGCCCGTGGCGACGAGATGGACCGGGTGTTGGGGCTGGAGATGGGCGCCGACGACTACCTCGCCAAACCCTTCAGCGCCCGCGAGCTGCTGGCGCGCATCAAGTCGGTGCTGCGGCGCGTGCGCGATCTGCCGATCGATCCCCTGGCGGAGACCCCCGAGCGCCTCGCCTTCAACGGCTGGACCCTCGATACCCGCACCCAGCATCTCACCGCGTCCGACGGGCTGGTGGTGCCGCTGAGCCAGGCCGAGTTCCGGCTGCTGCAGACGCTGCTGGTCCATCCCAACCGGGCGCTGACCCGCGACCAGTTGCTCGACCTGACCCAGGGACGCGAGGCGCGTGCTTTCGATCGCAGCATCGACGTGCTGGTCGGGCGCCTGCGCAAACACCTGGGAGACGACGCCCGCGAGCCCGAGCTGATCAAGACCGTCCGGGGGCGCGGCTACATGCTCGCCTCCCGGGTGACCGCGGTCCGCTAGCCACAACCGTCATGCGCCTGCTGCCGAAGTCGCTATTCGGCCGGCTCACCCTGGTGCTGCTGACCGGACTCACCGCCACGGTGCTGCTGTCCGCCGGGGTGCAGCTGCGCGACCGCGGCCAGATCCTCTATAAGGCGATCCATAGCGACGTGATCGAGCGCACCGTCGGCATCGTCCAGCTCCTGGATGCCCTGCCGGCGACGGAGCGCAGGCGCCTGCTCCCCCTGTTGAGCAGCCCCCAAGTCCGCGTCGGACTCGCCGACGCACCGCTGGACGAGCCGCTGGGTGACGCCCACTCGCCCGGTGCCGATCTGGTCGACCGGCAGCTGCAGGAGCGCCTGGGCCAAGGCGCCGAGATCCGGGTGGCCCTCGCGGGTTTCGTCATGGGCGGTCCCATGGGCCATCACCCCATGATGGGCATGGGTCGCACGGCGGCGGCCATGTTGCATGGGGAGCACGCCATGGCCAGCCGCTTCGTCGTCCAGGTGCGGCTGCGCGACGGCACCTGGGTCTGGTTCGAGCGCCGGGTTCCGCCGGAGCTGTTCGACTGGCCGGTACAGATGCTGCTCACCCTGGGGATCCTGCTCCTCGGCGTGACCTCACTCTCCCTGGTCGCCGTGCGCTGGATCGTGCGGCCCCTGCGCGACCTGCGCCGTGCCGCCGACGCCTTGGGCAAGGACATCCACCGCCCCCCACTCCCCGAGACCGGGCCGGTGGAGGTGGCCGAGACCTCGCGCGCCTTCAATACCATGCAGCGGCGGCTCGGGCGCTTCGTCGAGGACCGGGCACGGATCCTGGCCGCCGTCTCCCATGACCTGAAGACTCCCCTCACGCGCCTCCGGCTGCGGGCGGATCTGTTGGACGACGAGGCGTTGGGCGAGAAGATCCGGCGCGACCTCGACGACATGCAGACCATGGTCGACGCCACGCTCGACTTCATGCGCGGCACGGAGAGCCGGGAGGAGACCCGATCCCTGGATCTGATGGCTCTGCTCGAGAGCCTGTGCGACGACGCCAACGAGTCGGGCGAGCGGGTCAGTCTGCGGGGGCAAGTCCAGAAGCCCTATCCGGGCAGACCCCTCGCACTCAAGCGCTGTATCGGCAACCTGCTCGACAACGCCCTGCGTTACGGCGGGGAGGCGGACATCGAGGTGCGGGATTCCGAGAAAGCGGTAACCCTGACGATCGCCGACCACGGGCCGGGGATTCCGGCGGATTCGATGGACAAGGTCTTCGAGCCCTTTTTCCGCCTGGAGGGCTCGCGGGGACGCGACTCGGGGGGCACCGGGCTGGGCCTGGGCATCGCCCGCAACATCGCCCGCGCCCACGGCGGTGACCTGGTCCTGAAGAACCGGGATGGAGGCGGACTGATTGCGGAGCTCAAACTGCCGCGGTGAAAACGGTGGGCGTTGGTGCGCATTGACAACCGAGTAGCTCAACCCTCTGCGGTGTCGGCTTGTTGCCGGACTGCCAGGGGCCTATAGTCCGCGGCATGCGAATTTCCCCGCGCCCCGCGGCGATCATCCTCACCCTGTGCCTGGTCATCATGCAGGCGCAGGTGTGGGCCTCTGCGGCCCTCGGCTGCCGGCATGAGGCCGGCGTCGCGGGGAGCACCACGGCGGTCTGCCCCCTGCACCAAATCGCTGCCGAGAAACCGGCGCCGGTACACCCCACCCTCCTCGACTGCCAGAAGTGCGCCTTGCACTGCGCAGTCGGCGTGCCTGCACTCCTGACCTCTGCGCCCCTGTTGCCCGACATGCGGCGGCCCCAGGCACCGGTCTCGGCGACGGGCCTTCATTTCTACTGCTTCACGCCCGACTCTCCCCACCGACCTCCTATCTCCTGACTTCCTGTGCGCGATTCCTTCGGCAGTCGGTAGGTGGCGGCTTGGTGCCGTAACCTGCCGCCCGAGCAATTCAAGCGCGGCGGAAGCGCCGCCGTGGCAACCGCAGGAGCGGACCATGTCCCATTCCCCCCTTGCCCGCGGTCTCGCGGGCCTTGCCAGGGCGGCCGCCCTGGCGGTCGCAATCACGTCGCTCACCGGTTGTGGCGAGCAGACATCTCAACCCAACGAGCCCCCAACAACGGCCCGGGAGCAGGGCATGGGCGAGACGGCGATGGAGCACGCTTTGAAACATCTCGACCCCAAGTACGTGTGCCCCATGCACCCGCAGATCGTGAGGGACCAGCCCGGGACCTGCCCCATCTGCGGCATGACCCTGGTGGAAAAGCTCATGGAGCCGGACACCGGCAAGCATCCGGAGGTCGGCATCAGCGGCACCGTAATTCAGAGCATGGGTGTGCGCACCGCCAAGGTGGAGCGCGGGACCCTGTGGAAGTACATCCGCACCGTCGGGCGAATCGCCTACGACGAGACCCGCCTCGCCCACGTGCACCCGCGGGCGGCGGGCTGGATCGAGGGATCTGACCCTGCGCGCCGAGGGCGAGCCGGTCAAGAAGGGTCAGGAGCTCGCCGCGCTCTATGCCCCGGACATCCTCTCCGCCCAGGTGGACTTCCTCATCGCCACCGAGCCCCAGGCGCCTGGGGCTCGCAAGGTCAAGGCGGACAAGGCACGCAACCTCCTGCGTCTGCTGGAGGTGCCGGAGGCCGTGATCGGCGACATCGAACGGACCCGCGAGACCCGCAACACCATCCCCGTGCTGGCCCCGACGGACGGAATCGTCACCCAGTTGATGGCCCGCGAGGGCATGTACGTCACCCCGGGCAGCGAGATGTTCACCATCGCCGATCTGGGGCAGGTCTGGGTCATGGTGGATGTGTTCGAGCACCAACTGGCCTGGGTCGCGCCTGGTATGAAGGCGGAGATCAGTGTGCCGGCCTACCCGGGGCGGACGTGGGAAGGCAAGGTGGACTATCTCTACCCGGATCTGGACCCCAAAACCCGCACGCTGCGGGTGCGGCTCGTCTTCCCCAACCCCGATCTCGACCTCAAGCCGAACATGTTCGCCGACGTGACCATTTCCGGTGGCCCCAAGCGCGACCTGCTCAAAATTGCTCGTGAGGCCCTGATCCAGACCGGCGAGCGCCAGAGCGTAGTCAAGGCCCTCGGAGACGGGCGCTTCCAGCCCGTCGACGTGGTGACCGGCATGGAGACCGCCGATGGGGTCGAGATCCTCTCCGGACTCAATGAAGGCGACGAGATCGTGGTCTCGGGTCAATTCCTCATCGACTCCGAGTCCAGCCTACAGGCGAGCTACCGGCGCATGTCCGACGACGCGCCGCCGCCCACCGCCCACCAGCACCACTGAACTGGGGGCCGTCATGGAAAAGCTCATCGTCTGGTCGGTCCGCAATCGCTTTCTGGTCCTGATCGCCACCGTGCTCATCACCGGCTGGGGCCTGGTCTCCCTCAAACAGACCCCTTTGGACGCCATCCCCGACCTCTCGGACGTCCAGGTCATCATCCGCACCAGCTTCCCCGGCCAATCGCCGCGGGTGGTGGAGGACCAGGTCACCTACCCCATCACCACCACCATGCTCTCCGTGCCCGGGGCGCAGACGGTGCGCGGCTATTCCTTCTTCGGCGACTCCTACGTCTACGTCATCTTCAAGGACGGCACCGACATCTACTGGGCCAGATCTCGCGTGCTGGAATACCTTAACCAGGCCGCCTCACGCCTGCCGGCCGGGATCACGCCGCGGCTGGGGCCGGACGCCACCGGGGTCGGCTGGGTCTTCAGCTACGCCCTGGTCGACCGCACCGGCAAGCATGATCTGGCCCAGCTTCGCAGCCTGCAGGACTGGTTCCTGAAGTTCGAGCTCCAGACCGTCCCCGGTGTGGCCGAGGTGGCCACCGTCGGGGGCATGGTGCGGCAGTACCAGGTGGTGGCCGACCCCGAGAAGCTGCGCGCCTATGGCGTCCCCCTGGCACGCCTGTCGAACGCCATTCGCAACGCCAACCAGGAGGTGGGCGGCTCCGTGGTAGAGCTGGCGGAGGCGGAATACATGATCCGCAGCCGCGGCTACATCGAGTCACTGGAGGACATCGAGACCATCCCCGTGGACGTCACCGCGGCGGGCACCCCGGTGCTGCTGCGAGACCTGGCCCGGGTGCAGGTGGGCCCCGAGATGCGCCGGGTGGTCGCGGACCTGGACGGGGACGGCGAGGTCACCGGCGGTATCGTCGTCATGCGCTACGGCGAGAATGCGCTGGCCACCATCGAGGCAGTCAAGGAACGGTTGGAACAACTCGGCCACGGCCTGCCCGAGGGCGTGGAGATTGTCCCCACCTACGACCGCTCGGCGCTGATCCTGCGGGCGGTGGACAACCTCAAGGGCAAACTGGTGGAGGAGTTCATCGTCGTTGCCCTGGTGTGCCTGGTGTTCCTCTTTCACCTCCGCTCGGCCTTCGTGGCCATCGTCAGTCTCCCCCTTGGTGTCCTGGTCGCCTTCATCATCATGCGCCACCAGGGGATCAACGCGAACATCATGTCCCTGGGCGGCATCGCCATCGCCATCGGGGCGATGGTGGACGGCGCCATCGTCATGATCGAGAACGCTCACAAGCACCTGGAGCGTTACCGCGAGGTTTACGGGCATGCCCCCAAGGGGGAGGAGCATTGGCGCGTGGTCACCAGCGCCGCCGCTGAGGTGGGCCCGGCGCTGTTCTTCTCGCTGCTGATCATCACCTTGAGCTTCCTGCCCGTGTTCACTTTGGAGGCCCAGGAGGGGCGGCTCTTCTCGCCACTCGCCTTCACCAAGACCTACGCGATGGCCGCGGCGGCGGGGCTGTCCGTCACCCTGGTGCCGGTGCTGATGGGCTACTTCATCCGCGGGCATATCCCCAAGGAGAGCAGCAACCCTCTAAACCGGCTGCTCATCTGGATCTATCGGCCGCTGCTGCGCGGAGTGCTGGCGGCCCCGATGGCGACCATTGGTGCGTCCCTTTTGATCGTGCTGAGCCTGCTGGTTCCGATCTATGGCATCGGCGGCCTGCTGGAGCCGTTCAAGTGGCCCTTCCAGGCGGCGGGCCTGGTCGTGAAGGGCGAAGCGACCGAACCGGCGCTGACGCGCATTGGCGGTTGGCAGCAACGCCTCGCGGACGGTTGGCAGGCCATGACCCAAGGAGTCCCCTGGCTGGCCAGGCTCGGATCTGGCCTGGGTTCCGAGTTCATGCCCGAGCTCTACGAGGGAGACCTGATGTATATGCCAACGACCTTGCCCGGGCTCTCCATCGGCAAGGCCCAGGAGCTTCTGCAGCAGACCGACCGATTGATCGCCACCCTGCCCGAGGTCAAGCGGGTATTCGGCAAGATCGGTCGGGCCGACACCGCCACCGACCCGGCCCCGCTGACCATGATCGAGACGGTCATTCAGCTCAAACCCGAGGCGGAGTGGCGCCCCGGCATGACGGTCGGGGGGCTCATCGAGGAGCTCGACCGCACCGTGCGCTTCCCCGGCGTCACCAACGCCTGGGTCATGCCCATCAAGACCCGCATCGACATGCTCGCGACCGGCATCAAGACCCCCGTCGGAATCAAGGTGGCGGGGCCGGACCTGAACGAGATCGAGCGCATCGGCCGTGACATCGAGCGCGTCGTGCGGCAGGTTCCAGGCACGGCCTCGGCCTTCTCGGAGCGCGTCGCCGGCGGGCGCTACATCGAGATCCGACCAGACCGGCTGGCGGCGGCACGGGTAGGGCTCAACGTGGGCGATATCAACCAGATCGTCGCGGCTGCCGTGGGCGGCATCAACATCACTGAAACCGTGGAAGGGCTGGAGCGCTATCCGATCAACCTGCGCTTCCCGCGCGAGCAGCGCGACGACCTGCAGAAGCTTCGCGAGCTGCCCCTGGTCACCCCCACCGGCGCCCAAGTGCCCCTGAGCCAGATCGCTCGGGTGGAGATTGTGGACGGGCCACCCATGCTCAAGAGCGAGAACGCCCGGCTTAACGGCTGGACGTTCGTCGACATCCGCGGGGTGGATGTGGGCAGCTACGTGGCGGCGGCCCAGGCGAGGGTTCGCGACCAGGTCCAGCTCCCGGCCGGATACTCCATCACCTGGTCCGGCCAGTACGAGTACATGCAGCGGGCCAAGGAGAAGCTGATCCAGGTGGTCCCTTTCACCCTGGTCATCATCTTCGTCCTGCTCTACCTGACCTTCCGCCGCGCCGCCGAGGTCTGGCTGGTGATGCTCTCCTTGCCCTTTGCCCTGGTTGGGGGGTTCTGGCTCATCTATCTCCTGGACTACAGCCTGTCGGTGGCCGTGGCCGTGGGTTTCATCGCCCTAGCAGGGGTGGCCGCGGAGTTCGGCGTGGTGATGCTCGTCTACCTCGACAACGCGCTGAAGGCCCATCGGCAACAGGGCACTTTGAACAGCGTCGGCGACCTCAAAGCCGCCATCATGGTAGGGGCGGTACTGCGCGTGCGGCCCAAGGCCATGACGGTCGCGGTCATAATCGCGGGGCTCATGCCCATTATGCTCGGCCATGGAACGGGCTCCGAGGTCATGCGCCGCATCGCGGCGCCCATGGTGGGCGGGATGATCACCGCACCGCTCCTGAGCCTCTTCGTGATCCCGGCAATCTATCTGATGTGGCGAAAGAGGGAGCTGGCTCAAGCCGCAGCCGACCCGCAATCAGACTCATCGACCGGCTTGGTGGCCCCAGGGCATTAGGGCCCGCGCGGATGATCGAAACTTGTCGCACGAAAATCCCGCGCGCGGATGTCAGTCGGCGGCGTCGCTACCGCAAGGCGTCGTGGGCTTCGACTTGCCGTGATACCTTCCGGCGCCCCCAGGCTTCGCGACGACGCTCGTCATGGTCAAATGCAGGCTCAGGGGGTTCAGCTCGCCGCCGTGGGTGGGAGCCTCAGCGGACGGCCGTATCATCGGCGCCGCCGTCATGGATTCGTACAATGCGTAGCTTCGCCCCATGCACAATGATCGCGCACAATCGGTAAAAAGGTGCCCCGGCACGGGTGCCTTGGTCGGTGTGCAGGGCGGGTCCACGCCACACTCGGCATGTCTCGCGTGATGTTTCCACGGCAGCCGCTCAAGCTCCACGACTGCACCCGCCACGGCATCGGCTCCGGCGCGGAGCTCTATGTCGTCGAGGGCGATTCGGCCGCGAGCGCGGTGAGCCGGGTTCGCAACGGCGAGTACCAAGCGGTGCTTCCGATGCAAGGCAAGCCGCTCAACACGGTCCGCGCGACAGCGAAGAAGGTCGCGACGAATCCGTGGTTCGCCGCGCTCACTGGCGCGCTTGGCACGGGTCTCGGTGATACGTTCGAGCTCGAGTCCCTGCGTTACGATCGCGTCATTATGCTCATGGACCCAGACGCGGACGGGATCCACTGTGGTGCGCTGGTCACGATGTTCTTCTACCGTTGGATGCGGCCGTTGCTCGATGACGGTCGCGTCGGTATCGCGCAGGCGCCGCTTGCGACCCTCGTCGGCGAGTCGGTCGAGCATCCCAAGCACACCGAGCATCACGTCCGCTCGGAACCGGAGCTGCGCGCTGCCACCGAACGGCTGAAGGCGCAGAGGCATGCTCAGATCGTAATCCGGCGCTATCGCGGGCTCGCCGGAACCGATCTGCCGGTCCTTGCGGCAACCTGTCTCGAACCCTCCACTCGCACGCTGCGTCGCGTCGGCGCCGCGGACGCAGAAGCCGTGATCACCGTATTCGGCGGCGGATCTCCGACGCAGCAACGACTCGGCTGAACCAAGGTGGCGGTTTGCCGATCATCTCTTGGCACCGGATCGATCCCGGCACGCCTGAGTTACTCGTCAGCTCCGCCGAGCGGCGTACCGCGGACGTCGTCTTCTCCCAGAGATCGATGGCCGGCGGGCAAAGGATCGACCCCAGCGGCCGCGGGCGCCAGCTCCGCAATCTCGCTCCGCAGGCGATGGTAGTCCGGAGAGTCCTCCCGGGCGTAGTTGAAGTTCTTGAACAGCCCAGTCAGGCGGGTGAAAAAGGCCCTGGCATCGGCCTTGTCGGCGAAGGCATAGGGCCGCTGAACCAGGTCGTGGACCAAACCGAAGGCGAGCTGCTGGCGCTCAAGGGGAGCCGAGGCGTCCACCGGGTCGTAGGCGTCCTGCTGGAGGTAGACCATGTCCACGAACAGGGCCTTCTGATAGGTGACGTAATCTTCCAGGGTCACCCCCTCCTCGCCGGTCACCTGCATCATCTGCAGGGCCGAATCGCCCGCCTTCAGCAGGCCGAGCATGGCGCGCACCCGTTCGGTCCAGCCCCTCCCGCATGTGTGCGGCGTACCAGGGCTTGAGCTGCTCCAGGTAGCGGGACCAGGAGATGAGCGGGTCGATGGCGGGGTAGAAGCGCTTGTAGGCGCGGTCGTAGGAGAGGCCCAGGAAGGTCTTGACCGTTGCGAGGGTGGACTGGGTGACCGGCTCCTCGAAGTTGCCGCCGGCCGGGGAGACGGTTCCGAGCATGGTCAGGCTACCCTGAGACCCGTCCGCCAGGCGCAGGACACCGGCGCGCTCGTAGACGCTGCGGATGGCGGAGTCCAGATAGGCGGGGAAGGCCTCCTCGCCGGGAATCTCCTCCAGGCGCCCCGAGGTCTCGCGCATGGCCTGGGCCCAGCGCGAGGTGGAGTCGGCCAGCAGCAGCACGTCGCAGCCCATCTGCCGGTAGTACTCGCCCAGGGTGATGCCGGTATAGATGGATGCCTCCCGCGCCGCCACCGGCATGGAGGAGGTGTTGCAGATGATGATGGTCCGGTCCATCAGGGTTCCGCCGGTCCTCGGGTCGGTCAGCTGGGGGAACTCGGTGATGGTCTCGACCACCTCCCCTGCGCGCTCGCCGCAGGCGACCACGATGACCACGTCCACCGCGGAATAGCGCGAGATCAGGTGCTGGAGCACCGTCTTGCCGGCGCCGAAAGGACCGGGGATGCACCCAGTGCCGCCGCGCGCGATGGGAAAGAAGGTGTCGATAGGCCGCAGCGTCGTGACCAGGGGCTCACTGGGGTAGAGGCGCTCGCAGCGGCCTCGCTCCAGCAGGCGCTCGGGGATGGGGCGGCGCACCGGCCAGCGCTGGGCGAGGGTCACGGAGCGCTCGCGCCCCCGCCGATCCTGGATGCGGGCCACCAGGGTATCGACGGTGACGTTGCCCTCCTGGATCCAGGCGACCTCGACTTCGCCGGGCTCGTCGAAGGGAACCATGATGCGGTGGCGGACAGCCCCCTCCTGGACCAGCCCAAGCGTATCCCCGGCGCGCAACCTGGCCCCCGTCTGGACCTGGGGGACGAAGGACCAGCGGCGGCGCGGGTCCAGGGCCGGCAGTTCGACCCCCCGTGGCAGGAAGGTCCCGTGCGCAAGGGCGATGTCCTCCAGCGGATTCTGCAGCCCGTCGAAGACCTGGCCAAGGAGCCCAGGGCCCAGGTCCAGGGAGAGCATCTCCCCGGTCTGCTCCACCGGGTCGCCGATGGAGACCCCCTGGGTGCTCTCGAAGACCTGCACGTCCCCGCGCCGGCCGCGCACCCGCAGGACCTCGCCTTTGAGCCGCTCCTGGCGGTCGTCCGGACCCCGGCGCCGAGGGCAGACGTAGACCACCTCGTTTTTCATGAGCCGGCCGTCCCCCTCCGGACCGTCCAGCTCCATGGTCACCAGATCGTCCTGCACGGCGACGACGCGGGCGGGGGCTTGGCCGTCGCCCAGATCAGCCATGGGTCCGACTCCGCTGCTGCACCGCACTGTCCTCCTGTTCCGCGGGCGGAGCCGAGCCAACGCCGAAGACATCGGCATGGGATCCTAGCCCCGTGTCAACGAGGGCGTCGAAGCGGTCCAGGGTGGCGTCCGCGTCCTGCCCTGTCCAGCGGGCGATCAGGTCCCAGCGCAGAACGTACAGAACCACGGCCTCGAAGTCGAACCAGTGACCCTCGCTCATGCGGTCCAAGTGGGCCCAGGTGACGGCGAGCTTGAGACGTTCCAGGCCCAGGCTGTCGTCCGCCCGCAGCAGGCGTTCGGCATCACCGACCCAGGGGAAGACCCGTTCCAGCCCGAAGCCGGGCTCGTGCCAGTTACGCTCGATCCGCGCGACCCAGCGCCCGTGACCCCAGTCCCGCTCCGGCGGTGGTGCGGTCTCACCCCGACGGCGCCGGCGCTGGGCCGCAAGCAGGGTGCGCATCTCCATGCGGAAGCGCAGAAGCTCGCGCAGGAAGTCATTCGGCAGGTCTGCCTCCAGGGCGCGGGTGCGGCGCACCAACGCGGCGTCTGTCAGGTCCATGGAGTGGTGAATGAAGTCCAGGATCTCGGTCAGGCGGCGCAGGGTGACGGCGTCCTCGGGCTCCAGAACCCGCAGGCGCTGCTCCAGACGCAGGCGCGACAGGGGCGTGTGGTGGGCACCGAACAGAGGCCCGTGGAAGGGCAGGCTGGTGATGAGCATGACGTAGCGGGTCGCAGCGGTCCACGCTATTTCACCGTCCCTTCCAGGATGGCGCGAAACCGCGGGTGCAGGTGCTCCAGCAGCACCTCGGCGACCCGTTCGGGGGTCAGGTCGACCTGGATCTCGCCCTCGTGCAGGCGGATGCGGATCCCGCCCGTGAGATCCGCGGCGGTGCCGAAACTCACCCCGTCGCGCAGCAGGCTGTCGGCCACCGAGAGGACGAAGTGCGAGAGTGAACCTTCCCGCAGCTCCTCCGGCCGCCGGCGCAACTCGTCTAGGGCGACGACGCCGGGCGGGAGCAGGATCTCCAGGCGCGGGGCATCGTCCATGGCCGCCTCCCGCCGGGCGCGCCCGGCGACCTCCAAAATCAGCCGCTCCAGAAAGGCCTCCTGGGCCATGTCCGCCGCCACCAGTCGCCTCACCTCCTCGCTGAATCGGGTGCTGAGGTGCCCCTTCATCTTGAGCACCGTATCGCGCATGGCCACGCGCAGGGCCTCCTCGCCCGCCGCCCGGGTGCGTTCGCGCCTCCTCGCGGGCCTGGCGTTGGGCCTCCTCGGCCTGGACCTGGGCCTCTTGGACGATGTCCGCGGCCTGACGCCTGGCCTCGGCGACGATGCGCTCGGCCTCCGCCCGCCCACTCGCCACCCCCTCGTCGCGCAGGCGCTCGATCAGGGCCTCGACGCCCGAGGAGGCGAGCCCAGCCAGGGGGGAACCGTCCGAGCTGCTCATGGCGCGATCCCCGGCACGCTTGCCGTGTTGCCCATACTGTCTTGCACTTTGCGCTCAGGCGGCCGGGATGCCACCGGCCAGGACCAGGGCGAAGACGAAGGCAAAGACCGCAAAGCCCTCGACGATGGCCGCCGGTGCCAAGGACAGCCCGAAGACCTCCGGCTTGACCTTGGCGGCATTGATGGCCGAGGCGCAGCACTGCCCCTGGCGGATGGCGCTGACCATCAGGGCAAGCCCCGCCAGGATGCCGATGCCGAACAGGGCGGCACCGGTTTCGGCGGTCACCGGGCGATTGAGGGTGAACATGACCACGATCCCGTAAATCACCTGCGAGGACGGCATAGCCGAGATCGCCAGGTAGCGCCCGTGCCCGCTCTCCGTCTCCAGCATGGCCCCGATGGCCGCCTGGCCGGCGACGGCGCAGCCGATGATGCTCCCCATGGCAGCCAGGGCCATGGCCCCGTAGACACCGGCCCAGCCCAGGGCGATGACCAGCTCGCTCATTGCGTCTCCTCCCGCCTGGCGAAGGCCTTGAAGGGGTAACCCTCCTCCGACAGGCCCCAATTGTAGAACTCGATGAAATTCAGGCGCAGCCCGTGCACCACCCCGCTCATGAGGCTCAGGACCAGGTTGAGGCCATGGCCAACCAGCAGGATGAGCAGGCCCAGCAGCAGCCCGAGGCCCGGGTAGGCCGCCGCCGCCTGGTGCGCCAGGTCGTTGAAGGTCAGGGCGAGCGACGCGCTGGCGAGCCCCAGGGCGAAGAGGCGCAGGTAGCTCAGCACGTCGCCGAATGCCTTGGTGACGTCGGTCAGCGCGCGCAGCCCCGTGCAGGAGCCCACAGCAAAGCGTCCAGGGGCCGGCGCACCGGCCGCGCTCCGCGCGAACCAGAAGACCACCGCCAGACCGGCCAGCAGCGCCACGCAGCGACAGGGCGGCCGGGCCTCGACCCCAAGCCAGAGGAGGAAACCGCCGAGCAGGCCGGCGATCCAGCCCAGGGCGACCCGGGCACGCGGCGTCCCCCGCGTATGCCAGGCCATCGATGCGTTCGCAATGGTCATGTGGAGCACGCCGATCCCCACCGAAAGCCGCATCATGGTGTCGAAGTCGTTGATGTCGAGCAGGTGTAGCCCTGCGAGGAACGAGCCCTCAGGCGGCGACACTCCGAACCAGCTCCCCACCAGAACCCCCCAGACCAAGGCGCTCCCCACCAGAGCTGCGGCCAGGACCCGCAGCCGCCGGCCCAGGGCGCTGGCCCCCAGGCGGCGCCACCCGGCGAGCAAGAGCAGGCCGAAGACGGCCGCGTAGCCCGCATCCGACAGGATCATGGCGAAGAACAGGGTGAAGGAGAGGAAGACCGCGATGGACGGGTCCCAGCCGCGGTAGCCCGGGGGTCTGGTAGAAATCGACCAGATCCTGACCCCCGGCCAGGGCCGGCGGGTTGTCCAGCAGTGTCGGCGGTCGGTCCTCCGGGGCTGGATCCTCCTCCAGCAGGGCCAGGCCGTAGCGCGACCGCAAAGGTCTCGATGCACTCACGATCCGGTATGGGAATCCAGCCCTGCAGGGCGAAGAGCGCCGTCCCGATCCAGGGTCTGGCTGGCGGCATGGAGCCGTGCGGCACGGTCCTCGGCCCGGGCCAGGTTGCGCGTCGATGAGCAGGCACCAACGGGTCAGGGCCTGGCGCCGGGCCAGGTGCTCCTCCAGCTCGATCTCGACGGCATCCAGGCGCCGCTGCACCTCGCTCAAGGCAAGGGCGCCCGTATGGGTGCGCGGGACCGGGACGGCAGCGGGAACCGGCTCCTCCGCCGCGATCACAGCCACGTAGAGCAAACCGGTTGTCCCGATGGACCACCTGCCACGGCAGCGCCAGAGACCCCATTCTGGCCCATGAGCGGAGACCGGTACGATGTAGAACCAGAGCCTCATGCCGCCCAGGTCCTCCGGGGCCGGCAGACGGAAGTCGCCCCAGGGCCGCAAGGCCTCGCAGGCGCTCCCTCAGGGCGTCGCGCAGGTCCTCAGTCTCTCGCACCAGGCGGCGGTTCTCCAGCACCTCCGCGACCACCTGCTGCATGTCAAAGCCGCGCGGGTCCGTCACCTGACGGCGCTTGTCGCGCACGTCGGTGAGGTAACGCAGGGCCTTGTAGGCGTCCACGGCGTGGGCCGGGGGCAGGGTCTCCGGGGCCTTGGGCAGCGGGGCCAGCGGCACCAGGTGCACGCAGCCCAGGCGCTGCAGGTCTTCGAGAACGGCCTCCTTCTCCCGCACCGGGCCGCACAGCGTTACCTTGCGCATGGCGACGATGGTCACCGCCGGACCTCGCGGACGCGCTTCGCCTTGGCGATCTTGGCCCGCACCACCGCCGCCCGCTCCCCGTCCGCCAGAAAGATGTGGATGCGGCGGATGTTCTCCCGGGTGCGCGGGATCAGCACCTTGTCGAACAGGTTGACGCGCTGGGTGATGGTGCGCACCGCCGCGTCCAGCTGGGCGAGCCGGCGCTGTTCCACTTGCAGGCGCACCCGCAGCTCCAGCACTGCCGCGAGCAGCTCCGCCAAGCGGTCCACCCACTCGGGCTTGGCCAGCAGCGCATACGACCGGCGATCCAGCACTACCCGGTCCAGCCGCGGGCAGGCGCACGCCCACCACGTTGTCCTCTCCGAGCTCGACCACGGTCACCGCCACCAGGCCGGTGACCTCGACCTCCAGGTCAGAGGCCATGGGCAGCTCGACGTGCACGCGCATGCGGACGTCGGCGATGACCCGCTCCGTCTCCGCGACGGCCGCCGCGGCCCGCGCCCGCTCGTTGATGAGCTGGCGGCGCTTGAGGTCCAGCGAGGGCAGGTAGCGCTCGTAGGTCTTGAGCCGGCCCCTCTGGGCCGTGAGTGACGCCTTGCTGAGGGTCAGGCGGGCCAACTCAGGCCACCTCCGCCTGCCGAGCCGGGAAATACTTGTCGATCAGGGACTGCTTCATCAGCAGCTCCGCGGCTCGAAGCACTCGGCCAGGGTCTGCCAGGACAGGTCCAGGGCCTCCTCCAGGGGCATGGAGACCTCGATGGCCATGAACCGCTCGCGGAACAGCCGGCCGAAGCGCAGCAGCTTGCGGTCCAGGTCCGACAGCTCGAAGGCCATGGCCTGCTTCTGCTCCGCGTCCCTGGCGCCCGGAGTAGAGCCGGATCATGGTGTTCATGATCTGGGAGTGGTCCTCGCGCGTCGCCGTGCCGATGACGTGCTGCTTGAGCCGGGACAGGGAGCCGAAGGGGTCGATCGCCCCGTCGTGCAGGTAGAACTGGCCCTCGGTGATGTAGCCGGTGGTGTCCGGGACCGGATGGGTGACGTCGTCTGCCCGGCATGGTGGTCACGGTGAGGATGGTCACCGAGCCCCCCTCCCGATAGTCGCCGCCTTCTCGTAGCGGCGCGCCAGCTGGGAATAGAGGTCGCCCATGTAGCCGCGGTTGGAGGGCACCCGCTCCATGGCGATCCCGACCTCCTTCAGGGCATCGGCGTAGGCGGTCATGTCGGTCAGCAGGACCAGGACCCGCTTGCCCTCCTCCACCGCGAACCGCTCCGCCACCGCCAGCGCCATGTCCGGCACCAGCAGGCGCTCGACGATGGGGTCCGAGGCCAGGTTGACGAACATGACCGTGCGGGAGAAGACCCCGGCGTCGTCGAAGGCGGTGCGGAAGAAGTGGTAGTCGTCGAAGATCAGCCCCAGGCCGCCGAAGACCACGATGTCCGCGTCCGCCTGGATGCCGATGCGTGCCAGGAACGGGTTGTAGGGCTCGCCGGCGATGGAGAAGATCGGGATCTTCTGGCTCTCCACCAGGCAGTTGAACAGATCCACCATGGGCACATCGGTGCGGATCATGCGCGAGGCGAGCAGCCGCCGCATGGGGTTCACCGAGGGCCCGCCGATCGGCACCTTGGGGTCATGGGAGAGATCTGGGCCGCCGTCGATGGGCTGCCCCGCGCCGCGGAAGACCCGGCCCAGGATGTTCGGGGAATAGGTCGCGCGCATGGGCAGCCCGAGAAAGCGGACCTTGGCGCGGGTCGACAGCCCCTTGGTTCCGGCGAAGACCTGCAGCGCCACCCGGTCCTGCTCCAGATGGATGATCTGCGCGAGGGAAGAATGGTCGGCGCCGTCCTCCACCACCGCCAGGTCGCCGAAGCAAACCGCCGCGTCCAGGGTCAGGGCCTGAGGGACCCGTACCTTCACGATGTCCCCGACGATCTCGGTGATCCTGGCGTACTCGACCATCGCCTGCGACATGCCACGCCCTCCACCAGGGTGCCGAGCTTCTATCGGATAGCTTAACGCCATCGACGCGAAAGGGCGGAGTCGTATAGCACCAATAGTCGTGCGCATTGCCTTCGCTAAGCAGTGCTTCGCGGATCCCGCATGACCCATTTAGGAGATAAACGCCCTTCTCAATTTCTCCGAACTTGCGGTTTCCTCCCAGCCGTTCAGAGGCAGCACGAAACCGGCCCCTAACATAGTCCGCGAGAGTCGGCCCGATCGAAACCGGTCCATCGGACCCGACCCCTACGATCAACAAAGCCTCGCCGGGGCTCACAGGCTGCGGCTGCGCGGCAGAATCGGCTGCGGGAAGCCCCACAAAAAGAGGGGAGGTTGTGGCCTGTTATTGATGTCGTTTATCACAACCGAGCGACAAGCATAAGCAACAGCGCGGAAAAGCTTTCTTGTTCACCGTTTCTGTGGATAACCCTGTGGATTCGATTCTCAGGGCGCGTCTGAGGCGCGCGAAACATGACAGTTTTGTTAGATTGGTCAGATTCTGATCAGCACATTTTCTCGTCCAAATTCAGAACGCTACGGAATATCAGCAATTATTGAATCACTATCGGCGGCTAGCATGAATAAATTTCAACGTCAACGCGGCTTGTGTGTAACACCTCACACTTTCTGCCTTGCAATCTGCCGCCGATAGAACAGGCCGCGGTGCGAGGTTGCAGCGAGTTTCGTCAACATTCGGCGGGGATCACCACGGTCACCACGACCATGGTGCCACCGGATCCATCTCGAACCAGAGCCCGCGATGCGCCTCCCGGGCGTCTCTTGCTCCGCCACCTCGTCGAAGCGGCCGATCCACGGCACGCTGCGCGTTGGCAGAGCAGCGGAGCCACCACAGCCGCCGTCCCGGACAATGGCCAGGTCCAGGTTCCGCTGAACATGGTGGATCTTAGCGACGATCCGTTTGAAGCGGTCCCTTTTGTTCGACTCGCCACGACCGCGTGGTCGACAATGTCACCGAAAGGCGCCTACTTTACCCGCTGACTCCACACCTTGCGCCCCGGGCAGTCGATCCGGACGGGTCCGGTCCCTTTGGTTACCAGGGCAGCGGGGTGCCGTCGTGACGAAGAAATGCCCCGGACATCGGCAGCGCGAAGCCATCCACCAGCGCAAGCATCCGCGCAACGCTTTCCTCGGGCGTGGTCGCGGCGGAGAATCCCCCCATGCGCGTGCGCACCCAGCCTGGGTGCAGCAGCAGGACCCCGATGCCGCGTGGCTGAAGTTCCAGGGCGAGCCCGTGCATGGACGCGTTGAGAGCCGCCTTGCTGGAGCGGTACGCGTAGTTCCGCGGCGTGTTGATGCCGGCGATGCTGCCCATGTCCGAGCTGATCGCGACCTCGAGCGGTCGCTCGCCGCGCGAGAGATGCGGTAGGAAGGCCTCGGTGACCCGCATGGGCCCGAGCGTGTTGACGCGGAAGGTCTCCTGCCAGGCGTCGAAATCAATGCTCCCGACGGGATCCTGGCCCCAATGCTCGAAGTAGACGGCGGCGTTGTTGACGAGGAGATCCAAGGCGTCGTCTGGAATGTCGCCGCCAGGTCGGCGACCTGATCCGGCGCGTTCACATCGAGGCGGTGGAGGCTCACTCCCGGGTGCTCGGACGCCAGCGCGTGCAAGTCAGTCGCGGACTCCGGGTCTCGGCAGGTCGCGATGACGCGCCACCCGCGTGCGGCGCACTGGCGGACCCACTCAAGCCCGAGTCCACGGTTGCTTCCGGTGACGAGTACGGTTGCCATGGGGGAACAGTGTAGTGGGAAGTGGACCGGAAAGTCGGAATGCGCAGACACCGGCACCCCTGAGCGAATCCGGCCATGGTGCGGCTGCCTGCCGGAGGCCATCTGGCGTCTTGCAAGCGCAAGCCCATTCCCCCTCGCCCGCAGCTCGGGCGCGATTGGGGCGAGGCGGAGGCGCCCGAGTGCTCCGGCATCGACGCGGCCGATTTCTCGCGCGTGGATTTGGGCCCGGGTGAACCTCGACGAGTGGCTCTCGTCGAAATGCTTCAGAGTCTGGCGGATGCGGTCGGGGTCTCTGTACACTGGCTCTGTGGTGACGAAGACCCGGCGATGTCGGCACCATCGCCCATGACACCGAACCGCATCCCGTCCGCTCCGCGGCGCCGCGGGACTGTTCGCGCTCGCGGCCGATGCCCCATTCGTCGCGTCCCTCGACGGGCCGGGGGCGGAAGGGGGCCTTCTGCACTCAATACGGTCGCCTGGACGTAGGACGAACCAGGGTTGCGCAGCTTGCAACGCGGGCGAACACGGAGGCCGTCGCCGGCCTCGTGAAACCCGCGTGAGACCCTGGTGTCACGATCGAGCACGAACGGTCGGCGAGACACGGACGCGCGCGGGCGCGGCGGCGGCGGCGCTTCATATTGATACGGGAATGGATTTTTGCAATCCCATGTTCTCCCGAGGCAGAAGTCGCAGGTTCGAATCCTGTCACCCCGACCAGATCTCGGACGGATAGACCGCCAGCTGGCAAAAAAGTCGGACCCAATCCCATGCAAACCCCAGTAGCCACACCCGAGGCACAAGACCCTTTCCTGTTCGACAGCGAGCAAATCCAAACACTGGCCGAGCCAGGTCTGATCCGCGCGGCCCTGCGGCTCTCCCAAGACAATCGTGTGACCGACCTGGACTGCGATGGCGAGCGGCTCTGGGCCCGGGTGGAGGACGCGGACACCGAGGAGCAGTTGGACCTGTCCCTGGCCTATGACGCGGATGGCAACCTCCACGCCGAGTGCCAGTGCAATGGCGACCCTGAGGGATTGTGCGTCCATGCGCTGGCCGCGCTGTTCGCCCACGGCCAGGCAAGCGGGCTCTCCGGAGACCTCACGGGCGCCGTCGAGGGGGCCATCGGTGAGCGGGTGCTGCGCGGGCGCACCGAGGTGCACGTCGAGCCGGTCTCGGGCGGCGACTGGCTCGGCACCTGGCGCGCGCGCTCCATCAATCCCAGTGGACACCTCCCCACCAGCTACCTGGTGCACCTTCGCTCCCTGACCCGCCGCGCCAACTACTGCACCTGCCCCGACTTCGCCACCAACCAGCTCGGTACCTGCAAGCACGTGGAGGCGGTGCTCCATAAGCTGGGCAAACGCAAAGGCTTCAAGAAGGCCAGGGATCGCGCGCCGACCACGGCCTTCGTCTATCTGGACTGGGAGTGCGAGGGTGCCCCGGTGGTACGGCTCCAGCGCGCGGCGGAGACGAATGTCGATCTGGCCCCGTTGCTGCGCGAGCAGTTCGACGCCTCCGGGGCCTTCGTCGGGCGTCTGCCGGACGGATTGCTGCGGCTCGCCGACAGCCTGGCCGCGCGTGCGGACATCCAGGTCGGCGAGGACGCGCTCGGCTATGCCCGCCGCCTGGCGGAGGACGCCGCCCGGGCGGTGCGCGCCCGGGAGATCGGCGAGCGCATCCGCGCAAGTGGGGGGCGCCTGCCGGACATCCGCGCCACCCTTTTTCCCTATCAGGTGGAAGGGGTCGCCTTCCTGGCAGGCAGGGGGCACGCCCTGCTCGCCGACGACATGGGTCTGGGCAAGACCCTCCAGGCCATCGGCGCCGCCTACTGGCTACACCGCCACGATCAGGTGGAGCGGGTGCTGGTGGTGTGTCCGGCCTCACTGAAGCTCCAATGGGCGCGGGAGATCGCCAAGTTCACGGGCGCCGAGACCCAGATCGTACAGGGACCAGTGGCAGAGCGCGCCGTCCAATACCGCAAGGGCACCGGCTTTTACGTCATCAACTATGAGCTGATCCTGCGCGATCTCACCCTGATCAACGAGACCCTGGGTCCTGACCTGTTGATCCTGGACGAGGCCCAGCGGATCAAGAACTGGCGCACCAAGATCGCCTCTGCGGTCAAGCGCATCCCCTCGCGCTACGCCTTCGTGCTCACTGGAACCCCTTTGGAAAACCGCCTGGAGGACCTGTACAGCCTGATGCAGGTGGTGGATTCCCGTGTCCTCGGACCCCTGTGGCGCTATTTGGTGGACTTTCATGTCACCGACGAGCGCGGCAAGGTGCTGGGTTACCGCAATCTATCCGAGCTGCGCCGCCGCCTGGCCCCGGTGATGCTGCGCCGTGACCGTAGCCTGGTACGCGACCAGCTCCCGGAGCGCATCGAGCAGCGGCTCGACGTGACCCTGACCCCCAAGCAACTTGAGATCCACGACGAGGGCGTCAACGCCGCGGCGCGCCTGGCCCAGATCATGAAACGCCGCCCGCTAACCCCCGTGGAGCAGAATCGCATGATGGCGGCGCTGCAACGCGCGCGCATGGCCTGTGACGCGGCCGGTCTGGTGGACAAGGAGACGGAGGGATCGCCCAAGCTGGACGAGCTCGAAACCATCCTGGATGAGCTGTGCCGGCTCTCCGGACTCAAGGCGGTCGTCTTCTCCCAATGGGAGCAGATGACTGAGATGGTGGAGCAGCGGGTGCGGCGCATGGGTCTCGGCTCGGTGCGCCTGCACGGCGGAGTGCCAAGCGCCAACCGCGGTGCCCTGATCGACCGCTTCCGCGAAGACGATTCGATCCAGGTCTTCATCTCCACCGACGCCGGCGGCGTGGGTCTGAACCTGCAGTGCGCCTCGGTGCTGGTGAACCTCGATATTCCCTGGAACCCGGCGGTGCTCGACCAGCGCATCGCCCGCATCCATCGACTGGGCCAGAGTCAAAAGGTCCAGATCATCCTACTGGTGGCCACCGAGTCCTACGAGGAGCGGGTACTGGGGCTGGTGCAGGGAAAGCGGGTGCTGTTTGACAACGTCGTACACCCGGAGGCCAGCGAAGACGTGGTCGGGCTCTCCAAGCGGCTGGCGGAGGTGCTGGCGGAAGACCTGGCGGGTCCGGCCATCGCGCCCAAGGCCGAGCCGGATCTGGCACCCGCCGCGGTTGACGTGCTCGCGGCCGAGCTGCCCGAGACCGGGTTGCCTCTCGTGGACGCGGAGCCTGAGCCGGAGCGGGAGGCAGAGCCGGCACGCATATCAGCATCGGACCGGTCGGGCGCGCCGGCCCTGCCGGCCGAAGAGGTCCGCGCTTGCGTCATCGCCCTGCAGGAGTCCTTCGGACCGCGCATCGAGCGCATTCTGGTCAGTCGCGGCGGTCTGCTCGTGGTGCTGGACCGCACCGACGAGGAGGCGGATCGGATCGCCCAGGGGCTGTCGGACCAGGTGCCGGTCGCGCTCATCGACCGGCGCACCCTGGCCGGACTCCAGCGCCTCGGGGCCGCCTCGCCGGCGGCGGAAGGAGAGACGCTGTTCGAGGCGGGCGTGCACGGCGATCGAGCCGATGCTCACCCACTCGCACGCCAGGCCCGGTCGAAGCTCGACGGGGCCCGGGTGTTGCTGAGCCAGACCCGGGCCGGCGCCCCGCTCGGCGGGCCGGCGATCGAACTCCTGCAGGGCTCGCTGCTCTGCGCCGCCGCCCTCCTGGCCGGCCGCGCCCAGCCGCCCGGTCCGAGGGAGGCGGGCATCTGGCTCTTCGGCGAGGCCATCCCCACCGGCGCCATCGACCAGGTTGATGCCGCCCTGGTCATGCGCGCCATCGCCCTGGCGCAGGATGCGGATGCGGTCCCCCTGGCCCTGCTCGAGGCCCTGGCCGCCGACACCGAATCCTTCGTGGCGCGGGTCTCCGTGCGCGCTTGAGCCCACCCGTCGACAGGCGCGAAGGCAACGCCTTTGATTCGAGGCGCGAGGAAGCTCTGGCCGGTCGCAGGCAGGCGTCCGTAGCTCCGACCTCGGCCCTTCACCATCGCGGGCTGTCGCCCGACTCCGATGCAGTTCCTGTCACTGGCCCGGCTGCCGGCGGTGGACGCACGTTGAGCGATGGCCATCTTGCAACTCGCCATCCAGCGCGCCCGAACTTGCCGGCGGTCCTAGTCACCGCTCGCATCGCGCACGTTCAGCTCGACTTTCCAATGCTCGGAGCCGGTGCGCGGCATGGCCTCCAGGCGCAGGGTCCCGACCTCGGTCACGGAGGCCCGCAGGCGCACCGCGACCACCTCGCCGGGAGAACGGGACTCTGCGGGCAGGGTCGCCTGGATCTCCTCCAGCTCCTCGAGCTCCTCGGGGGACCATTCCTCGAGCAAGACCCCGGACTGATCGTCACGACGCACGGAGGAGCCGAAAAAGCGAAAACGCACCGGCTCCCCCACCACCAGACCGAACTCCTGGGGCGGGATGTCCGCCTCGGTCCCTTCCTCCATCCCGAAGGGTGCCAGGCACAGGGCCTGGACCGGGGGCTCCAGACCTGGAACGGCCGGGACTGAACTCTCCACCCCCACATAGTAAGCGCGGGCGGTCCCGCCCCGGATCCGCACACCGCCGCCTCGGCGGACGAATCCATAGTAGGCGGCTCCACGCGCCACGGAGAGGTCCAGGTCACCCTCCGCAAGCAAACGGGCCGGAGGGGCCGCGTCCGAGGCCAGCCAGTCATTGACCACCTCATGCATCCGCTCGGCGAGCAGGCCCGCCTTGAAGACACCGCCGTTGAAGAGCACGGCGGTCGGATGCAGGAAGCTGCCGGCGCTCCCGGGGCCGAACCCCGGCAGGTCCTCCGTGGCCCCGGCCTGCATCCCCAGGAAGGCGGCCAGATGCCGGGTGACTGCCGGGTCCTGGGCATAGGGCAGACCCAGCCTCGTGAGCGCCCCGCGCGAGCGGGCGGCTGGTCGGGCACTCGCGGACACCTCGGGGAAGAAGCCCTCAACCAGGGTGCGCGTGACCTCCTCTCGGGTAAGCTCGGTACGAATGGTGCCGCCGATCAGCCGGGTGCCGCGACTGGGCACCACCACGGGTACCGCCTCCACGGTCGGGTCCATCAACAGGGTCTCCTTCGCCTGGCGGCAGCCATGGGTGAGCGCCTGGACCTGCCACGGATCCAGGGTCTTTCCCTCCGCCGTGAGCTTGCCCTTGACTACATGGGCGAGGGCCAGGTCCATGTTGTCCCCGCCGAGCAGGATGTGGTCCCCGACCGCCACCCGGGTGAGCTCCAGGGCGCCCTCCCGCTCCGTGACGGCGATCAGCGAAAGGTCCGTGGTCCCGCCGCCGACGTCGACCACCAGGATCACGTCGCCGACGCGCACCTGGTTCCGCCACTCGCCGCCGCTCTCGTGGATCCAGCTGTACAGGGCAGCCTGGGGCTCCTCCAGCAGGATCAGGCGGGCGAAGCCCACGGCCTGCGCCGCCTCGGCAGTCAGCTCCCGGGCAGCGGGATCGAAGGACGCGGGAACCGTGACCGTGACCTCCTGTCCCGCCAGATCCTCATCGGGATGCAGATGGTTCCAGGCGTCGCGCAGGTGCGCCAAATAGCGGACAGAGGCCTCGTAGGGCGAGAGCCGCGGAACCTCGTCATCGGGGACCCCCGCAGGAAGGATGGCTGCGCGCCGATCGACCCCCGGATGGCAAAGCCAGCTCTTGGCACTGGAGACGAGCCGAATGGGCGTGCGTGCCCCAACGTTTCGGGCCATCTCGCCCAGGATCATGCCCGGGTCGCTTGCCCAGGGCAGCGTGAGGTCCCCCGCGGCGAACTCGTCCGGATGAGGCAGATAGAGAAACGACGGCAGGAGGGGCAGCTCCTCCACGGCACCCGGCGCCGTCAGCTGGGGCACCCGCATCAGGTCCTGGGCGACCTCGTCTCCCGAGCTGCGGCCAAGGTCCACGTAGGACAGGGCGCAGTGCGTCGTCCCCAGATCGATACCCACTGCGTAACGCGGGTCACTCACAGCTCCACCTCCGCGGGGGCTAGAATGGTGAGGTCGTGGCCGGCGGCGACCTTCGGCAGCGTCACGGCGGTGACCCGCCATCCCTTGTGCGCCAAGCGACCACGGAAGGGCGGCACTCCGACGACGTTGCCGGTCAGCCGGACGGCCGATGCATCAAACCCTTCGGCCAGGGTCACGGGCGCCCCCTCCGGCTCGGAGCGCACGGACTCGATGGTAAAGTGTTGTCGTATCGCCTTCCTGCATCCCTCGTGGACCACCCTGGCTGCCGCGCCGACCTCCGAGTCCGAATAGGCGGCGACGTCGTCTTCGAGAAAATCGATGAAGCGTCCGTCCTGTTGGAGCAGGCCAAGCAGCTGCAGCGCGGCGTTAGGCTCGGCTTCCTTGAGCGACGGTCGCTCGGGAGCGCGGGGACCGGCCTGAGCGGCTGGCCAACCCGCCCGCAGCGTTGCCGCCGCGGCCGCGAAGCCGGGATTCGCAAGGATCCGCCGGAACAGATCGACGGCGATCAAGAATCGGGCGAATACCGAGGGTGGGGACTCGGCCATGGGCGACGCTCCTTCGATGGTCTGGATGGCGCAGAAAAGCATTTGCCGCGAATGGCCGAGGTGGAAACCTGGCGGCGCGGTGGGCAGTCGGAAAAAGCAATGGGGTCGGCTCGATTAGCTGGCCCTGTGACGGTGAACTGGCATGGTCAGAACAGCTCCGCGACCTTCTTGCAAAGAAGAGTGGGCCCATTTGCGAGCCGATGCAATCATCCAGAAATCAATGGGGACTTGGACCGAGTGCGCTCGGTCCCAGGGTGAAGGTGGCATATGAATCGGGAGGATGCCCGGGGCAACCCGGGTCGTGAGCATCGGATGGGGGTCTCACCCAAAGAACGGCACGAGATGGTCGCGGTCGCCGCCTATTTCCGCGCGGAGCGGCGGGGGTTCGTCCCTGGTAACGAGGTACAGGACTGGTGCGAGGCCGCCGCGATCATCGATTTGATGCTCGAAAACATGGATAAGGCAGGAGTCACCCGCCGTGAGTATGAACGCGTCGGCTTGCGCAACGCGTTGCGCCTATGGACCGGCTAGCTCCGAATTCGGCACCGAGTGAGACCTTCGGGCTCGCCTCTCGAACCCCGCATTATTCCTCCCACAATCCGCAAGTGAGCGGCGGCAGCTCCAGCCGCTGGCGCACACACGGCAGCCGGGCGCACTCGAGCCCCGATTCGTCGAAGCGCTCGTGGTCCGCAAGCTGTTTCCACTGGTAGAGCGGCAGATCCCCGAGCCAGATGTGCACGGTCTCGTGATGCGGGTTGACGGCGAACAGCAGACGACGCCGACCCCGGCTGTGGTCGGCATTGAACAGGGCCGCCAGGGCCGATCCGTGCTCGGCACCGAAGAAGTGCATGTATCCGTCGCTTGGGCGGGAGTCGAGGCGGAATAGCCGGCCACGCTCCGAGAGCCGGAACCTGATCCAACGCCGGAAATATTCATGCGATCCGGAGAACCCGAGTAGCCGCTGGTAGTCGATGGCGTTGACGTCGCCGGCACGATAGCTGTCGTGGATCCCGTGTTTGGAACGTAGAAGATCCTGGCCTGCGGCAAGCATCGGGATGCCCAGGGAGCACATCAGAATTGCCACCATCAGGTGGGTGCGCCGCCGGTCGTTGGGGGTGGGAAAGGCCCCCTGATGGTCAGGGTTCTCGGTGATTCTGTCGATCCAGCAACGATCGTCGTGGGACTCCACATAGTTGATGGTCTGGGCCGGCCATTCCGTGAGGTGACTGAGGCTGGCGTTCATGAAGTAACGCAGCCCATCCTGGTTGCCCTGCCCCAGCACATAGTCGCGGAGGAAGTCGCGATAGCCGTCGTTCCAGGAGGCGAAGCCGGTGGCCTTCAGCTCCAGCGCGATATGCCCGCGAAAGCTCCAGGGCTCGGCGATCAACACGATGGAGGGCTTCACGCGTTTCAGCGCGGTCTCGATCTCCCGGAGCACGTCGATGCCAATGAGCTCCGCGAGGTCGAAGCGGAAGCCGTCTACGTCATAGGTCTCCACCAAGTGGGTCAAGCTGTCGATGATGAGGCGCCTCGCCATTGGGGTGTCGCAGCGCAGATCGTTGCCGCAGCCACTCCAGTTCGTGAGATTGCCGGCGTCCTCGAGCCGGAAGTAATACGCCTTGTCGATGTGCAGCAGGTGATTCGGCTCGCCTACATGGTTGTAGACCACATCCAACAGTACCGCGATCTTGTGCCGGTGAAAGGCGGCCACCAGCTCCTGTAGCTCCTCGATCTGCGACCCGCACTCCGGCACCTGAGCATAGCTGCTCTCCGGGGCGAAGAAGTTGGTCGTCATGTAGCCCCAGTGATAGGGGTCCTTGTTGTAGTTGTCCCCGAACTCCTGGACGGGCTGCAGTTCCACGGCGTTGACGCTCAAGCTCTTGAGGTAACAGCCGCCCTGCGCGTCCAGCCATTTGGTCAAGCCCGTGAAGCCGCGCCGCTCTTCGTCGTCCAGCTCCATTGGGGTGCGGCTGATCAGGTCGCGCACATGCGCCTCGAGGATCACCAGGTCGTGCCATGGCGGTGGGTCGAACCTTGGGGCAGGCGCTTTGATGCGCCGGAGGTCCCAGACGATCCCCGGACCCGAGGGTCCTACAGCGGCCAGGGCGTAGGGGTCCAACACCCGGAAATCTTTGTTGAAATGGGCTGAATGGCCGCGACTGCGGCTATCCACCTTGTAGTAGTAATACCAGCCGTGGAGGTCGGCCGGCTGGTGCGCCTCCCAGACTCCGTCCTCCAGGCGCCTGAGCTGAAGAGACGTCGACTCCGGGGCGTCCAGATGCTTGAAGAACACCACGGTCACACTCGACGCGCGTGGGGCGAACAGCCGAAACGCTGTCAGCGACCCCTCCACGCGGGCGCCCAGGGGGCGCTTGGATCCGCGTGCGAGCAACCTTTTCAAATGGCCGTTAGAGCGAGCTTTTGGTGCAGCCATGGATAACAGTCTGGTCAGAGAAGTGCGTCGTCGCTTAACGCAGGGACTATACCCAGAATGGCAATCGCAAGGGGGCCGATTGCATTCCGACCCGTCCGCGCCTCGCACTGATGCTCTGCGTAGGATAAAGCGGAGCGTCAAATCTGACTGCGTGAACATACTTTGCCCCGCTGGACCTCAGCGATCAACGTAGGCATGCACGCGGGCGGTTGAGTGCCCTCCGGCCAAGCCGGGGGCTGTTGGCGACCGACCCTAAGGCGCGATCAAGGCGCGGCCGGCTCGAGGCGTCGGAACCGTACCCTGTCAGTCCCCGGGCGGAGCCGGGGGCTTACCCCGTTGAGCGAGTCACCGACGCTCGACAGAGGAGAGCCAGCGGTCTACCGCTGCCAGGGCTTTGGCCGGCTCGCTGTCTTGAATACCGGTCATTCCGATCAGAACGTCCTGCTCTCGGAGCGCTTCCGCCAACGCTTCGATGTATGCGCCGGAGCCGGGGCATACGCCGTCGACCCAGGTTTCCTCGACCCCGCAGCTGGGGGAGCCATTCTTGCCCAGTATCCCCAAGACGCGGATGCCGCCGGCGAGATAGGCCTGTATCGCCCGCACCTGCTCTTGGGCGAGGCGCCGGCAGAGCCCCCTTCCGGCGGGGTTTCGCAACTCACGCTCGATCTTGACGTGCGCGCGGTCCAGTCCAAACGCGCAAAGCTCGGGGCACGGCATCTGGACGATCCCGATCTCGCGCTCGAGCAGACCGGCGATCAGCTCCACCACCACTGCCTGCCGCTCCGCAGCACCCGCCACCCGGGCGTTCTGATTCAGGGCGCAGTGGGGCACCAGAACCACCTTGCGGCTGCGACTGTCGCGAAAGGCCGGCGTCCTGCACAGCCGTTCAGCTAGCCGTTTCAGCGCCTTCATTCTTGACTCCCACGGCGTCGACGGCTTGCGTCCCAACGAGATGACCCGGGACGCGGAACAACTCTGGCGCGTCTAGTATGGTGCTGACCCATCTCGAGGCGGTGTTCCGCTCCTTCAAATCGGAGCCGGGATTGCGCCCGGTCTTCCCGACCCCCACCGGATGAGCTGCGCACCGAGGTGGCCGCTGTTTCCGTGGGAGGGGATGGCGGTCGCCGGGATCGCGGGTTGGAGCCGAGTTTGAATTCGGCTCCAACCTGTGCCTGGACAGGGCGACGAATCCGAGGGCGGCGTTCCTGCGGACCACAAACTGATAGGTCTGCGCGACGTTGTCGCCTTGGACCAGCTTGGGGGCCAGCGCCGCACAGAACCCCTTGGCCTCCAGCACCTGCAGCGCCGCGGCACCATAGGGGGCGGTCTTGGGATTGGCGACGGCCAGCTTGTCGAAGCCGCCCTTGGCGAGCACCTCAACCTCCCCGTCCACCAGGTCCACGTTAGCGCTCCACAGCACCAGACGCCCGACGGCGTAGGTGAAGACGCCGCGGGCCAAGCCCTCCGCCACCAGCTTGGCAGGCGTCTTGGCGTCCGCGGCGAGCAAGACCTCGAAGGGTGCACCGTTCTGAATCTGGGCGCAGAGCTTGGTGGTGGAGCCGAAGCTCGCTATCCGCGCCGAGCCCGACCCTCCGACCCGGACTTGGCCTGCTCCCAGAGGCGCTCCATCTCCTCGCGCTCATCCAGACCCGGAGCCTTTCCTTGGTCCCGCAGACCCGTCTCTACCTGCCTGAAACGATGCTCGAAGCGATGGTTTGCGGCACGTAATGCCTGCTCGGCGTCTACCCCCATGTGCCGGGCGAGGTTGACGCAGGAAAATAGAAGGTCACCGATTTCATGGACGCGCTCGGTCGGGTCCACGTGTTCGCCCAGGGTGTCCCGGCACTCGTCCAGCTCTTCCCGTACCTTATCGAATACGCCCTCGATGGCGTCCCAGTCGAATCCCACCTCAGCGGCGCGGCGCTGGAGCTTCTCCGACCGAACCAGGGCGGGCAGCGCGTGGGCCACCCCGTCCAGCGCACCGATCCCCGCGCTTCGACGCTTTCGATTACGCTCGGCGACCTTCTCCCGCTCCCAATTCGCGCGGACCTCAGCCTCGTCCTTTAGGTCCGCGTCACCGAAGACGTGAGGATGGCGGCGGACCATCTTCGCGCAGATTGCCCCCACCACATCCGCGAAGGCAAAGGCCCCCTGCTCCTCCGCCATGCGGGCATGGAACGTCACCTGAAAAAGCAGGTCCCCCAGTTCGTCGCGCAGGTCGTCCAGATCGTCGTTCTCGATCGCCTCCGCCACCTCGTAGGCCTCCTCCAGCGTATAAGGCAGGATGGTGCGGAAGGACTGCTTCAAATCCCAAGGGCAGCCTCCCTGGGGATCGCGCAGACGCGCCATGATGGAAAGTAGGGTGTCGATATCGGCGGGCGTCGGCATCTGGACTCCCCCCGGTCCGCGGGGCCGGGGTCCGGGGGTCAGGCGTAGCGGTTGAAGACTAACCCCAGCAGCACCGAGCCGATCCCGCCCCAGAACCAGTAGGATCTGGGGATTCCGATGAGCTCGTCGGGACGGGACTGGGACGGGTCTTTGAGAATCGCCGGCAGGTGAGGCCCCGCCAAGAACCAAGGCAGAAAGCCAAACACCGTCGGAACCGCGAGCCACAGTGGGACCGGTTCGTTGAGATAGAGCACCACGGCCAGAACCGGCCACAGTAGGATGTAGGCGGCGGTGAGGCGCGCGTCAGTGGACTTGTCCGCCGTCCGCACAAACGCAACAACGGCGGCGATGCCCCACAGGGCTGCGATCAAGATGACGACCAGCCGCATGGGCATCCCCTCCGGCCGCTACCCGTCGCCCGCACCCGAGGCCGTCGCCCGAGCTGTCACGACTTCTTTTTCACCACTTTGACGAGGCGGCTGTCGGCCACGTCGCTGAATTTTTGGCAGTCGCCAGGCTCGGCATTGAAACGGTTGAGATCACCAAGGGCGCAGCGCCCCGGGTCCGACACCTCGATGCGGTCGATTTCGCCACAAGTCACGCCCTGGAAGGTCATCTCCCGGTACTGCTGCTCGCCCGGGGGAAGCTCATAGAAGTTTTTGTTCTGGGTCTCGAACGGCACGTTGCCGTTGATGACGGCTGTCATGCGGAGGGTGAGATTGGTGATCTTGAACGGGAGGTTGTTGGTGAGCGTCATGCCGTATTTGCAGGCGTTCTGATAGGACTTGCGCATGTGCACGCTGAGAACAGCGGCTGCCCGTCCCGTTTTGGTCACCGGGGTCACCTTCTCCACCTTCGGCGCGATCGTGGCCGGCGCGCTGCTCTTGGCCCCCAGATCGGTCGCCAGGTCGGCACAACCGGCAACAGCGAGAATGGATGTGGCGGCGCCGATAGCCGCCAGGCGCGCGGAGGAGCGGACGAGGACGCTGTGATACTTGGTGGACATGTGCTACCTCGGAACGAAGCCGTTAAGAATTCGAAGGTGTCAGAACTGGCCGGTGCGCAGCAGCACGAGGGTGCACGCGCGCTCGAACGGGATGCCGGCATTGGCGAGTGCCACCTCCAACTCCCGTGACTCGGCACCCGGATTGAGAATTACTCGGCCGGGTCTCAGCTCCACGATGCTCTGGATTTGGGGATGCGCGCGTTCGGGCCCGACGTAGAGGGTCAGGGTGTCCACCGGCTCGCGGATGGCGGCGAGCGAATGCAATACTGGAATGTGATCGATGTTGGCCGCGCGGGGATGGACGGGAATCACCCGAAAACCCTTGTCGTTGAGCAGCCGGACCGCCTGATAGGAATAGCGGACCGGCTTGGGGCTGGCCCCGAGGACTACCACCGTCCGATCTTCTGGCTTGCCCCGCCCGCGCAACCTCCCCTCCTCGCGAGCGGCCCCGCGCCCACCGCCGACGTGATATCGCGCATGGTAGCGGATGCCTCGGACCGCAGTCCATCGGCTTAGGCAACCGGCCCCGAGGTTGCCCCAGGAGCCACCGTGGGGCGGACGCTTCATCCAGCGTTCGGACCCAGAGACCTGCGCCGACGCCCATACTCCCTGCAACCTAGCGCCCACCCAGCGAGTTCTGGTGACCTGAGTAGACAGGCCCTGACGTCTCGGAACTGCGCTTCAAGCACTTACCTTAGTGAACCCTTTCGGACAGCAAGCCTGCACTCTTGCCACCAACAACCACGGAGCCGTCTGGACCCGACCCCGCACCACACCGCCGCCGCGCGTCGCCCTGCGTCGACAAGCCCAGCCGCCGAGCGCGTCCACACAAGGCCGCAGTGGTTTGACAGCACCGTCGGCAATCAGCATACTTATTCGCTCGTTGACGGCCGCTCCTATGGGCGTCAAATGGTTAATCAGCCCGCAGGCATGCAAGGCTGGATAGAGCCTCCATGGACGGAGCGCCACACATCAGCGCCCGTAGCTCAGTTGGATAGAGTACCTGGCTACGAACCAGGTGGTCGGGAGTTCGAATCTCTCCGGGCGCGCCAATTTTTCAGTAAGTTAGGTGATTTTCCCGGTCACCTCCCCAACTGCAGTGTGACCATAATGTGACTCGTTGCCCTCAATGGCGGCGAGCGCATTTCTTGCGTTCTCGGGCGCCAGGTGCGCGTAGCGCTCGGTCATCGCAATCGTGCTGTGCCCGAGCACGTCCCTCACCTCCGCCAGCGAGACTCCAACCTGCACGAGCCACGCGGCACAGGTGTGCCGCAGGTCGTGAAAGCGGAAGTCCTCGATCCCAGCTCGCCGGCACGCAGTCGCGAAACTGCGCTGGACACTGGCGATAGGGCTCCCCTCTTCGTCGCAGAACACCCAGCGGCACGCCGGACAGTGGTCCTTTCGGAACTGAACCCGCTCCCTGATCGCGTCCATCGCCGTGGCATTCAGCGGCACGGTTCGACGCTTCTTGGACTTCGTGTGCCAGCCCTCCAGATAGACCTGGCGGGCCGCGAGGTCCACCCGCGACCATTCGAGCCCAAGCAACTCGCCACGGCGCATCCCCGTGTGCAAGGCGAGCCGTATCAGGGGCGCCAGATGCGCCGCCTTGGGCTCGCGCTTCGCCACGGTTATCAGGTCATCCGCCTGTGCCCGGGTCAACCAGCGCAACCGTCCCTCAGGCTCCCTCAGCATCCGGTCCCGTACCGGGTTCGGTAGCCGCCACTCCAGGTTCCTGCACGCGAAATTGATCGCTGCCGAAAGTACCTCCAACTCCCGGTTGACCGTGGACGGCGACACGCCATTGTCCAGCCGAAGGCGGATGTAGGCTCCAACCTCCGCTCCGGACAAGCCCTTCATCTCCTTGCCTTGGAACGTCTGACGCAGGCGGCGCACGTGCATGTTGACGGTTTCTTCGCTGCGTCGCTGACCCGCGGTGTCCCGCAGGTACGCCACCATAAGCTCGTCGAAGGTGTGCGGAGCTTCCTCGTCCCAATGGCGCTCGCGATGCGCCTCCAACTTCCACTTCGCTAAAAGAGCTTCCGCCTCCCGTCGCTCTTTCGTGCCAGTAGTGCGTCTAACTCGCGCACCGCCAGCGTCTGTGTAGGACGCCCACCAGTACGGCGACCTCGCGCGCCTGTACAGTCCGTCCTGATCTCGTTGCTTGCGCTTCGGCATGTGAACGATCTCCCGCACATCCCGCCCCGCGCAGGCGGGATTATTGCCCAGAGTGATGTCTTGGTCGAGATACGACCGCACCGACTCAGGGCGCACCATCAAACGGGCGCCGACTTTCTTGCTCTGGAGAGCCCCCTGCTCGATCAGGCGACGCACGGTACGGGTGCTGACACCGCCCAGCTGACGCGCGGCCTCCGTGAGGTCCCACAGGAGGGTGTCCATCATCCCAGTTCCTCCCGCCGCTCAGACCCCATCGTCCGGGGCACAAACTGCACCCCCGCCAGCTCGATAACTCGGGAAAGGAACATCCCTCTCGCCGCAACCGGTCGGACCGGCACGGTGCGCTCGTCCAAGGGGTCTATCCCAGGTGGCAGTTCCCAGTCCTCGTCATGGGGTGCCATCGCGTCCCGCTGCTCGGTCAAGGTCTCGGGCAGCCCGAGGCGGACGAAAATCGCCCGCTCGATGCGTTTCTCTGGATGACGGAAGTTCTCGACCAGACGCCTCAAGGGGGTACGCGTGTCGCCGACAAAGGCTTCGGCAGCGTTGTGGAACAGGGTATGCGAGCGCCAGATCCTGCGACGCGACCCGCGAGACCCGGACAGAACGCAGCGCTACCGTAAAAAAGTCGGTCGTGTGCCCCGCGAACCTGCACACCTGCGCGAGCCCTTGGGCGCTGTCGATGACACCGAACTCGCTCGGTTCGGGGTCGAGGAAGGTGAAGTACCGGCCGGAAAACGGAAGGATGGCTGGTCGCATGTCTTGGTAAGCGTGAATGTCGTTCCGTACAATATAGCTTTGCGCCATTTTCTTTGCAATTAAACACCCCCTCGCGGTGAGCCGGGAGGGGGTGTGATGGGCTCAGGCTGCCACGGACCGCAACTGGAGCCGCCAGAGGTCGGCCCAGTCGATCCCTTTGGCGCCATTCGGGATCGGACCTGGCGGCAGATGAAGGGCGACCTGCAGACTGCCCCGAACCAGGAGCCGATCACGCAGCACCTTCGCTGCGGCCTGCCCTGTTCCGGAGCGGTCCAAATCCGCCCAGATCACCACCAGCCGGACTCCGGCCGGCGGTTCCCAGCACGCCAGCAGTGCCGCCGACACCGCCGCCCAGACGGGCATCCCGGTCCGTTGCCGCACCGCCAGCGCCGTTTCGATGCCCTCGGTGATGCCCATCTCGGGACCTTCCGGGAAAAGCCGGATAGCCCCTCCCTGGATCGCCCCGCAGGGGGTCATCACCTTCTTCGCACTCGCCACCGGGGCCTTGCGGCCGTCCTGAGTCAGGTAGGTCCGGTGAAGGGACACCGGCCGTCCCTGGGCATCCGACACCCGTGCGATCATCGCCGGGTAGGTGCCCTTTCGCTCGCCATCCTCGTAGTACCCCAGGCCCGGATGGAACCGGACCACGCCGGAATCCGGCAGTGGACGCGATCCCGCGCCGACGCAGGTACCGGCGAAGCGGCGCGGCCTTGCGGTCGGTCGGGTCCAAGGTCTCCTCCCAGACGCCGCGCAACGACTCCTCGGCGGCGGCCTGGTCCCGGCATGGCACCGGGTTGGGCTGGAGCCTCGGCTTGGGGGCGCTCCACGCGCCACCGGCATCCAGCCGCAGATCCTGGGCGACGGCTTCGAGGGCCTGCCGAAAGGACCAGTCATTGGCCCACATCAGCAGGGCGAACCCGTCGCTGAAGGACCCGCAGGTGTTGCAGATCCCTCCCCCGGTTTGGTTCACGTCGCGGAACACCCTGAATCCGTCGTGTCCTCCATGGACGGGACAGGGAACATGCCGGCCCGGGCGTGCCAGTGCCCGCTCCAGGGTCGGCGCGAGACGCCCGAGCAGCCCGGTCCATTGGTTGCGGGCATACTCGCGCACTGTCGATACCTCAACTCGCATAGTGCCTCCACGGTTTGGTTTCGGTACGTGTGAACAATGGAATCAGCCCCCTCGGGGAGTGGATCTCCCCGGTGGGGTTGGTTGGGCTGCACGCCCCCTCGCGGGCGAATGGGCTTGGCGGCGGGAACCGTTATTCCTGCGGAGCAAGCTCGCCGTGGGTGAAGGCCTCGATGCCGAGGTTGCCCTCTGCGTCCATGGACAGGGCGTAGAGCCCGTCCTCCTCGCAGCGGTCACTTGCACGGTGCTCTCTGGCCCTGGCAAACAGCTCGCCCACATCCAGAGGACCGATCAAAAAGGGCTCGATATCGCCCTCGATGACCAGCAGCCAGTTGCGGGTGCGGGGCTCGTTCAGGGTCTCCGTGCGGGTGAGTCGGTCAGGTTTGGACATACGTCGCTCCGATTGGCAGGGAGACGCACGGTCCCCGCGGGGAGCGTGAATCGTCCCGCGTTGGCGTGGATGGGTTGGTTTCTGCTGCTTCTCCGCAAGCGGGCGGCCAGCGACCGCGTCTTCGATCCTCCACAGCGAGGATCGCGGGAACCCTGCGCGCGATGGGTTCTCTCGCGACGAGAAAACCCACGGCACGCATGCCTCCCGGACCAGGCCCGACAGTCCGCGGCGGACTGTCGGCTGGCCCTGGCGTGGTGGTTACTTCAGTAGAAGCTGCTCGGCGATGCGAAACAGCTCACCCTTGAGGTCAGCGACCGCGTCGATGCGGATGGCGACCGGGAACAGACGATCAACGCTGATCCCGATACCGACCCCGATCATCTCCAGTTGGGCGGCGCTGGCCCGCTCGACCATGGCCTTCGCACTGTCCCAGTCGTCCGGGCCCCCATCCGTGAGGGTCAGGATGACCTTGCGCGCTTCCCGTCGTGCCAGCAGGTCGGCGGCGGCGTACCACAGGGCCCCCGTCATGGGGGTGCCGCCTCGGGCGTGTTGCACAAAGGCCCCGGCGCGCGCCGCAATCCGGTCCCCATGGGAGAGGATGCGGGTCACGGCACTGTCCCCGCCCCGCAGGCTTGGGAACGCGGTGACGGCGCAGGAGACGCCGCGCATGGGCTCCAAGGCCAATGCCAGCGACAGGGCCGCGTCCAGGGCGATGCGGTCCGCTCCATGGCCCATCGACCCCGAGAGGTCGACCAGCAGGTGCAGCGCTGTATCGGGTGCCACCGTTTGCTCCTTGCGCTGGAAGACCCGCGCATCGCCGACGGCGAGCCGGTGCAGATGGGCCCGGCTCAATACCCTGCCCCGCCGCACCGTGCGCACCTGGGCCATGGTGTGGGACTCGACCAGGCCCTGAAGCCGTGCCGTGAGCCTTGCGGACTCCGCCTTGACACGGGCGACCGCGTCCTTGCCGAGACCTGCATGGCCTTGGTAGGGCTCCAGGGTTGGAAGCAGCACGGGTCGCTCGTCCACCGATGGGCGCCTCAGCTCCTCTGCCACGGCCGCGAAGGGGTCCATTGGCATGTCTCCAGCGCCGGCAGACAGCACCGCCTGGAGCGCTCGACGCCCGTCCGTGCCCTCGCCCTCGCCTTCTCCGCTCTGGTCTGCGCCGTCGCCGGTCTCACCACCGTCGCGACCTTGGCCTTGGTCATCGCCCGCGGCCTCGCCACCTTCGTTGCCTTCGCTGCCTTCGTCCTTGGCGGGCTCGACAGGGCCGGTCTCGTCATCCTTGCCGGCGCCTTCTCCACCCGGGTCTGCGCCTTCGCTACCTTGGTCTTGGGCATCGCCAGCAGTCTCTGCGTCTTGCTCGCCCTCATCGGACGGGTCCGGTGAGGATTGCGAGCGCTTGGGCGACTCCGGCTCCTGGGCCTCCTCCTGGACCAGCGCGATGATCCGCTCCGCCAAGTCGGCGGCGTCTCGGGTGCTTCGCAGACCGGGGATCTCGGTCATGAGACCGAGCAGCCGGTGAACGAAGGTCGCCGGAAAGGTCTTGCGCAAGACGCGCTCGGCCTCTTGAGCCGCGGGTTTGAGGACCTCCTGGCTCCGGTAGCGGTAACGGGACAGGACCAGCAGGCCATTTGCCAGTACCGCCGCCGGGGAGTCCCCCTCCTTCGGTGCCGCAACGTTTCCCTGCTCGATGAGCCAGGTCATCACGGCGTCCAGCGTCGAGCGCGCGCCGGGGTATGGCCTCAGGATGGCGCTTTCGACGCGGACATCTTCAAGGATGTTGAGGACGCTCCCGCACAGCGGACACTGCTTGGAGAAATCGCCGTAGGCCTTGAAGTCGGTCTCTCGAACGTGGGCAGCTTCATGCGTGAGATAGCCCCACGCCAGGGACTTGGCGATGGGGTCATCGCCGATCTCGGGGATGTGGATCGTCCGGCCGTCCGTGCAGGCGCTTGTTCCGCCGACCTGCACCGGGACGCCGAATTTCCGCCCGTAGGCCGCGGCGACGATCGGCAGGGCATTGGTGATGGTTTGCTTCATGGTGCGCTCCTCAGGAAAAAGGGCGCACCACCCCCATCGGGGCAAGGCGCCCCGATGGGGTTTCGGAAGGCCGGCCAGGCGCGAAGGCGCCGGACCGGCCGGGTTGGTTGGCTAAAAGAAGAAGCTTTCGACGTCGAGCGCCGCATCCGCCCCGCTCGGCTCGATGCCGAACAGAGCATCCAGTTCGGCCTCGAAGTCCGCGAGGGACCCTGGGGCAGCCCGTCGGTCTGGACACGTCGGGTTCGGCCGCGGCTGCAACGACCCCGGCCTCTTTCTCCGCGTCCGACTCGACCTCGCGACTCCCTGCTGGAGCGACCACTGCCCCGCCCCATGGCGGGCCATCCGGTCGGCGTCCGACAGCAGCAGCGCCAGCCCCATGCCTTCGTTGAAGATCGGCCCCTCGATGGGTCCGTCGACCGGGATCCGGCCGAACCAGCCGTCGACGGTGTCCACCACCGGCTGGATGCGCGGGTCCACGAAGGACAGGCAGGCGAGCTTCTCGCGGATGCGCCGGAAGGTGCCAAGGGCGCGCCGGTGCAACCTCTCTTTGCCCTCGAAGCTCTCCTCCAGCTCCTGGGCCAGCTGCTCGACCTCGGCGAAGATCCCGTCGCCGAGCCCCCTGACCTCCTCTTCCAGTGTTCCGGGCTTGTCCGCCGGGGCGATCTGGATGAGCTGGTAGCCGAACCGCAGACGCCCGCCAACCAGGTTGGCGGGCTCGATGGCGCGGCGGATCGGCTCCTCCCACTGGGGAAGGGTCGCGATCCACTCCTCCAGTGCCCGGTCGTAGCCGGACAGGAAGAGTGCCGTCTCCTCGTCGAACTCGGCCTTGAGCTCCTGGAGCTTTTCGGCCAGGGACTCGGCATGGGCATGAGGGACGGCGAAGCCGCCGAGGAAGCGGGTTCCCACCGTCAAACAGGCACGCTCGGCGCCCTTCTTGAGTCGGTGGAAGACCTTCAGGGCCTCCGGGTTGCACACCCGCTTGGACCCCAAAGACACCAGCTCCTCGGGTGGGACGTCCGCACCGAGCTTCAGATCCTCGGCGCGGAGCTTCTTGCGCCCCGACCAGATGGTGACGGACAAGACGACCAGCGTGAGCTGGTCGGTGATGCGTTGCATGACGTGCATGGCTTTCCTCCATGCCGAACAGCGACGCGCGCCACCGCCATGCGGCGGGAACGCGTGCCGCGGTTGGCGGTGGTTGGGTGGTTAGAAGTAGAACCCGTCGTCATCCCCACCCAGGAGGGCGGCGATGTCGATGGGGTCCGTCTTCGCTTGGGGTTGAGGTTTGGGGCCGGGGCCCGACGCGCGGTTCCAGCGGCGGACGGTCACTGCGCCGTCGGCCGCCATTTCGCCGACGTACCGGTATCCCTTGCGGCGCTTCTCCTCGGCCCGTTCGATGGCGGTTGCGATCGGCCTGGTCTGGGACTGACACAGGCGTCCCGCCCTGCCCCAGCGGATTTCGGCGAGGCCCTCTCCGAGGTCCGCGTAGGCCCACTCCTTGGCCGTGCCATCCCCGTGTTCGAAGCGGTAGAGGCGGAAGGTCTGGCTCATGGCCTCGCCTCCCAGTAGTCGCCGAAGACATCCGCGGCGATGCGGTGGATCGCCTCCTGCTGCTGCGGCTCCGCGCGGGCGGTGAGCGCCTGGGTCAGGGCGTACTCGAACACCTTGGGGGCGCCCTTGAACGTCAGACTCAGGCTGGCCCAGCGGACCAGGGTCCGCGTGCTCATCGTCACCGTGAGCTCGGGTCCGCCCTCGGCTCCGGCCCCCACGAACAACCGCCGGATCTCTCCGGCGACCGCGATCATCTTGTCGATGATCAGCTCTGGGAGCTTGGGGGTCGACTGACGAATCACCTCCCTCTCAACGTCGGGCTCGGGGTAACCGACATGGATCACGCGAAAGCGGTCCATGAAGGCGAGGTTCTGTCTCAGGACCCCTTGGTAGAGTCCCGATCCATCACCTGCGCCCGCCGAGTTGCCGGTGGCGAACACCCGGAACTTCGGGTGTGGCCGGATGACCTCGCCGCCGTTCTCCGCGATCACCAGGGGCTGCCCCTCGATGATGTCGTTGAGTCCCGCCAGCTCGGAGGGGTCCATCAGGTCCGACTCGTTCAGAATCAGGACGTGTCCGTCGCGCGCGGCCACCGCGAGGGGGCCGTGGACGAAGACGGTCTCGCCCTTGTTGATGACGAACTGTCCGACCAGCGCCTGGAGCTCCATGCGGCCGTGGCAGGTGACGCTTTGCACCGGCCAGTTGAGCCGGGCCGCAACCTGGGTCACGAGGCTGGTCTTGCCCGAGCCGGTGGGTCCGGTCAGGAACATCGCGTCGCCGCCCGCGTCGTGCAGGTAGGCGAGAATGTCCCGTAGCAGCTCGCTGCGGAAGACGTAGGGCTTGCGAACTGGGATGTGTGGGTGGGTGTCGTCGGCGAACCCGGCAACCTCCAGGCCCGGGCGGGCCTGCACGCCGAAGGTGGTCGCGACATCGAAGCGTTGCATTTTCATCGTGTCTCCTGGGTTTTTGAACCGAAGAGACACGGCGCTCCCGCGGGGAGAACAGGTCTCCCCGGGGCGTGGATCGGAGGCACCCCCTCCCCAACGGGAGCGATGCGCCCCCTGGGGTCGTGGTCTGTGCACTGGTCTTTGCTGCTTCGGCCTGAATCGGCCCCGCCCAGCGTGCGGTGTGGCAATGTCCGACAGGGACATCACACAATTCGGCTGTCCGCTAGGGACGCTCCCCTGAACAGTCCCTACGGGACAGCCGCCGCGCAGTGCCGGCGCGCAATCGGTGAGATTGAGGCCCCACGCCCATCCGTGGGCTGGGGTCTGGCTGGTCAGAAATAGAAGCCCTGCGCCGTCTCGGCATCCTGCCGGGCGGCTTCGACCTTGGTCCCGTCGAAGGGCACCGTCGCCTGTTCCTCCTTGAGGGTCGTGATCCTGACCCTGTTCCGATGGGACGCGGCGGTAGTGCTCCAAGCGCGCCGGATCGAGATCCGGCACCAGGTCCGAGAGGGCATCCCGGTAGTCGATGGACCCGGCCACGGAGTACCGCAGGACGCGAAGGCCCGCTGTCTCAGCGAGGATGAAGTCGCCCATCATGGCGACCAGATCCTCCTCGATGCGGTCCATGCCGGCCTTGAGCGTCTTGGCCTGGGCGTCGAGCTTGGCCTTGTCGGCGGCGCGCTTGCGATACTCACCCGAGAGCTGGGTCCAGGTCTCGATCGCCGCTCCGCACGGGGTGTAGATATCGCGCTCAGGGTCGCGCGCGGGCTCCTTCTTCTTCGCCACCCGCTCCCAGAACGCCAGGCAACCCGGAACGAGCCTGTCGAGGATGAACGCCTCATCGCGGGCGACCTCGAACTCGGTGTGCACGCCGGGGCTCTGGAAGAACACAAGCCATGCCTGCGGCGCATCGGCGACGTAAAGCTGGGCCTGAACCTGGGACCAGTAGAGCTTGTAGGCGTCGGACTCGACGCCAAGCTCCACGATCTCCAGATACCGCTTCTCGGACGGGACCTTGAGCTCCACCGGGCGGCCGTCGTCGTCCAGTCCGTCGAAGCTGGCCCGCAGGATGGGGTGCACCTCGGACTCGCCGCACAGCGGCAGGACGAAGGTGTTGTGGCGCTCCTCGAAGTCCTGGCGGGCCGCGTCCTCCAGGGCGTTGCCGCGCTGGACGAAAACGTTGCCGCTCAGGTCCTCGGGCAGCAGCAGGCCGGTCTTCTCCGCCCACAGACGCCAGGGCGTCTTGTAGGGGGAAAGTCCCAGGACGGTCGCCGCGTCGCTGGCCGAGATGCCCTGCGCACGCCAGGCGAGCCACTCGGGGGTCCGCTGGATCAGGTCGATCGTGATCATGTGATGGTGCTCCTAAACAAACGGGGCACCCTGACCCCAAGGGGCAGCGGGTGCCCCGGTGGGGTGGGATCGATGTCGCTGCACAACCGCCATCCCTGGCGGTCAGGTGCTACGCAGCCTGGGCCGTGGCGAAGGCCGTTTCCGCGGCCTTCTCCAGCGCGGCGATGGCATACTCCAGAGGCGCGCCATTGAAGCGGGAACGCAGATAGTCCTCCGCCTGGCCCCAGGCGCCGACGGCGGCGGCACGCTCGATGAGCTTCGCCACCTGCGCCTTCACCTGGTCGTCGACCGGC